>JALHJW010000009.1 GCA_022839785.1 Desulfovibrio sp. | reverse complement strand
GATAAATAGGTGCTCCCTTTTGAGCGGGAATAACTCAGCGGTAGAGTGCAACCTTGCCAAGGTTGAAGTCGCGGGTTCAAATCCCGTTTCCCGCTCCAAAAGAACGGCGGCATAGCCAAGTGGTAAGGCAGAGGTCTGCAAAACCTCCATCCTCCGGTTCAAATCCGGATGCCGCCTCCAAAACGCTCTTTCAGGCATTGACATAGCGCGGAAGAATGACGTAAGTCGCCGTCCTCGACGCGAGGACGCGGCCAGCGCGGCGTCGCAGCCGATCCGTCTTCGCGCCCTGAGCGGGAATAACTCAGCGGTAGAGTGCAACCTTGCCAAGGTTGAAGTCGCGGGTTCAAATCCCGTTTCCCGCTCCAATGTTCAGCGGCCGGTCCCAGACCGGCCGCTTTCTTTTTGCGCGCCGCCCGCTCCCGGCGTGACGGCCGCAATTTCCTGCAAAACATTCCTGCAAGACCGCTGACGCCGCAGGCGCTAGACACGGCTTCCATCACAGGAGGTCCGCATGTCCCGTCCCGCCCGCTTCCGCCCTTCCCTGCCCCGGGCCGCGCCCGTGCTCGCGGCGCTGGCCGCGGCCCTGCTCTGGGGCGGCTCCTTCGCGGCCACCAAGACCGCGCTGACCGCCTTCGCGCCCATGACCCTCATGTGGCTGCGCATGACCCTGGCCGCGCTGCTGCTCCTGCCCTTCGCGCGCGGCGTGCTGCCGCGCGGCGTGCGGCGCGGCGACGGCACGCTCCTGGCCGTCGCCTCGCTGCTCCTGCCCTGCGCCTATTTCCTCTGCGAGGCCAACGCCCTCAGCCTGACCACCTCGGCCCAGGCCGGGGTCATCTCCTCGTCCGTGCCCCTGCTCGTCGGCGTGGGCGCGGCCATCTTCCTGCACGAACCGCTGCCGTGGCGCATGCTTCTGGGCCTCGTCCTCTCCGTGGCCGGAGTGGCCTGGCTCTCCCTGGCCGGAGCGCCCGCGGCCTCGGCCCCGGCCCCCCTGCTCGGCAACGCCCTGGAGTTCCTGGCCATGGCTTGCGCGGCCGGGTCCATGCTGCTCATCAAGAGATTGTCCGGCCGCTACGGTCCCTGGACGCTCACGGCGGTGCAGACCGTGACCGGCGCGCTCTTCTTCCTGCCCGGCGCGGCCGGAATCGCGGCCCCGCCCTGGGACTGGCCGCGCGACGCCGCCCTGGCCGTGCTCTTCCTGGGGGGCCTCGTCACGCTCGGGGCCTTCGGCCTCTACAACTGGGCGCTCAGCCGCCTGCCCGCGGCCCGGGTCGCCGCCTTCATCAATCTCGTGCCCCTGGTGGCCGTGGCCCTGGGCTGGCTGGCCCTGGACGAGGCGCTGAGCGGCCCCCAGGCGCTCGCCTCGGCCGTGATCCTGGCGGGCGTGGCCCTGAGCCAGAGCGGCGCAGGGCTCGCGCCGCAAACCCGGAGCAGCGCCGTCCCTGCCCGGGAACCGGCCGGATAGCCGGCCGCGACACCCATCTGAACGGCGCGGCGGACGCCCGCCGCGCCGCCTCTCCCGTCCCCCTCCCTTTCCGCCGCAGCGCCGGTTCGCGCGCGTCCGCGCGTGGAAATATCATTGACTTGAGCCATCCGAATACGTACCAGCCGTAAGAATAGAGGGGGGACCACAGAGGTCCCGACGGCAAGCCTATATGCCGCCGGGATCGTTCGTCTCGCGAATGCCCGCAGCATCTGGACGGAGGGGGAGCCATGCGGAACCGAAAACGCACCATCAAGACCCTGGCCGCGCTGCTCGTCGCGGGCGGCCTGGCCTTCGCCTGCTCGTCCGATGCGCCGCCCCCCTGCGCCGACCCGCTCGGCTGCGTGGAGTTGGCGCGGGGCGCTCCCGTCCGCCTCGGCGTCATCCAGGCCCTGAGCGGCAAGGTGGCGGTCCTGGGCCGGGAGCAGGTGCGCGGCCTGGAGCTGGCCCTGGCCCGGCAGGACGGACGCATCGCGGGCCGCGAAACCGTCCTCGCGGTCGAGGACACCGGCTGCCGTCCCGAGGGCGGGGCCAACGCCGCCCTCAAGATCGTCTCCGACCCCTCGGTGGCGGCCATCTTCGGCACCACCTGCTCGGGCGACGCGGCCACCGCAGCCCAGGTCATGACCGAGGCCGGGCTGTCCATGATTTCCGGCAACAACAGCGCCCCCTTCCTGACCTCCATCGGCGGCGTCCGCGCGCCCAAATGGCAGCCCGGCTTCCTGCGCACCGCCCCCAACGAGGAGCATGCGGGACCGGCGGCCGCCCGCTACGCCTACGACACGCTCGGCATGCGCACGGCCGCCACCATCGGCGACGGCGACATCTACACCAGGGGCCTGACCGACGGTTTCAGGCAGGAGTTTGAGCGCCTCGGCGGCAAGGTTGTCCTGTATGCCACGGTCAACAAGGACGACACGGACATGGCCCCGGTCCTCGATGCGGTGGCCGCCTCCCGGGCGCAGATGCTCTTCTTCCCGCTCTTCCAACCCGAGGCCAACCACGTGCTGCTTCAGGCCCGGCGAGCCCCGGGCCTGCAGGACCTCGTGCTCATGAGCGACGGCGCGCTCATCGAGCAGTCCTTCATCGACGCCGTGGGCCACGCCGCCACGGGCATGTTCTTCGTCGGCCCCACGCCGCCGCCCACGTCGCCGGCCGTGGAGCGCCTGGAGGCCGAATACCGGGCCCGGTACGGGGAGTCCCCGCCCACGAGCTATCACCTGAGCGCCTTCGACGCGGCGGGCATCCTCCTGGCCGCCATCGCGAAGACGGCGCAGACCCTTCCGGACGGCTCGCTGCGCATCGGCCGCCAGGCCCTGCGCGACGCCCTGTACGCAACGAAGAACCATGCAGGCGTGACCGGCAGCCTGTCCTGCGACGGGTTCGGCGACTGCGCCGCGCCGCGCTTCGACGTCCTGCGTCTGGACGACCCGGCGCTCGGCGTGGCGGGCCTGAAGGCGAACGCCGTCTCCAGCTATGCGCCCTAGCGAACACGCCTCCCGCGGCCCCAGGGGGGTCTGGCGGACCCTGGGCATCACCCGCAAGCTGGGCCTGGCTTTCCTGCTGCTCCTGGCCCTGGTGGTTCTCGTCTCGCTGGCCGCCCTGGCCGCCTTGGCCCTGGTCGACAGCGCCGAGAACGAGATGGTGCAGAGCATGGAGATCCGCCAGAAGGTCTTCGAGATGGACGGCGAACGGGAAAAGGCCCGGCGCTTCTACCAGTCCTTCCTGCTCAGCTACCCGGAGATCGGCTTCTTCAGGGCGCAGGAGACCTACGGCCAGCCCGCTTTCGCCACCGCGGCGCGGGTCATCGCGCTGAGCGAGGAGCTGAAGCGGTTGATCACGGGGTCCAGCGTGAGCGCGAACCTGCGCCGCCGCAACGTGGACATGGCCCTATACCTCTCCTTCTCCCGGCGCTTCTCCGCCATCCTGATGCAGAACATGGAGCTGCTGACCTCGCTGGCCGAACCGGAAAACGGCCTTTGGGTCCGCATGGACCGCGCCATGGCCTCCCTGGAGGCCGCGCTCGCCGGATCGCGGAACCTCTCCCTGCTGCTGCGCGAGGCCAACGTCTTCGCCAAGCAGTACCGCCTCACCCGCCAGCGGCCGCAGATGCAGTCCGCCTTCAACGTGCTCACGCGGCTGCGCGCCCAACTGCCCGCGGACCCGGCCCTGGACGCCCCCCGCCGGGCCGAGGCCGCCGCGCTCCTGGACGGCTACGTCGCCCTCGCGGACAAGCTGCTCGACACGCACGAGGTCATCCGCAGCACCTTCAACGACTTCGTGCTCCAGGCCCGCGCCGTGGACCCGGTCTCCCAGGAGCTCAAGGAGGCCTCGTCCGCCGAGGTGGAGCGCGCCAGGACGCGCATCGCCTGGGTGGGCCGCGCCGCAGGCGGGCTGGTCGTCGCCGCCACGCTGTTCGGCCTTGCCTGCGCCGTGGCCATCGCCTACGCCATCAACGCCAGCGTCACCCGCAAGATCGCGGACATGACGCGCCGCGCCGCCGAACTGCGCGCCGGGAACCTGGAGATCACGGTCGCGGCCGAACCGGGCGACGAACTCGGGGAGCTGGGCGCGACCTTCAACGCCATGACCCAGCGCGTCCGGGATCTGGTGGAAAATCTGGAGGACAACGTCCGGCAGCGCACCGCCGAACTGGACGAGAAGAATCGCGAACTCGACCGCACGAACAGGACTCTGGAGGTCCTTTCCCAGACCGACCGCCTCACCGGGCTGTGCAACCGCCGCAGGCTCGACCAGGCCCTGCGCGCCGAACTGCGCCGCGCCAAGCGCTACCGCAAGCCCTTCTCCGTGATCATGATCGACGTGGACCACTTCAAGGAGGTCAACGACCGGCACGGCCATCAAGTCGGCGACGACGTCCTGGTCCGTCTGGCGGACATCTTCGCGGGTCTTGCGCGCGAGACCGACACCGTGGGCCGCTGGGGCGGCGAGGAATTCCTCGTCGTCTGCCCGGAGACCGGGCCGGACGTGGCCCGGAACCTGGCCCAGCGCCTGCGCGCGGAGATCGAGGAGACCGTTTTCCCGGTGGCGGGCAGGCTCACGGCCAGCTTCGGCGTGGCCGCCTCGGCGGAGGAGGACGACCCCGACGCCCTGGTGCAGCGCGCCGACACGGCCCTCTACCGCGCCAAACAGCACGGCCGCAACCGCATCGAGACCTTCTGAGGCCCGGGAGCACCGGCCGGGGGCGCGGCGCCTCCGGCGGGGGGACAGGCCGGGGATGACCGGAAGTATCCTGTAGGATGGGGGCCGGACGAAACGCGCGGGAGCGATTCCCTCCGGCTACTCGATGATCTCCGTGGGCACGTCCTCGGCCCAGTCGGCGTCGTCCTCGCCCCGCCCCTCCTCCGCCTTGTGCGGCGGCAGACGTAAATCCTCGCGGTCCAGGCTCTCGTCCAGGGTGTCCAGCACGGCGCGCACCAAGGGCTCCAGGCTGGCGCGGGCGCGGGCGCTGAGGGGGATGCCCTCGGCATACGTCTCGCGCATGGAGCGGCGGCCGTCCTCGTCCAGGGTGTCCCACTTGTTCAGGGCCAGGAGGCGGGGGATTTCGGACAGCTCCATGTCCGTGAGGATACGCTCCACCGCGTCGATCTGCTCATGCGCGGCCGGATGCCCGGCGTCGGCCACATGCACGAGCACGTCGGCCGCCTCCAGTTCCTCCAGGGTGGCGCGGAAGGCTTCCTGCAATTCCTTGGGCAGATGGCGGATGAAGCCCACGGTGTCCGTGAGGATGACCTCGCGGTCGCGCGGGAAGCGGATGCGGCGGGAGGTGGGGTCGAGGGTGGCGAAGAGCTTGTCCTCGGCCAGCACGTCGGCGTTGGTGAGGGTGTTGAGCAGCGTGGACTTGCCCGCGTTGGTGTAGCCGACGAGCGCCACCACCGGCACCTCGGCCTTGGCGCGGCGGGCGCGCCGAAGTCCCCGGCGCTTGCGCAGTTCGCCGAGTTCGCGCGTGATGCGGGTGATCTTCTCGCGCACGCGGCGGCGGTCGATCTCGAGTTTCGTTTCGCCCGGCCCCCGGCCGCCGATGCCGCCCATGAGGCGGGACAGGGCCTCGCCCTTGCCCACGAGGTGCGGCAGCCGGTATTTGAGCTGGGCCAGCTCCACCTGCAATTTGCCCGCGCGGGTGCGCGCCCGGCGGGCGAAGATGTCGAGAATCAGCTGGCTGCGGTCGATGACCTTGCGCTCCGTGGCCTCGCCGAGGTTCCTGAGCTGGGCCGGGGTGAGTTCGCAGTCGAAGACCACGAGGTCCGCCCCGGCCTGCAGGACCTCCACCTCCAGCTCCGCCAGCTTGCCCTTGCCCATGATGGTGCGCGGGTTCAGCTCCTTGACGCGCTGCGTGAGCGTGGCGGCCACGGTCAGCCCGGCCGTGTCGGCCAGGGCGGCCAGTTCGGCCAGGGAGGCGTCCTGCACGTGGCGGGGGCTCGTGGAGACGTGCACGAGCACGGCGCGGCCCTCGCGGCCCACGTCCCGCCCGGCCTCGCCCCGCGCCAATTCGTCCTCCAGGGCCTGGGCCTGGGCCGCGAAGTCGGTGTCGTCGCGGTCCCAGCGCACGAGGTCCGAGACGGCGTAGGGCTTCCGCTCCTCCCCGTCCCCGCCGTCCGCGCGCGGCAGAAGGTGGGCGTGCTGGCTGCGGCCGGGCCCGCCGTCCGGCCCCACGGTCAGGACTTGCACCGCGTCGAGCCTGAGGAAGACCATGTCCATGAGGTCTTCCTGGGAGAGGCCGTCGGGCGTGAGGTGGGTGTGCAGGAGCCTCAGCCCCCGCAGGCGGCCGCCCGAGGCGCGCACGCGCCCCAGCTCGGGGAGGAGGATGGAGGAAGCGTCGCCCACCACGACCATCTGCACGCGGCCCTGACGGTCGATGAGCAGGCCGATCTGGCGCGAGAGGCCGGACGACAGCACGGCCAGCTCCCGGGCCTGCTCGGGGGTCATGCCCCCCCGGGCCGGAAAGCGGCGGCCGTAGAGCCGCGAGAGGGCCTTGAGCTGGCTGGGCTTCAGCCCCTCGGTGCTCCCCTGGACCTTGTCGGCTATGGCCTACTCCTCGTGGCTGAAGAGATAGTCGGCGATGAGGCCGTCGTAGCGGCTGATGCGGCGGAAGGTTTCGGCGGCCAGTTCCTTGCGCAGGGCCAGCGTGACCTTCATGCCGTTGTCGGCAAGTTCTTCCTGCACGCGGCGGTAGAAGGCGGGGTCGGGCACCACGAGCATGGAGTGAAAGTTCTTGGCCGTGGCCCGCAGCATGGTCGGCCCGCCCACGTCGATCTGCTCCACGGCGGCCTTGAGCGGCAGTTCCTTGCGGGCCGCGTCGGCGAAGTCGTAGAGATTCACGCAGATGAGGTCGAAGGGCCGGATGGACAGCTCGTTCAGGGTGGCGAGGTGTTCGGGGTTGTCCTTGTCGGCCAGGATGCCCGCGTGAATCTTGGGGTGCAGCGTCTTGACCCGGCCGCCCATGATCTCCGGGAAGCCCGTGACCTCGCTCACGCCGGTCACGGGGAGGCCTTCCGAGGCCAGGAGCTTCTTGGTCCCGCCGGTGGAAACGAGTTCGACGCCGCGGCTCACGAGGAACCGGGCGAAATCGGCCAGGCCGGACTTGTCCGTGACGCTCAGCAGCGCCCGGCTGATGGGCAGCAGATCCATGCACGCACCCCCAATGCTTTTGGGCGGACACTGCCCCAAAAGGGTGCGCTTGGCAAGCCGCTCCCCGCCTCCCTTGGACGGCGCCCCGCCCGCACCCGCACCGCCGCGGGTGCGAGCGGGACGCACAATGGGAGGGGAGTCATTCCTTCGGCGTCACGCCGCCTGGCGGATCTGCGCGAACAGTTCCTTGGCCGGAGCGTTGTCCGGGTCGGCCTCCAGTATCCTGGAAAGCTCCGCCGCCGCGCCCTCGGCGTCGCCCAGGCACATCCTGCAGCCCGCCAGCGAGTAGCGGATCTCGTGCTTGGACGGATTGAGGGCCAGGCAGGCCTCCAGGTACGGCACGACTTCAGCCAGGCGATTGGTGGCATGCCCCATCCGGATGATGCCGAAAACGGCGATCATGTTCTCCGGATTGAGTTCCAAGGCCGCGGCGAAGTGCCCGAAGGCCTCCATGTGCAGCCCGGTCTCGGACTCGATCAGGGCCATGCCGGCCAGAGATTTGTCGTCGCTGTGGATGCCGTCCGCCTTGCGGTACAACGACAGCGCGTTCCCGAGGTCCCCGCGCTGCACGGCGATGGTCGCCAGCCCGAGGTACGGGTCGGGGTGCACGCCGTTGGAGCTGGCCGCCTTGCGGTAGTACTCCTCAGCCTTGTCCAGGTCGCCCATGAACAGGTAGCATTCGCCGAGTTCTTTGTTGATCTCGTAATCCAGGTGACTCATGACTCCTCCCTCCGCTGGGGGATGTTCAGCGTGGCCCTGGTTCCTCCTCAGGAACGCTCACGGTCGGGCCATTTTTTCCGCCCAAAGCGGGCGAACTGTCCGAAGCAAACAGCGTGCCAAACACGTCCCCCGTCTGCCCCGGCGTTGCGTCCATATGGATTGATGCACGCGCCGTGCCGGACCGTTTGGTGCCCGCGGGCCGGGACCGTTCGGTTTCCCGACGCCCCCTCTTCCGCAATTATCAACAAAAATCAAGCAATATCAGCGCATTGCCAGCTTGGAACGCCCCTTGCTTCAGGCTCCGCGTCCGCACCGTCCGAAGGTGCGGCGCGATGCCGGGGAAAACCCCGCAAAGCCGCGAAGGAGGCCGAGGAATGAAACTGATGCGACCCCACATGCAGGTCGCTGCGAAGGTCATGGACCTGCAGCTGGAGCGTCAAAACCTCGTCATGGGCAACCTGTCGAACATCACCACGCCCCGCTACCGCCCGCGCAGCATCGAGTTCGAGAAGGAGCTGCAGCAGGCCCTGAACCTGGACATGCGGGGACGGATGACCAAGACCGAGCAGGGCCACATGCCCGCCCAGTTCGACCCCGAGGGCTACGACGGCAAGGTCATGCAGGATTTCCAGCCCCGCTACATCTACGGCGAGGACCGCGTGGACCTGGACAGGGAAATGGCGGTCATGTCCAAGAACTCCATGCAGTACAACGCCCTGACGACCGTCATGCAGCGGCACTTCACCGGCGTGAGCAAGATCATCTCCGAGGGAGGCAAGTAACATGGACTTCATGTCGGCCCTGGACGTCGCGGCCTCCGGCCTGGGGGCGCAGCGCTCCTACCTCAACGTCATCTCCATGAACCTGGCCAACATCAACACCACGCGCACGGTGGAGGGCGGCCCCTACGTGCGCAAGACCATCTCCGTGGAGACCACGGACGTCTTCGACCCCTTCTCCAAGGAGATGTGGGACCCCAACAACCGCGAACTCAAGGGTGTGAAGGTCACGGGCATCGTGGCCGACAAGCGGCCCTTCAAGATGGTCCACGACCCGGGCCACCCCGACGCGGGCGAGGACGGCTACGTCCGCTTTCCGGACATCAACGTGGTGGAGGAGATGGCCAACATGATCACGGCCACCCGTTCCTACGAAGCGGGCGCGGCCTCCATCGAGGCCGCCAAGACCATGTACACCAAGGCGCTGACCATCGGTCAGGGCTAACCCGGGAGAATCGTCATGGCCATCACCGCCATCGGCAGCGCCGCCCTCAAGGCGTACGGCAGCAGCATCCAGAAGATCCAGACCGAGCAGCAGGCCATCCAGGCCCAGATGCCCAAGGAGCCCGCCCGGACAGAGGGCTTCAGCAAGACCATGAGCGACTCGATCCGGCAGGTCAACGACATGCAGATCCAGGGCGAGGCCATGGTCCAGGAGTTCGCCACGGGCAAGAACACCAACGTGCACGAACTCATGATCCACCTGCAGAAGGCCGGACTGGCCGTGAGCCTGACCTCGGCCGTGCGCAACAAGGTCATGACCGCGTATCAGGAAATGATGCGCATGCAGATGTAGCCGCCGGGATTTTGACCCGCGCCGCGCCCGGACAGTTCGTAACGAGCGACCACGAAGACGCCAGATCGACCGGAGGAGACCCTCATGCCGCCTTTCATCGAGAGCACCTTCAACAGGCTGAACATGTTCTGGGGCAAGCGCACCATCGCCCAGCGGGTCCTCATCGGCGGCCTCGCGGCCTCCGTGGTCCTGGCCTTCGTGCTCATGGTCTACTTCCTCAACCGGCCGGACTGGAAGGTCCTGTACACCAAGCTCTACACCGAGGACGCCAACCGCGTCGTGGGCCTGCTCCAGGCCCAGAAGATCCCCTACCAGCTGGAGGACAACGGCACCACGGTGCTGGTCCCGGCCGATCAGGTCTACGACATCCGCCTCAAGATCGCGGGCGAGGGCGCGGTGCACGGCCAGGGTCTGGGCTTCGAGATCTTCGACGAAGTCAAGATCGGCCAGACCGACTTCGTGCAGCGCATCAACTACCAGCGCGCCCTGCAGGGCGAACTGGCCCGCACCATCATGGAGTTTCCCGAGGTGGAGCGCGCCCGCGTGCATCTCTCCATCCCGGCCAAGTCCCTGTTCATCGAGGAGGAGCTTCCGGCCTCGGCCTCGGTCATCCTCCAACTGCGCGAGGGCCACAAGCTGCAGCAGAAGCAGTTGCAGGCCGTGGTCAACCTCGTGGCCTCGGCGGTGGAGGGCCTGAAGAAGGCCAACATCACCATCGCGGACACGCGCGGCCAGGTCCTCTACCAGCCCGAGGCCGACGACTCGCTCTCCGGCATGACCATGGCCCAGATGGACTACAAGGCGAACATGGAGCGCAGCCTGGAGCGGCGCATCGAGCAACTGCTCCTGCCCTTCACCGGCGGCCCGGGCAAGCTCGTGGCCCGCGTCAACGCCGACGTGGACTACTCCCAGCGCACCATCAAGCGCGAGAGCTACGACCCCTCCTCCGCCGTGGTCCGCTCCGAGACCCGCTCCGAGGAATCCAACCAGGGCCGCGCCAACATCGAAGGCGGCGTGCCCGACCCCAACTTCCGCGGCGACGGCTTCTCCGGCTCCCTCTCCACGCAGCAGGGCAACCGCGAGACGCGCACCACGAACTTCGAGATCAACAAGGAAGAACAACAGATCGTCGACGCCGTCGGGGAGTTGAAACGGCTTTCCATCGCGGTTATCGTGGACGGCGTCTACCAGGACAGCGGCCAGCCGGACGGGCAGAAGGTCTTCGTGCCCAGAAGCGAACAGGAACTGACCCAGATCCGGCAGCTGGTGCAGAACGCGGTGGGCTTCGACCAGGCGCGCGGCGACAGCATCGAGGTCACGTCGGTCTCCTTCGGCGGCCCGGACCTCTTCGCCGAGCCGAGCCTGCTGCAGACCATGCTCGAATACACGCAGCGCCTGGGCAAGCCCTTCCTCAACGGCCTGCTGATCTTCCTCTTCCTGATCCTGGTGGTCCGGCCCGTGGTCCTGGCGCTCATCAAGCCCCGCGTGGCCGAGGAGGACGTGGAGGAACTCGTGGGTCTGCCCGAGGCCGACGAACGCCTCGCCCTGGAGGAGGGCATCGAAGAGGAGGCGCTGGATCTGCAGCGCCGCCTGGAAAACGCCAAGGCCCAGGCCCTGCAGCTCTCCGAGCAGGACATGGACCAGGCCGTGGCGGTGCTCAAGAGCTGGCTCAAGCAGGAGGCCGCGTAAATGGCGCAGCAGCAGGGCGGATTCAGCGGACCCCAGAAATCGGCGATACTGCTCCTCGCCCTGGGCGAGAAGTTCACCGCCGAGGTCTTCAAGCGCATGGAGCGCACCGAGATCGCCGCGGTCTCCAGGGCCATGCTCCAGATGGAGTCCGTGCCCAAGGAACAGGTGGAAGAGGTCCTGCGCGAGTACAACGAGACCCTCGCCTACGGCCACGAACTGCTCATGGGCGGCCCGGAGCAGGTCAAGCGGCTGCTCACCCGGTCGCTGGACGGCGACACCGCCAAGTACATCATGGACCAGCTCGAACTGGAGTCCGGCCCCGCGCCCTTCCGCGAACTGGAGAACGTCTCCCCCCGCATCCTGGCCCAGATCCTGCGCAACGAGCACCCGCAGACCCTGGCCCTGATCCTCGGCCACCTGCACCCGGACCAGGCCGCGGAACTGTTGCAGAACCTGCCCTCGGGCGTGCGCGCCGAGGTCCTCATGCGCCTGGCCAAACTGGAGGCCGTGGCCGAGGAAATGCTCATGGAAGTGGACAAGGTGCTGCAGTCCCAGCTCATCGCCATGGGCGGCAAGGAAGGCAAGAAAGTCGGCGGCGTCAACGCCGTGGCCGAAATCCTCAACGCCGTGGACCGCCAGACCGAGGAGGAGGTCATCTCCGAGATCGAGGAGGAGTCGGCCCAGATGGCGGAGGAGATCCGCAACCTGATGTTCGTCTTCGAGGACATCAAGGCCCTGGACGACCGCTCCATCCGCGAGCTGCTCAAGGAGGTCTCCAACGACGAACTCACCTTGGGGCTCAAGGGCGCGTCCGACGACCTCAAGGAGAAGTTCTTCAAGAACCTCTCCGAACGCGCCGCGACCATGATCCAGGAGGACCTGGAGATCATGGGGCCGGTCCGCCTCTCCGACGTGGAGGGAGCGCAGCAGAACATCGTCAAGGCCGTGCGCAGGCTGGAGGCCGAGGGCCGCATCGTGGTCGGCAGAGGATCGGGCGATGTCTTCATCTAGCCTGGGCAAGATCACCGGCCGCGTCTTCATGGGCGTGGACACGCCGGGGCCGGACGTCTCCACCATCCAGGAGATCGAGGGCAAGCGCAGGCTGGTCTGGGACCAGGCCACCAACGCCGAACTGGTCGAACGCGTCAAGCAGCGCGCCCAGGACATGGCCCGCGAGATCATCGAGGAGGCCCGCGCCGAGGCCGTCAGAATCAAGGAGGCGGCCCATGCCGAGGGCTTCGAGCAGGGGCTGGCCCAGGCTCGGGAGCAGGTGGAGCAGGAGCAGACCGCCCTGGCCGCGGCCGTGGCCCAAGCCCTGTCCGCCGTGCAGACCCAGGCCCGCGCGGTCTGGACCGCGCAACGCAAGGACTTCATCGACCTCATCCGCATGGCCGTGGAGAAGACCGTGGCCGTGGAGCTCTCCCAGCGCCGCGCCGAAATCCTGGAAAAACTCATGGACCAGGGGCTCGAAACCATCGACTCCCTGCGCAGCCTGACCATCCGGGCCAAGCCCGAGGAATCCGAGCTGCTCTCCGCCATCGTCACGCACATGGCCGAGCACTTCCCCGAACTCAAGCACTACCGCGTCAAGCCCGACCCGGCCATCGAACTGGGCGGCATGGTCATCGAGTCCGCGGACGGCATGGTGGACAACACCGTCGCCACGCGCTGGGCCGCGGTGGAGAAGATCTTCGTCTACCTGGAGCAGAGCGCCTCGGGACAGGCCCCGGCCTTCCCCGAGGCCGACGCCGAGACGGACGGCCCCCCCCCGCCCGAGGCCGGGGACTGACGTGGACCCGCGCGGCTGCCTCCGGCTCCTGGAAACCGTGGAGCCCGCCAACTCCTTCGGCAAGGTCACCAAGGTCGTGGGCCTCATCGCCGAGGGTCGGGGGGTGAAGGCCCCGCTGGGCTCGGTCTGCCATCTGCTGCCCGACGAGAAGAACGCCGAGGGCATCCCCGCCGAGGTGGTGGGCTTCCGGGACGGCGCGCTGCTCTTCATGCCCTACTCGGACATGCGCGGCATCCGGCCCGGCTCCCTGATCCAGAACTCCTCGCTGCCGCCCCACATGCCCGTGGGAAGAAATTTCCTGGGCCGCGCCGTGGACGCCTTCGGCCAGCCCCTGGACCGCGCCGGACCGGTCACGCCCGACGACTACTACCCGCTCTACAGCGACCCGCCCAGCCCCCTGGACCGGCCGCGCATCACCGAGCGCCTGGACGTGGGCGTGCGCGCCGTGAACAGCCTCCTGACCCTGGGCAAGGGCCAGCGCGTCGGCATCATGGCGGGCTCGGGCGTCGGCAAGTCGACGCTCATGGGCATGATGGCCCGCACCACCAAGGCCGACATCAACGTCATCTGCCTGGTGGGCGAGCGCGGCCGCGAGGTCCTGGAATTCATGGAGCGCGACCTCGGTCCCGAGGGCATGAAGCGCTCGGTCCTGGTCATCGCCACCTCGGACCAGTCGCCCCTGGTGCGCATGCGCTGCGCCTACGCGGCCACGGCCATGGCCGAATACTTCCGCGACCGGGGCAAGGACGTGCTCCTGATGATGGACTCCGTGACCCGCTTCTGCATGGCGGGCCGCGAGGTGGGCCTGGCCGCCGGGGAGCCGCCCACGCGCGGCGGCTACACCCCGTCGGTCTTCTCGACCCTGCCCAAGCTGCTCGAACGCGCGGGCCGCAGCCTTTCCGGCTCCATCACCGGCATCTACACCGTGCTCGTGGACGGCGACGACCTCACCGAACCCATCGCCGACGCCACCCGCTCCATCCTCGACGGCCACGTGGTCCTGACCCGCGACCTGGCCGACCAGGGGCATTATCCTTCCATAGACGTGCTGCGCTCGGTCTCGCGTCTGCGCTCGGACATCACCACCCGGCAGGAGAAGGAGGCGGGCCGCATCGTGGTCAAGAACCTCTCCTCCTACCGCCGCGTGGAGGACATGATCAACATCGGCGCCTACGCGCGCGGCTCCAACCCGGAGATCGACCAGGCCATCGCCATGGTCGACCCGATCAACGACTTCCTGCGCCAGCTCGTGGAGGAGTCCTCGCCCATGGAGGACTCCATGGAGAAGCTCGTGGCCCTGGCGGCCCGCGCCGATCAGGCCTTCGCCCAGAGCCTGGGGGCGCAGCCCCAGGCGGGGCAGCCCGCCCCCCAGCCCAAGCCCCCGCAGAAGGGCACGGCCGCGCCCAAGGCGCAGGGCGGTCCGGCCCAGGAGCCGCCCCTGCTCCGGCCCGGCTTCTCCGCGCGCTAGGCGGCCGGTCCCGGCCTCCCCCCGGAACGGCGGCGGCCCGGCGGTTCCCTTCGGCCGCCGCGACTGCTAGACTGCCGTCATGCCGACCTTCATCCGCGACGGAATCGAACTTCACTGCAGCGATCAGGGCCAGGGCGAACCCGTCCTGCTTTTCATCCACGGCAATTCCTGCGACGGGACCTTTTTCGCGCCGCAGATCGACCGCTTCTCCTCCCGTCACCGCTGCCTCGCCCCGGACCTGCGCGGCCACGGCCGTTCCGGCGCGCCGCAGGACGCCTCGTACAGCTTCCACGCCCTGACCGACGACCTCGCCTGGCTGTGCAAGAAACTGCACGCGCCGCGCGTGACGGCCGTGGGGCACAGCCTGGGAGGCGCGCTGGCCGTGCGTCTGGCGGCCTCGCGGCCGGACCTCGTCACGGCGGCCGTGGCCCTGGACTCCACGCTGCTGCCTCCGCCCGGCCTGGACCTCTGGCTCGACCCGCTGCTGCGCAAGCTGCGCGCCGCCGAGAACGACACCGACGCAGCCTCCCTGCGCGACTTTTTCGAGCCCCTGTTCGCGCCCGAGGACGACCAGGACCGCAGGCAGGCCATCCTGGAGCGCGTCCTACGCACCCCGCGCCACGTGGTCCTGGCCCTCCTGGAGTTGTTCCGCGACCAGGACTGCGAATCCGCGGCCCGCGCCGTGCGCTGCCCCTTCCTCTACGTGGCGGCCCACAGGCGGCGCACCGACCAGGCCGCCCTGCGCCGCCTCATCCCCCAGGCCCATTTCGCCCAGACCGCCCTCTCGGGCCACTTCCAGACCCTGGAGGTCCCGGACCAGATCAACGCCATGCTGGAACGCTTCCTGGCCCGTCTGCCGGACGTCCGCTGACCCTCCTCCCGGCCCTGTTTTCCCCTCCCGGCCGGCTTTCGTCTTCCACTCTCCCCGGCCATGGGCTATGCTGCGGCCATGATCGAACTGACGCGCGACCTCATCGAGGACTATCTGCGGCAGGCCCACGGCCAGGAGGTCCGGCTGCTCTCCGCCGGGTCCATCGGCACGCTCGACGAGCAGGGCATGAAGCGCTTCGGCTACGGCAAGCCCGTGCTGGTGCGCTACGCCGTCCCCGGCCCGGACGAGAGGGACGAGGAGCGCGAGGCCGTGCTCTCGGTGATGAAAGGCGACGCTTACGGCCACCAGGGATTCTGGGACCGGGCCGCGATCCTGCTCTTCCAGTACGCCGCGGGCAGCAGCCTCTCGCGCCACGTGCAGCCCCTGGGCGTGGGCTACGTGGACGGCGCGGGCCGTCTCGTGCCGCTGCGGGAGCCCCAGGAATTCTTCATCGTCAACGAGAGGCTGCCGGGCCACGACTACTTCCTCGACCTCGAACGCATCCGGGCGGGCGGCTTCACGGCCGCGGACGAACGCATGGCGCGCGCCTTCGCCCGCTGGCTGGCCGGGGTGCACGCCGAGCGCAAGGACGACCCGCACCTCTACTGGCGCGGGGTGCGCGACCTCATCGGGTCGAGCGAGTGCATCACCGGCCTCATCGACCAGGCCTTCCCGCGCAATTTCGCCTTCTTCAGCGAGGAGGAGTTCCGCACCGTGGAGACCAGCCTCGTGACCTGGCGCTGGCGGCTCAAGCGCTACGCGCGGCGGCTCTGCGTGGTGCATGGCGACTTCCACCCCTGGAACGTGCTCGTGGACGGCGACGACTTCCGCGTGCTGGACCGCAGCCGGGGCGAATACGGCGAGCCCGCCGGAGATCTGGCGGCCATGGCCGTGAACTACCTGCTCTGGGGACTGCTGTGCAGCGAGACCCCTGACACGCCCCGCCTCGCGGGCCCCTTTCTGACGCTGTGGACCGCCTTCTTCGAGGAATACCTGGCGGCCACGGGCGACCGGGAGCTTCTGGAGGTCATCGGCCCCTTCTTCGTCTTCCGGGCCCTGGTGGTGGCCAGCCCGCAGTGGTATCCGGACCACCCGCCCGCGGTGCGCGCGGCCCTCTTCCGCTTCCTCTCGCGCTGCCTGACGCGCGCGCCCTTCGACCACCTGGACGTGAACGGCTACCTGACCTGAGGACGGCATGGCGCAGCAGGGCGGACACTCCCGGAACGACGGCTGGGCGGTCTGGATCACCGGTCTGCCCGGATCGGGCAAGACCACGGTGGCCAAGGCCGTGGTCGAGGGGCTGACCCGGCGTGGTTTCGCCGCCGTGCACCTGTCCATGGACGAACGCCGCAAGGTCTACACGCCGCACCCGATCTACTCGCCCGAGGAGCGGGAGCGGGCCTACGCCATGTTCGTGGACGAGGCGGCCTTTCTGGCGCGGGGCGGCAAGGGCGTGGTCATGGACGCCACGGCCCCGCGGCTGGCCATGCGCCGCCGCGCCCGGGCGCTCATCCCCCGCTTCGCCGAGATCCACCTGCGCTGTCCGGTGCGGGAGGCCATGCGGCGCGAGGCCGCGCGGCCCGAGGGGCTGGTCATGGCCGGACTCTACGAGAAGGCCTTGCGGCGCAAGGCCGAGGGGACGCAGACGCCGGGACTGGGGGCCGTGCCCGGGGTGGACGAGCCCTTCGAGGAGGACGACAAGGCCGAACTGGTCGTCGACGCGGCCGCTATCGGCCCGGAGGAGGCGGCGCGCCGGGCCTCGGCCTTCGTCTTCCTCTGGCTCATGGACAGCTACGGGCCTTGACAAACCGCCGCGCAGCCTGAATTGAGTTCGTGCCCCCAGGGGCAAGGACTCGCCACAACATGAAATTTCACATCATCACCTTCGGTTGCCAGATGAACGCGGGCGATTCGGACTGGATCGCCCGCACCCTGCGCGCCCGCGGCTGGGAGGAGGCCCCGGCGGCCGAGGCCGACGCGGTCGTGGTCAACACCTGCAGCGTGCGCAAGAAACCGGAAGAGAAGGTCTACAGCCTGCTCGGCCGCCTGCGCGAACTCATGCAGGACCGCCCCGGGGCCTTCGTGGCCGTGGGCGGCTGCGTGGCGCAGCAGGTGGGCAAGGGCTTCTTCGGCCGTTTCCCCCACGTGCGCCTGGTCTTCGGCACGGACGGCGCGGCCATGGCCCCCCAGGCCCTGGAACGCCTCGCGGAGCAGCCCGGCCTCAGGCTCTCGCTGCTCGACTTCAGCGAGGAGTACGCCCCGCGCGAGCGGCTCTGGCCCGACGAGAAGGTCACGGCCCCGGCCTTCGTGACCATCATGCAGGGCTGCGACAACTTCTGCGCGTACTGCATCGTGCCGCACGTGCGCGGCCGCCAGAAGTCGCGCCCCGCGGCCGACGTGCTGGCCGAATGCCGCGAGTGGCTGGCGCGGGGGGCCTCGGAGATCACCCTGCTCGGCCAGAACGTGAACTCCTACGGCCAAGACGCGAGCGGCGACGGCACGGCCTTCGCCGAACTCCTGCACGCCGTGGCCGGGCTGCCGGGCCTCGCGCGCCTGCGCTTCACCACCTCGCACCCCAAGGACATCGCGCCCGAGGTCATCCGGGCCTTCGCCGAGCTGCCGAACCTGGCCCCTCGCCTGCACCTGCCCGTGCAGTCCGGCTCGGACCGCATCCTGGCGCTCATGGGCCGCAAGTACGACCGCGCCCGCTACCTGGACATCGTGGCCCGGCTGCGCGAGGCGCGGCCGGACATCTCGCTGACCACGGACTTCATCGTCGGCTTCCCCACGGAAACCGAGGAGGATTTCGCCCAAACCCTGAGCCTCATGCGCGAGGCCCCCTTCGAGGCCAGCTTCTCCTTCCTCTACAACGACCGGCCCGGCGTGCGCAGCCTGTCCATCGAACCCAAGGTCTCCGACGCCATCAAGGGCAGGCGGCTCGTGGAGCTGCAGGCCGGGCAGGAGCGGCTGACCGAGGAGGTCTACGCCGGACTCGTGGGCCGGGAGCTGGAGGTGGTCTTCGCCGGGCAGAGCCGCAAGGACGGCCCGGAGGGTGAACGCTCCCTGGCCGCGCGCGACGCGCACGGCCGGGTGGTCAACGTGCTCGTGGGAGACGGGCCGGAAACGACTGGGGATTTGACCGGAACGGCCGCCCGTGTCACAATTGTGAAGGCGAAGAAGCATTCCCTCATCGCCAAGCTTCCGGGGGCCGCATGATCGACATGAAGGTTTTCGGGCTGGCCCTGGACGAGGATTCCCAGGTGCCGGTGCTGATCCTCAAGGACCTCTCCGAGGAGAAGGTCCTGCCCATCTGGATCGGAGCCATGGAGGCCATGGCCATCTCCATGGCCCTCAACGACGTCTCCCTGCCCCGGCCCATGACCCACGACCTGCTGCTCAACGTCATCCGCCAGATGGGGGGCGAGGTGCGCAGCGTGGAGATCGTGAGCCTGAACGAGGGCACCTATTTCGCGGAGGTCGAGGTGGCCGAGGGCGAGAAGTCGCGGCGCATCGACGCCCGCCCCTCGGACGCCGTGGCCCTGGCCCTGCGCGCCAAGGCCCCCATCCGCGCGGCCGAGGAGGTCCTGGCCAAGGCGGCCAGCGACGACCGGCTGGCGGGCAAGCCCGAGCTGCGCGGCGACGACGCCACCCGCTGGAACGACCTCCTGGAAAAGTTCGACCCCGAAGACAAATACAAGATGTGACCCGGGCATGATCGACCTGCACACCCACACCACCTTCTCCGACGGCGTCCTCATCCCGGCCGAGCTGATCCGTCGTGCGCGGCACGCGGGCTACAGGACCGTGGCCGTGACCGACCACGCCGACCTCTCCAACCTGGAGCACAACATCGTGAACGTCCTGCGGCTGGCGAAAAAATACGCCGCCTTCGCGGACATCGACGTGCTGGCCGGAGCGGAGATTACCCACGTGCCGCCGCCGCTCATTCCCGAGACCATCGCCCTGGCCCGCGCCGCGGGCGCGCAGATCGTGGTGGTGCACGGCGAGACCGTGACGGAGCCGGTGGAGCGCGGCACCAACCTGGCGGCCATCGAGGGCGGCTGCGACGTGCTCGCCCACCCCGGCCTCATCGCCCCGCAGGAGGCGGCCCTGGCCGCGGAGCGCGGCGTGTTCCTGGAGATCACCACGCGCAAGGGGCACAGCCTGGCCAACGGCCACGTGGCGGCCCTGGCCCGGAGCACGGGCGCGCGGCTGGTCATCAACAACGACGCCCATGCGCCGGGCGACTTCGTGGGGCCGGAGATGCGCCGCGCGGTGGCCCTGGGCGCGGGGCTCAGCCAGGCCGAATACGAGGCCTGCGAGGCCAATTCCCGCGAACTCGCGGGACGGCTGCTCAATCTGCGCCGATAGGGAGGCCGCGCGGCCCGACGCATCCGACGCACGCTTCTCCGGGGGAGGGGGAACGCCGTGACGAACGAGAAGAAAGGCGGGCAGGAGAACCTGCTCGACCTCAATCAGGCATTGCTCGAATCGTCGGTGGCGGCCTGCCGCAAGCAGATGCTGGCCTTCGCCAAGACCATGCGCGACCATTTCATGAAGAAGGGCGTCGCGCCGGGCCTGATCAACGACGCCATCCGGCAGGCCTTCGACGAGTACAAGGAACTCAAGGAGATCGGCCCGGAGCAGTTCTCCGCGGTGAGCAAGGCGCTGTATCTCTACGGCCAGCCGCACGGCCTCATCGCCGACCCCCTGGGCATGATCCTCACGGAGCACGGCCTGCGCCGCGGCGCGACCCGGCTGCTCCACCCCCGGGGCTCGGCGCGCGAGAAGGCGGCCTGCGAGACCTTCACCCGGGGCGCGGTCCCCTGGCCCCTGGTGCGCTACCTGCTCATCGGCGTGCGCGGCTCGGTGGACTACCGCGACCCCTTCGACTCCTCGCCCCTCTTCTTCGGCCCCATGAACGAGAAGCTGAATGCGCTGCGCCGCCAGACCGAGAGCCTCGTGGCCGGGCACACCGTGACCTTCACCGACGGCCGCCGCGCCGTGGACTGGGAGGTGCTCTACGAGGCCCCGGCCTGCCGCGCCCTGGCCGCGGATCTGGTGGCTTTCGTGCTGGAGGGCCTGGATGTCCTGGGGCCCTCGCGGCTGCAGAACTTCCTGGAGAACCTGCGCAACCGCGACCTGCAGTCGGGAAATCCCGAGGCCCTGAAACGGGCGGTGACCGAGGAGGACGCGGCCCAGATCATCGACGGCCTGCGCTCGGCCAGGAAGCGGCTGGCCCAGGACGGCGCGGGGCAGCAACGCCCCCGCCGGACCTGACCCCGGGCCGCGCGCGGCCGCGGAATTGTCCTCCCGCCCCCCTTTCGCCCCGGCGGCAGGAGTGCTATAGGCCCCTCCCATGTCCGGTCCCACGCTGGAGTCCCTGATCGAGCAGGCCGCCGAGGCCCTGCTGCGCGCCCGTCACGCCGTGGCCTTCACGGGCGCGGGCGTCTCGGTTCCCTCGGGGATTCCCGACTTCCGCAGCCCCGGCGGGCTGTGGTCCCGCTACGATCCCCAGGAAGTGGCCTCCATCGGCGCCCTGAAGGGCAACCCACGCCGGGTCTGGGAATTCCTCGTCGAGGCCATGGATTTCTTCGGACGCGCCCGGCCCAACCCGGCCCATCTGGCCCTGGCCGCGCTGGAGCGGGCGGGACGGCTCAAAGCGGTGATCACCCAGAACATCGACGGCCTGCACCAGGCCGCGGGGTCGCGCGAGGTGATCGAATTTCACGGCGGCTGCGAAAATTTCTACTGCATGCGCTGCAAGACGCCCCACGCGGCCGCGGCGGCGCGCGCGGTGACGGCGGCGGACCTGCCCTGGCGCTGCGCCTGCGGCGGGGTGGTGCGGCCCGACGTGGTCTTCTTCGGCGAGGGCATCCCGGCCCAGGCCATGGAGTCGGCCCGGCGGCACGCCTTCGCGGCCGATCTCGTGCTCATCGTGGGAACCTCCGGCGAGGTCCAGCCGGCCAACCAGATCCCCGTGCAGATTAAACACGGCGGCGGCGTCGTGGTCGAAATCAACCTCGGCCCGACACTGTACCGCGACGTGACGGACATACGTTTCGACGCACCGGCCGAGGAAGTCCTGCCACGACTCGCCTCCAGGACGCATTGCTAGATGACGCGCAGTGCAGTAGCATAACGTGTTCAACTTCATGCCAAGGATGTAGTTCCATGACGGAAATTTTTCTCAGAGTCATGCTGGAATCGGGATTCGTCATCCAGCTCACCATGTTCCTTCTCGTGGGCATGTCGGTCCTCAGTTGGACCGTGGTCTTCACCAAATACTTCAGCCTGCGCCGCATCACCCGCGAATGCGACGGGGAGTACGAGGCGTTCCAGCAGTCCGGCGACATCGCCGGGGCGATGAAGAACATGAGCCAGTCCACGGCCGTCTACCAGGTCGGCCATTTCGCCCTGCGGGAACTGCGCCAGCTTGAGAAGGCCGACCTCTCGCCCGGCGTCAAGGGCCGTCTGGCCATCGACAACGTGCGCCGCGCCCTGCGCCAGGGCGTGAGCGTGGAGCTGAACACCATCGGCAAGTCGCTGGTGGTGCTCTCCACCTGCACCAACATCGCCCCCTTCCTGGGCCTGTTCGGCACGGTCTGGGGCATCATGCGCGCCTTCCACGACCTGGGCATGATGAAGAGCGCCTCGCTCATCGTCGTCGGCCCGGGCATCGCCGAGGCCCTGGCCACGACGGTCTTCGGTCTGGCCGTGGCCATCCCCTCGGCCGTCTTCTACAACATGTTCGTGGGCATGATGGCGGGCATCGAGACGACGCTGGTGAACTTCGCCTCCGCCTTCCTCAACCGCATCCAGCGCGAACTCGCCTGGACCGCCGAGAACGGGGACATCTAGCCCCGGAGGAGCAGGCCGATGGCCTTTGATTATCGCAGCAACCGCAAGTTCCTGACGGAGATGAACCTCACTCCGCTCATGGACCTCGTTTTCAACCTGCTGATCATCTTCATGATCTCCGCCCCGATGATGAACCAGGGCATGGACGTGGATCTGCCCCAGACCAAGGCCGCCCAAGACCTGCCCACGGACAAGGACCACCTGGTCATGACCGTGGACAAGGACGGCCGCGTCTTCGTGGACGAGTACGAGGTCAAGGTCGAGGAACTGGAGAACTATCTACGCAAGCTCGTGGTGGCCCAGAAAAAGGCCCTGTACCTGCGCGCCGACGGCAACGTGCCTTACGGCACCGTGGTTCGCGTCATGGGCGAGGCCAAGGCCGCGGGCATCGACAAGCTGGGCATGGTGGCGGAACAGACCCTGGAGCAGCCCGCCCCGGCCAAGCCCCAGGACAAGAAGAAATAACGGATGGGCCGCGGATTTCTCCTCTCCCTGTGCCTGCACGTCTTCGTCGTGCTGGCGGCCTGGGTGTCTGCGGTCTGGCTGCCGCGGCCCATGATCCGGCTCGACCTTCCCGTGGTCCAGGTCGAGGTCGTGGACCTCTCCAGGATCAAGGAAGGCACCGGCCCCCTGGCCGGACCGGCCGGGACTCCGGAGTCGGCCCAGCCCCAACCCAAGCCCGAGCCTCCCAAACCGGAACCTCCCAAACCCGAGCCCAAGCCGGAACCGGCGCCCGTGCCGCCTCCGCCCAAGCCCGAGCCTCCCAAGCCGGAACCGCCCAAGCCCGAACCTCCCAAGGAGGAGGTCAAGCCCATCAGCGAGAAGGTGAAGGAGGAGCCCAAGCCCGAGCCCAAGCCGGAACCAAAGCCCGAGCCCAAGAAGGAGGAGCCGAAGAAACCCGAGCCCAAGCCCGAGCCCAAAAAGCCCGAGCCCACGCGCGAGGAGATCATGAAGCAGGCCCTGGCCGATGCCCAGAAGCAGGCCAAGGCCCAGGAAAAGACCGCCGAGCAGAAGCAGAAGGACGAACTGGCCAAAACCCTGGCCGCCCTCAAGCAGGAAGTGGCCAAACAGGAAAAGGCCAAGGGCGGCGACGGAGCGGGCGACGGCGGGCTGCCCGGCGGCAAGGGCACGGAATCCGGCGTGGGGCTGATCTACGGTCAGGCCGTGGTGGCGACGATCAAGCCCCACTGGCGCTATCCCGCGGTCAAGCCCGACCCGACCCTGATGGCGACCATGGAGATCGCCATCGCCGAGGACGGGACCATCACGGCCTTCCGAATGCTCCGGCCCTCGGGACGTCCGGACTTTGACTCCTCGGTGATAAAAGCGGTAGACGAAACCAAGAAGCTCCCGGCGCCGCCCACCAAGGATCTGCGCATCATCCAGGTGAACTTCAACCTTCAGGAACTCAGCCAATAGCCATGAAACGCAACCTGTTTTCCCTGTGCTGCATGCTGGCCGTCCTTCTCGGCACGGCCCTGCCCCTGGCCGCCCAGACGTCCATGTCCGTGGACATCTACGGCCCGGGCCAGCGCCAGCTCAACATCGCCCAGGCCACCCCCGTCCCCCTGGCCGAGGGCCAGCCGTTGCCGGCCATCGCCGCTTCCCTCAACGACCGCATCGGGCACAACCTGGTCTACATGCCCTTCCTCAAGCAGATGTGGGAGAACGACGTGCTCGGCGGCCTGACCGTGGACAAGCCCACGGCCGACGGCATCGACTTCAAGCGCTTCCAGCTCTCGCGCGTGGACCTGGTGCTGACCGCGGGCTGGGAGCCGCGCGGGGCCGAGGCGGGCGACGTGGAGCTTCGGGCCTACGAGGCCCTGTCCGGCCAACTGCTCATCGGCAAGGCCTACTCCGACGTGCGGCCCATGCACGTGGCCGAGGTGGCGGACCGCTTCTGCGCCGAACTCATGCGCGTGCTCACCGGCCAGGGCGAGTTCTTCCTCTCCGAGATCGGCTACTCCAAGAAGGAGGGCGAAAACCGCAACATCTACGCCGTGCGCAGCACCGGCCACTCCACGCGCCGCCTGACCAACCTCGACGGCATCGCCACGGCCGAGTCCTTCAGCTTCGACGGCCGCTCCATGGTCTTCACCCACATCGGCCGCACCACCCATTCGCTGGGCGTGTGGAACGAGGCCGAAGGCACCAAACTCGTGCGCCTCAAGGGCAGCGCGGTCATCGGCCCCACCTATCTGCCCGACGGACAGATCGCCGTGACCCTGAACCTCACCGGCAACCCGGGCATCTACCTGCTCGACCGCGACTTCAACGTGGTCCGCCCCCTGGCCGAGGGATGGGGCATCAACGTCTCCCCGAGCTTCGACGCCTCGGGCGACAAGATGGTCTTCACCTCCAGCCGGGCCGGCAACCCGCACATCTTCCAGATGAACACCCGCACCGGGGAGATCAGCCGCATCACCTTCGAGGGCAAGTACAACACCAACCCGAGCATCAGCCCGGACGGACGCCTGCTGACCTACGCCCGCCTCACGCCCGAGGGGCAGCGCATCTGGATGCGCGACCTCGCCACCGGCGCGGAGCGCCAGATCAGCTACGGACCCGGCGACGACGAGGACCCCTCCTTCGCGCCTGACGGCTACTACGTGGCCTTCGCCTCCAGCCGCACCGGACAGTGGAAGGTCTATCTCACCACCCGCCACGGCGACCCGGCCATCCCCGTGGACACCGGCTCGGGCGAGGCCATGTCGCCCGCCTGGAACTACAAGCGATAATGCTTGCAGGCGTAACGAAAAATATGGCATTAAACGCTCAATGTCCGGAAAGTGGCGGCCCGCTTTTGTTGCGGGACTGCTTTACAATCCGGAGAAACGAGGTAGAATCCCTGCCCGCGTCGTCCCTTGTGGGACAAAGGCAAAAAAAGGGGGCACCATGGAACAGACGCGCCATGGCCCCTGAGGAAGGACCCAACACTTTGAGGAGGGCTTTATGAAAGCCGCACTGCGTTCCCTTTTCGTGGTGCTCATGATCGCGGTCATGGCCGCGGCCGTGGGCTGTTCCAGCAAGCAGGCGAAGAGCGACGCGCCTGCCACCGACGACGACGCCAAGCGTCGTGCCGAGGAAGAGGCTCTTCGTCAGCGTCAGCTCGAGGAGCAGCGTCGCCGTGAGGCTGCTGCCCTGGCCGCCGCCAAGGAAGAGATCGGCCGCATGATCCACTTCGACTTCGACAAGTACGACCTGAAGCCCGAGGCCCGCTCCGTTCTGCAGGCCAAGGCCCAGGTGCTCAAGCAGTACTCCAACCTGAAGGTTGTGGTTGAGGGTCACTGCGACGAGCGCGGCACCGAGGAGTACAACCTGGCTCTGGGCGAGAAGCGCGCCAAGTCCGCGTACGAGTTCCTGGTCCTGATGGGCATCCAGGGCTCCCGCCTGAGCACGGTCTCCTACGGCAAGGCCAAGCCGCTGGATCCGGCCAAGAACGAGGCCGCCTACGCCAAGAACCGCCGCTGCGAGTTCAAGGTCGGCATGTAGCTTCGACTGTCCACCCGAAAGGGTGAAAAGGCCGCACCGGAGACGGTGCGGCCTTTTTCTTTTCCCGCGTCCGTCCTCTTCCCTCCGCCTTGGCTCACGCCCACAGGCGAACGGCCGCCAGCGCGGCGCAGGCGTACGCGCCCGCCACCACGTCGTCGATCATGATCCCGAAGCCGCCGCGCAGCCAGGTTTCCGAGCGGCGCACCGGCCAAGGCTTGGCGATGTCGAAGAGGCGGAAGAGACCGAAGCCCACGAGCATCTGCCACAGGGGCAGGTCCGAAAACGGCAGGAAGGTCAGCCACTGCCCTAGGACCTCGTCGATGACCACGCAGCCGGGGTCCTTGCGGCCCAACGCCTTTTCCGCCCGCCCGGCGGCCAGCCCGCCCGCGACGAAGAGCGCGGCCGCGGCGAGCAGCCGCCCGCCCGGCGAAAGCGGCAGGAAGAGCACTGGCGCGAGCAGCACGGCCACGAGTGATCCGGCCGTGCCCGGCCCCTTCGGCATCCGTCCCACATGGCCCAGGGTCGAAAAACTCAGGCACAGGGCGTCCAATCCCTGCGGCCCGGGCTGTTCAGGAAAAGCATCGGGCATGGCGTCCCTCCTTGCGCGGCATTGCCTGCTGTTCCGGTCGGGGAATCCGCGTCTCCCCCCTTGGCAATACAGAAAAATTCCTGCAGGATATGCATGTTTTCGACGTGTTTTCGAGGGGGAGTCGGACGTGAGGCGAACATCCGTCGTAGCCGCGCTGGCCGCGTGCGCGGTCCTGTGCGGCCCACCCGCGGTCAGCGCGGGCAGCGTGGTCTTCGAAAACCAGTGCAAGGCGCCCGTCGCCGGTTCGCTGCGCAACCAACTGGGGGACGCCATCTTCCAGTTCTACCTCGATCCGGGACAGGTCATCCGCTTCAGCGGCGAGCACCACGGTCCGCAGACGAGCATGGCCGACCTGCCCTGGACCATCACCGTCCTGGCCACGGAACGCTTCGCCGCGGGCGATTCCGCCACGGCCTCCATACGCTCGCCCGAGACCCGGGCCGTGAACATCTCCTGCGCCAAGGAACTGACCGTCACGGTCAAGATCGTGCCCCAGCCGCAGGAGCCGCCTCCCGACGCCGCGCCCCGGCCGCCCGAACGGCACTAGCGCCCGGAACACTGCCCGTCCGCCCGGCGCGCGGCCGCGATGCGCAGGTTGTCGCGGTGCGTGGCGGCGTAAAAATCCGTCAGCGCCTCCGGCAACAGGGGCGGGCACCCGTCGCGCAACGCCCGCAGGTAGCCGAGAGTCTGGCCGATGATCTCCGGCCCGCCGCACGGGCCGTGCGCCGGAACCACGCGCCGCACCCGGGCGTCCCCTTCCCAGCGTTCCAGGGCCGCGATCCACGCCTCCAGGGGGCCGTCCTCGGCCAGACAGGGCAACGGCGTCTCCACCGTGTCCCCGGCCAGAAGCAGCCCCTCCTCCGGCACGAAGCCCACGATGGAATCGGGCGTGTGGCCCGGCAGGTGCGAAAGCTCCAGCGTCACCCCGCCCAGGTCGAGACGCAGCCGCTCGCGGAAGGTCTCGTCCGGCGGGGTCAGGACCACGCCTTCCCAGCGGCCGGGCTCGGCCGCGCGCGTCCGGGCCAGGGTCCGGGGCACGTCGGCGGCGAACCGCCGGGCCGCGGCCTCGTGCGCCACCACCCGCGCGCCGGGCAGGCCCGCCGTGCCCCAGACGTGATCCCAGTCCGCGTGGCTGTAGACCACGATCACCCGCCTGCCCGCGAGCAGCCGGGCCACCACGGCCATGTCCCGGGGATGCGACAGGCTGTCGAAGACGGCCGCGGCCTCGCTCCCGGCCACCACGGCCCCGCGCACGCCGTAGGAGTCCAGCTCGACCTCCCGCAGCCAGACGCGCGAAGAGAGCCGCACCAGCCCTTGCGCCTCCATGTCCCCTCCCCCTTCCGCCCGCATCGCCTACAGATGCCTCACGTAGCGCCGGTCCTGGCGGCTGTAGCAGTAGTGGCAGCGGCGCGCCACGCGGAACAGGGGCACCAGGGCGACCCCCGCGGCGAAGCCCCCCGCGTGGGCCCAGAAGGCGATGCCCGCGCCCGAGCCTCCCGTGGCCGAGTCGGCCACGCCCGAGAGGAACTGGAGCACGAACCACAGCCCGAGGAAGAGCACCGAGGGCACCTCCACGATCCAGGGCAGGATGAAGATGGGGATGAAGGTCAGAACCCGGCCGTGGGGATAGAGCACGAAATACGCCCCCATGACCCCGGCGATGGCGCCCGAGGCCCCGACCACCGGGACCTGGGAACCGGGATGGAAGAGGATGTGCGCGGCCACGGCGCACAGCCCGCAGACGAGGTAGAAGGCCAGGAAGCGCAGCGGCCCCATGACGTCCTCCACGTTGTCCGCGAAGACCCACAGGGACCACATGTTGAGCAGGAAATGGCCCCAGCCGCTGTGCAGGAACATGTGGGAGAGGAAGGGCAGCGCGTCCCAGAACAGGCTGCCCGTGACCTCGCCCAGGGGGATGTTCAGGTAGCGCGCCGGGATGACGCCGAAAAGATGCATGATGTGGAAATAGGCGCGCGGGTCCAGGGACTGCTCGAAGAGGAAGGCCGCCGTGTTGGCCAGGAGGATGGCCCACACGGCCACGGGCCGGTAGACGTTGGGGATGCTGTCCTTGAGGGGGATCACCCGCGGCCTCCGGCGGGCACGGCGGCCCGTGCGGGAATGGCGAAGCCCAGCTCCTCCAGGAAGGGCACGCCCTCGCCGCGCCAGAAGGCCGCAAGGCGTGCGAAGAGGGCGCGCGCCGCCCCGCGTCGCACGGCCCGCAGGGCGGCCAGGGCGCGTTCGGCCTCGCGGTCCAGGACGTCCAGGTCGGCGTCGTTGCGCACGACCACGGCCGCGGCCTTCTCCTTGTCCGCTTGAGCCCATTGCAGGCCGTCCAGCCAAGCGGCCTGCTCGGACGAAAGGCCGCGCGCGGCCAGCCGCGCGGCGCGCGTCTCCGGCGCGGCGGCGACGCAGAGCACGCAGTCCGCCGCGTCCCGCCAGTTCTTTTCAAGGAACAGCGGCACCTCGGCCACGGCCAGACGCCCCCGGGCGTGCGCGTCCCAGAAGGCGTCCAGGCGGTGGCGCACCAGGGGGTGGATCATCTCCTCCACCTCGCGGCGCACGGCAGGCTCCTGCCGCATGGCCGCGAGCAAGGCGCGACGGTCCACCGGGGAGCTGTCGTCCGGCACGAAGCGGCCGCCGAAGCGTCCGCGCAGCAGCCGCCAGCCGTCCGCTCCCGGCGCGTACTCCCCGGCCACGGCCGCGTCGGCCGAGAAGACCGGCACGCCCCGGGCGGCCAGACGGGCGCAGAAGGCGGACTTGCCCGCGCCGGGCAGGCCGACCACGGCCACGCGCTGGCAACGCCGCGCAAGGTGCAGGGGAAGGCGGACGAAATCCTTGTGCGGCGGGCAGAGAAAACGCATGGCGCGGCCGTCCTCCGGATGCGGGAAGGCGATGGCGAAGGCGTGCAGCATCTGGCGTTGCGCCAGCCTGGCCAGGAGCGGATCGGCGCGCCGCGTCTCGGCGTACTGGCGCGGCCCGTAGACCGCGTCGCCCCAAAGGGGATGGCCGATGTGCGTCAGGTGGACGCGGATCTGGTGCGTGCGGCCGCTGTGGATGCGCACGGCGACAAGGGCGCAGCGCCCGTCCGGCGTGGTCCAGAGCGTGGCGTAGTCCGAGAGGGCCGCGCGGCCGCCCTTGGCCGTCACGGCCATGCGCGTGCGGCTGCCGGGGTCGCGGCCCACGGGCGCGTCGATGCGGCCCGCCGGAGGATTGGGCGCGCCGTGGGCGAGAGCCAGGTAGACCTTGCCCGTGTCGCGCCGGGCAAAGGCCTCTGAGAGCCTGAGACGGGCGCGGTCCGTGAGCGCGGCCAGGATCAGGCCCGAGGTGTCCTTGTCCAGGCGGTGCACGATGCCGGGCCGCTCCCCCTCCTGTCCGGCCAGTTCGGGGAAGTCGCGCAGCAGGCGGTGCGCCAGGGTCTCGTCGTCCAGGCCTGGCGCGGGATGGGTGGTCAGCCCGGCGGGCTTGTCCACCACGGCCAGAAAGGCGTCGCGCCAGAGCACGGTCACGCCCTCCTCGCCCGCGCGCAGGGCCGTGGGCCGCACCCGGCCCGACAATTCCAGCATCTCTCCCCCCGCCAGGCGCTGGTTGGGCTTGGCCGCGACGCGGCCGTCCACGCGGGCCAGTCCCTCGCGGATCAGCTCCTGCACCCGGCCGCGCGAAATCCCCTGCCCGGCCACGGCCTCGGCCAGCACCGCGTCCAGCCGCTGCCCGGCCGCCGCGGCCGGGGCCCGGCCGCACAGCAGGACTTCGAGAGGCTGGGCCTCCGCGGCCTCCGAAGGAACATTTTTTTTCATACCTGTTTTTCCGTCGTTCGTGCGCCGTTTCTCTATGGCACGGAAGGACAATTTCGTCACCCGGCCGTCGCGGCCCTTGACCCCCTGCCGACGGCCCAGTACAAACGGCCGGACCGCGCACGCGCAGCGCCCTTTCCGGCGCGCTATCTTATCTGTATCATTCGTCTTTTTCGCATCAGCCAAAGGAGGCCCCATGCCCGTCACCGTCGTCGATCACCCGCTCGTCAAGCACAAGCTCGGCATCATGCGCGAAAACGGCGTCAGCACCAGCCAGTTCCGAGCCTTGGCGGGCGAGGTGGGCCGCCTGCTGACCTACGAGGCGACCAAGGATTTCGAGACCGAGAAGGTGACGATCGAGGGCTGGGCCGGACCGGTGGAGGTGGAGCGCATCGCGGGCAAGAAGGTCACGGTGGTGCCCATCCTGCGCGCGGGCCTGGGCATGATGGACGGCGTGCTGGACATGATCCCCTCGGCCAAGGTTAGCGTGGTGGGCCTGTACCGCAACGAGGAGACGCTGGAACCCGTGCGCTACTACGTCAAGCTGGCGGGGGACATGGAGCAGCGCACGGCCATCATCCTCGACCCCATGCTGGCCACGGGCGGCACGCTCATCGCCACCATCGACCTGCTCAAGGAGGCGGGCTGCCGCTCCATCAAGGGCCTCTTCCTGGTGGCCGCGCCCGAGGGACTCGGGCGCCTTGAGGCCGCGCATCCGGACGTGGACGTCTATCTGGCGGCCATCGACGAGCGGCTCAACGACGTGGGCTACATCCTGCCGGGCCTGGGCGACGCGGGCGACAAGATCTTCGGCACCAAGTAACCGCAACCGGACGAGGGACGACATGCCGCACTCCAGCACCTACACTTTCCGGCTCAAGGACGCCCTCATCGGCGGCCAGATGCTCTTCGTGGCCTTCGGGGCGCTGGTCCTGGTGCCGCTGCTCACGGGGCTGAACCCCAACGTGGCGCTCTTCACCGCGGGCGCGGGCACCCTGCTCTTCCAGATCATCACCAAGGGGCAGGTGCCGGTCTTCCTGGCCTCGTCCTTCGCCTTCATCGCGCCCATCATCTACGGCGTGCAGACCTGGGGCATCCCCCAGACCATGTCCGGCCTCGTGGCCGCGGGCTTCGTCTACGTGGCCCTGGCCGGGCTCATCAAGACCTTCGGCCCCCGCGTGCTGGAGCGGCTGCTGCCGCCCATCGTGGTCGGCCCGGTGATCATGACCATCGGCCTGATCCTCGCGCCCGTGGCCGTGAACATGGCCCTGGGCAAATCCGGCGACGGCAAGATCGTGCTCGTGCCCGAGTCCACGGCCCTGACCATCTCGCTCGTCTCCCTGGGCGTGACCATCGCCGCCTCCATGTTCGGCCGCGGCATCGTCAAGCTCATCCCCATCCTCATCGGCATCATCGCGGGCTACGCGCTCAGCCTCTCCCTGGGCATCGTCTCCTTCGAGGCCGTGACCAAGGCCGCCTGGCTGGCCATGCCCGACTTCACCTTTCCCGAGCTGAACTGGCACGCCGTCCTGTTCATCGTGCCCGTGGCCATCGCCCCGGCCATCGAACACTTCGGCGACATCCTGGCCATCGGGTCCGTGACCGGCAAGAACTACGTGGAAAAGCCCGGGCTGCACCGCACCATGCTGGGCGACGGCCTGGCGACCTCCCTGGCCTCGTTCCTGGGCGGACCGCCCAACACCACCTACTCGGAAGTCACGGGGGCCGTGGCCCTGACCAAGATGACCAACCCCGCGATCATGACCTGGGCGGCCATCGCGGCCGTGGCCCTGGCCTTCGTGGGCAAGCTGGGCGCGCTGCTGCAGACCATCCCCGTGCCGGTCATGGGCGGCATCATGATCCTGCTCTTCGGCGCCATCACCGTGGTCGGCATGAACGCCCTGGTGCGCGCCCGCATGGATCTCATGCGGCCGCGCAACCTGGCCATCGTGGGCGTGGTCATCGTCATGGGCATGGGCGGCATGAGCCTGCCCTTCGGCGGCGAGTTCCGCCTCGGCGGCATCGGTCTGGCAGGCATCCTGGGCGTGCTCCTCAACCTCGTGCTGCCCGACCGCGTGGACGAGTAGCCACGAACGCCTTGCACGCCTTCACGCGGGACCCGGGCAGCCGGGTCCCGCCCGCCGCCCGCCGCGGCATCCGCCTTGCATCGGATCGCGTCATGCGTCTTCCCGCCCTGCTCGTCCTGCTCCTCTGCTGCGCGTTCCCGGCCTTCGGGTCGGGACAGATCGTGGCCGTGCCCAAAGGCGCGGACGAGCACCGCCAGCCAGCCACCCGCGCCCTGTCGCGCGGCGAGACCTTCGCGGAGCAACTGGCGGTGGACGCGCCGCGCTTTCTCGGCCCCGACGACGCCGCGGCCCTGGACGAGGAGGAGGTCTTCGGCGTCAGCCTGAAGGGCTTCGTCGCCGCCTTTCCCCTGCGCTTCCTGGTCTGGCACGAGGCCGTCAATTTCCTGGCCGGGGGCGAGAAGCGCAGCCTGACTTACTGTCCCTATGCCGGGGCGGCGGTGGGCTTCAGCGGCTTCACCCTGGCGGTGAGCGGCCTGGTGGCCGACTCCAACCTCATCCTCACGGACCGGGAAACCAAGAGCCGCCTGGTGCAGATGGACGGAACCTTCTTCGACGGACCGCTCAGGGGCCGCGCGCCGGAAACCTTCCCGGTGACGCATTCCACCTGGGGACGCTGGCGGCAGGCGCATCCCCACAGCATGCTCCTGGCCGCGCCCGACGGCGGCGTCTGGGACTACGACTGCTCGCCCTTCGAGAACTACCGCGAATCCGACGCCCTCTTCTTCCCCGTGGGAGCGCACGGCGGCGGCCTCTCCCCAAAGGAACGGGTGCTGGTCCTGACCGCGGGGGGCGAACGCACGGCCCTGCTGGTCACGGGCTTCGGCCAGCGCCATCCGGGGGGACTCGAATTCAGCCTGGGCGGACGCCGGGTCCGCGTGCGCCTCAATGAGGCCCTGGGCGCGCTCACGGCCGAGGGAGCGGACGGCTTCGAGGCCTACTGGTTCGCCTTCCACGCCCGCTGGCCGGACATCCGGCCGCTGCGGTGACGAGAAAGGAATCCGCCACGAAACAGGAAACGGGCGGGCGCAAAGCGCCCGCCCGTTTCCTGTTTCGCGGCCCGGCCAGCTCCGCCGTCGCACGGCAGGCCGCGTCCCTCCGCGTCGATCCGCGGCTGCGGCTTCGCTTATCCGCCGAACTCGAAGCCGATCTTCTCGATGGCGTCCCTCAGCGTCTTGGGGTCCAGGGGGGTGGCCTCGGCGAAGGTGGCCGTGCCGAAGGCCATGTCCACCGTGACGTCCGAGACGCCAGGGAGCTTCTGCAAGGCCTCCGCGACCGCGGCCGTGCAGTGGCCGCAGCTCATGCCCTTCACCTTGATGGTCCGTTTCGCCATGACGTCCTCCTTGGGGAACCTATTCCTGGGCCGCGATCCAGTCCATGGCAGCCCGGAAGTCGAGCGTGCCTTCGTAGATGGCGCGGCCCGTGATCACGCCTTCAAGGCCGCGGCTGGACAGCGGCCAGAGCTTCTTGAGATCGTCCAGATTCGTCACGCCGCCCGCGGCGATGACCGGGATGCGCGTGGCCGCGCAGAGGCGCTCCATGGCCGCCAGGTTGACCCCGGCGTGCATGCCGTCGCGGCTGATGTCGGTGTAGATGATGAACGGCGCGCCGGCGGCTTCCAGGCGCGGCAGCACCTCGTCCACCGTAAGCCCGGCGTCGCTCACCCAGCCCTTGGTCTTGAGACGGCCGTCCGCGGCGTCCAGGGAGACGCCGACCTTGCCCGGCAGGGCCGCGCACATCTCGGCGAAGAGGTCCGGCTGCTCCAGGGCCATGGTGCCGATGATCAGCCGCTCCACCCCGGCCTCCACGTAGGCGCGGGCCGTGGCGATGTCGCGGATGCCGCCTCCGAGCTGCACCGGGATGGGCAGTTCCGCGCACATGCGGCGCACCAGGCCGAAATTCACCGGGCGGCCGTCGAACGCGCCGTCCAGGTCAACCACGTGCAGCCAACGCGCCCCCAGGTCCACCCAGTGGCGGGCCATCTGCAGCGGATCGTCCGCGAAAACCGTGACCTCGTCCTTCTTTCCCTGACGGAGCCGCACGCAGCGGCCGTCCTTCACATCGACAGCGGGAAACAGGATCACTGAGCCTCCCGCTTGGCCGCGGACGCCGAGGACAGGCCCAGTTCGCGCACGGCCTCCTTGATGGCCTCGGCGGCCATCTGCTCGGCCGTGATCCACTTGCCGCCGCGCTTGAAAAAGGTTCCGGCGTCGAGGAGGTTGTCGGAGAGGGCCGCCTGGGTCTCGTCGAAGGAGAACCGGCGGGCGATGCCCTGGTTCTTCACGTCCAGGAGGAAGACGTACATGATCACCGAGGCGGGCTCGGACACGCCCCAGTCGCCGCCCGCCCGCTCGCGATAGAACATGAGCTGAGGCACGAGCAGGTAGTCCACGCCCGCGCAGGAGCCGACCCCCAGCCAGTACTGCAGGGCCTGGGCCTGGGGGGAACCGGGCAGATCCTCGACCTTGGAGGTTTCCTGGCAGCCCCGCACCACGCTGCGCGGCACGTAGGAGCGGCCGCCCGCCTCAAGCTCGGCGGCCAGCGCCTGGTTGAGCTTCAGGAGCACCTCGGGTTTGACGATGTTGCACATGGACGGATCGCACCCGGCCAGCAGTTCCCAGGCGTGCTGGGGGTTGCTGAAGGGGGCCACGCCCAGGGTCTTGGCGACGGTCAGGTCGCGCGGCGGCGGGGTCTGCTTCTGGCAGCCGGTGGCCAGGACGAAGAGAGCCAGGATCAGGAGGAGCGGGAAACGGGCGGTGCGCGGCATCAGTCGAGACTCCCTTTGGTGCTGGTCACGCCCTTCCGGGTGCGGCGCACGGCGCTGCGAAGCGCCAGGCCGAGGCCCTTGAAGACGGATTCCAGCAGATGGTGGCCGTTTGTTCCGTACTCGAAGCGGACGTGCAGGTTGATCTGGGCCTTGTAGGCGAAGGATTTGAGGAACTCGCGCCAGACGTCCTTCTCCTCCCCGGCGATGACCGGCGGGAGGAGTTCGTCGCCGAGGAAGACGACGTAGGGACGGCCGGAGATGTCCACGCAGACCTCGGAGAGCGCCTCGTCCATGGGCACCTTGGCCAGCCCGACGCGCTCGATGCCTTCCTTGCCGCCCAGAGCCTGGGCCAGGGCCTGGCCCAGCACCAGTCCGACGTCCTCCAGGCTGTGGTGGGCGTCGATCTGCAGGTCGCCCGTGCAGTGCAGGGTGAGGTCGAAGTCCGCCCAGAAGGCGAGCAGGGTCAGCATGTGGTCCGCGAAGCCGAAACCGGTGGCGATCTCGGTCCGGCCGGAGCCGTCGAGGCAAAGCTCGGCGCGGATGTTCGTCTCCCTGGTTTCGCGGGCGATGGCTGCGGTGCGGCTGTGCATCATGAACTTCCCATCTTCAGGGTCAATGACACCAATTGCGGGCCAAGGCAAGGCGGCGGGATCAGGCCTCTTCGCCCGCCCTGGCCTCGTCCACCGTCTCTTCCGGAGCGGGCGGGACGGGACGCTTCTTCCCGAAGACCTTGGCCACCCAGATGCTGATCTCGTAGAGCACGATCAGCGGCAGGGCCATGGCGGTCTGGGAGAAGGGATCGGGCGGCGTGAGCACGGCGGCCACGATGAAGATCACCAGGATGGACCAGCGCCGGGCGCGGCGCATGCCCTCTGCCGTGACCATGCCCAGGCGCGAGAGGAAGAGCACGAAGAGCGGCAGTTCGAAGATCAGACCGAAGGCCAGGAGCATCTTCACCGAGAAGCCGAAGTAGACCGCCAGGGCGGGCAGGAACTGGAGTTGCGGCCCGATGAAGCTGGCGAAATAGTCGAAGCCGTAGGGGAAGACCACGAAATACCCGAAGCCCGCTCCGGCCACGAAGAGCAGGGCCGATAAGAGGGCGATGGGCGTCAGCCACTTGCGCTCGTGGTCGTAGAGCCCGGGCGCGATGAAACGCCAGAGCTGGTAGAAGATGTAGGGGCTGACCAGGACCATGCCGCCCAGGAAGCTGGCCTTCATGTAGGTGAAGAAGGCCTCGGCCGGCTCGGTGTAGATGAAATGCGTCTGGCCCGAGGCCATGAGGACCTTGAGCATCGGCGCCATGAGGGCGTCGAGGATGTTCTCCTTCCAGTTCCAGCAGACCAGCATGCCCACGAAGCAGGCGATGATGCTGCGCAGGAGCCGCGTGCGCAACTCCCCCAGGTGCTCCAGAAGGGACATGCGGGTCTCGGGCGCGGCGGCCTCCTCGGCCTCTTCGGACTCCTCGGTTGCGGCAGGAGGCTCGCCCTCCGCCGCGGCTTCCGCGGGAGGCAGGGCCTCCTCCCCGGCGGGAGGCAGAGCGGCGGGCTTCTCGGAAGCGCCCTCTCCGGCGTTCCCGGCAGGGACCTCGGCGGAGAGGTTCTCCTCCTCAGGCTCCTTGCGGGCCGCGTCGTCGCTTCCGGCTGCGCTCACGCCTTGTTCTCCGTGTCGGCGGCGGTCTGGGAGGACGCGGCCTCGGGCTTGGCTTCGGCCTTGGCCTCAGGCTTGGCCGCGGGCTTGGCCTTGGCCTCGCTCTCCTTCTTATCCGCGTCCTGCTCGGCGCGGCGGACCTCCATGTCGAAGGTCTGCTTGACGTCCGTGGAGACGCGCTTGAACTCGGCGAAGCCCTTGCCGATGCTGCGCATCAGGTCGGGCAGCTTGCCCGGCCCGATGACGATGAGCGCCACGACGATGATGATCAGAAGCTCGAACTGGCCGATGCCGAACATGGAATGCTCCCTGCCCTACTCCCACTCGATGGTGCTGGGCGGCTTGGAGGAGATATCGTAGACCACACGGTTCACGCCCTTGACCTCGTTGATGATGCGGCCGGAGATGCGGGCCAGGACCTCCGACGGCAGGCGCGTCCAGTCCGCAGTCATGGCGTCCAGGCTGTCCACGACGCGCAGGGCGATGACGTGCTCGTAGGTGCGGTCGTCGCCCATGACGCCCACGGTCTTGAGCGGCAGGAGCACGGCGAAGCCCTGCCAGACCTTGCGGTACCAGTCCGAGGCGTGCAACTCCTGCTGCACGATGCGGTCGGCCTGCCTGAGGATCTCCAGGCGCTCGGTCGTGACCTCGCCGATGACGCGGATGGCCAGCCCCGGCCCGGGGAAGGGATGACGCCAGATGATGTAGTCGGGCAGGCCGAGTTCGGCCGCGACCTTGCGCACCTCGTCCTTGAACAGTTCACGCAGCGGCTCCACCAGGGCCAGATTCATCTTCTCCGGCAGGCCGCCCACGTTGTGGTGGCTCTTGATCACCGCCGAGGGGCCGCCCTTGAAGGAGACCGACTCGATCACGTCCGGATACAGCGTGCCCTGGGCCAGGTACTTGACGTCCTTGATCTTCCGGGCTTCCTCGTCGAAGACCTCGATGAAGGTGTAGCCGATGGTCTTGCGCTTCTTCTCCGGGTCCTCCTCGCCCTGCAGCAGCGAGAGGAAGCGGTCGGCCGCGTCCACGGCCACGAGGTTCAGGTCGGTGTGCTTCTGCAGATAGCCGATGACCTCCTCGCGCTCGCCGACCCTGAGCAGGCCGTTGTCCACGAAGATGCAGGTGAGCTGCCTGCCGATGGCCTTGTGCAGGAGCAGCGCCACCACGGTGGAGTCGATGCCGCCCGAAAGCCCGCAGATGACGTGCGCGTCGCCGATCCTGGCGCGCAGGTCGGCCACCGTGGACTCCACGAAGGAGGCCATGGTCCAGCCGGGCTTCACGGCCGCGATCTTGAAGAGGAAATTGTGCAGGATGACGTCGCCGTCGTCGGTGTGCGCCACCTCGGGGTGGAACTGCAGCGCCCAGATCTTGCGCTCCACGCAGGCCATGGCCGCGATGGGCACGGACGGGGTGCGGGCGATGACCGAGAAGCCCGCGGGCGCGGCGTCCACATGGTCGCCGTGGGACATCCAGACTTGGTGCTTGTCCTGGCTGCGCAGGCCGTCCAGCAGCTTCGCGCCTTCCATGACCTCAAGCTCGGCGCGGCCGTACTCGCGGTCCGTGGCCTTGCTCACTCGGCCGCCTAGGACCTTGGAGAGGAGCTGCATGCCGTAGCAGATGCCCAGGACCGGCACGCCCCAGGAGAGGATGGCCGGGTCCAGGCCCGGGGAATCGGGGTCGAGCACGCTGGCCGGGCCGCCGGAGAGGATGATGGCCTTGGGGTCCAGGGCCTTCAGTTCGGCGGCAGGCAGGGTGCAGGGATGTATCTCGGAGAAGACCCCGGCCTCGCGCACGCGGCGGGCGATGAGCTGGGTGTACTGCGAGCCGAAATCGAGAATGACGACGCGGTCGTGGTGTTCCATGACGGTCCCTTGGCAATGATGTTTGGGCCTTGTACCCCCAAACCCGGCCCCGGTAAAGGGGCCGGGCCGTGGGTACAGGAAATGGGAGGCTGACGTTTCGTCAGCTCTCGACGCGGTAGTTGGGCGACTCCTTGACGATGGAGACGTCGTGCACGTGGCTTTCGCGCAGGCCCGCGGTGGATATCTTCACGAAGCCGGTCCTGGTCTGCAGGTCCCGGATGGACGGGCAGCCGGTGTAGCCCATGCCGGAGCGCAGCCCGCCCACGAGCTGGTAGAGGGTCTCGGAGACGGGTCCCTTGTAGGGCACCCGGCCCACCACGCCCTCGGGCACCAGCTTCTTGGTCTTGTCCTGGAAGTAGCGGTCGCCGCTGCCCTGCCGCATGGCGTCGATGGAGCCCATGCCGCGGTAGGACTTGTAGGTGCGGCCCTGGTAGAGGATGGTTTCGCCGGGGCTCTCCTCGGTGCCCGCCAGCATGGAGCCCATCATGCAGGTGTCCGCGCCCGCGGCCAGGGCCTTGACGATGTCGCCGGAGAACTTGATGCCGCCGTCCGCGATGATGCAGCCGCCGAACTCGCGCGCCGCGCGCACCGCCTCCATGATCGCCGTGATCTGCGGCACGCCGCAGCCGGCCACCACGCGGGTGGTGCAGATGGAGCCGGGGCCGATGCCCACCTTGACCGTGTCCGCGCCCGCGGCGAAGAGCGCCTTGGCCCCCTCGTAGGTGGCCACGTTGCCCGCCACGAGCTGGCACGTCGGGAAGGCGGACTTGATGGCGCTCACCGAGTCGATGATGTTCCTGCTGTGGCCGTGGGCCGAGTCGAGGACCAGGAAGTCCACGCCCTCGGAGAGCAGGGCCTCGGCCCGGCGGTCGCGGTCCGCGCCCACGCCGATGGCCGCGCCGCAGCACAGGCGGCCCTTGGCGTCCTTGCAGGAGTTCGGATACTTGTCGCGCTTCTCGATGTCCTTGATGGTGATCAGGCCCTTGAGCCGGTTGTCCGCGTCCACCACCAGGACCTTCTCGATGCGGTTGGCGTGCAGGTGGTACTTGGCTTCTTCCAGGCTCGTGCCCTCGGGCACGGTGACCAGCTTCTCGGAGGTCATCAGCTCGGAGACCGGGGTCTCCATGTCCGTGACGAAGCGCACGTCGCGGTTGGTGAGGATGCCCACCAGCTCCTCGCCCTTGACCACCGGCAGGCCCGAGATGCGGTACTCGGCCATGAGCTGCAGGGCCTGGCCGACCTTCATCTCCGGCTCGATGGTCACCGGATCGTGGATCATGCCCGACTCGGACTTCTTGACCTTCTCCACCTCGTAGCACTGGTACTCGATGGACATGTTCTTGTGCACCACGCCCACGCCGCCCGCTCGGGCGACGGCGATGGCCATGTCCGCCTCCGTGACCGTGTCCATGGCCGCGGAGATGAGGGGGATGTTGAGCCTGATCCCCGGGGTGAGCTGGGTGCTGACGTCCACCATGTCCGGCGTGACCTCGGAGTACGCCGGGAGAAGGAGGATGTCGTCGAAGGTCAGGCCTTCCGCTACGATTTTCTCCATGCCGCTGGCTCCCTTTTCCTGAATGTGCGTATGCGACGCCGACCGCCCTCCCCGCCTTTCCGCTCCCGCCGGGGCGGACCGGGCCGGACGGGCCGTCCGGTTGCGATTCCAAAAGGCGGCGCCCCCGCCGCTCAGGGGCTTGTACCCTGAAAACGGGGTTCTGGCTAGGGCCGGAGTGAACCGCCGCGGCACGCCGCGGACGGCGCTTTCGCGCGGCCCGCTAATCGAGCCCGAGGTAGGCGGACTGGACCTTGGGGTCGTTCATTAGCTCGCGGGCGTCGCCGGACAGGGTGACGTGGCCGGTCTCAAGGACGTAGGCGCGGTGCGCGATGGACAGCGCCATCTGGGCGTTCTGCTCCACGAGCATGACGGTCACGCCCTCGGCGTTGATCTTCGTGATGACCCCGAAGATGTTCTCCACCACGATGGGCGCGAGGCCGAGGGACGGTTCGTCCAGCAGGAGCAGCTTGGGCCGCGACATGAGCGCCCGGCCGATGGCCAGCATCTGCTGCTCGCCGCCGGACAGCGTGCCGCCGTGCTGCGCGCGCCGCTCCTTCAGGATCGGGAAGAGGCCGTAGATGTGCTCCAGGTCCTGGGCGATGCCCGCCTTGTCGTTGCGCAGGTACGCGCCCATCATCAGGTTCTCGCGCACCGTGAGGCCCGGGAAGATGAGGCGGCCCTCGGGCACCTGGGTGATGCCCGTGGCCACGATCCTGTCCGTGGGCATGCGGGTGATGTCCCTGCCCTCGAAGACCACCGAACCGGTGCGCGGCGGCGTCACGCCGCTGATGCTCATGAGCGTGGTGGACTTGCCCGCGCCGTTGGCCCCGATCAGCGTCACGATCTCGCCGCGGTTGACCTCCAGGCTCACGCCCTTGAGCGCCTCGATGTTGCCGTAGAAGGTGCGGATGTTCTCGACCTTAAGCATGGGCGGCTCCCCTTCCCAGATAGGCCTCGATGACCTGCGGGTTCTCGCGGATGTCGCGCGGGCCGCCCTCGGCGATCTTCATGCCGTGGTCCAGGACCACGAGATGCTCGCAAATGGACATGACCAGCTTCATGTCGTGCTCGATGAGCACGACCGTGACGCCTTCCTTCATGATGGCGTGGATCAGCCCCACAAGGGAGGCGGTTTCCTGCGGGTTCATGCCCGCCGCGGGCTCGTCCAGCAGGAGGAGCCTGGGGCCTGTGGCCAGGGCGCGGGCGATCTCCAGGCGGCGCTGGTCGCCGTAGGACAGGGCCGAGGACTGGAAGAAGGCCTTGCCCTCCAGCCCCACGAAGGACAGCCAGCGCATGGCCTCGTCCACGATGCGCCGCTCCTCCGCCACCTGCGCGGCGGTGCGGAAGATCGCGCCAAACAGGCCCTGCGAGGTGCGGCAGTGGCGGCCGATGCGCACGTTGTCGAGCACCGTGAGCTGGGAGAAGAGCCGGATGTTCTGGAAGGTGCGGGCGATGCCCAGGGCGGTCATGCGTTCCGGCTTGAAGCCGTTGGTCCGGCGTGCGCCGTCCGCGGCGTCGAAGAGCAGGCGGCCCTTGGTGGGCGTGTACACGCCCGCGATGCAGTTGAAGAGCGTGGTCTTGCCCGCTCCGTTGGGGCCGATGAGGCCGGTGATGCGGCCGGGCAGGACCTCGAAGGAGACCTCCGAGAGGGCCATCAGGCCGCCGAACTGCTTGCTCACGCCGTCGACCTTGAGCAGGGGGGCGGATGCGTTCATGCTAGACCACCCCCTTGGCCTTGAGGCTGCGCCGGAGTTCCACGATGATCGGGTTGTGCAGGGCCGCGTCCGCGATCTTGGGCAGGAACCCCGAAGGCTTGAAGCGCATGATCAGGACCATGATCAGGCCGTAGACGATGAAGCGCGTCTCCGCGGGCATGCCCAGGCGGGGCAGGATCTCGCGCAGCAGCTCGCCCATGGCGATGAGCACCACCGAGCCGAGCAGCGCGCCGGTCATGTTGCCCAGGCCGCCCAGCACGATCATGCACAGCACCAGGAAGGACTCCCAGAACTTGAACATGTCCGGCGAGAGGAACATGGTCCAGCGGGCCAGGAAGCTGCCCGCCACCGCGCCGATGGCCGCGGACACGGCGTAGGCGATGACCTTGTAGATCTGCACGTCGATGCCCGCCGAGGCGGCGGCCAGATCGTCCTCGCGGATGGCGAACCAGGCGCGGCCGATGCGCGAGTCCTCGATGCGGCGCATCATGAAGAAGACGCCCACGACCATGACGAAGGCCATGTAAAAGTACGGCTTCTCGCCGATGAACTCCCAGTACCAGTCCCACTCGGGGTTGATGGCCTTGGACAGCCAGGAAAGGTCGATGGAGGCCGGGGCGATGCCGGGCAGGCCGAGCGGGCCGCGCGTCAGCCAGATCTCGTTGGTCAGGAAGAGGACCACGAGTTCGGAGAAGCCGAAGGTCACGATGGCGAAGTAGTCGCCGGTGAGCCGCAGCGTGGGCGCGCCGCGCAGGATGCCCCAGACCGCGCCGTTGAGCGCCGCGATGGGCAGGATCAGCCAGAGCGAGAGTTCGTAGTTCATGGTCAGGAGGCCGCAGGTGTAGGCCCCCACGCCGTAGAAGCCCACGAAACCGAGGTCCAGCATGCCGCACAGGCCGGGCACGACGTTCAGGCCCATGGCCAGGACCATGTAGACCATGATCAGGGTCAGGACGTGCAGCAGATAGTCCCCGGCGAAGGGCAGCAGAGGGATGGCCAGCACGGCCAGGAGGAGGGCGTTGCGGAGGAGCGTCTTCGTGTTCATGCGTCTACGCCTTCTGCCGCACGGCCTTGCCGAACAGGCCCGTGGGCCTGAAGAGGATCACGGCGATGAGCACGGCGTAGGCCACGCCGTCGCGATAGAGCGAGGAGACGTAGCCCGCGCCCAGGGCCTCGGCCACGCCCAGCACGATGCCGCCGAGCATGGCCCCGGGTACCGAGCCGATGCCCCCCAGCACCGCGGCGGCGAAGGCCTTCACGCCCGCGTTGTAGCCCATGGTCGGGTACATGGTGTTGTAGAAGACGCTGACCAGGATGCCCGCCACCGCGCCGAGCGAGGAGCCGATCATGAAGGTGAAGGAGATGATGCGGTTCACGTTGATGCCCATGAGCGCCGCGGCGCGCTGGTTCTGGGCCAGGGCGCGCATGGCAGTGCCGGTCTTGGTCCGGGTGATGACCAGGTTCAGGCCGATCATGAGCACGATGGTCAGGGAAAAGATGAAGAGCTGCAGCCAGGAGAGCTGCACGCCCGAGAAGGTCAGCGCGGTCTCGTGGAAGAACGCGGGCAGAGCCTCCTGGGGGAAGGGCTTGGGGCGGCTGCCCCAGACGATCATGGCCAGGTTCTGCAGGAAGATGGACATGCCGATGGCCGTGATCAGCGGGGCCAGCCTGGGCGCGCGGCGCAGCGGCCTGTAGGCGAAGATGTCGAGCAGCACCCCCAGGCACGCGCAGCAGATCATGGCCAGGGCCATGGCCGGGAAGAACGGCAGTCCGAACGCGGTGATGAAGGTGGCGCAGAAGAAGGCCCCGAACATGTATATCTCGCCGTGGGCGAAGTTGATCAGCTCGATGACGCCGTAGACCATGCTGTAGCCCACGGCGATGAGCGCGTAGATCACGCCCAGGGTGAGTCCGTTGATGAGTTGCTGTTCCAGCACTGTGATCGCTCCCGGGACGGGACCCGAAAAAGGAAACAGGCCGGAATCCTCCAGCCTGCTCCTTTTCCGGACGCACTCCGCCCGCTAATTCATCTGCTTGGGCGCGGCGACGAACTTGCCGTCCTTTACCGTCTTCACGAACGCGGGCTTCTCGCAGTCGCCCTTGGCGTCGAACACGGTCTTGCCGCCGATGCCCATGTAGGGACGGGCGGCGGTGAAGCCGGCCAGGTAGTCGCGCACCTTGGCGCGGTCCGCGCCGCCCTTGAGGATGGCCTCGGCGACCATGCCGGCGGCGTCGTAGGCGTTGACGCTCATGTAGTCGGCGTCGCGCTTGTAGGTGTCCTTGAACTTGGCCACGAAGGCCTTGGCCTCGGGGGAGGCGACGTCCTCAAGGAAGGGCACGGCGAGGAAGGTGTTCTCGGCCGAGGTCGCGCCCAGCTTGATGTAGTCGACGTTGTCCAGGCCGTCGCCGCCCATCTTGACGACGTCCATGCCCAGCTTCTTGGCCTGGGCGGCGATGAGCGCGCCCTCGCCGTAGTAGCCGGCGAGGAAGATGCCCTTGGCGTCGGTGGCCTTGAACTTGGTGAGCTGCGGGGTGAAGTCCTGGGCGCCCTTGATGTAGGCCTCCTCGCCCGCGATCTTCAGACCGAGCTTCTTGGCCTCGCCCACGAAGGAGTCCTTCAGGCCGATGCCGTAGTCGTTGTTCTCGTAGAACACGGCCACGGAGGGCAGGTTCAGGACGTTCTTGGCGTAGCGGGCCATGAAGATGCCCTGGAAGTCGTCACGGTAGACGTTGCGGAAGGACCAGACCTTGCCCGCGCGGTCCTTGTTCTTCTCCGAGATGCTGGGGTTGGTGGCGGTGGCGGAGATGGCGGCCACGCCCTCGCGCACGTAGAAGGGCAGCGCGGCCAGATGGGCGGAGGAGCAGACGTGGCCGACGACGGCCAGGATGCTCTTGTCCTGGGCGATCTTCGGGGCCACGGTGGCGGCCTCCTTGGGATCGCACTGCTCGTCCATCCAGACCACTTCCAGCGTCTTGCCGCCCAGGCCGCCGGCGGCGTTGATCTCGTCCACCTTGATCTGGACGCCGGCCTTGACGTTGTCGCCGTAGGGCGCGGCAGCGCCGGTGAAGGGGGCGGCCACGGCGATCTTCACCGAATCCGCGAAGGCGGAACCGGCGAACAGGGCGATGGCGAGGACCGCGACCAGGGTCGTGAGGAGCCTCTTGGACATGCTCTTCCTCCGTGAAAGTTGTGCAACCGTAAGAATTTTCCCGACACGTACGACATACGCGCCGCGCCGCCCGAAAAGCGACCGGCGCGTCTGAGCCGAGGTACGTTCCCGAATTGTGACGGAAACAATATTTTCTGCCACGAACGGGCATTTTTTGTCAAACGCCCGGAACACTTTCCCGCTGCCGAACGATCTTCGCCGTCCGGCCTACTGCCCGTGCTCCTTGGCCTCGCCGAGTTCGGCCCGTATCATTTCCTGAACCCGAACATCCGTGGGCGCGAGGGCCAGGGCGGCCTTGAAATGGGCCTCGGCTTTTTTCGGATCATTCAGGAAGTGTTTGTAGAGCACGCCGAGGTTGTACTGCGCCATGACGCTTTTCGGGTCCAGGGCGGCGAGCTGCTGGTACGCGCCCTCGGCCTCCTTGTGGCGGTCCAGGCGGAACAGCGCCAGACCGAAGAGATTCACGGCCTCGGGGTTCCCGGGCTGCAGGTTGACGGCGTTCTGGGCGAACATCAGCGAGCGCTCCCAGGCGCCCATGGCCCCGAAACGCCTGGCCAGCTCCATCTGCACGCCGATGTCGCCCGGGTTCTCGGACATCTGCTGCATCAGGCGGCGCATGGCCTCCATGTCCTCGCCGCCCATGCCCCCGGCCATGCCCGAGGCCGGGCCGCCGCCCGCTTCGGGCCGCTGCTGCATGGCCATCTGGCGCGAGGGATGCTCCAGGCGGTAGAAGACCGAGGTGAGGAACATGGCCAGGACGCCCACGCCGAGCAGGAGCACCAGGCCGCGCGACAGGATCGAGAGACGGGCGGCGGCGGACATCTAGCCCTCCTCCCCGTCGCCGCGCAGGGCGGCGAGCTGTTTCAGACGGCCTTCCAACCCGGACAGGCGGGAGGCCAGGAAGGCCACGTAGCCGCCGAGGCCCAGCCAGACCGCGGCGTTGGCGAAGATCAGGTACTGTTCCGTGCTCATATCATCCCACCTCGTGCGTAACAAACGACATCACAGGCCCTCGGCCCCGTAAGCGGCCCGCGCCTCAAGCTCGGCGGACGCGGCCAGGAGCCGCACGCGGGCCAGGAGCAGCGCCAGCCAGAGCAGGCCGAAGCCCGCGATGCAGACGAACATGGCATGCCACATCTCCGGCTCCATGCCCCCGCCCTTGGCCCCGATGACCGCGGGATGGATGGAGCGCCAGAGCCTGGCCGAATAAAAGACCAGGGGCACGTCGAGAAAGGCGACCACGCCCAGGACCGCGCAGGCCCTGGCCCGCCGGGCCTCGCCCAGGGGCGCGCCGCGCAGCGCCAGGTAGGCGGCGTAGACGAACCACATCACCAGGGAGGTGGTCAGGCGCGGGTCCCAGGTCCACCACACGTTCCAGGCCGCGCGGCCCCAGAGCATGCCCGTGGCCAGGGAGAGCGCGGCGAAGAGCACGCCCAACTCGGCGGCGGCCCCGGCGAAGCGGTCCCAGCGCGCCGCGCCGGTGCGCAGATAGGCGATGGAGCCGATAAAGACGCAGGTGAAGGAGATCATGGCCCACCAGGACATGGGCAGGTGGTAGTAGAAGATCTTCTGCACCGCGCCCATGGTCTGCTCCGCCGGGGCGTAGACCCAGACCATATACTGGGCGGCGCAGAGCGTCAGGGCCGCGAGAATGGCGAGAATGCGCACGCTACTCCTCCCCGCTGAAGACGAAGGGATACAACACCAGGGCCCCGGCCGTGAAGAGGGCGTCGAAGGCCAGGGCCAGCAGCAGCCAACGGCCCGGGTCCTCCGCGTCCGGCGCGCCCAGGGCGTGGGACAGGACCTTGACCCCGGCCAGCAGCGCCGGGACCAGCAGCGGGAACAGAATCACCGAGAGCAGCGACTCCTTGGCCGCCTGGCCGTGCGCCAGCGCGCCCAGGAGCGCGCCCAGCGCGGCCAGTCCCCAGTCCACGGCGAGCACGCCGCCCAGGGCGAACAGCCCCCCCCGCTCCAGGCCCTGGCCGAGAAAGACGGCCACGGCCGGGGCGAAGACGAGCTGCAGAAGGAGCAGCAGGATCAGGCAGGCCGCGGCCTTGCCCGCCCACACCGCCTGCGCGGGCGCGGGCGAGAGCAACAGCCCCTGGCGCGCCCCGGCCTCGTCCTCGAAGCCGTAGAGCGTGTTGCAGATGAGGATCAGCCCGAAGGACGTGGCCAGCCAGAAGATGGTGGCCGCGGCCTGGGGGGGCGTGGCATCGCCCGGGGCGCGCGAGAGGCTGAAGAGGAAGACGAGCAGCAGGCCCAGGAGCACGGCCTGCACCAGCCCCTGCCCGGCCGCGAAGACGAGCCGCAGGTCCTTGGCCGCGATGGCGGCGGCGGGCCTCAGCACAGCCCCTCCGCCCCGGGGGCGAAACCGGCCGCGTCGCCCTGGTAGGCCGCGCGCCTGCCCTTGAGGTAGAGTACCTTGTCCGCGCGGGAAAGATCGTGCGTCAGGTGGTGGCTGACCCAGACCAGCCCTGCCCCGCGCTCCCGCGCGGCCGCGATCTCGGCCTCCAGCATGGCGCGCGATCGGGCGTCCAGCCCCGTGCCCGGCTCGTCGAGCAGGAGCAGCGCCGGGGCCAGGAGCAGCACCCGCGCCAGGGAAAGGCGCTGGGCCATGCCGCGCGAGAAGCGCCCGGCCTTCTCCCCCGCCGCGGCCGAGAGCCCCACCCGGGCCAGCGCGGCCTGCAGCGCCGCGTCGTCGGCCGCGCGGCCGTGCAGTCCGGCCCAGAAGCGCAGGTTGTCCAGGGCGGAAAGGTGCGGGTAAACAAAGGTCTCGTGGCCCAGGAGGCCGATGCCGCCCGGCTCCACGCCGTGCGTCACGAGCCCCGCGTCGGCCCTGGCCAGACCGGCCATGATGCGCAGCAGCGTGGACTTACCCGCGCCGTTCTCCCCGGCCACGATCCAGACCTCGCCCGGCCGCACGCGCAACGAGACGTCCCTGAAGACCAGCTTGGGGCCGTAGAACTTGGCCACGCCCGCCAGCTCAAGGAGCGGGGCGGCCTCAGCCATCCCGCTCTTCCGCGCGACGCCCGCCGGTCATGCACAGAAAGCCCGCCAGGCACATCAGGGTGGTGCCGATCCAGACCCAGTTGACCAGAGGGTTGACCGCCAGTTTGAAGGAGGCGCGGTCGCTCTTGTCCAGGCCCAGGAGCACGGCGTAGACCTCCTTGCCCAGGGAGAAGATGGTCGAAACCTCGGCGAAGGGCTGCTCGAAGTTGCGGTAGATGGCCCGCTCGGGCCGCACCTCGCCCACCGCCGCCCCGCCGCGCGTCACCGTGAGCCGGGCGCGGATGCCGCCCATGGCCTCGGTTTCGAACTCGTCGAGCCCGGCGTAGGTGAACTCGTAGCCGTCCACCTCGGCTTTCTGGCCCGGCAGCAAAGCGACTTCCAGGGACTGGGAGAACGGGCCGGAGACGGCCACGCCGAGCACCACCAGCGCCAGGCCGACGTGCACGCCGATGAAGCCCAGGCCGCGCAGGTGGTTGCAGTAGGAGGGATCGCGCGCCGCGACCAGGGCCATGCCCACCAGGGCCGCCACGCCCGCGCCGCCGCCGATGGCGGCCAGGGGCAGGGAGTAGCCGAGCAGGACCATGACGGCCGCGCCCAGCGGCAGAGCCGCCATGGTGGCGATGGCCGCGGGCCGGTCCTTCAGCCCCTCCTTCCAGCCTAGCCAGGGGCAGAAGACCAGAAGCAGCGCGAGAATGGTGAAAAGCGGCATGCAGACGCGGTTGTAGAAGGCCGCGTCCAGGCCCACGGTGTTCTCGCTCCACAGGCTGCTGATCACCGGCCACATGGTGCCCAGCGCGACCACCACGCCGAGCGCCAGGAACATCCAGGCCGCCAGCACGAGGAAGCCCGGACGGCTGACGATGCCCGGCAGTTCGCGCCCCTGGGGGCTCCGTGTGGCGTAGGCGGTGAGCGTGATGAGCGCGAGCCCGGCGAGCATGAAGATCACCAGAGGCAGCTCCACGCCCGAGCCGCCGAAGGCGTGCAGCGACTGCACCACGCCCGAGCGCACCAGATACGTCGCGAAGACGCAGATCAGAAACGAGAGAGCGATGAGGAAGACGTTGGTGTCGTGGAGCGCCTTGCGCCGCTCCTGCACGATGGTCGTGTGGAGCAGGGCAGAGGAGGTGAACCAGGGCAGCAGCGAGGCGTTCTCCACCGGGTCCCAGGCCCAGTAGCCGCCCCAGCCGAGTTCCATGTAGGCCCACCAGCCGCCCAGCACGATGCCCGCGGTGAGGAATATCCAGGAGAAGATGTTCCACCGCCTGCCCACGGACAGCCAGTCCCAGTCCTCGCCCGAGAGGCGCGAGGCCAGGGCCAGGCAGGCCGGGACCGTGAACCCCGCGTAGCCCAGGAAGAGCAGCGGCGGGTGGAAGATCATGCCGGGGTTGCGCAGGAGCGGATTCAGGCCGCGGCCGTCCGCCGGGGGCGGGACGATCTCGATGAAGGGGTCGGACCAGCAGGTCAGGAGCAGCAGGAAGAAGGCCTGCACCGTGAGAAAAAGCAGCCAGTAGGCCGTGCGCGTGCCGCCGGGCATGGAGCGGTAGCCCGGCGTGACCTGAAAGGCCAGTCCCATGAGCGCCGTCAGCCAGGCCCAGAAGAGCAGCGAGCCGTTCTGCCCCGCCCAGAAGGCGGTCACGGCGTAGAACAGCTCCAGCGTGGAGTCCGAATAGTCGTAGACGTACTTCAGGCTGTAGTCCTGCCGCACGAAGGCCAGCAGCAGGAGCAGGGAACTCACGGTCAGCATGGCCGTGGCGGCGAAATGGCCTCCCTCCAGCCAGGGCAGGGCCTCGCGACGGCCGGACAGGGATTGCCACGCCGCGACGCCCGCGGCGAAAAGACTCACGAAAAGGGCGAGCAGGAGACCCCAATAGGCGATTGCGTGCATGATCCTTCCTTAGCGTTGGGGTCAGGGCCCCGGAATGGAGACGGCCGGACGAGGGACGGCGGGGGCAGGACGAGCTAGCCCTTCCTGGCCGCCTTTTCGTCCTCGCGAATCTTCTCGTACTTGCTCGGGCACTTGGTCATCAGCGTGGTGGCCTTGAACACGGCCGGGGACGCGCCCTGGACCATGCGGCCCTCGACGATGACCTCCACGCCGGGCTTGAAGGTGTCGGGCACCGCGCCGGTGTAGTCCACGCGCATGGTGTGCCCCGCGTCGTCCTTGTCCGCCAGGGTGAAGACCGCCCCCAGGCCGCCTTCCTTGGAGCGCAGGTCGTCGTCCAGCACCTGGCCGAAGAGCCGGGCCTGGCCGAGGCCGCCCTTGGCCTCCACGGCCAGCGCCTCGGAGACGTTGACGAAATAGACGCTGTCCGAGGACAGGCCGGAGAACAGCAGCCAGCCGAAGCCTCCCAGGAAGAGAACGGCCGCCGCGAGATAGATGGACTTACCGGATTTCTTCGCCATGGTCCCTCTGCTTTGCAGGGCGGCCTAGCCGCCTCGCCGCTCCGCCGCGCTCCTGCGGCGCTGCCGGGCCAGCTCGCGCATGTCCGCGACCTGGTCCGTCTCGTCCACGATTTCCTTGCCCAGGATCTCCTCAAGGACGTCCTCGAGCGTAATCACCCCGGAAAACCCTCCGTACTCGTCGAGCACGACGAACATGTGGATGCGGGATTCGAGGAATTTAATAAGCGCCCGGTCCAGGGTCAAGGACTCAAGCACGAACTCCGCGGGCTTCATGATCGCGCTCAACCGGGTCCCGTGCCGGTCCCCGGCCAGGGCGCCGAGCACGTCGCGGCGGTAGACCACGCCCACGATGTCCTCGGCGTCCTCCTCCCAGACGGGCACCCGGCTGTGCGGCCAGATCTTCCCCCCGGGCATGGCCTCGGCCACGGTCAGCTGCGCCTGCAGGGTGAAGACCACGGTGCGCGGGGTCATGATCTGCTCCACCCGCTTCTGGTCCAGGGAGAGGATGTTCCTGATGGACAATTCCTCGTAGGGCTGAAGCAGCCCGGCCTTGCGCGTCAGGCTGACGATGGCCTTGATGTCCTCTTCCGTGGTGTGCGGCCCCCTGTGCTTGCTCTTGAGCAGGCCGACCACGAAACCCAGCAGCCAGGTGGTGGGCGCGAGCGCCCGCACCAGCCAGTGGATGGGCCGGGCCAGCAGAGGGCCCACCTGCTTGGCGTAGAGCACGCCGACGGTCTTGGGGATGATCTCCCCGAAGATGAGGATGAGGACGGTGAAGACCACGGCGAACAGGGCCAGGTTCTCGCCGCCCAGGACGTCGCCCGCGGCCGCGCCCGCCACGGACGCGCCCGCCGTGTTGGCCACGGTGTTCAGGGTGAGGATGGCCGAGATGGGCCGTTCCACGTCCTGGCGCAACGCGTAGAGGATCTCGCCCGAACGACGCCCTTCGCGGCGCAGGTTCTCGATGCGGCTCCAGGAGACGGAATAGAGCGCGGCCTCGCTGAGCGAACAGAAGAAGGAGACGAGGATGGCCAGGGAGACGGCGCAGATGAGTACAAGCATCGTATGTGGACCCGGCGCGGGACGACTCCCGCGCCTCCCGGTCCGAATGAGGCTCTAGCAGATGCCCGGGGAGCGCGCAACAACTACCGGCGCGGGAACGCCCCTCCCGGTCCCGCCGTCCGGCCGTCTTGACCTTTGCCCGGCATCTGGCGCATACCGGCCCCACCCATGAACGACGCCCCGACAACGCCCTCCGGCCCCTTCTCGCGCATCGCCCTGTGGCAGACGGCCTTCCTCGGCGACGCCGCGCTCACCCTGCCCCTGGCCCGCGCCCTGGCGCGCGCCTGGCCCGCGGCCGAGATCCATTTTTACGTGCGCGGCGGCCTGGAGACGCTGTTCGCGGCCCAGCCCGAATTCGCCTCGGTCACGGGCGTGTACAAGCGCGGCCGCGACGCCGGGCTTCCCGGCGCGTGGCGGCTCGGCCGGGGACTCGCAGCCAGGGGCTGCGACCTGCTCGTCTCGGCGCACACGAGCCTGCGCTCCGCCCTGGTCGCCTTCGCCTCGCGCATCCCCGTGCGCCTGGGCTACGACGCGCCGCCCTACAACCGCCTGGCCTACACCCTGACCACGCCGCGCCGCTTCGACGAACTGGACGAGATCGAGCGCCTGCTGGAGCTGGCCCGCGTCCTGGGCATCGCCGGGCGCGATCCCTGGCCGCGCCTGACCCTGCCAAGCGACGCCCTGGCCGAGGCCGGGACGCTGCTGCGGGGCCTGCCCGGACCGGTGGTCGGCCTGCATCCAGGCTCGGTCTGGCCCACCAAGCGCTGGCCAGCGGCCCATTTCTCCCGCCTCGCGGACCTGGCCCTGGCGGCCGGAGCCTCCACGGTCCTCTTCTCCGGACCCGGCGAGGAGGCCGCCGCCGCCCAGGTCCGCCAGGGCATGGCGGGCAGGGATTCCGCCCGCCTCCTCGACCTCTCGGGCAGGCTCTCCCTGCCCGTGCTGGCCGCGACCCTCGGCCGCCTCGACCTCTACGTCACCGGCGACTCCGGCCCCATGCACCTCTCCTGGGCCCAGGGCACGCCCACCCTGGCCCTCTTCGGCCCCACGACGCAGCGCCTGGGCTTCTTCCCGCGCGGGGCGCACAGCCGCGTCCTGCAGACCGCCCTGCCCTGCCGCCCCTGCGGTCTGCACGGCCCCAGGGAGTGCCCGGAGGGGCACCACCGCTGCATGACGGACATCTCTCCCGAGGCCGCCTGGGCCGCCGCCTCGGAGCTGCTCGCCGCGGGCCGGGGGAACGTTCCCGGGGAGGCCGCGTGAACCGCCCGGACCGCTTCGACGCCGTGGCCGTGCGCCTGGGCGCGCTGGGCGACGTGGCCCTGACCACGGGCGTGCTGGCCCACTGGGGCCGCACGCGCAAGCTGCGCTTCGCCGTGCTCACGCGCGAGCGCTTCGCCCCGCTCTTCGACCGCCACCCGGCCGTGACCGAGGTCCTCGGCGTCGCCGAGGAGAAGCTGCAGTCCGGCTGGTTCGCCACGGCCAACGCCCTGGCGCGCGAGTACGGCCATCTGCCGCTCGTCGACCTGCACGGCGTGGGCCGCAGCCTGCTCCTGGCCTCGCTCTGGAAAGGCCCCTACAGCAAATATCCCAAGCTCTCCTTCCTGCGCCGCCTCTACCGGCTCACGGGCCTGCGCTTCGCCGCGTCGCGCCTGCTCGCCTGCAACGTGCCGCAGCGCTACGCCCTGGCCCTGGACACGACCCCTCCCCCGGCCTCCGACCTCCTCCCGGTCCTCGACGTGAGCCCCGAGGAGCGCGCCCAGGCCGCCGCATTTCTGGACAACGCGGAGCTGCGCCGCCCGGACCGCCCCCTGGTCGCCCTGCACCCCTACGCCACCCACCCCAACAAGGCCTGGCCCGAGGCGCGCTGGCACGAACTCGTCAGCCTGCTGGAGGCGGCGGACACGGACTACGTCGTCATCGGCGTGAACCGCCGCCCCTTCCTCAAGGAGCGCGCCGGGGAACGCGACCTGACCAACGCCTCCTCCCTGCGCGCCACCCTGGCCCTGCTGCAGGCCTGCGACGCCTGCCTCACCGGCGACTCCGGCCCCATGCACCTGGCCGCCGGGGTGGGCACGCCCGTCGTCGCCCTCTTCGGCCCCACCACCCGCCACTGGGGCTTCTACCCCGCCGGGCCGCGCGACCTCGTGCTCGAACGCCCGGAGCGCTGCCGCCCCTGCGACGTGCATGGCGGCTCGGCCTGCGGGAAAGGCCTCGCCTGCCTGACCGGCATCACCGCCCTGGACGCGGCGGAGGCGCTGGCGGCCGTGCTGCGGGGCTGAGCGAACAGCGGGAAAACGCGGGAAGACCGGCGACGCCTGCGGCGGCCGGACGGGGAACGCAGGGGCCGGGGTCCCTCAGGAATCGCGCGGCCCGGCCAGGGCCTCCTGGAAGCGCTTGCCGAACAGGATGTCGTATTGCAGCACTTCCAGGCTGCGCAGGAACTCGACCTCGCGCAGCCGGGCCGGAAACTGCGCCTCGTCCTCCCCTCCCACCGGAAGCGCGCGGTGGATGACCGGGAACTCGCCCATGCCCGCGCGCAGATGCAGCATGTGCGGCGGCAGGGGAATGCGCATCTGGTGCAGCAGGATGGGCGGGAAGTAGACCGGGCTCAGGCGTTCGGGGATTTCGTCGCGGTCCACCAGGCCCGGCGTGTTGCTCCAGAGCAGCCCCGGCACGCTGTACATGGCGTGCTGCGCGCGGCCCTCGCCGTTCGCGGCGGCGTTGTGCACGTCGAGCATGAACCAGGGCTGGTGGTCGCCGAAGAAGAGGCAGAGCACCGGGCCGGGATGCCGCTCCAGCCTCTCCAGGAGCTTGGCCAGGGCCCGGTCGGCATCGCGCAGGTTGGTCATGAACGTGCCCAGGACGCCCCGCATGGCGGCCGGGGCCTTGTCCGGAACCTGCACGGCGTCCTCGCCGTACCGGTCTTCGGGATAGGGGCCGTGGTTCTGCATGGACACGGCGTGGATGAAGAAGGGGCCGTCGGTTTCGTCGATGATGCCGATGATGCGGTCCACCATGGCCTCGTCCGAGACCAGCCCGCCGCGCTTGTCCGCCTCGCCGAAGGAGTCCAGGGCGTGGAACTCCGAAAAGCCGAGCAGCGGGTAGACCCGTTTCCTGTTCCAGAACCAGTCGTGATAGGGATGCACCGCCGCCGTGCGGTAGCCGAGCCCGCCCAGGACCCAGGCCAGCGACGGGGTGGGCCGCCGGATGTAGTGGTCGTAGGGCAGCGAGCCGTCCGGCAGGAAGGCGTTGGACAGTCCGGTCAGCACCTCGAATTCCACGTTGCAGGTGTTGCCCCCGAAGGACGGCGAGACGAGCCGGAAGCTCGGATGCTCCGAAACGATCCGGGACACCGTCTCAAGCGGCAGGTCGTCGGCCTCGAAGCCCATGTCGGCCATGTCGTAGAAGGACTCGCTCATGACCACGACCAGACTCACCGGCGGGGCCGCCTCGTCGCGCTCCCAGGCCGAGGCCAGATGGCTGTTGTGCTCCAGGATGCGGGCGACGACCTCCTCGTCGTAGACTTCCGGCTGCTGCACGAGCAGCGGGGAGACGTTGAGCGCGAAGGTGGCGAAAAAGCCGTTGGCCGCGGCGGTCTCCGCCTGGTTCCAGATGACGTTGGCCATGCCCGCGCGCCTGGCGAGCAGATCGTCCGAACGCGCGAGGAGTCCCAGACACGCCAGGCCGAGGACCAGCCGGAACGTCGCCCCGAGCCGCCCGCCGCCGCACCTGACGATCACGCCCAGCAGCACGGCGGGCAGGGCCGCGGCCGCCAGCAGACCGGCGGCCGCCGACGGGGAGAGGGTGGCCAGCATGGCCCACATCTGCCGCGCGAACAGAAGATCCCAGGCCAGAAACGGCGTCCCCAGGACCGACAACTTGGCGGCGTTCACAGCGGCCATGGCGAGAAGCAGCAGCCCTCCCCCGGCCATGGCCGCGGCCAGCCGCCCCGTGAGCGCGAGGCACAGGCCCAGGAAGACCAGGCACAAAAGGAGGTTGCAGGCCAGGAAGAGGGGCTGTTCCGCTCCCCAGCCGAGGGCCGCGGACACGCTCCCCCGGCCCAGGCTTTCCGCCGCCAGGCAGACCAGCGCCCCGAATCCCGTGAAGGCCGCCGCCTTGAGAGGCCTTATGGTGCGAAAAATACATTGCATTCTCGGCGACTCCTGTCGTCGGAACCCGGCGCGACGCGACGGCCTTACGCCGTCACGTCCACGCAGAGGATGTAGCGTTTCTGGTTGGCGTCGTTGAAGGCCGCGGCGATGGTGCGGCAGCGGCCGCCGGTGTAGCGGCAGACGTAGGGTTCGGTGATGTATTCGGAGAGTCCCGAGCGCACGTGCAGGAAGAAGTCGCGCAGGTAGTGGCGGGCCCCTTTGGCGGGCGGCTCGCCGCCGCAGGGCGCGTCCTTGCCGCAGACCGTGACCGCGCGCGTGGCCTGCTGGCCCGAATCGGTCAGGACGTAGAGGCCCAGGATGGCGGCGTGCTTGCGCAGGGCCGCCTCCAGGATGCGTTCGAAGCGGTCGGGGTGGGAGTTGGACAGGGCCTGCCGGATGCGCGCGGTGAGGTCCATGACCTCGACGCGGCTGGCCTGTTCGGTCATGATCCTGTCCTGGGCGTGCTTGATGAATTTGTAGCCCAGGTACTCCACCTGATAGAGATACTTTTCGATGCCCCGGATGTCCTTCTTGAGCGGCCGGTCGAAGTAATAGCCCTGCAGCAGGGTCACGCCCTTCTCCAGCAGGGCCAGCGCCTCCTCCTCGCGCTCGATGCCCGAGCCGATGACGTGCGCGCCCACGAGCTTGGCCAGACTCATGACCGTGCCCACGGCCTCCTGCTTGTAGAGTTCGGCGTCCACGTTCTCGACCATCTCGCGGTCGAGCTTGATGTAGTCGGGCCGAAAGTCGAGGATGCGCTCGAAGTCCAGGTGGCGCTGCGTGACCTTGTCGAAGGCGATCTTGAAGCCCGCGGGGCGGTGGTTGTCGATGAAGGTGGCCAGGGCCGCGTCGTCCGCGATCTGGGATTCGACCACCGAGAGCATGACGCGGCCGGGCGGCACGCCGAGGGCGTCGGCCCCCGCGAAGACGTCGGCCAGGCGGAGGTTGGCCCCGTCGCGCAGGTTGGCGGCGTCGACCTTCAGCCCCAGCAGGAACCCGGCGTTTTGCCGCCCCAGGGGCGCGAAGGCGGCCAGGGACTTCTCGCGGCAGATGGCGTCCAGGGCGATGGTCAGGCCGGGGTCGCCGCTTTGGAAGAGCACGGCCGGGGCGATTTCCTCGTCCTCGCGGCCGATGAAGCCGCGCGTCAGGGCCTCGAAGCCGAAGATGGCGCGCTGCTCGATGTCCAGCACCGGCTGGAACGAGGTGTTGACCTTCTTCTTGGCGATGATCTCGGCGATGTCCGGAGACGGGGCCGCGGGCCGCGGCGCGGCGGGACGGGACGGGACGGGCTGCGGCGCGGCGACGGGCGCGGCGGGCGCCTCCGGACGTCCGGGCAGGACGTCGATGGCGTGGGCCTCGCCTGAGAGCGCCCGCTCCAGCTTGTACTTGAGCACGTCGACAGAAACCGGCTTGACCAGGTATTCGGCCACGCCGAGTTGCACGGCCTGGGCCACGCGCTCCTCCGAAGGGTCGTCGGAGAGCAGGATGACGGGGATGGAGCTGAAGTCCTCGCTCCACTTGATCTTGTGCAGCATCTCCAGGCCGTCCATGCCCGGCAGGTCCCAGTCGCAGATGACGCAGGCCAGCATCTCGTCGTTGACCGCGAACCAGGCCTCGTCGCCGTCCGCCGCCTCCACGCTCTTGGCCACGCCCATCTCGCGCAGCATCTGGCGCAGGTTCCGGCGCACGGTCTCCGAGGCGTCGGCGACCAGCACCGACATGTGGGGGTCGATCTTCATCTGTGGTCCGGCTGTTGCTGCGTTGTCCGGGAAATAGCCTTCTACAGCGCCCGGTTCCGCCTTGTCAAAAGATGTCGGATGTCGCCCGGGCTTCTTCCCTACCGGCCGAGCCAATTCTGCAGCACACGCCGCGGCAGGGTGCGCAGGGTTTCCTCCACCCGCTGGGGGACGAGGCAGGCCAGACTGCGGCCCTGCTGCAGCCGCCCGCGCACCATGGTCGCGCTGATGTCCAGGAGCGGCGCGTCGAGCAGGCGGATCAGGCCGCCCCCGGGCAGCCGCCAGACGTCCCCGCCCTCGGCCGCGGCCTCGGGCCAGAAGGCGGCCACGAAGCCGCGCGCCGCCTCGACGTCCGCGCCGGGCCGGGGCAGCACGGCCAGATGCGCCAGACCGGGGATGTCGCGGCCGCGCATCCACTTGTCCATGCTCACGAGGTCCGTGGTTCCGCACACGAACCACAACTCGGCCCCGGGCAGCCTCTCCCGGAAGGCTTCGAGCGTGCGCACGGTGTAGGACGGGCCGTCGAGCTGCTGCTCGAAGAGGCTCGGCGTCAACCCCTCCAGCCCGCACAGGGCCAGCGAGAGCAGCCGCCAGCGCACCTCGAAGGGCAGGATGCCCACGGCGGCCTTGTGCGGCGGCCGGGCCGCGAGCACGAACTCCACCCGGTCCAGGCCGAGCGCCTCCCGCGCCTCCACGGCCATGCGCACGTGGCCGTTGTGCACGGGATTGAAGGTCCCGCCGAAGAGTCCGAGCCGCATCAGCCCCGCACCTGCCCCTCGCCGAAGGCCACGAACTTGGTCGCGGTCAGCTCGCGCACGCCCATGGGACCGTAGCTGTGCAGCTTGGAGGTGGAGATGCCGATCTCCGCGCCCAGCCCCAGTTCGCCGCCGTCGTTGAAGCGCGTGGAGGCGTTGATCAGCACCAGCGAGGCGTCGGCCTCGCGCAAAAAACGCATGCCCCGGGCGTGGTCGCGGGTGCAGATGGCCTCGGTGTGACCGGATCCGTTGGCCGCGATGTGGGCCAGGGCGGCGTCCATGTCCGGCACGGCCTTCACGGCCAGGATCAGGGAATGGAACTCGTACCCGAAATCGGACGGCGCGGCGGGCCGGGCGGTCGCCCCGAGCAGGGGCAGCGAGGCCGGGCAGGCCCGGAACTCCACGCCCGCGCCGCCGAGTTTCGCGGCCACGCGCGGCAGGAAGGCCGCGGCCTCGGCCTCGTGCACCAGCAGGCACTCCAGGGCGTTGCACACGCCGGGCCGCTGCACCTTGGCGTTGAAGACGATGGCCAGCGCCTGCTCCAGGTCCGCGCCCGCGTCCACGTACAGATGGCAGACGCCCTTGTAGTGCTTGAGCACGGGCATGGAGGCCTGCTCCACCACGGCCCGGATGAGCCCCTCGCCGCCGCGCGGGATGACCACGTCGATGTACTCGTCGAGCTTCAGAAGGTGCGACACGGCCTCGCGCTCGCGCGTGGCCAGAATTTGCGCCACGTCGGGCGGCAGGCCGCATTCGGCCAGGGCGTCGCGCAGCACCGCGCCCAGGGCCTGGTTGGAATGGAAGGCCTCGGAACCGCCGCGCAGGATGATCGCGTTGCCCGCCTTGAGACAGAGGATGGCCGCGTCGATGGTCACGTTGGGCCGCGACTCGTAGATCATGCAGATCACGCCGAGCGGCACGCGCATGCGGCCCACGAGCAGGCCGCTGGGGCGCTTGCTCATGCTCTCGATGGCCCCCACGGGATCGTCCTGCCCGGCCACCTCGCGACAGGCCCGGATCATGCCGTCGATGACCGCGTCGGACAGGGCCAGACGGTCCAGCCTGGCGGCGTCCATGCCCGCGGCGCGGGCCGCGTCGAGGTCCTGCGCGTTGGCCGCCCGCAACGCCTGACGGCGCTCGTCCAAAAGCCGCGCCACGGCGAGCAGCGCCGCATCCTTGACCCGTCCGGGGGCGGACGCCATGGCCCGCGAGGCCTCCCTGGCCCCGGCCGCGATGCGCCGCATAGATTCGCGAAGCTCCATGTCCTCTCCTCGTGATTGCGCCGTCTGCGCCGGACGCTCGTCCGGCGGCCCCTTCGCTAGCAGAATGCCGCCCGCTTGGCAAAAGCCCGGCCCGGGGGAAAACGCGGGCGGCGCGGCGCGCCGAGCCAAATTTGTCATGCCCCGCCTGAAAAACGCCGCCCAGCAGCCCTCCCGGACCGGAGGGCGAAGGTAACATGAAGACATATCAACGAGATAGGAGAACGCAAGAGGTTTGGACACAGAAAGAAATATTTTGATCTTTTTGTAATTTGCGCCTAGAAGGAACCTTCATTTTCGTCAAATCGCACGGAGGCTCCTTCCCGATGTCCGAAAACCAGACCATGCGCCCCCTCGACCCCACCCTGGCCGACAGTTTCGGCCTGCCCACGTGGCTGACCGCCAACCTGAAACTCATCATCGGCGCGATCATCGCCGCCCTGCTCGCGGCGGGCGGCGTCGCCGCCTGGAAATGGCAGACGCAACGCGCCGCGCGGCAGGCCTCGGACGAACTGGGCGCGATCCTCATCCAGAAGAAAGGCGCGGAGCGGCTGCAGGCCCTGTCCGCCTTCGCCGCCGCCGCGCCCGGGAGCGTGCGCCTCAACGCCCTCTTCTCCCTGGCCGACGCGGCCATGGCCGCCAAGGAATGGGACACGGCCGCCAAGGCGTACGCGGACATCGCCGCCTCCACCGGCCCGGCCCTGGGCGTGCCCGCGGCCCTCGGCCGCGCGGGCGCGCTGCTGGAGGCGGGCAAGACCACGGAGGCCCTGGCCGCGCTCGACGCGCTCAAGGCCTCGGCCCCCGAGTCCTTCCGCAGCGTGATCGCCATGCAGACCGCGGCCGCGGCCGAGGCCGCCGGGGACGCGGCGGCCGCGCTGGCGGCCTACGAGGCCCTGCAGGCCGGAGAGTCGTCGCCCAACCCCTATTTCGAGCACAAGATCGCCCGTCTGCGGGCGCAGCTTGGCGAATCCAAGTCCTAAGGAGACACGCGCAATGGCCCATCCCCTGCTTTCGGCCGCTCCCGGCGACATCCACCTCCTGCTCGGCAACGAAGCCATCGTGCGCGGGGCGGTGGAGGCGGGCGTCGAGGTCGTGACCTGCTACCCCGGCACGCCGTCCAGCGAGGTTCCGGACACCTTCTTCCGCCTCGCGCCGGACGGAAAATTCAGCTTCGAATACTCCACCAACGAGAAGGTCGCCCTGGAAGTGGGCGGCGGCGCCGCCCTGGGCGGGGCGCTGACCCTGACCACCATGAAGCACGTCGGCGTCAACGTGGCCGCCGACCCGCTCATGACCCTGGCCTACATCGGCGTGCCCGGCGGCCTCGTGCTGCTCTCGGCCGACGACCCCGGCTGCCACTCCAGCCAGAACGAACAGGACAACCGCATCTACGCCCGTCTCGCCGGACTGCCGGTCTTCGAGCCCGCCTCGGCCCAGGAGGCCAAGGAGATGACCCGCGAGGCCCTGCTGCTCTCGCGGCAGTGGCAGCAGCCGGTGATGTTGCGCACCACCACGCGCCTCAACCACCTGCGCGGCCCCGTGGCCTTCGACGAGGTGCGCGAGCCCGCCTCCGCGGGCGAGCCGGTGAAGAACCCGCGCCGCTTCGTGCCCATCCCGGCCGTGGCTCGCGCGCGCCACGTCGAGTTGCTGAAGAAGCTCGAGGAAATCCGCGCCTGGGCCGAGACAACCCCCTTCAACCACGTCTCGGGCAAGGGCGGGATCGGCGTGGCCGTCTCGGGCATCTCCCGCGCCTACGTGGCCGACGCGCTCGCCGAACTCGGCCTCACGGACGCGGTGCGCGTGCTCTCCCTGGGCGTCTCCAACCCCCTGCCCGAAAAGCTGTGCGCCGGGTTCCTCGGCTCGGTCAACCGCCTCCTCGTCGTCGAAGAAGGCGAGCCGGTGCTGGAGAACGAGCTGCGCGTGCTGGCCCAAAAACAGGGCATCGGGGTCGAGATCCTGGGCAAGGGTTTTTCGGGCCTGACCCGTCTCGGCGAGTACGACACCCGGATCGTGGCCGCCGCCCTGGCCGAGGCCGCGGGTATCGCGCGCCCGGCCGCCCCGGCCTGCGCCGTCCCGGCCGCGACCATCGCCGCGCTCTCCATGCGCCCGCCCAACCTCTGCGCGGGCTGTCCGCACCGCGCCGCCTTCTACACCGTGCGCCAGGTCTTCGGGGATTCGGCCTTCTATTCCTCGGACATCGGCTGCTACACCCTGGGCATCCTGCCGCCCCTGGCCATGGCCGACTTCCTGCTCGACATGGGCTCCAGCGTCAGCGCCGGATGCGGCTTCGCCCGCGCCTCGGGCAAGCCGGTGGTGGCCTTCATCGGCGACTCCACCTTCTTCCATTCCGGCATCACCGGCGTGATCAACGCGGTCTTCAACAACCACGACCTGCTGCTCGTGGTCCTGGACAACCACACCACGGCCATGACCGGCGGCCAGCCGCACCCCGGCGTGGAAGTCCACGCCCAGGGCAGCAACGCCTGCCGCGTCTCCATCGAGGGGGTCCTGGCGGCCTGCGGCGTGTGCGAGGTGCGCACGGTCAATCCCTTGAACCTGAAGGCCACCCGGAACGCGCTGGAGGAACTGAAGGGCATGAAGGGCGTGCGCGCCCTGGTCGCCCGCGAAGCCTGCATCATCCACGCCCGCCGCATCCTCAAGCAGAAGCCCGTGCAGACCGCCTACGTGCCCGAAACCACGGACTCGGTGCGCGCCTGCCTGGACACCCTGGCCTGCCCGGCCTTCGCCGCGGACCAGGACGGCGGCGTCACCATCGACGAAACCTCCTGCACGGGCTGCATGGTCTGTCTGCAGGTCTCCAAGGACATCAAGGCCAAGAAGCGGGGGAACAAATGAGCCGGACCATGCGCACGCGCGTCTTCCTGACCGGCGTGGGCGGCCAGGGCACGCTCACCGCCACCAAGATTCTTGCCCAGGCCGCGCTCGACGAGGGTCTGGCCGTGACCGCCGGGGAAATCCACGGCATGGCCCAGCGCGGCGGCGTGGTCGAGTCCACGGTGCTCATCGGCGGCTACCAGAGCCCCCGCATCGCCCATGGCGAGGCCCACGTGCTGCTCGGCTTCGAGCCGCTGGAAACCCTGCGCGCCCTGCCCTACCTGGCGCCGGGCGGCATCGTCGTCTCCTCCTCCGAGGCCGTCCCGCCCATCGGCGTGGCCCGCGGCAAGGAGAAGCCCGTCCCCCTGGCCGAGATCGAGACGGCGGCCCGCGCCTGCGCCGCGGCCGTCCACTTCCTCCCGGCCATCTCCCTGGGCCTGCGGGCGGGCGCGCCCCAGGCCGCGAACATGGTCCTGCTCGGCGCGCTGTGCGCCGTGGACCGCCTGCCTTTCGGCCTGGCCCGGCTGGCCGAGACCATCAAGGCGAACATGTCCCCGCGGCTGCACGACACAAACCTCAAAGCCATCGAACTCGGCGCGCAGGCCGTGTGCGAGGCGAAAAGCGCCTAGCATGGACACCACCGCCACGCCCCAGAACATCGCCCACTGCCTGCTGACCCTCAAGCAGGTGCTGGCCGAGATCGGCCCGGGCAACGCGCTGCAGCCGAGCATGAAGGCGCTGCTGCGCGTCCTGGCCGAGAACATGGGCTACAAGCGGGCCTTCCTGGCCATCTACGACCAGGAGACCGCGACCCTGAAGATCAGCCTGACCCACACCCAGCCCAAGACCGGCCAGGCCACCTACACGCCCGGCCAGGGGGTCATCGGCCAAGTCTTCGCCTCCGGCGCCAGCATCGTGGTGCCGTGCCTGAAGGACCACCCGGAGTTCCTCAACCGGGCCTTCGGCCGCACGCCCGAGGAACTGGCCAGCCTGGCCTTCATCTGCGCCCCCGTGACCAACCTCTCGCCCGAGACGCGCGAGGTCGAGGTTTTGGGCACGCTCTCCGTGGACCTGCCGGTGCAGTCGCGCGAGTCGCTGGACCTGCACCGCCAGTTCCTGGAGGTCGTGGCCGGGCTGATCGCCAAACAGGTGGCCCTGCTCCAGGAGGAGATGGCCCTGCAGCGGCAGATCCTGTCGCACGGCATGGGTCTGTCCTCGGACGAGGCCAGCCTGCACATGCCCAACATCGTGGCCTCGTCCAAGGCCATCCGCCTGGTGCTGCAGCAGGTGGCCCAGGTGGCCAACTCCCGCGCCACGGTGCTGCTGCGCGGCGAGTCCGGCACGGGCAAGGAGCTGCTGGCCGAGGCCATCCACGCGGGCAGCCCCCGCGCCCAGGCCCCGCTGATCAAGCTCAACTGCGCCGCCCTGCCCTCGGATCTCATCGAGTCCGAACTCTTCGGCCACGAGAAGGGCGCCTTCACCGGCGCGGTGGCGCAGAAGAAGGGCATGTTCGAGCTGGCCCACAAAGGCACGCTCTTCCTGGACGAGATCGGCGAACTCTCGCTGGAGGCCCAGGCCAAGGTGCTGCGCGCCATCCAGGAGAAGGAGATCCAGCGCCTGGGCAGCGAGCAGACCATCAACGTGGACGTGCGGCTCGTCACCGCGACCCACCGCCCGCTGGAGGAACTGCTGCAGGACGGGCGTTTCCGGGAAGACCTCTACTACCGCATCAACGTCTTCCCCATCTTCATCCCGCCCCTGCGCGAACGGCGCGAGGACATCCTGCCCCTGGCGGAGCACTTCCTCGACCTGTTCTGCAAGGAATACCAGAAGACCATCAAGCGCATCTCCACCCCGGCCATCGACATGCTCACGCAGTACCACTGGCCCGGAAACGTGCGCGAGCTGCGCAACTGCATGGAGCGCGCGACCCTGATCTGCGACGAGGAGGTCATCCGCTCCTACCACATGCCGCCGAGCCTGCAGACCTCGGAGTCGTCCGCCACGGACACGGACCTCTCCTTCGGCGAGGCCGTTGCCAAGTTCGAGCAGGAGATCCTGGTGGACGCGCTGAAGAAGGCCAAGGGCAACATGCTCCAGGCCGCGCGGGACCTGCGCGTCAGCTACCGCATCGTGAACTACAAGGTGAAGAAATACCGCATCGACCCGCGCAAGTTCGTCACCACCCGCCGCCGCCCCAAGGCTCTCGCCGGGGCATAGGCGCGGCGCGACTCCCGAAGATACGGCACAGGGCGGTCCGAAAGGGCCGCCCTTTTTCTGCGCCGTCCCAGGGGGGCGGGATATTGACGTCATGCCTCGAGCGGCGTAAAAGGCTAATCGGGTAGAATTCCTCCGATTTTACACCGGAACGGCCCCGGCCGCGCCGTTCCGCAGGGGACGCCCCGAAGCGGCGGGCGGCCGGACGCGTTCAACAGGGGGAAGGAGCGCGGCGTAAGGGCCACGAACACCTTGCGGGGTGAGGTCATGGCGGACGCAAAAGAAATTTTCTCCGAGATCATGGCGGTGGCGGGGATACGCCTCAACGGCTCCAGGCCCTGGGACATCCTGGTGCATGACGAGCGTCTCTATCCAGGCGTGCTCACGCGCAAGAATCTGGCCCTGGGCGAGGGCTACATGGCGGGCTGGTGGGACTGCGAACGCATCGACGAGTTCATCCACCGGCTCATGCGCTCGCACGCCGCGGACAAGGTGCGCGGCGGGCTGCGCTTTCTCTGCGCCATCCTGCCCGCGCTGCTGCTGAACATGCAGACCAGGACGCGGGCGCGCGCCGTGGCCGAACGCCACTACGACCTGGGCAACGACCTCTTCGGCGCATTCCTCGACCCCTTCCGCCAGTACAGTTGCGCCTATTTCAAGGAGGACGACGACCTCACCGCGGCCCAGTTGCGCAAGATGCGGCTGATCTGCGACAAGCTCGGCCTTGCCCCGGGCATGCGCCTGCTCGACATCGGCTGCGGCTGGGGCGGCTTGGCCCGCTTCGCGGCCGAGGAATACGGCTGCGCGGTGGTGGGCGTGAACATCTCGAAGGAGCAGGCTGACTTCGCGCGCGCCTTCTGCGCCGGGCTGCCGGTGGAGATACGCCGCCAGGATTACCGCGAACTGCGCGAACCCTTCGACCGGATCGTCTCCGTGGGCATGTTCGAACACGTGGGCTACCGCAACTACCGCGAATTCATGCGCGTGGCGGCCCGCTGCCTGAAGCCCGGGGGCGTCTTCCTGCTGCACACCATCGGCAGCAACGTCTCCACGCGCTGGTGCGACCCCTGGATCGAACGCTACATCTTCCCGCGCGGCATGCTGCCCAGTTGTGCGCAGATCACCCGGGCGGCCGAGGGCCTCTTCGTCATGGAGGACTGGCAGAACCTGGGGCCGCACTACGACCGCACCCTGATGTGCTGGCTTGCGAACTTCCGCGCCGCCTGGCCGGGGCTGCGGGAGCGCTACGGCGAAACCTTCCGCCGCATGTGGGAGTACTACCTGCAGTCCTGCGCGGGCGCTTTCCGGGCGCGCGACATCCAGCTCTGGCAGATCGTCTTCACCGCGCCGGGTACGGCCCAGCCCTGCTGCAGGCTGGCCTGAGCCGCCGGGCGAGACGCGCCTACAGCTTGCAGCGCTTGTGCGAAAAGGTGGAGATGTAATCGTAGTCCATGGCCGGGGTCTTGTCGATGCCGTAGATGACCGCGATCATGACCATGGTCGCGGCCACGAGCAGCAACGGCCCGAAGAACCAGAAGACCAGCGGGACCATGAAGTAGAAAGCGCGCATGCCGTTGTGAAAGTGCCTGGCCGCGCGGTCGAGCTGGATGGCCACGAAGGTGATGGAGGTGCTGTAGTCCCGCTCGGAGCACGGCACGTTGATCATGAACCCCACGTGGTTGAAGAGGCGGATGGACGAGGAGAAGCTGAAGAAGGCCACGAAGAGGTTGCCGAGCAGGATGAGCAGCTTGATGGCCAGCATGCTCTGCTCGGTGGAGCCGAAGAGGTTGAGCGTGCGCCACGTCTCGCCGATCTTCTCGGCCTGGCCGGTCAGCGTCAGCACGCCCACGGACAGAAGGATGGCCGTGGAGGCCAGGAACGTGGCGGCCATGGTCGAATTGCGCAGGGTCTGCACGGCCAGGATGTCGCTGCGCTCCTCCATGACTTGCACGACCCAGGACTTTCGGGCCATGCTCGTGGCGCCCTGGACGGTGTATATCGGGTTGCCTTTGAGCCGCCACCAGATGAAGACGTTGTAGGCCGTGAACAGGGCCATGGAGACGCCGAGGCAGACCAGGTCGAAGAGATGGGGCAGAATGAACTCACGCATGTTCCGTTCTCCTCGGCAATCTTCCGCGGGCCCGCGGCAAGGCGTCAGGCCCTGTACAGACGCGCTCCGGCCGGGGCGTCCTCCACCCGGAAGCCCTCGCGCGCAAGGCGGTCCCGCAGTTCGTCGGCGCGCTTGAAATCGCGCGCCGCGCGGGCCTGTTCGCGCTCGGCCGCCAGGGACGCGGCAGCCTCGGGCCACTCGGACCGGACCAGGGGCAGGTCGTCCGGATCGAGGAAGCCGAGCACCTCGTCCACCTCGCGCAGGGCCGCCAGGGCGGGCGCGGCGTCAGCCTCCGGAGCCTCGGCCAGCCGGGCGTTGACGCGGCGGATGAAGGCGAAGAGCATGGGCCAGAAACGGTGCAGCCCCAGATCGTCCTCCACCGCCTGGGCGAAGGCGGCGCGCAGGTCGCGGGCAGCGCCCTCCATCTCGCGGTCGCTCCCGGCCCCGCCGTTCCCCGGCCCGGCGGCCAGGTGCAGCGCGGCGAAGAGGTCCTGGGCCTTGCGCCGGTTCTTGCGCCACATGGCCAGACTGTCGGCGGTGTCGGCCAGGGCCTTGCGGTAGGAGGCCGAAAGCAGCCAGAGGCGCACGTCGCGCGGCGCGGCCCCGGCGAGCAGCGCGTCCAGGCCAGGGGCCTCCCCCCCCTCCCCGCCCACGGCCTGGACCACGGCCCAGGCCTGGGGCCTGATTCCGGCCGCCTTGAGGATGGCCGCGAAGTTCTCCAGGTGCGGGAAGCGGTGCGCCTCGGCCGCCAGGAAGCAGTCCACGGACGGCAGGTTCTCCGCGGCCACGGCCGCGAGCTGCAGAAACCAGCTCGGCCGCACCTTGCCCCATTGCGTGTCGAGCACGTCGCCGAGCTTGAGATCGGCCAGGGAGGCGCGCTTGAGCAGGGTGAAATCGAGCGGATTGTCCTTGGCGTAGTCGGCCAGGTCCACGGTGTGGCCGACCTTGAGGCCGCTCGTGTCGGCGCGAGAGGTGCGGCCGTAGTCGCGTTCGCGCTGCACGTCGAAATAGACGCTGCGCAGCTTCTCGTAGGCCAGTCCCCTGGCCAGGAGCTTCTGCGTCAGGGCGAGGCTCCTCTCCACGCACGGCCCGGCCAGGGCGAAGGAGACGCGCTCCCCCACGCCCAGGGCCCGCGCGCGTTCCCGCAGCCGCTCCAGGCACGCCGCGGCGAAGGCCTCGCGGCCCTGCCCGGCGGCGCGGGCGGCCTCCAGGGCGCGGTCGTCCATGTCGGCCAGGCCGACCACGGCCCGGGCCTCGGCCCCCAGCGCCCGCTGCGCCTTGACCAGCACGTCGGCCAGCACGATGCGCCGCCAGGCCTCCGCGTCGTCCAGGCCGTCCAGCGACGGCCCGGGGGTGAAGATGCACAGCCCGTCCTTGCCGGGCACGAGCACTTCCTTGCTGCCCGAGGCCAGGCTGAAGACGCCGATGCCCTTCCTGGCGGGCGGCGCGAAAAGCGTGGTCGAGAGATAGCGTTCGCCGCTGTCCGGGGCGATGAAGACGATCAGCCCCTCGTCGAGTTCGCCCGCCAGCCGGGCCGCGGCGAAGGCCGCCGCGCCTCCGCTCATGCCCGCCAGCAGTCCCTCCTCGCGGGCCAGGCGGCGGGCCATGGAAAAGGCCTCCTCGTCCTGCACGTGGACGATGGCGTCCATCTGGCGCTTGTCCCAGATGCCGGGCGGATAGGACTCCTGCATGTTCTTCAGACCCTGTATGCGGTGGCCCGGATACGGCTCCACGGCGATGACCCGCACCTGCGGCGAAAGCTCGTGCAGCCGTTTGCACAGCCCCATGACCGTGCCCGAGGTGCCCAGGGCGGCGACCACGTGCGTCACCCGCCCCGTGGTGTCGTCCCATATCTCCTGGGCCGTGCCACGATAGTGGGCCTCGATGCTCGCGGGGTTGTTGAACTGGTCCATGAGCACGTAGGTTTCCGGGTGCTCGCGCGCCAGGCGGTAGGCCTCCTCGATGGCCCCGTCCGTGCCCATGTGGCCGGGCGTGAGCCGCAGCTCCGCGCCGTAGGCGCGCATGATGCGCTTCCTTTCCTCGCTGGCCGACTCGGGCATGAGCAGCATGAGCCTGTAGCCCTTCACCGCGCAGACCATGGCCAGCCCCACGCCGGTGTTGCCGCTGGTGGCCTCGATCACGGTCTTGTCCGGGGTCAGTTCGCCCGAGGCCTCGGCCGCCTCGATCATGGCCAGGGCCACGCGGTCCTTGATGGAGCCGCCCACGTTCCGCGCCTCGATCTTCGCCAAAATCCTGACGGACGGCCTCCCCTCCCCTTCCGGCGCGGCCTTGGGATTGATGCGCGAAAGCTCCACGAGCGGCGTGCGGCCGATGAGTTCAAGGAGATTGGAATGGATCATGCAAAGTGCCCGGCAGCCTTTTGGCGATACGGTTCGGTGGGTTGGGCCAGACGTCCTGTCTAGGCAAAAACCCGGCCGCGCGCAAGAAGCCGACAGGAGTACGGAACCCCCATGGAACTTTACCAATTCCTCAAGAGCAATCTCGACGTCATCAAGACCGCCAATCCGGCCCTGCACAACTGGCTCTTCGCCCAGAACTACGACATGCAGCGGCTGGAGAACGGCATCTTCCACAACGCCCAGGGCCTGCTGGACTGGCGCCTGGCGGGCGGCCAGGGGCTGTTCGAGGCCGCGCCGCCCAGGGCCTGGTACGGCAAGTGGACCTACGACGACACCGCCGACCGCAGCGCCACGGTGATCATCGGCTGCAACCTCGGCTACGGCGTCAACCACTCGCTCATGGCCACGCCCCCGTCGCACAAGGTCATCGTGGTGGAGCCGCGGCCCGAGATGCTCCTGGCCTGCCTGGGCCAGACCGACTACGTCGAGTTCCTGAAGGCCGGTCGGCTGCACTTCATCCCGCCCACCGAGGACGCGGTGCTGGACATGGTGCGCAAGCTCGACCTGCAGTTCCTCTTCGGCCGCGTGATCCTGCGCGAGGACACGCCCAGCCGCCAGATCGGCCCGGAATACGCCCACTGGCTGCAGCGCGCCAAGGCGCGCATGGAAAGCTTCTCCGTGGAGATGACCACCCTGCGCATGCGCCAGGACCTGATGGTCGGCAACGAACTCAAGAACTTCGCCCGCGCCGCGCGCGACGGCTCGCTCCTGCCCCTGAAGGGGCGCGGCGCGGACGTCACCGCCGTGATCTTCGGCGCCGGCCCCTCGCTCAACGACACGGCCGCGCACTTCGCCAACCGCGCCCCGGACGCGCTCTACGCCACCTCGCTGCAGGCCCTGCCCGCGCTGCAGCGCCACGGCATCACCCCGCATTTCTGCCTGGCCATCGACTATTCCGAGGGCATGCGCTCGGTCTTCAACCGCCTGGACGCGCAGGCGGCGCAGAACGTGCCCCTGATCTACTCCACCAAGGTCGATCCCGAGGTCCTGGCGCGCTACCCCGGCCCCACCATCCCGCTGTGGACCCTGGGCGGCCTCTCCACCTTCGTCTTCGGCGGCCGTGAGCTGGTCCTGGACGCGGGCGGCAACGTCGGCGTGACCATGCTCCGGCTCCTGTCCTGGGCGGGCGTGGAGCGCGTGCTCCTGGTGGGCCAGGACTTCGCCGTTCCCGGCGGCGAAACCCACGCCGCGGGCCACCACGGCAGCACGGACATCGACGCCATCCGCAGGATCTACAACATGCAGGTCAAGGACGCCGCGGGCAGGATCATCCCCACCTCGCCCCAGCTCCTGGCCGCGCGCCGCGACATGGAGGACGACCTGGCCCGCTCCACCCTGCGCGCCTTCAACCTCTACGGCGGCGGCGCGCCCATCAAGGGCGCGGAGAACCTGGCCTGGGACGAGGTCCAGGCGCGCGGGCTGCTGTCCGTCCCCTCCGCCAACCTGGAGCGCTTCCTTTCCGGCCTCAGGCAGGCCCGCTCCCCGCGGCCCCGCCCGGTCTTCGAGGCCAGGGCCCGCACCTGGTCCATCTCCCTGCGCCACGCCGAGCGGCGTCTGGAAAAGCTCTTCAAGAAGCTCGACCGCAACCAGCGCGAGATCAACCAGACCCTCAGGCAGGTGGAGGTCTTCGCCAAGCACGACCAGCTCTACACTCCCTACCTGTTCAACGAGATCATGGACCTCGCGGGGCTCATCCACGCGCGCAACAGGTACGAACGCAAGGACCTCGCCGCCATCCGCAGCCTGTTCAAGCGCATGGTGGACAAGGTGCGCGAAATGGACCTCAGCCTCGCCGCCGACCCCGCCCACGCGGCGTAAGACGATATTCGGGGCGAGGGGACGAGGAGAACCGGGGAAGGGGGGAAACCCTTTTCCCAAAAAGGGTTTCCCCCCTTTCCCAGCCCCCATCCCCTCTTCCCCAAAACGTTTGCCGCGCTTCGCGGTCCGGGGCGGACGCCCGTCGGCCCCTTCCTCTTCCCCTCCCGCGCCGGAAGCCTCCCCGGGCGCGCGACCGCCCCCTCCTCGCCGCGCCTTCCGCCGTCGCGCCATGGCCGGACGCAGCAGCAGAGTGTCCAGAGATGGTCATCCCCCGACAGCAGGTCCTCACAAGAGGAGGCGGCATGCCCTCCCGTGGCGGGGGACGAATCGACAAGTCTGGACAACGGCCGGCAGGCTCTCCTCGAACATATCCTCGAACTCGGCGGAGACGACGCGGAGGCGCTCCACATGTCCGTCGGGCCGCAACAGGAATCGGACAATGACCTTGCCATGATGTTGTTCTTGCGGACCGTGCGCGGAGAAACCGGCCGGGCGACCAGAAGAAACACTACGAATCACCTGTTTTTTCTCGCAAAGAAAATTCCGCGCGACCGGTGTCCGGGTCATAATGCCCCACCCGTCCAGCCACCTGTTTCCTTTTGTCTAAAACAGTATAACGCGATGAACTATTTGACTATTCATCATCTTCCAGCGCGGCTCGGCCAGCGAACGGCCTCCTCCTTCGGGAAAATCTGTCTGAATAATTGAAAATTTTTCTTGCGCATTTTTACAACCATTTGAAATAAAAAAATATTTTTCTTGGCTTGGTCCTTGCTCTTAAGGGCGTTCGTCAGGCATACATAATTATGCCTAAAATGGCATATGCGTGGCTTGAAATAGCCCCTGTGGAATGACGATGCTGGCAACACACCGAACGACCCGCACACTGTTGTATATCGATATGGTCAGATTAGACCGCCCACCACAACATTTTGTATGCTCATCAAAACATAATCAACCTCCTCGCACTATTCACGCACCGGCGCGCCGTGAATCCTTGCCGATTCACAAACGCAGCCGCAAGGAGCACTCATGCATCTGCCCAAGGGGATAACGGCCATACCCGTGACGGAGGCCGTGGGAACGGTCCTGTGCCACGACATCACCCGCATCGTGCCTGGCGAATGCAAGGGACCGGCTTTCAAAAAGGGGCACATCATCCGGGAGGAGGACGTCGAGCCCCTGCTCACGCTGGGCAAGGAGCACATCTACGTTTTCGCCCCGGGCGCGGGACTGGTCCATGAGGATGAAGCGGCCCTGCGCATCGCCAGAGCGGCGGCGGGCCAGGGGATCGCCTTCGGCACGCCCAGCGAGGGGCGGGTGAACCTGACTGCAGCCCAGGACGGCCTGCTCTGCGTCGACGTGGACCTCCTGCGCCGCATCAATTCTCTTGACGACATGTGCTTCGCCACGTTGCACACGGGCCGGGAGACCATGGCCGGAACCCCTGTGGCCGGCACCAGGGTCATCCCCCTGATGATCCAGGAGGAGAAGGTCGCCCGCGTGGAAGCCTTGTGCGCCTCGGGTCCGCTCATCCAGGTGAAGCCCTTCGCGCGGCGCAAGGTAGGCATGGTGACCACGGGCAGCGAGGTCTTCCACGGCCGCATCAAGGACGGCTTCGGCCCGGTGGTGCGCAGGAAGTTCGAGCGCCTGGGAAGCACGGTCGTCAGGCAGATCCTCGTGTCCGACGACATCTCCATGACCGTGGCCGCCATCCGCGAGCTTCTGGACCAGGGGGCGGAGATGATCGTGGTCACGGGCGGCATGTCCGTGGACCCGGACGACCAGACCCCGGCCTCCATCCGCGCCGCGGGAGGCGAGGCCGTCTCCTACGGCGCGCCCGTGCTGCCCGGAGCCATGTTCATGCTGGCCTTCATCGGCCGGGTTCCGGTGCTCGGCCTGCCCGGCTGCGTCATGTACCACAAGGCCAGCATATTCGATCTCATCGTCCCCCGCCTGCTGGCAGGGGAAACCGTGACAAGGGATGACATAGCGGGACTTGGGCACGGCGGCTTCTGCGCCGCCTGCGCCGAGTGCCGCTATCCGGCGTGTCCATTCGGCAAGGGAATCTGATCCTCCGCGGTGGAGGGGAAGTCCCGGCCTGTTGAGCGATACCAACCGCCAAAGCGACAAGGAGGCAGGTAATGATCAAGAAGTATCTGACCATCAACTCGGTTCCCCGGACGCTCGTCGTCGCGCCCGAGGACACCCTGGCCGACGTGATCCGCGGCCAGCTTCTGCTCACCGGCACCAAGGTCGGCTGCGGCCAGGGCCAGTGCGGCGCGTGCAACGTGATCATGGACGGCAAGCTGGTCCGCTCCTGCGTGACCAAGATGAAGAAGGTCCCGGACAAAGCCGAGATCTACACCATCGAAGGCCTCGGACAGCCCGGCAACCTGCACCCCCTGCAGCTGGCGTGGATGGTCCACGGCGGCGCGCAGTGCGGCTTCTGCTCCCCCGGCTTCATCGTCTCCGCCAAGGCGCTGCTCGACGCCAAGCCCAAACCGACCCGCGACGACATCCGCGATTGGTTCCAGAAGAACCGCAACGCCTGCCGCTGCACCGGCTACAAGCAGCTCACCGACGCGGTCATGGACGCGGCCAAGGTCATGCGCGGCGAGATGACCATGAAGGACCTTGCCTTCAAGCTGCCCAAGGACGGCAAGGTCTGGGGCTCCACCATTCCGCGTCCCAGCGCCGAGGCCAAGGTCACCGGCACCTGGGACTTCGGCGCGGACCTCGGCCTCAAGATGCCTGCGGGCACGCTGCATCTCGCCCTGGTCCAGGCCAAGGTCTCGCACGCCCTGATCAAGGGCATCGACGCTTCCGCGGCCCTCAAGATGCCCGGCGTGCACAGCGTGCTGACCCACAAGGACGTCAAGGGCAAGAACCGCATCACCGGCCTGATCACCTTCCCCACCAACAAGGGCGACGGCTGGGACCGCCCCATCCTCTGCGACGAGAAGGTCTTCCAGTACGGCGACGCCGTCGCCATCGTCTGCGCGGACACGGAAAAGAACGCCCGCGCCGCCGCCGAGAAGGTCCGGGTCTCCCTCGAAGAGCTGCCCGCCTACATGAGCGCGCCCGCGGCCATGGCCGAGGACGCCGTCGAGATCCATCCGGGCACGCCCAACGTCTACTACATCCAGAAGATCGCCAAGGGCGGCGAAACCGCACCCATCTTCTCCAAGGCCCCGGTCGTGGTCGAGGACGACTTCTACGTCGGCCGCCAGCCGCACATGCCCATCGAGCCGGACGTCGGCTTCGCCTACACGGACGAGGACGGCAAGCTGGTCATCCACTCCAAGTCCATCGGCCTGCACCTGCACCTGTACATGATCGCCCCGGGCCTGGGCGTCGAGGCCGACAAGCTGGTCCTGGTCCAGAACCCCACGGGCGGCACCTTCGGCTACAAGTTCAGCCCGACCATGGAGGCGCTGGTCGGCGTGGCCGCCCTGGCCACCGGCCGCCCGGTGCATCTGCGCTACGACTACCAGCAGCAGATGACCTACACCGGCAAGCGCTCGCCCTTCTTCATGAACGTGCGCATGGCCGCGGACGACAAGGGCAAGCTGCTGGCCATGGAGACCGACTGGACCGTGGACCACGGCCCCTACTCCGAGTTCGGCGATCTGCTCACCCTGCGCGGCGCGCAGTTCATCGGCGCGGGCTACAACATCCCGGCCATCCGGGGCGAGGGCCGCACGGTCTGCACCAACCACGCCTGGGGATCGGCCTTCCGTGGCTACGGCTCCCCACAGTCCGAGTTCGCCTCCGAAGTGCTCATGGACGAGCTGGCCGAAAAGCTGGGCATGGATCCGCTCGAGCTGCGCCACCTGAACTGCTACCGCAAGGGTGACACCACGCCCACTGGCCAGGACCCCGAGGTCTACAGCCTGCCCGAGATGCTGGATATCCTGCGGCCCAAGTACAAGGCCGCCCTGGAGAAGGCCAAGAAGAACTCCACGGCCGCGGTCAAGCGGGGCGTGGGCATCTCGCTCGGCGTCTACGGCGCGGGCCTGGACGGCCCGGACTCCTCCGAGGTCGACGTGGAGCTCAACCCGGACGGCACAGTGACCGTGTACGCCTGCTGGGAGGACCACGGCCAGGGCGCGGACGCGGGCGTGCTGGGCACGGCGCACGAGGCCCTGCGGCCGCTCGGCGTTCCCCCCGAGAAAATCCGGCTGGTGCTCAACGACACCAGTCTCGCCCCCAACTCCGGCCCGGCCGGCGGCAGCCGCAGCCAGGTCATGGCCGGCAACGCCACCATCGCGGGCTGCGAATTGCTCATGTCCGGCATGCGCAAGGCGGACAAGAGCTTCCGCACCTACAGCGAGATGGTGGCCGAGAAGATCCCCACCCGCTACAGCGGCAAGTGGACCGCCCCGGCCACGCACTGCGACGAGAACAGCCAGGGCAAGCCCTTCTGCTGCTACATGTACGGCCTGTTCATGGCCGAGGTCGCGGTGACCGTGGCCACCGGCGAAACCCAGGTGGAAAAGATGACCTTGGTGGCCGACGTGGGCAAGGTCAACAGCAAGCTGGTCGTGGACGGCCAGCTCTACGGCGGTCTGGCCCAGGGCATCGGCCTCGCGCTCTCCGAGGACTTCGAGGACCTCAAGAAGCACTCGACCTTGGTCGGCGCGGGATTCCCCTTCGCCAAGCAGATCCCGGACGACATGGAACTCATCTACGTCGAGTCGCCCCGTCCGGACGGACCGTTCGGGGCTTCGGGCGTGGGCGAAATCCCGCTCACCTGTCCGCACGCAGCGATCATCAACGCCATCACCAACGCCTGCGGGGTGCGCATCACCAAGCTTCCGGCCCTGCCGGAGAAGGTGCTCGCCGGTCTCAAGGCCAAGGCCTAAACAGCATCACGTGAACAGGGGCGGGCGCGCATTGCGCGCCCGCCCTTTCAAGTCTACGGGAAGGACATGGAACAATCGACGCTGCGGGACTGGGAAAAACGCTGCATCCAGGAGGAGCCGCCCTGGTGCCAGGCGGCCTGTCCGCTACGGGTGGACGTGCGCGGCTTCATGGCGCGCATGGCCGCGAACGACCCCTCCGGCGCGCGCAAAATCCTCGAAAAGACCATGCCCCTGCCCGGAGTCATGGGACGCATCTGCGACCATCCCTGCGAGGCGTCCTGCAAGCGCGACGAAGCGGGCGATCCGCTGGCCATCGGGGAGTTGGAGCGCGCCTGCATGCGTCTGGGCCGCCCAGGTCCCAAACCCCTGGTGCTGCCCCGCACCGGCAGGCGGGCCGCTGTGCTGGGAGACGGCCTTGCGGCCCTGACCTGCGCCTGGGACCTGGCGCGCAAGGGCCATGCAGTGACCATCTTCGCACCCGGCGAACAGCTCGGCGGAAGCCTGCGCGATCTGCCCGAGGCCGCGCTGCCCGGCGCGGAGCTTGAGCGTGAGCTTGGGCGGCTTGCGGCCATGGACGTCAACGTCCACACCGACCGGACGCTCGACCTCGCCTTTCTGGCCGCCACACGCGCGGAATTCGGCGCGGTCTTCGTGGAGGCGGGCGTCGCGCCCGGCATCTGCCCCGAGGACCGGAGCCACGTCGATCCGCTCACTCTCGCCCGACTTTCCGAGGATGCCCCCTCCGGCATCTTCTACGGAGGATGGCCTCCGACGGAAGGGCCGTCGTTCGTGCAAGAGGCTGCCGACGGCCGCCGCGCCGCCGCCTCCATGGACAGGCATCTGAGCAAAACTTCGCTCACGGCCGCGCGCGAGCGCGAGGGTGCGGGACCGACCCGGCTCTTCACCTCCCTCGCTGAGGTGCGGCCCCTTCCCCGCGTGCTCCCGGCCGATCCGGCGCACGGGTACGACGCCGCCGAGGCGGCGGCGGAGGCCGCGCGCTGCCTGAACTGCCAGTGCATGCAGTGCGTGAGCGTCTGCGCCTACCTTGAGCGCCACAAGGGCTATCCCCGCACGTACGCGCGGCAGATATACAACAACGCCGCCATCGTGCAGGGCGTGCACCAGGCCAACCTGATGGTCAACTCCTGCAGTCTCTGCGGCCTGTGCGCAGAGGTCTGTCCTGAACGCTTCTCCATGGCCGACCTCTGCCTCACGGCGCGGCGCGACATGGTGGCGCGCGGCAAGATGCCGCCCTCGGCCCACGAATTCGCGTTGGAGGACATGGACTTCAGCAACGGCCCGGATTTCGTCCTGGCGCGGGCCGAGCCCGGGCAGGAACGCTGCGCCCACCTCTTCTTCCCCGGCTGCCAGCTCGCGGCTTCGCACCCGCACCATGTGCGCTCGGCGTACGACTTCCTGCGCGGCCGCCTTTCCGGCGGCGTGGGGCTCATGCTGCGCTGCTGCGCCGTCCCGGCGCGCTGGGCCGGGCGTGAGGATCTTTTCTCGGCAGCCCTCGCGACGATGCGCGCGGCCTGGGAATCCCTTGGCAAACCCAAGGTGGTCACGGCCTGCTCCTCCTGCCTCGCCGTGCTGCGCGAGGCCGCGCCGGACATGGCGCCGTCCTCGCTCTGGACCGTTCTCGCAAAACTGGAGCCGCCCCCGGCCCGAGGCGCGAAAGTCTCGACTCCCCTGGCGCTGCACGATCCCTGCACCATGCGGCATGACGCCGAGGCGCAGGCGGCCGTGCGCGCAATCCTCGACCGATGCGGCGTGGCCTTCGAGGAGCTGCGGCTCTCCGGACTTCACACGGAATGCTGCGGCTACGGCGGTCTGGTGGGCAACGCCGCGCCGGACATGGCCCGGCAGGTGGCGGCGCGCCGAGTCGCGGCAAGCCCCCTCGATTTCGCCGCCTCCTGCGCCATGTGCCGCGACCGCCTCGCGGCCGAGGGCAAACGGACGTGGCACGTCCTCGACTTCCTCTTCCCCGGCCCGGCCGCCGCACCGGATTTCGATCCCGCCGCGCGGGGTCCGGGATGGTCCGACCGCCATGAGACGCGGGCGCGGCTGAGGCAGGATATCCTGCGGGAAGTCTGGGGCGAGGAATCCGGGCGGCCAAGCGCGGCTCCCAACCTGACCATTTCTCCTGAACTTGCCCAAATCATGGAGGAACGCCGCATCTTGCGCGAGGATCTGCGCGCCCTGATCCAGAACGCCGAAGCGAGCGGCGAGTGGTTCGCGGATCGTGACGGACGGGTGCTGGCGGGCTTCAGGCCTCGGCGGGTGACATTCTGGGCCGAGTACGAGCGAAAGGACGGCGCATTTGTCCTGCACCGCGCCTGGAGCCACCGTATGCAGCCGGGAGGCGCGGGAAGCGCGGCGGGAAGCGGCGATGCCCGCTCAAACGCGGCCCAAGTCTATCTGCCCGAATCCGGCGAGTGGTCCTGTTCCTGCGGCGAGCCGCTCGAGCCCCGGCTGGTCGAGGTCTCCTACCTCGGCAGCGCCTTCACCATCACTCTGCTCGCCTGCGCCCGCTGCGGCCGCGCCCTGATTCCGGAGTCCCTGGCCCTGGGCAAGATGGCCGATGTGGAACGCCTGCTGGAGGACAAGTAGTGGACGCCGCGCTGCCGCTCTTCGCCCGGCCGGAGTTTCGCGACCTGACCGGTCCGGCGCTCCGGCCGGGCGGCGCGGCGCTTACGGAGCGCGGCTTGGACGTGTGCGGCTTGGCGCGCGGGGCGCGCGTCGCCGACCTCGGCTGCGGCCGGGGAGCGAGCCTGTCCCTCCTGGAAGCGCGGGGGTTCTCCACCCTGGGGCTGGACCCGAGCGCCGAACTGCTGGCCGAAGCGCGGACGTCCGCTCCTCTGCTGCGCGGCCGGGGCGAGGCCCTGCCCCTGGCCGGGGAGAGTCTGGATGCCGCGCTCTGCGAGTGCGTGCTTTCCCTCTCGCCCGCCCCGGACGCCTTCCTGGCCGAGACCGCCCGCGTGCTGGCCCCTGGCGGCCGTCTGTTGCTCTCGGACCTCTACCTCCGTTCCCCCGGGGACCCGGCGGAAAGCCAGGCGGCGGGTTGCGCCTCCGGAGCCGTCTCCCGCTGCCTGCTGGAAGAGCGTCTGATGCGCGCCGGATTCGGCATTCTCCTTTTCGAGGACCATTCCCGCTCGCTAGCCGAGCTGGCCGGGCGGCTCATCTTCGCCGGATTCCCGCAGGAGGCCCTGGGGCTCGGCTGCGGGAGCGGCGCACGGCCCGGATACTGCCTGTGCGTGGCGCAAAAACGTAAGGAACGCGCATGAGCCAATACCTTCTGGACATCCTGCCCCTGGCGGCGCGCGGCTACTGCTGCAGCCAGATACTCGGCCTGCTCGCGCTGGCGGCGCAGGAACGCGAGAACCCCGGCCTCATCCGCGCCTTGGGCGGCCTGTGCCACGGCATGGGGCAGTGCGGCGGGACCTGCGGCGTGCTCACGGGCGGGGCCTGCGTGCTTTCGCTCTACCTGGGCAAGGGCGCGGACGACGAGACCGCCTCGGACAAGGCCGACCTGGCCGTCGCGGAATACTACGAGTGGTTCGGCGAACGCACGGCACAGTATGGCGGCACGGCCTGCGCCGAGATCCTGGGCGAGTGCCCGGACGGCAAACCGGACATGAGCCGTTGCGCCGAACTGCTCTCCGACGCCTGGGGACGCATCCTCTCCATCCTCACAGGGCTCGGCGTGGACCCGTCGGAGGCGGCAGGGGAATGAACGCCGCCCCCGCCGCGGTCCTTTCCGCCACCCTGAGTCTTTGCCCGGTCTGCCTCGCCCGGCTCCCTGCGCAGCGGGTGCTGCGCGGGGACACGGTCTTTTTGGAACGCGTCTGTCCGGACCACGGAGCGTTCAGCGCGCCGGTCTGGCGGGGGGACCCGGCCATGACCGCATGGCGCAGGCCCAAGCGCCCCTCCATGCCCCCTGAACCCCGGGAAAGCGCAGAGGAAGGTTGCCCCTTCGCCTGCGGCCTGTGCCGGGAGCACGGCCAGCACACCTGCACAGCGGTGGTGGAGATCACGCAGCGCTGCGATCTGCGCTGCCCGGTCTGCTTCGCCTCGGCGGGGGCGGACGCGGACGATCCGCCGCTCGACGAACTCGCGCGCCGCCTGATCGACCTCAGGCGAACCGCCGGGCAATGCAATCTGCAGCTTTCCGGCGGCGAACCCACCCTGCGCGAGGACCTGCCCGCCGTGATCGCGGCCGCCCGCGAGGCGGGATTCTCTTTCGTGCAGCTCAACACCAACGGCCTGCGCCTGGGCCGCGAGCCGGACTACGCCGGGCGTCTGGCCGGGGCCGGGTTGGCCTCTGTCTTTCTGCAGTTCGACGGTTCGGACGCGGCCTGCGCGGCACTGCGCGGCCGCCCGCTTCTCGCCGACAAGCTCGGGGCCATACGCGCGGCGGACAAGGCCGGGCTGGGCGTGGTCCTCGTGCCCACCGTGGTGCGCGGGGTCAACGACCGGGAACTCGGCGACATCCTCCGGCTGGCGCTGTCCCAAGCCCCCGCCGTGCGCGGGGTGCATTTCCAGCCCGCCGCCTCCTTCGGCCGCTACCCCTGGAAGGGCGGAGCATCCACCCCAAGCCAGCGGGCGAATCTGACCCTGCCCGAGGTGCTGCGCGGACTCGTGGCCCAATCCGGAGGCCTGTTGCGCGAGGAGGATGTCCACCCACCCTGCTGCGAGCATGAACTCTGCTCCTTTTCCGGCAGTTTCCTGCGCCTGCCCGGCGGAGGACTCGAAGCCCTGCGTGAAAACAGCGACGGGTGCTGCGGCGAGATACCCAAGGCGGAAGACGGCGCGGCCCAGTCCCGCGCCTTCACCGCCCGGCAGTGGGCAGCGCCCAGGCCCGCGCGCCCCCTTCCCGCGCAACCGGACGACTTCGACCGCTTCCTGGCCCGCGCCGCCACGGAAAACCGGTTCTCCATTTCCTGCATGGCCTTCCAGGACGTCTGGAGCCTGGATCTCGAACGGGTGCGCGGCTGCTGCATCCATGTACAGGCCGCGGACGGCGGGCTCATCCCCTTTTGCCTTTACAACCTGACGGCGGCCGACGGACGGACGCTGTACCGGGGGAAGCGATGACCCCCCAGCGCCCCCTCGACGCCTGGGTGGCCGGGCGCGCCGGGCTGGCCGAACTCGACAGCGCGGTCCTGTCCGCCTGGCAGTTGTCGGCCTTGCGGCACAGCGTGCTCTGGGCCAGGCTCAAGAGCCCCTTCTACCGCAAGCGGCTGGCGGGTCTGCCGCAGGATTGCCCGGCGTCCTTCGCCGATTTTGCCCAGCTTCCCCTGCTCACCTCCCAGGACCTCAGACTCCAGGCCGAGCGCATGCTCTGCGTCTCGCAGAACGACGTGGCCAGGGTGGTGACCCTGAGCACATCCGGAACCACGGGAGCCCCCAAGCGCATCTTCCTCACGGAAGAAGACCTCGACGCGACCCTGGATTTCTTCCGGGTCGGCATGACCCTGCTGGCGCGGCCAGGGGACACGGTCTTCATCCTCCTGCCGGGACGCAGCCCCGACGGCGCGGCCGACCTTCTGGGACGCGCCGTGCGGATGATGGGGGCAAGGCCCGTGTTCGCCCCGGCCAAGGCCGCTCCGGACGAGCTGCTGTGCAGCATCGAGCGGGAGGAGATCGCCTGCGTGGCCGCCCTGCCCTCGCAGATCGCCGCGTTGCTTGAGGAACCGGCCGCGATGCCCCTCGGAAGAGGCGTATTGCGCAGCATCCTCCTCTCCGGCGAGCCCGTGCCCGAGGCGCTGCGCTCCAGGATACAGGACACCTGGGGAGCGGAAGTCTTCGCCCATTACGGCCTGACCGAGACCGGTTTCGGCGCGGCGGTGGAATGTCCGGCCCATGCCGGATACCATCTGCGCGAGGCGGATCTCTACGTGGAGATTGTGGACCCCGAAACCGGCAGTCTTCTGCCCGTGGGCGAGCCGGGAGAGATCGTGGTCAGCACGCTGCAGCGCGGAGGCATGCCGCTCCTGCGCTACCGCACCGGGGATTTCGCCCGGCTGCTCCCCGGCCCTTGCGCTTGCGGCAGCCCGCTGCGCCGTTTGGGACTGGTGGAAGGCCGCATCGAACGAACTGCTTTTGGGGTGCGCATCGAGCAGCCCGTGAAAGGAGCCGCGCAACGTGAACGACCTGCTTTCAACGCTCAATGACTGGCTGAATTTCGGGAATAACGTGGTCAGCGCCACCATCGCCACCAGCGAGGGGTCCACGCCGCGCACCGCCGGGAGCAAGATGCTCGTGCTCGCGGACCGGACCATGGCGGGCACCGTGGGCGGCGGTCTGGTGGAGGCCCAGGTGCTGCGCGAGGCGGAACGCGTCCATGCAGAAGGCGGCGCCCGGCTCATGGACTTCGACCTCACGGGCGAAATCGCGGCCGGGGCGGACATGATCTGCGGCGGCAGGCTGCGGGTCTTCCTGGAGCGCATCGAGCCCGCGGCGTCGCCGCTCTTCAGGGAACTCGAAACGCGCCTGGGACGCGGCGAACGCTGCCTGTTCCTCACGTCCCTGGACGGGACCGGCCGCAGCCTGCTCGGACCACGAGGGGATCCGGCGGGCGGCCTCCTGTCCCCGGACACGGCCGAGGCGGTGCGCGCCGCCGGGGTCGGCATTCAGGCTCCGGTACTCTTCACGTCCGAAGGCCGACGGTGGTTTCTGGAGCCTTACAGCTCTCCCGACCCGCTACTCATCGCCGGAGCAGGGCACGTCTCCCGCCCCACGGCCCAGATGGCCTCCATGGTGGGCTTCGCGGTCACGGTTCTGGACGACCGGCCGGAGTTCGCCAATCGGGAGCGCTTTCCCTGGGCGCGCGAGATCGTCGTGACCCCGGACCTGGGCGACTGCCTGGCCGGATCTGCTCTCGGCCATGACGCTTCGCTGGTCATCGTCACGCGCGGGCACGTGCATGACGGCGCGGTGCTGGCCAAGGCCCTGCGCACGGACGCGGGCTACATCGGCATGATCGGCAGCCGCCGCAAGCGCGACGCCATATACGCCCGGCTGCGCCAGGACGGCTTCACGGACGGGGATATCGCCCGCGTGCGTTGCCCCATCGGCCTGGACATCGGCGCGGAGACCCCGGAAGAGATCGCCGTGAGCATCGTGGCCGAACTGATCCAGGAACGCGCCAAGCGGAGAGGCGGGTGAGCCCGCGCCTCGCCGCGGTTATCCCCGCGGCCGGGCTTTCCTCGCGCATGCGCGGGGCGACCCCGCCTTTGCCGCGCGAGGGTTTCAAGCCGCTGCTGCGCCTGGGCGGCGAGAGCCTGCTTGGTCTCGTGGCCCAGACCTTCAGCGAAGCCGGAGTGCGCGAGATCATCGCCGTGGCCGGGCACCGCGCGGACGAAACCACGGCCGAAGCCCGCCGCTTGGGCGTGCGCGCCGTAGTCAACGCGGACTACGCCCAGGGCATGTTTTCCTCCGTGACGGTCGGCCTCGCCGCCGTGCCTCCGTCGACCGACGCCGTCTTCGTTCTGCCCGTGGACATCCCGCTCGTCCGTCCCGCCACGGTGCGGCGGCTGGCGGAACATTTCCTGGGCGAAGCCGTCCTCCTGCCCGTCTTTCAGGGACAGCCGGGACATCCGCCGCTCATTGCCGCCCCCGGCGTGTCCTTCATCCGCAACTGGCCGGGCCCGGAGGGGCTGCGCGGAGCCCTGGCCGCCCTGGCCGGACCCGCTGGCCCCAAGCACGTCCCCGTGGCGGACCAGAACGTCCTCTTCGACCTGGACACCCCGGACGATTACCGGGAGGCCGTCGTCCGACACCGACGGCGCGGCGCGCCCACGGCCCAAGAGACGACGGCGCTTTGGGACCTTTACGGCGTTCCGCCGCGCGGCCGGGCGCACGGCCGCGCCGTGGCCGCAGCGGCCCTGGCCGTGGCGCGCGCCCTGCCCTCGGCCGCTCCGTCCCTGGACATGGCGCTTCTGGAATCCGCCGCGCTCCTGCACGACATCGCCAAAGGCCGCCCGAACCACGAGGTCGAGGGCGGCAGGCTGCTCAGCCTCGAAGGCTTCGCGGACGCGGCGCGCATCGTGGCCGCTCACCGCGACATCCCGCCTGAAGACGCCCCCTCGATCAGCGAGCGCGAATTGGTCTATTTCGCGGACAAACTCGTGCGCTGCGACCGCTTCGTGGGCGTCCCGGCCCGCTTCCAGGAAAAACTCGACCGCTTCGCGGGCGACGCCGAGGCCGTGGCCGCCATCACCAGGAGACGCGGCAACGCCCTGGACATGCAAAAGCGCATCGAAGGCCTAGCCGGCCGGAGCGTGGAGGCCATTCTCGCGGAGGCGGGCATCGGGATGGGGGAATCACCATGCCGTTGACCTTGTATCTTCTGCGCCACGGGGCCACGGAACCGGAAACGCCCTGGCGTTTCCTCGGCCAGCGCGACCTGCCGCTCTCGGCCGAGGGCCGGGCCCAGGCCGCAGCCTGGCGCGCGGCCCTGGCGGCCGTGCCCCTGACGCGCGCCGTCTGCTCGGACCTGTCGCGTTGTCGCGAGACCGCGACCATCGTGCTCGAAGGACGCGGGATCGCCGCGGAACCGCTTCCTGTCCTGCGCGAGATCGCCCTCGGGGTCTTCGACGGCCTGAGCCGGGAGGAGGTCGCGTCCCGTTTCCCCGGCCTTTACGAGGCGCGCGGCCGGGACATGGCGCATTTTCGTCCGCCGGACGGCGAAAGCTTTGCCGATCTTGCGGAGCGGGCCGGGCAGATCGTGGAGCGGCTGGCCGCAAGCGTTTCGGGCGACGTACTCGTCGTCACGCACGCGGGCGTCATCCGCGTCCTGCTCTGCCAAGCCCTCGGCATTCCGCTCGAAAACCTCTTCCGCCTGGACGTTGCCCCGTGCAGCCTGACCATCCTGTGCTGGGAAGGCCGCGAGCCGCGGCTCGTCTGCTTCGGCCGGACAGTCTGACGTCCGGCGCGGGACGGCGTGTGCCTTTCGGCCCGCGGACTTCGCGGTGCCGACAGGAAGCACATCAGAACGCGGAGTGGACCGCCGCAGGTGTAAAGCCCCCCTTCTAAGGTCCACCCCGGAGTAGGGACATCCGGCAGGTTGAGCGGCCAGAGGGCCGGGGACTCCCCGGCGCAAAGCGCTTGCCGAAGGGCGAGGGGGGCGGGTATACCCCCGGCCATGCAACATTCCTCCTTCCGCGACACGACAATGATCGTTCTGGGCGCGCTCTGGGAGCTTTTCCGGAGCCGTCCCTTCCTCTTCCTCGGCCTGCTCCTGCTGGCCCAGGCCCTGCCCATGCTGGGCGAGCGCGCCCTGTGGTTCTCGGACGAGGTGCGCTACGCCGCGGCCTATGAGAACACGCTGCGCGGCCACTGGCTGGTGCTGCACCTGAACGGCGAGATGTACCCGGACAAGCCGCCGGTCTATTTCTGGTTCCTGCGGATCGTCTCGTGGTTCACGGCCCCGGGGTCGCCCATGACCTTCTTCGCCGGGGCCACGGTTTCGGCGCTGCTCTATCTGGGCGCGGCCTGCGGCCTGGCGCGGCGCGCGGCCCTCGCGGACCGGGACACGGAGCTGCTGGCCGGGCTGATCCTGCTCTCGACCTTCTATTTCGTGGGGCTGGCGCAGTATTCGCGCATGGACCTGCTGTTCGCGGCCCTGATCCTGGCGGCGCAGACGTGCTTCTACCTCGGGACGCGGGAGGACGGGGCCGGCGGCCCGGACAGACGGGTGGTCGTCGGCTGCGTGCTCACGGCGCTGGCGGTGCTGACCAAGGGGCCCTTCGGCCTGGCCTTCCCGCTGCTCTCCATCGTCCTCTTCCTGGCCTGGCAGGGCCGGACGCGGCGGCTGCTGCGGCGGGACTTCGGCCTGGGGGGGCTTTTGCTGCTCGGCATCCTCTCGGCCTGGGCGCTGGGGGCCTGGCTCACGGAGGGCGCGGCCTACATCGACAACATCTTCGACAAGCAGATTTACCAGCGCGCGCTGCGTTCCTGGCACCACGACCAGCCCTGGTGGCATTATCTCGTCACCCTGCCCCTGGTCTGGCTGCCGTACACGCTGCTGCTCCTCCTCGCGCCGTGGCGGCGGACGCTTGACGCGAAGCGGCTCGGGGAGTTCTGGGCGGCTCGGCGGAAAGCGGGCGGCGCGGCCTTCCTCTGGATCACGCTCCTTTCGGAGCTGCTGCTCCTTTCGGCGGTCCAGACCAAGATCGTGATCTACGCCCTGCCGCTCTTCGCCCCGGCGGCGATCCTGGCGGCGCGGGCGCTGCTGGCGCTGCCGGTAGAGGCGGCGCGCCGCTTCTTCGGCCTCGCGGCCGGGGTCATGGGACTTTTGGCCCTGGCCGTGCCGGTCTTCGAGGTGGCTGCGCCCTGGCCCATCCCGGTGGGCGGCACGGGGCTGGTCTTCCTCTGCCTGGCGCTGACGGCAGGGGCCGTGTGGCTGCTGCGCGGCGAGGAACCGCGGCTCGTCGCCCTGGCTCTGGCCCTGGGCGTGACCCTGACCCTGCTGCCGCTGGGCCGCCTGACCATCCCCTCGCTGGACGCGGCCATGAGTCCCAAGGCCCAGGCCCTGGACATGCGCGACTACGCGGCGCGCGGCTACGCGCCCGCGGCCTTCAACATCTACGCGGGCATCTACGAGTACTACGCGGGCACGGAGTATTTCGAAACGCAGGACGAGAAGGCGCTGGCCGACTTCCTGGCCGCGCACCCGAAGGCCGTGGTGGCCTTCAAGAAGCGGAACTTTTTCGAGCTGCGGGACCGCCTGCCGCCCCTGCGCGTGGTCCAGGAGCAGTGGATCGTGGACCGGCCGTACGTGCTGGCGGTGCGGGAATAGGCCGCCTCAGGGCCTGCAGACCTTGCACGGGCGGTACCCGGCCTTGAGCGCCGCCTCGCGCGTGGCGAAGACGGCGGTGCAGGCCTTGCAGGCGTAGTAGCGGCAGTGCGGGGCGTGGAAGATGCGGCTCTGCACGTTGCCGTGCAGCTCCCCGGCGGCCTGCGCCGCCGCGCCCAGACCGGCCACGGCCAGACCGGCCGCCAGCACGGCCGCCAGTCCGGCCAGGACGCAACGCCTCCGCCACCGCGCACAGCGCCCGCGCATGACGCCTCCCTCTGTTCCCGCGCTCCGGCGCGGTCTTCCGCACACGGCGCCGCGTCTTGCGGCGCACCCTAGAAGTCGAAGTTGAGCAGCCTGCGCACGTCGGCCATGGTTTCCTCGGCCAGGGCGCGGGCCTTGGCCGAGCCGTGGTTGACGATGTCCCACAGGGTGTCCGGCCGCGTCTCGTATTCCTTGCGGCGGGCCTGGATGGGTTCGAGGAAGTCGGCCATCTTCTCGGCCAGCAGCTTCTTGCAGTCGCCGCAACCGCGGGAGGCGGCGCGGCAGCCCTCCTCGATCTCGGGCAGGATGCCGGTGGGCGCGAGCAGTTCCAGGTAGGGGAAGAGGTTGCAGTCCTTGGGTTCGCCGGGGTCCTTCAGACGCATGCGTTTGGTGTCCGTGAGCATGCTCATGACCTTGGGCCGGATCTCGGACATGGGGTCCTTGAGGTAGATGGAGTTGCCGTAGCTCTTGGACATCTTGCGTCCGTCCAGACCGGGCAGCTTGGGGGCCTCGGTGAGGCGCGCCTCGGGCTCGGGGAAGAAGTCGCCGTACAAGTGGTTGAAGCGGCGCACGATCTCGCGCGTGAGTTCGAGGTGGGGGAGCTGGTCCTGGCCCACGGGCACCCATTTGGGCTTGTACATGATGATGTCCGTGCACATCAGCACGGGATAGCCCAAAAAGCCGTAGGTGGAGAGGTCCTTGGAGGACTCCTCGCGCACTTCCTTGTAGGTGGGGTTGCGTTCCAGCCAGCCGTTGGGCGTGATCATGGAGAGCAGCAGGTGCAGCTCGGCGTGCTCCTTGACCTGGGACTGCTGGAACAGGATGCTCCGCTCGGGGTCGAGCCCGGCGGCCAGCCAGTCGCAGACCAGCTCGGGCACGAAGCCCTTCACGTCGCGCGGCTCGGCGTAGTTGGTGGTCAGGGCGTGCCAGTCGGCCACGAAATACAGGCAGTCGAACTCCTCCTGCATCTGCACCCAGTTGAGCAGGACGCCGAAGTAGTGCCCGAGATGGAGCGGCCCGGTGGGGCGCATGCCGGAGACGATGCGGTTGTTCGGTTGCATTCCCTGTTCCTTTTACAGCAGCAGATCCGCCAGGAACCAGATCACGGGCAGGATGATGTCACCCAAGAATCCGGTCATGGCGAGCAGGATGACGATGATGAAGCCGTAACGGCCGAAGGCCATGTAGCGCAAGGCGGCGCGCACCGGCAAGAGCCCGGCCACGATGTTGGAGCCGTCCAGCGGCGGGATGGGCAGGAGATTGAAGACGCCGAGGGCGAGGTTGATGAACATGCCCGCCTGGCAGATGCCCGCCAGCGGCACGAAGAGCCTGATCTCCAGCGGCGTGGGCGTGAGCGCCAGGGCGGCCATGCAGGCCTGATAGGCCTGGGCCAGCAGCGCGGCGGTGATGAAGTTGGCCGCGGGCCCGGCCAGCCCCACGAGCATCATGCCGCGCAAGGGGTCCTTGAAGTAGCGCGAATCCACGGGCACGGGCCTGGCCCAGCCGATGAGCTGGGTGAGCACGAGCACCAGGGTGCCCACGGGGTCGAGATGCTTGAGGGGATTGAGGGTCAGGCGGCCCTGCAGCTTGGCCGTGGGGTCGCCCAGCCGCCAGGCCATGAAGCCGTGGGCCGCCTCGTGCACGGTGATGGCCAGAAGAAAGCCGGGCAGCAGGATGGCGATCTTCTGGATGAAACGGGCGATGTCGAAGTCGGGCATGAGCCAGGGGCCTAGCAGACGGAACCGTGCAGGGCAAGAAAAACCGGACGGCCGGGGCGACCCGGCCGTCCGCGTCGTCGCGCAACGGGGCGCGGGGGCGGCTAGCCGCCCTGGGCCAGGGCCTTCTTCATGGCCAGATCGACCTTGGACTTGAGTTCGGAGAGGTCCACGGACTTGACCACGTAGTAGTCGGCGGCGATGGACTTGAGATCGTGCTGAAAGGAGTCGTAGGCCGTGGAGAGGATCACGGGCAGATCCTGGTCCTTGCTGCGGATCTCCTGCAGAAGATCGAGCCCGGAGCGGTTGGCGCCGAGCTTGATGTCCAGGATGACGACCTTGGGCCGCTCCTTCTCGATGAGTTCGACGATGTCGTCCTCGCCGTTGGACGTCACCACGGCCATGCCGTCCGCCTCCAGCTCCTCGCGGTAGAGCATGCGGATGTGCTTCTCGTCGTCCACGACCAGGACCTTGCGTTCAGGGGCCGCCATGAGGGTGTCCTCCGTTTTTCGGTGCCGCTTGCTCCAGTGTATGGAGGATTTTCCCGGGCCGGTCAACACCCGACGGAACCCAGACGGCGCGGGCGGCGCGATTTGCCCCGGCCGGGGAATTGGGGCATGAGGGGAAAGCCGGGGCTTGCAAACTTCCCACCTGCCGGGTATGAAAACGTCCCCCTCGACAACCCTGCGACCGGACTGGACATAATGATAACCGTGATCCGCGAACCGGAAGGCCAGACCCTGACCTTCGCCAAGGCGGGCAGCGTGCGCCGCCTGCTCAACCTGCTCGGCGAGCGCTGCACCTCGGTGCTGGTCATCCGCGGCCGCGAGTTGCTGACCGAGGACCGGATGCTGCGGCCCGGCGAAACCGTCATCGTGCGCTCGGTGCGCTCGCGCGGCTAGCGTCGCGTCCACGAAGCAGCTCGCCATGTTGTCCGCCGAGCACACGCGACACGCACGCCGGACCGGGAATCGCGTTCCCGGCCTGGCGGTCTTCCGCGCAACACGGCGTTGCGCACTGCGCGGACGTCACACGAGGAGAATGGCATGAAATGCCGCCGCTGCAAGGCCCCGGCCCAGGTCAAGCTGCCTTCGCACAACACGGGCTTCTGCCCGGACTGCTTCTTCCGCTTCTTTTCCGGCCAGGTGGCCAGGGCCATCAAGGACCACGCCATGATCGCGCCCGGCGAACGGGTCCTCGTGGCCCTGTCGGGCGGCAAGGACTCCCTGGCCCTGGCCCACGAACTGAAGGAGCAGGGCTGCGACGTCACGGGCCTGCACGTGTACCTCGGCATCCCGGGCTCGTCCGACGCCTCCCTGGCCCACATCCGGGCGTTCTGCGAACCGCGCGGCATCCCCCTGCTCGTGCACTCCACGCCGGACGACGGCCTGGCCATCCCCGAGGTCAAGGAGGCGCTGAAGGGCCGCCCCATCTGCTCGGCCTGCGGCAAGATCAAGCGCCACGCCTTCAACCGCGCGGCCCGGGAAGGCGGCTTCGACGTGCTGGCCACGGGCCACAACCTGGACGACGAGACGGCCCGGCTCTTCGCCAACACCCTGCGCTGGGACGCCTCCTATCTCTCGGACCAGGGACCGTGCCTGCCCGCGGAGGACGGCTTCGCGCGCAAGATCAAGCCGCTCTACCGCCTCTCGGAGTTCGAGACGGCCTGCTACTCGTTCCTCAAGGGCATCGACAACGTCGTCGCGCCCTGCCCCTACTCGTCCGGCGCGAGCTTCACCGGCCACAAGGTCCTGCTGGAGGACCTGGAGCACACGCGGCCCGGGGCCAAGATCATGTTCTACGAAAACTTCCTGAAGAACGGCCGCGAGGCCTTCCGGAGCGTGGCCGGGTCGAGCCCGGCCCTGACGCCCTGCGCGCGGTGCGGCTCGCCCACGGTGCGCGAGACGTGCGGCGTGTGCGGGCTCAGGCGCATGGTGGCGGCGAGGCGGGCGGGGCTTTTTGTCGAAGACGGCGCGGCGGGCCTGGAGGACGAAGCGTGCTGAACCGCCTGGCGGGCCTCATCGAACGCGGCTTCCTGCCCCTGGCCGTGGGCTTCTCGGCCCTGGGGCTGCTGCACCCGCCCCTGTTCGCCTGGATCAGGCCGCACATCTCCCTCGGACTCGGCGTCATCATGTTCGGCATGGGCCTGACCCTGGAATTCGCGGACTTCGCGCGGGTCTTCCGGCAATGGCGCACGGCCGGGCTCGGCGTGCTGCTGCAGTACACGCTCATGCCCGCCGCGGCCTGGCTGCTCTGCCTCGTCCTCGACCTGCCGCCGGAGGCCGCGCTGGGCGTCATCCTGGTGGGCTGCTGCCCCTCGGGCACGGCCTCCAACGTCATCAGCTACTTCGCCCGGGCGGACGTGGCCCTCTCCGTGGTCATGACCCTGGCCGGGACCCTGATCGCCCCGCTGCTGACCCCGGCCCTGGTGGAGCTGCTGGCCGGGCAGCGGGTCGAGGTCCGGTTCTGGGCCATGGTCCAGTCCGTCTTCTGGATCGTGGTCTTCCCGCTGCTCGACGGCCTGATCCTGCGCCGCCTCCTGCGCGAGCGCCTCAGGCCCCTGCTCCGCATCTTCCCCTCCGTCTCGGTGCTGGCCATCTCCGCGGTCATCGCCTGCGTGGTGGCCTTGAACCAGAGGACCATCCTGGCCTTTCCGGCCCTGGTCATGGCCGCCGTGGCGCTGCACAACGGCCTGGGCTTCCTCCTCGGATTCCTGGCGGCCAGGGGGTTGGGCGCGGAGCGCATCGCGGCCCGCACCATCTCCATCGAGGTGGGCATGCAGAACTCGGGACTGGCCGTGGCCCTGGCCGGGGCCTTCTTCGGTCCGGCCGCGGCCCTGCCCGGGGCCGTCTTCAGTCTCTGGCAGAACCTGGCGGGCATGACCCTGGCGCGCCTCTGGACGCGCGACGACGCGGCGGAGCGCCAGGCGGACGGCGACGCCCGGCCGGGGCCTACTGCTTGAGGAACTTCTCCAGCTCCTGCCCGAAGGCGTCGTCTTTCCTGACATCCTTGCCGCAACGCACGCACAGCCGCGCGTCAAAGGGCTTGTACTCGTCCAGGGTGAAGCAGCGCACGCGGACCCGGCGCGCGGGCTCCTTGACGTAGGACGGTATCTCCCCGCCCTTGACGTCCTGGCCCAGGACCTCGACCCTGATCCGCTCCGACGATCCGCCGCTGCCGTAGACGACCGAGAAATCGCAGGTCGCCTTCTGGGCCTTGTCGCGGCCCGTCACCTCATAGAACACCGGCTGCTCGCGGCAGGAATCGGGCAATTCCAGCTCCAGGCGCAGCCGGTTGTCCTGCCTGCCGTAGATGGCGGGCGGCCCCACTTTCCAGTCCTCCACGCACTGCATGAACCCCTGCTCCCCGGCCTGCGGGGGATTTGGGACAACGGACTGGGCCATGGCGGCAACGGACGCGGCGAGCAGGCAACACAGCGACAGGACGCCGAAACGACACAGGGCCAAGGCGCGCATCTTCATTCCTCCCGGTCGGGTATCCTGCCGTCATCCCTACGCGTTTTCCCATCCTCCTGGCAAGGCTGCAGGGGCAGGGGCGCGGCCAGGGCCGTGCGCACCACGGGACGGGCGTCCGGGCTGCTCCATTCCAGGCGCACCGCGCCGTACGCGCCCGTGGTCCAGAGCGGCAGGCCGACAGCGTCCAGGGCCGCGCGCACCGTGCAGGCGGGAAAGTCCCAGCGGTTCAGCCAGCCCGCCGAGGCCACCGCCAGATCCGGGGCCACGGCCCGGTAGAGGCGCGGCTCCAGGCTTCCGGCCGAGCCGTGGTGCGGCAGGGCCAGGAGCGCCGCGGCCATGGGCCGGGCCTGCTCGAACAGGCCGCGCATCCCCGGCCGCTCCAGGTCGCCGGGCAGCAGCGCCAGCCCCCGGCCCCGCCAGGTCAGACGCAGCACCAGGGAAAGGTCGTTGGCCTTTTTGGAGACGAACTCCGGCCCGGGATGCAGCACCTCGATGGCCGCGCCGCCCCCCAGCTCCACCCGTTCTCCGGCGCGCACCGCGCGCAGCGGCACGCCCGCGGCCGCCATGCGCTCCGCCACGGCCCGGCCCGCCGGGGCCTCCGCCTCCCGTCCGCTCCACACGAGGCCTCCCACGCGCAGCGCCCCGGCCACGGCCCCGGCCCCGCCCGCGTGGTCGTTCTCGGCGTGGGACAGGAACAGCAGATCGAGCCTCGGGGCATGGTTCAGGGTCAGACGCGGCACGACCACGGCCCGGCCCATGTCGAACCCCGCCGCCGAGACGCCGCCCGCGTCCACCAGCGTCCGCCGTCCGCCCGGCGTCTCGATGAGCACGGCCTGGCCCTGGCCCACGTCCAGGAACTCCACGGCCACGCGGTCCCGCGACTGCTCCCACAGGCCCAGCAGCCCCGGCCCGGCCAGCAGGCAGAAGGCCAGGACCAGCCCGGGCAGCCGCCGCGGCCCCCGCGCCGGACGCATGAGCAGCCAGGCCGCGAGGACCCAGTAGCCGAGCATGGCGGGCCAGAGCGGCCGGACCCCGGACAGTCCGGCCAGCAGCCCGGCGGCGTCGGCCCGCTCCAGGCAAGCCAGCAGGAAGCGGGCGGGCAGCGCGGCCAGGCCGAGCAGGCAGGCGGCGGGACCGTCCCAGCCCGCGGCCGCCGGGAGCAGCGCCAGCAGTCCGGCGGGCATGACCCAGAACTGCATCAGCGGCAGCCACAGCAGGTTCCAGACGAGCCCGGCCGGGACCTGGCCGAAGGTCCGCAAAGTCAGGGGCAGCAGGGCCAGGTTGGCGGCCAGGCTCACCCCGAGCAAGGTCAGGGGCCAGCGCACCAGCAGCTTGGCGGCGCGCCGCTCCCCTCCCCCCGGCACGAGGTCGGCGAGGCCGCGCGCAACGGCGTCCGCGTACGGCCCCAGAACGATGATCCCGGCCACGGCCAGCACGGACATCTGCAGGGAAAGATCGAAGAGCGAGAGGGGCGAGGCCAGCAGGATCGCGGCCAGGGCCAGGAAGAGCCCGTCCAGGAAGGCCCCGGCCCGGCCGCGCCAGAGCGCCAGGCCGAAGGCCGCGAACATCAGGGCCGCGCGCAGCAGCGAATGCCCTGCCCCGCCGAGCCAGAGATAGAGCAGCGCCAGGGGCGCGCCCAGGAGCACAGCCAGACGCGGCAGGGGCGTCGCGAGATAGATTTCCGGGCGCGCCCTGCCCGCCAGCCAGGCCAGCCCGAACCCGAGGCCCGCGGCCATGGCCAGGTGCAGGCCGGAGAGCGCCAGGGTGTGTGCCAGGGCGGAGGCGCGCATGCGCTCCACGGTCTGCTGCGAGAGGCCGGAGCGGTCCCCGGTGAGCAGGGCGCGCAGCAGCGCCCCGCCCTGGTCCGGCGGGGCCAGGGCGGCCAGCCGCGTCGCCAGGGCCGCGCGCCGGGCGGCGGCGCCGTCCGGCGGCTCACCCTCGGGGCGCGCCTCGTGGCCCCGCGCCCAGGCCCGCCAGAACACGCCGCGCAACGCCCAGGACCGGGCGAAGTCCCATCCGCCGAAATTGGCCAGACCGCCTTGGGGATAGACGCGCGTCTCCGCCGTCAGCCGCATTCCGGGCGCGGGCGGCGCGGGCGGATGCTCCCAGGTCAGCAGCAGCCCGCCCGGCAGCCCGGTCCGCTCTCCGTCCGCGCGCACGCAGGAGGCCTCGCCGAGAACCACGTTCCACACGTTCCGGGGCCGGGTCTCGACCTCCACGGCCAGCCCCTCCACCCGGACCTTCTCCCGCTCCAACATGAAGGCCGGAATGGCGTCGGCGTCCTCCAGCGGATCGTCCGGCAGCCTGACCCAGGCGTGCCCCAGGCCGAGCGCGAACGCCAGCAGCAGGGCCACGGGCCGAAACCGTTCCGGATCGTGCAGCCGCACCAGCAGCGCCAGACTGGCCAGGGCGGCGGCCCCGGCCCACGGCGCGCACAGCGCGGCGATCCCGGCCGCATGCGCCAGCAGCAGGAGCTGCCAGAGGAGAAGACCGCCGGGGCGGGGGGAGGATCCCCCCGCCCCGGCGGTCTTCTCCCTCTTCCCCCCAAAACCGTTGGCGCGCTTCGCGGTCATGGGCGGAAGGCCCGCGGGCGCTCGCCGGACTCACCGCAGGCGCGGGAGCGGGGGCAGGCAAAAAACGCCTCGATGCTCATCGACCGCCCTCCCGCGCGCCCGCGCCACGGCCCGGCGCAAACCGCGCCTAGCTTTTGGCGCGGGTGATGCGCGCGCCCACGGCGTTCAGCTTGTGCTCGATGTTCTCGTAGCCGCGGTCGAGATGGTAGATGCGTTCGACCACGGTGCGTCCTTCGGCCGCCAGTCCGGCCAGGACGAGGGAGGCGCTGGCGCGCAGGTCCGAGGCCATGACGGGCGCGCCGGTGAATCCGCGCTGTCCCTTGACGATGGCGGCGTTGCCCTTGACCTTGATCTCCGCGCCCATGCGGTTCAACTCCATGACGTGCATGAAGCGGTTCTCGAAGATGGTCTCCTCGACCATGGAGAGGCCCTTGGCGTGGCACATGAGGGTGGTCATCTGGGCCTGCATGTCCGTGGGGAAGCCGGGGTACGGCAGGGTCTCCACCTCCACCCCCACCAGTTCGCGGCCGCTCTTGACGAGCAGCCCGCCGGGCCGCTCCTCGAAGCCCACGCCCATCTCGCGCATCTTCTGGATCACGGCGTCGAGTTCGCGCACCGGGCAGTTTTCGAGGAACAGCTCGCCACCGGTGAGCGGCGCGGCGACCATGAAGGTCCCCGCCTCGATGCGGTCGGACATGACGCGGTAGGTCGCGCCCCGCAGCCTGTCCACGCCCTGCACGCGGATGACGCTGGTGCCGTGGCCCTCGATCTTCGCGCCGCAGGCGATGAGGAAGCCCGCCACGTCCGCCACCTCGGGCTCGCGGGCCGCGTTCTCGATGATGGTCTCGCCCTCGGCCAGGGCGGCGGCGGTGAGCAGGTGCTCGGTGGCCCCCACGCTGGGGAAGCGCAGCACGATGTGCGCGCCCTTCAGGCCCCCGGGCCGGGGCACGCGGCCGATGATGTAGCCCTCGGCCAGCTCGAAGCTGGCGCCCATGGCCTCCAGCCCCGAGAGGTGGATGTCCACGGGCCGCGCGCCGATGGCGCAGCCGCCGGGCATGGAGACGCGCGCCTCGCCCAGCACGGCCAGCAGCGGCCCCAGGCAGAGCACCGAGGCGCGCATGGTCTTGACCAGTTCGTAGGGCGCGTGGGGGTTGAGCGTGCCGCACTCCACGGTCACGGTGTCACCCTCGAAGGTGGTGTGGCAGCCCAGGATGCTGAGAAGCTTGCAGGAGGTATGGATGTCCGCGAGACGCGGCACGTTTTCCAGCACGATGCGGCCCGTGGGCAGGATGCAGGCCATGAGGATGGGCAGGGCGGCGTTCTTGGAGCCGCTGACGGTGATGGTCCCGTGCAGGGGACCGGATTTTTCGACGATGAGCGTGTCCATGATGATCCTTTCCGGCGAGGTGTCGCCGAGGCCATTCTAGCCGTCAGGCCGCCGATGTCACCCCTTTTTTGGGGCAGAGCGCGGCCACGGCGCAGGCGCTGCAGCGCGGCTTCCTCGCGGTGCATACGGCCCGGCCGTGCTGGATGAGCAGGTGGTTGACGCCGCCCCAGTCCTCGCGCCTGAAGGCGGCGCACAGGTCGCGCTCGATGACCTCGGGGCGGTCGGAGTCCGAGAGGCCCAGGCGCTGGGCCAGCCGGGCCACGTGGGTGTCCACGGCGATGCCCTCGACGAGCCCGAACCCCTGGGTGAGCACGATGTTGGCGGTCTTGCGCGCCACGCCGGGCAGCCGCAGGAGGTCTTCCATGCGACGCGGCGTCTCGCCGCCGAATTCGGCGACGATGAGACGCGACGCGGCGATGATGTTCCTGGCCTTGTTGCGGAAGAATCCCGTGGAGCGCACCGCCGCCTCCACATCCTCCTGCGCCGCCTGCGCCATCTCCCGCGGGCCGGGCCAACGCTCGAACAACGCAGGCGTGACCCTGTTCACGCGTTCGTCGGTGCATTGCGCGGAAAGGATCGTGGCCGTCAGGAGCTGCCACGGCGTGCTGAAATCCAGAAAGGAACGGACCGGAGGATAGATGCCGGACAGCGCGTCATGGATCGCCTCGGCCGACCGCGTCCTGCTGCTCATGTGAACCTCGTTTCCGGACATTTTCACGGATTGCACAAATGCATTGCCTTTCCGGCATAGTGTGCTACTCCGCAGACAAAGTACACGGCTTGCGGATGCGCCGGATTTTCGGTTACAAGACTCCGGGCCGCCGAGACCTCGGACAGTCCGGCCGGCCCGCAATCCCCCTCGGAGGTATGCAGTGTCCACGATGATGAAAATCCTCTGCCTCCTGGCCTTCTTCCTCGTCTTCGCGGCCATGTCCGGCAACAACGGCGGCGTCTCGGACGCCGCGGCCACCACGGCGGACGGCGAGGCCGTCTTCAAGAGCGTCTGCACCCGCTGCCACACCTCGTCGCGCATCTGCGGCAACCTGGGCCGCGACGCCTCCTGGTGGGAGCGCACGGCCACGCGCATGCGTTCCAACGGCGCGCCGCTGGAGGCCAAGGACATCGCCGACGTGGCGGCCTTCCTCTCGGCCCAGGCCCCCGGTTCGTCCCCGGTCTGCAAGTAGCCCGGCCAGGGCGCGAGCGCCCGGCGCACATCCGGAACACCATCCCAAGGAGCCTTCATGTCTCTCGCCTCGCTCTACGTGACCGCGCCGGACAAGGACACGGCGCGCAAAATCGCCCGCGGCCTGCTCGAACAGAAGCTGGCGGCCTGCGTGAACATCCTGGACAACGTCGAGTCCCTGTACTGGTGGGACGGCAAGATCGAGGAGTCTGCGGAGGTCGTGCTGATCATCAAGTGCCTGATGCGCAAGGTCCACTTCGTCATCCCGGCCATCCGCGAGTTGCACCCCTACGAGGTGCCCTGCATCTCGGCCATGCCGGTGCTCAAGGCCAACGTGGACTTCATCAAATGGGTCGAGGACGTCACCGACCCCCAGGAGGCCTGATCGTGCGCATCTACGTCAACGGCTCCCTGGCCTACGACCGCATCATGACCTTTCCGGGGCGCTTTCAGGACCACATCCTGCCGGACAAGCTGCACATCCTCAACGTCTGCTTCCTGGTGGACGGCCTGGACGAGAAGTTCGGCGGCACCGCGGGCAACATCGCCTACTCCCTGCGCCTGCTCGACGCCGACCCGCTGATCATCGGTTCGGCGGGCAAGGATTTCGACGGCTACGCCCAGTGGCTGCGCGGCATGAGCCTGTCGCTGCGGGGCATCCGCACCATCGAGACGGAATTCACGGCCGGGGCCTACATCACCACGGACAAGGCCGACAACCAGATCACCGGCTTCAACCCCGGGGCCATGCGCCAGCCCTCGCGCTTCGACTGGAATAGCGTGCCGCCCGACGACGCGCTGGCCATCGTCTCGCCCGGCAACGTGCAGGACATGACCGAGTACCCGTCCGTCCTGAAGACGCTCAAGATCCCCTACCTCTTCGACCCGGGCCAGCAGACCACGGCGCTCTCGCCGGACCAGCTCCTGGGCTCGATCAGCGGGGCGGCCATGCTGATCTGCAACGACTACGAGTTCGAGCTGATCCAGAACGTCACGGGCAAGGACAAGGCCGGACTGCTCGACCTGTGCGGCGCGATCATCGTCACCTTGGGCGAGAAGGGCTCCGTGATCCACGCCAAGAACCGCGAGATCCCCATTCCCGCGGCCAAGGCGGCCAAGGTGGCCGACCCCACCGGCGCGGGCGACGCCTTCCGCGCGGGCCTGCTCAAGGGGCTGGCCGAAGGTCGCGAAATCCAGGACGCGGCCCTCATGGGCTCGACCTGCGCCAGCTTCTGCGTGGAGCGCCACGGCACCCAGGAGCACGCCTTCACCGCCGAGGAATTCTGGGCCAGGCACAAACAGAACTTCGGGGTGTAGGGGAGAAGAGAAAAGACAATCGACCGCGGACGGACGCGGACAAGCGGCGGCCGGCAGCGGCCGCCGCAAGAAAAAAGCGGGCGCTTGCGCGCCCGCTTTTTGTTCCTGACGCGGGCGTCGTCGCCCACATCTCGTCTGCAATCGTTCCGCGGCGGATCGCCTTCACTCCGCCCGCACCTGCCGGACCTCAGGCTCCCGGCCGGGCTCCAGGGTCAGGAGGGCGAGGCTGCCCTCCCCCTCCTGCAGCGCGCCGGGGTTGAGCAGCCAGGTCCTGCCGTGGCGCAGCCAAGTGAAGCGGTGGGTGTGGCCGAAGCAGACCACGTCGTAGTCCGGACCGAAGGCCTCGGCCACACGCTGGGGCACCTCCGGGCGCGGTCCCCAGCCGTGGGCCGCGCCCAGGCGGAAGCCCGCCATATCCAGGGAGAGGCGCGGGGGCAGCCCGCCCGAGGAGCCGAAGGCGCACATGTTGCCGCACACGCCGTGAAAATTCGGATGCGAGGCTTCGAGGAAGGCCAGCATGGCGGGTCCGGTGACGTCGCCGCAGTGGATGAGGGCGTCGGCCCCGGCCAGATGCTCCGCGAAGACGCCGCGGAACCAGGGCGTGGGCTGCATGAGATGGGTGTCCGAGATGACCGCGACCAGCATGTCCCCTCCTTACGCCGGGCGTGATGCGGCTGCGGGGCCGCCGGGCTCGGCAGGCTCTATCACCGCCCGGGGCAGAGGTCCACGGGGAAATGCGGCGGGACGGCGGCTACTCCTCCCGGCCGAGCAGATCGCGGAAGCGGCCGATGTCCTCCAGGGAGCGGCCCAGGCCCAGGGCCACGCAGTCCGCCGGAGAGGCGGCACGGCGCACGCGCAGGCGCACGGATTCGGAGAGGAAGGCGTCCAGGCCCGGCAGCAGCGACCCGCCCCCGGCCAGGACCAGTCCGTCCCGCGCCAGATCAGCGGACAGTTCGGGCGGGCAGCGGTCCAGCACCTCGCGCACCGCCCCGAGGATGGTCTGCAGATGGTCGGCCAGCGCCCCGCGCACGTCCGCGCCGCCGATGCGCCGCGCCGCGGGCAGACCGGTGGCGGCCTCGCGCCCCTTGATCAGGCACTCGCCGCCGTCGGCCGCCGGGTGAGCGCTGCCCGCCTCGATCTTGGCGCGCTCGGCCTCGGCCGTTCCGACCACCAGACCGTGGCGGCGCTTGAGAAAAAGCCGCAGAGTCTCGTTCATGGCCTCGCCCGCGCAGCGCACCGAACGGGCGATGACGATGCCGCCCAGGGAGATGACCGCCACCTCCGTGGTCCCGCCGCCCACGTCCACGATCATGCTGGCCGAGGGCTCGGCCACGGGCAGGCCCGCGCCCAGGGCCGCGGCCAGGGGCTCGTCCATGGTCCAGACCTCGGCGGCCCCGGCCCCGCGCGCGGCCTGACGCACGGCCCGGCGCTCCACCGCCGTGGCGCCCACGGGGGCGCAGACCACCAGACGCGGCGCGGCCAGGAAGGAGCGGCCGTGCGCCTGGACGATACAGCGGCGCAGCAGGGCCTCGGCCAGGTCGCGGTCGGCGATGACGCCGTCGGCCATGGGCCGGACCACGCGCACCCCGGCCGGAACGCGCCCGACCATGCGCCTGGCCTCCTCGCCCACGGCCAGGATCTCGCCCCGGCCGCCCCGGCCCTCGCGCCAGGCGATGACCGCGGGCTGGCGCAGGACGATGCCCCTGCCCCGTTCGAAGACGCTGATGCTGGCCGTGCCGAGGTCGATGCCCAGATCGCGGGAGAAACGCCGCGTCAGCCGCGCCAGCACGGGTCTTCCCGCCTCCTGACCTCCACCTCGCCGCCCGCGGCCTCGCGGCCCAGGCAGCGGCGCAGGCTCTGGACCACGGCCTCGGTCTCGTGCCCCACGCGCCCGGCCCGGCCGAGGTCGAGCACGAAGCGCACGGTTCCGTTCGCCAGGCCCCGCACCAGGCAGTCGGCCAAGTTGCGCGCGGCGGCCTCGCCCATGTCCCCGAGGGCCGAGACCTCCAGCGCGCCCGCCCGGCGGCGGGCGAGCAGCAGGGATTCCCCATCCTCGGTGGCGTAGATGTCCAGCCCCTCCGCCTCGCCGCGCCAGCGGCCCGCCTCCAGCGGGCGCAGCGCCAGGGCGGCGGGGAGCCCCTCGGCGCGCAACAGGCCGAGCAGCCTGCCGACCAGTCCCTGCGGCGCGGGGCCGCCGCTCCGGCCGGGCTTCGTCCGGCCGCACATCGTTTCAGACACGTTCCTCGTCCTCTCCAGCGGCATTGGCCGCATCCGTAGCCTTACCGCAACCGTGCGCAGCGGGAATCGGGCAGCCTCCCGCCCGGCACCGGGATTTTATCCCGATTTTTCAGGACGAAACGCCCGCCCAAATCCTCCATTCCCCTATCGACGGACGGGCGGTGCGGCGTGCTACCTTCCGCCCGCCGCGGCGGCCAGGGCATGGGCCCGCGCGCTCCCCCTTACCTTCTGACCCACGAGAGACGAGGATACGCCATGAACCACTTTCCCAAGAGCAACGACGTGCTCGGCACCACGAACCGCGGCGCCACGGTCGAATCCGGGCTGTGCAGCCTCTGCCGCGCGGACTGCATGGGCAAATGCGAGACCTGGATGTCGAGCCTTGCGGGCCGCGCCATGCTCTACCCGCGCGACTTCGGCCTGATCACCGCGGGCAGCGGCAACAACTGCCACGTGGGCGTCTCCTACAACTCGCTGCGCGTGCAGGGGTACTGCTACGGGGCGAACGGCCTGGCCAAGGGGCTCTCCAAGGACCCGGACGACTGCCTGTTCACCAACGTCGGGCTCGAAACCTCCTTCGGGGCCGCGGTCACGACCAAGGCCCGGCTGCCCCTGATGACCGGCGCGCTCGGCTCCACCTTCATCGCCGCCAAGTACTGGGACAACTTCGCCGTGGGCTGCGCCCTGGCGGGCATTCCCATCGTCATCGGCGAGAACGTGGTGGGCGTGGACCGCAGCTCCAAGATCGCCAAGGGCCGCATCTCGGCCGCGCCCGAGCTGGACCGCCGCATCGGCGTGTACAAGCGCTACTACGACGGCTACGGCGCGGTCATCGTGCAGCTCAACGTGGAGGACACGCGCAACGGCGTGGCCGAGTACGTGGTGGACAAGTACGGCGAGGACGCGGTCATCGAACTGAAGTGGGGCCAGGGGGCCAAGAACATCGGCGGCGAGATCAAGGTCACCAGCCTGGACTACGCCCTCTTCCTCAAGAAGCGCGGCTACCTCGTGGACCCCGACCCCGAGAAGGCCGAGGTGCAAAAGGCCTTCAAGAGCGGCGCGCTGACCTCCTTCGCCCGCCACAGCCGCCTGGGGTACACGAACATCCCGTGCGAGGACGAGGTGCGCGAGAACTTCATGACCGCCGTGGCCTACCTGCGCAAGCTGGGCTTCAAGCGCATCTCGCTCAAGACCGGCTCCTACGGCATGGAGGCCCTGGCCATGGCCATCAGGTACGCCTCGGACGCCGAACTCGACCTCCTGACCATCGACGGTTCGGGCGGCGGCACGGGCATGAGCCCCTGGAACATGATGGAGACCTGGGGCGTGCCCTCCATCCTGCTGCACGCCAAGGCCCACGAGTACGCCTCCATCCTGGCGGCCAAGGGCAGGCGCGTGGTGGACATGTCCTTCGCGGGCGGCTTCGCGCGCGAGGACCACATCTTCAAGGCGCTGGCGCTGGGCGCGCCCTACGTCAAGCTGGTGTGCATGGGCCGCGCCATCATGATCCCCGGATTCCTGGGCTCCAACATCGAGGGCGCGCTGCACCCCGAGCGCAGGGAAAAGGTCAACGGCAACTGGGACGCCCTGCCCAAGACCGTGGCCGAGATGGGCTCCACGCCCGAGCAGATCTTCGCCGCCTGGCACGACGTGCAGAAGAAGGTGGGCGCCAAGGAGATGAAGAACATCCCCTACGGCGCGGTCGCCACCTGCACGCTCATGGACAAGCTGGGCGCGGGCCTGCAGCAGCTCCTGGCCGGAGCGCGCAAGTTCTCGGTGCGGAACATCGGCCGCGAGGACATCGCTGCGGCCAACCGCGAGACCGAGCGCGAGACGCGCGTGCCGTTCATCACCGACGTGCAGGACGAGATCGCCAGGCGCATCCTGAACGCCTGAGACGTCCCCACCCCTCCCGGAGGACCGCCCCGCGCGGCGGCCCTCCGGGGCTGACATCCCGCCCGCAAGGCGGTATGTCTCCTTTGCGGCCGGACGCCGCGCACACCATGCAGGACACGCCCTCTTCCCCTCCCGCCCCCTGCTCCGGCCTGCCCGGCTGCAACGCCGCGCGCCTCGCCGAGGAGCACGAGAAGGCTCTGGCCGCCCTCCACGAGCGGATCAAGGAGCTGGACTGCCTGTACGACATCACCCGGCTCTCGCAGCGCCACGACCTGGCCCTGGACGAGCTGCTGGACGGCGTGGCCGGGATCGTGGCCCGCGCCTGGCAGCATCCGGAGATCACCTGCGCCCGCGTCGTGGTCGGCGGCCGCAAACACGCCACGCCCAACTGGAAGAGGCCCGCCAGCCGCCAGTCCAGCCCGATCACGGCGCACGGCGAGCGCATCGGCCGCATCGAGGTGGGCTATCTGGAGGAACGCCCGGCCTGCGACGAGGGACCGTTCCTGCGCGAGGAGCGCCACCTCATCGACGCCGTGGCCGAACACCTGGCCCGGATCATCGAGGCCAAGCAGGCCGAGGAGCGGCTGCGGGAACTTTCGCGGGAACTGATCAAGGCCCAGGAGGACGAGCGCCAGCGCATCGCGCGCGAGCTGCACGACAACGTGGCCCAGGAGCTGTCCATGCTGCGCCTGGGGCTGGAGTCCCTGGGCGAGGCCCGGGACGGCGCCGCGACCGGCGCGCAGACGGTGCACGACCTCTGCGCCCGGCTGGGCGCGGCCATCACCTCCCTGCGCGACCTGTCCTACGACCTCCTGCCCCCGGCCCTGGACCAGCTCGGCCTGGCCGAGACCGCCTTCCGGCTCTGCGAGGAATTCGCGGCGCGGCACGGCGTGGAGGTGGACTTCTTCGCCGACGGCATGCAGGCCGCGCAGTGCGGCTTCAAGACGCGCATCAACCTCTACCGCATCCTGCAGGAGGCCCTGGCCAACGCCCGCAGGCACGGCCAGGCGAAACGCATCACCGTGCGGCTGCTGGCCTCGCACCCCAGCGTCATTCTGCGCGTGGAGGACGACGGCCGCGGCTTCGACCCCGCAAGCAGGCTGCCCGAGGCGTTGGGCGAGAAGCGCATGGGTCTGTGGAGCATGCGCGAGCGCGCCCGGCTCCTGGGCGGACGCCTGACCATCCGCTCCAAGCCCGGCGCGGGCGCGCGCGTGAAGGTCGAGGCCCCGTGCGCGGCACTTTCCGGAGAGGACGCATGAATGCCGCGCGCCGTCTCCTGGTGGTGGACGACCACCCGCTCTTCCGCGAGGGCCTGAAGGCCATCCTCGGCCGCGACGGCCGCTACCGCGTCGCCGCCGAGGCGGGAACCGCGGCCGAGGCCCTGCGTCTGGCGGCCGAAACCCGGCCGGACATCGTGCTGCTGGACATCTCCCTGCCGGACGGCAGCGGCCTGGACGTCCTACGCGGCCTCGCCGCCTCGCTGCCCGAGGCCCGGGTGCTGGTGGTCAGCATGCACGCGCGCATCGACCTCATCGCCGAGAGCTTCAGGGCCGGAGCGCTCGGCTACATCGTCAAGGAATCGGCCGGGCCGCTTCTCATCCAGGCCCTGGACGCGGTGGCGCGCGGCGAGCAGTACCTGGACGGCTCCCTGGCCCCCAAGGTGCTGCTCAAACTCACGGAATACGCGGCGCGGCGGGCCAGGACCACGGACCCGGCCTACGGTGCGCTGACCCGCCGCGAACAGCAGATCCTGCGCCTGCTGGCCGAGGGGCGCGCGGCCAAGGACATCGCCCAGATGCTCTTCATCACGCGCAAGACCGTGGAGAACCACCGCGCCAACATCATGAGCAAGCTCGGCCTGGCGAACCTGGCCGAGCTTGTGCGCTACGCCGCCCGCCTCGGGCTCATTGACCTGGAGTCGGGCGAGGAGTAGTCCCGGGGCGGCCCGCGGCCTCGCGCCCCCGGGCGCAGCCGATGCAGCGCCGCGTGGTGGGCACGGCGAGCAGACGCTGCGGGGCGATGTCCTCGCCGCAGTCGTCGCACACGCCGAACTCGTCGCCCTCCATGCGGGCCAGGACCGCGCGCAGCTCGGCCAGCCGCACGTCCATGTCCTGCCGCCAGCCCCGATAGACCGGGAAACCGGTTTCGTCGCCCCCGCCGTCCCGTCCCAGGCCGTGAAAGACCCGCCAGCGCGCCACGGCCTCCTCTAGGGCCACGATCTCCTCGCGCACCGCCCGCCTGATGGATTCCAACTCCCTCTGCGTCATCTCCGCCTCCTTGTGTTTCGCAACGAAAAGGCCCCATCTCCCGGATGCGGGAGATGGGGCCGTGCATGCCGCCGTATGCGTGCGGACTACATGCAGGCCCCCATGCCCGGCGCGATGGCGCGACGGCAACGAGGGAACGCGCCGACGCGGCGCGCCGGGGCGATGTTCATGCACTGCAGTCCGTTGTTCACGTCATTCTCCGATTCAATGCCGCAGAAGCGCCAGGTCCAGCCCCACAGGAAGCAGGAGGAACGCATTCGTTCGGCCATGATGAATCCGACAGATACCATACTTCCAAGACATTGCAAGCCAAATACGCGAAAATACGTTGCAGGATAATCGATCCCGCAGTCTGTATCCCGGACGGTGTAAAAAAAGCGCCGCCGCGACTGGGCGTCGCGGCGGCGCAAAGACCTCCCGGGCGGAGGCGGCTCAGTACGGCAGCACCTTGCGGCCCAGCGACTCCTCCAGCACCTCGGCCATGGCCAGGTAGCAGGCGGACGCGCCGCAGACGATGCCCTCCCAGCCCGCGATGGTCCCGATGAGCTCGGAGCCGGTCCAGTCGCGCGCGGCCAGCAGGAAGAAGAGCACCACCAGCGAGCCGAAGATGAACTTCAGCACCGGCCCCTTGTTCAGCGTGCCCAGGAACATGAAGAAGGTGAACAGCCCCCACATGAAGAGGTACCAGCCCATGTAGGCGTGCGGCGTGGCCTCGGCCCAGCCGAGCTTGGGCAGGACCAGCAGCCCCACCAGGGTCATCCAGAAGAGGCCGTAGGAGGTGAAGGCGGTGCAGGCGAAGGTGTTGCCCTTGCGCCACTCCATGCAGCCGGCGATGACCTGGGCCACGCCGCCGTAGAAGAAGCCCATGGCCAGGACCATGGCGCTGATGGGGAAGAATCCCGCGTTGTGGATGTTGAGCAGGACGGTGGTCATGCCGAAGCCCATGAGCCCCAGCGGGGCCGGATTGGCGAGTTTCGCTTCCATGAAAGAACGCTCCTGAAACGATGCAGACGTGATGGGGATGTGGGGACTTGGCCGAGGGGTGGGGTGGGAAACAAAAGTCTACGAAGCGCGCCGCATGGCCGCGGTCATGATCCCCGCGCCGATGAGCGCGCCGCCGCCGATGCGGTTCAGCCGCCGCAGCAGGCGCGGGTCCTGCGCGTGCTCACGGACCGTGCCCGCCAGCAGGCCGTAGAGCGAGGCGTTGATGACGGCCAGGACCACGAATGTGGGCACAAGCACGCAGAACTGGGGCCAGAGCGGCTCCGACTGATGCACGAACTGCGGCAGGAAGGCCACGAAGAAGGCGATGCTCTTGGGGTTGAGCGCCGTGATCACGAAGGCCTGGGCGAAGAGCCTGCGCCCCTGGCGCGGGGCGCAACCCGCTCCGGGCCGCAACGGCCGGACCTCGGCCCGCCAGCTCTTCACGCCCAGCCAGATCAGGTAGGCCGCGCCGCACCACTTGAGCAGGTCGAACAGGTCGGCAGAGGCCGCGAGCAGCGCGCCCATGCCGAGCAGGGCGCAGCTCATGGCCAGAAAATCGCCCAGGGCGACGCCCGGCGCTGTGGCCCAGATGGAGCGCCTGCCGTGGGTCAACGCACAGCCGGAGACGAACAGGATGGTGGGTCCGGGGATGACCAGCACGATGGCCGAGGCCAGCAGAAAGGCCAGGTAGAGGTCGAGGCTCACGCCTTCCTCTCCTCTTCGCCGTCCGGCGCGGCGGCGGGCTTCCTCCCGCCGTTCTTGTTCTCCCACCAGGAGCGGTCCGGTCCCTTGAACCACCAGTCCGTGTGGTCGGTCTCGGCGCAACGCCGCGCCAGCGTCCGGCCCTCCTCGGTGCGCAGCCGCTCAAGGGCGCACTCGATCCATTTGCCCGCATAGCGGTTGCCCAGGTCGGACTGTTCCTTCAGGTTGAGGATCAGGTCGATCTGGTCCGCGTCCTGAGCCAGCCGCGCCTCCAGGCTCTCCGCGGCCTCAAGCTCGCCCCAGAACCCCAGGACGCGCTCGGAAAGGCCGGTGCCCGCCAGGGCGTCCTTCAGCGCGTCGGTGCGGCGCGAACTGTCGTACATGCGGTTGACGTAGTTGAAGTCGCCGGTGCGCGCCTCGTGCAGGTCGTGGAAGAGGCAGAGCATGACCGTGCGCTCCGCGTCCGCGCCCGCCATCTCGGCCAGCACGAAGCCGACCACGGCGGTGCGGAAGGAGTGCTCGGCCACGTTCTCCTGTCCGGTGCCCAGGAACTGGTAGCCGGTGCGCGGCGTCCTGCGCAGCATCCCGGCCTCGAAGAGGAAGTCCGCCAGGCGCGAGAGCCGGTCCCGGCCAGCCAGGTTCGCCCGCGCGTCGCAGGTGTAGTCGCGGCCCATGATTCTACGTCCTGTAGTCGGCGTTGATGGAGACGTACTCGTGCGTCAGGTCCGAGGCCAGCAGCACGTACTCGCCCGGCCCCTGGCCCAGCGAAACCGCGATGTTCACGTCCTGCTTGCGCATCATCGGGGCCAGGAGCGCGTCCATGTCCCCGGCCACGGGGCGGCCTTTGTCGAAGATGGTCACGTTGCCGATGGCCACGCTGACCGCGTCCGGGTCGAACTGCGCGCCGCTGCGGCCGAGCGCCGCCACGATGCGGCCCCAGTTGGCGTCCTTGCCGAACATGGCCGTCTTGACCAGAGGCGAATGGCCCACGGCCCGCGCCGCCAGCTCGGCCTGCAGACCGTCTGCCGCGCCCACCACGCTGATGCGCATGACCTTGGTGCCGCCCTCGGCGTCCTCCACGATCATGTAGGCCAGGGACTGGCACAGGTCGGTCAGGGCCTCCTCCAGCTTGTCCGCCCCGTCCACCGCGTCGCAGGCGCAGACGTTCACGCCGGACGCGCCGTTGGCCAGGGCCAGGACGCAGTCGTTGGTGGAGGTGTCGCCGTCCACGGTGATGCGGTTGAAGCTCTGGTCCACGGCCCGGCGCACGGCGTCGCGCCACCACAGGGGATCGACCTCGGCGTCGCAGATCACGAAACCGAGCATGGTGGCCATGTCCGGGCAGATCATGCCCGCGCCCTTGGCCATGCCCATGAGCCGGACGCCCTTGCCCCCGATCTCGATGCGCCGCCAGCCGATCTTGGGAAACTTGTCCGTGGTCATGATCGCCTTGGCGAAATCGATGGGACCGGCCTTGCCCAGGGATTCCCGCAGCGCGGGCATGGCCGCGCGCCACTTGTCGAGCTTCAGGTGCTGGCCGATGACGCCGGTGGAGGCGGGCAGCAGCTCCACCATGTCGCAGCCCAGAAGCTCCGTGATCATCTCCAGGGTCAGGCGGCAGTTCACGCGGCCCTCGTCGCCGGTGCAGGCGTTGGCCTGGCCCGAGTTGGCCACGATGGCCCTCGCCGTGGGCAGGACCTCCAGCGTCTCGATGCACTGCAGCACCGGCGCGGCCTTGAAGAGGTTGGTGGTGAACACGCCCGCCGCGGCGGCGCGCGTCTCCGAGACGATCAGGGCAAGGTCGAGCTTGTCCTTTCTCTTGAACTCCGCGGCCACAGCCGCGAACCTGTATCCTCTGGGAACCGGGATCTCGCCCATGGTCTCCTCCGTTTCGTGGCGCGCCCGCGCGCGGCGACGCGGGCGGGCGAAGAGCGGCACGATAGCCCAGCCGCCCGCCAAGGACAAGAGCGTCCGCGGGCCTCCCCCCCAGGCCCGGCCCGGGTGGCCGCGCATCCCCCAAAATCCCCTGGCTGCAGGGCGTGAACCGTGTTCAGGGACGATGGACGAAACGCGCCGGGCGCGGTATGGTCCGGTCCGGCCCCCGGCCGCGGACGGCCCGCGACACGGCCGCACGACGAAAACGCCAAGGAGCGCGCATGGGATTCGGCATCAAGGACATCCTGCACGACAAGGCCCGCCATCTGCTGCACCTGGAGACGGATCCCGGCCTGGGCTGCACCGAGCCCGCGGCCATCGGCCTGTGCGCGGCCACGGCCGCGGCCCTCCTGCCGGGCCGGACCGTCGAGGCGCTGTCCGTGTCCACGGACCCCAACATCTACAAGAACGCCATGGGCGTGACCATCCCCAACTCCGGCGGCGAGGCGGGCATCCCCCTGGCCGCGGCCATGGGCGCGGCCGCGGGCGACCCGGCCCGCAGGCTGGAGGTCTTCGCCGCGGTGGACGCGGACGGCCTTGCCCGGGCCAGGGAGCTGGTCCGCCAGGGCAAGGTGCGCGCGAGCATCGCCGAAGGGACGCAGGGGCTCTACGTCCGGGTCGAGGCGACCTCGGGCGACGACACGGCCGTGGCCGTGATCGCGGGCCGCCACGACCACGTGGTCTCGCGCTCCCTCAACGGCGCGGAGCAGCCCTGCGGCGCGCAGGCCGGGGCCGGGACGGACGAGGGCGACGGCGGGCTGGAGGAGCTGGAGCAGTGGCTTCTGGGCCTCAGCCTGGGCGAGATCGTGGACCTGCTGGACGACATGGACGCCTCGGACATCCGCTACGTGCGCGAGGGGCTGGCCCTGAACACGGCCCTGTGCGAGTACGGCCTGGCCCACGGGCCGGGCATCGCCGTAGGCCGGAACACGCTCGGCCTCCTGCGCCGGGGCCTGCTCAGGAAGGACGCCGCCGCCTGGGCCGTCATCCGCACGGCCGCGGGCATCGACTCGCGCATGGGCGGCGCGCCGCTGCCCGCCATGACCCTGGCCGGGTCCGGCAACCAGTGCATCGCCGCGGGCATTCCCGTGCTGGCCGCGGCCGAATTCGCCACCCTGGAGGACGAGGACATCGTGCCCAGGGCGGTGATGCTGAGCTACCTCACGACCTGCGCCGTCAAGGCGGGCGTGGGCAGGCTCTCGGCCCTGTGCGGCAGCGGCGTGGCCGGAGGCGCGGGCGTGGCCGCGGCCGTCGCCTACCTCTTCGGCGGCACGCCCGAGGCCGTCGGCGGCGCGGTCAAGAACCACATCGCCAGCTTCGCCCCGGTCTGCTGCGACGGGGCCAAGACCGGCTGCGCCCTGAAGGTCGGCCACCTGGCCGGTTCGGCCGTGACCAACGGCCTGCTCGCCCTGTCGGGCTGCGTGGTGCGGCCCACGGACGGCATCGTGGACTTCTCACCGGAGCAGACCATGCGCAACCTGGCGCGGGTGGCCAGGGAGGGCATCGCCGGACTCGACCCGGTGATCCTCGGCATCATGCTCGCAAAGGACGCCCCGCGCGCGTAAGGACCCGCCATGACGAACGCCGCATCCGCCGCATCCGGGGCGCGCGCCCCGATCCTGACCATGTCCCTGCTGGTCACGGGCAACCTGCTCGGCGCGGGCATCCTGGCCCTGCCGGTCAACCTGGGGCCCGCCGGAATGATCCCGGCCCTCCTCGGCATCGTCCTGGTCTGGGCGCTGATGCTCTACAGCGCCTACGTCCTGGCCGACCAGAAGGAGCTGGCGGACGGGACGGCCGGGGGCCTGCCCGCCTTCTTCGGCACGCGCCTGGGCCCCTCGGCCAAATGGCTGGCCGTGGCCGCGGACATGGTCATCTTCTACGGCGTGCTCACGGCCTATCTGGTGGGCACCACCACCGTGGTCACCAGCCTCTTCGCCGTGCCCCTGCCCAAATGGGCCGTGACCACGCTCTACTTCGCCGCCGTGGCCGGGCTGACCGCCTTCGGCATGGGGCTCCTGCGCCGCTGCAACGCCGCCATCCTGGTCTGCATGGGCGTCAGTTTCGCCGCGCTCATCGTCATGGCCCTGCCCGAGGCCGAGGCGCGCCGCGCCCTGCCCATGCGCTGGGACTTCCTGCCCTCGGCCATGCCCGTGGCGCTCACCGCCTTCCTCTTCCACAACCTGATCCCCACGCTCTGCCGCGAGATGCGGGGCGACCGCGCCGCCGTGCGCCGCTCCATCCTCTACGGCTCGCTCATCGGGCTGGCCATGAACGCGGCCTGGACCGTGGCCGTGTTCTGCGCCCTGCCCATGGAGGGCCCGGATTCCGTCTCCCTGCTCACGGCCTTCGACAAGAACCTCCCGGCCACCGTGCCCCTGTCCATCCTGCTCGACTCCAGAACCTTCACGGACGTGGGCCTTGTCTTCGCCATCCTCTCCATGAGCGCCGCCTTCCTGGCCAACGGCACGGCCCTGCTGGACTTCCTGCGCGACCTTCTGCGGCCCGCGGACGGCGCGGGCCATGGACCGGGCGGCGCGGCCGTCTGGCTCCTGGCCTTCCTGCCGCCGCTGCTGGTCTCGGTCTTCTACCCCGGCATCTTCCTGGAAGTCATGAACCTGGTGGGCGGCCTGGGCATCTGCCTGCTCTTCGGCGTGCTGCCCGCGGCTCTGGCCCTGCAGGAGGCGAAGGGCGGCGCGCGCCTGAGGGCCCTGGCCGCGCTGACCCTGTTCGGCGTGATCCTGATCTGCGAACTGGGCCAGGAGATGGGCGTCATGGACATCCACCCGGACGTGGAATACTGGTCGCACTTCGCGCGGTAGCCGCCGACGCGCGGCGGACAGCGGCCGCTCAGAGCCAATCAGCCGCCGCTCAGCGGCCCGCCGTCCTTCCAGTTCCACCACTGGAACGCGGCGGCCCCGGGATCGGGGTCCGCGGCTTTCGCGAAATGCACCGCGCTCCTGAAGACGTAGAGCACGCAGCGGTCCACGTGGCGGCCTTCCAGCGCCATGAGCCGCCGGTACATCTCCTCCGGGTCCTGGTCCGCCAACTGGGCCACGCTGCCGTAGCCCAGCCGGAGCAGATCGTCGGCCATGCGCGGCCCCACGCCCGGAATGCGCCGCAAATCCGCCTCGGCCGCCGACATGGCCCTTCGTACGCCGCGTTTCGCCATCCCGTTTCTCCTGTCCGTTGGTTCCCACGCCCCGCGCGACGCTTGCCGCGCCCTCGCGCCTGTTCTAGCATGACGTCCGCGCACTGGGCACCACCCAATCCAAGGAGGTCGTCATGCCCCGCGTCCTTCGCATCCTCTGCCTCGGCCTGTTCCTGCTCTGCGCCGCCCAGCCAGCCCGCGCGGCCAGCGTCGGCGTCACGATGGACCACAACACCCAGAAGCAGGTGACCGCGCTCCTGACCACGCTGGCCCACGCCTACGCGGCCAAGGACGTGGACGCGCTCATGGCCCTGTCCGCGCCCGATCCGGTGCTGAACATCGGCACGGGCCGGGACGAATGGCTGACCTCGCGGGCCGATCTCGAAGCCGCCTACCGCCGCGAGTTCGCCCAGACCTCGCAGGTCAGCATCGCCTTCACCCCCTCGGCCATGGCCCGGCGCGGGGATGTGGTCTGGGTCGCGGGCGTCGCCCCCGTCGCGGCGCGGACCCCGCACGGCCAGGTGGCCTTCGAGGCCCGCTTCACCTGCGTGCTGATCAAGGTCAAGGGCGCGTGGCGCATCGCCCAGTCGCACATGTCCGTGCCCTCGGACGCCCAAACCGCGCCCGTCACGGCAGCCGGCCAGTAGCCCGGAACAGGCGCGGCGGGGCTGCGGCGGCCGCCCCAGGCGCCGTTCGCATACCGACTTTCACCGCTGTCCGTGCTTGCGCTTTTCGCGGGGCGGGATATGCTCCGGCAAGACCGTTTTGCCGGGAGGCCCCATGTCCGTTCTCTTCAGCCCCGTCGTCATAGGTCGGCAGACCGCGCGCAACCGCATCCTCATGGCCCCCATGTGCATGTACTCGGCCCGGGACGGCCTGGCGGGCGAGTTCCACCGCGTGCACTACGGCGCGCGCGCCCTGGGCGGCGCGGGCGTGGTCATGATCGAGGCCACGGCCGTGGAGCCGCGCGGCCGCATCTCCGACCAGGACCTCGGCCTGTGGAACGACGCCCAGGCAGAGGCCCTGGCCCCCATCGCCCGCTTCATCGCCGAGCAGGGCGCGCTCCCGGCCATCCAGATCGCCCACGCGGGCCGCAAGGCCCAGGATGATCCGCGCCCCATCGCGCCCGCCCCCATCCCCTTCGACGCCGAGGGCTACAACGTCCCGGCCGCGATGACCGGGGACGACATCGCCGCGGTGGCGCGCGCCTTCGCGGACGCCGCGGCCCGCGCCGCGCGGGCGGGGTTCCGGCTGGTGGAGGTCCACGCCGCGCACGGCTACCTCCTGAACGAATTCCTCTCGCCCCTGACCAACACGCGCTCCGACGCCTACGGCCAGGACCGCGCCAGATTCCCGCGCGAGGTGGTGGCGGCGGTGCGCGCCGCCCTGCCGGACGACGTGGCCCTCGGCATGCGCGTCTCGGCCGTGGATTGGGCGGAGGGCGGCAACACCGTGGAGATGGTGGCGGACTACGTGCGCGCCATCGCGCCCGCGGGCCTGGAGATCCTGCACGTCAGCTCGGGCGGGCTCGTGAACGTCGCGCCCCCGCGCATCCATCCCGGCTACCAGATCCCCTTCGCCGAGCAGCTCAAGACGGCCACGGGCCTGCCGGTCATCGGCGGCGGCCTCGTCGAGGCCCCGGCCCTGGCCGAGGAGATCGCGGCGAACGGCCGGGCCGACCTCGTCTTCCTGGGCCGCGCCCTGCTGCGCGATCCCTTCTGGCCCCTGCGCGCGGCCAGGGAGCTGTGCGCCGAGGCGGCCTGGCCCACGCAGTACCTGCGCGCCAAACGCTAGTGTCGCGTCCACGAAAAGAGTCGATACATTTCGTGATGCTTTCCTGCGCCGCCGTTGGCGGCGTGAGCGAGCCGAGAACCACGTTTCTCGGCAGAGCGATCCTCCGCACAATACGGCTCTGCGTATTGTGCGGACGTCACACTAGACGGCCCGCCCTACCCGGCGCGGGCCAGGACCACCACGTCCACCCCGGACGCGCCCGCACGGCGCAGGGCCGTGGCGCACTCGCGCAGGGTCGCGCCGGTGGCGCTCACGTCGTCCACCAGCAGCACGCGCCGCCCCGCCGTCAGGGCGGAATCCGCACGAAAGGCCCCGCGCAGGTTGGTCAGACGCTGGGCGCGCTCCAGGCGGGCCTGGGGCACGGTGTGGCGGGTGCGCGAAAGCGCCTGGGCCGCCAACGGCAGCCCGGCCAGCCGCGCCAGCCCGCGCGCCAGCTCCAGGCTCTGGTTGAAGCCGCGCGCCCGCAGACGGCGCGGATGCAGCGGCACCGGGACCACCAGGTCCGGACGCGGCAGCTCCGGGGCCAGCCCCTCCAGCCGCAGGTACGCGCCGTGCGCCAGGGCTTCGAGCAGCCCCGAACGGTGCAGGGCCGAGGCGTACTTGTAGGCGTGGATGAGCCCGGTCAGGGGGGCCGCGTAGCGACCCCAGAAGGCCAGCCGGTCCCAGGGCGGCGGGTCGGCGCGGCAGGCAGCGCAGCGGTGCGGGGCCTGGCTCTCGTCGGCGTGGAGCGCGCCGCAGACCGGACAGAAGCCGCCGGACCGCGGCGCAAGCGCATTCAGGCACCGCGCGCAGAGGGGCAGCGCGCCGGGCGCGGGCGAGGCCGCGGCCCCGCAGCATTGGCAGCGGCATTCCAGCAGCCCCAGGGCAGCCGCCGCCACAGCCCGAAGACGCCGGAACAGTCCTGAAGCGGCGCGGCCCGGAGGGTCGCCGCCCTCCTCTCCGCTCATGCCGTCCCGTCCCGGACGGCCTCGCGCCAGGCCTGCGCGCCCGCCCCGCGCGTCCGTTCCAGCGCCTCCTGGTCCGCCTCCAGGTCGTGGCTGTCGTCGTAGCCGCGCAGCTCCACGGCCCCGGCCAGCCGGACGTTGAAGGACAGGAGGAAGTACTTGAGGGTCAGCAGGCTGCCCTCGAAGAGGCGCTCGCCCCGCGCCCTGCCCGAAACCAGAAGGGGCACGGCGCGGCGCGGCGGCAGGGCGGCCAGGACGGGGTCGCCCGCCTCGCGCCGCAGATGCCAGGGCTGGCTGCGGTCGATGAAGGCCTTGGCCTGGGCGGGCAGGTGGTAGAAGTAGATGGGCGCGGCAAAGGCCAGAAGCCGGGCCTCCAGCAGAGGCCTGTAGAGTTCGGCCACGGCCGCGGCGTCGGGCAGCACGCAGCGCCCGCCCAGATCGGCCCGGCAGCCGTAGCAGCCGCGGCAGGGCATGAGGTCCGCGCCGCGCAGGGCCATGATCCGGGCCTCGCCCCCGGCGGCGCGCACGCCCTCGGCGAAGGCCCGGGCCGCGGCATCGGAGTTGCCGCCCTGGCGCGGACTCATGGCGTAGATCACGGCCTCGCGGTTCATGCGTCCGCCCCCCGCGCGCCTACGCCTCGCGCCGGGGATTGCGCGTGAAGCGGAAGAGCACGTTCTCACCGCGCTCCTCCATCTCCATGGCATGGCCCATGTCCGGCCCCACGTTCCCCGTGACCTGCGGCACGCTGGAGCGCTTGACCAAAGCCTCCAGCACCTGCTGGCGTCCGAGACGGAGATACCAACTTATCTCCAGACCGACGCCTCAGCACTTGCCGGTCAGGTCGATGAACACCTTGGGCGCGCTCATGCCTCTCTCCTCTGGCCGTCCTCCCGGGTCATTCCCGGAAGTAGGGGTTGTGTAGCATCTCGTCGTGCACCGTGGTCGCGAGCATGTGCCCCGCGTACAGCGCGGTCTGGGGCGGCAGGGTGAAGATGCGCGTGCGCACGGAATGCAGCAGCGCGTCCAGGCTGCCGCCGGGAAAATCCGTACGGCCGATGGAGCGGTAGAAGATCAGGTCGCCCACGAAGGCGCAGCTCGCGGCCGGAAAATAGAAGGACAGGCTGCCGGGGGTGTGGCCTGGCGTGTCCAGCACGCGGCATTCGAGGCCGATGAACTCGTAGGTCCCCGGGGTCAGGTGCTCGTAGGCGAAGTCGTCCACCTGGGGGAAGCCCATGAAGCCGCCCCGGCCCAGTTCGCTCTGCAGCAGGTGCTCGTCGCCGGGCGGGATCAGGACGGCCGCGCCCGTGGCCGCGCTGAGCGCGGCCGCGCCGTAGATGTGGTCGAAGTGCAGGTGGGTGACGAGGATGCGCTCCAGGGCCAGCCCCTGGGCGTCGAGGTAATCCAGCACCTCGGCCGGATCGCCGCCCGGGTCCACGGCCAGCGCCTTGTCGCCGACGTCGAGCAGGTGGCAGTTGGTCTCCAGGGGGCCGAGGGCGAAAGTGGTCACGCGGGGAGTTTTGGCGTCGGACATCTAGAGGGGCTCCAGCAGCAGGGATTCGAGGGATTTGCGTTGGGACGAGCCGTGCTGCGCCGGGCGGCCCACGGCGATGACGGCCATCGTCTCCAGGGCCTCGGGGTCCAGGCCCAGGGCGGGCAGCAGCTCCGCCTCGCGGTTGATGATCTCGCCCAGCCAGACGCCGCCCAGCCCCAGGGCGTGGACGGCCAGCAGCATGTTCTGGATGCAGGCCCCCGCGCCCTGGTGGTCCTTGCGCGGGTTGTACATGGCCGCGCGGTCGAGGAAGACGCAGATCAGGGCGGCGGCTCCGCGTACGATGTGCGCGTACTTCGTATGGTTCGCCAGGACTTCCTGGCGGGGATCGCCGCGCCGCACCACCAGGAAACGCCAGGGCTGGTTGTTCAGCCCGCTGGGGGCCCAGCGTCCGGCATCCAGGATGGCGGCAAGCGCGTCGTCGTCCACCGGCTCGGGGGTGAACCGGCGGATGCTGCGCCTTTCGCGCAGGGCGGCGAGGACGGTCTGGGCCTCGGGGGATGGGGATGCGTTCATGGCTGCTCCGCCACAGGTTCTAGCCCAGGCGGGGCCGCTTGCCAAGCGCGACCGGGGACCGGGGGGAGCCGGCCTAGCCCCCGCCGTTGAAGAGAGGGCCGAGAATCTCCTCGGGACTCTCGCCCGAGGCTCGCCGTGCGCGCCAGTCCAGCACCTCGCGCACCCGGCCGTGGCCGAAGGCCACGAGGGTTTCGGCAAAGGCCTCCACGTCCTGCGGGTCGTGCGTGACCATGACCATGGGCACGCCCACGGCCTCGCGGATGCGGATCAGCTCGGCGCGCATGCGGGCGCGCAGGGGCTGGTCCAGGGCGGCGAAGGGCTCGTCGAGCAGCAGGAGACCAGGTCGCGGGGCCAGGGCCCGGGCCAGGGCGGCGCGCTGGCGCTGGCCGCCGGACAGCTCGTGCGGCCGCCGCTCCTCCAGGCCCGCGAGACCGCACATGACGATCAGCTCCTCCACGCGGCGCGCGGCCTCCCGGTCCGGGCGGCCGGGAAGCGCGCCGCGCAGGCCGAAGGCCACGTTGCCGCGCAGGGTCAGGTGGGGGAACAGGGCGTAGTCCTGGAAGACCATGCCCACGCCGCGTCGCCGCGCGGGCAGATCGACGCCCGCGGCCGAGTCGAAGAGAGCGCGCCCCTCCACGGCGATGCGGCCGCGCTCGGGCCTGAGCAGCCCGGCCAGGGCCATGAGCGTGAGCGTCTTGCCCGAGCCGGACGGTCCGAAAAGGACCACGGAGGACGAGGCGGCGGAGAACGACGCCTGCAGGCCGAATCCGCCGCCGCCCCCCACCCGGGCCGTTATCTCGACGTCCAGGATCACGCGTCCCCGGTCCCTATTTGGGCGAGCTGAAGCCGAAGCCCGCCAGGATCTTCCGGCCCTCGGCCGAGAGCACGAAGGCCGTGAACTTTTCCGCCAGGGCCTTGTTCGGCGCGTTCTTCAGGGCCGCGATAGGGTAGGACACGGGTTCCTTGAGGGGAATCACCGCGGCCACGGCCACCTTCTCCCCGGCCTTGCGGGCGTCCGTGGCGTAGACGAAGCCCGCCTCGGCCTCGGCGCGCGCCACGTAATCCAGCACCTGGCGCACGGACTCGGCGTAGACGAACTTGGATTCCAGCGCGGCCCAGTCGCCCGAGGCGGTGAGCGCCTGCATGGCGTAGTTGCCCGCGGGCACGGTCTTGGGCGTGCCGATGGCGATGCGCTGCACCTTCGCTCCCTTCAGGTCGGCCACGGCCTTCACCCCGGCGTGGTTGGCCGCGGGCACGGCCAGGACGAGATCGTTGACGGCGAAGACCGTGTCCGCGCCCTGGGCCACGAATCCGGCTTTCAGCATCTCGCCCATCCACTTGAGGTCCGCCGAGGCGAAGACGTCCACGGGCGCGCCCTGCTCGATCTGCTTGAAGAGAGAGCCTGAGGCCGCGAAGTTCAAGGTCACGGTCGCGCCGGGGTTGGCGGCCTCGAAGGGGGCCTTCATGGCCGTGAAGGCGTCGGTCAGGCTGGCCGCGGCCGAAACCACGAGTTCGGCGGCGGCCGCGCCGGAAGCGAGGGAAAGGACCAGGACGAGCGAAAGCGCAAGACGTTTCATGAGACTACCTCCCTGTTGCGGGTGTTGCGGACTACCACTTGGGCTTGAGCAGCCGCCCGGCCGTCCAGAGGATGACCGTGCAGACCACGGAAATGAGCAGCACGAGCAGGTTGGCGAGTCCGTCGTCCCCTGCCTGCGCCGCGCTGTACACGGCCAACGAGAGCGTCTGGGTGCGGCCGGGCAGGTTGCCCGCGATCATCAGCGTGGCTCCGAACTCGCCCATGGCCCGGGCGAAGGCCAGCATGCTCCCGGCCAGGATGCCCCGGGCCGCGAGCGGCAGGGAGACGCGCACGAAGACCGCCCACTCGCCGCAGCCCAGAGTGCGGGCCGCGTTCTCCACCGTGCGCGGCACGCCTTCCAGGGCGGCGCGGGCGGACTTGAAGACCAGCGGGAAGGCCACCACCACGGCCGCCAGCACCGCACCCTGCCAGGTGAACATCAGGCTCACGCCGAAGGTCTCGTGCAGCCAGGCCCCGAGCAGACCGCGCCGCCCCACGAGCACGATGAGGTAGTAGCCGAGCACCGTGGGCGGCAGGACCAGGGGCAGGGTGCAGAGCGCATCGAGCAGGTCGCGGCCGGGAAAGCGCCCCCGCGTCAGCCCCCAGGCCGCCAGCACCCCCAGAAACAACGCCCCGAGCGTGGCCAGCGAGGCCACGCGCAGCGTCAGGAAAAGCGGGGCGAGGGCCGCGGCGTCCAGGAGCTAGCCCTCCGCCCGGACCGTGCCGCGCGCCGCCAGCCGCCCCAGCCCGAAGAGCAGCCCGGCCGCGGCCAGACACAGCAGGCCGAGAACGGTGTGCGAAACCGTCAGTGGAACGCCCAATCCCGCGAGCAGCAGGGGCGCGGCCTTGGTCGCCGCCTCCAGGGCCGGAAGGCGGGAACGGTCCTGGGCGCAATCCGCTCCGGCGTCCAGCAGGGGCGGCTGCCCGACCAGGGTTTCGCAGACCACGAGGCCGACGACGACGCAGCAAATGAGTATGGCGATCACCATGAGGAGTCCTCCTGCAGGGACAGAAGCAGCCCCCGTGCCAAGCGCGAACACCACGGAATAACTGACCTTTCACAGCGCACAAGGTCGACCGAATACTTCATTTTCGTACCATTCCCAAAAAACACTTCTTTTTTGTACGAATCTCAGGAGATGTCCTCGACTGCCAGGATCACGGAGAACGCCTTGAACATGGCCCACAGTTCGTCGCCCACGGCCAGATCCAGGGCGCGCACGGACTCGTCCGTGATCAGGGTGCAGATTTCGGTGCCGTCGGCCAATTCCATGACCACCTCGGCCGAGATGGAGCCCTCGTTGATGCGCCGGATGACGCCGTGCAGGCGGTTGCGCGCGCTGGTCTTGGGCGCGTCCGGGTCCTTGACGAGCACGATCCAGGGGGCTTTGACCATGGCCGCCACGGCCTTGCCTTCGACGAGGCCGAGCTTGTCCAGGGATTCGTTGGTGATCACCGAGACGATCTCGAAGCCGCCGGTGCTGGTCAGCGCGACCTCGGAGAGGATCACGCCCTTGCGGATGGACGCGACCGTGCCGAAGAACGTGTTGCGGGCGCTGGTCTTCATGGCGCTGCTCCCCTTGCTCATGTAGTAGTGGATGAGGTGGCGCAGATCCTGCGCCGCGTACTCGACGTAGGCCGCTGTCAGGGCGACCGTGGAATGGCCGAGGATGCTCTGGACCACGGAGAGCGGCGCGCCTTCGCGCAGCAGTTCCACGGCCCTGGTGTTGCGCAGCACGCGCGGATTGGCCAGGTCGCGCGGCAGCCCGGCCTCGGCTCCGCGCTCGGAAAAGCGGCGACGCACGAATCCCTGGTCCAGGGCCAGCACTTGGCCGTGCAGCCCCGCCAGTTCCGGCGCATCAAGGATGGTGCGCAGTTCGTGCGCGGTTTCAGGCGGAATGGCGGTCTCGCGCGCCTGCGCCGGACCGTCGCCGTTCCCGCCGTGGCTGGCGGGAAAACGGACGATGCCCTTGTCCAGATCGAGATGCAGCCGCGCGTCCAGAGCCAGCACCTCACCCAGACGCGCGCCGGTGTAGCGCAGCAGGAGAAAGACCGCCAGGACGCGGCTGCGTGAACGACGCATGTCCGGCCGCAGGCCCGCGTCCCGCCATGTACGGAAGGCGTCGAGCAGGGCCTGGGCCTGTTCGGACGAAAGCCGCTTGATGTCCCCGGAGACGCGCAGCATGCGGGCCGGGCAGGGACGCCCCGGCCGCAGCCCGCCGCGCGCGGTAAGCAGCTCGCCCGCCCGGACAGCGACCTGGGCCAGCGCTTCCGTATCCAGTTCGTCCAGTTCCTGCAGCATGTTCCCGTGTCCCCTGGCTCCCTCCGTTTCCACGCCGGTACGGCGCGCGGCCACTCTGTGCACGCAGCTCCGCCGCCGCGTCAACCTCGTCACGCAAAATGAAATATGCGTGACATATGCATCTGAAGCCATATACCCACACCAACATTCACTAATACTATGTTTTGCGTGATACTTCTTTTTTGTATTCCATTTTTCAGCAAATATATTCATTATTGAAGAACACCGACACATGCATGATGCATTATGCTCCGCAATATTTGAATGTTTTACCTTGGCACAATGCTTGCCAAACATCGCACACTGCCATGAAACAGAAGGAGAGCCACATGAACAGCCCACTGGAGTACAAACCGATCGGCACGGTCCGTTCCCCCTTCGGAGAATTGACCGGCATGCCCATTCAGCCCGTGGGCGCTCTTGGCGTGGAAGGCCGCATCGAGGTGCTGCCCGCGTTCGTCGAAGGGCTTTCCGACCTGGAGGGTTTCTCGCATCTGATCCTGCTCTACCACTTCCACAAAAGCGCCGGATTCAGTCTGCGCATCAAACCCTTCCTCGACGACAGGGAACATGGCGTCTTCGCGACGCGCGCGCCCAAACGGCCGAACGCCATCGGCTTTTCCGTCCTGGAGGTGGCTGGCGTGGAGGAAACCGCGGTGCGCGTGCGCAACATCGACGTGCTGGACGGCACCCCGGTCCTCGACATCAAGCCCTATGTGCCGCGCTTCGACGTCTGGCCCGCGCAGCGCATCGGCTGGTTCGAAGGACGCGACGAAAACGCCGCCTCGTTCCGCAGCGACTCCACCTACACATCTTCCAGGGAGGTCAGGACATGCAATCCGTAGTGCTCATCCACGGCGCGTTCACCGGCGGCTGGATCTGGCGCAGGGTGCTTCCCCTGCTGCGGCGCGAGGGCTTCGAAGTTCACGCCCCGACACTGACCGGCTTCGGCGAGCGCTCGCACCTGCTCTCGCGCGAGACGGGTCCGGCCCTGACCATGCAGGACCTCACGAACTTCGTCTTCCACGAGAACCTGAGAGGCTTCGTGGCGCTCGGCCACTCGCTGGGCGGGGCGGCCGCGCTGGCCCTGGCCGAGCGCATGCCCGAGCGGGTGCGCGGCGTCGTGCTGCTCGACGGGCTGGTCCCCGCGCCGGGAGAAAGCGCGGCCGAGGCCGGAGGCCTGCCGTTCAGGGCCATGATCCAGGCGGGCAGCGAGGGCGGCCTCGTCCGGCCGTGGCCCCTGCCCGCCTTCGGCATCCACCGCGAGGACGACAAGGCCTGGTTCTCCTCCCTGCTCTGTCCCACGCCCGCAGCCTTCTTCAAGGACCCCTTCCTGCGCCACGGCCTGCCCGCGGACGCGGCAACCGACAGGCTCTACCTGCGCTGCGCGGCCCAGCCCTCCTCCCTGCTCGACGCGCAGGCAGAACGCGCCGCGAAAATGGGCTTCACACGCCAGGAGATGGACACGGGCCACTGCCCCATGGTCAGCGCCCCCTTCGCCCTGTCCGAGACCCTGGCCCCCTGGCTGCGCGGCCTCAGGCCCCATGCCGCGCCAGTCCTGTCCGGGGGCTGCCTCTCCCCGGCCGGGCTGTCCGACGCCCGCCGCCTGCGCCATGCCTGTCCGCGCCGCCGGGCGGCCTGCGCGGCCCTTTCCCCGACCCAGGCCTGACCCGCCCGTCTCCGAACCTCGCGCCGTCCGGCCCGGGGTTCGGGGGCAGAACCGCCCGCTCCCGCCAGCACGGCGGCAAGGGGGAATCCTCATTCCCCCTTGCCGCCGCCCGCCTTGCCTTGTACACCCGGGGCATGACGCAGGCGCACTCCCCTTCCGGCCCCGGCCCGCGGCTCACCCGCCGCGACCTGATCCGCTACGAGCACGATCTGCGCGAGGCCCTGTCCCGCTTCATCGCCTTCCAGGGCTCGTCGCTCTATTTCCCGGACGCGGCCAAGCCGCAGGCTCCGGACATGCCCGGCAGCGACGGCGCGCCGCTCTATCTGGCCAAGGAGCGCCGCCTGCTCCTGCCCCTGGTGCAGGACGGCGTCACGCTGGGCGTCTTCGTGGCCAAGGGCGTGCGCCTGTGCGCGCCCGCCGCGACGCTGGCCCTGCTTCCGGCCGCGGCCGGGCTGACGCTGCGCGCCCTGGTCCTGCAAAAGGCCCAGGGACTCGATCCGCTCACCGGTCTGGCCAACGCCCACGCCTTTTCCGCCGCCCTGGGCCGGGCCATCGAGGCGGCCCAGAACTGCCTCATGCCCCAGGCCCCGGCCTGCATGGATCCCGGCCTGTCCGTGCAGAGCGGCCGTCTCGGGCTGGTCATGCTCGACCTGGACCGCTACACCGCCCTGCTCGCCCGCCTGGGGCAGGACGCCGCGGACGGCCTGCTCGCGGCCGTGGCCCAGGCCGTGCGCGCCGCCTGCCCCGAGCAGGTCCTGGCCGCCCGCCTGGCCGACGACCGCTTCGCCATCCTCTGGCCCGGGGCCTCGGCCAAGGACTGCCAGGGCCTGGCCGAGGGGCTGCGCCGCAAGATCGCCAAGCTCGACCCCGAGGGGCTTTCCGAGCCCGTCTCCCTCACCGCGTCCCTGGGCGTCGCCCTCTTTCCCCAGGACCTTTCCGGGCCGCAGACCGCCCTGCCGCCCCGCGACATGGCCCGCGTGCTCGCGGCCAAGGCCCAGCGCGCCCTGGCCGCGGCCAAGGACACGGGCCGCGACCGCGTGGTCGCCTTCGCCAAGATTCTCGAAGAGGGCGGGCGCGTGCTCGAAAATCTCCCCCTCTCGCGCTTCACCCTGAACCTGGGGCGCGACGTGGACGTGCGCGAGGGCAACCGCTTCCTGGTCTGGTCCCCGCGCTTCGCGGGCGGCGCGGACTACACCGCGGGAGACGGCCGCCGCCTGGCGGGCGAGTACCCGGCCATGCACAAGGGCGAGGCCGTGATCATCGAGGTCCAGGACGACGTGGCCTTCGCCGAGGTCCTGCACCTGGCCGACGCGGCCTGGCCCATCGAGCCCGGCGACCGCCTGACCCTGCTCGGCGACGACGCCCCGCCCCCGGAGGCCGCGGCCGAGGGCGCGCCGCAGAAGGATCCCCTCACCGGACTTTACGGCTACCGCGACTTCCTCGCCTTCCTGGCCTCCGAGCGGGCCGCGGCCGACAGCTTCTGCCTGGCCATGGCCCGCGTCGTGGAGCACCAGGGCCGTCTGGCCGCCGGGCCGCGCAAGCAGACCGACGCGCTGATCAAGAAGCTGGCCTCCCTGGCCGCCCAGGTCCTGGGCGAGGAGGCCACGGGCGGGCGCTACTCCCTGAACTCCCTGTGCTGGTTCCTGCCCGGCCTGCCCGGCCCCGAGGCCAAGGCCCGCTTCGAGGAGCTGGCCCGCGCCGCGGCCGACCGGCTGGACGTGCGTCTGGCCTGCGGCGTGGCGTCCTGGCCCTGCCTCTCCTTCAACCGCGCCGAGGTCCTGGACAACGCCCGCAAGGCCCTGGACCACGGCCTGCTGCTGCCCGGCCCGGGCGTGGCCCTGTTCGACTCCGTCTCTCTGAACATCTCCGCGGACCGCCATTTCTCCCAGGGCGACACCTACGCCGCCATGGAGGAATACAAGCTCTCCCTGCTGGCGGACGAGTCCAACACCCTCTCGCGCAACTCCCTGGCCGTGTGCTACGCGCGGCTCGGCCGCCTGGAGCAGGCCCTGCCCCTGTTCAAGCAGGTCTTCACCCAGGACCCCGGCGACCTCTCGGCCCTCTACAACTACGGCACCACCTGCCTGCGCCTGGGCGACCCCAAGACCGCGGAAGGGGCTTTCAAACGCTGCCTCAAGCTCGACCCCGGCCACGTCTACAGCCTGGTGCGGCTGGGCCAGATCGCCGAGAGCCAGGGCAAGCGCGCCAAGGCCAAGACCTTCTACGGCAAGGCCGCGGCCCTGCCCGGCGGCGCGGCCGTGGCCTGCCGCCACCTGGCCCGCCTGGCCCTGGCCGACGGCCGCGCCGACGACGCCCGCGAACTGCTGCACGCCGCCCTCGGCCACAACCCGCAGGACGCCCAGTCCCTGCACCTCATGGCCCGCCTCTACCTCGACGGCGGCCAGGACCCGGAGATCGCCGCCTCCCTGGCCGGACAGGCCGCGGCCCTCAAGCCGCGCAAGGCCCACTGGGAACTCTACGCCACGGCCCTGGACGCGGCGGGGCGTCCGGCCGAGGCCGAACGGGCGCGGCGCACGGCCGGAAGCCTGTAGCCGCCCCTCCGGACAGGCGGCCGCCCCCTGCGCGCAAGCGCGCCCGCGATTGACGCGCTTCCCCGGCTCATGAGAGGAAGGAAACATGACCATCTTCCTCCGTTTCGTCCTGCCGCGCCTGCTGCTGGCCTGTCTCGGCCTGGCCGCGGCCGGGTGCGACCAATCCCCGGACGAGCGGAAACAGGTGGATTTCTCCAAAGTGCGCCAGGTGGAACGCCCGGCTCCGGAGGCCGGGCCTCGGCGGCTGCGCGTGGCCGTGGGGGCCATGGTCTCGCCCAAGGAGACCATGACGCAGTATGGGGAACTGCTCGCCTATCTCGGCCGAAAACTCGACGCGAACGTCGAGCTGGTGCAGCGCAAGACCTACGCCGAGGTTAACACGCTGCTCGGCCGGGGCGAGATCGACCTCGCCTTCGTCTGCTCCGGCCCCTTCGCGGCCGTGGCGGAATCCCACGGCCTCTCGGTCGTGGCCGTGCCCGTGGTCGGCGGCAGCACCTTCTACCGCGCCTACCTCATCGTGCCTGCGGACGGCCCGGCCAGGGACCTCCCCGACCTGCGCGGCAGGATATTCGCCTTCACCGATCCCGACTCCAACACCGGGCGGCTGGTGCCGCTCAAGTGGCTGCGGGACATGGGGGAGACGCCGGACGATTTTTTCAAGGAGAGCATCTATACCTACAGCCACGACAACTCCATCCTGGCCGTGTCGCGCGGCCTGGTGGACGGCGCGAGCGTGGACGGCCTGATCTGGGACTACTACCACCGCATGGCCCCGGAAATGACCGGCCGCACCCGCATCGTGCGCGTTTCCGAGCCCTACGGCATCCCGCCCGTGGTCGCCTCGGCCGGGGTGCCGCCCGAACTGGTGGAGGAACTGCGCACGGCGCTGCTCGGCATGCACGGGGACGAAAACGGCCGCAAGATACTGCGCGGGCTGCTGATCGAACGCTTCGAACGGCCGGACGAGACCTGGAAGGCCTCCATGGAGCACATGCGGCGCACGCTCCTGCCCGGCGACGAACGTGGACCGAAGGAGGGGGGCGGTGCTGCCGCAAAGCCTTAAGGGCACGCTCCTGCTCGGCCTCACCGGCCTGGTGATGGCCTGCAGCCTGTCCGTGGCGCTCATCGCCTCGCACCGCTACAGCGCGAGCCTGCACGCGACCCTCGCGGCCGAAGGCGAGCGGCTGGCCCACGGTCTGGCCCTGCAAGTGGCGGACCCCATCCTGATCAACGACCTCGTGACCCTGCAAAAGACCCTGGACCGGCAGATGTCGAGCCGGGGAGACATCGTCTACCTCCTCGTGGTGCGCGACGGACGGGTCCTGGCCCACACGTTCGAGGAAGGCGTGCCCGAAGAACTCATCACGGCCAACGCTCCGGCCCAGGATGGCCGCCCCAGCCAGAAGGAGCTCGTAGCCGCGCACGGCCCGACCCTCATCGACTTGGCCTGGCCTGTTTTCGAAGGCCGGGCGGGCGTGCTCCGGCTCGGCCTCTCCGAATCCCAGAACGCCGCCCAGATCGCCCGTCTGCTCTCCGAGATCGGCCTGTTCACCCTGCTCATTCTGTTGCTGGCCGTAGGCGGCGGACTCTATTTCGTGCGCCGCCTGACCCGGCCCCTGGCCGAACTGGTCGATGCCGCGAGCCGTGTGGAGCCGGAGCGCATGGCCATGGCCGTGGCCGTGCCGGAGCAGGCGGAGTTGGCGGCCCTGGCCGTCTCCTTCAACGGCATGGTGGCCCGCCTGGGCGAGGCCATGCGCGATCTGGAAGGCAAACGGCGCGAGTTGCAGACCAAGACCATCGAGCTTGAGGAGGCGCACGGCCGCATGAGCACCTCGTGCGAGATCATGCGAGGGGTTTCGGCCATCGGCGAGTTGTCGGGCGTGGCGCGCTATCTCATCCGGCGGCTGCGCGGCATCATGCCCTGCGGCGAGATGTCCTTCCTGGTCTTCGACTCGCGGCGCGACGCTCTGTACCGCGCGGGGGAGCGCGACTTCCTGGCGCTGCGCGCGCCCGAGACCACGGCCCAGGCCGAGGCCGCGCTGCAGGGGCTGCCCAGGCCCACCCGGCACGCCGTCCCGCTTTTGGCCCCGCCCCTGGTTCCGCCGGACATGGACTTCAGCCACGGCCAGGGCATCGCCCCCCTGCGCCAGGAAGGGGAACTCATCGGCGCGCTGGTCACTGCCTGCGCCCCCGGCTGCGCCTGCGACCTGGACGAGGCGGACATGATCAGTCTGATCCTGGGACAGGTGGCGGGCACCATCCGCCGCGCCGTGCGCCACGAGGAGGAGCGCGAACTGCTCCGTCCCGTGACGGAGCAGTCCCAGGGCTGCTGCGGGCTGGTGGGCAAGGACCAGCGCATGCAGACGGTCTACCGGCTGATCGAGGACGTCGCGCCCACGGACGCAACGGTGCTGATCCTGGGCGAATCAGGCACGGGCAAGGAGATGGCGGCCCGCGCCCTGCACGAGCGCAGCCTCCGGCACGCCGGGCCGTTCGTGGTCATCAACTGCTCGGCCTACCCCGAAACCCTGCTGGAGAGCGAACTCTTCGGCTTCGAGCGGGGGGCCTTCACCGGCGCGGTGCGCGCCCGGCCCGGCCGTTTCGAGCAGGCGGACGGCGGCACGGTCTTCCTGGACGAAATCGGCGAGATCTCGCCCTCGGCCCAGGTCAAGCTGCTGCGCGTGCTCCAGACCCAGGAGGTGGAGCGCCTGGGCGGCAACGGCTCACGCAAGGTGGACGTGCGCGTGGTGGCGGCCACCAACCGCGACCTGGCCGAGGAGGTGCGGCGCGGGTCGTTCCGCGAGGACCTTTACTACCGCCTGAGCGTGATCCCCCTGACCCTGCCGCCGCTCAGGGAGCGCAGGGGCGACATCCCCCTCCTGGCCCGCCATTTCCTCTCCATGCAGGCGCTTCGCTCCGGCAGGGAGGTCACGGCCTTCTCCTCCGAAGCCATGCGCATCCTGCTCGCCCACTCCTGGCCCGGCAACGTGCGCGAACTGGAGAACAGCGTGGAGCACGCCCTGGTCCTGGCCAAGGGCGACCGCATCGAGGCCGAGGATCTGCCCGGCACGGTGCGCGACGCGGAGGCAGTCCTCCAGGCGGGCTCCCCGGCCGCCCCCCAGGGCGAGCGCCTGCGTGACAACGAACGCCAACTCGTGCTCGACGCCCTGCGCGCCGCGGGCGGCAACAAAAAGGAGGCGGCCCGCCGCCTGGGAATCAGCCGCAGCACGCTCTACGCCAAGATCGAACGCCACGGCATCGGCACGGCCGAGATCGCCGCGCCCTCCTCCCGTTCCTGATTTTTTCCCGATCCTCTGCCGCCCTGGTTCTTCCGCCGTCGTGTCGCGTGTCTGGACACGCGACACGACAGCCGTCCTGCCCGCAAATGCGACACGCTTAACACATTGCAATAGAGGTATTTTCTCAAAACTCCACGGCCATGTGTCCGGTTTCAAGACATCCGGGCGTCCTTCCGGAACGCCGGGCCCGGTCAGCGTGAGGCGGGCGGCCAGCCGCGCCGAAGACGCGCAAACGGCCCGAACGCCCCGGAAACACAACGATTGTCCTGCGCCCCGGCGCGCGAGCCGCCCGCGTTTCCCCGCCCTGCCGCATTTGGCCCCCTTTTTGTAACGCTGCCCGCATCTTTCCAAAAGCCAGCCAGGACCGGGACCGCCGACCGGGGAATGGCCGGGGACCAGAGTGAGGAACGGTGCCGCCGCCGGACGGCGGGCCGGGTGCAGAGATACCCCAGACACGTCAACCAGGAGGCCGGATGATGAGCGTACTTCTCGCGGAAGACCCGCTCGTCCGCATGCAGCGGGAACTGAGGAGGGCGAAAACCGCCAAGGCTGCACCCCAGTGGGTCATGGTCATCGACTTGGCGAAATGCATCGGCTGCCACGCCTGCACCATCGCCTGCGTCTCGGAAAACAAACTGCCGCCCGGCGTGGTCTACCGTCCCGTGATCGAAGAGGAAATCGGGACGTACCCCAACGTCGGGCGGCGTTTCGTGCCCAGGCCCTGCATGCAGTGCCAGAACCCGCCCTGCGTCAAGGTCTGCCCGGTGACCGCCACCTATAAGGACGAGAACGGCGTGACCATCATGCGCTACGAGCGCTGCATCGGCTGCCGCTACTGTCTTGTGGCCTGCCCCTATTCGGCGCGGACCTCGGACTTCGGCGACTGGTACACGAACAGGACCCCGGAGCTGCCCGGTCTGCTCGAAGGCCGCTCCAAGACCGCGGACGGCTACGAGGCCAAGCCCGCGCCCGAGTATGGCAAGGCCTGGCCAGACCGCGGCAGGAACTCCCCCGTGGGCAACGCGCGGAAGTGTCATTTCTGCAAGCATCGCCTGGCCGTGGGCGTTCTGCCTGCCTGCGTCACCGGCTGCGTGGGCAAGGCGACCTTCTTCGGCGACCGCAACGATTCCGGCAGCCTGGTCGCGGAACTCATAAGCTCGCCGCGCGTCTTCGTGCTCAAGCCCGAGCTGAGCACGCGGCCGGCCGTATACTACCTGAAGTAAAGGAGGCGACGATGCGATTCAAATACTACGGGCCGCTCCTGGCCGCCGCCCTCCTCGGGCTCGTCGCCGGGGCCGTCGGGATGTACGACCGGCTGGCCAACGGCCTCAATCCGACCCACCTCGGCTCCTACATTCCCTGGGGATTGTGGGTGGCCTTCTACCTTTTCTTTCTCGGCCTTTCCGCGGGCGCGTTCCTGGTGAACATCCTGGTCTACGTACTCAACCTCAAGACCTTCGAGCGCATCGGCAGACTCTCCGCCTTCGTCGTGCTCATCGCCCTTGTCTGCGAAGTCCAGTTCATCCTTCTCGACCTGGGCTGGCTGAGCCGGGGCCTGTATCAGTTTTTCCTGACCCCGAGCTTCTCCTCGCTCATGACCTGGATGTTCGTGCTCTTCGCATCCATGCTCGTCCTGTACCTACTCAAGACCCACGCCCTGCTCCGCGGCGACCTGACGCGCCGCGCCAACGACCCGGAATCCGGCGCGCTGCGGGGGCTGTACGGCCTGCTGACGGGCGGCAAGACCGCGTACGGCCCGGAGGACGCTGCGCGGGATGACCGCCGCGTGCATCTCCTGGCCAAAATCAGCCTGCCTGTGGGGCTCCTCTTCTACGGTACCAACGGGGCGTTCTTCGCCGTGCTGCTCAGCCGTCCGATCTGGAACAGCGCCCTCACTCCGCTGCTCTTCATCGTGGCCGCGCTGCTCTCCGGCGGCGCGCTCATCGCCTTCCTGACCTACGTCTTCCGCCAGCCCGACCCCCTGAACCCCTCGCGCCTCTGCCACAGCGACGAACTCTGTCTCGGGCTGGGCAAGGTCATCCTCTTCCTGCTCGTGGTCTTCCTGGGCCTGGAGGCGCTGCAATTCTTCGTGGGTTACCAGAGCGGCAAGGAAACCGTGGTCACCAGCCTCAACCTCATCGTCGGCGGCCGCGACTGGTGGGTCTTCTGGGTCGTGCATGTCCTCGCGGGCAGCCTGATCCCGCTCCTGCTCCTCACGTTCGGAGGCGACAGCCCCCGCTCCGTGACCTGGGCCTGCTTCCTCATCTTCGCCAGCTTCCTGGCCGTGCGCTGGAACTTCGTGCTGCCGGACCTGGCCGTGTACAAGCTCGAAGGCTTGGACAAGACCTTCTTCGACCCCAGGCTGCGCACCTTCTACGCTCCGAGCCTGAACGAGTGGCTGGTCAGCCTGTGGACGATCTCCACCGGCCTGCTGCTCTTTGTCCTGGGTGTCCGCTATCTGCCCGTCATCACTGAAAACGGAGGTGAGCCCCATGCCCGTTAAGACCAAGCCCGCGCCCCAGTCCGGCCGGGAAACGGCCGGCTCCGGCATGGACCGCCGCGACTTCCTCAAGGTGACCGCCCTGCTCGGCGGCACGGCGGCGCTGGGCACGGCCATCCTTCCCGGATTCGGCGAATCCGCCGAGGCGGCCGACGCCTACGTGGCCCACAAACCCGAACACCAGATATTCACCGCCTGTCAGCAGTGCAACACCAACTGCGGAGCCAAAGTCAAGGTCGTGGACGGCCGCGTGGTCAAGATCGAGGGCAACCCCTACAGCCCGTGGACCATGACCCCGCAGATCGCCTACAAGACCCCGCTGCAGGAGGCCGCGCTCGTGGACGGCGCGCTCTGCCCCAAGGGCTACGCGGGCATCCAGACCCATTACGATCCCTACCGCATCGTCAAGGTGCTCAAGCGCTCGGGCAAGCGCGGCGAGAACATGTGGAAGGCCATTCCCTTCGAGCAGGCCATCGCCGAAGTCGTTGACGGCGGCGACCTGTTCGGCGAGGGCAGGGTCGAGGGCCTGAAGGATCTCGCGGCCCTGCGCGATCCCGCGGTCTTCGAGGCCGTGGGCAAGGACGCCGCCGACGTGGCGGCCAAGAAGATGTCCCTGGACGACTTCAAGGCCAAGCACGCCGACGTCCTGCCGCACCTCATCGACCCCGAGCACCCAGACCTGGGTTTCAGGAACAACCAGATCTGCTACAACTGGGGACGCCAGAAGAACGGACGCGCCCAGTTCGTCTCCCGCTTCTTCCGCGACAACCTGGGCACCACCAACACCCACGGCCACACCACGGTCTGCCAGGGCTCGCTCTACTTCTCGTGCAAGGCCATGTCCGACCAGTTCGTGGAGGGCAAGTTCACGGGAGGCTCCAAGTTCTACTGGCAGGCCGACACGGGCAACGCCGAATTCATCATCTTCGTCGGCGCCAGCCCCTACGAGGCCAACTACGGCCCGCCCCTGCGCGCCGGCAAGATCACCCAGGGCATGGTGGACCACGGCCGCAAGATCGCGGTGGTGGACCCGCGCTGCTCCAAGACCGCGGGCCGCGCCTGGAAGTGGCTGCCCACCAAGCCCGACGGCATCGGCGCGCTGGGCATGGCCATGATCCGCTGGATCATCGAGAACAACCGCTTCGACGCCCGCTATCTGGCCAACTGCAACAAGGCCGCGGCCAAGGCGGACAACGAGCCCACCTGGACCCAGGCCCCCTGGCTGGTGAAGGTGGACGAGAACGGCAAGCCCGGGGTGTTCCTGCGCGGTTCGGATCTGGGCCTGGCCAAGGAAAAGCGCCCCAAGAAGGACGGCTCCGGCGATTGGGAGTTCGACCCCTTCGTCGCCCTGGACGCCGACGGCAAGCCCGCCGCCTTCGATCCCAACGACGAAAAGACCCCGGTCGAGGGCCAGCTCTTCGTGGACGGCGAGGTGGGCGGCTTCAAGGTCAAGAGCGTGCTGCAGATTTACAAGGACGCCGCTTTTGTCCGCTCCCTCAAGGAATGGTCCGAGATGGCCGGGGTGAAGGAGGCCGACGTCGTCGAACTGGCGCGCGAATTCACCAGCCACGGCAAGGCGGCGGTGGCCGACCTGCACCGCGGTGTGTCGCAGCACACCTCCGGCTTCTACAACGTGGCCATCTGGATGACCGTCAACGTGCTCATCGGCAACCACGACTGGGTGGGGGGGCTGACCAAGGCCACCACCTACAACCAGGACGGCGCCCGGGAAGGACAGCCCTTCCCCATCTCCAAGGGACCCAAGAAGCTCAAGCCCTGGGGCATCTCCGAGGGGTATCCTTCCAAGCGCGTCTGGTATCCCTTCGCCAGCGACGTGTACCAGGAGGTCATCCCCAGCGCCGGGGACATGTACCCCTACCAGCTCAAGTGGCTCTTCATGTACATGGGCGCGCCGGTCTATTCGCTGCCCGCGGGCCACACGCTCATCGACATCCTGCGCGACCCGAAGAAGATACCTCTGTTCATCTGCTCGGACATCACCGTGGGCGAGACGAGCATGTACGCGGACTACATCTTCCCGGACCTGACCTACCTGGAGCGCTGGGAATTCCCCGGATCGCACCCCTCGATGGTTTGCAAGGTCGCGCCGGTGCGCCAGCCCGCCGTGGCTCCGATCCCGGATACCGTGAAGGTCTTCGGCCGCGAGATGCCCATCGGTCTCGAATCGACCCTGCTCGCCATGGCCGAACGCATGAAGCTGCCCGGCTACGGTCCCGACGCCTTCGGCAAGGGCCGACGGCTGGAGTGCATGGAGGACATGTACCTGCGGCAGGTGGCCAACATCGCCTTCGGCGAGAAGGCCGACGGCTCGGACAAGGTCCCGGCCGCGACCCCCGAGGAGATGGAGATCTTCCTGAAGGCCCGCAGCCACCTGCCAAAGTCCGTGTTCGACGCCGAGCGCTGGAAGGGCATCGTGGGCGAGGAGCTGTGGCCCCACGTGGTGTACGTCCTCAACCGGGGCGGGCGCTTCCAGGAGTACCAGAAGGCCTACAAGGACGGGCAGCTCGTCAACAAGTACGGCAAGATGATCGGCCTGTACTTCGAGAACCTGGCCAGGACCAAGCACTCCATGACTGGCAAGACGTACCATCCGTTCGGCGACTGGATGCCCAGCCCCTGCGACTGCGCGGGCAATCCCATCGACGACGCCAAGGACGGCTACGACCTGACGCTCATCACCTACAAGGCCATTGCCCAGACCAAGAGCCGCACCGTGGGCAACTACTGGCTGCAGGCCCTGTATCCCGAGAACTTCGTGGAGGTGGCGGCCGCCGACGCAAGGCGGCTGGGGCTCAAGGACGGCGACAAGGTGCGCATGGTCTCCGCCACCAACAAGGACGGCGTCTGGGATCTTGGCGGCAGGAAGCTCGACATGGTGGGCAAGGTGCAGGTGCGCGAAGGACTGCGGCCCGGCGTGGTGGCCTTCTCTCTGGGACACGGCCACTGGGCGCAGGGCGCGCAACCCTTCACCATCGACGGGCAGACCGTGACCCCGGACAAGCGCCGGGCCACGGGCATGCACGGCAACGCGGCCATGCGCCTCGACCCCATCCTCAAGAACACCGGCCTGGTGGACACCGTGGGCGCAAGCGCGGTCTTCTACCAGAGCCAGATCAAGCTGGTGAAGGCGTAGAGCCGACACACGCACCGACAGACGCGGCGGCCGTAAGGCCGCCGCGTCCTGTCTCACGCCGCGTTCCCGCCCGCCCGCGGTCTCCTACCGCAGCGCCTTGTACCAGTTGATCAGCCCGTTGGTGGACGCATCATGGCCGGTCGCGGGCTCCGGTCCGGCAAGCTCCGGCAGGATGGCCGAGGCCAGTTGCTTGCCCAGCTCCACGCCCCACTGGTCGAAGGAGTTGATGCCCCAGATCGCGCCCTGGCAGAAGATCTTGTGCTCGTACAGGGCGATGAGCGCGCCCAGGGTCCTCGGGTCCAGCACCCTGAAGAGGATGGACGTGGACGGTCGGTTGCCGGGAAAAATCTTGTGCGGCAGAAGCCGCTCCAGTTCCTCGCCGGACAGGCCCTGCCGTTCAAGCTCGGCCCGCGCCTCGGCCTCGGTCTTGCCGCGCATGAGCGCCTCGGTCTGGGCCAGGAAGTTGCTGACCAGGATGGCGTGGTGCCCGCCCACCGGGTTCAGGGAGCGCGCGGGCATGAGGAAGTCGCAGGGGATCAGCTTGGTGCCCTGGTGGATGAGCTGGTAGAAGGCGTGCTGGCCGTTGGTCCCGGGCTCGCCCCAGATGACCGGGCCGGTCTGGTAGTCCGCCGCCGCGCCGTCCAGACGCACGCGCTTGCCGTTGGACTCCATGTCGCCCTGCTGGAAGTAGGCCGCGAAACGGGCCAGGTACTGATCGTAGGGCAGGATGGCGTGGGACTCGGCCCCGAAGAAGTTGTTGTACCAGACGCCGAGCAGGGCCATGACCGCGGGGATGTTCCGTTCCAGCGGCGCGGTGCGGAAGTGCTCGTCGGCCAGGTACGCGCCGTCCAAAAGCTCTTCGAAGCGGTCCATGCCCACGTACACGGCGATGGACAGGCCGATGGCCGACCACAGCGAGTAGCGGCCGCCCACCCAGTCCCAGAACTCGAACATGTTGGCCGTGTCGATGCCGAACGCCGCGACCTTCGCGGCGTTGGTGGAAAGGGCCACGAAGTGCCTGGCCACGGCCGCCTCGTCGCCCCCGGCGGCCTGCAGCAGCCAGGCGCGCGCCGTGGCCGCGTTGGTCATGGTCTCCTGGGTGGTGAAGGTCTTGGAGGCGATGATGAAGAGCGTGGTTTCGGGGTCCACGCGCCGGAGCGTCTCCACGACGTGCGTGCCGTCCACGTTGGAGACGAAGTGGGCGCGAAGCCCGGACCCGGCGTAGTGGGCCAGGGCCTGGCAGACCATCTGGGGACCGAGGTCCGAACCGCCGATGCCGATGTTCACCACGTCGCGCATGGGCTTGCCGGAAAAGCCCTTCCACGCCCCGGAACGCACCGCCCCGGAAAAGACGCGCATCTTCTCCAGCACCGCGCGCACGCCGGGCATCACGTCCCGCCCGTCCGTCAGCACGGGCCGTCCGGAACGGTTGCGCAGGGCCGTGTGCAGCACGGCGCGGTCCTCGGTGAGGTTGACCCTCTCCCCGGCGAACATCCGGTCGCGCCGCTCCTCCAGGCGCTCCTGCCGCGCCAGGTCGAAGAGCAGGCGCATGGTCCCGGCGGTGACGCGGTGCTTGGAGAAGTCCACCAGGATGTCGCCCAGGATCAGGTGAAACGCCTCGAAACGGCCCGGGTCCGCAGCAAAGAGGTCGCGCACGGACAGGTCGCGGACCTCGCGGAAGTGGCTGTGCAGGGCGGTCCAGGCCGGGCTGCTGGTCAGGCTCATGCGGCGGCTCCGTGGTAGGGGTTGCTGCGGGCGTTCAGGGTCATCACATGACGGAACAGGGCCGCGAAGTCAACGCGCGACCTCCCGCCTCCGCGCGCCTCCGTATCGACATGGCCGCGGCTCTGCGATAGGGATGAAAAGGAGTCCATGCGTTCCGTCCGCACCGGGGAGGGATGGAGTTGCCGCACAGAGGCTGGAGCCTGACCGCCTACTTTTTCCTGTCCATGGCCGTGACCGCCCTGACGGCGCTGTCCATGCTCGCCCTGCTCTGGGGGGTGGAGCGGTCCGCCCGTTTCGGCCGGGAGAACGCGGCCCTGGGCGCTTCCCTGGTCCGCGACAGGGAGGAGGAGATTCGCGATCAGGTGGCGCGGGCCGTGGAGTACGTGGCCTTCGCCGACTCACGGGCGGACGGCCGCCTGCGCGCCCGGATCAGGGAGCAGGTGGACATGGCCCACACCCTGGTGCGCGACCTGTACGAACGCCACAAGGGCCGCGCCTCCCGCCCCGCGCTGGAGGAACACATCCGCGAGAGCCTGCGGCCCCTGCGCTATGCCGGGGGACGCGGATACTTCTTCATCCTCCGCACGGACGGGGTGGAGGTGCTCTTCCCCGACCGGCCGGAGCTGGAGGGCAAGAACCTCCTGGGCATTCCGGACGCCTCGGGCAAGGACGTGCTGCGCGAGATGATCGAGATCACCGCCGCCCAGGGGGCGGGGTTCGTGGAATACCGCTGGAGCAAGCCGGGCAGCAAGGCCGAGGGGCACCGCAAGATCGCCTTCGTGCAGCTCTTCGCCCCCCTGGACTGGGTCATCGGCACGGGCGAGTACCTGGACGACGTGGAACGGGAGATCCAGGACGAGACCCTGGCCTGGCTCGCCCAGATCCGCTTCGGCAAGGACGGCTATCTTTTCGGCAGCACGCTGGACGGCGAGCCGCTCTTCACCAACGGGCGGGTTACCCGGGGCGGCCCGAGCATCCGGGACCTGACCGACCCGGACGGCGTCCGCATCTTCGAGGAACAGCTGGCCGCCGCGAAGGACCCCGCGGGCGGCTTCGTGCGCTATGCCTGGCCGAGGCTCGCGGGCGGCCCGGCCGTGTCCAAGATCGCCTTTGTCCAGGCCGTGCCCCGCTGGGGCTGGATCATCGGCAGCGGTGCCGGGCTCGATGAGATCGACGCGGCCCTGGCCGAATTGCAGACCGGCATGCAGGGCGACCTGCGCACGGAGATGGGCCGGATGGGGCTGCTCGCGGCCTGCATCTTCGCGGCCATCGCCCTGTCCACGGCGCTGCTCTCGCGCCGGGTCAAGCGCGAGATGGACGCCTTCACCACGGCCCTGGCCGAGGCGACGCGGCAGGACGCGGCCATCGACTCCTCCCTGCTCACCTTCCCGGAAACGCGCCGTCTGGCGGCCTCGGTCAACGAGATCACCCGCAGCCGCCTGCAGGCCCAGGCCACGCTCCGGCGCAACGAATCGCTCCTGCGCACCATGCTCACCAACCTGCCCTTCGATTTCTGGGCCAGGGACGCGGAACAGCGGATCTTCCTGCAGAGCGAGATGTCCCGCGACATCTGGGGCGACCAGACGGGCAAGCGGCCCGAGAACACCCCCGTCCCGGCCGCGGCGCTCGACCTGTGGCGCGCCAACAACGCGCGCGTGATGGCCGGGGAGACCATCCGCGAGGAGGTCCGGCTGCCCCTGCCCGGCGGCGAGGCCATCGACTGCCTCAACGTCCTCGCCCCGGTGAGCGACGGCGGGGAGACCCTGGGCATCCTCGGAGTGAACATCGACCTCTCGCCCGTCAAGGCCGCGCAGGAGGCCCTGCGCGCCCGGGAGGAGCAGTTCCGCACCCTGGTGGCCAACATCCCGGGCATGGCCTACCGCTCCGAGGTCGAACCTCCCTGGCGCCTGCTTTATGTCAGCGAACCGGTCACTGAGCTTACCGGCCACGCGCCCGAGGCGTTCCTGGACGACGGTCCCCTGCGCTTCGGCCATCTGATCCTGCCTGAGGACCTGCCCCTGGTGGAGCGTAGCGTGGACGCGAGCCTGGCCGCGGGCGACGCCTTCGACCTCGAATACCGCATCCGCCGCGCCGACGGCGAGGTGCGCTGGGTGCAGGAACGCGGCCGCGCCGTGCATGACGCCGCGGGCAACCCGCTGTGGCTCGACGGCGTGATCATCGACGTCACGGACCGCAAGCTGGCGGAAAAGGGCCTGCGCGACAGCGAGCAGCTCTTCCGCACCCTGGCCGAGCAGAGCCCGGTCTCGATCATGGGCCTGGACGCCGAGGGCCGCGTGACCTTCGTCAACGACTGGCACCTCAAGGTCTTCTGCCTGGGCCGCGTGGACAAGGACTTTTTCCTGGGCAAGCGGCTCGCCGAGCTGCCCGGCCTCTCCTCCGTGCCCGGCCTGCCGGAACGGCTGCTCGACGTCCTGCGCGGCCGCACGGTCTTTCTGGAGGACATCTTCATGCCGCGCTTCACCGGCGGCCACTCGGGCTGGGTGACTCTCCGCGGCGTGCCCATCATGCGCGGGGACGCGGTGGCGGGCGGCATCCTGATCCGCGAGGACATCACCGAACGCAAACGCATGGTCGAGGCGTTGCGCGACAGCGAACGGCGGCTCGGCCAGGTCATCGAATTCCTGCCCGACGCCACCCTGGCCGTGGACGGCAACGGACGCGTCACGGCCTGGAACCGGGCCATGGAGGCCATGAGCGGCGTTCCGGCCGAGCGGATGCTGGGCCGGGGGGACCGGGAATACGCCCGCGCCTTCTACGGGGAGCCGCGGCCCATGCTGCTGGACGTCATCCTGGGCGAGAGCGGGGACGTGGAGAAGCTGTACCGGAACGTGGCGCGCGACGGGGATTCCCTCACGGCCATGACCGCCCTGGCCGGAGCGGACGGCGAAGACCGGTGGTTCTTCCTGCACGCCGCGGCCATCCGCGACGCCGAGGGGCGTCTGGCCGGGGCCATAGAGTCCATCCGCGACATCACCGAGAGCATCCGGGCCGAGGAGCACCTGAAGGCCTCGCTGCAGGAGAAGGAGGTGCTGCTGCGGGAAATCCACCACCGGGTCAAGAACAACCTGCAGGTGGTGTCGAGCATGCTGCGGCTCCAGGCCGGGGAGCTGGGCGGCGACAAGATTCCGCCCATCCTGGAGAGCCTGGCGCGCATCCGCTCCATGTCCCTGGTGCACGAAAAGCTCTACCTCTCCGGCAACCTCGGAGCCATCGACATGGCCGACTACGTCAGGAGCCAGGTCTCCGCCCTGTTCGGCATCTACGGCTCGGACGCCAGGGGCGTGCACGGGGAGGTGGAGGGCGAGGAACTGTTGCTGCCCGTGGACCAGGCCATTCCCTGCGGCCTGGTGATCAACGAGCTGGTGACCAACGCCCTCAAGCACGCCTTCAAGGGCCGCGAGGCGGGAACCATCCGCGTCGTCCTGGCCCGGGAGGAGGGGCAGGCGGTGCTCACGGTGACGGACGACGGCGCTGGCCCGCCCGAGGGATTCGAGCTTGCGGCGGTGCAGAGCGTGGGGTTGCAGATCGTGCAGAATCTGGCCATGCAGCTGCGGGGCGGATTGCGTCTCCTGCCCGGCGGTCCGGGCTGCCGCTTCGAACTGCGCTTTCCTCTGCCCGGGGGGTAGCCGGCGGAACGCCGCGCCGCCCTCCCCCGGACATCACGTCCCGCGCGGCTCGCCGGGGGGATTGACGCGGCCGGGGCGGCGGGGTAACGGGGCCGCCGCCTTGCTCAAGGAGAACGCATGCCGCGTCTGATCATCAATGCCGACGATTTCGGCGTCTTCACCTGCGTCAGCCGGGGCATCCTGGAGGCCGTGCGGGCCGGGGTCGTGACCGCCGTGGGCGTGATGGCCACGGGCCGGGCCTTCGGCATGGTCCGCGAACTGGCCGCCGAGGCCCGCAGGGCGGACGCCGGGGCGCACCTCGTGCTCACCGCCGGGGAGCCGCTGAGTGCGGCCATGCGCCGGGCCTGCCGTCCCTGGGGCGGAAGTTTTCCGGGCAAGGGCGCGGCCGCGGCCGCGGTGCTCACGGGCCGCATCCCGCTGGCCGCGGTGGAGGAGGAATGGCGCGCCCAGATCGGACTCTGCCGCCAGGCCGGACTCGATCTCGTCTTCCTCAACTCGCACGAGCACATCCATATGCTGCCGCCGCTCTTCGGGCTGACCCGGCGGCTGGCCGGGGAGCACGGCATCCGCTTCGTGCGCGCGCCGCGCACCGCCATGCAATTGCCAATGCCCCTGCCTCGCCTGCTCAAGGGCATGATCTTCAAGGCCCTCTCGGCCTGCGCGGGTCCCTGCCGCGAGGAGCCGACGCTGCTCGGCACGGGGGAGTCGGGACGGCTCTCGCCCGCCGACCTGTCGCGCATCGTGCGCGGCCTGTCCGGGGAGGAGCCCTTCGAACTCATGTGCCACCCCGGCCGCTTCGACCCGGACGAGATCACGGATCCCCGCCTCCTGGCCTTCCACGACTGGGAAGGGGAACTCGGCGCCCTGCTCGCGCCGGACTTCGGCCGCCTGCTGGCCGAAACGGACGTCCGGCCGACGCGTTTTTCCGATCTGGCGGCCGCTTAGGGCCGCGGGAGAAGACCTGATGCAACGCATTTCCATCGTCATTCCGGCCAGGAACGAAGCCGCGGGCATCGGCCGCGCCATCAAGGAGGTGCTGCGGCATCTGGACGGACTCGACGTCGAACCCGAGATCATCGTGGTGGACGACGGCAGCACGGACGGCACCTACGAGGCCGTGCGCGCCGCGGGCGAACGCCTGCCCGGCGTGTGCTGCGTCTCGCTCTCGCGCAACTTCGGCAAGGAGTCGGCCATGCTGGCCGGACTCACGGCCGCCACGGGCCAGGCCGTGGCGACCATGGACGCCGACCTGCAGCACCCGCCCGCCCTGCTGCCCGAGATGATCCGCCGCTGGCGGGAGGGGGCGCAGGTGGTGCACGCGGTCAAGGAGCGGCGGCCCGGCGAGTCCCTCGCCACCCGGCTGCGCGCCGCGGCCTTCAACCTCCTGCTGGAGAAGCTGGGCGGCGTCTCCGCCGAGGGCTGCTCCGACTTCAAGCTCCTGGACGCCGAAGTGGCGCGGGTGCTCGCGCAGCGCCTGCCGGAACGCCACCGCTTCTACCGCGGCCTGGCGACCTGGGTGGGCTTCCGCCAGGAGACCGTCGGCTTCTCCGTGGGCAAACGGGACAGCGGCGCGAGCAAGTTCACCCTGAGGATGCTCGTGAACCTGGCGGCCACGGCCATCATCTCCTTCAGCACCATCCCGCTGCGCATCGTGGCCGTCCTCGGCCTGCTGACCCTGCTGCTCGGCGTGGGCGTGGGCGCGGAAGCGCTCTGGTCCTGGTTCAGGGGCGAGGCCGTGTCCGGCTTCGCCACCCTGATCCTGACCCTGCTCATCATCGGCAGCTTCATCATGATCTCGCTCGGCGTGATCGGCGAATACGTCGGCCGCATCTACGAGGAGATCAAGGCGCGGCCCCCCTATCTCGTGGGGGCCGTTTTCGGCCTGGAGCCCGAGACCGCGGCGCGGCTCCAGGCCCCGGCCCCCTTGCAACAGCGGGGCAAAGCTGATAGGTAAGCCCCCCGTCGCTATGGCCCGCCGGGCCGTTTTTTCAAAACGAGCCTCCCCGTGAGGTGATCCTTGAGGTATTTCCCGATGACGACGCATCCGGCCCGCACGAGGCGGGTCCTTCGCATGACCGGCCTGGCCCTGCTCCTGGCCGTCCTTTCCCTCTGCCTGACCATGCCCGCGGCCGCGGCCAAGGAGGCCAAGGACGCCAAGGCCAAGACCGCCGTCCAGGCCAAGCCGGGCAAGGGCAAGGCCTTCGGCTTCGACGACGTGGCGGCCATGGCCGCGGCGCTGGCGGCCCAGCCCTACAAGGAGCCCGAGGCCCGCGTGCCCTCCTTCCTCCTGGGCAGCGAGGAGCCTTGGCGCGTGATCCGCTTCCACATGGACAAGGCCATGTGGCTGAACGAGAAGAGCCCCTACTGGATCAACTTCTTCCACGCCGGCTCCTATTACGACAAGACCGTGGCCATCAACTACGTGGACACGGACGGCAAGCCGCGCCCCATCCCCTTCCGGAAGGAACTCTTCGACTACGGCGGACTGCCCCGCCAGGACGACGTCCCCGCGGATCTCGGCTACGCGGGCTTCCGCGTGCACGGCTTCCTGAACAAGCCGGACAAGGACGACGAGATTCTGGTCTTCCTGGGCGCCTCCTACCTGCGCGCCCTGGCCAAGGGCAGCGTCTACGGCCTCTCGGCGCGCGGCCTGGCCATCGACACCGCCGAGCCCAAGGGCGAGGAATTCCCCTGGTTCAAGGAATTCTGGATCGTCAAGCCCGGCCCCAAGGACAAGAGCGTCACGGTCTACGCCCTGCTCGACAGCCCCAGCGCTACCGGCGCCTTCAGCTACGTGACCACGCCCGGCCAGCCCACGGTGCAGGAGATCAGGAGCCTGATCACGCTACGCAAGCCCGTGGTCAAACTGGGCATCGGCACCCTGACCAGCATGTTCATGTTCGGCGAGAACTCCGCCGGACGCCGCTTCGACGACTGGCGGCCCGAGGTCCACGACTCCGACGGCCTGCTCATCAACATGGTGGGCGGGGAATGGATCTGGCGTCCCATCCAGAACCCCAAGACCCTGCAGGTCAACGCCTTCCTCGCGCCGAGCCTGAAAGGCTTCGGTCTCTTCCAGCGCGACCGCGACTTCGGCAACTACCAGGATCTGATCACCCGCCAGGAACTCAGGCCCTCGGCCTGGGTCGAGCCCATCGGCGACTGGGGCGACGGCAGCGTGGAGTTGGTGCAGATACCCTCGGACAACGAGAACAACGACAACCTCGTGGCCTACTGGCGTCCGGCCAAGCTCCCCGAGCCGGGCAAGCCCTTCGCCTGGAACTACCGCATCTACTGGGGCGACACCTTCAAGAACGTGCCGCCCGAGGGCTACGTGACTTCCACCCACATCGGCCGCGACCTGGACGGCAAGTCCAGGGTCTTCGCCCTCGATTTCGAGGGGCCCAGGCTCAACAAGCTGCCCGAGGGAGCACCCGTCCACGCCACGGTCACCGTGAGCCAGGGCGCGGCCATCACCGAACAGAAGCTGGAGAAAAACCCGGTCACGGGCGGCTGGCGCCTGACCTTCAAGATCCTGCCCGACGACCCGCAGGGCCTCAATCTAGTGCTGGACAAGCGTCCTCCCCTGGAACTGCGGGCCTTCCTGCGCGACGACGCCAACACGTTGACCGAAACGTGGAGCTACGCTTACAAGCTCTAAGATGCGCGACACGGACGACCTCTCCCGGCACGGCAGGGAGGCCGACGCCCCGCACGGCAGGGACGTCCAGGCCCGCGACCCCGCCGCCTCCCCGGCCCCGGAGGAGGCGGCGGGCCGCAGGCTCGCGGCCTATCTGCAGCGCCTGCCCCTGTCCGGCGAGCGGCGCGGGGAACTGGTCTCCGCCATCCTGCGCGATCTGGGGAGCCGCCCCGGCGAGAGCGCCGAGGAGCTGACCGCCCGGGCCGTGGCCCGCGCCCAGGAGACGCTGTACGCCGAGACCGCGGGCCGCACGCCGCCGCCCTGCCCCCCCCTGGCCCGCGGCCGCATGATCCCGGAACAGATGAAACGCAGCCCGTGGCAGCGGCCGCACAAGACGCCGGAACCCCAGGGCTTCGTCACCGGCCGTCAGGCGCGCGAATACCTCAACGAGCCGTGGATGAAGAAGGCGGCCCGCCGCCGCCTCGTGCTCGGCACCCTGATCTTCGCGCCCACGGTCTTCGCCGCCCTGAACATGGGCGCGGTTCTGCCGCACAAGGGAACCACGGCCCTGGAGATGGCCATCCTGGCCGTCTTCTCCATCCTCTTCGCCTGGATATCCATCGGCTTCTGGACCGCCATGGCCGGATGGTGGACGCTGATGCGGCGCTTCGACCGCTTCGTGATCACCACCACCAAGGAGCGCGAGGACGACGAGAAGGACGACCGCGGGGCCATGACCGCCATCCTCTTCCCGGTCTGCAACGAGGAGTTCGAGCGCACGGCCGCGGGCATCCGCGCCACCTTCCTCTCGCTGAGGCGCGCCGGGGTGCTGCACCGCTTCCACTTCTTCATCCTCTCCGACTCCCAGGACCCGGACCGCTGGGTCGAGGAGGAGGCGCTGTGGACCAGGCTCTGCGCCGAACTCGGGGCCTCGGGCCGCCTCTTCTACCGCCGCCGCCGCGTGAACCTGAAACGCAAGTCCGGCAACATCGCCGACTTCTGCCGCCGTTTCGGCAAGAAATACGAATACATGGCGGTCATGGACGCGGACTCCGTGATGTCCGGCCCCACGCTCTGGCGCATGGTCCAGATCATGGAGCGCCGCCGCCACGTGGGCATCCTGCAGACCGCGCCGCGCTGCGCCGGACGCGAAACGCTCATCGCCCGCTCGCAGCAGTTCGCCAACCGTCTCTACGGCCCCATGTTCGCCGCGGGCCTGCACTACTGGCAGCTCGGCGACGCGCAGTACTGGGGGCACAACGCGCTCATCCGCATCAAGCCCTTCATGCGCCACTGCGGCCTGCCCAAGCTGCCCGGCAAGCCGCCGCTGGGCGGCGAGATCATGAGCCACGACTTCGTGGAGGCCGCGCTCATGCGCCGCGCCGCCTACGGCGTGTGGCTGGCCTTCGACCTGGAAGGCACCTGGGAGGAAGTCCCGCCCACCCTCCTGGCCGAACTCAAGCGCGACCGCCGCTGGTGCCAGGGCAACATGCAGCACATGCGCCTGCTGCTCACCCGGGGCCTTTTGCCCGCGCACCGCTTCCTCTTCCTCAACGGCTTCATGTCCTACTTCTCGGCCTTCCTGTGGTTCGCCTTCCTGGTGCTCTCCACCACCGAGGCGGTGCTCGAAGCCCTGACCGTGCCGGTCTACTTCCCGCCCAACCGCGTCCTCTTCCCGGAATGGCCGGTCTGGGAGCCCCTGTGGGCGCTCGTGGTCCTGGCCATGACCTTCGTCCTGCTGTTCATCCCCAAGGCGGCCAGCCTGGTGCTGGTGGCGGCCAAGGGCCGAACGCGGGACTTCGGCGGCCTCTTCGCGCTGCTCAAGGGCGTGGTGGCGGACGTGGCCCTCTCCACCCTGCTCGCGCCCATCCGCATGATGTTCCACACCAAGTTCGTGGCCAACACCCTGCTCGGCCGCACCTTCGGCTGGCCCAGCCAGGACCGTTCGGACTCGGGAACGCCCATCGGCGAGGCCCTGCGCTTCCACGGCCTGGACATGACCCTGGCCGTGATCTGGGGGACGCTGCTGTGGCACGTGAACCCCTCCTTCTTCTGGTGGACCTTCCCCATCATCCTCGGTCTGGCCGTGTCCGCGCCGGTCTCCAGCCTCACCTCCAGCGCCGCCGTGGGCCGTTTCTTCCGGCGTCTGGGCATCTTCGTCACGCCCGAGGAGACGGCCCAGCCGGATGAGCTGGCCGCCACCCAGCAGGGCGAACGCGAACTGGCCCTGCCGCCCGACGGCCTGGCCGCGCCCTTCGGCTGGGGCTTCGCCCGGGCCGTGGCCGACCCCCTGGCCAACGCCGTGCACCGCGCCATGCTGCGCGGGCCGCGCAGCCTCGCCCCCGGGGTGCGGGCGCAGCGCAGCGCCCTGGCCGAAAAGCTGCTCGCCGGAGGCCCCAAGGCCCTTTCCAAGAAGGAACAGAAGCTCCTGCTCGTGGACCCCGCCCTGATGGCCGAGCTGCACCTGCGCCTCTGGTCCCTGCCGCCCGACCGGCTGCGGACGGACTGGGGCGTGCGCCTCGAAGCCTGAGCCGGTCTTCCGGCTCCGGCTTCGCGCCGCTTGCTTTTCCCGGCGCGAATGGAGTATTTTCTCTATACCGGCAAAACATCTGCCCCGGGGGAAAACATGCCGTTGCGCACGGCTGTCCGCGGTCCATCCGCCGCCAGCGCCCCGGCCCGCGGAAAACTCCGCCCGGGCCGGGGCCTGTCCGCGCGCGCGGGCCGCGCCGCCGCGCTCCTCGCCCTGGCGTTCGCCCTCCTCCCGGCCCTCTGCGCCCCGGCAGCGGCGGCCGACCGCGTCCTGTTCATCAGCTCCTACCATCCGGGCTTTCCCACCTTCTTCCAGCAGATCGAGGGGCTGAAGGACGCCTTCGCGGACACAAACGTGGAGCTGGACGTGGAGTTCATGGACAGCAAACGGCTGCAGCGGCCCGAGGACGCGGAGGCCTTCGGCCGCGCCCTCGCCGCCAAGCTGCCCCGCCTGCCGCCCTATGCCGCCGTGGTCGCGGGGGACGACGCGGCCGCGCGCTTTCTGGACGAGGCCGCGCCGCGCCTCTTCCCGGATCTGCCCCTGGTCTTCCTCGGGGTCAACGATGCGCCCTACGCGCGCAGGCTGGCGGCCTCCGGACGCTTCGCCGGAGTCATCGAGGCCGTGTCCATGGAGGAGACCCTGGCCGAACTGCCGCGCATCCTGCCTGGGGTGCGCCGCGTCCTGGCCGTGGCGGACGCCTCGCCGGGCGGCCAGGGAGACCTGCGCACCTTCGTCGCGCTCGCGCCGCGCCTGCCTGGTCTGCGTCTGGAGGCGCTCTCCCTGACCGGACTCACCTGGGACGGACTGGCGGCCCGGCTGCACGACCTCGGCGCGGAGGACTGCGTTCTCCTGCTCTCGGCCTACGCCGACGCCGCGGGCACGGCCAAATCCTTCGCCGCCGGGCTGTCCCTGATCCGGCGCAACAGCCCCGCGCCCATTCTGCATCTGTGGCGGCACGGTCTGGGCGAGGGGGTCCTCGGAGGCAAACTGATCAGCCATTTCGAACAGGGCCGGGAGGCCGGACGGCTGGTCCTGCGCCTCCTGAACGGGGCGCGCCCCGCGTCCCTGCCGCTGATAGAGGGCGGCGAGGCCAACGTCTGGGCCTTCGACCACAACGAACTGCAGCGTTTCGGCGTGCCGGAGGAGGCCCTCCCGCCCGGCAGCACGATCATCAATCCTCCTCCGGGTTTCGCCGAGCGCAATCCCGTCCTCTTCCGCCTCGCCGAGATCCTGGCGGCGCTCTTCGGCGCGGCGGCGCTCGGCCTGTTCTGGGTCCTGGCCGCGCGCCGCCAGCGCGAACGCCTGAACGAGGCGGCGCGCCGCGACCTCAAACTGCTGGTGGCCGAACGCACGGCGGAGCATGCCGAGGCGACCGCCCGGTTGGCCCAGAGCGAAAAGGCGTTGCGCGCCATCCTCGACGCCCTCAGCGAAGCCGCCGTGCTCTTCGAGCCGGAAGGCCGCATCGCGGCCGCCAACCAGACCACGGCCAAACGCCTGGGCGTCCCCCTGGAGACGCTGCCCGGCAGCAACCTCTTCGCGCACATGGAGCCGGGGCTCGCGGCCTCCCGCCGTCTGCGCGTCGCCGAGGCCGTGGCCACGGGCCGCCCGGTGCGTTTCCTGGACCAGAGCCAGGGCCGCGTCATCGACACCACCTTGCAGCCCATCCTCGACGACGCCGGCCGCGTGGCCCGCCTGGCGGCCTTCAGTTTCGACGTCACCGAGGCCCGGCGCGCCGAGGAGGAACTGCGGCGCAGCGAGGAGTTCATCCGCGCCGTGCTCGACGCGCTGAGCGTCCAGGTGGCCATCCTGGACGAACACGGCGCGATCCTCGCCACCAACCGCGCCTGGCGCGAGTTCGGCGAGACGCAGGGATTGTCCGGCAATGCGGCGATGATCGGCGTGAACTACCTGGAGGTCTGCCGTCTGGCCGACCCCGTCCTGGCCCCCGAAGCCCGCGACGCGGCCGAAGGCATCGGCGCAGTCCTCGCCGGGGAGCGGGACGAGTTCGTGCTGGAATACCCCTGCCACGTCCCGGGCGGCCCGCGCCGCTGGTTCAACATGCGGGTGCGCAGGCTGACGGGACCCGCCCTGCGCGTGGTCGTCTCGCACGAGGACGTGAGCAACGTGCGCCAGGCCGCCGAGGCGCTGAAGGACAGCGAGGTCCGTTACCGCTCCTTCTTCGAGTCGAGCACCGACGGCCTGCTGCTTACGGCCCCGGACGGCCGCATCTTCGAAGCCAATGCCGCGGCCCAGCGCATCCTGGGCTGGAGCGAGGAAGAGCTGCGCGAGGGCGGCCGGGAACTCGTGGTGAACATGAGCGACCCGCGCGCCCAGACCTTTATCGAGGAGCGGGCGCGCAGCGGCTGCGCCTTCGGTGAGCTGCTCCTGCGGCGCAAGGACGGCGGACGCGTCCCCTGCGAGGTCTCCTCCAGCATCTACGAGGACACCCTCGGCACTCCCCGGGCCTGCATCATCTTCCGCGACATCTCGGACCGCAAGGCCGCGGAGCAGCGCCTGGTGGAACTGTCCGCCTTCAACGAACGGATCATCTCCGAATCGCCCCTGGGCATCCTCGTCTTCCGCGCCGACGGGCAGTGCGTCCTGGCCAACCAGGCGGCCGCGCGCATCGTCGGCGGAACGCCCGAGCATCTGCTGCAGAGAAACTTCAGAACCATCGCCTCCTGGCAGGATTCTGAGCTGGGCGCGGCGGCCGAGGAGGTGCTGGCGCACGGCGGACTGCGGCGGCTCAGGGTCCACGTGACCACGACCTACGGCCGGGAAGTCTGGCTCGAATGCAGTCTGACCAGCTTCGTGAGCGGGGGGGAACGCCATCTGCTGAAGGTCATGGCCGACGAGACCGAGCGCGCCCTGGCCATCGAGGCGCTGCACCGCGAGAAGGAGACCGCGCAACGCTATCTCGACGTGGCCGGAGTGATGCTCCTGGCCCTCGACGCGCAGGGCCGCGTGAGCCTCATCAACCGCAGGGGCTGCGAGATATTGGGCGTCGCGGGCGAGAAGGAGGTCCTGGGGCTGGACTGGTTCGGGAGCTTCGTTCCGGGGGAGCGACGCGACGAGCTTCGCGCCGCGTTCTCGGCCCTCATGGACGGCGGGCGGCCCGACGAGTGCCGCGAGCATCCCGTGCTCACCCAAAACGGCGAACTGCGCGACATCGCCTGGCACAACGCCCTGCTGCGCGACGAGTCCGGCCGCGTCATCGGCATGCTCAGCTCGGGCGAGGACGTCACCGAGCGCAAGCGGCTGCTGCAGGACAAGGAGATGTTCTTCCAGGTCTCCCTGGACATGGTCTGCGTGGCCTCGGTGGACGGCTACCTCAGGCAGCTCTCCCCGGCCTGGACCTCCACCCTGGGCTGGAGCGAGGAGGAGCTGACCGGCAGACCGTACCTTGACTTCGTCCACCCCGACGACCTGCAGGCCACGCGGGACGCGTCGGCGCGGCTGGCCGCGGGCGAGAGCGTCATGATTTTCGACAACCGCTACCGCTGCAAGGACGGCTCCTGGCGCTGGCTCTCCTGGAAATCCTACGTGGACGTGGAGCGGGGCCTCGTCTTCGCCATCGCCCGCGACGTCAGCGAGTCCAAACGGGCCGAGGCCGAACTGCGCGAGGCGCGGCGGGCGGCGGAGGAGGCCGCGGCGGCCAAGAGCGAATTCCTGGCCAACATGAGCCACGAGATCCGCACGCCCATGAACGCCATCCTGGGCCTCACCCACCTCGCCCTGCGCACCGACCTCTCTCCCAAGCAGCGGGACCTTCTCGAAAAGATCACGGCCTCGGCGGCCTCGTTGCTGCGCATCGTCAACGACATCCTGGACTTCTCCAAAATCGAGGCGGGCAAACTGGAGTTCGAGCGCACCCCGTTCAGGCTCGACGACGTGCTGGACGGCGTGGCCGGGGTGGTCGCCCTGAAGGCCCGGGAGAAGGGCCTGGAATTTCACGTCTCGGTGAATTCGGACGTGCCCCGGGCGCTGCTGGGCGATTCCACCCGCCTGGGGCAGGTGCTGCTGAATCTGGCCGGCAACGCGGTCAAGTTCACGCAGCACGGCGAGATCGTGGTCGCGGTGCGCCGCACCGCCCACTGGGAGGGCGGCGTGCGCCTGCTCTTCTCGGTCAGCGACACGGGCATCGGCATGACCCCGGAGCAGCTCGCGCGGCTCTTCCATCCCTTCACCCAGGCGGACGGCTCCACCACCAGGCGCTACGGCGGAACGGGCCTGGGGCTGTCCATCAGCCAGCGCCTGGTGGAGATGATGGGCGGCTCCATCGGGGTGCAAAGCGAACCGGGCACGGGCAGCAGTTTCTCCTTCAGCGCGGACTTCGGCCTGGCCGAGGCCCAGCCCCTCTCCGAGGCGGACGGCCGCGCCCTGTCCGGGATGCGCGTCTTGGTGGCGGACGACTCGGCCACGGCGCGCGGGATCATGCTGCGCCTGCTGCACGATCTGGGGGCCAGGCCAGTGGCCGCGACCTCGGGCGGGGAGGCCCTGCGCATGCTGGCGGATACCGCCGCAGACGCGCAACCGGGCTATGGTCTCGTCTTCCTGGACTGGCGCATGCCGGACCTGGACGGCCTGGCAACGGCCCGGCGCATCCTGGACGGCCCGGCCCCGCCGCCCGTGGTGCTCATGGTCGCGGCCCTGGACCGCGAGGAGATGCTCGCCGCGGCGGGGGAACTGCCCCTGGGCGGCGTGCTGGTCAAGCCGGTCAGCGCCTCCGCGCTCCACGACGCGGCCATGACAGCCCTGAACGGACGCTTCGGGAATGAGGCCGAGCCGTCCCGCCGCCCCCCTCCCCCGCCCCTTTCGCCCGCCGTGGAGTTCCAGGTGGCCGGGGCGCGGGTGTTGTTGGTGGAGGACAACGACATCAACCGGGAAGTGGCGCGCGAGATCCTGCTCGACGCCGGACTGCGCGTGGAGACCGCGAACAACGGCCGCGAGGCCGTGGAGCGGCTGGCCGCCGAGCCGGGGGGCTTCGCCGCGGTGCTCATGGACGTGCAGATGCCGGTCATGGACGGCTACAAGGCCACCCACGTGATCCGCGAGGATCTCGGGCTGCGCGAACTGCCCATCATCGCCATGACCGCCCACGCCATGGCCTCGGAACGCCGCCGCTGCCTGGCCGCGGGCATGAACGACCACCTGCCCAAGCCCGTGGACCCGGCGCGTCTGGTGGCCCTGCTGGGGCGCTGGATCGACGGCCGGGCGCGGGCGTGGCTTCCCGCCCCGGACGCCGGAACGGCCCCGGACGCGCCGGGCCTGCCGGACATCCCGGGCCTGAACCTGGGGGAGGCCCTGCGGCGCATGTCGCGCAGCCGCGATCTGCTCGTGAAGATGCTGCTCAGCTTTGCCGAACGCTACGACGGCGTGACCCGGCGGCTGGAGGAGATGCTCGCCGGGCGGGAGGCGGAGGACGCGCGGCGGCTGGCCCATTCCCTGAAGGGGGCGGCGGGCACCGTGTCCGCCGCCAGGGTTGCGGCCCAGGCCGAATCCCTGGAGGACGCCATACACGACGGCAGGCTCGATGCGGCCCGGGCGCTCCTGCCCCCGCTGGCCGACGCCCTGACGCAGGTCGTGGCGGGCATCCGCGACGCCTTCGCCGCCTCGCCCGAGGCCGTCTGCGTGGAGGACGCCTCCGACTCCCTGGACGCCGGAGCCGTGGCCGACCTGGCTCCGCTGCTGGAGGAACTCGACGCCCTGCTCGCGGGCAACAACCTGGCGGCGCAAAGAGCCTTCACGCGCTTTTCCGGGGCGGTGGGCGCGCCCGGCTGCGCCGATCTCTTCCAGGAAATCGCGGAGTGCATCGACCGCCTGGATTTCAGGGCCGCCCGCGCCATGCTCCGCACCCTGGGGCATAAACTGGGCGTCCCGCTCGCCGGGGGCGCGCCGTGAACCTGCTGCGCCAGACCGTGCTGATCGTGGACGACGAGCCCGCCAACATCCAGGTGCTCTCCGGCATCCTGGGCGACGAGGTGGCCATCCTCTTCGCCACGCACGGCGAGGAAGCCCTGCGCATCGCCCAGAGCGGGCGGCCGGACCTCGTGCTCCTGGACGTGATGATGCCGGGCATGGACGGCTACGCGGTCTGCGCGGCGCTGCGGGCGGCCCCGGAGACGCGCGACGTCCCGGTGATCTTCGTCACCGCCCTGGGCGACGACGCGGACGAGGCGCGCGGCCTGCAGGCCGGGGCCATCGACTACATCACCAAGCCGGTCAGCCCGCCCATCGTCCGCGCCCGCGTGCGCAACCACCTGGACCTCAAGCGCTGCCGCGACGTGCTGGGCCGCCTCTCGACCCTGGACGGACTGACCGGCATCGCCAACCGCCGCCGCTTCGACGAGGCCCTAGAGAACGAATGGCGGCGCGGCCAGCGTAGCGGGGAGCCGCTCTCCGTGCTCCTGGGGGACATCGACTGTTTCAAGGCCTACAACGACCGCTACGGCCATCTCGCGGGGGACGAGTGCCTGCGCCGCGTGGCCAGGGCCATCGAGGGCAACGTGCGGCGGCCCGCCGATCTCGCGGCCCGCTGGGGCGGCGAGGAGTTCGCCGTGCTCCTGCCCGAGACCGGCCACGACGGCGCGCTCCGCGTGGCCGAAAAGCTGCGCGCCGCCGTTGAGGCCCTGGCGCTGCCCCACAAGGCCTCAACGGCCGCGCAGGTCGTCACCCTGAGCCTGGGCGCGGGCACCCTGATCCCCGACCCCGGCCTGCCGCCCGCGGACCTCGTCCAGCTCGCGGACGACGGCCTCTACAACGCCAAGCGCGGCGGCCGGAACCGCGTCAGCGGCCCGCTGGGGGACTGAGAGAGTACGGAAATACACCGCAGACGAACGCGGGCGAAAAAAAGGGTGTAAAGTCCCCCATTTTAGGTCCACCCCAGAGTAGAGACATCCGGCGAGTTGGCGGGGGTGCCCAGAGGGCCGGGGGATCCCCCGGCCCTCTGGGCGGCGAACGCCAGCGGCGTCTTGTCCGCCAGAGATTCATGAGGCCTTAGCTCGTTGTATTCCTTGATGAAGTCGTCCGTCGCCTCACGCACTTCGCTCAGGTTGCTGAAGACGTAAAGGTCCAGAACCTCCTCCCGGTAGGTCCGATTGAAGCGTTCGATGTACGAGTTCTGTGTCGGCTTGCCTGGCTGGATGAACTCCAGGGACACACGGTGTTCCTCGGCCCAGGCCGCCATGGCGGCGCCGACGAACTCCGGCCCGTTGTCCAGCCGCATTTTCTCCGGGTAGACTCCGCGCTGCTCGGCGACTTGGTCCAGAACCCTGATAACGCGCCCAGCAGGCAGGTTGGTGTCCACCTCCACGGCCAGAATCTCACGGTTGTAGTCATCCACGACGTTGAAGGTGCGGTAGACCCTTCCGCTGTAAAGCGTGTCCCGCATGAAGTCTGCAGACCAGCAGATGTTTGGGGCCAATGGCTGGGCAATGATCTTGCGGGAGGTGGCGGGCAAACGTTTCTTCCCTTTGCGCTTGAGGTTCATCTTTAGCTGGCAGTAGACCCGCCATACGCGCTTATGGTTCCACGGCCTGCCCTGTTGGCGCAGGACAGGGAACAGCTTGCTGAAGCCCCAGGTCGGTTTCATCCGGGCCAACTCGGTGAGCGCGGCGATCACCTCGCCGTCATCGCGAGGTCTCGGCGCATAGGCGTAGTAGCTCCGGCTTACGCCCAGCATCGCGCATGCCTTGCGGAGACTCACTGCATGCACGGCAACGGCGTGCGCAACGAGATCCTTCTTCCGAGTCGGCCTCAGAGTTTTTTTTCGATGATATCCTTGAGGACGACGTTCTCGAGGCTCAGCTCGGCGAACATCTGCTTCAGGCGACTGTTCTCGGCCTCAAGGTCCTTCATGCGCTGGATGTCGGAAGCCTCCATCCCGCCGTACTTGGACTTCCACTTGTAGTAGGTGGCGCTGCTCACCCCGTGCTCGCGGCAGACGTCCGTGACGGCCCTGCCGCCCTCCACAGCCTTGAGAATCTTGACGATCTGGTACTCGGTGAACTTCGATTTGCGCATCCGAAACTCCTGTCCAAGTTTGGGCCAGAAGTCTCTACTTGGCAATGGACCTATTCTAAGGGGACTTTACAAAACCTCCTCGGCCAGGAAGCGCAGCCAGGCCAAGGCGTCGCCAAGGCGGCCGGGCATGACCAGATACCGCACCAAAAGCTCCCGCACAGCCAACTTCGAGGCGTCCAGGACGAAATCGCCGACTTTGCGGTGCACTCGCGGATGGCCTCGCGGGCGCGCTCGGGGGAGTTCGGGCGCGGCAGTAGGCGCGAGCCGCCTCTGGGTCCATGAACTTGGCGTCGGGCATGTAGATGTCCACGACACCATCGAGCAGGCGCAGGGTGGAGAGGCTTTCGTAGCCGCCGCAGTTCCGGATAAGCGGCAGGCGGAGCCCCATGTCGACGGCCTGAAGCAGGGCTTCAAGAATCTAGGCCCCGACATGGCTGGGGGTCAGGAAATTCGCGTCGGCCCCTCTTCATTCCCGCGGCGGATTTCCGTTCCTTCTCACCCCTCACCCATGCAGCGCCTGGTCGAGGTCGGCCAGGATGTCGTCCACGCTCTCCAGGCCCACGGAGATGCGGATCATCTCCGGCGAGACGCCCGCGGCGTCCAGTTCGGCCCCGGAAAGCTGGGAGTGCGTGGTGGAGGCCGGGTGGATGACCAGGGTCTTGGCGTCCAGGATGTTGGCCAAGTGGGAGCAGAGTTCGACCTTCTCGATGAAGCGCTTGCCCGCCTCGAAGCCGCCCTTGAGGCCGAAGCCGAAGACCGCGCCCGGCCCCAGGGGGAAGTACGTCCTGGCCCGCTCGTGGTCCGGGTGGGAGGGAAGGCCCGCGTAGCCCACCCAGGCGACCTTCGGGTGGGAGGACAGGAACTCGGCCACGCGCCGGGCGTTGGCCGTGTGGGTGCGCGCCCGCAGGGGCAGGGTCTCCACGCCCTGCAGGATGAGGAAGCTGTTCATGGGCGCGAGGCAGGCCCCGATGTCGCGCAGGATGCTCGTGCGCAGCTTGAGGATGTAGGCCGGGCAGGCCTGCTCCCCGTCCGGCAGGGGGCAAAAGACGTCCGTGAACTTGAGGCCGTGGTACGAGGGGTCGGGCTCGCTGATCTCGGGGTACTTCCCGCCCGCCAGCCAGTCGAAGCGGCCGGAGTCCAGCACCATGCCGCCGATGGCCAGGCCGTGGCCGCCGATGATCTTGGTCAGGGAGTAGACCGCGATGTCCGCGCCCACGTCGAAGGGATTGAAAAGCGGCGGCGGGGCCACGGTGTTGTCGACCATGAAGGGCAGGCCGTGGGCCTGGGCCACGTCCGCGATGCCCCGCAGGTCGTCCACGTTGCAGCGCGGGTTGCCGATGGATTCGGTGTAGACCAGGCGGGTCTTGCCGTCGATGGCCGCGGCGAAGTTCCGGGGGTCCGAGGAGTCCACGAAGCGCACCTCGATGCCGAAGCGCTTCAGCGTGTTGGCGAAGAGGGTGTGCGTGCCGCCGTAGAGGTTGGAGCCGGAGACGATGTTCTGTCCCGCGGCCGTGATCGTGACCACGGCGTTGAAGATGGCGGCCATGCCCGAGGCCGCGGCGCAGCCCCCCGCCGCGCCGTGCATGGCGGCCAGCCGGTTCTCCAGCACCTCGGTGGTAGGGTTCATGATCCGGGTGTAGATGTAGCCCGGCGTTTTGAGGGCGAAGAGGTCGGCCGCGTGCTGCACCGAGTCGAAGGTGTAGCTCGTGGTCTGGTAGATGGGCACGGCGCGCGAGCGCGTCGCGCAGTCGGGCGCATGCCCGGCGTGCAGGGCCTGGGTCTCCGGTCCGGGATTTCGTTTGTTCATGGCTCGCTCCTTGAGGGCGGTCTTCCATTTGCCGTCTTACCCTGCGTCGCGGGCAAAAGAAAGCAGAATGAGCTGCCCTCGCCCAGGCGGCTCTCCACCCAGATGTGGCCGCCGTGGCGCTCCACGATCTGACGGCTGATGGCCAGCCCGAGCCCCGTGCCCTTGGGCCGCCCGGTGAGGGGGTCTCCGGCCTGCACGAACTTCTCGAAAATGCGCTCCTGCAATTCCTCGGGAATCCCCGGCCCGGAGTCGGCGACCACGACCAGGACGTGGCCGCGGCCCGCCCAGGCCTCGCAGCGCACCTCGCCCTCGGCCGTGAATTTGACCGCGTTGGAGAGCAGGTTGACCATGACTTGCATGAGCCGGTCCGCGTCGCCGGACACGGGCGGAAGGTCCGGGGCCACGGCCAGACGCAGGGGCACCCCGGCCTCCCGGAAAAGCGACTCCGTGGCCTGGGCCGCGCGCTCCAGCACGCGGCCGACCTCCACCGGGACGCGCGCGAACTCCACGTGCCCGCTCTCCAGCTTGGAGAAGTCGAGCAGATCGTTGATCAGACCGGTCAGGCGGCGGCTCTCCAGGTCGATGATCTGCAGGTTCTCGCGCGTGTGCTCCATGGCGCGGCCGACCCTGGGATCGCCCTCCGGCAGCAGGGGAAACGCGTCGCGTTCGAGCTGCTTGGCGATGATCTGGGCGAAGCCGCGCACCGCGGTGAGTGGCGTGCGCAGCTCGTGCGAGACCACGGAGAGGAACTCGGACTTGGCCCGGTTGGCGTCCTCGGCCTGCTCCTTGGCCATGCGGTAGCGCTCCTCCGCGGCCTTGTGCATCTCCACGGCGTCGCGCAGCATGAGGTTGGCCGCGGTCAGCTCGCGCGTGCGCTCGGCCACGCGCCGCTCCAGGTCGGCCTTGGCGCGCTCCACCTCCTCCCGCGCCTCGACCTGAAAGGTCACGTCGCGCAGGGCGATGACGGCGTACTTCTGCCCGGCCGAGGCCACCACGCTGACGTTGGCCTCCAGGAGCGGCGCGCTGCGGCCGTCCACCACAAGGCGGGCCTTGTCGCAGTCCAGGGGCACCCGGCCGCCGCCGCGCACCAGGGCGCGGCGCAGACGCGAGCCCCCGCCCACGGTCAGCAGCTCGTCCATGTGCCGCCCCACCAGCCGCTCGCGGCCGATGCCGAGCATGCCCGGGGAGCCGGTCACGTCCACCACCCGGCCGCTCGCGCCGTCCACCAGGAGGATGACGTCGCTGCTCTGGTCGAGCAGGGCGCGGAAGCGGTCCTGCTCGGCGATGCGGCGCTTGAGTTCGGGATAGTAGCTCTTGCAGGTGGAGAGTTCGCCCAGGCCCATGAGCCGGGCGCGCAAATCGGCGGCGGAGGCCGCCGCCTCGCCGTCCGGCTCGGCCGGGGAGGACGGCCGGGGCAGGTCAGATGGCCCGGGCATACAGCTCCGCCAGGTCGCGGGCGCAGACCGCGCGCGGGTTGGTCACGATGCAGGGGTCCGCGGCCGCGTGGCGGGCCAGGGCGGGCAGATCCTCGGCCTGCACGCCCAGGCCGCCGAGGCTTCCGGTGACGCCCAGGCGCTCCTTGAGACGCCGGATGGCTCCCACGAGCCCGGCCTTGACCTCGCCCGCCGCGGCGTCGGGATGCGCGCCGCCGCCCAGGATGCGGGCGATCTCGGCATAGCGGCCGGGCGCGGCGTCGAAATTGAAGTCCGCCACGTGCTCCAGGAGCAGGGCGCTGCAGCGGCCGTGCGGCAGGTCGAGCAGGCCGCCCAGGGCGTGGGCCATGGCGTGGGCCGCGCCCAGGATGGCGTTGGAGAAGGCCAGCCCGGCATGCAGGCTGCCGAGCATGACCCCGCCGCGCGCCGCGAGATCGCCCGGCCGGTCGCAGGCCGCGGGCAGATGCTCGGCCAGCAGCCGGACGGCGGTCAGGGCGTGCACGTCCGTGACGGGCGAGGCCGCGTTGGAGGCGTAGGCCTCGATGGCGTGGACCAGGGCGTCGAGCCCGGTCTCCGCGGTCAGACCGGCGGGCAGGGAGGTGGTCAGGACGGGATCGACCAGGGACACGTCCGGGACCACGGACTTGCTGATCACCGGAAGGCTGAGCCGCCGCTCCGGGTCGGATACCCGGGCGAACTGCGAGACGTCGGAGCCGGACCCGGCCGTGGTCGGCACGCAGATCAGCGGCGGGCTCGGGCGCTCCACCCGGTCCACGCCCGTGAACTCCCGCAGCGGGCGGCCGGCGGCCGCGGCCACGCCCGCGCCCTTGGCGCAGTCCATGGAGCTGCCGCCGCCCACGGCCACCAGGGCGTCGCATTCCTCGGCGACGTACGTCCCGGCGGCCAGTCCGACCTCGTCCAGCCGGGGATTGGGGCTGACGGCGTCGAAGATAACGGGCGTCACCCCGGCCTCGCGCAGGCAGTCGGCCACCCGGTCGGCCCAGCCCACGGCGCGCACGCCCGGGTCGGTCACCAGCAGGACGCGGCGCGCGCCGTAGCCCGCGGCGTAGCGCCCGGCCAGCCAGGCCGATCCGGCCCCGAAGACGAACTCCGGCGCCAGGAACTTGCGCAACTCCAGAAAGGCGTGGCCGCCGCTCATGGCTTTTCCCCTCGTCCAGACATGGCGCCGCATCATTGTCCGAAACCGTCGCAATTGCAACACTTCCGCCATGCGGCCCGGCCGGGGACGCGGCGCGCAGACCTGCTTGGCCTTCGCGAAAAAATACCGTATGCCCGTGGCATCGCCCGGCGCGCCGGGCACGGAGGAGTGAGTGGACACCTTTTTCGCCCCCCCGGCCCGGGCCGAACCCGACGAACTGCAGCGCCAGTACGACGCCTTCCGGAACTACCACTGCACGGGCATGGTCAACTCCCTGCCTGCGCTGGTCCTGGTGCTCAACGCCGCCCGCCAGATCGTCTTCGCCAACAAGAGCTTCCTGGGCCTCGTGCGCGCCTCGCGGATGGAGGACATCCTGGGCCAGCGCCCGGGAGAGGCCCTGAACTGCGTGCACGCCTCCGCCGGTCCGGGCGGCTGCGGCACCTCCGTGTTCTGCTCCGAGTGCGGCGCGGTGCGCTCCATCCTGGCCAGCATCGAAGGCCGCCTGGGCACCGAGGAGTGCCATCTGCTGCGCCAGGACGGGGCCTGCATGGAGGCCCTGGACCTGCTGGTCACGGCCGTGCCCTTCGAGCTGAACGGCGACGCCTTCACCGTCTTCTCGATCATGGACATCAGCCACCAGAACCGTCGCCGCGCCCTGGAGCGCATCTTCTTCCACGACATCATGAACACCGCGGGCGGACTCAAGGGGCTGCTCGAAATGCTGAAGGACGAGGTTCCCCCCCATCTGCGCGAGGACATCGGCGTGCTGCATATCTCCTTCGAGCGGATGCTGGACGAGATCGCGGCGCAGCGCCAGCTCATGGCCGCCGAGGCCGGGGAATTGGAGGTGCGCGCCATCACCCTCAAGTCCTCGGACGTGCTGCAGGCCGTGCGCGACATCTACCGCCGCCACGACGCGGCCCTGGGCAAACTCCTGGAATTGTCCGAGGACACGGCCGTGGTCTGGCTGGAGACGGACTACACCCTGCTCCTGCGCGTGCTCGGGAACATGGTCAAGAACGCCCTGGAGGCCACGGCCCAGGGCGGCCGGGTCGTGCTGGGCTGCGCCGACGAGGGCGAGGAGGCCGTGTTCTGGGTGCGCAACGAGGCGGTCATGAACGCCTCCACGCTGCTCAACGTCTTCAAGCGCTCCTTCTCCACCAAGGGACTGGGCCGGGGACTCGGCACCTACTCCATGAAGCTGCTGGGCGAGCGCTACCTGGGCGGTCAGGTCTCCTTCACCTCGCGGGACGGCGAGGGCACCGTCTTCCGCATCCGCCTGCCCCTGCGTCCCCCCTCCGTGGACTGACCCGCCCCGCTTGCGACGCCGGGGCCGAGGGGCTATGGAGGGGGAACGTCCGTCCCCCCCGCCCCGGAGGCCCGCATGCGCCAGCTTGTCCCTTCCGTTCCCCTGCTCGTTCTGGCCGCGCTCCTGTGCGCCGCGCTCCTCCCCGGTCCGGCCCGCGCCGGGGAGCCCCTGCCCGCGGGCTTCGTGCGTCTGACCGACCTGGCCCCGGATATCCCCCTGGAGATGCGCTACGCCGGGCCGCACAACTTCATCGGGCGGCCCATCGACGGCTACGGCGCGGCCGAATGCATCCTGACCCGGCCCGCGGCCGAGGCCGTGCTCCGCGTCCACGCCGAGCTGGTCCGCTCCGGGCTCGGGGTGAAGATCTACGACTGCTACCGCCCGGCCCGCGCCGTGGCCGACTTCGTGTCCTGGAGCAAGACCCCGGACGAGGCCATGAAGGACGAGTTCTACCCCAACGTGGACAAGCGCGACTTCTTCCGCCTGGGCTACGTGGCCGAGAAATCCTCCCACAGCCGGGGCAGCACCGTGGACCTGACCATCATCCCCCTGCCCGCGCCGGGGCAGCCCGCCTACGTCCCGGGGCAGAGGCTCGCCTCCTGCCTCGCGCCGCGCGCCGAGCGCTTCCCCGACAACTCCATCGACATGGGCACGGGCTTCGACTGCTTCGATCCCCTCTCCCACCCCGCCAACCCGGCCGTGGGCGCGGTGCCCTTCCACAACCGCCAGCTCCTGCGCGCCCTGATGGAGAAGAACGGCTTCGCGCCCTACGACGAGGAGTGGTGGCACTTCACCCTGAGGAACGAGCCCTTCCCCCAGACCTTCTTCGACTTCCCGGTGGACGCGCCCTGATGCGCAGCGAAGCCCGCCTCGCCGTCCTTCTCGCGCTCGCGGCCTGCCTGCTCGCGGCCTGCTCGCGCACCATCGTGCGTGTGCCGCCGCCCGACGTCCCGCCCGCCGGGCTGACCGCGGCGCGCCAGCTCGTGCTCGTCGTCACCCCCTCCTGGGACGCCCCGGCCGGGACCCTGACCGCCTATGCCCGGCCCGCGCCGGGCGCGGCCTGGACGCCCGCCCTGGCCGAGACGCCGGCGGGAGTGGGGCGCGGCGGCCTGGGCTGGGGCCGGGGACTGCACGGCGGACCGCGCGCCGACGGCCCGGCCAAGCGCGAGGGCGACGGCCGCGCCCCGGCCGGGCTCTTCGCCCTGCCCCTGGCCTACGCCGCGCCGGGCGCGCCCGGCTCGCCCGCCTTCACGGTCCTGCCCTCCTCGGCCGGCCTGGTCTGCGTGGACGACGCGGCCTCGGCCCACTACAACCGCATCGTGGACACGGCCGCCGTGCCCCGCGACTGGACCAGCGCCGAGGACATGCTGCGGCCCGACGGCCTCTACCGCCAAGCGCTCCTGGTGGACCACAATCCCGCGCCCGCCGCGCCCGGCGGCGGCTCGTGCATTTTCCTGCACGTGCGGCGCGGGCCGGACGCCCCCACCGCGGGCTGCACGGCCCTGGACGCCGCCTCCCTGGAGGCGCTCGTCGCCTGGCTGGACGCCGGGGCAGGACCGGTCCTGGCGCAGCTCCCCCTGGTGGAATACCAGCGGCTGCGCGAGGTCTGGGGCCTGCCCTGAGGCCCGTCGCGCCAAACGCGCCCGCCTTCGCAGGTGACAACGGCCCGGCTGCCGGGTATGTTGTCCGTTCGCGCCGTGTGCGCGGTAAAGGCGGTTTTCGTTCATGTCGTCCCATCTCGTGCGGCATCCCGGTCCCGGGTGCATCGTCGAATACATGCAGGGCAACCAGCCCGTGGCCGGTTTCGTCGTCGAGGACAAATCCGGCCGTCTCAAGGTCCTGACCCACACCGGCCGCGAGGCCGCCGTGCCCGCGACCCGGCTCCTGCCGTGGAGCGGCCCGCTCCACGAGGGCGTGACCACGCGCTCGGGCATGGAGGAGACGCTGCGCCGCCACGTGGAGGAGCGGGCGCGGCTGGCCGCCGGGGTGGACGCCATGGCCCTGTGGGAGATGGCCCAGGGCGAGGTGGACAGCGCCGCGCCCGAATGGTTCGCCGAACTGCTCTCCCAGGCCCCCCCGGCCGACCTCGTAGCCGCCGTGGGCCGGGCGCTGCTGGACCTCAAGACGCATTTCAAACTCCACCCGCCCCTGTTCCACGTCTATCCGGCCGAGGAAGTGGCCCGCCGCATGGACGAGGCCGAGCGCCAGCGCGTCGTGGAGCGGCTGGTCACGGCCGGGCGCGACTTCGTCAAGACGCTCTGGAACCTGCCCGCGGACCGGCGGCCGCCCTCCCTGGGCGACGCCGCGGCCGAGCAACGGCTGAAGGAGATCCTCCTGGCGCGCATCCGCGACCCCGAGGACAAGGAGAGCGAGGCGGTCTGGCGCGAACTGCGCAAGGGCCTGCCCGAACATCCGCACCTGGCGCTCATCGTGGCCGTCAAATGGGGGCTGGTGCCGCCGCACCACAATTTCCACCTCGACCAGGCGGACTACGCCTGGGGCGACGCCTGGGCCGGGCCCTTCGCCGCGGACGCGGAGCGCATGGCCCGGGCCGTGGCCGCCCTGCCGGAGGCGGCGGAGGCGGACGCCGGGTTCGTGAGCATCGACGGCCCGACCACGCGCGACATCGACGACGCCTTCGCCCTGCGCCGGGCCGAGGGCGGACTGGCCCTGTCCATCGCCATCGCCTGCCCGGCCTTCGCCTGGGAATTCGGCTCGGAGCTGGACCGCGCCGTACGCGACCGCGCCACCAGCATCTACCTGCCCGAGGGCGCGGCCCACATGCTGCCCGAGGCCCTGGCCACGGACGTCTTCAGCCTGCGCCAGGGACTCACGCGGCCCGGGCTGGTGCTGGACTTCCTGCTCTCGGAGAGCGGCGCGGTCCTGGAGCGGGACATCCGCTTCGCGCCCGTGCGCGTGGCGCGCAACATCACCTACCAGGCGGCCGAGGCGGCCATCGCGGCCGGGGAGGCGGGAGAGACCGGGGACGGCGAGCGCATGGCCCTGGCCGCGCGGCTCGCCCAGGCGCTGCAGGAGCGGCGCATCGAGCGCGGCGCGGTGCTCATCCAGCGGCCCGAGCCCGAGGTGGTCCTGACCGGCTTCCCGGAGCGCGCCGTGGTGGAGCTGCAGGACAAGGGCGACACCCCGCGCGCCCAGGTTCTGGTCAGCGAATTCATGATCCTGGCCAACGAGGCCTGCGCCCTGTGGGCCAGGGAACGCGGCGTGGCGCTCCTGCACCGCACCCAGGACATGGCCTTGCCGCGCGAGCTGGCCGGCGTCTGGGACGACCCGCTCGGCATCGCCCGCGTGGTCAAGCAGATGGGGCCGACCCAGCTCGAACCGACCCCCAGGCCGCACCGCGCCCTGGGCCTGGAGGCTTACGCCCCCTCCACCTCGCCGCTCAGGCGCTACCCCGACCTGATCAACGCGGCCCAGCTCTTCGGCTTCCTGCGCCACGGCGCGGCCCCCTGGAGCGCGGACGACCTCTCGGCCATGCTGCCGCGCCTCTCGGCCCGGCTGGACGCGGCCGCCCAGGTGCAGCGCTTCAGGCCGCGCTATTGGAAGCTGCTCTTCGTGAAGCAGAACCCGGAACGGTTCTTCGAGGCCGTGGCCGTGGAGGACTGCGGGGCGCTGCTCAGCTTCTCGGTGCCGGAACTGCAGATCTTCGTGCGAGCGCCCAAGGAGCTGTGCGGAGACAAATTCATCCCCGGACAGCGCTTCGCCCTGCGCTTCGGCAAGACCGATCCCCTGATGAACGAGATCCGCGTGGCCGAGGCCGTCGCGGAGTAGGCGGGACGGCCCGCGGCGAGCCCGGCCCTCAGCCAGGCTGGCCGTCGCCGTCCTGGTCGGCGTCGCGGTCGCCGCCGCGCCAGGGGTTCTCCTCCCCGCGCGCCAGCCGGAGGATGTTCTCCCGGTGTTTCCAGTAGAGCAGGACCATGGCCGCGAGGCCCGCGGGTAGGAAGCCGAAGCCGCCGCCCAGCAGCAGGCAGAGCGGCAGGGCCGCGCCGAAGGTCAGAGCGCCCAGGGAGACGAAGCCCGAGAGGGCGATGGCGGCGATGCACAGGGCCGTGGAGAGCACGGTCACGCCCGGGGCCAGGGCCAGGAACGCGCCGATGGTCGTGGCGAAGCCCTTGCCGCCCCTGCCGCCCAGGAAGCACGAGTACATGTGCCCCACGATGGCCGCCAGGGCGCACAGGGAGAGGAAGAGCCAGCCGTTGTTGAACAGCGTGGCCGCCCACACGGGCAGGAATCCCTTGAGCAGATCCAGGGCCAGGGCCAGGACCCCGTATTTCGCGCCGCACAGGCGGGCCACGTTGGTCGCGCCGATGTTGCGCGAGCCCTGCGTGCGCGGGTCCACGCCACAGATCATGCGCGAGACGAGCAGCCCGAAGGGGATCGAGCCCAGGACGAAGGTCATCACCAGCCAGCCGATGTTCAGCACCATGCAGCGCTCCTTGCGCGTTTTGCCTGCGCATCCTGACGCAAAACGGCCCGGCGGGCAACAGGTTCCGCTCCCGCGGCGCGGACCGGCCGCCCGGCCCGCGCGTTCCCTTCCCGGCCCGGCTGTGCCATGATCGGCCCATGCGCGCCCTGCCGTCCCTTTCCCCCGCCCCGCCTCCCCCGCCCCTGCTCTGCAGGACCGCGTCCCGCGCCCCCGGCGCGCCGGACAGGGACGCGGCCGGGACCCCGGACGAGGACGGCGAGGGCCGCCTGATCCGCTGCGGGGCCTGCGGCCGCCCGGTGGCCGCGCCCGCGGCGCGGACCGGGGTGGGCGGCCGCCACGCCCACGTCTTCGCCAATCCGGCCGGGCTGGTCTTCGAGGTCGGCTGTTTCCGGGAGGCCTTCGGCTGCCGGGGCGAGGGGCCGTTCGTGGCCGCGTTCTCGTGGTTCGGGGGCTTCGCCTGGCAGGTGGCCGTGTGCCGCGGCTGCGAGGCCCACCTGGGCTGGCGCTACCGCCCCCGGGACGGGAGCGGACCGGGCTTCTGGGGCCTGATCCTGGCCCGTCTCGCCGAGGACTAGTGAATAGCGCAAAGAGGCGGCGCGAAAAGCAGGACGGCCGGGGGGCCAAGGCCCCCCGGCCGTCCGATGACGGCGCGACGCGCGCGGCGCGGACGCCGGACGCCTAATTGACGGCCTTTTCCTCGCTCTCCAGCTCGGGCCGCAGATTGCCCGGCGCGGCTTCGAGCACCAGCTTGTAGGTCTCCATGACCGTGCGGCGCATGCCGGCGCCCGCGGTGCCCGCGTAGGTGTGCATGAGCACGCACAGCTCCTGCACGCCGTCGTTGTCGATGTCCGCCACGGCGTAGTCCACGATGGAGCCCTTCATCCGCCTGGTCTTCCAGATCAGCGAGAGGCCCACGCCGTCCCAGTAGAGCGAGTGGATCTCGCCGTAGGGGAAGTCGCGGAAGTTGGCGAAGATGTTCGCGGCCACGGAGATGTTGCGGCCCACGATGAGTTCGTACTTGCTCTTGTCCGTGAGCTTGGCCTGCAGCATGCGCATGGGCACCCAGTAGCGCACCTCGTCCGCCCTGCTCGACACGCCCAGGCCCGCCACGCGCTTGCCGTAGGCGAAGCCCACGGGGGAGTTGGCGTACTCCTCGCCGGTCTGGGCGATGAACTCGCCGCTCGGCTGGTTGACGCGGATGCGGTCGTAGTCGTCCGCCACCAGGACCATGTCCCCTTCGGCCATGGGCATGTAGCCGATGTTGAAGAGGTTGCCGTAGGCGGGCACGGGAACGCGCATGCCGGGCTCCAGGCTCCGGCCGTTGCGCACCACCTCCTGCACCGGGCTGTCCAGCGGGGTGTGGTTGCCCTTCTTCTGGCAGAGGAGCTTGCCCTTGTAGTTGGGCGGGGCCTGGATCACGTTGAGGAACATGGGGATGCGGTCCACGACCATGCGCAGCTTGCCGTTCTCGTAGGCCAGCACGCCGCTCCAGGGGGACCCCTCCTGGGTGCTGCCCTGTTCGAAGACCTCGTTGTAGCCGGTGACGATGAGGTTCTTGTGCCCGCCCAGGCCCAGTTCGTAGGCGTTGACGCGCACGATGCGCATGCGCGGCGGCAGGTCGCAGGAGGCGAGCTTGTCCAGCTTTCCGGCCCGCACGCCGTAAATATAGGCGGCTCCGTCCTCGACGATGGCGATTTCGTTCTCGCCGTCTCCGTCCAGGTCGTCGACGGCCATGCTCGACGCCACGATGGGCAGGGACTGGCTCTTCCAGCGGCCGGACTGCTCGGGGTTGGCCTGGTATCTGAAGTAGGGGTTGAGGAAGAAGTCCTGGCGCGCGTCCTGCTGGTTGTAGATCAGCTCGGGGTTGGCCATCTGCACCGGGGTGCGCTGGCCGCCCGCCGCGCTTCCCGAGGCGGTCTGCGCGCCGGGCCGCTTGAAGATCTCGGCGTTCAGCTCCTGGGCCAGCCCCTCCATGCGCGGGATGAGTTCGTTCATGCGGGCGCTTGTGCTCTTGGGCCAGTTCTTGCCCTCCTTGTCCGCCACCTGGACGTCCAGGCTGGCGTCGTCGCCGACCACGGAGACCGTACCCCAGACGAGGTAGTCCACGCCCAGGGACCGGACCGTGCTCAACCCCTCGCTGAGCGAGGCGGGCTGGGGGGTCGCGGCGGCGTCCAGACGCGACTTGTCCATGGGGACCAGTCGGCCGGACCAGGAGAGGCGGGAGATGAGCATGGTCTGGATGGCCGGACCGAGGTAGGCGTATTTCTCGGGCCCCAGCACCTTGAAGGGCAGGACCGCGAAGGTCTTGGCCTTGTCCTGGGCCAGGGCGGGCTGGCCCAGGCAGAGCGCGGCCAGCAGCAGTGCGCAGATGCGGATGACGTGCATGAACTCCTCCGGATGACGTGGGGGAGCCGCCGGTCTGGCGGCGTTCCCCGTTCTGAATACCATGGCGCGTTCCCCGAATGCGGAGATATCCGTTTTCACACTCCGGGGTATCAGCAAGGCCCGCCTGAAGCGGGCCGTGGCGGCGCAGCCGCGGGAACGCAAGGTTTCCTGTCTTGCGTTCCCGCGCAATAGCAGGTTCCGGCCCCGAGTGCAAAGCCGCGCCCCCGGCCCTACGCGCCGCGCAGCCCCCGCAGGGCCGCATGCACCCGCCCGGCGCGCTTCGCCCCCAGGCCCGGGACCGCGGCCAGGGCCTCCTCGGACGCGGCCAGCATGGCCTCCAGCGAACCGAAGGCGTCCCAGAGCAGGCGGGCGGTCTTGGGGCCGACGCCGGGCAGCGAGAGCAGCTCGCTCCGCACCAGCCCCCTGCGCCGCGCGGCCCGCTGGCGGCCGATGACGTGGTCGTGCGCCGCGTCGCGCAGGCGCTGCAGAAAGAGCAGTTCCGCGCTGCCGGGCCGGAGCGGCAGCGGGTTCCTGCGGCCGGGCAGGAAAACGCTGTCGCCCAGCTCCCCGCCGCCGCGGCCCGCCTTGGCGATGGAGGCCAGAGACCAGCGCTCGGCCGCGCCGGCCTCGTCCATGCTGCGGCGCACCGCGTCGAGCTGGCCGCGTCCGCCGTCCACGAGCACGAGGTCGGGCCAGGGCGGTCCGCTCCCGATGCGCCGCGCGGTCCAGGCGGCCAGGGCGCGGTAGTCGTCCCCGCCCACGTCGCCCAGGTCGTAGGCCCGGTTCTCGGCCGCCAGGGGCCGCCCCTGCGCGAAGACCACGTGCCCGGCGCGCGTGGCCTGGCCACCCAGGTGCGAGACATCCACGCACTCGATGCGCTCGGGCGGATGCGGCAGATGCAGGGCGCGGGCCAGGGCCTCGGCCAGGGCCTCGCCCTCCTCGCGCACGGCCCGGGCGGCGTTGCGCCGGGCCATCTCCAAGAGCCGCTTCTCCACCGCGCCGCGCGGCGTGCGCAGGCCGAGCGGCCCGCCCCGCCGCTCGGCCAGGACCTCGGCCAGCGAGGCGTCGTCCAGCTCCCAGGGCAGCAGGATGAGCGGCGGCAGCAGCCTGCCCGGGCCGTAGAACTGCATCAGGGCCGCGGCCACGGCCTCCGGCCCGTCCTCGGCCTCCAGCCCCTGCCAGTGGAAGGTCTTCTGGCCGATGAGCCGCCCCTGGCGCACGAAGAGCAGGCACAGGCCGAGGCCGTCGCCCGCCCGGGCCACGGCCGCGGCGTCGAGGTCCTCCCCGCCGGGCAGGACCGTGGCCTGCTGCTCCAGGGTCTGGCGCACGGCGCGGATCTGGTCGCGCAAGGCCGCGGCCTGCTCGAAGGCCAGGGCGTCCGAGGCCGCGCGCATGCGGGACTCAAGGTCGCGCACCAGCTCCTCGGAACGCCCGGCGAGCAGCATCTCGACCTTGGACACCACGGCCGCGTAGGCCGCGCGGTCCGCCTCCTGCACGCAAGGGGCCGGGCATTGGTGCATATAATGATAGAGGCAGGGCCGGACGCGGTTTTGCAGGGTACGGTCCGAGCACTTGCGCAGCGGAAAGACGCGGCCGATGAGCCGCCACGTCTCCTTGGCCGCGGCGGCCGAGGTGAAGGGGCCGAAGTAGGCCGAGCCGTCGCGCTCGGCCTTGCGGGTCACGGTCAGACGGGGCCACTCGTGGCGGCGCGTGAGCTTGAAGAGGAGGTACTGCTTGTCGTCGCGCAGCACGATGTTGTAGCGCGGCCGGTGCTTCTTGATCAGGCTGTTCTCAAGGAGCAGGGCCTCCTTCTCCGTGGTCGTGAGCAGGGTGTCGATGGCCGCGACCCGGGCCATGAGCGCCCGCGTCTTGGGCGCCAGGGTCTCGGCCGGACGGAAGTAGGAGGCCAGGCGGCGGCGCAGGCTCAGCGCCTTGCCCACGTAGAGGATGCGGCCGCGGGCGTCCTTCATGAGGTAGACGCCCGGCTCGTCCGGATGGTCGGCGGGGGAGAAGGCGACGGCGGCGCGCATGGCCTCCTTATAGGCGCGCCCGGGCGGACGTCCAGGCCGGTGCAAAAATTTACACGGTAAAAATTTTTTTACCTCCCGCCAGAAAATTGATTGCAAACACCCCGGAAGCTGCGCTAAAGAGGACCTGGGCAATATGCCCAAGGTGTCGGAACCTGCACACACGCAAAGGAAGGAAGGAAAACAATGAAAAAGCTTCTCGTGCTTTTCGCCCTGGCGGCGATGGTCCTGGGCGCGGCCGGTCTGGCCAACGCCCTGGACGTCAAGGCCCGCGGCGAGTTCAGGGCCAACTGGAACTACTGGAGCAACACCGACTTCCTCAGCAACAAGGGAGCCCGTGACCAGACCAAGCACAACGAACTCGTGCAGCGCGCCCGTATCTACATGGACTTCCGCGCCAACGAGAACGTGAACTTCCAGTTGGGTCTGGAAATCGGCGACACCTTCTGGGGTGATCAGGCCTCCGGCGGCGACATCTCCGCCGACCAGAAGGTCATCGAAGTGAAGCGCGCCTTCATGGAGTTCAAGTGGCCCACCTACAAGTCCCTGGTCTCCACCGTCGGTATCCAGGGCGCGGTGTTCCCGAACTCCGGCTACTTCGGCTCCGCCATCATGGATGACGACATCGCGGGCATCACCGTGGCCAACAAGTGGAACGACATGATCTCCACGGTCGTCGGCTTCTACCGCGCCTTCGAGAACCGCGGCAGCGGCCTCGGCAGCCACAACAACCGCGTGGAAGAGGACCAGTCCCAGCTCGACGTGACCCTGCTGGCCCTGCCCCTGACCTTCGACGGCTTCAAGACCACCCCGTTCTTCTCCATGGCCTTCCTGGGCAAGAACATCAACGTGACCGGCACCACGGGCTCCACCGGCCTCACCGCGCAGGACGGCACCGCCAGCGCCATGGAAGGGCAGGCCACCCCCTGGTGGGCCGGCGCGGGCTTCGAAGTGACCGCGCTCGATCCCTTCGCCATCTACGCCGACTTCAACTACGGCGCCGTTGACCAGAAGGAACAGAAGGGCGACCGCAAGGGCTGGCTGGCCGACCTGGGCATCGACTACAAGGGCCTGTCCTGGTTCACCCCCGGCGTCTACGGCTGGTACTCCACCGGCATGGACGACGACATCAACAACGGCGACGAGCGCATGCCGATCATCTCCGACGGTTGGACCGCCGGCACCACGATCTTCGGCGGCGCCCGCATGCTGAACAACGACCTGGGCAACGTGGGTGCTCGCCAGGTCACCGGCACCTGGGGCGTGGGCATGAAGCTGGCCAAGATCAGCTTCGTCCAGGACCTGACCCACGACCTGTACTTCTACTACACCGCGGGCACCAACGACGCCGACGCCGTGAAGAAGGGCTCCTCCCTGCCTTGGGGCAGCCTGACCGACAAGGACCACATCGTCGGTCTGGACTTCAACAACACCTACAAGATCATGGAAGAGCTGTCCTTCATGGTCGACCTGGGCATCGGCTGGGCCGACTTCGACAAGGACACGTGGCGCGCCAGCACCACCACCACCCCGGCCGGCCGCAACGTCGACGAGCAGGCCACCCTGTACCGCACCTCCGTGGGTCTGCTGTACCGCTTCTAAGCAGCGCCCCCATTCCGACACCTTCGGCCGGGACCTTCGGGTCCCGGCCTTTTTTTTGGCCTCCGCGCGGGAAATGCGATAATTGTCAAATGCATCCCGCCCTCCTCCGCACGACCACCACAAAAATGTAGCACTCGACCAATACACTGGATTTGCTCATCTTTCACGAGAAGCTACGGTCGTAAAAATTTTTGTACGTAATGCCAAAATTCCATTGATGCCGTGTGACGGTTCTGGTACAAGACTCCTGGTTTCGGCAGAACCGCACAGCAAAGAAAGGAAGGAAACAATGAAAAAGCTTCTCGTGCTCTTCGCCCTGGCTGCGATGGTCCTGGGCGCGGCCGGTCTGGCCAACGCCCTGGACGTCAAGGCCAAAGGCGCTTTCGAGGCCAACTACAACTACTGGAGCACCACCGACTTCATCAGCAGCAAGGGTGGCAACCAGATCAAGCACAACGAACTCGTGCAGCGCGCCCGCATCTACATGGACTTCCGCGCCAACGAGAACGTGAACTTCCAGTTGGGCCTGGAGATCGGCGACACCTTCTGGGGCGATCAGGCCACCGGCGGCGACATCTCCGCCGACCAGAAGGTCATCGAAGTGAAGCGCGCCTACATGGAGTTCAAGTGGCCCACCTACAAGTCCCTGATCACCACCGTGGGTATCCAGGGCGCGGTGTTCCCGAACTCCGGCTTCTTCGGCTCCGCCATCATGGATGACGACATCGCGGGCATCACCGTGGCCAACAAGTGGAACGACATGGCCTCCACGGTCGTCGGCTTCTACCGCGCCTTCGAGAACCGCGGCAGCGGCCTCGGCAGCCACAACAACCGCGTGGCCGAGGACCAGTCCCAGCTCGACGTGACCCTGCTGGCCGTGCCTCTCACCTTCGACGGCTTCAAGGCCACCCCGTTCTTCTCCCTGGCCTTCCTGGGCAAGAACATCAACGACACCGGCACCTCGGGCAACACCGGTCTCACCGCCGTGGACGGCGCCGCCAGCGCCATGGAAGGACAGGCCAACCCCTGGTGGGGCGGCGCGGGCTTCGAAGTGACCGCGCTCGATCCCTTCAACATCTACGCCGACTTCAACTACGGCGCCGTGGACCAGAAGGAAAAGAAGGCCGACCGCAAGGGCTGGATGGCCGACCTGGCCGTGACCTACACCGGCCTGTCCTGGTTCACCCCGGGCGTGTACGGCTGGTACTCCTCCGGCATGGACGACGACCTGAACAACGGCGACGAGCGCATGCCGATCATCTCCGAAGGCTGGACCGCCGGCACCACCATCTTCGGCGGCGGCCGCATGCTGAACAACGACCTTGACAAGGACGCCTCCGGCACCTGGGGCGTGGGCATGCAGCTGGCCGGGATCTCCTTCATCGAGGACCTGACCCACGACCTGTACGTCTACTACGCCGCGGGCACCAACGACGCCGACGCCGTGAAGAAGGGCTCCGCCCTGGCCTTCGGCAACTTCACCGACAAGGACCACGTGATCGGCCTGGACTTCAACAACACCTACAAGATCATGGAAGAGCTGTCCTTCATGGTCGACCTGGGCATCGGCTGGGCCGACTTCGACAAGGACACCTGGCGCACCAAGGCTGCCGCCTCTGGCCTGAACATCGACGACCAGACCACCATGTACCGCACCTCCGTGGGCCTGATGTACAAGTTCTAGTCCAGCATTCTCTGCCGAACCGCAGGCCGGGACCTCTTGGGTCCCGGCCTTTTCTTTTGCCCCGCCGTGCTGCTCGACATTCGGCACGGCCTTGGCTATAGCCAAGGCCGAGACAGGGACGTCCGCGCCCCGCTCTCCCGAACGACTCGCCAAAGCACCCCGACGAAGGATTTGCGTAGGAAGACACCATGCCCTGCCGCATTCTCGCATACGACGCAGCCCAAGGAGCCGCCGCCATTCGGAGCTGGCTCGACGCCCGCCGGGGAGGGGACGCGGACGTGGAGGCCACTGTCCTCTCGATCATGACCGACGTGACGGCGCGCGGCGACGCCGCCCTGGTCGAATACGCCCGCCGCTTCGACTGCCCGGATTTCGACGCCGCCCGCCTGCGCGTGCCCGCCGCGGCCCTGGCGGACGCCCTCGCCCGCATCCCCCCGGACGACCTGGACATCCTGCGCCACGCGGCGGACAACATCCGCGCCTTCCATGAACGCCAGAAGCAGGACTCCTGGCTGCGCACCGATCCCGACGGCAGCATCGTGGGCCAGCTCGTGCGGCCCGTGGATCGCGCCGGACTCTACGTGCCCGGCGGCAGGGGCGGCGAGACGCCGCTCGTCTCCAGCCTGCTCATGAACGCCATCCCGGCCCAGGTGGCCGGGGTTTCGGGTATCGCCGCGGTCTCGCCGCCCAGGCGCGACGGCTCGGTCAACCCCTACATCCTGGCCGCCGCGGCCCTGCTGGGCCTCTCCGAGGTCTACGCCGCGGGCTCGGCCTGGGCCATCGCGGCCCTGGCCCACGGCACCGAAACCATCGCCCCCGTGGACGTCATTGCCGGTCCGGGCAACATCTTCGTGACCACGGCCAAACGGCTGCTCATCGGCCGCGTGGGCATCGACATGATCGCCGGGCCTTCCGAGATCGCCATCCTGGCCGACGAGACCGCCCGCCCGGATTTCGTGGCCGCGGACATGCTCTCCCAGGCCGAGCACGACCCCCTGGCCGCGAGCCTCCTGGTCACGACAGCGCCCGGGCTGGCCGACGCGGTCCTCGGCGAACTGAAAAAGCAGCTCGCCGCCCTGCCCCGCGCCGACCTGGCCCGCGCCTCGCTGGAGAAGTGGGGCGGCGTGATCACGGCCCCGGACATGGACGCGGCCGTGGACCTCATCAACCTCGTCGCGCCCGAACACCTGGAGGTCATGACCCGCGACCCCTGGCAGCTTTTGGGCCGCATCCGCCACGCCGGGGCCATCTTCCTGGGGCCGGACGCGCCCGAACCCGTGGGCGACTATTTCGCGGGCCCCAACCACGTCCTGCCCACCCTGGGCACGGCCCGCTTCTCCTCGGCCCTGTCCGTGGAGACCTTCTGCAAGAAATCGAGCCTCATCGCCACGAGCGCGGCCTTCACTCGGGCCAATGCCGGGGCCATCGCCCGGCTGGCCCGGCTGGAGGGCCTGGAGGCCCACGCCCGCTCCGTGGAGATCAGGAAATAACCCTCCGGGGCGGCCCGGAGGCAAGGACACGGCATGAAGATCGTCAACAAAACCTCCATCAAGGAGTACCCCCTCCTCTCCCGCGGCAAGGTGCGCGACATCTACGCCGTGAGCGAGGACGAGCTGCTCATCGTGACCACGGACCGGCTCTCGGCCTTCGACGTGGTCATGCCCGACCCCATCCCCTTCAAGGGCGCGGTGCTCAACCAGATCACCCTGTTCTGGATGGAGCGCTTCAAGGACCTCGTGCCCAACCACATCGTGGCCGACCGCATCGAACTCTTCCCCGAGCCGCTCCAGGCCTACCGCGAGGAGCTGGACGGCCGCTCGGTCATCGTCAAGAAGGCCGCCCCCCTGCCCATCGAGTGCATCGTGCGCGGCTACATCACCGGCTCGGGCTGGAAGGACTACCGGAAGACCGGCATGGTCAGCGGCCACACGCTGCCCACGGGGCTGCAGGAGTCCCAGGAGCTGCCCGTCCCCCTCTTCACCCCCTCCACCAAGGCCGAGATCGGCGCGCACGATGAGAACATCACCGTGGAGCGCGCGGGCGAGCTGCTGGGCGAGGACGTGCTCAAGGACGTGGAGGAGATCTCGCTCGCCATCTACACCAAGGCCCGCAACTACGCCCGCAACTGCGGCATCATCATCGCGGACACCAAGTTCGAGTTCGGCGTCAAGGGCGGCCAGCTCCTCTGGATCGACGAGGCCCTGACCCCGGACTCCTCGCGTTTCTGGCCCATGCAGGGCTACGCCCCGGGCAAAAGCCAGCCGAGCTTCGACAAGCAGAACGTGCGCGACTGGCTGGAGCAGTCCGGCTTCAACAAGCAGCCTCCCGGCCCCAGGCTCCCCGCGGAACTCATCGAGAACACCAGCCGGACCTACATGCAGATCTTCGAGATGCTGACCGGCTCCAAACTCAAGGTCTGATCGCAAGGAGGACACCCCCATGCTTATGAAAGACAAGAAAGCGCTCATCTTCGGCGTGGCCAACGAACGCTCCATCGCCTACGGCATCGCCAAGCAGTTCAAGGAGCAGGGCGCGCGCCTGGCCTTCTCCTACGCCAACGACGCCATCCAGAAGCGCATCGAGCCCATCAGCGAGGAGCTGGGCGGCGAATTCATCCTGCAGTGCAACGTGCAGAGCGACGAGGACGTGGCCCGGGCCGCGGCCGAGGTCAAGGAGAAGTGGGGCGGGTTCGACGTCCTGGTCCACTCCATCGCCTACGCCGACCGCAACGATCTGGCGGGCCGCTACGTGGACACCAGCCGCGCGGGCTTCGCCCTGGCCATGGACGTCTCGGCCTACTCCCTGGTGGTGCTGTGCAAGGCCTTCGAGCCGCTGCTGGCCCCGGACGCCAAGGTCATCACCATGACCTACTACGGCGCGGAGAAGGTCATCACCAACTACAACGTCATGGGCGTGGCCAAGGCCGCGCTTGAGGCCTCGGTGCGCTACCTCTCCATGGACCTCGGCGAAAAGGGCGTGCGCATCAACGCCATCAGCGCCGGGCCGCTCAAGACCCTGGCCTCCAGCGGCATCTCGGGCTTCAAGACGATCCTCAAGACCATCGAGGAACGCTCCCCCCTGCGCCGCAACATCACCACCGAGGACGTGGGCAAGACCGCGGTCTGGCTCTGTTCCGACCTGTCCAGCGGCGTGACCGGCGAGGTCGTGTACGTGGACAGCGGCTACAACATCATGGGCATCTAGCGGATGGCGGACGCCCCGATCCCCTTCGGCGCGCTGTCGCCCCAGCTCGCGCAGGACGAGGCCGCGCTGCGCGCGGCCTTCGAGCGCGTGCTGGGCCGCGGCTGGTTCCTCGCGGGACCCGAGGTCGCGGCCTTCGAGGAAGAGTTCGCGGCCTGGCTGGACCTCCCCTGGAGCGTGTCCTGCGCCAACGGCACGGACGCCATCGTCCTGGCCCTGGCCGCCCTGGACCTGCCGCCGGAATCGCGGGTCGTCCTGCCCTCCTTCACCGCGCCGCCCTGCTACCACGGCGTGCTGGCCGCGGGCTGCATCCCGGTCTTCGCCGAGGTGGAGGAGGCCTATGGCACCCTCGACCCGGCCGCCGTGCGCCGCGCGGCCGAGACCACGGGCGCGCGGGCCGTGCTGGCCGTGCACCTCTACGGCCAGCCCTGCGACATGGACGGCCTGCGCGCCGTGTGCGACGACCTGGGCCTCCTCCTGGTGGAGGACTGCGCCCAGGCCCACGGCGCGCTGTGGGGCGAACGGCCGGTCGGCGTCTTCGGCGACCTCGCCTGCTTCAGCTTCTATCCCACCAAGAACCTGGGCGCGCTGGGCGACGCCGGGGCCCTGGCCGGACGCGGCCAGGAGCAGCGGGACCGCGCCCGGCAACTGCGGCAGTACGGCGAGCACCCGCGCTACGTCTGCGCCATGCCGGGCATGAACAGCCGCCTGGACGAGCTGCAGGCCGCCTTCCTGCGCGTGCGGCTGGCCCGGCTCGACGCCCTGAACGAGGAACGGCGTGCCCTGGCCGGACGCTACCTGGAGGGGCTGGCGGGCACGCCGCTCGGCCTCTTTGCCGAACGGCCGGGCACGCGCCACGCGCGCCATCTCTTCGCCGTGCGCGTCCCGGACCGGCAGGGCGGGCGCGACGCCCTGGCCCGCCACCTGCGGGACCAGGGCATCGGCAGCGCGGTCCACTATCCCGTGGCCGGGCACAAGCAGCCCATGTTCAGCCTGCGCCGGGCCGACGTGGACGGCGAGAGCGACCTGTCGCTGAGCGAGCGGCTGGCCGCCGAGGTCCTCTCCCTGCCGCTCTGGCCGGGCCTCGCGCCCGGGGCCGTGGACCGCGTCTGCGCCGCGGTGCGCGGATTCTACGGCATGTAGGAGGAACGCGTGATGGAAAACCTGCTCATCCTGGGCGGCGTCGTCGCCGCCTGGGTCATCCTCGTCCGCTTCGTCTTCCCCAGGCTCGGCATCCAGGGCTGAGGTCCGGCCAGGAGCTGCCGTGCGCAGCCCGGGAAGACGCCCAAGCCCGTTGACAAGCCCGGGAAAAACGACTAACGACACCCCTTCCTTGCTCACGCCCCCTGCGGCGCGGGCCAAAGACCACAAGGAGGAACATCCGAATGCGTCAGTATGAAACACTGCTCCTGCTGAGCCCCGAGCTTGCCGCCGAGGCCCGCAAGGACGTCCTGGACACCCTGACCGGGATCATCGAGCGCGAGAACGGCAAGATGCTGCAGGCCGACGAATGGGGCATGCGCGACCTCGCCTACGCGGTCAGGAAGCAGTCCCGCGGCTACTACGTCCGTCTCGAATACGCCGCCCCCGGCAACTGCGTCGCCGAACTCGAGCGCATCATCCGCATCAACGACGGCGTCTTCAAGTTCATCACCGTCAAGCTCGGCGACGAGTTCAAGACCGAGGAGGCCTAGGTCATGGCGTTCAAGAAGAGGTTCACCCCCCGCAAGAAGTTCTGCCGCTTCTGCGCGGACAAGAAGCTGCCCCTGGACTACAAGCGTCCGGACATCCTGCGCGACTTCATCACCGAGCGCGGCAAGATCATCGCCCGCCGCATCACCGGGACCTGCGCCAAGTGCCAGCGCAAGCTGACCACGGAGATCAAGCGTTCCCGCCAGATGGCCCTGCTCTACTACACCACCGTGCACGCCACCTACGTGCGCAAGCGGACCGTCTAGGGAGGTTTCGACATGCCTGTCCAGATCATTCTTCGGGCCGACGTGGACAACCTGGGCCGCGTCGGGGACACCGTCAAGGTGAAGCCGGGCTTCGCCCGCAACTTCCTGCTCCCCCAGGGCCTGGCCATGGTCGCCACGCCCGCCAACATCAAGCAGTTCTCCCTTGAGCGCAAGAAGCTCGAGGCCAAGATGGACGCCGTGCGCAGCGAAGCCCGCGGCCTGGGCGACAAGGTCGCCGCGGCCGTGGTCGAGCTGCAGGTCCGCGTGGGCGAGGGCGACAAGCTCTACGGCTCCGTGACCGCCGCCATGATCGCGGACAGCCTGGCCGCGCAGGGCATCGAGATCGACAAGCGCCGCATCCAGCTTGAGGCCCCGATCCGCGCCCTGGGCGACTACGCCGTGCCCGTCCGCCTGCACCAGGACGTCAAGGTCGACGTGACCGTCCGCGTGCTGCGCGAAGGCGGCGTATTCGACGAGGAAATCGCCGCCGGTGCGGGCGCCTCCATGGCCGGTCAGGCTGAGGAGGCGGCCGCTGAGCCCGTCGTCGAGCAGGCCGAGTAGCCCCTCTTCCGCCGGGACCAGAGCCCGTGCAGAGCGGGAAGCCCCGGAGCGGGCTTCCTCCGACCTTCTGCGCAAAGTTCCCCCCCACGACCTCGAAGCCGAACAGGCGGTCCTGGGGGGGATTTTTCTCAACAACAAGGCCTTCCACCTCATCGTCGAAATCCTCGACGAGAACGATTTCTATTCCCCGGTCCACAGGGCCATCTACAGCACCTTCCTGGAGCTCGACCGCACCGGCAAGCCCATAGACCTCCTCACCTGCGCCGACATGCTGGCCCAGCGCGAGGAGTTGGAGACCGTGGGCGGCCGGGCGTACCTGGGCGAACTGGCCGCGGCCATCGTGCCCTCGGCCAACGCCGAGTACTTCGCGCACCGCGTGCGCGACCTCGCCCTGCAGCGCGCCCTCATCGGCGTGGCCGCGGGGATCATCGAGGAGAGCTTCCGGCGCGGCGCGGACGTGGAAAAGCTCATCGACGAGTCCGAGCAGAAGATCTTCCAGATCGCCGAGCGCCGCGCCTCGGAATCCTACTCCTCGTCCAAGGACCTGGTCGAGCAGGTCTTCAAGGAGCTTGAGAAGCGCGCCGAGCGCCAGGACGTGATCACCGGCGTGACCACGGGCTACACCAGGCTCAACGAGTTCCTGGCGGGCTTCCAGCGCTCGGACCTGATCATCATCGCGGCCCGCCCCTCCATGGGCAAGACCGCCTTCGCCCTGAACCTCTGCCTGAACGCCGCCACCAAGGGGCTGGACGAGACCCCGGTGGTCGTCTTCTCCCTGGAGATGAGCAAGGAGCAGCTCATGGCGCGCCTCATGTGCGTGCAGGGCGAGGTGGACCTGGCGCGCTTCCGGCGCGGCTTTCTGGACGACGCCGACTTCGCCAAACTCTTCGACGCGGCGCAGGTGCTCAAGCACGCGCCCATCTACATCGACGACACCCCGGCCCTCTCGGTCCTGGAGCTGCGCGCCCGCTGCCGCCGCCTGAAGAAGGAGAAGGGTCTCGGGATGGTCGTGGTGGACTACCTGCAGCTCATGCGCGCCAGCCGCAACATCGACTCGCGCGAGCAGGAAATCTCGGACATCTCGCGCAACCTCAAAGCCCTGGCCAAGGAGCTGGACATCCCGGTCATCGCGCTCTCCCAGCTCAACCGCAAGGTCGAGGAGCGCTCCAACCGGCGGCCCATGCTCTCGGACCTGCGCGAGTCCGGCGCCATCGAGCAGGACGCCGACGTGATCATGTTCATCTACCGCGACGAGGTCTACAACAAGGAGTCGCCCAAGAAGGGCACGGCCGAGATCATCATCGGCAAGCAGCGCAACGGTCCCATCGGCGAGGTCGAACTGGCCTTCCTCGGACCGTGCACCAAGTTCGGCGACCTCGCCTTCATCCCCGATCCGTCCGAATACGGCCGTTCCGGCTGAAGCGCCCCAAGGAGGCAGACGTGCATTTCGACCCCGCAGAGGCCCTCTCCCGGGAAGAACTCGACCGCCTGCAGGTCACGCGCCTGCGCGAGATCATGGCCCGCGCCGCGCGTTCCCCCTTCTACGCCAGGAAGTTCGCCGAGGCGGGCATCGGCCCGGACGACATCACGACCCCCGCGGACATCCGAAAGCTTCCCGTGACCACCAAGCAGGACCTGCGCGAGAGCTATCCCTACGGCCTGCTCACCGTGCCCGTCCCGGAACTGGTCCGGCTGCACGCCTCCTCCGGCACCACGGGCTCGCCCACCGCCGTCTTCTACACCAGGCAGGACATCGAGACCTGGGCCTCGCTCATGGCCCGCTGCATGCACATGTGCGGCGTGCGTCCCAGCGACGTCTTCCAGAACATGAGCGGCTACGGCCTGTTCACCGGGGGCCTGGGCATCCACTACGGGGCCGAGCGGCTGGGCTGCCTGACCATCCCCGCGGGCGCGGGCAACTCGCGCCGCCAGGTCAAGCTGATCAAGGACTTTGGCGTCAGCGTGGTGCACATCATCCCGTCCTACGCCCTGCACTTCGCCGACTTCCTGCTCTCCGAGGGCATCGAGCCCGCCTCCCTGCCCATCCGCATCGCGCTCATCGGCGCGGAGCCGCACACCGAGGAGACCCGCCGCCGCATCGAGGGGCTTTACGGCTGCAAGGCCTACAACTCCTACGGCCTCTCGGAGATGAACGGCCCGGGCGTGGCATTCGAGTGCACGGAGCAGCGCGGCATGCACCTGTGGGAGGACGCCTACATCGCGGAGATCGTGGACCCCGAGACCATGGAGCCGACGCCAGAGGGCGAGATCGGCGAGCTGGTCATGACCACCTTGACGCGCGAGGGCATGCCCATCCTGCGCTACCGCACGCGCGACCTGACCCGCTTCCTGCCCGGACCCTGCGCCTGCGGCCGGGCGCACCGCCGCATCGACCGCATCGCGGGCCGCTCCGACGACATGCTGATCATCAAGGGCGTGAACATCTACCCCATGCAGGTGGAGCAGATCCTCATGGGCATGCCCGAGGTCGGCTCCAACTACCTCATCGAACTGACCCGCGACGGCCACATGGACCAGTTCACGGTCAAGGTCGAGATCACCGAGGAGTTCTTCGTGGAGGACATGCGCAGCCTCAACGCCCTGCGCGGCCGCGTCCAGGCCAAGCTGCGCGACGAGCTGCTCATCACCCCGCGCGTGGAGCTGGTGCAGCACGGCAGCCTGCCCGTCTCCGAGGGCAAGGCCAAGCGCGTGAGCGACCTGAGGCCCAAGGAGTAGCATGCAGGAGCTGTACGCCGCCCTCTTTCTCGGGGCGCTCTTCCTGTCGCTCGGGCTGCACGTCTTCTCCCTGCCCGGCAACTGGGTCCTGCTCGGCCTGATGCTGCTCTGGAAGTGGCTGCACCCGGCCATGCCCGAGGGATGGGGCTTCTTCCTGCTGCTCGGGAGCATCGCGGGCGTGGGCGAGGGAGCGCAGTTCCTCTCCCAGGTCTGGAGCGTGAAGCGCTGGGGCGGTTCGGGCCGAGGCAACTGGGGCGCCATCATCGGCTCCGTCGTCGGGGCGCTGCTCGGCGCGCCGTTCCTTTTCGGCGTCGGGGCCATCCCCGGCGCGTTCCTCGGGGCCTACGCCGGCGGCATCGTCGGCGAACTCAGCCTGCGGCGGCCCCTGGCCGAGGCGCACCGTTCCGCCGTGGGCGCGCTCTTCGGGACCTTCCTCGGCGTCATCTCCAAGTTCGCCTTGGGCGTGCTCATGTTCTGGCTCTCGGCCCGGGCCGTCTGGCCGTCCTGAGGCCTATTCATCTCGCATCCATCCTGGGAGGATCGCATGTCCGCATGCACGACCACCGACTTTCCCGCGTACCGGGGCCGCATGGAATATCTCTGCCTGGGCTGCGGCGCGCGCTTCGCCATCGACGAGCTGCACTACACCTGCCCGGCCTGCGGCGGGGTCTTCCTGCTGCAGGACCGCTCCTTCGACAGCCTGAAGGAGACCCCGGGCGCGGCCTGGCGGGCGCTCTTCGACGCCCGCGCCGCCACCAAGCACGACCCCCTGCGCGGCATCTTCCGCTTCTACGAACTCATGGCCCCGGTGGTGGAACCGTCCGACATCGTCTGGCTGGGCGAGGGCAACACCCCCGTGGTCTCCGCCAGCCCAGCCCTGCGCGCCCTTCTCGGCGGCCAGAGGATGGCCTTCAAGAACGACGGCCAGAACCCCTCGGCCTCGTTCAAGGACCGGGGCATGGCCTGCGCCTTCTCCTTCCTGCGCGCCCTGATGCGTAAAAAGAATATGAAGAGCCTGCTCGCGGTCTGCGCCTCCACCGGCGACACCTCCGCCGCCGCCGCGCTCTACGCCGCGTATGTGGGCGGCGGCATCTCCTCCGTGGTCATCCTGCCCGAGGGCAAGGTCACGCCGCAGCAACTGGCCCAGCCGCTGGGCTCCGGGGCCACGGTGCTGGAGGTGCCCGGCGTGTTCGACGACTGCATGAAGGTGGTGGAGCACCTGGCGGACAACTACGACGTGGCCCTGCTCAACTCCAAGAACGCCTGGCGCATCCTGGGCCAGGAGTCCTACGCCTTCGAGGTGGCGCAGTGGCGCGACTGGGATCTCGCCGGAGTCTGCGTCTTCGTGCCCATCGGCAACGCGGGCAACATCACGGCCATCATGTCCGGCTTCCTCAAGCTCACGGAGCTTGGCGTCATCGCCAAGCCGCCGCGCATCTTCGGCGTGCAGACCAGCCACGCCGACCCGGTCTGGCGCTACTACCAAAAGCCCGCCGCCGAGCGCGCCTTCTCGCCCGTGAAGGTCCGCCCCTCCGTGGCCCAGGCCGCCATGATCGGCGACCCGGTCTCCTTCCCCCGCGTGCGCCACTTCGCCGAGAAGCTGGAGCAGGCCTACGGCGCGGGCGCGTTCCAGGTCGTGCAGGTGAGCGAACAGGAGACCATCGAGGGCATGCTTCTGGCCAACCGGCACGGCCACATCTCCTGCACCCAGGGCGGCGAGTGCATGGCCGGACTGCTCAAGGCCCGCGACCTCGGCCTCATCGACACGGACGAAACCGCGGTGCTCGACGCCACGGCGCACATGCTGAAGTTCATCGGCTTCCAGGACATGTACTTCGAGAACAGCTTCCCCCCCGAGTTCGAGATCACCCCGGACCCGGCCCTGGCCAACCGCCCCGCGCCCGTGATCTCGGCCGGGGAGAAGGCCGCCCTCTCGCCCGAGGCCTTCACCGTGAAGGCGGCCGAGAACATCGTGGCCCGTCTGGGGCTGGCCAGGAAGTAGCCGCGCCGTGGCCCGCGTGCGCGCCGACCTCCTGGCCGCGGAGCAGGGCCTGGCCGGATCGCAGGATCAGGCCGCACGGCTGATCATGGCCGGACGCGTGTTCATGGACACGCCCAAAGGCCGCGCGCGCATCGAGAAGCCCGGCCAGCAGCTCAAGGCCGACGCCGCGCTCTCCCTGGACGCCGGGGAGCGTTTCGTCAGCCGGGGCGGCCACAAGCTGCTCACGGCCATCGAGCATTTCGGCCTCGACGTCGCGGGCCTCACCTGCCTGGACGCCGGGGCCTCCACCGGCGGCTTCACCGACTGCCTGCTGCAGCACGGCGCGGCCCTGGTCTACGCCGTGGACGTGGGCACGGCGCAATTGCACGAGAAGCTGCGCGGCGACCCGCGCGTCGTCTCCCGCGAGGGCGTGAACCTGCGGCTGCACGACCCCTCCCTGCTGCCCGGCCCCGTGGACCTGATCACCGCCGATCTTTCCTTCATCTCGCTGCGCTCGGTGCTGCCCGCGCTTTTGCCGCATTTGCGGCCCGGCGGCCGCATCGTGGCCCTGATCAAGCCCCAGTTCGAGCTGACCCGCAGCCAGGTGGGCAAGGGCGGGGTGGTGCGCGAGGAGTCCCTGCGCCAGCTCGCGGTGGAGCGCGTCACCGCCTTCGCGCGCGAGGGCCTCGGCCTCGCGGTGCTCGGCGTGGTCCCCTCGGCCCTCAAGGGGCCGCAGGGCAACCAGGAATACCTCGTTCTCCTGCATCGCCCGGCCTGACCCTCGCCCATTCCCGACGCAACCGGGTCGTTGCCACGCGCCGCGCCGCCTGCTAGGGAGGCTTTCCCGGCGGACGCGCGCTTCGTCCCGCCCCGTCGGACAGCAAGGAGCACCATGACCACGGGCGCGATCCTCAGTCTGCTTTCCGCCATCTGCTACGGGGCCATGGCCGTGATGGCCAAGGCCGCCTACGCCATGGGCATGGACGCCTGGCAGATGCTGCTCTGCCGCTTCGTCTTCGGGGTGCTGCTCATGGGCGGCTGGCTCGTCCTGCGCGACCCCGGGGCGTTTCGCATCGCGCCGAAAAAGCTCGCGGCCGTCGGCCTCGTGGGCATGTTCCTCTACACCACGCAGAGCTTCTGCTACTTCTCCTCCATCAGGTACATCTCCCCCTCCACGACCACGCTCATCCTCTACGCCTACCCGGCCGTGGTCACGCTGCTCTCCGCGCCCTTCCTCGGGCTCAGGCTCACGCGGCCCCTCCTCTTCTCGCTCCTGGCCGTGAGCGCGGGCTGCGCCCTGGTCTTCTCCGACGCCTTCGCGCGCGGCGCGGACCCGCGCGGCCTGGCCCTGGCCAGCGGCGGCATGGCCGTCTTCTCCTGCTACCTGCTGCTCTGCCAGGTGGTGATGCGCGGCCTGCGGCCCAAGACCGCCACCTTCTACATGATCCTCTCCACGGGCCTGGGCTTCGCCCTCGTCCACCCGCCCACGGTCCTGCTCGATCTCACCGCGCCGCAACTGGCCATGGGCCTGGCCCTCGGCCTCATCCCCACGGCCCTGGCCGTCTCCCTGCTCTTCGCGGCCATCGAGCGTGTGGGCAGCGCCTACGCCTCGGTCTTCTCCTCCTTCGAGCCCGTGGCCACCATCGTCTTCGCCGCCGTCTTCCTGGGCGATCCCGTGATCCCCTGGCAGATCGGCGGCGCCCTCCTCATCCTGGCGGGCATCGCCCTGCCCAACCTCGCGGCCTGGAGGCAGGCCCGAGCCCTCAGGAGCGCCCCATGACCAGCAACGCCAAACGCGGCCCGAACACCGTCTGCGTGCATGCCGGAACCCGGCCCGACGAGGCCACGGGCGGTCTGGTCACGCCCATCCACGTCTCCACGGCCCACCGTTTCCCGCACCGCGGCCTCGCCGAGCCGGGCTATCCGCGCTACCACACCCTGCCCACGCAGCTCGCGGCCGCGGACAAGATCGCCGCCCTGGAGGGCGCGGACGCCTGCTTCATCCACGCCTCGGGGCTGGCCTCCATCACGGTCGCGCTCCTCGCCTTCCTGCGCGCGGGCGATCACGCCCTGATCCAGGCGGACATCTACGGCGGCACGCACCATTTCGTCACCGCCGAGTTCCCGCGCCTGGGCATCGGCTTCGATTTCGTGGATTGCGGCGACGTCGCGCGCCTGCGTGCCGCCGCCAGGCCGAATACCCGCCTGGTCTACGTGGAGACGCCCTCCAACCCGCTGCTCGGGGTGGCGGACCTCGCGGCCGTGGCCGCCGTCGCCCGCGAGATCGGCGCGGTCTCGGTCTGCGACAACACCTTCGCCACGCCCGTCTGCCAGAATCCCCTTTCTCTCGGCATCGACGTGGCGGCGCACTCCGGCACCAAGTATCTGGCCGGACACAGCGACCTGAACTGCGGCGCCGTGGCCTGCCGCGCCGCGCATGCCGAACGGCTGCACGAGACCACGGTCAACTACGGCCCCACGCTCAACGGCATGGACGCCTTCCTGCTGGAGAGGGGGCTGAAGACCCTGGCCCTGCGCATGGAGCGCATCTGCCGGAACGGCCTGGCCGTGGCCGCGTGGCTGGCGGCGCATCCCAAGGTGGCGCGGGTCAACTACCCCGGGCTGCCCGGCCATCCGGGCCATGCCGTGGCCGCGCGCCAGATGCGGGGCTTCGGGGGCATGCTCTCCTTCGAGCTTTTCGGCGCGGCAAACGCGGCGGACGCCTTTGCCGCGCGCCTGCGGATGATCCCCCAGGCCGTGTCCCTGGGCGGCGTGGAGAGCCTCATCTGCCTCCCGCGCCTCACCTCCCACGCCAAGATGACCGCGGCCGAACGCGCCGCGGCGGGCATCGGCGACACCCTGCTGCGCCTCTCCGTGGGCATCGAGGACGAGGCGGACATCATCGCCGACCTGGCGCAGGCTTTGGACGGCTGAGAGCGGGGGAGCCGTTCCAGGCTCCCCCGCTGTTGTTCACTTGTGTGACGTCCGTGAAATACGCAACGCCGTATTTTACGGAGGACCGCTGCCGAGCTGCCGGCAGCCGCAAGACTCACGCCCAACGGCTGCCGCGCGCCGCCGGTGGCGGCGGAACCGGGCATTCGCCCGGCTCATGTGCCGCGCGTGCGTGGCGACGATCATGTCGATCATCCTCATGGACGCGGCACTAGGCGCGCACCAGTTCGGCCATGAGGTCCTTGAGCTCCGAGGACATGGCGGCGAGTTCCTGGATGGCCTGGGAGGACTGGGTCATGCCCTCGGCGCTC
>JALHJW010000008.1 GCA_022839785.1 Desulfovibrio sp. | reverse complement strand
TCTTGCCTGGTTCAGGATGCTCGAACTGACCAAGGCGATGCAGGAAGCAGAGCGCCTTCCCGTCCTGTTGCAGGACGCCGTTCGCCCCATGCTGCGCACGCGGCGGGACATGTTCCCCTTCGCGGATGTCGCCTGACGGTGGCTACATGGCAGCCAGGGCGTCGGTCAGCAAATCCTTCGCCTTTTTCCGCGCCACCGAATCAATCGCGGCAAGTGTGCTGTCCGCAGTGACCTGAACGGGAACATTGATGATGAGTGACGGATAAGTCCCTGTCTCGTCGCTCGCAATACAGTTGAGAATTACCTTTACCCACGCAAAAGCATTGGGCGTCGTCGGCACTCCCCCATCAATCTTCACGCTGATTGTGAACTTCGGTTCCATACATCCTCCTACCTGGGCAGACATGGTGACCGCATGTTCACCAGCCACGGTGGTTAAGTCAACACTGTCTGGAGCAACAAAGTCTGCGATTAGCGCCTTTTTCTATCAGATATCATATTAATATAATTATATATTTTTATGATGACATCCCGGGTCGTCAGCAAGCCTTGCCGCGTCGGCGCTCCCGGCATGCTCCCGCGCCCGCTGCGCCTCCGCCCGGCGCGCCCGCGCGGCGTGCCGCGCCCGGGCATCCCGCGCCGACCTTCCCTTGCGCTTCGGGAGGCTTTGCGGTAGCCATGCAGGGCCGCAGCTACGGCCCGGAAGCACCACACGCATGATCGTCGTCAACGACACCCGCGAACTGACGGGGGCGCTCACCGCCTCCTGTGTGACCATCGGCAACTTCGACGGCGTCCACAAGGGACACCAGGAGCTGATCGCCCGCGTGGTGCAGCACGCCGTCAAACGCGGCCTGCTCTCCGTGGTCGTGACCTTCGAACCGCACCCCCTGCGCGTGCTCACGGGCAAGAAAACCCCGCCCTTCATCACCCTGCTCGACCAGAAGCTCGAACTCATCTCCGCCCTGGGCGTCGAGTGCTGCCTGGTCCTGCCCTTCACCCGCGACATGGCCGCCCTGCCGCCCGAGGAGTTCGTGCGCCGCTATCTGGTGGACGGCCTGCACATGCGCCACCTCTACATCGGCTACGACTACGCCTTCGGCAAGGGACGGGCCGGGAACTACGAGCTGCTGCGCCGCCTCGGCGGCGAATTGGGCTTTTCCGTGGAGCAGTTGGGGCCCGTGATCATCGGCGAAGCCGTGGTCAGCTCCACGCGCATCCGCGATCTGGTGCAGGCGGGCGAGGTCTGGGAACTGCCGCCGCTCATGGGCCGCTTCTACCAGTTCAAGGGCCGGGTCATCCGCGGCGCGGGCCGCGGCGCGCGACTGCTCGGCTTTCCCACGGCCAACCTGGAGCCCATCGACGAACTCGTCCCCAAACGCGGGGTCTACGCCGTCTGGGCCGATATACTTGGCGAGCGGGACGCTCCGCCCCGGCAGGCCGTGGCCAACGTGGGCCACAATCCGACCTTCGGGGAGCACTCCCTGGGCGTGGAGGTCCACGTCATGGACCTGGACCGGGACCTGTACGGCAAGACCCTGCGCATCCACTTCGTGCAGCGTCTGCGCGACGAGATGCGCTTCGACGGCCCCGCCGCCCTGGTGGAGCGCATCACGGAGGACATCCGCCTGGCCCGCCGCATCCTGGCCGCACCCGGCGCGGAGCCTTAGGATGACGTCCGGCCAGCCCGGCCCACGCGTCGCGCGTGATGGCCGAAAAACGTAGGCATCGTCGTCAGGAACGGGACACGAGCCGCAGGACGCGACCATGAGCCCCATCTTCAGGACCATAGAGCGCTGGCGACACTTCCTGCGCACCTACCGTCAGATTCCGGCCATGCGCTGGCTGGTGCTGGGCGTGGGGGTGGGCGTCTGCTCCGGGCTCGCCGCCGCTCTCTTCTACCTGGGGGTGGAGTACCTGCGCCACCTCTTCCTCGGCCTGTGGGCCGGGTACGACCTGCCCGCCCCGGTGGGCGAGAACCTGTTCCACGGCGCGCTCCACGCCGAGCGGCGGCCCTGGGTCATTCCCTGCCTGCTCACGGGCGTGGGCCTGCTCACCGGCTGGCTCGTCTCGCGCTTCATCCCCGAAAGCGTGCAGGCGGGCACGGACGGCACCGACGCCATGATCAAGGCCTTCCACCGCCAGCTTGGCAAAATCAGGCCGCGCGTTCCCGCCATCCGGGGGCTCATGGCCGTCCTGACCATCTCCGCGGGCGGCTCCGCGGGCCAGGAAGGTCCCATCTCGCAGGTCGGCGCGGGGCTCGGCTCGTGGCTCGCCGACCGCCTGGGCCTGTCCACGCGCGAACGCCGCATCCTGCTCCTGGCGGGCGCGGCCGGGGGGCTCGGCGCCATCTTCCGCGCCCCCCTGGGCGGCGCGCTCACGGCCATCGAGGTCATCTACCGCGAGGATTTCGAGGCCGAGGCCGTGCTGCCCTCGGTCCTCTCCAGCGTGGTGGCCTACTCGGTCTTCGCCCTGATCTACGGCGCCGACCCCATCCTCACCGTGCCCCCGTTCCGCTTCAGAAGCCCCCTGGAGCTGCCCTTCTACGCGTTTCTGGCCGCGGCCTGCGCCGGGACGGGCTGGCTCTACGTGAAGTCCTTCTTCTTCATCAAATATTCGGTCTTCGCGCGCATCCGCGGCCGCATCGGCATCCTCTGGACCTGCGCCCTGGGCGGCCTGCTCATGGGCAGCTTCGGGGCGCTCTTCCCCGAGGTCCTGTCCGGCGGCTACGGCTGGCTGGAGCTAGCCATCGCGGGCGAACTGCCTCTGCTGCTCATGGCGGCCATCGTCTTCGGCAAGATCCTGGCCACCTCCCTGACCATCGGCTCGGGCCTTTCAGGCGGCATGTTCGCCCCGGCCCTGTTCGTGGGCGGCATGACCGGCGGCGTGGTGGGCCAGGCCGCGCACGGCCTCTTCCCCTCCGTGGCCCAGCACCCCGGAGCCTACGTGCTGGTGGGCATGGCCGCCTTCTTCTCGGGCATCTCGGGCGCTCCCATCGGCCCCATCGTCATGGTCTGCGAGATCACCCAGGGCTACGGCCTGCTCGCGCCGCTCATGCTGGCCGCCACCGTGACCCTGGTCCTGGGCCGCAAGGTCAGCCTCTACGAGAACCAGGTGGAAAACAAGTTCGAGTCCCCGGCGCACACCAGCGACGCCACCATCAACATCCTGGAGCAACTCCAGGTGAAGGACGTGTTCACGCCCGGCCGGGTTACGGTGCTGGAGGAAGGCATGCACCTCAAGGCCCTGACCCACGTCATCGCCGACACCAACGAATTGAACTTCCCGGTGCGCGGCGAGGACGACGCCATCGTCGGCATCCTGCCGCTGCAGGAGGTGCGCCGCGTGCTCTACGAGGACGCCCTCTTCGACCTCATCGTGGTGCGCGACCTGATGCGCCCCCCGGCCATGCTCCTGCCCGGCGACGACCTCTATTCGGCCCTGCTCAAGTTCGTGGACACCGACTACAGCCAAGTGCCGGTGGTGGACCAAGAGGACCAGACCAGAATCCTCGGGCTGCTCAACCGCCAGGACGTGTTCCAGGCGTACTCCCGCACCATCCGCCGCCTCAAGGACGAAGGCTGAACAGCGGCCGGGCGGCCGAATCCGACCTCCCGGCCGTACAGGCCGCGGCACATTCTGTGTTTTTCCTTTTTTTGCGAATTTTGTCCGGCATATTGACCGGCCAGATGGAGAGCGGTAGAGCTTGGCCTGTTCAGCGACGAACGCAAGGAGGCAATCGCCATGATCGTTGGAGTGCCAAAGGAAATAAAAAGCTGGGAAAACCGGGTGGCCATGACCCCGGGCGGCGTGGAGGCGCTCGTGCGGCGCGGCCACACCGTGCTGGTGGAAAAGGGCGCGGGCCTGGGCTCGGGCCTGACGGACGAAGAATACTCCTCCGCCGGGGCCAAACTTGTCGGGGCCGCGGACGCCTGGAGCGCGCAGCTCGTGATCAAGGTCAAGGAGCCGCTGCCCGAGGAGTTCCGCTATCTGCGCGAGGATCTGCTGCTCTTCACCTACCTGCATCTGGCCGCGGCGCGCGACCTGACCGACGCCATGCTGGCGAGCAAGGTCACGGGCGTGGCCTACGAGACCGTGCAGTTGCCTGATCGGAGCCTGCCCCTGCTCTCGCCCATGTCCGAAGTGGCGGGCCGTCTGGCCCCGCAGGTCGGCGCGCACCATCTGGAGAAGATGCAGGGCGGACGCGGCATGCTGCTGGGCGGCGTGCCCGGCGTGCCGCCCGCCGAGGTCGTCATCCTGGGCGGCGGCGTGGTCGGCATCAACGCCATCAAGATCGCCGTGGGCCTGGGCGCGCGCGTCACGGTGCTGGACCTGAACCACGCCCGCATGCAGTACCTGGACGACGTCTTCGGCGGCCGCATCGTGACCATGAACTCCACCGAGGCCAACGTGCGCGAGATGGTCGCCAAGGCGGACCTCGTCATCGGCGCGGTGCTCATCCCCGGGGCCAAGGCTCCCAAGCTGGTCACACGCAGCATGATCTCCCTGATGAAGGAAGGTTCGGTCATCGTGGACGTGGCCGTGGACCAGGGCGGCTGCGTGGAGACCATCAAGGCCACCACCCACGCCGACCCCACCTACGTCATCGACGGCGTGGTCCACTACGGCGTGGCCAACATGCCCGGCGCGGTGCCCCGCACCTCGACCTTCGCCCTGGTCAACCAGACCCTGCCCTACGCGCTGAAGCTGGCGGACAAGGGGCTGGACGCACTGCGCGAGAGCCAGCCCCTGCGCCTGGGCCTGAACACGCACAAGGGCGCTCTGACCTTCGGGGCCGTGGCTGAGGCCTTCGGCCTGCCCTGCGCCACTCCCGAGGCCGCCCTGGCCTAGCCGTGCGCACGCCGCCGCCCGTGCTCCGGCAGGGGCGGCGGCGTGTTCAAAATTGTAAAAATATCCCTTGTTTTTTGCCAGCCTCTCTGTCTTTTTTGCAATATCGTAAACCTTTCGGAAACGTAATGTCCGCGCCCGGACAGCCCGCTCCCGTTCGTCGGCAAAAATAACGCCAGCAGTTCCGCCTTGTTGCGGACGCCAGCCAGCATCCGCCCGGACAACGCCGAGCCGAGGCACGTTCCTTGCTGTCAGCCCAAGCCGTGGAGCACGGAATGAAGTCCAAGGTCGGCGTACTCGAACTCAAGGTTCTCCGGGAAATCTGTCTCATCATCGGTCAGGCGCACGATCTGGACCTCACCCTGGAGAACGTGCTGCGCATCCTTTCCGAGACCCTGTCCATGAAGCGGGCCACCATGACCCTGCTGGACGAGTCCGGCCAGCTCTCCATCCGCGCCTCCTACGGCCTGACCGCGGAGGAGCGGCAGCGCGGCGTCTACCGCCTGGACGAGGGCGTCACCGGCCACATCTTCCAGACCGGCCGCCCCTTCATCGTGCCCGACGTCTCCAAGGAGCCGCTGTTCCTGGACAAGACCCGCTCGCGCGGCCTGGAGCGCGGCCGCATCGCTTTCATCGGCGTGCCCGTGTCCACGGCCACGGGGCCGGTGGGCGTGCTCAACGTGGACCGCCTCTTCGCGGACGAGGTCTCCTTCGAGGAGGACGTCAACTTCCTCTCCGTGGTGGCCACCCTCATCGGCCAGTTCATCCAGCTCAACCGGCACTTCCTGGAGCGCGAACAGTCCCTCAAGAAGGAGATATCGCTGCTGCGCTCCAAGCTCTCGCAGAGCTTCCAGCGCTTCTTCATCGTGGGCAAGAGCCAGCCCATGGAGCGCGTCCGCCAGATGATCGAGAAGGTCGCGCCCACCAAGGCCACCGTGCTCCTCCTGGGCGAGTCCGGCACAGGCAAGACGCTCACCGCGCGCATCATCCACGAACTGTCCGAGCGCCATGCCCGCCCCTTCATCAAGGTCAACTGCGCGGCCCTGCCCGAGACCCTGCTCGAATCCGAACTCTTCGGCCACGAGAAGGGGGCCTTCACCGGGGCCACCGCGCCCAAACCGGGCCGTTTCGAGGAGGCGCACGAGGGCACCATCTTCCTGGACGAGATCGGCGAGCTGACCCTGTCCGTGCAGGCCAAGCTGCTCCGCGTCATCCAGGAGAAGGAGTTCGAGCGCCTGGGCTCGGCCAAGACGCGCAAGGTCGACGTGCGCATCATCGCCGCCACCAACAAGGACCTCTCCGAGGAGGTGCGGCGGGGGCTCTTCCGCGAGGACCTCTACTACCGCCTCAACGTCTTCCCCATCCGCGTCCCGGCCCTGCGCGAGCGTCCCGAGGACATCCCGGCCCTGCTCAACCACTTCCTGGAGACCATGGAGAAGGAGTACTCCCGCCGCCTGATCCTGACCCCGCAGGCGCTGGACATGCTCATCCGCTACTCCTGGCCGGGCAACGTGCGCGAGATGGAGAACCTGGTGGAGCGGCTCTCGATCATGGTCGAGGGCGAACAGATCGACGTGGGCGACATCCCCCCCCAGTTCCTCGTGGGCGCTCGGCCTCCCGTGGCCCCCGAAGAGCACGCCAGCCTCTCGGACATCGAGAAGCGCGAGGTCCTTTCCGCCCTGGAGCGTCACCGCTGGATACAGTCGCGCGCCGCCCGGGAGCTGGGCATCACGCTCCGGCAGATGGGCTACCGCATCAAGAAGTTCGACCTTGAAGCCCTGGTCCAGGAGCGTCGTTCCCGGCTGCGCGGCGAGCACTGACGGCTTTTCCCAATCCTGTCACATGTCGCGCGGTCCCGCGCCGCCGGGGCCGTTCCCGGCTTTCCAATCCCCGTGCGCCGTGCTAGGGAGGCTGCGACGAGGCCCGCTACGGTCCCGGCGCGCGTCTGGAAACGGACCGCGAGCCGTGCCGCGTCCCAGCCGCGTCCCAAGGACGCTTCACAGGAGAGGACATGAACGACACCGCCACGTGCGCCCTGGTCCTGGCCGCGGGCAAGGGCACGCGGATGCACGCCCGGGACCTGCCCAAGGTCATGATGCCCATCCTGGGCGAACCCATGCTCTGGTACGTGCACCGCGCCCTCAGCCCCCTCTTCGAGGGGCGGATGCACACCGTGGTGGGTTTCGGAGCGGCCCACGTGCAAAAGGCCTTTCCCGAGCACGAGGACCGTTTCGTGCTCCAGGAGGAGCAGCTCGGCACGGGCCACGCCCTCAAGGTCGCCTGGCCCCGCCTCAAGGAGGCCGGATACCGCTGGGTGGTCGTGGTCAACGGCGACACGCCCCTCCTCTCCCCCCAGGCCATCGGTCTGCTCGTGGCCACGGCGCGGGAGAGGAAGGCCGCCCTGGCCTTCCTCTCGATCCAGGCCCCGGAGCCCAACTCCTTCGGCCGCGTGCTGCGCGACGAGGACGGCCGCGTGGCCGCCATCATCGAGGCCAAGGACTACGACCCGGCCAAGCACGGCCCCGCCCCGCGCGAGGTCAACGCCGGAATCTACTGCCTGGACATGAAATTCGTGGAGCCGCTGCTCGGCTGGCTTTCCAACCGCAACGCGGCCCGCGAGTACTACATCACCGACCTCGTGGAGCTGGCCATCGCGGACAAGAACACCGTGCTCGCGGTGAACTGCGGCGACGATCTCACGCTCATGGGCATCAACACCCCGCGTGAACTCATCGAGGCCGAGGAGCACCTGCGGGCGGACATCGTGCGCGAGCACATGAACCACGGGGTCAGGCTGCACAACCCCTCCGCCTGCCGCATCGGCCCCCGCGCCACCATCCGGCCGGGCGCGCGCATCACCGGCCCGTGCGAAATCGTGGGCGACGTGGTCATCGACCACGGCGTGGTTGTGGACGCCTACACCCACATCACCGAGAGCTGGCTCTCCGAGGGCGCGCACGTGCGCCACTTCTCGCACCTGGAAGGGGCGGAGGTGGGGCCGGGCTGCGTCATCGGCCCCTATGCCCGGCTCAGGCCCGGGGCCATCCTGGAGCGCGAGGCCAAGGTGGGCAATTTCGTGGAAATGAAAAAAGCCGTGCTCGGCCGCGGCTCCAAGGCCAGCCACCTGACCTATCTCGGCGACGCCGAGATAGGAGAGGGGGTGAACATCGGCGCGGGCACCATCACCTGCAACTACGACGGCACGAACAAACACAAGACCATCATCGAGGACGGCGCCTTCATCGGCAGCAACACGGCCCTGGTCGCCCCCGTGACCGTGGGCGCGGGCGCGCTGGTCGGTGCGGGCTCGACCATCACCAAGGACGTGGCCCCGGGGACCCTGGCCGTGACCAGGGCGGAACAGCGGCAGATCGCCCGCCGCAAATAATCCGGCTTGATTTCACGCCGGGGGAGACTTAGATACAGGCCATGGAAATACTCGAACAGCTGGAACAGCGCATGACCGCGCTGTTGAACAAGATCAAGGAACTGGAGGAGGAGAACGGTCTCCTCCGCAAGGAACTCGCAGAGACGCGGGCAAACAGGGACGCCGTGATGACCCGCATCGACGGCCTGCTGCAGAAGGTCCAGGGAGCCCTGGAATAGCGTGGGTCGCCGATGCCCCAGTACACGCTGAACGTACTCGGATTGGAGATACGCTTCAGGACGGATGCGGACGAGGCGCGCGTTCAGGCGGCCAAGTCCCATCTGGAGGACCTGTTCAACCAGATCGCGCAGAGCGGGAAGAACATAAACAAGGAGATCCTGCTGACCGTGCTGGCCTTGAGTCTGGCCGACGACTACCTGCAGGCCAAGCGAGACCTGCGGGACATTGAAGCGAAATTGGGCTCGCTTTTGACGATAAAATGAACGGCGCCAGGCGGCGCTTGCATTGATTTCCCTGGATGGCGCGTGATCGCCACCGGAATTGCTGAGCCAACGAGTACGCCTTAGGGACGCAGCTTCCAGTACGGCCCGTGTGCATGCCCGCAAGCGGGAAGCCTGACGGCCGGACAGCCGCTCCCGCTCTGGACCAACGGTTCAGAATACGTGGCGACACGGCCATTCGGGGAGCCTTCCGAAGCGGCGCACAGCCGTTGACATACAGCCGCCCAGCCGTCCGCAGACCACACCGCCCAAGCTCGCCGACCAGACGCCGCACCGGCAGCCTCCTTGCTCCCAGGCGCTTTCGCCGCGGAGACCCCTTCCCCTCTTTGCACTGCGCCCGTACAGGCGGGGCCAACGCCTGAAGACATAAAGGAGAGTCGCATGAGCTTTGACATCATCCTCGCCCTCATCATCGGGCTCGCAGGCGGCGCTGCCGCCGGCTACATCCTGCACCGCATCATCGAAGGCAAGCGGCTGGCCGAGGCCAAGGACTTGGCCGTGCGCATCCTGGAGGAGGCGCGCAAGGAGGCCCAGGTCACCAAGGAAGACGCCATCGTCCAGGGCCAGAAGGAGCTGCTCCGCGAGAAAAAGGAGCAGGAAGGGGAGATCAAGGAACGGGAGAACAGCCTCAAGGCCAAGGAGCAGAAGCTCGCGGCCAAGGAGGAGCGGCTGGAATCCAAGCTGGAGACCATTTCCCAGAAGGAGGCCAGCGTCATCGAGCTGGAGAAGCGCCTCGCCCGCCAGGAGCGCGAGCTTGAGGACCGCGCGGAGGTCCTGCACGCGCGCGAGGAGGAGCAGGAGCGCAGGCTGGAGGCCGTGGCCGGGCTGACCGCGGAGGAAGCCAAGCAGCGCCTCATGCAGGAGATAGAGTCCCGCACCCGCCACGATTCCGCCAAGATGATCCGGGCCATCGAGATGGAGGCCAAGGAGATCGCCGACAAGAAGGCCAAGGAGGTCATCGCCCTGGCCATCCACCGCTACGCGGGCGATTTCGTGGCCGAGCAGACCGTGACCGCCGTGACCCTGCCCTCCGAGGAGATGAAGGGCCGCATCATCGGCCGCGAGGGCCGCAACATCCGCGCCCTCGAAGCCGCCACCGGCGTGGACCTGATCATCGACGACACGCCCGAGACGGTCATCCTCTCGGCCTACTCGCCCCTGCGCCGGGAGATCGCCAAGCAGTCCCTGGAGCGCCTGATCACCGACGGCCGCATCCACCCGGCGCGCATCGAGGACATCGTGGCCAAGGTCGAGAAGGAGATGGAGGTCAAGCTCCGCCAGATCGGTGAGCAGGCCACCTTCGACGTGGGCGTGCACGGCATCCATCCGGACCTCGTGCGCCTGCTCGGCCAGCTGCAGTACCGCACCAGCTATTCGCAGAACGTCCTGCAGCATTCCCTTGAGGTCGCCTTCCTGTGCGGCGTCATGGCCGCGGAGCTTGGCCTGGACGAGAAACGCGCCAAGCGCGCGGGCCTGCTGCACGACATCGGCAAGGCCGTGGACCACGAGATCGAGGGGCCGCACGCCCTCATCGGCGCGGACCTGGCCAAGAAGTTCAACGAGCACCGCGAGATCGTCAACGCCATCGCCGCGCACCACGAGGACCAGCCCGCAGAGACGGTCATGGCCATCCTGGTCCAGGCCGCGGACGCCCTCTCCGGCGCGCGGCCCGGCGCGCGCAAGGAACTGCTGCAGAACTACGTCAAGCGGCTGGAGGACCTGGAGAACATCGCCAGGAACTTCGACGGCGTCTCCAAGGCCTACGCCATCCAGGCGGGCCGCGAGCTGCGCGTCATGGTCGAGCCCGAGCGCGTGCCCGACGACCGCACCTACCTGCTCTGCAAGGACATCGCCAAGCAGATCGAGGACAACCTGACCTACCCCGGCCAGATCAAGGTCACCGTGATCCGCGAGAAGCGGGCCTCGGAATTCGCCAAGTAGCCGGACGGACACGCCTTCCCCGCAGGGGCCGCGGTCGCCGCGGCCCCTGCTTTTTTTCCCGACCCCGCTCCCTGTTGTTGAAGCCGCCTCCGCCTTGGCGTACTCTTCCGCCCGGGGGGATGCATCCCGCAGACCGCCGCACCCGGCCTCCCGGCCACGCCGCGCACACCATGGCCAGCACATCCGGCACGCGCACCCGCAGATCACGCCCCCTCCTGGCCGTTCCGGCCGGACTGTTCGCGCTCCTGCTCCCCGCGACCGCCCCCGGGGCCGACGGGGCGCTCGCCGTGTACTACATGGAGCGCCCCCCCTATTACATGACCGTGGACCAGCGCCCGGCCGGGCTGCTCAACGACATCGCCCTTTCGATCCTGGACGAGGCGGGCATTCCTCACCGTTTCACGGCCATGCCCCCCAAACGCATCCTGGAGGAACTGTCGCGGCCCGATGCGCACGCCTGTTCTGTGGGCTGGTTCAGGACCCCGGAACGGGAAACCTCGGCCCGCTTCAGCCTCCCCATCTACCGCAACCGGCCCATGCTGCCTCTGGCCCGGCCCGAAACCGCCGCGGCCCTGCACGGCAGGGGCATGGCCGACATCCTCGCGGATCAGGGGCTGCTCCTGGGCACGCCCGAGGGATTTTCCTACGGCAGGGAGATGGACGGTCTCATCGCCCGCCATTCCCCCCGGATCTACGCTTTTGCCGGATCGCAGCGGCAGTTCGCACGCATGCTCGCGGCCGGACGCATCGACTACATGCTCGTCTCGCCCGAAGAGGTGGAGGAGCTGATCGCCGACGCCGGGATCGCCCCGCACGCCGTGGCCCTGGTCGAGGTCCCCGACGCCCCGCAGGGCGCAACCCGCCACCTGATGTGCGCGCACGGGGTCCCCGCGGAGACGATGCAGCGCATCGACGCCGCCATCCTGCGTCTCCAACCGGTCAAGGACCATTGACATGCCCGTCGAGAATCTGTTCGCCGGCAACGCCCGGCGCTCCATCTCCCACGACCTGACCCTCAGCCTGGTGGCCACCGTGGCCCTGGTGGCCGCGGGGGCCCTGGCCCTGCTCTTCGCCGCCACGGACCGCCAGGCCCTGCGCGAGAACGAGGCGCGGGCCGAGTCCTACCTGACCTTCCTGCAGGAGACCCTGCACATCCCCATGTGGGAGCTCAACGACCAGGCCATCGGCGAGATCGGCCGCACCTTCGCCCAGAACGACCATGTCGCCGCCATCGTCATCCGCGACGCCGCGGGGCGCACTCTCTTTTCCGCAGGGGGGGACTCGGGGGGCCTGCGCAAGGAAGGCGCGATCCTGCACGACGGCCATTTCCTGGGCCACGTCAGCCTGAGCCTCAGTTCCCAGCCGCTCAAGACCGCGCGGCGCGAGTTGCTGTTCATCTTCGCCGTCTCCACCCTGCTCTGCGTCTTCGTGCTGACCGCGGCCACTGGCGTGCTTCTGCGCATCTTCCTGCGGCGGCCGTTCGAGGACCTGGACTGCCTGGTCACGGCCTACGCCGAGGGCCGCTACGACGCTCCGCCCCCAGGCGGGCCGCGCAAGGAGTTCGAGCGGCTGACCCGGCTGCTCCTGGACATGGGCGGCACCATCAGCCGCCAGGTGGCCCAGCTCAGCAAGGCCGAGGCCAAATACCGCTCCATCTTCGAGAACGCGGCCGAGGGCCTGCTCAGTTCCCTGCCCGACGGCCGCATCACCAGCCTGAACCCGGCCGCGGCCCATATCCTGGGCTACGCCTCGCCCGCCGAGATCCTGACCCGGCCCGAACTGACCAGCACGTCCTTCTACATCGATCCCGCGGACCGGCAGACCCTGCTCGCGCGCCTGCGCGAACAGGGCGAGACCGTCCAGGTGGTCCGGCTGCGCAGGCCGGACGGGGAGCAGCGCTGGATCGAACTGCACGTGCAGGGGGTCAAGGCCCGGGACGGCAGACTCGAACAGATCGAGGCCATCCTCATCGACGTCACCGAACGCCGCGCGGCCGAGGTCAGACTGCAGGACTCCCTGACCGAAAAGGAGATCCTGCTCAAGGAGATTCACCACCGGGTCAAGAACAACCTGCAGATCGTCTCCAGTCTCCTCTACCTGCAGTCGGCCAACGTGGACGATCCGGGGCTGCGCGAACTCTTCCTGGAAAGCCAGGGCCGCATCGCCTCCATGGCCCTGGTGCACGAGGAGATATACCACTCCAAGGACCTCTCGGGCATCGAACTGGGCCAGTACGCCAGCAAGCTGATCCTGCGCCTGCTCTCCTCCTTCGGCCGCAGGGCCGTAAACCTCGACGCCGACGTTTCGCCCCTGCCCGTAAGTCTGGACACGGCCATCCCCTGCGCCCTGATCCTCAACGAGCTGGTCACCAACGCCTGCAAGCACGGCTTCGTGGACAGCACGGGGGGACGTCTGCGCCTCGTCGTCGGCCGGGAGGGGGACCTGGCCCGCCTGCGCATCGAGGACGACGGCCCGGGCCTGCCGGAGAATTTCGATCCCGAAGCCCCGGGCACCCTGGGCATGCTGCTCATCGTCAGATTGACGAGCCAACTCAAGGGAACCCTGGAGACCGGCCGTAGCAGCCTCGGCGGAGCGTCCTTCGCCATCTCCTTCCCTCTGCCGCGGGAAGATGGCGCGTGGTCCGCCTCCCCCCTTGGCAGCGGACCGCACCTCGCGTAGTCTGCCACTCCCGTAAGGGGCGTCAGCGCCGCCGCAGGCGGCACGCCCACAGGAGGCACGCGCATGGCGGTCCACGGGGGCATCCGGCTGCAGAAACATTCGGAAGAGAAGCGCGGCCGGGGATGGGACGCGGCGGCCTGGGCCACGCTCGGCCTGCTCCTGGCCGTGGTCCTGCTCACCTTCCGCGACTACGGCGTCTCCTGGGACGAGCAGGGCCAGGGCGTCTACGGCAGGCTCCTGCTGGACTACTACGCCTCCGGCCTTTCCGACACCTCGGCCTTCTCCTTCTCCAACCTCTTCTACTACGGCGGGGCCTTCGACCTCCTGGCCACGCTCCTGCAGAAGATCTCCCCCTTCCCCGAATACGAGACGCGCCACCTCCTGGGCGGCCTCACGGGCCTGCTCGGGCTGGCCGGCGTCTGGCGTCTGGGGCGCGATCTGGGCGGGCCGCGCGCGGGTTTCCTGAGCCTCCTCCTGCTTGCCGCCACGGCCCGCTACTACGGCCATTTCTTCAGCAACCCCAAGGACATTCCCTTTGCCGCGGCCATGACCTGGAGTCTGGTTTTCTTCTGCCGCGTCTTCGCCGAGCTGCCCCGGGTGCGCCTCTCCACCGGCCTCTGGCTCGGCCTGGCCTTCGGCCTGGCCCTGGGCACGCGCGTGGGTGCGGTGATCATCGCCCCCAGCTTCCTGCTGCCCTTCCTGCTGCGGCTGCTCGGACGTTTGCGCCAGGGGGTGTGGCCCGCCGAGGCTCTCTGGGAGGGGGTCGTCACCCTGGTGCGCCTCGTCCCCGCGGGGCTCACGGCCTACGGGGTGATGCTGCTGTGCTGGCCCTGGGCCGCGCAGGACCTGCTCAACCCGCTCCTCGCCCTCTCCATGTTCAAGAGCTTTCCCTTCAAGGGCGTGCTGCCCTTCGACGGCCAGCTCGTCCCGGCCATGGAGCTGCCCTGGACCTATCTGCCCAAGCTCCTCCTCTTCTGCCTGCCGCCCACGCTGCTCGTCGGTCTGGCCCTGGCCCTGCTGACCGGGACGGGCACGATCCTGCTCAGGCCGGGCAGCCTGCTGGAGGCCAAAAGCCTCGGCGTGCTGGCGGTTCTCCTGACGGCCGCCGTGCCCATCGCCTACTTCATCGCCGTCAGCCCCCCGGCCTACAACGGCATCCGCCACTTCCTCTTCGTCCTGCCGCCCCTGGCCGTGCTCGCGGCGCTGGGCATCAACCTGCTCCTCGAACTGCCCGCGCCCCTCTCCGGCCTGGTCTGGGGCCTCACGGCCCTGGGCATCTTCTGGCAGGCCTGGACCATGGTCCAGCTGCACCCCCACCAGTACGTCTACTTCAACTCGCTGACCGGCGGCCCGGCAGGGGCCGAGGGGCGCTACGAGGTGGAGTACTGGGGCACGTCCCTGCGCGAAACCACGCTACGGCTCGCGGACATCCTCGAACGCGCCGAGGGCGTGCCGGAGCAGCCCCACAAGGTCTGGGTCTGCGCGGACCAGGCCACGGCCGCGACCTATTTCCCGGCCTGGATGGTCGCCGTGAAGCGACGTTCCGAGGCCGATTTCCAGATCGCCGTGAACCAGTTCTACTGTCCCTCGCCCCCGGGCAGCCGACGCCTCGTGGAGACCAGACGCCTGGGCGCGCTGCTCTCCTTTGCCGAGGACCTGCGGCAGGCCGAGAAGTCCGATCCCTGAGCCGCCCCGCCTACGAACGAAAACGGCCCCCGCGGTGATCACCGCGGGGGCCGTTTTCGTTCATGGTCCGCCTCCGGTCCCGTCAGGCCGCGCGGCCGTCCGGCGTCAGCACCCGGCCGTCGTCGATGGTGATGCGGCGTCCGGCCATGGCCGCGTACTCCGGATCGTGGGTCACCATGACCACGGTCACGCCGCGCGCGTTGACGGCCTGCAGAAGACCCATGATTCCGCGGCCCGTGGCCTTGTCCAGGCTGCCCGTGGGCTCGTCGGCGAACAGCACGCGCGGTGCCGGGGACAGGGCCCGGGCGATGGCCACGCGCTGCTGCTCGCCGCCGGAGAGCTGGCCCGGCAGCCTCTCCTCCTTGCCCGAAAGCCCCACCTGGGTCAGCACCTCGCGGGCGCGGGCGCGCTGTTCCGCGGTGATGCCGGAGAATCCCCGCATGAAGGGCAGCAGGACGTTCTCCTCGGCCGTGAGGTAGGGCAGCAGGTGGTGCATCTGGAAGACCATGCCGAACTCGCTGCTCCGCAGCCGGTCCAGGTCGCGGCCGGGCAGCCGCGTCAGTTCCGCGCCCCGGTAGACGATGCTGCCCGCGTCGGGCCGCAGCAGGGTGGAGAGGACGGCGAGCAGGGTCGACTTGCCCGAGCCCGAGCGGCCCACGATGCAGGCGAACTCCCCCTCGGCGATGGCCAGCGAGGCCCCGCGCAGGGCGGGCGACTGGCCCGCGTCGTTGCCGTAGCTCTTGACGATGTCCGTGGCGGTGATGAGCATGCGGTTCCTTCCTTCGTGATCCCGGGCTAGAGCATGACCAGGGCCTGGGACGGCTCCACCCGGGCCGCCTTCAGCGCGGGTGGGAGCGCGGCCAGCGCGGCCAGCGCGGGCACGCCGCACAGGGCCAGGAGGAGATGCAGGGGATCGAACGCGGCCGCCGGGATCTGGCTGCCCAGATCGAGCAGCCCGGCCAGCCGGCCCGAGGCCAGCACGCCCCCGGCGTAGCCCACGGCTCCGGCCAGCAGACCCACGCAGACCGCCTCCAGGGAGAAGACCGCGAAGACGCGCCCCTTGGAGAAGCCCAGGGCGCGCAGCAGGCCGATCTCGTGGATGCGCTCGTTGACCGCGGAGAAGACCGAGAGGCCGATCATCACGCAGGCCGTGAGCAGGATCACCACGGAGACGGAGACGGCCAGAGTCTGCACGAAGTGCACGGTCATCATGCGCTGTTTGACCACCTGCTGCATGGCCGTGATGCGCGCGCCGGGCAGGGCGCGTTCGAGCTGGTCCGTGATATCCTCGATGGGGCAGCCCGCGCACAGGGCCGAGACCTCGATGAAATGGACGGCTCCGGGTTTGCCCGCGGCGGCCTGCAGGGCGGAGAGGTCGGCGAAGAGCACGTTGTCGTCGTCCCCGCCAGTGGGGAAGAGCACGCCGGAGACGGTGAAGGCCCGGCCCTCGACGTCCAGGCGCTGCCCCGGGGACAGCCCAAGGGCCGCCGCCGCGGACGCGCCGGCGAGGATCTCGTCCGGCGCGTCCGGCATGCGTCCCTCGGCCCCCCAGTAGCTCTTGATCAGCCGCTCCTGGGGAAAATCCACGCCGATGACGCCCACGGCCGTCCCGTTCACGCGCGCGAGCAGGACGAACTTGGGGGCCACGGCCGCGATGCGGTCCTTGTGGTGGATGCCGCGCACCGCGGCCAGGCTGGCGGTCTGATCCAGGTATTTCACGTCGTAGGAGACGTCGCCGAGTTGCATGCCGCCGTAGGAGACGTGCAGGGATTCGCGTTTGGGCGTGACGAGAATGTTCGCGCCGAACGCCGTCATCTTGGCCTCCAGGCTTTCGCCCACGCGGCTGGAGAGATGGGCCAGGGCCGTGACCGCCGCGACCCCGGCGGCGAAGACCAGGACCATCACGGCGGTGCGCAGCGGCTTGCGCCTGAGGTTGCGCAGGGGAATGGTGAGGATGCCCATGTCCGCTCCCGCGCTAGAAGTATCCGGCGCCCGCGGCGAGCGCGGCCTCGCCGATCACGACCTTGCCGTCCTGCACGGACGAGGCCAGGAGCGAGGGGTTGCAGCCGCCGTGCACGTCTCCGACCTGGCGCAGGTGGAACCTCTGGCCGCAGTTGACGCAGATCATGAACTGACCGTCCTGCTTGTAGCCCTTCCTGGCGGGCCAGCAGACGTCGCAGGCGTCGAAGGCCGTGCGCACCTTGCCGTCGGCCGTGCGCACGACGAAGAATCTAACCTCCTTGCCTCCGGCCCTGGCCTTGTAGAACCTGGCCTCGTCGGTCTTCAGGTCGCCGAGGGCGATGACCGCGCTCCCGGCGGAAATCTCCAGATTCTTGTGCGTCCCGAGCATCCCGAGAAAGGCCGGTGCCGGGGCGGCGGCCAGGAACAGGGCCACGGCCAGGAAAAGAGCGGAAAAGGCCTTGCGCTGCATGAAGCCTCCTGCGGGCTAAATTATACTCGATGAGTAGGATATTAAAGTATATCCCCCCGCAAGGGGCGGAAATAAGCACGCGCGCCCGTCTTGGCAAGAAAAATCGTATTTCGTGAACAACGCGGCGTACGGAGCCCGAAAAAAGCCGCGCCTTGACCTGTCTCGCCATCCTGATAAATGGATACTACGGGCGGAATTCGCCCCTGAAAACGCAACACCACAGGAGTGTCCCATGCTCGGACTCGAGAAGCGCATCAAGGCCATGTACGATCAGGACATCGACGCCAACGCCCCGACCGACCCTGTGGAGGAGAGCCGCACCATCGGCCGCGGAGCCTCGTGGATGGCCGTGGCGGCCATCATCGTGGCCATTCTCGGCATGGCCCTGGTCGAGGCGCGCAACGCGGACCGCGTGGCCACCCTGGAAGGCCGCATCGCGGCCATGGAGGAACAGCGCCTGGCCGGCATCGAAAACCGCTTGGCCGGCATCGAGTCCGTGGCCGGAGGCATCCGGACCATGGTCCTCTCCTCGGCCGTGCAGGAAATGTCCAACAAGGCCGAACTGGCCGCGCTGCACGCCACCACGCCCGAGCAGAAGGAGGCCCTGGCCAAGATCCAGGAATTGCTCGGCTCCTTGAGCGCAAAGACGGCCCCGTAGCCACGCCGGGCCGAGGGGGTCTTCGTCCCGAAGGCCCCCCGGCCGCCTCCCGCCGGGCCGGACGCGGTCCTTGCCCATCGGGGCGCGGCCCTGTACCATGCTCGCCCGATGCTCCTCCCCATCCTGCTCTTCTGCCTGACCGTCTTCGCGGGCGGCGTCACCCAGGGCGTCTCCGGCTTCGGCGTGGTGCTCCTGCTCATGCCCGTGACCGCGTTCCTCTTCGGCATCAAGACCGCCATCCCCCTGGTCGGCGTCCTGGCCCTCTCCCTCAACATCTATCTGGCCCGGCACCTGCGCGGGCACATCCGCGTTCCGGACGTGGCCCCGCTCTTCATCGGCGCCGCCCCGGGCTTCGCCCTCGGCCTCGTGCTGCTCACCCGCGCTCCGGCGCAGGTCCTTGAGCTCCTCCTGGCCTCGCTGGTGCTCTTCTTCGCGCTCAACGCCCTGCGGGGCAGGGGGCCGGAAAAACAGCTCGGGCCGCGCGCCGGGATCGGCGTCGGCGTCGTCGCCGGAGCGCTCGGCGGCAGCATCGGGTCCTCCGCCCCGGCCGTGGTCCTCTATCTCGCCTCCCAGCCCTGGCCCAAGGACCGCGTGCGCGCGGCCATGGCCACGTACTTTCTCACCTCCTGCATCGTCATCTCCACCTCGCACCTCTGGCTCGGCCTGCTCACGGCCGAGACCGGCCGCCTCTACGCCTACGGCCTGCCCTGTCTGGCCCTGGGCGCGTGGACAGGAACGCGCATCGCGCCCAGGGTGAGCGAGGCGGCCTACAAGAGACTCCTCACCTGGCTCATCCTGGCCCTCGGACTGGCCATGCTCGGCAAGAACCTCCTGGCCTGACGCACGGCGCAAAAAAAGAGGGGAGCCGCGGGGCTCCCCTCGTGCATCCGTTTGCCGTCCGTCGCGGCTAGATCTTGCAGGCCGTGCGCAGGTCCGCGGCGGCGTCGGTCTTTTCCCAGGTGAACTCGGGCAGTTCGCGGCCGAAGTGACCGTAGTTGGTGGTCTTGCTGAAGATGGGGCGGCGCAGGTCCAGGCGCTTGGAGACGAAGTACGGGCGCAGATCGAAGACCTCGCGCACGGCCTTGGTGAGGGTTTCGTCGCAGACCTGGCCGGTGCCGTAGGAGGTGGCCAGGACGGAGACGGGCTCGGCGACGCCGATGCAGTAGGCGATCTGCACCTCGCACTTCTCGGCCAGCCCGGCGGCCACGATGTTCTTGGCCACGTAGCGGGCCATGTACGCGCCCGAGCGGTCCACCTTGGAGGGATCCTTGCCGGAGAACGCGCCGCCGCCGTGAGCGCCCGCGCCGCCGTAGGTGTCCTGGATGATCTTGCGGCCGGTCAGGCCGCAGTCGCCCATGGGGCCGCCGATGACGAAACGTCCGGTGGTGTTGATGTAGATTTTGGTGTCCTTGTCCACCAGGTTCGCCGGGAGGGTCTCGAAGATGACCTCCTTCTTGATGGCGTCGCACAGATCCTGGTAGTCGACCTTGGGCGAGTGCTGCGAGGACACGACGATGTTGTCGATGCGCACGGGCTTGCCGTCGATGTACTCGATGGCCACCTGGGTTTTGCCGTCGGGCCTGAGGAAGTCGAGGACGCCTTCCTTGCGCACGAAGGTCAGGCGGCGGGAGAGCTTGTGCGCCCAGTAGATGGCCGAGGGCATCAGGGTCTCGGTCTCGTTGCTGGCGAAGCCGAACATCATGCCCTGGTCACCGGCGCCCTGCTCCTCGGGCTTGGCCCGGTTCACGCCCTGGGCGATGTCGGGGGACTGCTTGTCGATGGAGGAGATGACGCCGCAGGTCTCCCAGTCGAAGCCCATGTCCGAGGAGTTGTAGCCGATCTCCTTGATCGTGGAGCGCACGACCTCGGGGAAGTGGGCGTAGGCCGAGGTTGTGATCTCGCCCGCGATGACCACGAGGCCCGTGGTCACCAGGGTTTCGCAGGCCACGCGACAATCCGGGTCCTGGCCCATGATGGCGTCGAGGATGCCGTCGGAGATGGCGTCCGCCACCTTGTCCGGGTGCCCCTCGGTCACGGACTCGGACGTGAACAGGTACTTGCCTTTGCACTGGATCATAAGAAACGGGCCTCCCTGGCGTAATGAGATGATATGCGTTCCGGACGGGCGCGCGCCTATTTCGTCCGGGCGATGACGTTGTCCGGCTCCAGGAGCACGACCCGGGGCGCATGCCCCGCGATCTCGTCCTCGTCGAGCCACGTGAAACAGCAAATAATCACCCGCTGGCCGGGTTCGGCCAGCAGGGCGGCGGCCCCGTTCAGGCACACCTCGCCGGGTTTTCCGGCAATGGCGTAGGTGGTCAGGCGGTTGCCGTTGTCCAGATTGTACACGTCAACCTGTTCGTTGGGAAGCATGTCCGCCGCCCTGAGCAGGGCCTCGTCGATGGCGATGCTGCCTTCGTAGTCGACGTCGCAGCCCGTGAGCGTGGCGCGGTGCAGCTTGGAGCGCAGAAAACAGCGTTTGGCCATTCAGGATTCCAGCAAAACATTGTCGATGAGGCGGGCCTTGCCGAGGCGCACGGCCACCGCCAGGACCACCGGGGCGTCGATCTCCGCCACCGGCGTCATGGTCTCGGGATGGACGAACTCGGCGTAGTCGATGCGCCCTTCCGGCAGCTCGGCCGCGTAAAACTCCCGCAGCCTTCCGGCCAGCGCGGCGCAATGCCTCTCCCCGGCCAGGAGCCAGTCCCGGACGCGCAGCAGCCCCCGGTGGATGGCCGGAGCGGCCGCCCTCTCGCCAGGGGTCAGATAGACGTTCCGGGAACTCATGGCAAGGCCGTCGGCCTCGCGCACGATGGGATGGCCCGCGATTTCGACGGGGAGGAAGAGCTGCCGGGCCATGGCCCGGATCACGGCGAGCTGCTGCCGGTCCTTCTCGCCGAAGACCGCGACGTGGGGCTGGGCGAGCAGGAGCAGCTTGGCCACCACCGTGGCCACCCCCCGGAAGTGCCCGGGACGGCTCGCCCCGCACAGGTGGGCCGCCACCTGGGGCACGTCCACCCAGACGTCCGGGCCGCGGTACATGGCTTCCGGGTCCGGGACGAAAAGGACGGCCGCGCCGCGCTCGGCCGCAAGGCGGCTGTCGCGCTCAAGATCGCGCGGATAGGCGGCCAGGTCCTCCCCCGGCCCGAACTGCGAGGGGTTGACGAAGAGCGAGACCACGAGCCGGTCGCTTTGCGCCCTGGCCGCGTCCATGAGCGCCAGGTGCCCGGCGTGGAAATAGCCCATGGTGGGCACGAAACCGAGGCGCAGTCCCTCCCTGCGCCAGGTCGCGCACATGCGCTGCAGTTCGAGCGGGTCCCGGACGATCTCCATCTCCTGCCTCCTCTGAAGACGGGCCTTCATAGGAAATGCCCCCGGTCCTGTCCACCCCGGCGGGAAGGCTCAGCCCAGGCCGCTCACGAGCAGGCTGCGCAGGTCGTTGTCCAGGGCCGCGGCCGGGGAGGCCCGCCGCACGGCCGCAAGATCGGCCAGGAAGCGCGCCGGGTCCCCGGCGAGCGCGCTCACGGTCTGGGCATGCCAGGCCGGCACGAGCCCCGCGCCCGGCTCGGCCAGGAGGGAGTAGCCGCCGTCCTCCCGGCCGAAGACGCCGCGCCGGAACTGCGTGGGGTCGAAACGCAGGCTGCCGTGCGCATCGAGGGTCAGACCCATCCCGGCCAGGCCGTCCTGCCGCTGCTGCACCGGCTCCGCGAAGGCGTCGGCGAAGCCGGGCTTCCAGAGGTCGCGTTCCGAGCGCAGGAAGGTGGCGAGATCGTTGTAGGCCAGGGCGATCTCGCCGAGTTGGCGCTGCGCCAGCCCCGGCCCCTGCACGGTGGAGAAGGCGAGGCTCTCCCCGAAATCGTCCGCGAGGTCGATGCGCACCCCACCCTGCTCTTCGATGAACGTGCCCGGCGCGCGAACGTATTCGCGGCCGTTGATGGTCATCTTGGCGTCCGTGCCCGGCTGGGCCGTGACGTGCAGGCCGAGACGCCGCAGAAGTCCTGTCGAGCCGTCGGGCGAGGCGCTCACGTCCTCCGAAAGCCTGAGCCGCTCCCCCACCTTGGGCGCGCGGGCCTCCACCTCGATGAAACGGCGGGACCGCCGCACCATGCCGTCCGGCAGCCGGGGATCGTAGTAGGGCCGGTCCTCGTCGCGCGTGGAGGCCGTCAGCCAGTCCGCCGCGGCGTTGAGCCTGGCCGCCAGACGCTGCGTGACCTCCTCCCAGGTGTCGCCCGCCGCCACGTTCACCCTCACGTCCGCGCTGCGGCTGCCCATGGTCGCGGTGACCACGTAGTCCCCGGCGGGCAATCCGCTTTCGGCGTAGCGGTCAAGGCCGCTGCCGACGTACTTCGTGGGCTTGGCGGTCTGCGGCGCGGTAAGGTCGTAGCGCTTCGGGGCCGGGGCCTGGATGGGGTCCCTGACCTCGCGCATGTCCAACGGCCGGAGCAGACGCCCGGTCCGGTCCGCAAGCGTCACGTCGTGGTGCGCGTAGGCTCCGTTGACCGCCACAGCCAGGATCGAGCCGGTGCTCACGAGGCCCGGAATCTTCTGTCCCGGCGCTGTCTGGCGCACGACCTCGGCCTGGACCGGCAACGCGCTCTGATTGATGGCGTCCCGCAGGGCCGTGAGCACGTCCCGGTTGCTCGCCCCCGCCTGTACCGTGACGGCCAGTTGCTCGGTCTTGTCGCCCAGTCCTAGGGCGACCACGTAGTCCCCGGCCTCCAGGGAGGTCCGCGCGGACGGGTCCAGGCCGCGCGAAAAAAGCCGGTAGTAGTCGCGCATCGCCGAGCCGCGCGGCGTCGTGGCGCTGACCTTGCCCTCCAGGCGCGGGTCCATGTCCACGGAAAGGCCGTTGCGGATGGAATCGTCCGGCCATGCGAAGCGGGAGAGGGCGTCGGCGAACCTTGTCAGGCGGTTCCTCAGCCCGGAGAGCAGAAGCGTGCGCAGTTCGGCCTGGCGGTCGCCCCGGGCGCGCGGTTCACCCTCGCGCCGCCACCTCTCCGCGAGCGCAGAGACGCCGGAGACGCCCTCAGCCGTCGTCCCCGGGACCGCAAACCCGCTGCCGTCGATCCTGACCAAGTCCGTCCTCGCCGTAGTCCACGCGCTCCAGGCACAGCCCCTGGGGCGGGGCGGTCTCGGGCGCGCGGGCGCGGTTTTGCGCCATACGGATCATTCGGACGTCTTCCGGGGAAAGTTTACCCTTGCCCGCGAGCACCAGGCAGCCCACGAGGTTGCGCACCATCTGCTTCAGGAACCCGTCGGCCGTGAAGCGCAGCACGATCTCGCCGGGCAGGCCCGGCGCGGCCGGAGGCAGTTCCGCGACCTCGATGGATCTGAGGTCGCGCACAGTGTGGGCCACGGGCGTGCCCAGGTTCATGAAGCTCGCGAAGTCGTGGCGGCCGGTCAGCTCGCCGGCCGCGGCGCGCAGCAGGGAAAGGTCGAGCGGCCCGCACTTCCAGAGGAAGGGCTGCCGCTGCGGCAGGCAGAAGCTGCGCTCGGGCCAGAGACTGTAGGCGTAGGTCTTACCCAGGGCGCTGTACTGGGCGTGAAAGGTTTCGGGAACCCAGCGGGCTTCGAGCACGCTGATCGCGCTCGGCAGGAGGGAGTTGAGGGCCAGCCGCCAGTCCACGTCCCTGCGCCGCCCGGGCACGCCGGCATGGGCCGTCTGGCCGATGGCGTGGACTCCGGCGTCGGTGCGGCCCGCGCTCCTGCAACGCACGGGCTCGTCCGCGATCTTCGCCAGCGCGGCTTCGAGCGCGTCCTGCACGGTGTTGCCGCCGGGCTGGCTCTGCCATCCCTCGAAGGTCGTGCCCACGTAGGCCAATGTCAGTTTCAGGCGCGGCATGCGGCAGGGATAAACGAAACGGAGCCGGGGGGAAACCCCCGGCTCCGGACTGTCGCGGCGCTGGTGGCGCGTCCATGAAAAGGAGCGGTCTGTCTCTCGACGATCATACGCGACACGCGCGTCTTACGGCTGCCGACCGCACTAGTTCTCGAAAGGCATCTGCATCTTGGTCAGGGCCTCGGAGAGCTTGGCGGCCTTGGCAGGAGGCACGAAGTTCAGAATCTCGCCCGCCTGGCGGCCGCGCATGCCCGCCAGGATCTTGACGGCGGTCCTCTCGTCCAGCTTGTCCAGCGCGTCGGCCGCGTTCTTGGCCTTCATGTTGGCGTAGACATCCACGAGATGCCGGAACTTCTCGTCCTTGACCGCCTTGGCCTCCTCCAGCATGGTCTTGATCTGCTGGTCGAGCTTGGCGATCTGGTCCAGCCGCGCGTTCAGCTCCTTCTCCAGGATGGTCAGGGACTGTTCGCGGCGGCTCAGTTCCTCCTGCTTCTGCATCAGGGTGTTCCAGTCCGCCGGAGGCTGGGCGGCCGGGCTCTCGGCGGGCTTGGCCTCGGATTTGGTCTCGGGTTTGGCATCGGCTTTCTTTTCCTCGGGCTTGACCTTCTGGCCCGCGGCCTGCGGGGGCTGCTGCGCGGACGTCTGCTGGGCCCGGGCCTCGCCCACGGGGGCTTTGCCGAGCAGACCGCCCAGAGGGTCGATCCCGGCCAGCAGGAAGGCGATGACCGCGATTTTGACCACGGCCAGGGCCAGAAGCCCCTTGAGCAGCCTAGATATTTTCGTACCCGAAGAGGATCGTGCTGATTTCGTCGTAGCCTTTCTGTTCGACGGCCTGGGCTTCCCTGGCATGTCGCACCGCCTGTTTTTCCTTCAGTTTTTCCAAAAGCTTGCGCTCCTTGGCCCGGTTCACCACCTCGGCCCTGGCCCGCTCCACCTCGGTTTCACACGTCCTGATTCGGCCCTGGCAGCGCTCCGTGTCAAGCTTCAGTCGTTCGCGCCAGCGCTCCCAGAGCCACAGGTCAGCGGTCTGCCAGTCCTTCCGCGCGGCAAAGGCCGCTTCACGCTCCGCGCGCTCCCGCGCCAGAACGTCCAGCGCCTGGCGTTCGGCAGCCAGCCTGGCCTGCGCCTTGGACAGGGCGAGCTTGGCCTGGTCTTCCGCCTGACGCCGGAATTCGAGCACTTTGTCGAGCTTGAACCGAAATGGTCTGGTCATCGCCGCCTCATGTTCCGGAGCCTGAAAAGCAAAACCCGTGCCGCAGGCCGCACCCGGACGGCGTTGCCCTCCCCGGGCTTGGCGTGTAGTGACCTCATCACGGGCATCCCATGCACGAGCACGACGACACCCCTTCACTGGCCGCATCCCTGGTCGGCCTGCAGGAGCACCTCCGGACGGCGACGCCCGAGGCGCAGGCCGCCTTCGCCTGCCTGCAGGCGGCCTGCCTGGGAGGAGAATCCGGCTCCGGCGCCCTGCCCGCCATCTTCCGGGAACTGGTGGAGCACTCCCCGGCCACCCTCTACCACCTGGACTTCGCAGGCGACCGCTACGGCTACGTCAGCCCCTCCGTCGCCCAGCTGACCGGATTCGATCGCGAACAATTCCTGGCCACGCCCTTTTCGGAAATGGCCGGACGGCTCCATCCCGACGACTACGCCAAGATCCTGGTCAAGACGCGGTCCCTGGCCTCCCGGGGGGGCGGCCGGATCAACGCCACCTTCGAGTACCGCTTCCGCAACGCCGCGGGGGAATGGCGCTGGTTCAGCGACTGGGCCACCCTGATCTACGACTCGCGGGGCGAACTGGCCACGGTCATCGGCTCGGCCTTCGACATCAGCGCGCAACGCGACGTGCTCCAGGCCCTGCGGGAGAATGAGCAGCGCTACCGCCTGCTCGCGGACAACTCCGCGGACGTCATCTGCACCTTCGACCTCGCCTTCCGCCTGACCTACGTCAGCCCCTCGGTGACCAGGACCCTGGGCTGGACCCCGCAGGAGATGCTGCGCATGTCCTTCGAGGACTTCATGACCCCCCAGGCCCTGGGCGTGGCCAGGGAGGGCTTCGGCCGTCGCATGGCCCGGGAGCGCGCGGGAACGCCCATGCACGAGGCGCAGCGCAACGAGATGCTTTTCCGGCGCAAGGACGGCCGGGTATCCTGGTTCGAGTGCGTCACCAGCCCCCTGCGCGACGAACACGGCGCCCTCACCGGCATCCTCGTGGCGGCCCGCGACATCAGCGAACGCAAGGAGGCCGAGGAGTCCCTGAAGCGCTCCGAAGCCCGTCTGCGCATGGCCCTGGAGGCCACATCGGACGGGGTCTTCGACATCCTCCTCCCCTATCCGGCCACGGACGTGGACCCGGGCTGCATCCTGACGGACGAATCAGGGAACGGGGGGACGTCCTCCCCTTTCATTCATCCCGACGACGTCCAGACCGTGCAGGCGGCCCTGCGCACCCACCTCGACGGACGGAGCGAGCGTTTCGCCGCCGAGTACCGCATGATGCTGCCGGAGGGCTCCAGACGCTGGACCCTGTCCCGAGGCCGCATCGTGGAGTGGGACAGGGACGCGGGCACGGTCCGGCTCATCGGCACGCACACGGACATCGAGGGCCGCAGGCAAGCCGAGGAGGCCCTGCGCCGGGAGGAGGAGAAGTTCCGCGCCCTGGTCGAAAACCAGACCGGCGTGGTCATCAAGTTCGCCCCCGACGGCCGACTGCTCTACGTCAGCCCCTCCTGCTGCCGCCTCTTCGACTGCCGCGAACAGGATCTGCTCGGCCGGAACATCACGGACTTCATCCATCCGGACGACCGTTCCGGCTTCGACGAGGCCGTCCGCGCCCTCTCCCGCCCGCCGCACGTGGCCGTCTACGAGAAGCGCATGCCCACCCGGCACGGCTGGCGCTGGATTTCCTGCACGGACACCCCCATCCTCGACAAGGACGGCCGTCTGGCCGAGATCATCGGCGTGGGCCGGGACGTCACGGAGCAGCGCGCCCTGGAGGCCGACCTGCGCGCGGCCAAAGAGGAGGCCGAGGCCGCGAGCCGGGCCAAGAGCGAATTTCTGGCCAACATGAGCCACGAGATCAGGAACCCGCTCAACGCCGTGCTCGGACTGGCCGATCTCCTGCTCATGGGCGACCTGCCGCCGGAGCAGCGCGAGCGCGCCACCCTGCTCAAGAACTCGGCCTCCTCACTGCTCGGCGTGATCAGCGACATCCTGGACTATTCCAAGATCGAGGCGGGCGGCGTGGAGTTGGAGCGCGAGCCTTTCGATCCCGCGGCCCTGGCGCGCAGCCTGGTGGACGAGCAGCAGGTGCTGGCGGACGAGAAGGGCATCGGCCTGCGCCTCACCCTTTCCCCCCGGCTGCCCCGCGTGGTGGTGGGCGACGGGACCAAGACGCGCCAGATCCTGCTGAACCTCGTGGCCAACGCCATCAAGTTCACGGATGAAGGGAGCGTGGAGGTCATCGTGCGCATGGCCGAGCGCCATGCGGACGGCCCCACCCTGCTCTTCGCCGTGGCCGACACCGGCATCGGCGTGCCGCCGGGCATGCAGGACGCCATCTTCGAGAGCTTCCGCCAGGCCGAGAGCGGCCTGCGCAAACGCCACGGCGGCACGGGCCTCGGACTGGCCATCAGCAAGCGCATGGTGGAGATCATGGGCGGACGCATCTGGTTCCAGAGCGAACAGGGCAGAGGTTCGGTCTTCTGCTTTACCGCGCCCGTGCTGCCCGCGCGGGCGCGCAAACCCCAGGCGGGAAGGCCGGCCCCGGCAGAAGCCGCCCTGCCGCCCCTGTCGCTGCTTCTGGTCGAGGACGACTGGATCAACCGGCATTTCACGGCTCAACTTCTGGAACGGCACGGCCATCGCGCGGCCTTGGCCGAGAACGGCGCCCAGGCCCTGGAGATGCTCGCGGCGCAGCCCTTCGACGCCGTGATCATGGACATGCAAATGCCTATTATGGACGGCCTTTCGGCCACCCAGGCCATCCGCTCAGGCCGCGCTCCGGACGGCGGCGTCCTGCCTTGCGACGTCCCGGTCGTCGGCCTCACGGCCTATGCCGCCGAGGAGAGCCGCCAGCGCTTCCTGGCCGCCGGAGCCGACGCCTGCCTGATCAAGCCGCTGCGCATGGAGCGCCTGCTCTCCATCCTGCGCGACATCCGCGCGGGCGATGCCGGACCGGACGGGGGAAACGGGGGAGAGCGCCAAGCCGACCTGCTGGACGAGCGGCAGATAGACGACCACATGGACGCGGGGGCCGCAAGCTTCGCCGCGCTGCTCGGCCGCTTCGCCGGAGATGCGGCCATGCGCCTGGAAAGGATCGCCGCGGCCATGCACAGCGGGGATGCGCGGGACGCAGCCATGACCGCCCACACCATGGCCGGCGCGGCGGGCATGATGGGCGCGGCGGCCCTTCGGCGACACTGCCTGCGCCTGGAGGCCTCCATCCTCGCCGGGGAGGACGGCGTCGCCGAGACCATCGCGGCCGCCGCACGGCTCATGGAGCAGAGCGTGGCCGCCATCCGGGGCCGCCTGGGCGTCAATTCGCCAAAGACCAGCTGAGCCAGACCGCGGCCTCGCCCCAGATTATCGCGCTGCCCAGAAAATCCCCGTTCAGCCCCCCCTGCGCCCTTGCCAGGCGCAGCAGCGTCCAGACTCCGGCTGCGGCGAGCCCCGCCGTCCAGACCAGGACGGCGGGAGGGCAGAACAGCAGCCCGGCCAGCAGCGTCTGCCCCGCGGCGAAAAGCGCCGGGCCAGGGGCCGCGCCGTCAAGACAGAACCGGCCAAGTCCCGGCCGGGCCAGGCTCTGCCCGCGGTGCGCCGCGAGATGGGCCAGCCCCACGGCCAGAAAACGGCCGAAGACGAAGCCGAAGAGCGCCACGCCCGCGGCCCCGTCCCCGAGCGTCTCGGCCAGGGCCGCCGCCTGCAAGAGCACGGCCAGACTGCAGCCCATGACCCCGAAGGCCCCGGCGCGGCTGTCCTTGAGCACCTGCCAGAAACGCTCGCCCCGCGCTCCTGAGCCCCAGGCGTCGGCCACGTCGGCCAGTCCGTCCCAGTGCAGGCCGCGCGTCACGAACGCCGCCACGGCAAGGACCACGGCCGCCTGCAGCAGCGGCCTGCCGCCGAACGCGCCGAACCAGACCGGCGTCAGGGCCACGAGGCCGATGGCCAGTCCGGCCAGGGGGTAGACCTTGAGGCTCGCGGCCATGGCCTTCTCGCTCTCGGCCCGGGCGGGCGCGAGACGCGAGAGGAAGGCCAAGGCCACGCGCACGTCCGATATGAAACTCATCGCCGTCCCCTCCGCCCCGTTCCTCCGCGCCCGGCCAGGACCGGCCCGAACAGCAGGGCGAGGGGCGCGAGCGGCCAGAGCCGTCCGGCCGCCACGTTCCAGTCCGCCAGGATATGTTCCCAGGGCATGCCCAGGGCGCGGCCGAGGCCGATCTCGAAGAGCGCGGCGGCCCCCGCCCAGAGCAGGCCGAGCAGACAGCGGCCGTCCAGCCCCGCGGGGCCTGCGGCGCGCGTGAACCAGCGGGCCAGCAGGAAAAAGACCAGGGCCAGGGCGATGGTGTGGCCCTGGCGCGCCGCCGTCTCGCCCGCCAGACCGGCCGTGAACGTCTGCCGCACGAAACCGTTGCCGCAGGCGAGCAGCAGAAAGACCAGCCACATGGCTGCGGCCTTGAGGAAAAGCGTCATTTCCCGGCCCTCGTCCTGCCCCGGGCGGGCGGCGCGGCGCGGCCCAGGCGGACCATGTCGCCGATGCCCAGCCCCAGGAGGGCCTTGGCCGACCCCCGGTTCACGGCCAGCTCCAGATAGCCCTGGCTGCCCGGCAGCAGGCCCGCCTCGCCCGTGGGCAGACGGCCGTAGACCTCGCACAGGGACAGGGGCCTGGACACGGGATGGAGCAGGGCCAGGGAGTCCCAGGCCGCGACCGTGGGCAGCCACTGGTCGATGTCCAGGTTGAGCACGCAGTTGCCGAAGCGGTCCACGTGCATGACGTGGGCCACCACCCCGCCCTGAAAGGACTTGGGCTCGGCCCATTCGGCGCGCAAAAGCGCCTGGGGCCGCATTTCCCTGCCCAGGGATTCGGGCGCGTCGCCGCGGGCCAGGGCGGCCGCGGCCGGGGCGAAGACGTCGCGGCCGTGAAAGGTCCTGGAGGCTCCACCGGCCTCGCAGTCCAACTCGAAGGCGCGTTCGGCCGGATGCCGGTTCAGCACCAGGGTGAACAGCCCGTTGTCCGGTCCCACGAACCAGCGTCCCTCGGCCTCGGCCATGACGCAGCGCCGCTCGGTGCCCACGCCGGGATCGACCACCGCGAGGAAGATAGCGCCCGGGGCGAAGTGCGGCCAACTCGCGGCCAGGAAGAAGGCTCCCTGCACGATATTGTAGGGCGAGACCTCGTGCGCCAGGTCGATGACCGCCGCTTCGGGGGCCGCGCGCAGGAGCACGGCCTTGAGCTGTCCGACGTACGGGTCGGCGAGGCCGAAGTCGGTGAGCAGGACGACGGGGCCGCGCATGTCAATAGGTCTTCCGCTCGGAAAAGCCCTGTCCGAGCACGTTGAGGGTGCTGTCCACGATCATGAAGGCGTCCGGGTCGGTGGTGAAGACGAGTTCCTCCAGACGCTTGACCTGCACGCCGTTGACCACGGTCATGAGCACCTCGCGCTCCTTGCCGGTATACGCGCCGCGGCCGTGCAGATAGGTGCAGCCGCGCCGCATCTCGTGCAGTATCCGGCGCGCGATCTCCTCGGTCTTGTCCGAGATGATCAGGGCCATGCGCCGCTTGTTGAACATGCCCAGGAAATACTCCATGACCCAGGCGGAGACGAAGACCATGGCCAGGGAGTAGAGCACCTGATCCACGTCGTAGAGCCACAGGCCGAGGCTGAAGACCAGCAGGTTGAAGGCGAAGCCCACCTGGCCGGGTCGAAATCCCCAGCGCTGGGACATGATGATGGCGAAGACGTCCGTGCCGCCCAGCGATCCGAGCGAACGGAGCGCGATGCCCGCGCCCGCGCCCATGATCGTGCCCGCCGCCAGCACGGCCAGGCCTTTTTCCTGCACCGGAAAGGTCCAGGGCATGACCTCCACCAGGATGGACAGGCAGGACATACCGAAGATGCTGTAGAAGAGGAACCGGCGGCTGACCAATATCCAGGCCAGGAGGAAGATGGGCACGTTGAGCGCGAAGTACCACACGCCCGCAGGCACGAGCCCGGCCCAGTAGCTGCAAAGAAGCGCCAGGCCCGCCACGCCGCCGGTGAAGAACTTGTGCGGGATGACGATGGCTTTGAACGCCCAGGCCCAGAGGCCTGAGCCCGCGACCAGCAGCAGCAGGTTCCACCAGACCGAATAGGTGAACGGGAAGACTTTCTTCTTCATCCCGGCCCCTGTACTCCATCCGGCCCGTAGCGCCAAGTGCGGCCACGCTCCTTCCGCCTCCGGGGCAATTTCCCCCCTTTCAAGGTCCCTTGAAGCCGAAGCCGAAGCGGAGTAGGCCTGTGCCTGCCCGGCGCGCGCCGGGCCAGTCCGACGCCGCACAAGGAGGAAGGGCCGACGGCCCGCACAACCATGCGCTACACCCTGCAACGCGAATCCACGGCCGCCGGAGTGGGCTACTTCGCCGCCGTGCCGGGCGGCGTCGCCACCCCGGCCCAGGCCATCGCCTACATCAAGGCGCATCAGAACGACGAATTCATGCGCCGCTTCCTGCTCTCCATGCTGGAGAAGCTCGGCCAGGAGGAGTTCCACGGCCTGTGCGCGCGCGCCGTGGCCGAGGACCCGCCGCCGTTCCAGGCCCTCCTCTACGAGGCCTGCCTCATGCACCCGGAGTATGCGCAGTTCCAACGCCTCTTCGAGGGGTTGGACCTGCCCGGCCTGGCGCGATTCTCGCCCCTGCCCCTCATCCCCGCCGCGCTCAGGCCCGACCGCGAGGAGCACCGCCAGTGGCTGCGGCTGGTCGAGGACAACATCGTGCGCCACGACCCCCTGCCTAGGGCCATCTGCCGCGGCCTGCCCCGCGTGGCCCAGCCCGCCACGCCCAGGAGCCCGGACACGGCCGCGGCCGTCTTCGCCGAACGCTTCGGCGGCGGGCTTCCCGCCCCGGCGGACCTCCCCCCGGCAGGAGAGGTCTTCCGCCACGCGCTTTCCCGCCTGGGGACCCTCGACGAGGTCTTCAACGACGTGGAGCAGCGCCACACCGCCTCGCTTTCGCCCATCGCCCTGATGCGGCGCTGGAACATGGCCGTGCGGGTGCAAAACGGCGGCCTGGACTACGCGATGGAAGGCGTGCAGATCAGCTACGGCAAGGGCCTGACCCTCGATGCGGCCCGGGCCTCGCTGTACATGGAGATCGCGGAGCGCGTCTGCAGCTATGCGGATTTCGGCCTGGACGGCGTGCTCGGCCGCGCCCGGCCCTATGCCCTGGAGATCGGGGGGGCGGACGAGCTGCGTAGCGAGGGACGCGAAACCCTGGACCTGGACGCCCTGGCCCCGGACGCGCCCTACGCCGGGCAGATGCTCTACTGGATGGAGGGCGAGGCCCCGGACGGACGGCCCGTGCTCGTGCCGCCGCAGCTCGTTTTCCTCTTCTGCAACCTGGACGAGCCGGGGCTCTATTCCTCCCTCGACTCCACCGGCCTGGCCTCGGGAATGACCGTGAGCCAAGCCAGGGTCGCGGCCCTGTGCGAGGTGCTGGAGCGCGACGCCGAGGCCCTGGGGCTCTTCGATCCGTCCCGCTGCTTCCGCCTCGCGGCCGACGCCCCGGAGGTCGCGAAGCTCCTGGCCGACTACGAGGCGCAGGGCATGCATGTGGCGTTCCAGGATATCGCCACGGAATTCGGCGTGCCCTGCTACAAGGCCTTCGTGGTCACGCAGGAGGGCGCGGTGGTCAAGGGCACGGCCTGTTCGCTCTCCGGCCCCAGGGCCGCGCTCTCGGCCATGCTGGAAACCATGCATCCCTATCCCGGCGGCCCGGCCACCCGTCCCTGGCCCGAAGAGCTGCCCGTCAGGCGCCTGGAGGAATTGCCCAGCCATGCCACAGGCCATCCAGACCACGACCTCGCCCTGCTGGAGGAGGTCTTGGCCCGCCACGGATTCGAGCCCGTCTACGTGGACCTGACGCGGGAGGATCTCGGCATTCCCGTCGCCAAATGCTTCGTGCCGGGACTGGAACTGGCCCTGGACTTCGGCTCGGCACGCCGCGTCAGTCCGCGGCTGATGGCGAGGATCGAGGGCCTGCTGGGCGGCTGAGAGGAACGGTCCCGCCTATTCCCGGCCGCCCACCGAGGCGCGGCAGCTGTTGTCGAAGCGCGCCAGACGCCCGGCGTCGGCCACGGACACGGTGCGCTTCCCGGCCTCGCCCGCGATGGAAATCCAGCCCTCCGCGGCCAGTTCGGCGAGTTTTCTTTCGAGTTCCCCCGGATCCTGCATCAGAAAGCACCCCATGGTGGCGCACAGGTCGTCCAGGGGAATGGCGGTCTGGCCGTTCCTGTGCAGGAAGTGAATGTTCAACAGCAGGGATTGCACCGGGTTGGCCGCGCGCAGGGCCAGCTTCGTGGCCGCGCGCAGCCGCTGCACGAGCACGTTGACCAGGGCGGAGATGAAGGGCGGAGACTGCTCCAAAAATTTCTGAAAACTTTCGCGGGTCACGCCCACGAGCCTGCAGTCCTCAAGGCAAGTGGCCGTGGCCGTGCGTTTTCCGCCCTCCTGCACCAGGGCCATCTCGCCCAGCACGTTGACCGGTTCGAGCACGGCCAGGACCTTCTTACGGCCCTCCACGCGGGAGGCGATCTCCACCTTGCCCTCGGTCAGGACGAAGGCGACCTCCCCGGCCTCGTCCTCGCGGAAGATGACCTGCCCCTTGATAAAGGTCCTGACCTGGAATCCCTTCATCCATCTCCCTTCTTGAGCCGAAGGCCCGCGGAGAAGGCCGGGCCCACGATCTCGCCGAGCCTGGCGTAGCACTTGGACACTCCCGAGAGGTAGAGCAGCGGGTCCATCTTCACCGGGTCGGGCAGGCCGTCGGTGACGCACGCCTCGCTGACGTGGCTCTCCATGATCTCGCCCAGCACCAGTACGTGGGTGCCCAGTTCGATGGTCCGCTCCACCCGGCATTCCAGGCACAGGGGGCACTGACTGATGAGCGGCGCCTCGCCCAGGCGGCCGAAGAAGATGTCGAAGCCGCAGGTCCGGACCTTGTCCTCGCTGGAGCCGCTGACGATGCCGCAATAGTCCACCTCGGCCACCAGGGAGGCGGGCGGCACGTTGACCGAGAAGGCCCGTTCCTGGCGGATGCCGCGCATGGTCTGGCGCGACTCGCGCACGGCCACGGAGAGCATGGGCGGAGTCTGGTTGGCGATGCCTCCCCAGACCGCGGTCATGAAGTTAGGGCGGCCGTCGACCATGGCCCCCACCAGCATCACGGGCATGGGATAGAGCAGGGGCGCTGGCCCCATCTGCATCTTCTTCATCGGTTCCTCCGCGGGGTCTGGCGGGGCGGCCGCCACAGCTAGAAGATTTCCACGGCCCTCTCGTTGGCGAAGAACTGCCGCCGGTTCGGGTCGGGGGCCGCGCCGCTCGACTTCCCGCGGCCCAGGGCCATGCGGTAGCCGAAGGTCAGGAACAGCCTGCCGTCCTCGATCCGGCCGGGCTTGAGCGTGAAGTCTATGGGCACGCCCTTGGCCGCGTCGAGCGGGCCGGGCAGATAGACGTGCAGATCGTCCGCCAGAACCTTGCCGGACGCGTCCGAGATGTACGCGGCCATCCACAGCTCGTCGATCCAGTCCACCCATTCGGGCAGGGTCTCCTTCACGGGATAGGCCCGGCCGGTGATGCGGAAACGGTCGGCCTGGGGTTCGACGGCGTATTCAAAGCGCCAGAACTTGAGGCTCAGGGTCTCGTTGCCGCCCGTGCTCCAGGGAGCGCGGTCCAGGTGGCGGACGCTCATCTGGGAGCAGCCGGCGAGGAGGACGGCGAGGGCCGCCGCGGCGAGAAGGGGAAGAAGGCGGTGTGCGTGCATGGCGCCAGGGCTCCGGTTCTGCGGTTCCTGCGACTCACCCCTACCAGATGCGGCAGGCGAAGGAAACCTCGTTCAGGCCAGGAAGGGCGGGACCAGAGGCCCGGCCCGGCCGAGTTCCCGTTCGTGGCCGCGCCAGTCTGGATCGAGTTCGGCCACGCGCCCCCAGAAGGCCGGGGAATGGTCCATGTGCCGGAGGTGGGCCAGCTCGTGCAGCAGCACGTAGCGCGTCAGACCGGGCGGCAGGAAGAGCAGGCGGCAGTTGCAGTTGATCGTTCCGCGCGAGGAGCAGCTCGCCCAACGGGTCTTCTGGTTGCGCACCGTCACCGCGCCCACGCGCTCGCCCGCCGCCGCGGCCAACTCCCGAAGCAGCGGCGGCAGCACAGCCGCGGCCCGGCGGCGCAGGAATCCGAGCAGCAGTTCGCGCCGCGCCTCCGCCTCCTCCGCGCCCGCAAGAAGGAGCCGTCCGGCGTTCTGCACGAGGCGCGGCCGCCCCGGGCCGGGGCAGACGTCGAGCGGCCAGATCTCGCCGCAGGCGCGCAGATCGAGCCCCCCGGGCAGAGACGGCGGGACGCCCGGCGCGCGGCCGTAGCGGGCCGTCATCCGGGCCATGTGGCGGGCGATCCAGTCGGCGCGCTCGGCCACTATGGCCGGGGCGCGGCGCGCATCGAAGCCGCGCGGCACGACCACGCACAGCCCCTCGGCCATGGACAGCCGCAACGTCACGCGCCGGGCGCGCGGGCTGACCTTGAGCCGCCAGTCCGGCGCTCCTTCCCTGTCCTTCGCGTCCGCATCCATGTCTTTGCCGTTGCCTCGCGAGCCCGCTCCGGGTATGCACGGCCGATCCGCGCGTCATCCGGACGCAGCCAGAGGCCCTGATGCACCCCAAGCCCCCCGCCGTCAACCCGCCCGCCGCGACCAGCGCCCCCGCAGCCCCGCGCCGCACCCCTTTGGAGCGACAGCCATGAACGAATCGCGCCGCATGCTCCTCTTCCTGATCCTGCTCTCCGTGGCCGCGGTGGCCGGACTGCAGGGCTGGAGCACGCTGTTCAACAACTTCGCCGTGGAGGCCGCGGGGCTGGACGGCCTGCACGTGGGCGTCATCCAGTCCGTGCGCGAGGTGCCTGGCTTCCTGGCCCTGTTCGTGGTCTGGCTCCTGCTCCTCGTGCGCGAGCACCGGCTGGGCGTGCTCTCCGTGCTCCTCCTCGGCGTGGGCGTGGGCTGCACCGGCCTCTTCCCCTCCTTTCCAGGGCTGCTCGCCACCACCCTGCTCATGTCCTTCGGCTTCCACTACTTCGAGACCGTGAACCAGTCCCTGACCCTGCAGTACTTCGACCGCGCCACGGTCCCCCTGGTCCTCGGCCGCCTGCGCTCCGTGGCTGCGGCCACGAACATCGCCGTGGGCGCGGCCATCTGGTTCGCAGCCCCCTACCTGGGCTACCCCGCGCTCTACGGCTGCCTGGGCGGAGTCGTGGTCCTGCTCGCCCTGGCCGGGCTGCGCATGGACCCGAGCCGGGCGGACCTGCCGCCGCAGCGCAAGCGCATGGTCCTGCGCCGCCGCTACTGGCTCTACTATCTGCTCACCTTCCTGTCGGGCGCGCGGCGGCAGATCTTCATCGCCTTCGCCGTGCTGCTCATGGTGCAGCGTTTCGGCTTTTCCGTGCGCGAGATCACGGCCCTCTTCGTGGTCAACAACCTGGTCAACTGGGCCGCCAACCCCCTCATCGGCCGGGCGGTCAACCGCTACGGCGAGCGCAGGCTCCTGACCCTCGAATACGCCACCCTCTTCGTCGTCTTCCTGGTCTACGCCTTCACCGAGAGCAAATTCCTGGCCGCGGCCATGTACATCCTGGACAACCTCGTCTTCAACTTCGCCATGTCCATCAACACCTTCTTCCAGAAGATCAGCCAGCCGGGCGACATCGCGCCGACCATGGCCGTGGGCTTCACCATCAACCACATCGCGGCCGTGCTCATCCCGGCCCTGGGCGGCCTGGCCTGGATGACGGACTACCGCATCGTCTTCCTGGCCGCGACCGGGCTCGCGCTCTGCTCCCTGACCGCCTGCCAGTTCATTCCCGGGCAGCTGCGGCGCGCCCGGGAGGGCGGCGCGGCCTGAACCGCCGCGCATCTTTCGCCCGGCGCGCCGAAGAATCCGGGCGGGGCCGCAGCCGTGTTCAGCCACCGCCCCGCAGATCCTTCCCGGTCAGGCGCGCCGTCGGGCCGCGTCGGTTCAGGGTTCGCATTCTCGTGGACTTTGCCCGGATTTTGGGATAACCCGGCGGGACCTGTCCGCCGGGCCGCCTGCCGCGATCGGGCGACCGTTCGCCAAACATCGCCTGCGACCTCGGGCCGGTTCCGTCCATAACGAGGCCCGGGCCCCATTTCGGGGCCTGCCGTCAAACCTCCAAACGGGAGGAAGCCATGCGCGCCGCCGTTCTGTTCCTGGCCCTGGCCGCCGCGACCCTGCTCGCGGCCCCCTGTCACGCCGCCGACCCCATCAAGATCGGCGCCATCTTTTCCGTGACCGGGCCGGCTTCCTTCCTAGGCGAGCCGGAACGCAACACCGCCCTCCTGCTGCAGGACCAGATCAACGCCGCAGGCGGAGTGCTCGGCGGCAAGATCGAAGTCGTGATCTACGACGACGAGTCCGACGTGAACAAGGCCGTGCTCGCGGCCGACAAGCTGGTCAAGAAGGACCGCGTGGCGGCCATCATCGGTCCCTCCATCTCCGGCAACACCCTGGCCGTGATGGCCAAGCTGGACAAGGCCGACGTGCCCCTGGTCTCCTGCGCCGCGGCCGAGAAGATCACCACGCCCGTGAACCCCTGGGTCTTCAAGACGCCCCAGTCCGACCGCCACGCCGTGGAGAAGATTCTCGAACACGCCGCGGCCAAGGGCTACAAGAAGATCGCCGTGATCACCGTGTCCGACGGCTACGGCCAGGCCGGACGCGAGGTGCTCAAGGAGCTTGTCCCGGCCAGGGGCTTCACCCTCGTGGCCGACGAGGTCTACGGTCCCAAGGACACGGACATGACCGCCCAGCTCACCAAGATCAAGGCCCAGAGCCCGGACGCCGTGATCTGCTGGGGCACCAACCCCGGCCCCGCGGTCATCGCCCGCGGACGCGTGCAGCTCGGCCTCACGGTGCCGCTCTACATGAGCCACGGCGTGGCCTCCAAGAAGTTCATCGAGCTGGCCGGGGACGCGGCCGAGGGCCTGATCCTGCCCGCCGGACGCCTGGTGGTCGTGGAGCAGCTGCCCGACGCCCACCCCCAGAAGGCCCTGCTCAAGGAATACGTGGCCGACTACGAGGCGCGCTTCAAAACGCCCGTCTCCTCCTTCGGCGGCTACGCCTACGACGCCCTGATGCTGGTCGTCGAGGCCATCAAGGCGGGCCAGTCCGCCAAGCCTGCGGACATCCGCGCGAACATCGAGAAGACCACGGGCTACTGGGCGACCACGGGCCAGTTCAGCTTCTCGGCCCAGGATCACAACGGCCTGACCAAGGACGCCTTCGAGATGGTGGTCATCGAGAAGGGCGACTGGAAGCTGGTGCAGTAACCGCGCCTTGCGCGAACCGCCGCACGGGAGAAAGACCATGAAACGCGTTTCCCTCCTGCTGTCCCTGTGCCTCGTCCTGGCCGCGGCCGCATGTGCCGCGGCGGCCGAGCCGATCAAGATCGGCGCGGTCTTTTCCGTCACCGGCCCGGCCTCCTTCCTGGGCGAACCCGAACGCAACACCGCCCAGATGGTGGTGGACGAGATGAACGCCGCGGGCGGCCTGCTCGGCCGTCCCGTGGAGCTGGTGGTCTACGACGACGAGACCGACGTGAACAAGGCCGTGCTGGCCGTGGACAAGCTGCTCAAGAAGGACGGCGTGGTCGCGGTCATCGGCCCCACCACCTCGGGCAACACCCTGGCCGTCATGGGCAAGTTCGCCAAGGCCGAGGTCCCCCTGATCTCCTGCTCCGCCGCCGAGAAGATCACCTCCCCGGTGGACCCCTGGGTCTTCAAGGTGGCCCCTTCGGACCGCCACGCCGTGGAGAAGCTGCTCGACTTGGCCAAGGCCCGGGGCCAGAAGAGGCTGGCCATCATCACCGTGTCCGACGGCTTCGGCCAGGCCGGACGCGAGGTGCTCAAGGAACTCATTCCGGCCAAGGGCTTCGAACTGACGGCCGACGAAATCTACGGCCCCAAAGACACGGACATGACCGCCCAGCTCACCAAGATCAAGGCCCAGAACCCGGACGCCGTGATCTGCTGGGGCACCAACCCCGGCCCCGCGGTCATCGCCCGCGGACGCCTCCAGCTCGGCCTGACCATGCCCCTGTACATGAGCCACGGCGTGGCCTCCAAGAAGTTCATCGAGCTGGCCGGGGACGCCGCCGAGGGCCTGGTCCTGCCCGCCGGACGCCTGATCGTGGCCGAGCAGGTGGCGGCCTCCCACCCGCAGAAGAAGGTGCTCATGACCTACACGGCCGACTACCAGGCGCGGTTCAAGCAGCCTGTCTCCACCTTCGGCGGCCACGCCTACGACTCGCTGTGGCTCATCGCCGAAGCCGTGAAACTCGGCAAATCGGCCAAGCCCGCGGACATCCGGGCCAGCCTCGAAAAGGTCACGGCCTTCCAGGGCACGGCCGGGGAGTTCAACTTCACGGCCCAGGACCACAACGGCCTGTCCAAGGACGCCTTCGAGCTGGTCGTCATCGAGAAGGGCGACTGGAAGATCCTGCAGTAGCGCAACCGGCGGGGGGCGGGCCTGGGCCCGCTCCCCGCTTTTTCACGCCGGACGGAAACCTCGTTCATGACTTTTTCGGACTACCTCCAGTTCCTGCTTTCGGGCCTCACCGTGGGCAGCACCTACGGGCTCACGGCCCTCGGCTTCACGATCATCTTCAACACCACGGGGATCGTGAACTTCGCCCAGGGCGAGTTCGTCATGCTCGGCGGCATGCTCGGGGTCTTCTTCCTCTCCGGCCTCGGGCTGCCCCTGCCCCTGGCCCTGCTCCTGGCCGTGCTCGCCACCCTGCTCATCGGCGCGCTCATGGAGCGGCTGACCATCCGGCCCGTGCAGGACGCGCCGGTGATCAACCTGGTCATCGTGACCATCGGCGTCTCCATCCTGGTCCGCGGCATCGTGCAGATCGTGCTGGGCAAGGACACCCACGCCCTGCCGCCCTTCACGGGCAGCGCGCCGGTCAGCATCGCGGGCGCGGCGGTGCAGCCGCAGTCGCTCTGGGTGCTCTGCATCACCTGCGGCCTGCTCCTGCTGCTCAGGCATTTCTTCTCGCGCACCCTCTGGGGCAAGGCCATGCTGGCCTGCGCCTTCGACCGCAAGGCCGCCTTCCTGGCGGGCATCGGCGTGCGCCGCATGGTCCTGCTCTCGTTCATGATTTCGGCCGCGGTGGGGGCCACGGGCGGCGTGATCCTCGCGCCCCTGACCATGACCTCCTACGACGTGGGCATCATGCTCGGCCTCAAGGGCTTCGCCGCGGCCGTGCTGGGCGGCCTGGGCAACCCCTTCGGCGCGGCCCTGGGCGGGCTGATCCTGGGCGTGCTCGAATCCTTCGCCGCGGGCCTGCTCTCCTCGGCCTACAAGGACGCCTTCACCTTCGTGATCCTGCTCCTGCTGCTCTTCTGCAAACCCTCGGGGCTCTTCGGCCGCCGGGGCTTCGAGCGGGTGTAGGGCCATGGGCTTCTCGCGCGACCTTTCCGCCTGCGGCGGCTTCCTCGTCCTGTTGCTGACCCTGCCGCACCTGCTGGCCAACGACTATTACATCTCGGTGCTCATCCTGGGCTGCCTCGCGGCCATGACCGCCGTGGGGCTCAACCTGCTCATCGGCTTCGCGGGGCAGATCAGCCTGGGGCACGCGGCCTTCGTGGGGCTCGGGGCCTACGCCTCCGGCCTCCTGACCACCCTGGCCGGATGGCCCGTGCTGCCCGCCATCGTCTGCGCCGTGGCCCTGACCGGAGCGGCGGCCTGGCTCATCGGCATTCCCACCCTCAAGCTCTCGGGCCACTACTTGGCCATGGCCACCCTGGGCTTCGGCATCATCGTCTCCATCGTCTTCAACGAAGCCGTGGACCTCACCGGCGGCCCCTCGGGCTTCGTGGGCATCCCGCGTCTGGAGATTTTCGGCTTCGCCTTCGACACGGACCTCTCGTACTACCGGCTGCTGGCCGCGCTCCTGGCGGTGCAGATGCTCGTCTTCCAAAACGTCATCCGGTCGCGCGCCGGCCGGGCGCTCCGGGCCATCCACACGGCCGAGGCCGCGGCCCGCTGCATGGGCGTGGACGTGGCCGGGGCCAAGCTCTTCGTCTTCACCCTCTCGGCGGGGGCGGCCGGGCTCTCGGGCGCGCTCTACGCCCACTACCTGGAATTCGTGGCCCCCTCGTCCTTCGGCTTCCTGCACTCGGTGCAGTACATCGTCATGGTCGTGCTCGGCGGCATGGGCAACGCTTGGGGCGCAATCCTCGGCGCCTTCTTCCTCACGGCCCTGCCCGAGTTCCTGCGAGCCTTCGAGGACGTCGAAACCGTGCTCTACGGCGGCATCCTGATCCTCTCCATGATGTTCCTGCCCGAGGGGCTGGCGGGCGGCCTCGCCAAGCTCTGGGGCCGCGTCCGCGCGAAGCGGGACGCCGGGGAGGCGGGCCGTGGCTGACTTGCTCCAGGCATCCGCCGTCTCCGTGCGCTTCGGCGGCGTGGCCGCGCTCTCCGAGGCGGATTTCACCGTGCCCCAGGGGCGGATCGCAAGCCTCATCGGCCCCAACGGCGCGGGCAAGACCACGCTCTTCAACGCCATCACCGGCATGGTGGCCGCGGCCTCTGGCAGCGTGCGGCTGGCCGGCCGCGACCTGACCGGACTGCCTCCCCACCTGCGGGCGCGGGCGGGCGTGGTGCGCACCTTCCAGAACCTGCAGCTCTTCACCAACATGAGCGTGCTGGAGAACGTCATGACCGGCGCGCACCGCCGCCTGGGCTACGGCGTGCTCGCGGCGGTGCTCAAGCTGCCCGCCTACTGGCGCGGCGAACGCGAGGCCGGGGCCATCGCCCGCGAATGCCTGGCGTTCGTGGGATTGTCCGACCTCGCGGACGCGCCCGCGGGCGACCTGCCCTACGGCAAGCAGCGCCTCCTGGAGATGGCCCGCGCCCTGGCCGCCGACCCGGTCCTGCTCCTGCTCGACGAGCCCGCTGCGGGTCTCAACCCGCGCGAGACCAAGGCGCTCGGGCAGCTCATCCGCCGCATGCGCGACGAGCGCGGCGTGACCGTGGCCCTGGTGGAGCACGACATGGATCTGGTCATGGGCATCTCGGACGAGATCACGGTGCTCTCGTTCGGCCGGGTCATCGCGCGCGGCGCGCCGGGAGAGGTGCAGCAGAATCCGGAGGTCGTGGCGGCCTATCTGGGCGGAGGTGAGGAGTAGATGCTGCGCCTGCGCAACGTGGACGTGCTCTACGGCAAGGTCCCGGCCCTGATCCGCGTCTCCCTGCACGTGCGGCCCGGCGAGATCGTGGCCCTGGTGGGCGGCAACGGCGCGGGCAAGACCACGACCCTGCTCGCGGCCTCGGGCCTGGTGCGCCCGAAGGACGGCGAGATCACGTTCGAGGGCCGGGACGTCTCCCGGCTCTCCCCGGACCGCATCGTGGCCGCGGGCCTCTCCCATGTGCCCGAGGGCAGGCTGGTCTGGAAGCCCCTGCCCGTGGAGGACAACCTGCGGCTCGGGGCCTTCCTGCGCTCCGGCGACGCCGCCGGGGTGGCCCGCGACCTGGACGAGGTCTACGGCCTCTTTCCCATCCTGGCCGAACGGCGCCGCCAGCCCGCGGGCACGCTCTCGGGCGGCGAACAGCAGATGCTGGCCATCGGCCGCGCGCTCATGGCCCGGCCGCGCATGCTCCTGCTCGACGAGCCGAGCATGGGCCTTGCCCCGGCCGTCACCCGCGAGATATTCTCGCTCATCGTCAGGCTGCGCCGGGAGCGCGGCCTGACCGTGCTGCTGGTGGAGCAGAACGCCCGCATGGCGCTCAGGATCGCGGATCGCGGCTACGTCCTCGAAACCGGCCGCGTGATCCTGCAGGGACCGGCCGACGAACTTTTGGAGAACCGCGACGTGCAGCGCGCCTATCTCGGCCGCGACGCCGACGCGGGCGACTCCCCCAGCCACTGATCCGGCCAAAAACGCGCGAGGAGGCAGCCCGTGTACTTTGATCCGGAATACGAACGCATGGACCGCGCCACCCTGGAAGGGGTGCAGCTCGAACGCCTCCAGTCCACCCTCAACCGCGTGGCGCGCAACGTGCCGCTCTACCGCAGGCGCTTCGAGGATCTGGGCATCGACCCGGACGACTTCCGCAGCCTGGACGACGTGCGCCGCCTGCCCTTCACCTCCAAGACCGACCTGCGCGAGAACTACCCGTACGGCCTCTTCGCCGTGCCCCTGCGCGAGGTGGTGCGGCTGCAGGCCTCCTCCGGCACCACGGGCAAGCCCACGGTGGTCGGCTACACCAGGAACGACGTCAGGCGCTGGGCCGGGCTCACGGCGCGGCTGCTGGTGGCGGGCGGCGTGACGCGCGACGACGTGGTCCAGGTGGCCCTGAACTACGGCCTGTTCACGGGGGGCCTGGGCTTCCACTACGGCTGCGAGACGCTGGGCGCGTCGGTCATCCCCGCCTCCTCGGGCGGCTCCAAGCGGCAGGTCATGGTCATGCAGGACTACCGCACCACGGCCCTGGTCTGCACGCCCTCCTACGCCCTGCACCTGGCCGACGTCATGGACGAGATGGGCCTGAACCCCACGGCCCTGTCCCTGCGCTTCGGCCTCTTCGGGGCCGAGCCCTGGACCGACGCCATGCGCCGCGAGATCGAGGAGCGGCTGCACCTCTCGGCCACGGACAACTACGGCATCTCCGAGGTCATGGGGCCCGGCGTCGCGGGCGAATGTCTGGAGAAGAACGGCCTGCACGTCAACGAGGATCACTTCCTGGTGGAGATCGTGGACCCGGCCAGCGGCGACCCCGTGGCCCCGGGCGAGGTCGGCGAACTGGTCCTGACCACCCTGACCAAGGAGGCCTTCCCGGTCATCCGCTACCGCACCGGCGACCTCACCCGCCTGCTGGACGGCCCCTGCGCCTGCGGCCGCACCTTCTGCCGCATCGGCCGCCTCATCGGCCGCACCGACGACATGATCACGGTGCGCGGCATCAACGTCTTCCCCAGCCAGGTGGAGGCCATCCTACTCGACGTGGAGGGCGCGGAGCCGCACTACCAGATCATCCTGGAGCGCGACGCCTCGCACCTGGACGTGGCCACGGTGCTCGTGGAGGCCGAGGAGGAGGCCATCGTCTCCGGCTCCATCTCCACGCAGCAGGAGATGATCCGCAAGATCGAGCGCCGCCTCTCCTCGGAACTCAGCGTCTCCTTCAAGGTGCGTCTGGTGGAGCCCAGGAGCATCCCCCGTTCCGAGGGCAAGGCGCAGCGCGTGGTGGACAGGCGCGGCTTGTAGGACGGCGCGGGCATCTGGCAGGCTCGCCCGCGGGAGGGCTCCCGCGGGCGGCCGGATGATGCGTCCCGCTACTCCTTGACCGGAATGACGTGAATGGCCTTGATGACCAGCAAGACCTCGTCCCCGGCCTTCAATTCCAGATCCTCGGCCGACTCCGTGGTCAGCACTGCGGACATGTCGCACGGCTTCTCGACGCGGAAGTTCACCTGCGTCATCACGTCCCCCTTCTTCAGGGACGACACCTTGGCAACGATCTTGTTCCTGACTCCGTAGCGCATGCGGGCCTCCTTCGGCTGCGTCCTGTTGCCCGGCGCGGACGCTCGCGCCGGGGGATGGGCCCACCGTACCAGGAGAGAAGGACGGCGCAAACCGCTTTTCCCGGCTGCCCGCCCCTCTCCCGGTTCCCGGCTGGAAGCGTCGGACCGGCCGAGGGTTTACAGCCCGCGGGGGCGCGGATACAACGCGGCCCTGGCCGTCAACCGGAAACAGGAGCCGCCATGTTCAGCCACGCCATCGTCCGCCTGCCCGGCGAGAATTTCGCCTCGGGCCTGACCACCTCCGGCCATCTCGGCGCGCCGGACCACCGCACCATGCTCGTGCAGCACGACATGTACGTGGAGGCCCTGCGCGCCTGCGGCCTGACCATCATCACCCTGCCGCCCGAGGAGGCGTTCCCGGACGCCCATTTCGTGGAGGACGTGGCCGTGGTCATGCCCGAGTTGGCCGTGATCACCAACCCCGGCGCGCCCGCGCGAAGCGGCGAGCCCAGGAGCGTGGCCCCGGTCCTTGGCCGCTACAAGCGGCTGGCGCGCATCGCGGCTCCGGGGACCATGGACGGCGGCGACGTGCTGCTCGTGGACAGGCACTTTTTCGTGGGCCTCTCGGAGCGGACGAACGCGGAGGGCGCGCGCCAGTTCGAGCAGATCGTCTCGGCCTACGGCTACACCGTGAGCACCGTGCCCGTGGGGCAGGGGCTGCACTTCAAGTCCGGGGTGAACCACCTGGGCGGGCGCACGCTCCTGGTGACGCCGGATTTCGCGGGCCTTCCAGCTCTGGCCGGGTACGAACTGCTGGTCACGCCAGAGGACGAGGAATACGCGGCCAACACCCTGCTCGTGAACGACGCGCTGCTCACCCCGGCGGGCTATCCCGGGGTGCGGGCGCTGTTGGACGGCCTCGGCAAGCGGGTGATCGAACTGGACATGAGCGAGACGCGCCGGATGGATGGCGGCCTGACCTGCCTCTCCCTGCGTTTTTCCGTGTAGCCGCCTCCTGCCCGGCGCGGCGTTGACAAGCGCGGCCCGTAGGGCAAGAAGAGTCCGTTTCCATCGATCCTGAAACCTGCCCCTGTCCTGCCGGACCTCGGGGCGCGGGGAGCGGCGATGCTCGGACTCGGCAGCCTGGAGATGGCCCTGGCCTACTGGCTCTGCCTCATCGGCGGCGCCTTTTGCGTGTGGTGGGGGTGGCGCAACTGGAACGCGCCCTCCGAACCCGACCGCCTGCGCTACAAGAAATACGTCTACCCGGGCCGCGCCGCCCCGGATTCCGCCGGGCGGCCTCCAGCGCCGGACGCCGCCGGACAGGACGGACAGGGAGGCAGGCCGTGACCGTCAAGATCGTCACCTGCTTCATCTACCTCGCCATCACCTTCTGGCTCGGCTACAAAGGCATGCGCCAGACCAAGGCGGCCTCGGACTACCTGCTGGCGGGCAGGCAGATGAACTCCTTCATCATGTCCGCCTCCTACGCCTCCACCTTCATCTCCACCTCGGCCATCATCGGTTTCGGCGGCGCGGCCGCGCTCTTCGGCTTCCCCCTGCTCTGGCTGACCGTCCTGAACATCGCCGTGGGCGTCTTCATCGCCTTCGTGGTCTTCGGCAAACGCACCCGGCGCATGGGCCTGGCCCTGGACAGCCACACCTTTCCCGAACTGCTCGGCCGCCGTTACCGCTCGCGGGGCATCCAGGGCTTTTCCGGCGCGGTCATCTTCCTCTTCATCCCGCTCTACGCCGCGGCCGTGCTCATCGGCATCTGCCGCATGATCGAGGTGGGCTTCGGCGTGCCCTACGAATGGGCGCTGGTCGGCTTCACCCTGATCATCGCGGCCTACACCGTGTACGGCGGCCTCAAGGCCGTGATGTACACCGACGCGTTCCAGGGCGTGGTCATGGTGGTCATCATGCTCATCCTCCTGGGCGCGACCTACGGCATGCTCGGCGGCGTCACCCAGGCCCACCAAGCGCTCACGGACATGGCCCCGCTCATGCCCGAGAAGCTGCGGGCGGGCGGCATGCTCGGCTGGACCCAGGGCGCGCGCTTCGGCACGCCCATCTGGCTGACCATCTACACCACGATCATCTACGGCGTGGGCGTGGGCGTGCTGGCCCAGCCGCAGCTCGCGGTGCGCTTCATGACCGTGGGCCGCGACCGGGACCTGGACCGGGCCGTGCTCTACGGCGGCGTCTTCCTGCCCGTCCTCACGGCCGTGCCCTACATCGTGGGCGCGCTGTCCAACGTGGTGTTCCAGCAGAAATTCGGCAAGATCAGCCTGGAGATGGCCGGGGGGAACATCGACAAGATCATCCCCACCTTCATCGAGACGGTCATGCCGGACTGGTTCGCGGCCCTGTTCCTGATGACCATGTTTGCCGCGGCCATGTCCACGCTCTCCAGCCAGTACCATGCGGGCGGCGCGAGTCTCGGGCGCGACCTGTGGGAGCAGGCGCTGGGGCGCGGCAAGGAGGGCGGCATCGGGGCCTCCAGGGGCGGCGTGGTCCTGACCATCGCGGCCGCCCTGCTCTGGGCCTTCGTCCTGCCCGAATCGGTCATCGCGCGCGCCACGGCGTTCTTCTTCGGCCTGTGCGCCGCCACCTTCCTGCCGGTCTTCCTGCTCGGCCTGTACTGGAAGGGCATGACCCGGGCCGGCGCGGCGGCCTCCATGCTCGTGGGCTTCGCCTCCTCCATGTTCTGGCTGCTCTTCGTCTTCGAGAAGGTGGCCGTGGACGTGGGGCTGTGCCGGTGGCTCCTGGGCGTCCCCACGCTGGCGGCGGGAGCGGCCGCGGGGAGCTGGGTCTGGCTGCTGCAGTGGGTGGACCCCAACGTGGCCGCCCTGCCCGTCTCCTTCCTGACCGCCGTGGCCGTCAGCCTGTGCACGGCCCGTTTCGGGGAGGACCATCTGGAACGCTGCTGGGCCAACTTCGGACCGGCGCCGAAGTGAGCCGAAGCGTCCCCGCGAAGGCGGCTCGTTGCAACGTGTCGCGGCTTGTGCCAGAATGACGGCAATTGCACCGGGGGGAGGAGCGGCCTCCCGCCCTTTCCCCATGGACGACAGCCCCCAGGGGGCGAAATGGTCTTTCGCGCGGCGCGCATCTTCTGCGGATACGGACCCGCGTTCCTGCTCGCGCTCCTGCTCGCGTTCCGCCCCGGCCCGGTCCGCGCGGACCACGTGGTCCTGGGCATGTCCGCTGCCTTCACCGGCCCCTCGCGCTCCTTGGGCATAGAATTCTACCGCGGTGCCATGGCTTACTTTTCCTGGGCCAACCGCACGCGCGGCGGCATCTTCGGCCATCCCTGGTCCATCCTGGCGCGCGACGACGCCTACGCCCCGGACCCCGCGGTCCGCAACACCATCGGCTTCATCAAGGAGGACGACGTCCTCCTGCTCTTCGGCTACGTGGGCACGCCCACCACCACCCGCGTCCTGCCGCTGCTCAAAAGCTTCGCGGACCGCCACGCCTTCCTCTTCTTCCCCTTCACCGGGGCCCAGCCCACGCGCGAGGAGCCCTACCTCCCCTTCGTCTTCAACCTGCGCGACTCCTACCGCTCCGAGACCCGGACGATCGTGGACACGTGCGTGGCGCTCGGGCGCACACGCATCGCCATCCTCTACCAGGCCGACGCATTCGGGCGAAGCGGCTGGGACGGCGTGCGCCGCGCGCTGGCCGGGCACGGGCTGAAACTCGCGGCCGAGGCGACCTACCGCCGCGGCATGGCCTTCAACGAATCCGCCGCGGCCCAGGTCGCGGTGATCACGGAGGCCGCCCCGGACGCCGTGGTCGCCGTGGCCTCCTACGAAGCCTCGGCCGCCTTCATCCGCGACCTGCGCGACGCGGGCTCGGACACGCCGGTCTTCAACCTCAGCTTCGTGGGCGGCGAAGCCCTGCTCGCCCTCCTGCAGCGCCTCTCGACCGCCTCCGGCAAGGACTACGCGCGAAACCTCCTCGCCACCCAGGTGGTCCCCTCCTACGAGGACCTCTCCCTGCCCGCGGTGCGCGAATACAGGGCGGTCATGGACCAGTACGCCCCGCCCCCGCCGCGCGATCTCGTGGGCGAGGGCTACGCGCCCCTGCGCTACAGCTTCGTCAGCTTCGAGGGCTTTCTCGGGGCCAAGGCCCTGGACGCCCTGTTCCAAGGCTTCGGGCGCGTGCCCCGGCGCAGCGAGCTGGCCGAGGCCGCCCGGCAGGCCCACGATCTCGATCTCGGCCTGGGCGTTCCCGTGGCCTTCGGCCCAACGTCCGGCCAGGGGCTGCAGACAGTCTACCTGACCACCGCGCGCGGCGGCGTCTTCGCCCCGGCGGACCCTGACGACTTGGAACGGCTGCGGCGATGAAGAACTCCAAGCTCTTCAAGCGCACCTTCCTGCTGACGCTGGTCGTCTTCGGCGTCATCGCCCTGTCGGTCTCCGCGCTCATCGGCCTGACCCTCAAGGAGACCATGACCCGGGAATATCTGGCCAAGGGCGAGGCCGTGGCGCGCAGCATCGCGGGCACCTCGGCCGAGGTGCTGCTCAACCGCGACGCCGCCACCATCCAGTCCTACCTCGACCTGTACCTGGAAATTCCCGGCATCTCCTACGTCTTCGTAGCCGACGGCGAGGGCGAGGTCCTGGCCCACACCTTCGTCCCGGTCATGCCCACGGACCTGTGCGCCGCGCTCGATCCGGCCAGCGGCCCCACCTCCCGCACCCTGGGCATCGGCGGCCGCACCTACATCGACGTGGCCATGCCCATCCTCGCCGGGGTCGCGGGCTTCGTGCACGTGGGCATGGACCAGCAGCGCATCACGGACTCCATCATGGAGGCCATCCTCCGCCAGCAGGGCATCCTGGCCGTGATCATGGGCCTCTCCCTGGCCGCGCTTTACGTGCTCGTGGGCCGGGTCTCCAGGCCGCTGCGGGCCCTGGCGGAATACGCCCAGCGCCTCGCCGACCACGACTTCTCCGCGGACATCGACATCCGCTCGCGCGACGAGGTCGGCGTGCTGGCCACGACCATGCGCGCCATGGCCCAGGACATCCGGAGCCTGGTGGGCCGCCTGGAGCACGAGGTCCAGGTCACGCGGCGCAACCTGCAGGACGCCCTGACCTATCTGCAGACCATCATCGACAACCTGGGCGACGGCCTGCTCGTCACCGACGTGCAGGGCCGCGTCGCCCGCTACAATCCGGCCCTGCTGGAGATGTTCGGCTTCAGCGAGGACAGGGACCTCACGGGCAAGGACGCCAGTCTCGCCTTCCCCCCGGATCTGGCCGCGCTCGCGGCCGCGGTGCGCGGCCTCCGCGAGGGCGTGCGCACGGCCGAGGTCGCCCTGGCCGACGGCCAGATCGGCAAGGCCGTGGCCAGGCCGATCCTCAAGCGCGACGGCGAGGAGACGCCCGCCTGCCTGGGCGCGGTCATCCTGGTGCGCGACGTGAGCGCGGAAAAGGAAGTCGATCGCATGAAGACCGACTTCATCACCACGGTTTCGCACGAACTGCGCACCCCCCTGACCTCGGTGCTGGGCTTCGCCAAGATCATCGCCAAGCGCTTCGCCGAGGCCATCGAGCCGCAGCTTCCGGCCGGGGACAGACGAGTCTCCCGCGCCGCGACCCAGATACGCGACAATCTCGCGATCATCGTCTCCGAGGGCGAACGCCTCACCGAGCTGATCAACGACGTGCTGGACATCTCCAAGATGGAGGCGGGCAAGATCGAGTGGCGGCTCAGGCAGACCGACATCGCCGCGCTCATCCGGCAGGCCGTGGCCTCCATCCGCTCCCTGGCCGAGGCCAAGGGGCTGGCCTGCGTCATCAAGACGGCCCCGGACCTGCCCCCGGCCAAGGTGGACCGCGACCGCGTCATCCAGGTCCTGGTCAACCTGCTCTCCAACGCCCTCAAATTCACCCCGGAAGGCGGCATCACGGTCAGCGCCGAGGCGGCGCAGGGCCGCATCTTCGTCAGCGTGGCCGACACGGGCCTGGGCATTCCGGAAAAGGACCAGACCCACATCTTCGAGCGCTTCAAGCAGGCTGGCGACACGCTCACGGAAAAGCCCAAGGGCACGGGCCTGGGACTGCCCATCTGCCGCTACATCGTGGAGTCCCACGGCGGCCGCATCTGGGTGGAGAGCGAGGCGGGGGAGGGCAGCGTCTTTCACTTCACCCTGCCCCTGGCCGACGAGATGCGCGAATTCGCAGCCTCCCGCCCGCCTGTGGAGAAGGTCTTCCGCTCCGTCCGCCAGGACCGCGCGGAAGGAGCCGCCCGCATCCTGGTGGTGGACGACGACCCCGCCATGCGCAGCTACCTCATGCAGGTCCTGGAAGGCGAGGGCTATGCCGTGGACACGGCCGAGGACGGCTTCAAGGCCCTGGAGACGGCGGTCAAGAACCCGCCCGACCTGATCACCATGGACCTGATGATGCCGCACCTGGACGGCGGCACGGTCATCCAGGCGTTGCGCTCGCACCTAGCCACGCGGACGGTGCCGGTGCTGGTCATCACCGCCCTGGACCACGCCGTCACCGAGGGCGCGGACGCCTCCCTGACCAAACCCGTGGACGAGGAGCGGCTGGTGGAGTCCGTGGCCGCCCTGCTGCACACGGGCCGCACCACCAACGGCCCGTGCATGGTCCTGGCGGACGAGGCCGTCAAGGAGTACCGGGGCCTGCCCATGATCTGCCAGGGCGAGGTCCGCTACTGCGCTCTGGACGAACTCAGGCGGCGCATCGCCCAGGGCTTTGCGGGCACCATCTTCATCCCCGCCGACCTGGCCAAGGACCTCGACCTCTGCGCGCTCTCCGCGCCGGGCCGCGTCCAGATCGTGATCCTGCCCGAGGGGCCGGAGTAGCCGGGCAGATTGACCGGCCCGGCATGACCGCCTCGTTCCCGCCCATGGCCCGCGCCTTCTCCCTGCTCATCGACCGCGACGAGGACGGCTTTTTCGTGGGCAGCGTGCCCGAGCTGGCCTGCTGCCACGCCCAAGGCCGCACGCGCGCCGAGTGCGAGGCCAACCTGCGCGAATGCGCCGCGCTCTGCCTGGAGGCGGCGGGCGAGGAGGTCGACTGCGACCCGGACGGCATCTGCCTCTGCGAGGCCTGCTCCGATTCCTCCGGCGAAGGGGAGGACGCAGGGGGCGGCCCGTGAACCGTCTGCGCATGCTGACCGCGGAGGAGTTGCACAAGGCCCTCCTCTCGCTCGGCTTTCAGCCCCTGCGCCAGAAGGGCTCGCACGTCTTCCTGCGCCACCCGGACGGACGCGGCGCGGTCATCCCCCGGCACAATCCTCATGCCGAGATCGGTCGGGGCCTCCTGCGCAAGGTCCTGCACGACGCGCACGTCAGGTACGACGAGATCGAGACGCGGCTGTAGGGCCTGCCTCTTGCCCGAACAAGTCCCGGGCCGCCTGCATGAAGGCCGCGGCCGCGGCCGACGGGGGACGTCCGGCGTCGCGGGCCAGGAGCAGGGGCACGAAGAGGGGGCCGCGCGCCCAGGCCAGGCGGGTCAGATGGCCCTGCCGCGCCTCCTCGGCCACGGCGAAGTCAGGGAGCACGCAGACGCCCAGCCCGGCCAGGACGCAGCTCTTGACGATCTCCATGCTCCCGCATTCCACCACCGAGAGCGGCTCGGCCCCTTCCTCGCGCAGAGCCTGCTCGATGGCCCCGCGCGCGCTCCAGACCTTGGGCGTGAGCAGGAGTTGCGTCCCCGCGAGGTCCCGGGGGCCGACCTCGGCCAGCCCGGCCAGGGGCGAACCGGCGGCGACCGCCACCGACAGCGGCACGCGGCGCAGCACCTCGACCGTGATGCCCGGCGCGGTGAACGGCTCGCTCAGGATCAGGCCCAGGTCCACGGTCCCGTAGCGCAGATCCCGGGCCAGACCGTTGCGGGAGTGGGTGGGGAAGGAGAGGCGCGTGCGCGGGAAGCGCGCCCTGAACCCGGCCAGCAGTTGCGGGAGATACCGGATGCCCAGGCTCTCGGAGATGCGTACGGCCAGCTCCAGGTCGCCCGCGTCCTCCCCGGACAGGAGACGGCGCGCCTCGCCCTCCAGGTCCACGATGCGCCGGGCGTGGCCGAGCAGGCGGCGTCCCTGGTCCGTCAGCTCCACCCGCCGCCCGGAACGGACGAAGAGCCGCGCGCCCGCGGCCTCCTCCAGGGCCTTGATCTGGCCGGTCACGGTGGACGGGGCGCAGTGCAGCCCGGCCGCGGCCTTCCGGAAGGAAAGCCCGGCCGCCACGGCGAGAAAGGTCTTGAGCAGGTGAAGGTCGAGCATCGTTCGATTTTCGTGAATTCAGCGTTCGTGGATTACCGTTTGCCATCACTCTAGCAGCGCATTATCAGCACATCAAGACGCGCAATCGTCATGCGGATTGCGTTTCGTTCACCCGAACAAAGGAGGCGGCATGGCCGAGACACCAGCGGAACTGACCCGGCAGAGGAAGAAGGCGCACAAGCGGCTGCTCGACCTGCGCTCCCCGGTCTACGCCGCCTTCCTGGACATGGAGCGCGCGGCCTACGCGGAGGGCGCGCTGTCCAAGGCGGCCAAGGAGTTGATCGCCGTGGGCGTCTCGGTGGTCATCGACTGCCGCTCCTGCATGCAGTGGCACATCGAGCAGGCCGCGGCCGCGGGCGCGGACGCGGCCCAGGTGCTGGAGGCCGTGGAGGTGGGCATCGAGATGGGCGGCGGCCCGGCCACGGTGTCGGCGCGCTTCGCCCTGGAGGTCATGGCCGGGGTCTTCGGCGAGGACGGCCTGCGCGCCGCCAGGAGGGCGGACTAGGTGTCCGGGCAGCAGACGGCCGTGCTGATCCTGGCCGCGGGCCTGGCCGGATTCACGCAGGGGTTCAGCGGCTTCGGCTCCACGGTGGTGGCCCTGCCGCTGCTCGGGGCCATCTTCGGCATGCATGCGGCCGTGCCGCTGGGCTGCCTCATGGCCCTGACCATCAACGTGATCCTGGTGACCAGACTGCGCGCCCACGTGCAGCGGGGGGCGCTGGGCATGCTCCTGGCCGCGGCCCTGCCGGGCATGGCCCTGGGGGCGCTGCTCCTGGGCGTCCTGCCCGAGGAGTTGCTGCAAGCCCTGCTCGGCCTGGCCGTGCTCCTGCTGGCGGCGCAGTCCCTGCGCGCAGGCCGCCCGGCGGCCCCGGCGGGACGGCCCTGGGCCGCTCTGGCCGGATTCCTCTCCGGCTGCCTGGGCATGTGCATCGGCATCAACGGCCCGCCCGTGGTGGCCTGGGCGGCGCGCCAACCGTGGCCGCGCGAGGCGCTGAAGGCCACCCTGACGAGCTACTTCCTGCTGGCCGGAATCGGCATCGTCTCCGTGCAGACCTCGCAAGGGCTGGTCACGGGGCCGGTCCTGGGGCTCTACGCAGCGGGTCTGGCGCCGCTGCTGGCCGGGCTGTGGGCCGGGGAATTCTTCTGCGGCAGGCTGGACGACCGGGATTTCCGCCGCATCGTGCTCGGCCTGGTGGCCGTGATGGGCGCGTTCCTGCTCTGGCAGGCCGCGCACGCCCTCCTCCCCTGATCGACGCGCGGACGCTCCCCCGGCCCGGGCCGCGCGCATCCGCCCCTGCCCGTGGCTCCCCTTCGCGGCTACGGCTCACTGCGCGAGGAGCCGCTCGAAGCTCTCCCGGTGCCGCCGTCGCTCCTCCAGCATGACACTGTGGCGCGCGGCCTGCTCCGGGGTGAGGTGGGCGTCGATGCGCGCGGCCACGGCGGCGAGCAGGGCGTCTTCCTCGGCCAGGACGGGGGCGTGCAGGCGGGCCATGGCGCGCAGAAAATCGCGCACCAGCGGCCGGATGGCGGCCTTCTGGTCCGAGGAAAGCTCCAGGCGCTCGCCGAGCATGCCCATGACGTCTTCAAGGGGATCGCGCCCGCCCGGAGGGGGCGGCGGAAAGCCCGCCTCCATGCGGCCGAGCACGTGGGCCGTTCCGGCGAAATACCCGGCCGCGCCGCCGAGCAGGAAAATGCACAGGGCTATCACCCACATCCGTGTGTGGTGCATGGCCTGCCTCCTAGAAGGGGTAGCCCTGGCCGCCCATGAGCAGGGAGGTCCAGGCGTTGAGGGTCGTGGCCGCGGCCAGGCGCTCCAACGACCCGTGGATGGAAAGCCCGGAGACGGCGCAGACCAGCAGCGAGGCCGCGGCCAGGGGCAGCAGGAGCCGCTGCGCGTCGGGCCGGGCCGGGACGGCTGCCTCGCGGGACAGCGCGGCCGCCACCCGGGCCTGCCAGGCCACGTCCGGGAAACGGCAGTTCCGCGAACGCAGCACGTCCCCGACCAGCCGTTCGAATCGTGCGAAGTCGTCATGAGGTCGGTTCATGATTCCTCCCTGTCCAGCAGGCGCGCCAGGGCGGCCCGCATCCGCTTGCGTGCGCGAAAGGCGCGCACCTTGACCTTGATCCGGCTCCAGCCGAGCTGTCCGGCGGCCGAAGCCACGTCGTTGTCCTCCAGATACAGCAGTCCCATCAAAATCCTGTCCGCGGGCGAAAGCCCCTGGAAGAGCGTCTGCACCAGGGCCTCCGCCTCCCGTCTGCGCAGAGGCGCGTCGCTGTCCGCGGCCTCGGCCAGGGCCCGCTCCAGGGTCGCGGGGTCCACGTCGTCCAGGCCGACCAGCGCCTGATGGCCGCGCCGGTAGGCCCTGCGCCAGTAATCGGCGCAGGCGTTGTGCACGATGACCGTGAACCAGGCCCTGAAACTGCCGCCGCGAAAACCTCCGAGGCCCCTGAAGGCGTTGATGAACGCCTCGTGCGCCACGTCCTCGGCGTCCGGCTCGGGAACGTGGACGCCCACCAGGCGGAACACGAGCCCCTTGTAGCGGCTGACGAGGATGGCGAAACTCTGGACGTCTCCGCCCAGGACCCAGGCGATGATCCGCTCGTCCGACAGTTCGTCCGGAGCGGGACAGGCCGGGTCAGACCCGGTGCGTGCGGCGTTGATGGACTCCCCTCCCATTTTCCGAAACCTGCCCGTACGGCCCGCGACTCCCCAGTGCGGGCCGGCCGCGCCTTAGGCCACCAGGGACATGGCGGTGTCCGTGCTGCCCGAGAGCAGGCTGTACATGGCCGTCTGCTGGTTCGAATAGGACTTGAGGCCCAGGCTCAGGGCCATTCCGCCCTCGCCCCGGGAGAGCATGTCCAGCAGGCTCTCGCCGCTGTTCGAGGCCTGCATGGACTGCATCTTGCTCATCATCTCCTGGTGCATCTGCTTGGCGTCCTCGGTCAGCTCGGCCTTGGTCAGCAGACCGTCGCCGTCGCTGTCGATGGCGCTGAACTTCTCCTCGTCGAAGTCGACCTCGGACGCGGAGAGCGCGCCGTCGCCGTCCTCGTCGTTGTCCGAGATCATCTTGCTCGTGATCTTGTCGAAGAATTCGTCGCTGCCGGGCTTCACGCCCTCCATTTCCTCGGGGGGCTTTTGCATCTGGAACATGCTCGACATGCCGTAGGCGCTGTAACTGCTGGAAATGCCGCTGATGCTCATGGGGTTCCTCCTTGCTGCGCATATGGCCCGTGCGGGCCGGGGTTGAGGGATATACGGCCCCTGGCCGCTGTTTCATCCATGCCGTCGGCATCCTCCTCCCGGTTCATGGCCTCTTGGCCCTCCCAAAAGAGAAAGACGCCGCGCCGGGTGCGGCGGTTTCACGGCCGAAAAAAATCGTGCGGGCCCAGCGAACGGTGCAGGACAGAACCGCGGGCGAACAAAAAACAGAAAGGAGGCGGGCGCTTTGAAAAAGCGCCCGCCCCCTGTCGCGTCGTTTTCGCCAGACTAGCCGCAGCCGCCTCCGCCGCCCTTGCAGCCCACGGAGCAGGCGGCCCCCTTGCGGCGGGTGCGCAGGCCCGTGAGGTCGCCGGTCTTGTAGATGGCGTCCAGGCCCTGCTCAATGAAACCTTCCATCTCCAGCGGCAGGATGCCCTCCTCCTCCATGACCGTGCGCGGCGTGTCGCCGATGCCCGAGACCAGCACCGCGCGGCAGTCCGAAAGGAGCGCGGCGAGCGTGTACCAGCGGTCAGGGCCGCCGCCCGGAGGCGGTGCGGGCCGTTCCTCGATCATGGCGTACGAGCCGTTCTCGCGCATGGTCCAGATCTGGAAACGCAGGGCCTCGCCCAGGTGCTCGTTCACCAGCATGCCTTCCATGCTGGCCACGGCCACGTTGGCCCGCGACGTGTCGAGTTTTGGCTGCATAGCCACCTCCTCGCAGGGTTCGGGCAGGGACGAACAGGCCGAGAGACAGCCCGCCATCTCGCCGGACATATCCTTGTCCAAAAGGCCCACGGCGTCGGCGCGGCAACGCTTGCAGTGCAGCATCTGCGGCAGGTGCCTGCCCGCGACTTCCCGGATGGCGTCCAGCTCCGCCTTGGACGGGGGCCGCTTGTCCGCGAAGGGCGTGCCCGCGTTGGGGATCAGGGCCATGATGTTCAAAAGATCCACGCCAAGGTCCGCCATGGTGCGGGCGATCTCCTCGATGTGGCCGTCGTTCAGGCCCGGCGTGAGGATGGTGTTGACCTTGACGATCATCCCCCTCGCCTTGAGCCCCTTGATGGACTCGATCTGGCGCGCGATGAGCAACTCAGCCGCGGCCCGGCCCTGGTACGTCACCTTGCCGTCCCTGGCCCAGCGGTAGAAATGCTGCCCCACGTCCGGGTCCACCGCGTTGACCGTGATGGTCATGTGCGTGATCCCGGCCTCGGCGATGGCGTCCAGATGCTCCGGCACGCCCAGGCCGTTGGACGAGACGCAAAAAAGCATGTGGGGGTATTTCTCGCGGATGAGCCGCATGGTCTCAAGCGTCGCCTCGGCATTGGCGAACGGGTCGCCGGGACCGGCGATGCCCGCCACGGTGATGCGCGGCTCCTTCTCCAGAACCTTGTCCACATACGCGAGCGCCTGGTGCGGCGTGAGCACCGAAGAGGTCACGCCGGGACGCGACTCGTTCACGCAGTCGTACTTGCGGTTGCAATACGAACACTGGATGTTGCACGCCGGAGCCACAGGCAGATGCACCCGGCCGCACTGCCCCTTCACCTTGGGGTTGAAGCACGGGTGGCGGCTGGTGTCCTGGTCGGGATGCGTGATGATCGTCTGCATGATGCACTCCTTGGTAGGGCGGAGGTTCGGAGCACCGGGGGAGGAGGGAAACCCCTTTTGGAAAAGGGGTTTCCCTCCTCCCCCGGACCCCCTCCACCCTTCCTCAAAACTTTTTATCGCGCTTCGCGGTTGTGGACGGACAGGTGGTGTTTGGTCGTTTTGTCATCTCCCGCGCCGGGAGGCTTTTGGTGCGTGCGGCTGGCGAGGCGGGGGCGCGGGAGAGGGGGCAAGGCGGAGTTTTCCGTTCCCGCCGTCCCCGGCGGGAACGGAAAAAAACGTCTTGTTCTTCCCGGCCTTCCCGCCGCGCGCGGCCATCCCCGCCGCTGCCGCGCCGGGGACGTACCGTCGTCGCGCAGGGGTCGGTCGCGTCGCACGCGGCGGGACGCAGAGAGCGGGTCGAGGGCCTGAGGCCCTCGCCGCCGGAGGCATTCTTCAGCTCAAATATACCCATAGCCCACGTCCGAATCGGTCTGCTTCTTGTCGATGACGGTGTTGACGATGCTGTCGTACAGGGCCTGCGTTCCCGCGTAGCACAGGTGCTGCACGCGCTGCGCTCCGAAACGGTCGTGGATGGGGAAGCCCACGCGCAGCATGGGGATGCCCAGTTCCTTGGCCAGCACGCGGTAGCCCTTGGAGTTGCCGATGACGAGGTCCGGCTTCAGTTCCCGCGCGCGGGCGGCGATCTCGTAGAAGTCCACGCCTTCGCGCACCTCCGGCTCCTGGCGCAGCAGGCCGTCCGTAACGGCCTTGACGGCGCAGGAGAGGCGTCCCGACTCGCCGCCCGAGGCGGCGATGACGGGCGTGATGCCGATCTCGGCGAGGAAGGCGCACAGGCCGACCACGAGGTCTTCCTCGCCATAGACCACGGCGGTCTTGCCGGAGAGGTACTTGTGGCCGTCCACGTAGGCGTCCACCAGCCGTCCGCGCGCCAGTTCGTAGCGGCGGGGCGTGGGGCGGCCCGCGAGGGTGCAAAGGGTGTCGAAGAAGGCGTCGGTCTCGCGCAGGCCGATGGGCAGACCGAGGGAGTGCAGCGGCACGCCGAAGCGTTCGGCCAGCAGCCCTCCGGCTGATTTTGCGGGATCGAGGGTGCGGCCCAGCTCGATGGTGGCGCGCGCGCCGCCCATGGTGCGGATGCGGGCCACGGGCGTGCCGCCGGGCATGATCTTGACGTAGTCTTCCTGCGCGCCTCCGTCGAGGCGTTCGGAGTAGTCGGGCAGGAGGGCGGCGTCGAGGCCGAAGTGGTCGAAGACGTCGGCGAGGTGGCGGAGGTCTTCGCAGGAGACGAAGTTCGGCAGCACGTTGACCTGGCTGGTGGCGGCCTCGCTGCCCGCGAGCTGGTCCACCACGGCGCGCAGCGCGGCCTGGTAGCCCTCTGCCTGGGTGCCGCCATACGACGGGGTGGAGACGTGCACCAGGGCGGGCAGGGGCAGGTCGCCGAATTCCTTGCGAAATTCGTGCAGGAGCATGGAGACGTCGTCGCCGATGGTCTCGGTGAGGCAGGTGGTGGCCACGCCGATGCAGGTCGCGCCGTACTTCTTCATGACGTTGAGCAGGCCGAGCTTGAGATTCGGCCCGCCGCCGTGGATGGCCTGCTTCTCGCCCAGCGAGGAGGAGGCGATGTCCACGGGCTCGCGGAAATGGCTGATGACGTAGCGCCGCATGTAGGTGGCGCAGCCCTGCGAGCCGTGCAGGAAGGGCACGCAGCCCTCGATGCCCAGGAAGGCCAGACACGCGCCCAGGGGCTTGCACATCTTGCAGGCGTTGGTGGTGGAGACGAAGGGCTCGATGGGCGTCATGCCGCCCTTGCGCCTCTTAAGGGGAGTGGGGGCGCTCACGACGCGGCCTCCTTTGCGGGTTCGGGAGAGACCGTGGAGGCGCAGGCCGCGGCGTCCAGGGCGGTAACCGGCTGCAGCGAGCCGCGGCGGCGCGGGGTGAAGCGCCACACCGGGCTCATGACCGTGCGGTGGACCTCCTCGGCGAAGTTGATCATGCCCACGAAGCCTTCCAGGGCTTCCTTGCGCTCGTGATTGTGGTCGCAAAAGCCCACGCCGAGCTTGTAGGCGATGGGCCGTTCCTTCACGCCGCCCACGAAGATGTCCACGTCCAGATCCTTGACGAAGCGGGCCAGCTCCAGGGGGTTGGAGTCGTCCACGATGATGGTCCCCTCGTCGGTGATGGCGGCGAGTTCCTTGTAGTCTTCCTCGGTGCCGGTCTGGGAGCCCACGACCACGACCTTCATGCCCAGGTGGCGGAAGCACTTGACCAAGGAGAAGGCCTTGAACGCGCCGCCCACGTAGACAGCCGCCTTCTTGCCCTCCAGGTCCTTGCGGAGTTCCGCGAGGCGGGGCAGGAGCACGGACAGCTCCTCCTTCACCAGGGCGGCGGTGCGGGCCATGATGCCGGGATCCTTGTCCTGGAAGTGGCGCGCCACGTCGTACAGGGCCTTGGACATGTCCTCGATGCCGAAATACGAGGCGCGGATCACGGGCACGCCGAACTTTTCCTGCATCATCTTGGCGAGGTCCATGGTCGCGCCGGAGCACTGCACCACGTTCAGGGCCGCGCCGTGGCAGCGGGCCAGATCGCCCACCCGGCCGTCGCCGGTGATGGTGGCCACGACCTCTATGCCCATGCGCTCGTAATATTCCTTGATGATCCAGATCTCGCCAGCGAGGTTGAAGTCGCCCAGGATGTTGATGGACAGGGGCGAGATGCCGGACGTGTCGCCCGTGCCCACGAGCTGCATCATGGCCCGGCAGGCGGCCTCGTAGCCCGCGCGCTTGTTGCCCTTGAAGCCTTCGGACTGCACCGGGATGACTGGGATGCCGGTGGCGGCGGAAACCTTCTTGCAGATGGCTCCCACATCGTCGCCGATGATGCCCACGATGCAGGTGGAATAGACAAAGGCCGCGTTGGGCTTGTGCTGGGCGATGAGCTCCAGGAGCGCGGCCTCGAGTTTCTTCTCGCCGCCGAAGATGACGTCCTTCTCGCGCAGGTCCGTGGAGAAGGAGAGGCGGTGCAGCTCCGGGCCGGAGGAGAGCGCGCCGCGGATGTCCCAGGTGTAGGCCGCGCAGCCGATGGGGCCGTGCACCAGGTGCAGGGCGTCGGCGATGGGGTAGAGGACCACGCGGCTGCCGCAAAAGACGCAGGCCCGCTGCGACACGGCCCCGGCCAGGGAGTCGCGGTTGCAGGCGATGGAGAACTCGTCGCCCTCCCGCTTCTGCACGATCTGCTTGCTGCGCTGTTCGAAAATAGCCGGCTTCATGCTGCCTCGCTTGGTTGTCGCGCAAAGGCCCTGTGGCCCGTGTGGAACCGGATGATTTCAAGGACCGTTCCAATCCGATATCATGTTGATATACCACGACATATCGCTGCATCCGGGACGCGCGGAGACGCCGCATGTTTCAAAAGTGAAAGGAAAAGGCCGACAATTTCGTAGCCGTTCCGCGGATGGTCGGAAAACGCGCGGCCCCGGCCCCACGCGCGTGGAGCCGGGGCCGTCTGGCGCGGAGTGCGGGGTCTAGGCCGGGAAAAGCAGGTGGTCCTCGGCGGGCTTGCCTTCTTCCAGGGCGTCGAGGATATCGTCGATGACCTCCTCGGACTCCACGCCCTTGTACCACCAGTTCTTGGGCTGCACGACCAGGATCGGGCCCTGCTCGCACTGCTTCATGCAGCTCGTGGTGGTCAGCAGACAGTCCAGGCCGCGGTCGAGGATTTCCTGCTCCAGGTACTGGGAGAGGCCGATGCTGCCCTTCTGGTGGCAGACGCCCTTGGGCTCGCCCTTGGCGCGGAAACTCGCGCAGACCAGGATCTGGTAGGTGGGTTTGGTCGCCATGCAAAACTCCTTGCGGTCGATGGTGCTCGGTTTTCGGGTTCCCCTGCCTGTCGGGAAAGAATGTGGGGGGTGGTCAGCGCCCTCGGACGATGCCCATGTTGGCGGCCACGCCGAAGATGCGGGACGCGGCCTCCTCCACGGTGGTGGAGCCGGTGACCACGGGCAGGCCGCGCGCCAGCAGGGCCTGCCGCGGGCTCTCCCCGGCGCTGGCCGCGATGAGGGCGCGGCAGTCGGCCAGGACGTCCGCCAGGGCCTCCCAACGCCCCTCGCCGCCGCCCTTGGGCGGGCAGGCGCGGGACCCGGCCAGGGCCACCTCGCCCTGCCGGACGTCGTAGAGCAGCAGCTTCTCGGCCTTGCCCAGATGCACGTCCACGTTCACGCCGTCGGACGTGGCCACGGCCACGTAAGGTTTCGCCGCGTCGTAAAGGCCGGATTCGTCCAGGGCCTCGTCCGACTCCTCGCCGTGCGCGGCGCAGGGGCGGCCATCCACGGCCGGGAGCACCCCCCCGGCCAGGGTCACGGCCGCGGCCATGGCGGCGTCGTCCGGTTCGTGCGGCGCTGCCGTATGGGGCACCGCGCTCGACCGCGCGGGCAGGACGGAGAACCGGACCGCGCCGCGCGCCGCGGCCCACGAGGCCACGTCGTGCAGATGCGCGCCGTTCACGCCGGGCACGAGCAGGAACTCCACCTCCGCGGGCAGCCCGGCGTCGCGCAGGACCTGCATGGCCTCGGCCTGTCCAGCGAGCAGCGCCGCGGCCCCCTCGGCCGCGCGCAGCGTGCGCACGCCGGGCCTTACCCAGGCGTAGAGCGCCGCGGCCATCTCCGGGCTGACGGCGTTGACCTGCAGGGTCACGCCGTCCACGCCCGCCTCGCGCAGGGCGTCCAGGGCCGAGGGCAGGCCCAGGCCCGCCGTGACCAGGCGCACGGGCAGGTCCGGGGCCAGGGCGCGCACCGCGAAGAGTAGGTCCAGGGTGCGCCCGGTCTCGGCCAGGGGGTCGCCGGGCCCGGCGATCACGATCCCGGAGAGCGCCGCGCCGTCCGCCAGGGCCTTTTCCAGCGCGGCCATGCACTGGGCCGGGGAGAGGGCCTCGCGGTCCGGATCGACCAGGCTGCTGTAGCGGCACATGGCCACGTGCCGGGGCGCGGCGGCGAGACGCATGGGCCGGGCGGGAGCGCAGACGCCGGCGGGGACATGGGAGGCCATGGCGACTCCGTACGGGTTGAACATTGGGCCGGGGGGCGGGGGAGCCCCCCGGCCGGGGCGTGTCGTCGGGAGCGGCTAGTAGACCAGTTCCAGCTTGGCTTCGGGGCTTTCGCGATCAGCCTTGTCGAGGAACACGTTCAGGATCATCTCCATCAGCCTGAGGGCGCCCTTGTATCCCACGGTGGGGAAGTACTGGTGGCCCTGGCGGTCGAGGATGGGGAAGCCGTGCCGCACGAAGGGGATGTTCTCGTCGCGGGCGATGTACTTGCCGTAGGTGTTGCCGATGAGCAGGTCCACGGGCTCGTTCTTGATCCACTGGTGCATCAGGAACATGTCGCCGCCGACCTTGAGCTTGTAGGGCACGGGCATTTTGGTTTCTTCCATGATCGCGGCGATGCGCTTCTCGAACGTCTTTCCCGGCGTGCCGGTGACGATGTGCACAGGCAGCATGTCCAGGTCGCGCAGGAACTCCACGAGGGAGACGAGCTGGTCTGGATCGCCCCACAGCGCCACCTTCTTGCCGTGGAAGTACTGGTGCATGTCGGACATGAAATCCACGACCAGGCCGCGCTCGTTGTCGATGACGGCGGGCACGTTGCGGCCGCCCACCTTGCGCAGGGTGTCGATGAAGCGGTCGGTGGCGCGCAGACCGATGGGCAGGGGCAGCACGGTGCAGGGCACCTTGAACTCCGTGTCCATGTAGCGGGCCGTGGGGCCGGAGGCGGTTTCGCCCAGCGCGACGGTGCCTTTGGAGCCGCCGATCTCCTTGAGGTCCTCGATCTTCGCTCCGGCGTCCGGGAACATGTGGTACTCGCCCAGGAGCGGCGCGTTGACCACGCCCGAGGTGTCGGGGAAGAGGATGTACTTCAGGTCCATCATGGAGGTCAGGCGCTTGATCTCCTCCATGTCCGAGGGCTCCACCCAGCCGGGCAGGATGTTGATCTTGCCGGTCTTGGGCGTGTCCTTCCGGCCGAAGCCCTTGGCGATGCCGGTGCACATGTTGGAGAAGCCGGTGACGTGCGAGCCGACGTAGGACGGCGTGGAGGCGTGGATGACGTACTTGCCCTCCGGCACCTTGCCTTCCTGCTGCGCCTTGTCCGCGATCTGGTTCAGGTCGTCGCCGATGGTCTCGGAGAGGCAGGTGGTGTGCACGGCGATGACGTCGGGCTCATAGATGGTGAAGATGTTCTGGATGGCCTGCAGCAGGTTGGCCTGACCGCCGAACACCGAGGCGCCCTCGGTGAAGGAGGAGGTGCCCGCGCTGATGGGGTCCTTGTAGTGGCGCGTCAGCGTACTGCGGTGGTAGGCGCAGCAGCCCTGCGAGCCGTGGGAGTGGGGCAGACAGCCGCGCACGCCGAGCGCCGCGTACATGGCGCCGATGGGCTGGCAGGTCTTGGCCGGATTGATGGTGAGCGCGCTGCGCTCCGTGATGTCCTTGGGAGTGTGCCGAAGCAGGGTCATGGTCGCTCTCCCCTATTCCCAGTTGTAGGTGGCCTGCAGTTCGGGATTCGTGCTCCAGGGGGCCTTCACGAAACTCCAGACCTTTGAGTTCACCAGGCGGTCGATCTCCTTGTAGAAGTTGATCGCGCCCTTGAAGCCCGCGTAGGGGCCGCCCGAGTCGTAGGAGTGCAGCTGCTTCATGGGGACGCCGCACTTCTGGATGCTGAACTTTTCCTTGATGCCCGCGCAGAAGATGTCGGGCTTGTACAGTTCGATGAGCTTGTCGGCCTCGAACTGGTTGAGGTCGTCGATGGACAGGGTGTCCTTCTCCATCTCGGGCATCATGCCCTTGTAGTCGGAGAACTCGCAGCCCTCGGCCTCCAAGGCCTTCTTGCGGGCCTCATAGGACTCCTTGTAGCGCGCGTCGTCCTTGTGGACATCAAGCTCCTCGATGTTGCGGGAGTCGGCGTCCACCTGAATGGACGGGATGACGCGGCGGCCTTCGTAGTCGTCGCGGTGGGCGAACTCGTAGCCCGCGGCCAGGGTCTTCATGCCCATTTCCTTGAAGAGGTCCTGGTAGTGGTGGGCGCGCGAGCCGCCCACGAAGAGCATGGCGGTCTTGCCGGCCGTGCGGGGCTTGATCTCGGCCAGGGCCGCCTCGACAGCGGGCATCTCCTCGGCGATGACCTTCTCCACGCGCTCGATGAGTTCCTTGTCGCCGAAGTACTGCGCGATCTTGCGCAGGGACTTGGCCGTCTCCACGGCGCCGATGAAGTTCACCTTGAACCACGGGATGCCGAACTTCTTCTCCATCATCTCGGCCACGTAGTTGATGGAGCGGTGGCACATGATGGTGTTCAGGTCCGCGGTGTGGGCGCGCTCGAAGTCGTAGATCGAGGAGTTGCCCGAGAAGGTGGAGACCAAGGTGAGGCCGCAGCGCTCGAAAAGGTCCTCGATGACGAACGCGTCGCCGCCGATGTTGTACTCGCCGAGCACGTTGATCTTGTACTTGCCTTCCTTGGGCTCGTCGTTGTGGCCGATGACGTGGGTGAAGATCTGGTTGTTGGCGATGTGGTGGCCCGCGGACTGGGAGACGCCCTTGTAGCCTTCGCAGGAGAACGCGAAGACGTTGACGAAATGGTTGGGGTCTTCCTTGTTCAGGGTCTCCTTCATCTCGCGGGCCACGGCGTGCACGTCGTCGCCGATGAGTCCCACGGGACAGGTGGAGAAGACGGCGATGGCGCGGGGCTTGAAGAGGTCGTAGGCCTCACGGATCGCCTGCCTGAGCTTATTCATGCCGCCAAAGACGATGTCGTTCTCGTTCATGTCGGTGGAGAAGCAGTACGGCAGGAAGTTCTCGTGCTCCTCGGTGGGCGGCTGGGTCTGGTTGCGGCGCGTGAGCCAGGAGTAGAAGCCGCAGCCGATGGGGCCGTGGGTGATGTTCACGATGTCGCGGGTGGGGCCGAGCACCACGCCCTTGCAGCCCGCGTAGGAGCAGCCGCGCATGGTGATGATGCCGGGAATGGTGCGCACGTTGGAGAGAATTTCGGGCGTGCTCGCCTCCTCGCCGGTGTTCACCTGAATCTGCTTGGCCCGCTTGCGCGCGACCTTGGGCGGGTACTTCTTGATGAGCTCCTGCCTGACCTCGTCGGGCGTAAGCTCCTTGCGCTTCTTGGTCTTGGTGGACATGGGTTCCCTCATATTCTTGGGGCCGCCGGATGGCGCGGCCCGCGAGTCTTTCAGATGCCGTGAAAGGGGCCTCGCCTCTACTGGATGGCCTTCTCGCCCTTCTCGCCGGTGCGCACGCGCACGGAGTCGCCCACGGGCAGGACGAAGATCTTGCCGTCGCCGGGCTTGCCGGTCTTGTTGGCGGCGATGATGGCCTTGACCACGTCCTCGACGTCGTCGTCGGGAACGACCACGGTGACGATGCGCTTGGCGTAGAGGCGGCCCTTTTCGCCGAGCAGTTCGGCGGCCTCCTCGTAGCCCTCCTTGGCTCCGGCCAGCAGGGCGGAGTTGATGAGCCCCTTGCCCCGGCCCTGGGCCTCCTGACCGAAGAAGGCGTCCACGCCCGCGTCGGTCAGGGCCTGCTTGGTCCTGTTCATCATGTTCATGCGGATGACCGCGACGACTTCCTTCATGACCCTAGACCTCCGCGGTTCCCGTGGCGGTTTCCTTGATGCCCGAGGACACGGTGTACATTTCCTCGACCTCGGAGATGAAAATCTTGCCGTCGCCGAAGGCTCCCTTGTCGCCGGAACGGGCCGTGGACATGACGGTCTTGACCACGAAGTCCTTGTCCTTGCCGTCCACCACGACCATGAGCATAACCTTCGGAATCTCGTCGTAGGTCACCTCGCCGATCTTGATGCCGCGCTGCTTGCCGCGGCCCGCCACGGCGTACTTGGTGACCGCGGGGAAGCCCGCGTCCATGAGGGCGGCCAGAACGTTGTCGACTTTCTCGGGGCGCACGATGGCGCGGATCATCGTCAGCATGGGATGTTTCTCCGTTTCGTTGTCGTGTCGTTGTTCGCCGTTGGACTTCAGTGGAGTCCAGAGGCCGCTAGTTGGCGATACCGTACTCGATGAGCAGCTTCTCCAGCTCTTCGATGGCCAGGGGCTTGGGAATGACGAACATCTCGTTCTGGTCGACCTTCTTGGCCAGGGCGCGGTATTCGTCGGCCTGCGCGTGCTCGGGCGAGAAGTCGATGACCGTCTTGCGGTTGATCTCGGCGCGCTGCACCTGATTCTCGCGGGGCACGAAGTGGATCATCTGGGTGCCCAGACGCTTGGCCAGCTCCTCGATCATCTGCCGCTCGTTGTCCACGTTGCGGGAGTTGCAGATCAGGCCGCCCAGGCGCACGCCGCCCGCGTCCGCGTACTTCACGATGCCCTTGCAGATGTTGTTGGCCGCGTACATGGCCATCATCTCGCCCGAGACCACGATGTAGATCTCCTGGGCCTTGCCCTCGCGGATGGGCATGGCGAAACCGCCGCAGACCACGTCGCCGAGCACGTCGTAAAAGACGTAGTCCAACTCCTTCTCCTGCTTGTAGGCGCCGAGTTGCTCAAGAAGGTTGATGGAGGTGATGATGCCGCGACCGGCGCAGCCAACGCCCGGCTCGGGGCCGCCGGACTCCACGCAGGTGGTGCCCGCGTAACCCTTCAGGCAGACGTCGTCGAGTTCCACGTCCTCACCCTCCTCACGCAGGGTGTCGAGCACCGTGGCCTGGGACAGGCCGCCCAGCAGCAGGCGGGTGGAGTCGGCCTTGGGGTCGCAGCCCACGACCATGACGTTCTTCCCCATCTCGGCCAGACCGGCCACCGTGTTCTGGGTCGTTGTGGACTTGCCGATGCCGCCCTTTCCGTAAATGGCCACCTTACGCATGATTGTTCCTCCTGAGTGCTTCGCTTGCCGCGAAAAGGTTGTGCGCCGCGAGCCTTGCCACAGTGCCGTTCCGCGGTGCGTGACGGGGCATAGGGCAAGGCCCGTGCCAAGCCCGCGATGCGCACTCAACACCTTGAAACAAAACGACTTCTCTTGAGACGCACGGTTTGTGCGTGAAGCGTGACACCACAAAAATGAAGACAAAAACCTTACAAAAATGAAGCTGTAAGGTCCTGCGACGCCGCATTCATGCGGCTTTTCGGCCGGGAACGGAATTTGCTCGGGATAAGGACGCGGCCGACCGCGGACCGACCGCGGTCCCGGAGCCGGACGGAGGACCCATGCTCATCGATTCCACCCTGCGCGAAGGCGACCAGCGGTTCGGCGCCTACTTCGACGCGGCCGCCAAGCACGCGATCCTGACGCGGATCGCGGCCGTGGGCGTGGAGGAGATCGAGGCGGGCTGCGCCGGGCGCTGCCCGGACACACCGGGACTGGTGGCCCGGGCGCGAGCGATGCTCGACGCCGAGGGCCAGGGCCGGGCCGTGTCCGTGTGGTGCGCGGCGCGGGAAAAGGACCTGGAGACGGCCCTCGCCATGCGGCCGCACCGCGTCTGCCTGGGCCTGCCCGTGTCCGACGCGCACATCGAAAAACGGCTGCGCGCCACGCGCCGGGACATCCTGGAGCGTCTGGCCGCGCTGCTCAGGCACGGCCGCGCCCTGGGAGCGCAGTATATATCCGTGGGGCTGGAGGACGTCAGCCGGGCGGACCCTGGGTTCGCGCTCGAAGCCGCCCGGCTGGCCGAATCCGAAGGCGCGGCCCGGGTGCGGCTCTCGGACACCGTGGGCATTCTCTCGCCCGGCGAGACGGCCGACCTCGTGGGGGGCTTCGCGAACGCGCTGTCCATCCCGCTGGCCGTGCACTGCCACGACGACTTCGGCATGGCCGTGGCCAATGCCCAGGCCGCACTGGAGGCGGGCGCGGCCTTTGCCGACTGCACGGCCCTGGGGCTGGGCGAGCGCGCCGGGATAGCGGCCACGGAGCGGCTGGCCGCCTGGCTGGCCCTCCGGCGCGGCGCGGCCTACGACCTTGCGGCCCTCAGGCCCCTGTGCGAGACCGTGGCCACGGCTCTGGGGCAGGCCGTGCCGGGTCACGCCCCCGTGGTGGGGGAGCGGCTCTTCTGGGTGGAGTCGGGCCTGCACGCCGACGCGCAGTACAAGTGCTCAAGCCTCTACGAACCGTTCCGGCCCGAGGCCGTCGGCCTTGCCCGGCGCATCGCCGTGGGCAGGAAGAGCGGCGCGGCCGCGGTGCGCGCCAAGCTGGCGGAACTGGGCGTGGCCCGGCCGCGCGACGTGGACCGCCTCACCGAGGCCCTGCGCGCCGCGGCCGGACAGCGGGGCCGGGCGCTCCTCGACGCCGAGGTGCGCCGTTTGGCGGCCGAGGGCTGAGGCCGGTCCCGCCGCCATTGCCACTGCACGCTGTTCACGCTAAGGGAGCCGCCATGTCGCGGCGCGCTCTTCCCCTTCTTCTCCTCGCCTGTCTTGTCCTGCCCCTTCCGGCCCGGGCGGGCACCCTCATGGCGCAGTGGGAGAACGACATCTGGGGCGGCACGGACCGGCACTACACCAACGCCGTGCGGCTGCTCTGGCTCTCGGACGACCTCAAGAGCTACGCGGCCGACGACCGCCTGCCGCCGGGCTTCCGCGACTGGCTGGCGACCCTGCCGCTCATCAACCAGGAGCACAAGAAGTTCAACGTCGGCCTCGCCTTCGGGCAGGAGATGTACACGCCCGGCGACATCTCCCTGACCGATCCGCCGCAGGACGACCGCCCCTACGCGGGCTGGCTCTACGGCTCCCTGATCCTGGACCAGAAGAGCGACACCTGGCTGGACACCGTGGAGCTGACCTTCGGCATGGTCGGCCCCTCGTCCCACGCCGAGGAGACGCAGCGGGCCGTGCACGAGGCCATCGACTCCACCATCCCCCAGGGCTGGGGAACCCAACTCAAGGACGAGCCCGGCCTGATGCTCAGCTACCAGGGGACCTGGCGGGCCTTCGAGACCGACCTCGTGGACAGCATCGGTCTGGACGTCATGCCCCACTTCGGCGGCACGGCGGGCAACGTGAAAACCTTCGCCAACGCTGGCGGCGAGGTGCGTTTCGGCTGGAACCTGCCCAAGAACTTCGGCACCACGCTCATCGGGCCGGGCGGCGGCGTGGGCATCGCCGATCTGGCCGCGGACGGCGCGCCGCCGCCGGACGCCTCGCCCTACGCCGTCTACGGCTTCTGCTACCTGGACGGGCGGGCCGTGGCGCGCAACATTTTCCTGGACGGCAACACCTTCCACCAGAGCAGGCGCGTGCCCAAGAAAGGTCTGGTGGCCGACATCGCCCTGGGCGTGGCCATGCACGTGCACGACTTCTTCGTCTCCTACACGCACGTCTACCGCACGCCCGAATACTCCGGCGACGACGGCCAGGAGTTCGGCTCGGTGACCATCGGCTACCATTTTTAGGGCAGTGCGGCCCCGCCCTCCGTTCAGGCCAGACCGATGTCCGGGGCGGCCTCCTGCATGGCCGCGACGGCCAGTCCGAGAAAGTCGCCCAGCTCCAGCCCCAGGCGTTCGCATTCCCTGATGGTTTCGCGGTTGACGTTGCGGGCGAAGGCTTTGTCCTTCATCTTCTTTTTCAGGGACGAGGCGGCCATGCCCTGCATTCGGTCCGGCCGGACCAGGGCCGCGGCGGCAACCAGACCGGTGACCGTCTCGCCGCAACGCAGGGCGAAGTCCAACGGCGCGACCGGAGCCACGCCCGTGTATTCGCAGTTGTGGGCGCGGATGGCCTGCAGGGCCTCGTCCGGCAGACGGCCCTGGAGCATGCCCGCGGCCTCGGGGCCGTGCCGCGCCGGGTCGTCCCGGGTGCGGGAATAGTCGAGGTCGTGCAGCAGGCCGGTCATGGCCCAGAGTGCCGGGTCGTGGCCGAGGCGCGCGGCCAGGGCGCGGAGCACGGCCTCGGAGGCGCGGGCGTGGTGGAGCATGTGCGGTTCGGGGGTGTGCTCGCGCAAAAGCGCGAGGGCGTCGTCGCGGCTGAGCATGGCGTTCTCCTTTGTCCGGCTGTGGTACGAAAGATCGGGAAAAATGCAAGAGGAGGCAGGGACATGCGGGTGCTGGTCAGCGGCGGGAAATTCGAGGAACGCACGGCCGTGGCGGAGGCCCTGCGCGCGGCCGGAGCCGAGGTCTGCGAGGCGGCCGGAACGCCCGAGGCGCTGCGCCTGATGGCCCTGCGCGCGCAGCGGCGGGAGGCCCTCCTTCTGGCGTGCGACCTGGAGGGAAGTCTTGCGCAGCGCGCAGCCGAGGCCTTTCCCGAGGGCGCGCCGCCCGTGGCGCGGGTGCGCGGCCCGCGCGAGGCGCTGGCCGCCCTGCGGACCGCCCGGGCGGGAGATGTTGACGTCCCCGGCCGGATAGGCTAGGGGACCTTTCTTTGATTTTTTTCGGATGAACAACCGGGCGCATGCCCGAGCCCGTATTTCCCGGAGGAACCATGGCCAAGCACAAGAAGCACGAGCGCATGAAGGAACTGGACCGCCGCCGCAAGCGCCGCAAGGAAAACCTCAAGGCGCGCATCCGCGAGGCCAAGGCGCAGGCCAAGAAGGCCTAAGCCCGCCTCTTGACGCGGCCGGCTCCCGGCTTATTTCTTCCCCTGCGCCCGCCGCGGCCCCGTGCCGCGGCGCGGCCAATTTTTTTGCGTCAATCGTCTGCACTACGGAGAAGCAGGATGCCCATTTACGAATACGAGTGCGCCTCTTGCGGCAAGGTTTTCGAGGAATGGAACAAGGGATTCGACGACGTCGAATCCCCCTGCGCCTGCGGCGGAACCGCCCGGCGCATCGTCTCGAACACCGCCTTCGTGCTCAAGGGCTCGGGCTGGTACGTGACCGACTACAACGGCAAGAAGTCGTCGGGCAACGGAAACGGCAACGGGGACGGCGCGACCAAGGACGCCTCCGCCGCGTCCGACGCCGCCTCCGGCGGCTCGGGCGATGCGGGCGGAGCCGGGACCGCGTCCACGGCCGCGCCCAAGACAGCGGCCGAAGCCTAGCGACACTCCGGGCGGCTCCCTTCAGGGGGCCGCTTTTTTTGCGCCTCGGCCCGGCCGACCGCCTGCGCCGCCGATGCCGCGCATCCGCCCGAAGCTTTTGCAGCGCTCCCGGGCGCATGGCCCAGAGGCATGCACAGCATTCGCCATCAGGCGCGCTGCGGCAGGGCAACGGACGAGGCATCGGCGTCCCCCGGCAGATGCATCGACGCGCCTCCTCCACGACACGGCGCTGCCGATGCACGGCCGCGGCGCATCTGGCATGGTGCAGCGCGGGCGATAGACGCGACTGCCCGCAACAACGTCGCAACAATGATTTTTCCTCCGGAACCCTTTCAATTCAGGTAAAAATCCTTTATCGACAACAGCAGGCCGTCCGCGTTGCAGCCCACAGGGTCGCGCCGGGCCTGACTTCCGGGAGCACTGCATGATCGACCGCTACACCCGCCCCGAGATGGGGGCGCTCTGGACCCTCGAAAACAAGTTCCGCGTCTGGCTCGAAGTGGAGCTGGCCGTGTGCGAGGCCTGGAGCCGCCTGGACGTGATCCCGGCCGAGGCCATGGCCGACATCCGCGCCAAGGCGGACTTCGACGTGGCGCGCATCCTCGACATCGAGGAGACCACGCGCCACGACGTCATCGCCTTCCTCACCGCCGTGGAGGAAAAGGTCGGCCCGGCCGCCCGTTTCATCCATCTCGGCTGCACCTCGTCGGACATCGTGGACACGGCGAACGGCGTGCTGCTCTTCCGCGCCGGAAGCATGATCCTGGCCTCGCTGGACCGGCTGCTCGACGTGCTGAAGGAGATGGCGCACGCCCACAAGGGACGCCTGTGCATGGGCCGCACCCACGGCATCCATGCCGAACCGACCTCCTACGGCCTCAAGTTCGCGGGCTTCTTCGCCGAGTTCGCGCGCCACAGGGAGCGCTTCGTCGCGGCCCTGGAAGGCGTGCGCGTGGGCAAGATCTCCGGCGCGGTGGGCACCTACGCATTCCTCTCCCCGCAGATGGAGAAGATCGCCCTGGACATCCTGGGCCTCGCCGTGGATCCCATTTCCACCCAGATCATCCAGCGCGACCGCCACGCCGCCTTCTTCACCTCCCTGGCGCTCATGGCCGGTGGGGTCGAGCGCCTGTGCGTGGAGCTTCGCCACCTGCAGCGCACCGAGGTGCTGGAGGTGGAGGAGGGCTTCGGCAAGGGCCAGAAGGGCTCCTCGGCCATGCCCCACAAGAAGAATCCCATCTCGGCCGAGAACATGACCGGCCTCTCCCGCCTGGTGCGGACCAACGCCCTGGCCTCCATGGAGAACCAGGCCCTGTGGCACGAGCGGGACATCAGCCACTCCTCGGTGGAGCGGGTGATCATGCCCGACTCCACCATCCTCATGGACTACGTGCTGCACCGCCTGGCCGGGCTGGTGAAGAACCTGCGCGTGATCCCCGAGAACATCGAGCGCAACCTCGCGGCCTCCATGGGCCTCTTCTTCTCGCAGCGGGTGCTGCTGGCCCTGGTGGAGAGCGGCCTGCCGCGCCAGGAGGCGTATGTGGCGGTGCAGCAGGTGGCCATGCGCTGCTGGGAGACGCGCACCGGGTTCCCGGACGCGGTGCGGGGCGATCCCGTCATCTCCGGACGGCTGGGGGGCCAGGCACTTGATGAGCTGTTCGATCCCGGCTATTATCTCAGATTTGAAGACGCCATTTTCCAGCGTGTATTCGGGGGGTAGGGTGGACCACGCGATCCAGTCTGTTCAGGATGTGAAACGCAGGCTTGCCGGGCTTCTCTTCGAGAAGTCCTACATCGAGGGCGAAATCACCCTCACGTCGGGCAAAAAGAGCGACTACTACTTCGACTGCAAGCAGACCGCGCTGCACCCCGAGGGCTCGTGGTGCATCGGCACGCTCTTCCTCGACCTGCTGTCCGGCCTGGACGTGCAGGGAGTGGGCGGCATGACGCTCGGCGCGGACCCCCTGGTCTCCTCGGTCACGGTGCTCTCCCACGTCGCCGGATGGCCGCTGCCCGGCTTCATCGTGCGCAAGGAGGCCAAGGGCCACGGCACGGGCCGCTACCTGGAGGGGCTGGGCAACTTCCGCCCCGGCATGAAGGTGGCCATGCTCGAAGACGTGGTGACCACGGGCGGCACCCTGCTCAAGGCCTGCGAGCGCGTCCGCGCGGAAGGCCTTGAGATCGTGGCGGTGTGCGCCATCCTGGACCGCGAGGAGGGCGGCAGGGAGAACCTGGCCAAGGCGGGATACGGCCTCAAGGCCGTGTTCACAAGGTCGGAACTCGTCCGTCTGGCGAAATCCTGAGCGATCCGCCGGACAGAGTGGCAGGCAGGAGTGACCGCATGACAAGCTTCCGTACGCTGCTGGCCCTGGCGACCATGCTGCTGTCCTGGACGGGCGAGGCATGGGCCTTCAAGCTGACCATCGAGGACCACCCCCAGATTCCGGGCTACTTCCTGGCCGTGTCCAAGGACACCCAGACCTTCTTCGCCCTCGGCCGCCGTTCCCCCCTGTCCGTGCTCAACAAGCTCGCCTGCTCCACCGGGCAGAGCCAGGGCGACAAGGCCAAGGCGGGCGACCTCAAGACGCCCGAGGGCGTCTACTTCGTGGGCCGCAAGCTCTCCAAGGGCCTGGACTACAAACTCTACGGCGACCTCGCCTTCACGCTCAACTATCCCAACCCGGTGGACCGCCTGAAGGGCAAGACCGGCGGCGGCATCTGGATCCACGGCCGGGGCTACCCCATCGTGCCGCGCGAGACCCAGGGCTGCGTGGCCCTGAACACCCCGGATCTGCGACGCCTGGAGGCCACCCTGGACCCGGGCACGCCGGTGGTCATCGCCAGCGACGTGCAGGTCGCAGACAAGGCGGGCAACACCTCGCGCACGGCCAAGGAGCTGGCGGACCGTGTGCACAAGTGGGCCACGAGCTGGGAGCGCCGTAGCGACGACTTCTTCGCCTACTACGACCAGAAGGTCTTCACCGAGCCCGGGGCGGCCAACTTCAAGGCCTTCCGCGACAACAAGGAGCGCATCTTCGCCTCCAAGCCCTGGATCGAGGTGGCCTGCTTCGACGTGCGCGCCCTGCCCGGTCCGGACTACTGGGTGACCTGGTTCGGCCAGTATTACCGCACGGACAGCCATTCCTCCCAAGGCGTGAAGCGGCTCTACTGGCAGAAGGACGCCAAAGGGGCGTGGGTCATCGTGGGCGCGGAGTACGCCCCGGCCGACCGCGACTACGAGCAGCTCTACGTGGAGCGCGCCGGACAGCAGATCGTCAAGATGGTCGAATCTTGGCGCAAATCCTGGGAAAAGGCCGATCTCGACGCCTACGCCCGGTGGTACGTCCCGGCCGCCGTGCAGGACGGCCGTCAAGGCCTGCTGGCGATCATGGACCACAAGAAGGCGGTCTGGGAAAAGAACGCGCCGCGCAGGGTCTCCCTTTCGGACATCAGGACGGCCAAGCACGAAAAGGGCTTCAAGGTCACCTTCCGGCAGGAGTACCAGAGCGCGTCCGGCTACGCCGACGCGGGCTTCAAGACCCTGATCCTCGAACCGAGCCCCATCGGCTGGCGCATCGTCAGCGAGTTGTGGTCCAACACGCCCTCATGACCAAGGACGGCAGGTACAGCGTTCTCGTCATGCGGGACGACGCCCAGGTGCGCCGCTTCCGCGTCAGCCTCGGCCTCATGCGCGGTCTGGCCTGGGGACTTGCCGCCCTGCTCCTGGCCGCGGGCCTGGGCATCTTCGCCGGGCTGCGCTTCTGGACGGAAGGCGCGCGGCTGACCGATGAGAAGAAGGCACTGGAACGCCGCCTCATTGAGGCCGAAGTCCGACTGGAACGCCTCTCCAACGTCGAGAAGATCCTCAAATCCAACGACCCGGAGGAGTTGCAGGCCCTGATCGGCGGCGCAAGCCCCCTGTCCGGGGAGGCCCGGTCCACGTCCGGCGCCTCCGCTTCAGCCGGGGCGGGAGACGCGGCCAGACCGCTCGATCTCGCCGAGCTTTTCGGCCACCAGGACCTCAAGCTGGCCGGGATGGAGAACCTCCAGCTCCGGCTCACGGGCGAAAACGCGCAGGTCCGGCTGGACATCAACAACCTCCAGCCGGAAAAGCTCCTCAACGGCCGCGTGGAACTGCTGCTCGTGACCGCCTCGGGCAGGACGGAGCAGATCGGCGCTCCCGAAGCCGATCTGGCCTTCTCCATCCAGCGCTTCAAGCGCATCCAGACCTCGTTCGCCCTGCCCAAGGGCATGGACCGCGCGAGCCTCTTCGCGCTCAGGGTGGTCATCAGGGGGCAGGACGGAAAGGCGATCTTCAGTGAAACCTACCAGATCGCTCGCATACTCGTCTCGTAGGCCCGGACCGTTCCGTCCGGCGCTCCTTCTCCTGCTGCTGGCCCTGCTCCTGCCGGAGCCCGCCGGGGCGGCCGTCCACACCTTTTTCCAGGGCACCCAGTATCCCCTCGAAGTGCATGTCCTCGAAGGCCGCGACCCCGGCCCCACGGTCATGGTCCAGGGCGGCATCCAAGGCGACGAGGTGGCGGGCTTCCTTTCGGCCCAGGTCCTGACCCGGGCCACGGTCCGGCGCGGCACGCTCATCGTCATCCCCCGCGCCAACGTGCCCAGCATCAGCCGCCGCAGCCGCCTGGTCAACGTGGACCTCAACCGCCGCTTCGACCGCGAGTACGACGAATTCTACGAGGACTGTCTGGCCCGGGTCATCCGCCACTACCTGGCGCGCAGCCAGGCCTTCATCCACCTGCACGAGGGCTCGGGCTTCTACAGCCCCACCTACGTCAACGGACTGCGCAACCCCAGACGCTGGGGGCAGAGCATCATCATCGACGCCGGCGTCTACGAGAACACCCTGGACCTCACGGGCATGGTCAGAAGCGTGCTCACGCGCCTCAACCCCCAGGTGCGACCCGCGGACTACCGCTTCGAGCTGTTCAACACCGACACCTTCTCCCTCACGTCGCCCTACGGCGCGGAGATGCGCAAGTCCCTGACCTGCTACGCGCTCAAGGCCCACCGCATCCCGGCCCTGGCCATCGAGGTCAGCAAGAGCATCACCACGTTGGACTGGAAGGTGCGGGAGCAGCTCCGGGCCACCACCCTCTTCCTGGAAAAGTTCGGCGTCCTCGTCGAGCTTCCTTTGCTCGCGGACATTTCGTTCGATCGCTTCGCCGCGATGCCGCCGGAAGTGCGGATCAACGGCCAGACCTTCAGGCCGGGCGGCCGCATCGAGGTCCAGGCCGGACAACCGTTGCGCATCGAGGTGGCCCAGAACTCGGGCGACGCCCGTTTCGCGGCCGTGCCCGCCCTCTATGCCGACGGACGGCAGATCCTGGACCTGTCCAAAGCGCCCCGCTTCCCCCTGGAGCCCCTGCGCGTCCTGGAGCTGCGCGCCGACGGCCAGCGCCTCGGCACGGCCGAGGTGCGCACCCTGGGTTCCTGGACCGGCACCGCAGCCGGGGCCGAGGAGCAGCCCCTCTTCGTGCTCTGGCACAACGGGCATCTCAGACGCATGGCCCCCGGCCAGACCATGCGCGCCGTGGAAGGGGACCAATTGCTCATCGAGGGCGTGCGCGGCGGCCGGGGAGAGATCGTGAACATCAAGGGCATCGTCACCCGGCCGGGCGAGAACACCGGTCAGGACGCGGGCGCGGAGGTCGTCCTCGACCTCGACACCTTCCTGACGCGCTTTCTCGTCACGGACGCGGACGGCTCCCCCCGCGTCCAGGTCAGCCGCGAGACGCCGGGCAGGAAGGGCGCGGACTTCTTCATCGCCCTCGAACCGCGCAGGGTCGAGGCGGTCACGCTCAGGGGACCGGACGGCCAGACCGCCGTGCTGCCCGTGCGCCACGGCGCGGTCCACTGGCTCCAGCCCGGGGAATGGCGCATCGAGACGATCCGCAGCAACGGCGACGAGGACAGGCTGCTGCCGCTCCTGAACGGCGACCCCCTGCGCAGCGGACAGCGCTTCAGCCTGGAGCCGGGCGGGCGCCTGCACCTGGAATTCCGCCAGGCCACGACCTTCAAACCCCTCGGGGCCGTGACCCTGGCCCCGGCCTCCCTGGCCGCAAACAGCCGCCGGCCGTGACCGCCGCCTTTTTCGTCAATCTGCCCCTGCGCTACGTGGGCCAGGACCCCGCCTGGCTCGACGCCTTCATCGCGCGGGGCCTGCCGCCGGAACTGGGCCTCGACGCCACGGCCATCGACCGCTTCGACGACGCTTGGCACGCGGGCGTGGCGGCCCGGCTGCGCGCCGCGGGGCTGCCCTGCGCCGTCCACCTGCCCTTCGAGGATCTCAGGCCCGCCAGCCCGGACCCGGTCATGGCCGAGGCCTCGCGCTCGCGCCTGCTGGCCGCTGCCCGCATCGCCCGCATCTACGCGCCGCGCCATCTGGTCGGCCACCCGTCCTTTCAGCCGCCCAACGACCCGGCGCAGGCGTCCGCCCAGCTCGCCGAGGCCCTGCGCACCTGGAACGCGGTGCTCGCGGCCGCGCCCGGCTGTCCCCTCCTGGCCCTGGAGAACACCCACGACCGCGACCCTGCCCGTCTCGCCGACCTCGCGGCCAGACTGCGCGCCATCCATGGCGGCCGCGTGGGCGTCTGCTTCGACGTGGGCCACTGGCACAGCTTCGCCAGGGGCCACGCCCTGGCGGACGCCAGGCGCTGGATCGACGCCCTGGGGCCGTTCATCCGCCACTGCCACCTGCACGACAACTCCGGCGCGGGCGACGAGCACCTGGGGCTCGGCGCGGGCAGCATCCCCTGGGACGAGATTCTGGACCTCCTGGGCGGCCTCGCGCAGCGCCCCACGGCAACGCTCGAACCCCACAGCGAGGACTCGCTGCTGCGCAGCCTCGACTTCATCGCCGGACAGGCGCAGCGCCTGGCCGCGGTCTTTTCCAGGGCAGGGAGCGGAGAAGAGGACGTCAGCGGGCCACGGGCCTGAAGGCCCGGTCCGCGTCGTCGAGAAAGGTCCGGTAGACGTCTTCCTGGGCATCGCTGGAGAAGTTCCGCTCGCTCCAGGCCTCGCAGGGGACAGCCTCGTCCCGCACCCCCCGGCCGTAGGAGACCACGTAGCGGCCCTGCCGCGCCGGGACCAGGAAATAGGCCACCAGTTCGCAGCTCTGCGCGTCGAAAAAGGTATAGAGGCTGTCGCAAAACGCCCGGTCCTGGCAGACGCTCCACTCCAGCCAGTCGCCCGAGGCGGGCTCGGCGTCCACGGGCAGGGGTTCGTGCAGCACGCCCAGACGTTCCCCGCCCCTCGGTCCGGCGAAAATCAGGATGTCCACGCTCTGCGCGCCCTGGCGCAGCTCCTCGTGCCGGGCCAGCCGCCAGCCCGGAGCCAGGAGCAGCCTGTCGTGGGCCAGACGGGAATCGTGCAGCGTGACCAGTCGGTCGCCCTCGGAAAAGCCCAACGGCGAACAGGACGCCAGGAGCAGGAGCGGCAGGAGAAGACGGGCGCAACGACGAGCCATGCGCCAGCAGATACGCCAGGCCCCGCGCGAAGTCGAGCCCGCCCCCTTGCCAAGACGGCGCGTCGTCTTACTTCTCCAGGTTGATCATCCCCAGCGCAAGGAGGACACCGCGCCATGAGTCCCGCAACGGACACCTTCGAATTCAAGGCGGAAACCCGCAAGCTTCTCGACATCCTGGTCCACTCCCTCTACGCCAGCAAGGACATTTTCCTGCGTGAGCTGGTCTCCAACGCCTCGGACGCCCTGGACAAACTGCGCCTGGCGCAGCTCGGCGGCGCGGCGGACAGCGGCGGCGGAGCCGACGACCTGCCCCTGGATATCCGCGTCGTCACGGACAAGGAGGCCGGAACCGTCACGGTCGAGGACACCGGCATCGGCATGACCCGCGACGAGATCATCCAGAACATCGGCACCATCGCCCACTCGGGCACGGCGGAATTCGCGCGCCGCCTCGCCGAGTCCAAGGACCCGGCCCAGGCCTCGTCGGTCATCGGCCAGTTCGGTGTGGGCTTCTACTCCGTTTTCATGATCGCCGATACCGTGGAGCTGACCACCAAGAGCGCCGCCCCCGACGCCACGGCCTGGACCTGGACTTCGGACGGCAAGGGCAGCTTCTCCATCGCCGAGGCGGGAGAGGACGCCCCGGCGCGCGGCACGCGCCTGAAAATCACCCTGCGCGACGACGCCAAGGAATACGCCGACCCGGACCGCCTGCGCGACATCGTGCGCGCGCATTCAAGCTTCCTCTCCTGGCCCATCCTCGTGGACGGCGAGCGGGTCAACACCGTGCAGGCCATCTGGCGCGAGCCCAAGTTCCAAATCACGCCCGAGCAGTACGCCGAGTTCTACAAGTTCCTGACCTACGACACGGACGCGCCGCTTGCGACCATCCACATCGCGGCCGACGCGCCCATCCAGTGGACCGCCCTGCTCTTCGCGCCCGAGAGGAACCACGACCTGCTCATGGGCTCCTACCAGGGGCAGAAGGGGCTGGACCTCTACGTGCGTCGCGTGCTCATCCAGCACGGCAACAAGGACGTCCTGCCCGAGTACCTGGGCTTTTTGCGCGGCGTGCTGGACTCCGAGGACCTGCCGCTCAACGTGGCCCGCGAAACCCTGCAGGAGAACCGCCTGCTGCGCGCCATCAGCGCCTCGCTGGTCAAGCAGGCGCTCTCCAACCTGAAGAAGCTGGCCGAGGACGACGCGGAAAAATACGCCAAGCTCTGGCGTGAACACGGCAAAATCTTCAAGCTCGGCTACTCGGACTTCGCCAACAGGGAGGCCTTCGCCGAGCTTGTGCGCTTCGGCTCCACGGCCTGCGAGGACGCCGAGGGGCTGGTCTCCCTGGCCGAGTACCAGGGCCGCATGAAGGACGGGCAGAAGGAAATCTACCACCTCTTCGCGCCCAGCCGCGCGGCCGCGCTGGCCAACCCCGCGCTGGAGCTGCTGCGCCGCAAGGGCGTGGAGGTCCTGCTCCTGCTCGAACCCATCGACGAGTTCGTCATGGAGAGCGTGCACGAGTACAAGGGGCTGAAGCTGGTCCCGGCGGAGCGCGCCGATCTCGCGGCCATCGAGGCCCTGCCCGACGCGGCAGGGGCCGAGGGCGAGGGCCCGGCCCAGGAAGCCCTGTCCGACGACGAGGCCCTGGCCGTGCCCGCCCTGACCAGCCGCATGAAGACCATCCTCGGGGAGCGCGTGACGGACGTGCGCGAATCCCGCCGCCTGCAGGATTCGCCCGTGGTCCTGGTGGCCCCGGACGGACAGCCCTCCTCGGGCATGCAGAAGATCATGCGCCTCATCACCAAGGACGACACGCCGCCCGCCCGCATCCTAGAGATCAACACCCGCCACCCGGTGCTGCGCAGCCTGCTGCGGCTCGCGGCCAAGGACCTGGACGACCCCTTCCTGTCCCTGGCCACGGAACAGCTCTACGAATCGGCCATGCTCCAGGACGGCTACGTGGACGACCCGCACACCCTGGTGCGCCACATGCGCGACGTCCTGGCCAAGGCCAGCGAACTGTATGTGAAGTAGCCGCATCACGCATGGAAAAGCAGGAGGCCGCCGCCCGTTCGGGCGGCGGCCTCCTTGCTTGCCTGGAGCAGAGGACGGCTCGTCCTTGTTTCCAGCCTTACCCGTCCGCCAGCCTATCTGCCGAAAGACGCCCATGAGCGCGCCAGCCGTTGGACGCGCGGTCCTCCGCGAGTCCTACGGCTGGCGACAGCGCCGGAGCGAGCTGCCTATTCGCCCTTGTCCGCCGCCCTGTCGGCCAGCCAGCTAATTTGCCTACAGACGCCCATAAGCATGTCGAATTCCCTCCGCGTGACGTGCGCCCTGGCCAGGAGGCGGCGGAAGGGCAGGAGGAAGTAGTCAGGATTGTCGCCGTGCAGCACGTCCAGGCGCAAGAGGGCCTCCTTGACGCGGGCCGTGAGCAGTTCGCGCTCGGCCAGGCCAATGGAGCCGGGGGGCGGGGCCGCCTCGCCTCCGGCCTCCTCCCGCGCCAGTTCCCGGCGCGCCTTGAGCGCCTCCCAGAGCACGAGCAGCGCGGCCTGGGCGAGGTTGAGCGAGCGGCCCGCGCTGGCCGTGGGGATGGTCACGAGGTGGGTGCAGCGCGAGGTGTCCTCGTTGGGCAGCCCCTTGTCCTCCGGCCCCATGACCAGGGCGCAGCGGCCGCCAGAGGCGAGATGGCGGGCCATGGACTCCCCGGCCTCGCCCGGCTGCAGGGGCGCGCGCCGCCAGCCGCCCAGCCGGGCCGTGGTGGCGTACGCCTCGGTGCAGTCGGCCAGGGCCCCGCCCAGGTCGTCGTAGAAGCGGAGGGTTTCGAGCAGGGGCCGGGCGTGGAGCGTGGCCATGGGCAGGGCCTTTTCCATGTCCCAGCGCTCCGGGGCCACGAGCCTGAGTTCGGCCACGCCCATGTTCAGGCAGGCGCGGGCCACGGCCCCCACGTTCTCCGGGAAGCGGGGCCGCACCAGGACCACGGCCAGCCCGGCAAGCTCCGGCATGGCCTCCGGCCCCGTGCTCACGCCCGGCTCCGCGCCGCCAGGTCCATCATGGTGTAGCAGAGCAGCGCGGCGGCGAAGTTGGAGGCGTGGTCAGACGGCCTGGGGGCCAGCTCCACCACGTCCATGCCCACCACGCGGCGTCCCTGGCAGACGCGCTCAAGCGCCACCACCGCCTCGCGCCAGGTGAGGCCGCCGGGCACGGGCGTGCCCGTGGCGGGCATGATGGACGGGTCCAGGCCGTCCACGTCGAAGGTCAGGTAAATCTCTTCGGGAAAATCGGGCGGAAGGGGCTTTTCCGGGATGCCCAGCTCCCAGATCGTGCGCGCGTCCAGGTGCGGGACGGCGTGGGCCTGGCGATAGTCCAGCTCCTCGACGCACGGCGCGCGCACGCCGATCTGGAAGAGCGGAAAGCCCAGATCGTGCGCCCGGCGCATGACGCAGGCGTGGGAATACCGCGACCCCTCGTAGGAATCCCGAAGATCCGCGTGGGCGTCGAACTGCACGACGCCCACGCTTTTCCCGCGCGCGGCGAAGGCGCGCAGCGCGCCGAGCGTGACCGTGTGCTCGCCGCCGAGCAGCACCGGTATCTTGCCGCCGCGCAGCACCCGCGCCGTGGCGGCCTCGATGCGGGAAAGGACCTCCTCCGCCGGGCCGTCGCACAGGATCTCCTGCATGGTGTGGATGCCAAAGGAGCCGGGCACGGCCCGCCCGAGGTTGGCCTCAAGCTGGCCGCTGGCCTCAAGGATGGCGGCGGGTCCCTCGCCCGTGCCGCCGCCGTAGGAGACCGTGTCCTCCCAGGGAACCGGAATGACGTGGAAGAGCGAGTCGGCCGGAACGCCGTTCGTGAACTCGTCGCCGTGGAACGATGGCGTATTCTTCATGACAGGCGTCCCTTGAAGTCCTCGTAGCCGAAGGTTTTCACCACGCGCGGCGTCGCCTCTCCCGGTTCCAGCAGGCAGATGGCGGGCAGGTTCACGCCGTTGAAGGTGTTGGTCTTGACCATGGAATAGATGGCCATGTCGCAGAAGACCAGGCGGTCGCCGGGCCTGAGCGGCGCGTCGAAGGCGTAGTCCCCGGCCACGTCCCCGGCCAGGCACGAAAGCCCTCCCAGCCTGTAGGTGAAAGGTTTTTCGCCGGGCGTTCCCGCGCCGATGATCTCCGGGCGGTAGGGCATTTCGATGACGTCGGGCATGTGGCAGGGCACGGCGGTGTCCAGGATGGCGAGGGGCATGCCGCGCTCGACCACGTCCAGCACCTCGCTGACCAAAAAGCCCGCGTTCAGGGCCACGGCCTCGCCCGGCTCCAGATAGACCTGCACGCCGTAGCGCGCCTGGAACCCCTCGACGAGGCGGCAGAGCCGCTCCATGTCGTAGTCGGGCCGGGTGATGTGGTGGCCGCCGCCGAAATTGACGTAGGAGAGGCCCGGGATCAGGTCCGCGAAGCCGCGCTCGAAGGCCGCCAGGGTGCGCTCCAGGGCGTCGGCGTTATGCTGGCAGAGGGTGTGGAAATGCAGCCCGGTGACGCCGCCCAGGTTCTTGCCCTCGAACTCGCCGCGCCGGATGCCCAGGCGCGAGCACGGCCCGCAGGGGTCGTAGATGGGCGTGTGGCCCTCGGAGTGCTCCGGGTTGACGCGCAGCGCGAAATCGAGGTCGCGCCCCGCCTCCCGTGCCGCCTGGGCCGCGATGTCCCTGAACCTCTCGAACTGGTGGAACGAGTTGAAGACCATGTGGTCGGACAGCGCGCCGAATTCGCGCACCTGGGCCTCGTTCATGCCCGCGGCAAAGGAGTGGACCTCGCCGCCGAACTCCTCGCGGCCAAGCCGCGCCTCGTGCGGCGAGCTGGCGCAGGTGCCGTCCAGGGCCCACCGGACGTGGTCAAAGGCGCTCCACATGGCGAAACCCTTGAGCGCGAGCAGTATCTTGCAGCCCGTGCGCCTGCGCACGGCGTCCAGAATCGCCGCGTTGCGCCGCAGCAATTCCGCGTCCACCACATACGACGGCGACGGAACCCCCTGCGGATCGAACCGCAGCCCTTCGAGAAGAGATTTTTTCATGAAAAGCCCCGATGGGAGAGAATCGGGGAAGGGGAGAAACCCCTTTTGGAAAAGGGGTTTCTCCCCTTCCCCGAACCCCATCCCCTCTTCCTCAAAACTTTTTGTTACGCTTCGCGGCCAAGGTCGGGAAGCTGCAGGGTCAACGATTCCGTTGTACGTCCTCGTGAGCCTGTCTCCATACTTCCCGCGCCAAGGGCCTTGTGTGGCGTTCGCCCTTCCTCCCGTCGGCGCGGGAATGGGGGCAAAATGGCGTTTTCCTCCCCACCGTCCCCGGCGGGGAGGAAAAAAACGTCTTGAATCTTCCCCGTCCGTCCTCCGGCCCGCGACCGGCCCTTCCCGACCGCCGTTCAGCAGTCGTGGCCGCGTCTGCACGGCCATCGAGCCTACCAACCAGAAACCGGTCCAGGCCCTCGGCCTGGCGCAGGAGGGTCCAGGGAGGCGCGCGGAGCGCCTCCCTGGCCGCCGGAGGCATTCTTACCCCAGGAACGTCTCCTGCCAGGGCAGGCCGCGCTTGGCCAGTTCCTTCAGGAACGGGTCCGGGTCGAACTGCTCCATGTTCCACACGCCGGGCTTCTTCCAGATGCCTTGCAGCATCATGGCCGCGCCGACCATGGCGGGCACGCCGGTGGTATAGGAGATGGCCTGGGAGTTGGTCTCTTTGAAGGCCTCCTCGTGGTCGCAGATCTGGTAGATGTAGTATTTCTTCGGCGTGCCGTCCGTGCCCAGGCCCTGCACCACGTTGCCGATGCAGGTCTTGCCCTTGGTGAGGGGGCCGAGGGAGCCGGGATCGGGCAGCACGGCCTTGAGGAACTGGATGGGCACGATCTTCTGGCCGTTGAAGTCCACGGCGTCGATGCGGGTCATGCCCACGTTCTCCAGGACCTTCAGGTGGCGCAGGTAGCTCTCGCCGAAGGTCATCCAGAAGCGGGCGCGCTTGATCTCCGGGAAGTGCTTGACCAGGGACTCCAGCTCCTCGTGGTACATGAGGAAGCACTTCTTGGGGCCGATGTTCGCGGGGAAGTCGAAGTCCATGGACCAGGAGAGCGGGTCGGTCTCGACCCACTCGCCGTGCTCGAAGTAGCGGCCGCGGGCCGTGACCTCGCGGATGTTGATCTCGGGGTTGAAGTTGGTGGCGAAGGGCTGGCCGTGGTCGCCTGCGTTGCAGTCGATGATGTCCAGCACGTCGATGCGCGAGAAGTGGTGCTTGCGCGCATAGGCGGTGAAGACGTTGGTCACGCCCGGATCGAAGCCGGAACCGAGCAGGGCCATGATGCCGGCCTTCTCGAAGCGCTCCTGGTAGGCCCATTGCCACTTGTACTCGAACTTGGCCACGTCGGGCGGTTCGTAGTTGGCGGTGTCGAGGTAGTCCACGCCGGTTTCCAGGCAGGCGTCCATGATGGTCAGGTCCTGGTAGGGCAGGGCCACGTTGAGAACGAGCTTGGGCTTGAAATCCTTTATCAGGGCCACAAGCTCAGGGACTTTGTCCGCGTCGACCTGGGCGGTCTGAACCGGGCGCGGCAGTTCGGCCGCGATGGCGTCGCATTTGGCCTTGGTGCGCGAGGCGAGCATGATCTCGGAGAATATCTCAGGGGCCTGGGCGCACTTGTGCGCGACCACGCGGCCCACGCCTCCGGCGCCGATGATGAGCGTCTTGGACATGGGGTCCTCCTTCTTTCCCGGCCACATGCCGGGCCGGACACACGGGATTTAGCGTTCGAAGTACGTGTAGCCGCGCATGCCGTCCTCGAAAGCGCGCATGATGTCGCGGCGTTCGCGCGCCGTGATGCGACCTTCGCGCACGGCCTTTTCGGCGGTATGGCGGAAGCGCGTCTGCAGCTTCTTGGGGTCGAACTCCACGTAGGAGAGCACGTCGGACACGGTGTCGCCCTCGACCTCGCGCACGAAGTCGTAGCTGTTGTCCTCATGGATGCGCAGGGAGACCACGTTGGTGTCGCCGAGCAGGTTGTGCAGATCGCCCAGGGTCTCCTGGTACGCGCCCACGAGAAAGACGCCGAGGTAGTACTCCTCGTTGTCTTTCAGTTCGTGCAGAGGCAGGGACTTAGCCACGGCGTGCGGGTCGATGAAGCGGTCGATCTTGCCGTCGCAGTCGCAGGTGATGTCGGCCAGGATGGCGCGCCGGGTGGGCATCTCGTCCAGGCGGTGCACCGGCATGATGGGGAAGATGTGGCCGATGGCCCAGGAGTCGGGCACGGACTGGAAGACGCTCATGTTGGCGTAGTAGATGTCGGAGATGGCCTCGTGCAGGTCGTCCAGCTCGGGCGGCACCTGCTTGAGCTGCTTGAGCAGCCCGGCGGCCTGGTTGACCATGTGCCAGAAGATGTTCTCGGCCAGGGCGCGCTGGCGCAGGCTCACGTGGCCGTGGCGGAAGAGGCCCCTGATCTCGTCGCGGTAGTAGACCGCATCGTTGAGGCTCTCCTGCACGTTGCGCACGGACATGGACTTGGCCGCCTCGAAGAGGTTGGCGATGAGGGTGGGCGTCTCCTCGGGCAGGGACTTGGGCAGGGGCGGGGCCTCGAAGCGGGAGGTGTCCAGGATGTTGAAGAGCAGGACCGAGTAGTAGGCCACCAGGGCGCGGCCGGACTCGGTGATGAGCACGGGGTGGTCCATGCCCTTCTCGTCCAGGGTCTGCATGACCGCCTCGACCACGTCGGCGCAGTACTCGTCCAGGGTGTAGTTGCGCGAGTTGACGTAGTTGGTGTGCGAGCCGTCGTAGTCCACGGCCAGGCCGCCGCCGAGGTCGAGGTAGCCCATGGCCGCGCCCTCGTCGATGAGGCCGCAGTAGACCCGGCAGGCCTCCTGCACGGCGGTGCGGATGTCGCGGATGTTGGGGATCTGCGAGCCCAGGTGATAGTGGACCAGACGCAGGCAGTGCAGCATGTCCGCGGCTTTCAGGCGGTCCACGACCTCCACGATCTGGGCCGAGTCCAGGCCGAAGATGGAGCGGTCGCCGCCGGACTCGGTCCAATGGCCGCCCGCCTTGGCCGCGAGCTTCATGCGCACGCCGAGCAGCGGCTCGATGCCCAGGGCCTTGGAGCGTTCGAGGATGAGTTCGAGTTCCGAGGGCATTTCGAGGACGAAGAAGATCTTGTAGCCCATTTTGCAGGCGTAGAGGCCGAGATCGATGAACTCCTCGTCCTTGTATCCGTTGCAGATGAGGCAGGCTTCGGGGTCGCGCAGCATGGCCAGGGCGGCGATGAGTTCGGCCTTGGAGCCGGCCTCGAGGCCGTGGTGGTACTTGCCGCCGTGCTTGGTGATCTCTTCGAGCACCTGCTCCTGCTGGTTGACTTTGATGGGAAAGACGCCGCGAAAGACGCTTTTGTAGCCCAGCCGCTCCATGGCGGTGCGGAAGGACTGGTGCAGCAGGGATATCTGCGAGTCGAGGATGTTCTCGACGCGCAGCAGCACGGGCATATCCAGGCCGCGCTCGCGCAGGCCCTTGATGATCTTGGGGATGGAGACGCGCGCCTTCTTGTTGTCCAGGAACGGCGTGATGACCACATGGCCGTCCCTGGAGACGTCGAAATAGCCCGCGCCCCAGTTGCGGATGCTGTAGAGTTCCGCCGACTGCTCGACGGTCCAGCGCTCCAGGGCGTCCTTCTTGACCATTGTCACCCTCCGGAGGCCTCGCGGCCAACGACCTCTCTACACGACCGGGCGGGTATTGTACAACGCCGGGGAATGCCCGATAGGGTCTTGCGCGCTTTTTGTAAAGTGAAAGTTTGATGGCGATGGCGCACGGATGCAGGCGAACAACGAGTTTTTTGACAGGACGGTGGACAAGACTTCCTGAAAGATGTTAAACAATCAAAGCTTTTTGGTGACCGAATCTCCCTGGGTGATCGATGAACAAGGAGTTCCTCCATCTGCTGCGAGAGGTCGCGCTCTCCGTGCTGCCCATCAGCCTGGTGGTCTGCGCGCTGCAGGTGAGTCTGCTGCACATGCCCGTGACGGTCTTCGTCCGCTTTCTGCTGGGCGCGTTGTTCGTGGGCGCGGGGCTGCTCCTTTTCCTCGTCGGGGTCCGGTCCGGCCTGTTGCCCATGGGCGAGGCCATCGGCGGCGAGCTGCCCAAGAGCGGCTCCCTGCCCTACCTGCTGTTCATGGCCTTCCTGCTGGGCACGGCCATCACCGTGGCCGAACCTGACGTGCGCGTGCTGGCGCACCAGGTGGATTTCGTCTCCGAGGGGCTGGTGGCGCGCGATCTGCTCATCCTCGTGGTGGCCCTCAGCGTGGGGGTGTGCGTGGCCGGAGCGGTCCTGCGCATCCTCACGGGCGTACCCATCGTGCGCCTGCTGGCTGGAGGGTACGCCCTGATCCTGCTGCTGGCCTTCTTCACGCCCCAAGACTTCCTGCCCATCGCCTTCGACGCGGGCGGCGTGACCACCGGACCGGTCACAGTGCCCTTCATCATCGCCCTGGGGCTCGGCACCGTGGGCGTGCTCGGCGGCAAAAGCTCGTTCAGCGAGGGCTTCGGCCTGGTGGGTCTGGCCTCCATCGGCCCGGTGCTCGGGGTCATGCTCCTGGGGATGGTCTACGGATGAACGTGCTGCTCGATTTTCTCGACGTGCGCCATGTGGCCCTGGAACTTATCATGGCCTTCGCGCCCCTGGTGCTCTTCTTCGCCTGGATGCAGCACCGCGCCCTGCGTCTGCCCGCCTCCTACGTGCGGCGGCTGCTGGGGGGCGTCCTGCTCTCCTACCTCGGGCTGGTGCTCTTCCTGCAGGGCGTGACCCAGGGCTTTTTGCCCGCCGGAACCGAGATCGGCCGCATCATCGGCCAGTCTTCCTGGCGCTGGGCCCTGATTCCCCTGGGCTTCCTCTTCGGCTTCGCGGCCACGGCGGCCGAGCCCGCGGTGCGGGTGCTGGCCATCGAGATGGAAAAGGCCTCGGGCGGTTCCGTGGGACAGCGGCCGGTGCTTCTGGCCCTTTCCCTGGGCGTGGGGCTGTTCGTGGCCCTGGGTATGGTCAAGCTGCTCGCGGGCATTCCCATTCTCTGGATCGTGGTCCCGGGCTACGCCCTGGCCCTGCTCATGACCCGCCGCTCCACTCCGGCCTTCATCGCCGCGGCCTTCGACGCGGGCGGCGTGGCCACCGGCCCCATGACCGTGACCTTCATCATGGCCGTGGTGCTCGGCGCGGCAGGAGCCATGGAAGGCCGAGACCCCGTGGCCGACGGTTTCGGCCTCATCGCCTTGGTGGCCCTGGCCCCCATCCTCTCGGTCATGGCCCTGGGACTTCTCTATTCACGACAAGGAGCGAATCCCGATGAACGTCCTTGAAGGCTTCGACTGCATCGTGACCATCGTCGACAAGGGCCGTAGCGAACCCGTGGTCACGGCCTCGCGTCAGGCCGGGGCCGAGGGCGGCACGATCATCTTCGGCCGGGGCACGGGCATACGGGAAAAGGCCACCATCATGGGCATCCGGATCGAGCCGGAAAAGGAGATCGTGCTCACGCTGGTCCCGTCGGACATCAGCCGCCGCGTGCTTGAGGCCATCGTCAAGGCCGGAGACCTCGAACGGCCCGGCGCGGGCATCGCCTTCATCCTGCCGGTCTCGGCCGTGGCGGGCATTTGCCACCTCTGCCCCCCGCCCTGAGCCGGGCGCTCACCGACCCGAGCGCGTTCAGCGGCGAAGGGCCTCGATCCTGAGCCGGGCCAGCAGCGCGCCCGACTCCTCTCCCATATCGCGCGCCTCGTCCGGCAGGCGCACGGCGAGCAGCGTCTTCAGGTCCGTAGCCGCGGCCTCTGCGTCGAGGGCGGGGTTCAGGGCGCGCGCCGCGGCCAGCGCCGGGGAAAAAAGCTTCTGCTTGGCCAGACCGGGCAGCAGTTCCGCCCGCTCGGCCCGCGACAACTCGGCGTAGCGGGCCAGCAGCCGCAATCCGGCGGCCGCGGCCACGGCCGCCTTGCGCCAGGGCGAGGGCAGCCTGAGCCGTTCGGCCAGATCGACGGCCTCGGCCGGGGCCAGGACGTGGCACAGGACCATCCACACGGCCAACGGGCCGGGCTGGGCCTCCCGCGGCAGGGCGGCCAGAGCGGCCCGGACCCTCGCCAGGCGGTCGCTCGCGGCGAACTCCTCCAGCCAGGGGAGCAGGCACCCGGCCTCGGCCAGCAGATCGAGGAAACGCTCCGGCGCGGGGCAGGCGCAGGCCTTGCGCAACTCCATGCCCACGCGTTCGGCCGCGGGCTGTCCCAGCAGATCCCGTGCGCCGCGCATGGCCGCCGCCAGGCCCGGCGCGGCCGAGAACCCCGGCAGGCAGGCGGCGAAGCGCGCCGCGCGCAGAACGCGCAGAGGGTCGTCGCGGAAATTCTTTTCGGCCACGGGCCGCAGCACCCGGTTCCGGATGTCCTCCAAGGCCCCGGGCAGGGCGATGACCCGGCCGTCCTCGCCGCGCGCCACGGCATTGATGCTCAGGTCGCGGCCCTGCAGATCGCCCAGGATGTCCGGGGCGTCCGACAGGGTGTACTCCTCGCCCCGCCATATCCAGGTGAATCCCTTGCGCCCCACTTGTCGCGCGCCGGGAAAGCGGGCCAGGAAATCCTCTTGCGAAGCCCCGAGCACCACCCAATCGCGGTCCCCGCCGCCGGGCCTGTCCATGATCGCGTCCCGCACCGCGCCGCCCACGAGGTAGATCGTCATACCCGTTCCCATGGCCGGACCATACGCGGATCGTTTCCGAAAGGCCACCGCGGCGGTGTGAGCCCAACCGGGGAGAATCCCGGACCAAAGGACCCGCCGTGCGCAGTCCAGCTCCGGCCCTCACCCCGGCGTTCCGTCTTTTCCTTGCCCCGGGCCGCGGCCTCATGTACCTCACGGCATGAGGGGCGCGGAGCGCGCGCCTCAGGAGCCGCCCGGGCATGCAGCAGCCTGTACCCCCCTATTCGCTCTCGGCCGAGGACGGCCGGACCGTGGTGCGCCTTCGGGGCGACTGGACCATCGACCGCCTGACGCCCGGCGCCCTGGCCCTGGGCGATCTGCCGCCTCCTGCCCAGGGCGTCGCGGCCATCCACCTCGGAGAGGTCGCGGCCCTGGACGCGGCAGGGGCCTGGCTGGTCGTCCGGCTGGCCCTTTCCTGGCGCGCGGCCGGACGCGCGACCGACCTCGCGGACGCCACCCCCGAGCAGCTCCTCCTGCTCGAACGCGTCGCCGCCGCCGCCCCCGAGTCCCTGCCCGCGCCCCGCCCCAGGCTCTACATCCTGGACATGCTGGAGCGCATGGGCGAAACCGTGGTCGAGGGGGCGCGGCACACCCTGCGCCAGATCGGCTTCTTCGGCCTGGTCCTTGCCTGCGCAGCGCGCACGGCCAGGAGCCCCCGCCGCCTGCGCCTGACCTCGGCGGTGCATCACATGGAGGCCGTGGGCATCAACGCCGTGCCCATCGTCGGGCTGCTCTCCTTCCTCATCGGCATGGTCATGGTCTTCGTCTCCGTGCAGCAGCTGGCCCGCTTCGGCGCGCAAATCTACACCATCAACATGCTGGAGATCGCGGTCTACCGCGAGATGGCCCCCCTGCTCACGGCCATCATCGTCGCGGGCCGTTCGGGCAGCGCCTTCACCGCGCAGATCGGGGCCATGGTGGTCAACGAGGAGGTGGACGCCATGCGCTCCATGGGCCTCGACCCCCTGGAGATGCTCGTCCTGCCCCGCCTCCTGGCCCTGCTGACGATGGTCCCGTTGCTCACCTTCCTGGCCGACATCGTCGGCATCGTGGGCGGCGGGCTCATGTGCTGGACGTTCATGGACATCGCTCCCGCCGAATTCCTGGAGCGCTTCCGCAGCCTCCCCTGGCCCTGGCACTTCCGCGTGGGCCTCATCAAGGCTCCCTTCTACGCCCTGGTCATCGGCGTCATCGGCTGTTTCGAGGGCTTCGAGGTCACCGGCTCCTCGGCCTCGGTGGGAGAGCGCACCACCCGCTCCGTGGTCGAGGCCATCTTCTGGATCATCGTCCTCAACGCCTTCTTCGCCGCCTTCTTCAGCACCCTGGGGTATTGAGGATGCAGGACGCGCAGCCGGTCATAGAGGTCCGCGGGGTGACCAACGCCTTCGGGCGGCAGGTGGTCCACCAGGGACTCGACCTTGCCGTCCGGCCGGGCGAGATATTGGGCGTCATCGGCGGCTCGGGCTCGGGCAAGTCCGTGCTCCTGCACACCATCATCGGCCTGCGGCGTCCCCAGGCGGGTACGGTGCGCGTCTTCGGGCAGGACGCGCACGCCGCATCCGAGGAGGACCGGCGGGCCATCGAACGGCGCTGGGGCGTGCTGTTCCAAAGCGGCGCGCTCTTCTCCTCCCTGACCGTGGCCCAGAACATCCAGGCCCCCATGCGCGAGCACCTGCGGCTGCCGCAGCGCCTCATGGACGAACTGGCGGCCATCAAGATCAGGATGGTCGGCCTGCCGCCCGAGGCCGGGGCCAAGTATCCCTCCGAGCTTTCCGGCGGCATGCGCAAGCGCGCCGGACTGGCCCGCGCCCTGGCCATGGACCCGGACATCCTCTTCCTGGACGAGCCGACCTCCGGCCTCGACCCCATCGGCGCGGCGGCCTTCGACGACCTGATCAAGGACCTGCACGAGGCGCTTCGCCCCACGGTCTTCATGGTCACCCACGACCTCGACTCCCTGCACGCGATCTGCGACCGGGTGGCCGTGCTTGCAGGGGGCCGCATCTGTGCTATTGGAACCCTTGAGGAGATTCTGGCCGTGAACGAACCCTGGATCGCGGACTACTTCGCCGGCCCGCGCGGCCGGGCCGCCTCCGCCTGCCACGGCGCGGGAAGGCGGGCCTGATGGAGATCAGGGCGCGTTACGTGGCCGTGGGCGTCTTCACCCTACTGGTGGTCATGGCGGGCTTCGGCTACGTCTGGTGGAAGGCGCGCGCCTCCCTGGACCGGCAGTGGGCGCTGTACGACATCTATTTCCAGGCTCCGGTCTCGGGGCTGACCCTCAACGGCGAAGTCCAGTTCAACGGCATCAAGGTCGGCCAGATCAGGGAGATCGACGTGGTGCAAGGCGACCCCAGCCGGGTGCGGGTACGCGTGGAGATCGGCCAGGACACCCCGGTGCATGTGGACGCCGTGGCCAAGGTCGAGCCCAAGGGCATCACCGGCGTGAGCTTCGTGCAGATCCTGGGCGGCAAGGCGGGCGGCAAGCTGCTGCGGCCCGAGCAGCCCGGCCAGATCCCGGTCATTCCCTCCATGCGCTCCGAACTGGCCGAACTCTTCGCCTCGGCCCCGGAACTCATGAACCGCGCCATCCTGCTCCTGAACAGCCTCAACGAAGTGCTGGACGCGGACAACCGCAAGGCCCTGTCCGAGATCATCAGCAACGTGCGCGACGTGACCCGCGCCGTGGCCGAACAACGCCAGGCCATCGGCCGGACCATCGGCGACGCCGGGCTCGCCGCGCGCAACCTGGCCGAGGCCTCGGGCCGCCTGCGCGACATGGCGGGCCGCATCGAGAACATCCTCGACCGCGCCCAGTCCACCTTCGACAAGGCCGACACGGCCATGGACGCGGCCAAGGGCACCTTCTCCCGGGCCGAGACCTTCATCGACCAGGATCTTTCCCAGGCCGCGCGCTCCTTCCGCTCCCTGGCCGACAATCTCGACCTGGCGGTCAAGGACTCCAGCCCCGGGGTCGCCTCCTTCTCCAACGAGGGGCTGGGCAACCTCAACCGCCTGCTGCGCGAGGCCTCGGTCCTGGTCGGGGCGCTGGAGCGTCTGGCCTGGCGACTCGAATCCAACCCCCAGGCCATCATCTTCGGCGACCGCATGCCCGAGGAGCCCATCCGATGAACCCGCGCGCCCTGCTCGTCCCCGCCGTCATCTGCCTGCTCGTCGCGTCCTGCGCCGGACTGCCCCGGCAGGGGGCCGCTCCGAGCCTCTACAGCCTGAGCCCCAAATCCTCCTATCCCGGGGACGCCCCCCTGGTGGAAAGCCAGATCGCCCTGGCCCTGCCCGAGACCAGCCGCGCCCTGGACACGGACCGCATCGCCATGCGGCCCTCTCCGCACGAGTACCGCTACTACAAGGACGTGCGCTGGACCGGGAATCTGCCGGTCATGCTCCAGACCCTGCTCCTGGAATCCTTCGAGAACTCCGGCAAGACGCCCGCCGTGGGTCGCGAGGCCTCGGTGCTGCGCGCCGACTACCTGCTGCTCGCGGACATCAGGGAGTTCCAGGCCGACGACTTCGGCCCGCAACGCCCCAGGGCCAACGTGCGCATCGCCTTCAAGATCGTGCGCCAGCCCCAGGCGCGCATCCTGGACGCCGCCTCGTTCGCGGCCGAGGTCCCGGCCGGTTCCGGCGTGGATGGCGTGATCACGGCCTTCGACCAGGCCCTGGGCAGCGTGCTCAAGCAGGGCGTGGACTGGTCCGTCAGACGCATCGCCGCGGACGCGGCGCGCTGAGGCCGCCCCGGAGCCGCGCGGCGGTTTACCGCAAAGCGCAAGGATGCTATGCCTCCTGACCGGAGGTACGCATGCGACTGAACCGATTTCCGCTCCTCGCCGCCGCCCTGCTCCTCGCCGTCCTGCTCCTCGCCCAGGCCGCCCTGGCCCAGGGCGCGGCCTCGGTCTCCGGCACGGTCCTTTCACCGCAGCGCCAGCCCCTGGTCGGAGCCATCGTCGAGCTGCTCCTGGACGGCAAGGCCGTGGACATGGACGTGACCGCCTTCGACGGCCGCTTCAACTTCCCCGGCCTCAGGCCCACCGGCCCCTACAAAGTGGTGGTCAGCATTCCCGACGCCGACCCCCTGAGCAGCGGAACCTTCACCCTTTCCCCGGGCCAGACCATGGACGCCACGGTGACGTTCGAGTGATCCCCCCGTGACCCTCGGGCGGCATGGCGGGATGCGCTCCGGCCTCCCCTGGCCGTGCGCCCGTCACGTGTGCTAGCAGGCGGGCCATGGAACTGTGCCTCATCCACGCCAACTGCCAGGGCGAGCCCCTGGCCGCCCTGCTCCGGGCCCATCCCGGATTCGCCGCGCGCTGGCGTTGCCGCGTGGCGCTCAACTACGCCCGTGAGCCCGTGCCGCAGGAGGCTCTGGCCTCCTGCAGCCTGTTCCTCTACCAGCATCTCGGTCCGGGCTGGGGGGAGCTGTCCTCCGCGGCGCTGCTGGCCCGTCTGAACTCCGCGGCCGCGCGGCTGGCCATCCCCAACATGTTCTTCAAGGGCTGCTGGCCCCTGTGGACCTCGGACCCCGCCTTCAACTATTCCGACATGCTCCTGGACACCCTCCTGCAGCGCGGCCTGTCCGGGGAGGAGATCCTGCACCTTTTCCTGCGCACCGATCCGGCGCGCTACTTCGACCTCGACGCCCTGGCCGAGGCCTCCCTGACGCGGGAGCGGGCCAAGGAGGCCTGTTCCGACATCACGTACGTGGATGCGATCCTGGCGCGCTGGCAGGAGGAGCAACTCTTCTTCACCGTGAATCATCCGCGCAAGACGCTGCTGCGCCTGGCCGCCGACGGCATCTGCACGGCGCTGGGCCTGGGGCCGCTGCCCGACGCGGCGGCGGACGCCGTGCCGGAAGCCCTGGACGAATTCGAGCTGCCCGTGCATCCGGCCGTGGCGCGGCGCTTCTCCCTGGCCTGGGCCGGTCCGGACAGGCTCTGGAACGTCTACGGCCGCAAGATGGCCTTCGCCGAATACGCGGCCCTGTACGTGGCCTGCAAACTGCAGGGAGAGACCGACTTCATCGGCTGGCTGCAGGCCGCCGCCCTGCCGGAGAGGAACGCGGACGGATGAGCGCAAGTCCCTGGAAGAGGAAGATTTTTTCGCTCCTTGCGGCGGATTCTTCGGCACGCTGGATAACGTCGCCAATTTGGTATAAAGCAGGTTGAAATTTGGTCCAGGCCCTGTGGCCTGCGTAGGGGACATGCAGGAAAAGACCCCGTCCACCATTTGCCCGCACTGCGGCAGCAGGGAGTTCTGGCCCTCGCGCAAGCGTCTCCCGGAGTCGCTCCTCGGGCCGCTCCTGCCCTATCGTCCGTTCCGCTGCCGGGCCTGTCTCAAGCGCTACCTCGTGGCCAAGCCCTGGGCCTGGGCCTCGCTGGCCGCAGCCGTGCTCCTGGCGGCCGGACTGGGCCTGCTGCACCATTTCGGCGGCCTCGACCTGCCCGCCGCACCGCGCCAGATTCCCGCCGCGGCGCCGCCCCCAGAGCCCGAGCCGCCGCCCCCGGCCCGCCCGCCCGAGCCGCAACCCGTTCCCGAAACGCCGGACAGCCTGCTCTTCCGCGTCCAGCTCAACATCCCCCCGGCCGCCGGAGGCGGCAAGACGCCGTGACCATGCGCCGCCTCGCCCTCCTTCTGGCCCTGCTCACGGCCCTGCTCCGGCTCCAAAGCGCCCAGGCCGCCCGCATTTCCGGCTTCAGCGCAGTCCAGGAAGGCCGCACCATGGTCCTGACCTACGACCTTGCGGCCGACGCGGCCCTCGTCCACGTGGACCTGCTCCTGCGCCTGGGCGACCGCCTGCTCGACCCGCGGGACCTGCGCCTTTCCGGCGACCTGGGCAGCGTCTCCCCGGGGCCGGGCAAACGCATCGTCTGGCAGACCGGGGACGATTTCCCCGGCGGGCTGGCGGGCGCGGTGGAGGGCGAACTCACGGCCGTGGATCTCGTGTCCGAGCCGGTCAGCGACCTGATCTTCGCGCGCCTGGAGGGCGGTTGCTTCGAGATGGGCTGCGGCGCCTGGAACCCGTTCTGCGAGGGCGACGAGCAGCCGGTCTTCGCGGCCTGCCCCGGCCCCTTCGCCCTGGCCACGACGCCAGTCGGCGCGGCATCCTTCGCCGCCTTCCTGAACGATTCCGGCCGAGGCGGCGGTTTCGTCGGCATCGTGCAGACGGACGGGCGGCACGCGCCGGTCCCGGGCCAGGAGAAGACGCCTGTGGGCGGGGTCAGTCGCGAGGACGCCCAGGCCTACGCCGACTGGCTCTCGACGAAGACCGGCCTGCGTTTCGCGCTGCCCAGCGAGGCGGAGTGGGAGTACGCCTGCCGCGGCGGCGGCCGCCGTTTCGTCTACGGCAGCGCGGACGGCCGCATGCCGGGCCAGCCCGACGAGCCCGCGACCGCGCCCTCGGGGCTGAACGCGCTCGGGCTCCTGAACATGTCCGGCGGGATGTGGGAATGGACCCGGGACGCCTACGCCCCCTATCCGCGCGCGGAGGGAGCGACGGGGGAGACGGGCGTGCTGCGCGGCGGACGCCTGGGGTCTCCCCTGCGCAACGCCCGCTGCGCCAACCGCTATGAGCGCGATCCCCTGGTGCGCGAGGCCAGCTCGGGCTTCAGGCTCGTGCTCCTGCCGTAGAACGCCCGCCTCATCCTTCCAGCCGCTTGCGCGCCAAACGCCAGAGCGCCCAGGCCAGAGCGGCCCCGGCCATGCCCACCACCCATCCGGCCATGACGTCGCTGGGGAAATGCTTGCCCAGATAGACCCTCGACCAGCCCGTGAGCAGGGGCAGGAGGAGGAGCCAGCGGCTCCGGCCGCCCCGCAACAGGAGCAGGGCCGTGACCAGGGCCATGGTGTTGGTGGCGTGGCCCGAAGGGTAGGAGGAACCGCAGTCCTCCGGACGAGGGGCGAAGTCCGCGGGCCGTCGCAGCCACGCCCCGTCCTCCTGGTGCCAGGCGAGTGGCAGACTGTTGAGGGGCCGCACCCGGCAGAACGCGTCCTTCATCCGGTCGGTGAGGGCGTCGGCCAGCCCCACGGCCAGCAGCACGCAGAGCACGGCCGCGGCGGCGCGCCGCCCTCCCCGGCGCACGACGAGGACGGCCGCGACCGCCCCCAGGACCCAGAGCAGCCAGGTCCAGGAGAAGACCGGCAGCAGGACGTCCAGCAGGGGATGCCGCCACTCGCCGTTGAGCAGCCGGAACAGCGCCCGGTCCCAGTCCGGCAGGACGAAGAGCACCTAGAACCCCAACTCCTGGTTGACCAGGATCACGGTGACGCGGCCCTTGGGGAAGCACTTCTCGGTGATCGTCCACACGTTGCAGATCCGGTCCGGACTCTTGCAGTCCATGCAGACCGCGGACTTGACGCAGGGGGTCTTCTTGTCCAGGCGCATGGCGTTGGCCGGGGCGGCGACGCTTTTGACGCGCAGCATGGCCGCGTCCAGATCCTCGCAGATCTTGTTGCGGCCGACGAGCAGGACCACGTGGCGCGGGCCGAAGTTGATGGCTCCGGTGCGGTTGCCGATGTTGTCGAGGTTGACCAGCTTGCCGTCGGTGGTCACGGCGTTGACGCCGGTGACGAACAGGTCCACGAGCAGCGCCTGGCGGCGGCGCTCGTACATCTCGGCGGGGGGAAGGGAATACTCGTAGGTGTCCAGCACCTCGACGCCCTCCAGTTCCTTAAGCGCGGCGTAGACGCCGCTGCCCACCACGCTGGCCGAGCCGCCGAAGGAGACGGTGGCGGGCTTGACCGCGGGCACGATCTCCTCCAGCACCTGCCGCCGGGCCTCGGCTGCGTCGGCCGCGATGCGCACGGTGAAGTTGTTGGCCTCAAGGGCCTCCTTGAGATCTTCGATCTTCCGGGTCCAGAAATGTTCCATGAAATTTTCCATGCCGCCTCCCAGTCGCTGTCGCTTCCCGGCAGGATAGCCCGCCGGGGCCCCTGCTTCAAGGGTCTGGGGAAGCGCGCCGAACCGCTTGACTTGTCGCCTCGACGTGGATAATGGATTGCGTTCCACTTTTTCACAGGAGCGATACGGATCATGAAACGTACCTACCAGCCCAGCAAGATCAGGCGCCAGCGGACCCACGGCTTCCGCGCCCGCATGCAGACCAAGAATGGCCGGGCCGTGATTGCCCGTCGCCGTGCCAAGGGGCGCAAGAGATTGTCGGTCTAGTTTTCCGGCCCAGAAACAGGTTGCTCCGGCGGCCTGAGTTCCAGTCGGTTTTCGACCGGGGCCGCCGGTATTTTACACAGCATTTCGTTGTCTTCGCCTTGGTTCGCGATGCGAGCGAGCCCTGGCGCCTGGGGCTGACAGTGACCCGCAGGACCGGGTCGGCCCCGATGCGAAACCGGGTGAAGCGGGTTTTGCGGGAATTCTTCAGGCTGTATCAGTGCGAATGCGACCCGCCGCACGATTATGTCGTGGTCCCCAAGAAGCATCTGGACCCGCGGCAGGTCGGGCTCGACATGGTGAAGGACGAGTTGTTGCCGGTGCTCGGCCGCATCAGCCGCCAGACAGAGAAGGCGCGCGGAACGGGCACGGCGGGGCGGCCTCCGGCCGACGGCGGCGCAGCCGCGGAGAGGACCGGAACGCCCCCACAGGACGGTGCATGAAACGCCTCCTCACCGCCGCGATCCGCTGCTACAAGTTTGCGATCTCCCCGCTCCTCCCGCCCAGTTGCCGATTCACCCCCTCCTGCTCCAGCTACGCGCTGGAGGCCCTGGAGCGCCATGGCGCGCTCAAGGGAGGGTGGTTGACCATCCGTCGTCTCGCCAGGTGCCATCCGTTCTGCGAAGGCGGCTTCGACCCCGTGCCCGGCAGCGTTCCGGGCGGCGGGCAGGCGGCGGGCGGCCACAGCCCGCTGGCCAAAGAGAGCACAGAGTGGAAAAGAACAGACTGATCCTGGCCACGGCCCTCTCCTTCCTCGTGCTCATAGGTTGGAGCTACTTCTTCGCTCCCAAGGACGCCCCCAAACCCCAGGCTCCGGCCCAGCAGGCCGAAGCCCCGGTCCAGGCCCCGGCCCAGCCGTCGCCCTTGCCGTCCCTGGCCCTGGTGGCCTCCAAGGGGCAGTCCATCGCCGTGGAGACCCCGCTCTACTCCGCCAAGCTGAACACCCACGGCGGCCTGCTCGAAAGCTTCGTGCTCAAGCAGTACCGCCAGGGCATCGAACCCGGCTCCCCGAACGTGGAGCTGATCACCTCCCAGTCCATGCTGCGCGCGCCGCTGGGCCTGCTCTGGTCCGGCCAGCCTTCCTGGGCCGCGCCCGACTGGTCCTTCGAGGGCGCGCCCCTCGCCCTGTCCGGCACGGAGTCCGGCGTCCTGCGCTTCGTCTGCGACCTCGCGGGCGTGCGGCTGGTGCGCGAGCTGACCTTCAGCGCCGACAGCTACCTCATTTCCGAGACCGTGCGCGTGCAGCCCGCCTCCGGCCAGGCCCTGGTCGGCAAGCTCGGCTTCACCCTGGCGGCCACCGCCCTGTCCGGCGAAAAGGACAGCTACAACCTCACGCGCGTGGAGTGGCTGACCAAGGGTTCGCTGGAAGAGGAGAAGGACGCCAAGGATCTCGAAAAGGGCGTCTTCGCCGCCGAGGCTCTCGGCTGGGGCGGCCTGTCCAGCAACTACTTCCTGCTGGCCATGGCGCCGGGGCAGGAAGGCTGGGCCTTCAAGGCCAAGCTGGAGGAAGGCATCTACCGCATGGCCGTGGAGCGGGACGGCGTGACCGCCCAGCCCGGGGAGGAGGCCGCGATCTCGGCCGTCTACTACCTCGGTCCCAAGGACCCGAAGATCCTGACCACCGCGGGTCACGGCCTGGAGAAGTCCGTGGACTACGGCATGTTCAGCATCATCGCGGAGCCCCTGCTCTGGCTGCTGGACTTCTTCCACGGCCTGGTCGCCAACTGGGGCGTGGCCATCATCCTGCTCACCGTCCTGATCAAGATCGTCTTCTGGCCCCTGTCCCAGAAGAGCTACGTCTCCATGCAGCAGATGAAGAAGCTGCAGCCCATGATGGCCAAGATCAGGGAAAAGCACGGCAACGATCGCGAGAAGATGAACGCGGAGCTGATGCAGCTCTACAAGACCTACAAGGTCAACCCCATGGGCGGCTGCCTGCCCATGCTGCTCCAGATCCCGGTCTTCTTCGGCCTGTACCAGGCCCTGCTCCTGTCCATCGAACTCAGGCACGCCCCCTTCATCACGCATCTTCCCTTCACCAACATCATCTGGCTGGCCGACCTGTCGGCCAAGGACCCGTTCTACATCACCCCGCTGGTCATGGGCGCCACCATGTTCCTGCAGCAGAAGATGTCCCCCCCTCCCGGCGACCCCACGCAGGCCAAGATCATGCTCTTCATGCCCGTGATCTTCACGGCCCTGTTCCTCAACTTCCCCGCCGGGCTCGTCGTCTACTGGCTGGTGAACAACGTCCTCTCCATCTTCCAGCAGTGGCTGCTGATGAGGAAATCCTAGCGCACCGACCAGCCAAGGCATCAAGGAGTCGGTCATGAGCGACTACAAGGAATTCACGGGAAAGAGCCTCGATGACGCCATCGAGGCCGCCTGTTCCCATTTCGGACTGGACCGCGGCAAGCTGGAGATCGAGATCGTCAGCGGCGGTTCCGCGGGCATCTTCGGCCTGGTGGGCAAGAAAAAGGCCGTGGTCAAGGCCAGGCCCCGCCAGGCGGCCGGCCTTTCCGGAGGCGGGCAGTCCAGGCCGCCCAAGGCCCGCGAGGAGAGCCGCCCGGCCGTGCGCCAGGAGCCGAAGGCCCCGGCCCAGCGCGCCGAGCCCGCCCCTCCCGCCAAGGCCCGCGATCCCCAGCCCCCGGCCGTGCCGCCCAGGAGCGAACTCGCGGCCACGGGCGGATACGACGGCGGTCCCGAGGACGACGGCTTCGAGAACGACGAGGACGACGTCAACTTCAACCGCTTCCCCGACGACTTCGAACGGCCCCTTGAGAACAAGGAGCTGGAGGCCCTGATCCGGGAGGCCGTGAGCATCCTCATCACGCCCATCGTGGGTGAGCAGGAGCTTGAGGTCATCCAGACCAAGGACCGCATCAAGGTCGTCATCGGAGGCGAGGAGTCCGCCGGTCTGCTCATCGGCCGCGAGGGCCAGACCATCAACGCCCTGCAGTATCTCGTGGGCCGCATCGTGGCCAAGAAATGGCCCGACCCGGTCAAGGTCCAGCTCGACGCCGGACAGTACCGCGAACGGCAGGACGACAAGCTGCGCCAGATGGCCCTGTATCTGGCCGACAAGGCCAAGTCCCTGGGCAGGCCCCAGAGCACCAAGCCGCTCTCGTCCTACCACCGCCGGGTGATCCACCTCGCCCTGCAGAACGACGCCACCGTCAGCACGCGCTCCAAGGGCGAAGGCCCGCTCAAGCGTGTGCTGATCATGCCCCGCCGCGAGCGCGGGCAGCAGCGCCCGTAGGCGGACAGGAGGGCGGCGGAGACGCCGCCCTCCCGCCCCGGCGCGCTCCGGAGCCGCCGTGCGCCCCATTCCCCGCGCAGAAACCATAGCCGCCATCGCCACAGCCCCGGGCGTCGGCGCCATCGGCGTGGTGCGCCTGTCCGGCCCGGGCTGCAGCGCCGTCCTCGCCGCCTTGTTCCGGCCGGGCCATCCCGGCTTTGCGGGCTTCAGCCCCCGCCGCCTGCACCACGGCACCCTCCTGGACAGCCGTGGGGAGCCGCTGGACGACGTGCTCGCCGCCTTCTTTCCCGGTCCGCGCACCTTCACCGGCGAGGACATGGCCGAACTGCACTGCCACGGCAGCCCGGCCGTGCTGGCCGAGGCCCTGGCCGCCTGCTGCGCGCACGGCGCGGTCCCTGCCCGCCCGGGCGAGTTCAGCCGCCGCGCCTTCCTGGCCGGACGCCTGGACCTGACCCAGGCCGAGGCCGTGGCCGAACTGGCCGCCGCCGCCTCCCCGGAGGCGGCCCGTCTGGCGCGCGAAAAGCTCGACGGCGCGCTGGGGCGGCTGGTGGCCGGGCTCAGAAGGCGGCTGGTGGAGCTGCGCGCCCAGCTCTGCGTGGCCGTGGACTTTCCCGAGGACGAGGTGGAGTGCCTGCCGTGCGCGGCCCTGGACGCCGCCGCCGCGGACGTCCTGGCCGAGATCGAGGCCCTGTGCGCGGCCTTCGCGCGCGGCCGTCTGGCGCGCGAGGGCGCGCTGGTCGTTCTGGCCGGGGCGGTCAACGCGGGCAAGTCGAGCCTGCTCAACGCCCTGCTCGGCCGGGAGCGGGCCATCGTCTCGGACGAGCCGGGCACGACCCGCGACTATCTGGAGGAAACCGTCTCCCTGGACGGTCTTGCGGCGCGTATCGTGGACACCGCCGGGCTGCGCGAGACCGGGGACCGGGTGGAGTTGATGGGCGTGCAACGCAGCCGCGAGCTGCTGGCCGCGGCCGACCTGGTGCTGCTGGTGGTGGACGGCTCCGCGCCCTTGGGCCAGGCCGAGGCCCGGCTCTGCGCCGAACTGCCCGCGGCGCGCCTGCTCTGCTGCGTGAACAAGGCCGACCTGCCGCCCGCCTCCGGGGAAAACGGGGCGCGGGAAATCCTGCGCGCCAGGGGCGTCGAAGGCATCCCCGTCTCGGCCAGGAGCGGCCAGGGCATCGACTCCCTGGCCCGGCTCTGCCGCGCCCGGCTGCTGGCCGCGGCCGCGCCCTCGGACGGACGGCCCGCGCCCAACCTGCGCCAGACGGAATGCCTGCGCCGGGCGGGCGGGGAGCTTGACGGCCTGCGGCGCGCCCTGGCGGAAGGCCTGCCGCCGGACCTGCTCTGCTGCCACCTGGACGCGGCCGCCGCGGCCTTGGCCGACGTGACCGGGGAGATCACCCCGGACGAGGTGCTGGACCGCGTCTTCGCCTCCTTCTGCATCGGCAAGTGAGGCCCTGCCGCACGCCGCGCCTCACGCACGCAAATGCGCAAGGAGTCCGACCTTGCCGTGGCGTTTTGCCCCTGAATCTGCCACAATGGAAAACGCAGGGGGCGCCATGTTCACCCTTCAGGACATCGCACAGGAAATGCTCGCCGCCTTCGACCTCGATTTCGGGGACCGGGGCATGGTCGTCCGCCTTTCGGCGGACGCCCCGGACTTCGTGCCCGAGATCGCCGTGCGCGTCTTCGGCAGCCGCGACGACGAGGCCCTGGTGCGCCTCTTCGAGGCCCTGTCCGTGGTCAGCGAGGCCGAAGACCCCCACCTGAGCGAGATCGACGAGAAGGTCTGCCCCCTGCCCGCCTACCGCGCCCTGCTGGCCGAACTGGAACGGCTCCTGACCGGATGACGGACGCGGACCGTCAGGACTCCGGGATGGACGTCCCGCCGCCTGATCCCGACCGACACTCCGGCGGATGGTCTGCCGGACCGCCCGGCGGAACCCGCCCCCCTCTCCGGACGCAGGACACGAAAAAGCCGCCCGCAAAGGCGGGCGGCGAGACGTGCCGTCGTATCCGGATCAGACGCGGATGGAGCCGAGGCCGGGTTTGGTCTTGTCGGTGGAGGTGTCGATGATGGGGTCGAGCGCGCCGCCCAGCATCCTGTTCACGAGGGACAGGGCGAAGCCCGCAATGCGTAGTGGAATATTCAGTATTTTCATAAAGTTGGTTGTGGTTCTCAAGGCTTGTCCCCGCCTGTTCGGCGGCGACGGACGGCTTCTACCTCAAGCCGCCCTCCATGGCAAGGGGGTCCGCGACAGGCGTCGGACCTTGCCCCCGGGGCACGCCTCTGGCATATTCTGAGAACGGCGTCCCACCTCTTCACAGGAAGGCAGGCAAATGCCGCAAGTCCCCCTGCGCGCCGTGCTGCGCAACCGCATCCTGCTCACCGCCGCGGCCGTTCTGCTGTTTTTCCCCGCGGTCCTGTCCCTCTGGGTCCTGCCCCGCTTCACGGGCGTGGTCGCGGGGCTGGCTGAAAAGGAATCCGTTCTCTTCGCCGAGCACCTCGCGCAGACCATCGCCCTGCGCGAATTCCTGGCAGGCGGCGGCGAGGGCCTGCCGCCCGCCGCGCAGGACGCCGTCGCCGATCTGCAGCGCGCCTTCGCGGTCCACAGGCTCGCCCTTTTCCGCCAGGACGGCGTCCGGACCTTTGCCGACGATCCGGCGCAGCACGTCCATCCCATTCCCGAGGACATCCTCGCCGTGCTCCGGCAGGGGCGCCCAGCCTCCCGGCTGGTGCGCTCGGAGGCCGGACACGGCGTGGCAAGCGCGGTGCTGGAGACCTACGCGCCGCTCCTGTCCGGAACGGATCTGCTCGGGGCGGTCATGGTCTGCCAGGAGGTTTCGACCGCGGCCCTGCAACTCGACATCCTGACCCGGCGCATCCAGATGGGGGCTGCCGCCCTGAGTTTCCTGCTCTTCGCCCTGGCCCTGGCCGGAGCGCGGCGCGAGGCTCGGGCTCAGCGCGCCCTGCACGACCAACTGGCCTTCCTGCAGGCACTGCTCGACGCCCTGCCCCTGCCGGTGTTCTACAAGAACGCCCAGGGGCTCTACCTGGGGTGCAACGCCGCGTACCTGCGCTTTCACGGCCTGACGCGCGAGGAGGTCCTGGGCAGGCGGGCGCAGGAATTGCTGCCGCCCGCCCAGGCGGCGGCTTCGGAGGAAGCGGACGGGAGGCTCCGCGAACGGCCGGACGAGGCCCGCAACTACGAGGTCCGGCTCCCGGACGGGCCGAAGGGGCAGCGCGTGGTGGTTTACTCCAAGGCGGCCTTCCGCGATTCCGCGGGGAATTTCGCGGGCATCGTGGGCAGCATCCAGGACATCACCGCCCGCACCCACGCCGAGGAGCGGCTGCGCGAAGCCCGCGACCGGTTGGAGGAGATCGTCGCCGAGCGCACCGCCGAACTGGTCCGGGCCAATGCCGAACTCTCGCTCATGGCCAAGGTCTTCGAGCACTCCCTGGACGGCATCACCATCACCGATGCGCACGGCGGCATCCTCAAGGTCAACCCGGCCTTTTCCCACATCACGGGCTATTCCCCGGAGGAGGTCGTGGGGCAGAACCCCCGCCTGCTCAAATCCGACCGCCACGACGCGGCCTTCTACGCCGCCATGTGGAGCGCGCTGGTCCGGGACGGGCAATGGGAAGGCGAAATCTGGAACCGCCGCAAGGACGGCGAGGCATATCCCGAGTGGCTGTCCATCAGCGCCATCAAGGACGGCCTGGGCACGGCCACGCATTACGTGGCCGTGTTCCACGACATCACGGAGATCAAGCGCTCCGAAGAGTTGATGAAGCACCAGGCCTACCACGACGCCCTGACCGGCCTGCCCAACCGCCTGCTGCTCCGCGACCGCCTCGGCGTGGCCATCACCCACGCCAAGCGCAGCGGCCACCACCTGGCCCTGCTCTTCCTGGACATGGACAACTTCAAGACCGTCAACGACTCCCTGGGCCATTCCGTGGGCGATCTGCTGCTCATGGCCTTCGCCCACCGCCTGAAGAACCTGCTGCGCGAGCAGGACACCGTGGCCCGTCTGGGCGGCGACGAGTTCGTGGTCATGGTCGAGGAGGTGGCCGACGCCAACGCCGCCGTGGCCGTGGGCGAACGCATCCTGGAGGCCATGCGCCAGCCGTTCACGATCAAGGGGCACGAGTTGTACGTCACGGCCAGCGTGGGCATCACCCTCTACCCCGAGGACGGGGCCACGCCCGAGGTGCTGATCAAGAACGCGGACCTGGCCATGTACCGCGCCAAGGAGCAGGGCAAGAACACCAGCCAGCTCTTCACCCTGGCCATGAACGAACGCGTCCACGCCCGCCTGACCCTGGAGCGCTCCCTGCGCAAGGCCGTGGAGCGCGGCGAGTTCGAGGTCTGGTACCAACCCAAGGTGCATCTCGCCACCTGGGGCATCATCGGTATGGAGGCCCTGGTGCGCTGGCGGCGCGAGGACGGCTCGCTCGTCTCCCCGGGGGAGTTCATCCCCGTGGCCGAGGAGACCGGCATCATCGGCGACATCGGCGACCACGTGCTCGAAACCGCCTGCCTACAGGCCAAGGCCTGGCACGACATGGGCTGGGGACACCTGGCCCTGGCCGTGAACCTGTCCATGCGGCAGATCGGGCAGAAGGGGCTGCTTGAGCACATCGAGGCGGTGCTCAAACGCACGGACATCGATCCCTCGTTGCTGGAGCTGGAGATCACCGAGACGGCCATCATGTCGCGCGTGGAACAGGCCGTGTCCACGCTGGAGGAGATCCGCCGCCTGGGCGCGCACATCGCGGTGGACGACTTCGGCACGGGCTACTCGTCCCTGTACTACCTCAAGCGCTTTCCCATCCGGGGCATCAAGGTGGACCGCTCCTTCGTGCGCAACCTGCCGCAGGACGCCGACGACCTGGCCATCGTGCGCACCGTCGTGGCCATGTCGCGCGGCCTGGGGCTGCACGTCACGGCCGAAGGGGTGGAAACCATGGAACAGCTTGAGACGCTCAGACGCCTGGACTGCGACTTCGCCCAGGGCTACCTCTTCAGCCCGCCCGTGGACGCCGCTTCCTTCACGCGCATCCTGGAGGCCGGGGGCGGCCTGCTGCGGCCCGGCGGCCCGTCCGCCACGAGCGGCCGGGGCTAGCCCCGGCCGATGCGCCGTTGCCCCCGCGGCCGTCGTCAACCCGCTACAGCTGATTCGGCCGCTCCACCCACTTGGCCACCCGGGGCGGCTCGAAACGCGCCATGCGCTCCAGCAGACGCGCCGGGTCCGGGTCGCAGAGCAGCATGCCGCGGTGGTCGTTCTTCAGGAAACCCTGGTCGCGCACGTGGTCCAAGAACGCGCACAGGCCGCCGTAGTAGCCCTTCACGTCCAGAAGCCCGCACGGCTTGGCGTGGAACCCGAGCTGGCCCCAGGTGAAAACCTCGAAGATCTCCTCCAGGGTGCCGATGCCGCCGGGCAGGGCCACGAAGCCGTCGGCCAGTTCGGCCATGCGCGCCTTGCGCTCGTGCATGGAGGAGACGACCTCAAGCCTGGTGATGCCCGTGTGGCCGATCTCCTTGTCGTACAGGGCCTGCGGGATCACGCCCAGGGCCTCGCCGCCCCCGGCCATGACCGCGTCGGCCAGCACCTTCATCAGGCCCACGGCCGAGCCGCCGTACACCAGCCCGATCCCCCGCGACACCAGTTCCCGGGCCATGGCCCGGGCCGCCTCGGCGTAGGCCGGGTCGAGCCCCGGATTCGCCCCCAGAAAGACGCATACGCGCTGCATGTTCATGGCGGCTCCTATAGCCCCGCGCCCCCGGCAAGGCAATCGCGGGAAGGCCTGCCGCCGCGGTCCTCAGGACCTGAAGCCGTGAACGAAGTCCGGGTCGTAGAGCCGGGAGCGCTCCCCGGTCTTGCCCGGCAGGACCAGGAACACGGTCTGCCGCGTGGCCCCGTGCCGCGCCACGGCCTCGGGAAACTCGTCCAAGGTGCTGTGCAGCACGACCTGCCCGGGCCAGCCCACCTTGTGCGCCACCACCACCGGCGTGTCCCCGGGAAGCCCGGCGGCGCGCAACTCCGACTGCACGGCCGAAGGGTCGCCGGCCGAGAGGTACACGGCCAGGCTTGCGCCGTGCGCGGCCAGATGGCGCAGGGCCTCAGCCTCGGGCACGGCGGTGCGCCCGGCCAGACGGCTGATGATCACGCTCTGCGAACCGCCCGGCCAGGTCAGGGGGATGTGGGCCGCGGCCGCGGCCGCAAAGGCCGAGGGCACCCCGGGCACGATCTCCCAGGGAATGCCCTCGCGGTCGAGCAGCGCGGCCTGCTCCGCCGTGGCCCCGTAGAGCGAGGGGTCGCCGGTGTGCACGCGGGCCGCGAGCTTTCCGGCCAGGGCGCAGTCGCGCAGCAGGGCGTGCGTGGCCTCCAGGGTCATGGCCGAGGAGTCTAGGACGCGCGCGCCGGACGCGGCGTGGGCCACCACGGCCTCAGGCACCAGGGAGCCCGCGTAGAGCACCAGCCCGGCCTCGGCGATGAGCCGGGCGGCCTTGAGGGTCAGCAGTTCGGGATCGCCCGGCCCCGCGCCGATGAAGACCACGCGGCCCATGGCCGCGGCGGCGCTCATGCGGCCTGCTCCGCGGCCAGGGCCAGCCCGGCCAGGGCGTTGACCGTGCAGGCGGCCAGGGCCGAACCGCCCTTGCGGCCCGCGATGGCGATCCAGGGAACGTCCAGCCGGGCCATGAGCAGGTCCTTGGACTGGGCCGCGTTGACGAAGCCCACGGGCATGCCGACGACCAAGGCGGGCCGGGCGCGGCTCTCGTCCATGAGGTCGAGCAGCCGGAGCAGCGCCGTGGGTGCGTTGCCCACGGCCCAGATCACCGGCCCGTCCAGCGCCGCGGCCCGCTCCGCCGCCACGTGCGACCGGGTCAGGCCTCGCGCGGCGGCCTCGCGCGCCACCTCGGCGTCGTCCACGAAACAGGCCACGCGGCAGCCGAAGGGCTCCAGGCGGCGGGCGGGAATGCCGCAGGCCGCCATGCGCGTGTCCGTGACCACGGTCGCGCCCGCGCGCAGGGCCGCGAGCCCCGCCCCCACGGCCCCGGGATGGAAGCGGATCTGGCCGAGCAGGTCGAAATCGGCCGTGGTGTGGATCATGCGCCGGGCGATGATCCACTGCGCGCCCTCGAACGGACGCGGCTCAGGAACCAGGGAGTCGATGACCTCCATCGAGCGGCGCTCGATGGCCTCGGGTTCGAAGATGTTCTCCAGGCAGTGCGGAATCTCTCGGATCATGCGTGCTCCTTGGGCGTGCGAGCGGGCAGGATACCCGGAAGAGGGCCGATGCGAAAGGCCCGGGCAGGGCGCGGCCCGGCCCGCCAGCGGGCGGGCCGAAAGCCGCGCCGTCGGCTACTTCGCGAAGAGGTCGAGGTACTCCCCGTACCCCTCGCTCTCCAGCCGCTCCCTGGGCACGAAACGCAGGGCCGCGGAGTTCATGCAGTAACGCAGGCCCGTGGGTTTGGGGCCGTCCGGGAAGACGTGGCCCAGATGCGAGTCCCCGCGGCGGCTGCGCACCTCCACCCGGGTCGTGAACAACGAACGGTCCTCGCGCTCCACCACGTTGTCCACCTCCAGGGGCCGCCAAAAGCTCGGCCAGCCCGTGCCGGAGTCGAACTTGTGCGGCGAGGCGAAGAGCGGCTCGCCCGAGACCACGTCCACGTAGATGCCCTCGGCGTGGTTGTCGTTGTACGCGTTGCGGAAGGGCGGCTCCGTGCCCTCCTCCTGCGTGACGTGATACTGTTCGGGCGTGAGCAGCTTCTTCAGCTCGGATGTGGACGGCTTCTCGAACTCCCGCCAGGTCCGGCCCGTTCCCAGGACCATGGCCTCGGTGCGGCCCGAGACCGTGAGGTCCGCGAAGGGCTTGTCTCCCCAGTGGCTCGCGATGAACCTGTCGCGGCCGGAAGACATGCGGTAGCCGCCGTAACGCGCCGGGTTGGTCTTGTAGAAGTCCTGGTGGTAGGCCTCGGCCGGATAGAAGACGTCGAGCCTCCTGATCTGCGTGACCACCGGCTCCCGGAACGTGCCCGAGGCGTCAAGCTCCCTGCGCGCGGCCTCGGCCTCGGCCTTCTCCTCCTCGGTTTGCCAGAAGATCGCCGTGGCGTACTGCCTGCCCCGGTCCGGAAACTGGCCGCCCGGGTCCGTGGGGTCGATGGTGCGGAAAAAGGCCCGCACCAGCGTGCGGTAGTCGATGACCGCTGGATCGTAGGTCACCCGCACGCACTCCAGGTGCCCGGTGGCCCCGCTGCTCACCTGCTCGTAGGTGGGGTCGGGCTCCTTGCCGCCCGCATAGCCGGAAACCACGGACAGCACGCCCGGCAGCTTCTCCAGGTCCGCCTCGGTGCACCAGAAGCAGCCGCCCGCGAACACGGCCGTCCTCGCGCCCGCCGGGACCTCGGCCGCCCGGCCCAGCCCCGCGCCCAGCATCATGCCCAGGAATGCCCCGAAAAGAATCGCGCCCTGCATGCTCATGTCATACTCCTTCAAGAGAATTCATCCTCAAGACTATCACACGTCCCCCGCTCTGGCGAGGGCGCGGCACGAAAAAAGGCCCCCGCGGACATCTCCGCGAGGGCCCCGGAAAGCGGACGCCGGGCCGGACGGCCTAGCGGCTGAACTTGCGGTACTTGATACGGTGAGGGATCAGGGCGTCCTCGCCGAGGCGGGCCTTCTTGTCCTCCTCGTACTCCATGAAGTTGCCCTCGAAGAACGTGGCCTTGCCGTCGCCCTCGAAATCCAGGATGTGCGTGCAGATGCGGTCCAGGAACCAGCGGTCGTGGCTGATCACCAGCGTGGCGCCCGCGAAGTTCAGGATCGCCTCCTCCAGCGCCCGGATGGTGTTCACGTCCAGGTCGTTGGTCGGTTCGTCCAGCAGCAGCACGTTGGCCCCGGACTTGAGCACCCGCGCCAGATGCACGCGGTTGCGCTCGCCGCCCGAAAGCACGCCGACCTTTTTCTGCTGATCCGAACCGTTGATGTTGAACTTGCCCAGGTACGCGCGCGAGTTCACGTCGCGCCCGCCCAGGTTGATCACGTCCAGGCCGCCGCTCACGACCTCCCAGACCGTCTTGTCGTTGTCCAGCACGTCGCGGCCCTGGTCCACGTAGCCCAGCTGCACCGACTCGCCCACCACCACGCCGCCGCCGTCCGGCTGCTCGCTGCCCGTGATGATCCGGAACAAAGTCGTCTTGCCCGCGCCGTTGGGGCCGATGATGCCCACCACCGCCGCCGGCGGCACCGTGAACGTCACGTCCTCGAAAATCAGCCGCTCGCCATACGCCTTGGTCAGCCCCTCGACCTCGATCACCTTCTTGCCCAGCTTCGGACCGGCAGGGATGAAGATCTCAAGCTCGCGGTCCAGCTTCTGCACGTCTTCCTTGAGCAGCTCCTCGTACCGCGCCAGACGCGCCTTGCTCTTGGCGTGGCGGCCCTTGGGAGCCTGCCTGGCCCACTCAAGCTCGCGCTCCAGGGTCTTCTGCCGCTTGGCCTCGCCCTTCTCCTCGATCTTCAGCCGCTCCTGCTTCTGCTCAAGCCACGAGGAGTAGTTGCCCTTCCAAGGGATGCCCTTGCCGCGATCGAGCTCCAGAATCCAGCCCGCCACGTTGTCCAGGAAATACCGGTCGTGCGTCACCGCGATGATCGTGCCCGGATACTGCGAAAGATGATGCTCCAGCCAGTTCACCGTCTCGGCGTCCAGGTGGTTCGTCGGCTCGTCCAGCAGCAGAATGTCCGGCTGCCTGAGCAGCAGCCTGCACAGCGCCACACGGCGACGCTCGCCGCCCGAAACCTTGTCCAGCGTCATGTCCGCCGGAGGACAGCGCAGCGCGTCCATGGCCTGCTCCAGCCTGGAATCCAGATCCCAGGCACCCGCCGCGTCCAGCCGCTCCTGCACCTTGCCCTGGCGCTCGATGAGCTTGTCCATCTCATCGGCCTCCATGGGCTCCGCGAACTTCTCGTTGATCTGCTCGAACTCCTTGAGCAGATCAACGACCTCCTGCACGCCCTCCTGCACCACCTCCAGCACGGTCCGCTTCTCGTTGAGCAGCGGCTCCTGCTCCAGATACCCGATGGTGTAGCCCGGCGCACAGTCCGTCCGACCCTCGAAATCCTGGTCCACGCCCGCCAGAATCTTCAGCAGCGAGCTCTTGCCCGACCCGTTCAGACCCAGCACGCCAATCTTCGCGCCGTAAAAATACGACAGCGAAATGTCCTTCAATATGGGCCGCTTCTCGAAAAACTTCGAGACGCGCGACATGGAATAAATGATCTTGTTCGGTTCCTGGCTCATATCGTCTCCTGTGGAGAGGGGGAGGGAGAGAAGAGAGCGGGGAGGGGGCGGGAAACCCCTTTTGGAAAAGGGGTTTCCCGCCCCCTCCCCGCGCCCCTCCCCCACCCTTCCTCAAAACTTTTTGTCGCCGCTGCGCGGGGGATGGCCGCCGAAACCGGCGTTCGCACGGACCTTCTATCGGACCTAGGGGGGAAGTCAACGGCAGGGGGGAGGATTAGTAGGACAACAAGTTACGCAACACCCGCGAAGCGGCACCAAAAGTTTCTGGGGGAGGGATGGAGGGGTTCCCTTCCTCCCCGATTCTCTTCACTCCGCTCACATCTCCCGCAGCCATTGGGCGAACACGGGATCGACCACGCGCCAGGGGGCGGTTTCGGGTTTTTCGATGATGTCTTCTTCCAGGAGTTTCTTGGCGGTCTGGGCGATGGAGGAGGCCGGGGCTCCTGCGTGAGCGACGAATGCAGCGCCTTGCAGCTCGGTGGGGGGGGTGCGGGCGATGGTGCGCAGGATTTTGGTCTGCCGGGGGGTCAGGCCGCTGAGCACGGCCTGATAGCCGTAACGCTCTGCGCCAATGACAGCCCGCAGGCCCGCGCGCAGATCGTCCGCGGTCACTTGTTTCGCAGACATCTGGAAAACCTCGGCGGCCAGCCGCTGCACGTAGTACGGGTAACATTCGACCATGGCGCAGAGCGCCGTGGCGTCGTCCGTTGCAATCCGCTTGCCGCCCTTGGCGAACTGCTCGACCAGGAACGCTGCCGCGTCAGGCGCGGGCAGGGGGCCAAGGGCCATGGGCAGGGCTGACTGAAACAGGGGGCGCTTGCGTTCGTTGAACATGGCGCGGAGCACGCCGCGCCTGCTGCCCAGGAAGAGGTAAGCGGCGTCCTGTCCCTGGATAGCGGCACGCATGATGCCTTCGATCTGCCCGGAATCGCCCAGTCGCGTGATCTCCTGGAACTCATCGAAGACCACATGCAGCTTGAAGCCAGCGGTCTTCACGACCCCGGCCAGATCGTCCAGGGTGTTGGCGAGCAGGTCCGCGGGACGGAGGGTCTCGGGAATACGCTGCACGGACACGGAAGGGCCGCTTTCCTCCAGACTGAAGACAGGGCGGAAGGCGGTCAGCCCCCGAAGAAAGCGCTTGCCCTTGCCGAGCAGGGATTCACGCGCATCGAGCGCCTGGATCAGGCCGCGCCCGATGCGCCGGGCCACGTCCTCGACCGAATCCACTCCGAAGAAATCCACCCGCATGCAGCCCCACCCGTCCTTGCGCAACTCGTCCTGCACGCGCAGGGCGAGCGAGGTCTTCCCATAGCGGCGGGGCGAAGAGAGCATGACGTTCTGGAAGCTCTCGGCATGACCAAGGAGTCGGGCAAGTTCGTCCAGCCTGTCGCAGAAAGGTTGTCCCGGCTGGATGGCCTCGATGCGGAAGGGGTTCATGGCGGCTCCTTGGAATCCTGCGGCGTATGACGCAAAAAGTGTCACATAATATATGTCACACAAATTATGTCATGACAAGCGCCGACTCCCAACTCCGCGTCAAGCCATCCCCGAAGTCGACGCCAGCGCGGGGCGCACGACAACACCCGCGAAGCGGCGACAAAATCTTGCAAGAGGGGGTTCCCTTCCTCCCCGATGCTCTTTGTCGCTCTTACCGCGACAAGGCCTGGCGCAGGAGCAGGTCGGCGAGGGGCGGGGGGATGCCCCAGCTTTGGTAGTATTTCTGTCGTTTGAGGATGCGGCCGATGCGCACGGCTTCGGGGTCGTGGTCGGAGCGTAGCGGCAGGGTGTTGCCTGCCGAGGCCGCGACGATGGCCATGAATGTGTCGGCGTTGCTGGCGCCGAGCACGTATTTGGGCGAGTCGAACTCGATCACGGGGCGGGAGTCCAGGTTGTAGCCGGGCACGTTGCCGCCGAAGGCGGTGGCGGCCTTTTCGTCGAGGTAGAAGAAGCTGAGCAGGTCGTTGGTGGAGCCGATGTCCAGGCTGTCCAGCTTGCGCGCCACGGCCGGGGTGGAGAGGAAGTTTTCCAGGCGTTCGCCGGTCATCTCCAGGGGATCGTTGGAGCAGATGATCAGGGCGTCGGAGTAGGCCAGCCAGACGTTGACGTGGGGGAAGACGGCGCGCAGCGACTTGATGATCAGGCGCACGTGGTCCGTGTCCATATGGTAGATGGGCAGCCACTGGCAGAGCACGCCGCCGGGCTTCAGGCGCGCCGCGGCGAGCCGGAAGAAGTCCACGGTGAAGAGGTTGGCGTTGCCGGTCTGCCAGGGGTTGGACGGCTCGGAGACGATGATGTCGTAGGTCTCGGGCATGGCCATGAGCCAGGTGCGGCCGTCCAGGGTGCGGACCGTGGAGCGGGGATCGGCGAAGACCTGGCTGTTGAGCTTGCTGAAATAGGGCGCGGCGGCCACGACCTCGGGGGAGATTTCGACCGTGGTCACCCGTTTCAGGGGCAGGTCGAGCAGGCAGTCCGAGGTGATGCCGGTGCCCAGGCCGATGACCAGGGCGTCGTCGAGATTCCGGGCGTAGAGGGTGGGCAGGTAGCCCAGGAACATCTGGGTGTAGTTGTCGCCCTCGTCCGAGCCGTCGGTCTTGCCGTTGATGCGCAGGAAGCGGTGTCCCTTGGCCGATTCCAGGACCGCCACGGTGGCCGCGCCCTCGTCGTGGAAGAGAAGCGTGTAGTTCCTGGCCATGTTCGTCAGGGGGTCCCCCCCCTGGGCCAGGGCGCGGGAGTAGACGTACACGCCCGAGTTCATGGCCATGGGGTCCCAGGTGGTCAGGGCCAGGGGACCGGCCGCGGCGCACAGGGCCAGGACGGCCGCGGCGGCCTTGCCCGCGCCGCCCTGGCGCAGGGCCAGGGCGGCGGAGAGCAGCAGGCAGAGCGCGCCCGCCGCGAGCAGGGTGCGTTCCGCGCCCATGAGCGGGATGGCGGCGAAGCCCGCGAGCAGCGCGCCCAGGATGCAGCCCACGGTATTGACGGTGTAGGCGCGCGCCACGGCACGGCCGATGGCCCGGCCGTCCGCGATGGCGGCCACGACCAGGGGGAAGCAGACGCCGGAGAGGAAGGTGGGCGCGAACATGACCAGGAAGCTGACCGCGAATTCCGTGGCCACGATGCCGGTCCAGGTTGCGCCCGCGTCGGAGAAGACCGAAACGAACCAGCCGGGCAGGCGGCCGATGACCGCCGTGGTGGCGTAGACGGACAGGCCCATGAGGGCGAAGAGCGGGACCAGCCCGGCCCGGCCGCCGATGCGGCCCGCGAGGCGGCTGGCCGCCAGGCTGCCCAGGCCGATGCCCACCAGGAAGGTGGTGAGCATGGTGGCGAAGGCGTAGACCGAGGTGCCGAAGACCAGGACCAGGGCGTGGCTCCAGGCGTTTTCCAGGAGCATGCCGGAGAAGCCCGCGACGAAGACGGCCCAGAGCATGGCGGCGCGCGCCGGGGCCGGGGCGGCTTCGCGCGGCGGTTCGGGCGCGGCCGGGGCCGGATCGTTCCGGAACAGGGCCAGGGCCGCGCCGCCCACGGCCACGTTGAGCGCGGCCGAGGCGTAGATGGTCAGGTCCAGGCCGAGCAGGGGAATGGCGGCGTAGGCGCTGAAAAAAGCGCCCGCGGCCGCGCCGAAGGTGTTGAGCGAGTAGAGCAGGCCCACGCCGCGCGCCGGGGCCGAGGGATCGGGCGCGAAGAGGCGGCTGAGCACCGGCAGGGTCGCGCCCATGAGGGTCGTGGGGACGATGAGGATGAGCACGGCCAGGAGCAGCCGCGTGGCGCTGAGGGCGAGCGGCTGTTCGTGGACCAGGGGGAAGAGCAGGGAGTGCAGCTGCTGCACCAGGTCGAGCAGCAGCGGGAAGGCGACGGCGAAGAGGCCGAGGGCGATCTCGATGAGGGCGTAGATGCGCCCGGGGTTCGGGCGCTGGGCCAGCCACCGGCCGGAGACGTGGCTGCCCAGGGCCAGGCCGAGCATGAACACGCCGAGCACCGTGGCCGTGGCATGCACCGTGCTGCCGAAGATCAGGGTCAGGAGACGCGCCCAGACGACCTGGTAGGCCAGCCCGCAGGAACCGGAGACGAAAAAGATGCCTGCCAACGCCAGAAGCCTTCGATCCGCCCCGCTCCGGGCCGCGCCTGCTCCGTCCATACTCCGAGCCCCCTTGTGACGCCCGCGGCCTGCGCGGCGTCAGGGGGTTATACGGACGGCAGGACCCGAGCGCAACCGGATGCAGAGGGTGGACAGGCGTCGGCATTCCTATAAAACAATAAAAAATTATTGTTGCACAGAAAAAACTCTCGGAGTAGACGGGCAGAAACGTCCCTGCTCCAGCGCTCGCGGAGCGGACGAAACACGTAACGAGGTTCGGACATGGACAATCTGCCCCGGATCAAGCGCATGAGCCGTCTTCTGTGCAGAGTTGCGGGCCTGTTCCTGTGGAGCATACCCACGGGCTGCGTCCTGTTCTGGGCGTTCTTCAATCATCTCCCCGAAGCCATGACCGGCCCGCTCCTGATCCCGGGGCGGGACGCCCTGCCTCTTCTCAATCGCGCGTTGTGCCTCGCCGCGGCCCTGCTCCCGGCCGGGGTGGCCATGTACGGCTTCCTGACCCTGCGCCGCCTTTTCGGCCTCTACGCCGAGGGGGAAATATTCAGCCGCCGCAACGTGCTCTGTTATCGGGAACTGGGCATGGCGCTGCTCTATTGGGCTTTGGCCACCTTCCTGCACACGCCGCTGCTCTCCCTGGCCCTGTCCGTCGGCATGCCGGAGGGGCAGCGGCAACTGACCATCGGCCTGGACTCGATGGAACTGGTCACCGTGTTCGCGGGCCTCGTGGCCCTGGTCATCTCCTGGGTGATGGACGAAGGCCGCAGCATCCAGGAAGAACAGGCCCTGACCATCTGAGCGCCGCCATGCCCATCCGCGTCAACCTGGACATCATGCTGGCCCGCAGGAAGGTTTCCTCCAAGGCCCTGGCCGAAGCCGTGGGGATCACCCAGGCCAACCTCTCCATCCTCAAGACCGGCAAGGCCAAGGCCATCCGCTTCTCCACCCTGGAGGCCATCTGCCGCTTTCTGGACTGCTCCCCGGGCGACATCCTGGAATGCACGAAGAGCCCCGACGATCCGGAGTGACCCGCCCGGGCGGAGGTGGAACAGGGACATGAGGGATGCGGGAGGCCCTTCCCGCGAAGGTCGCCGGGGCTACGCCTTCTTGAACTTTTCCAGTTCCTTCCTGCACCTGGCCAGCTCGGCGTCGGTTTCGCGCAGGCGTTCGGCCAGGATCTCGGAAAAGAGGCGGTAGAGCACGGCGTGCACGGGCTGGCGGTCCTCCTCGGCCAGGGAGTCGAGGAAGGAGGCGTCGATGGCTAGGCAGGTGGAGTTGGTCACGGCGTAGATGGAGGCGGAGCGGGGATGGCCGTCGATGACGTTCATCTCGCCGAAGATGTCGCCCGCGTGGGAGAGGCGGGTGAGTTCCTCGCCGCCCTTGGAGACGCGCACCTCGCCGGAGATGACGATGTAGAGCCAGCGGTCGGTCTGGCCCTCCTCGATGATCTGCTCGCCGGGCTCGTACATGCGCAGCTTGCTGCGCGAGAGCACCTGCTTGAGGTACCTGTTCTCGAAATTGCCCAGGGTCGGGAGCTTCCTGAAGTTCTTGACCAGCTCGTCGCGGCTGAGCAGGTAGGGCGTCTCTTTCATTCCGTATTCCCCCTCGCCGAGGCTGGGAATACACCACCCGCAGGAGCTTGGCAACGCCGCGAAAACAAGGGGGATTCCGAGCGCGGGGGTTGCATTGCCAAACGGGGCATTCTAGAGTCCGGGCAGAGGTCGGAACCGCGACGCGCGAAGGGCGAGATGGGCGACAACGGAGCAGCGGCGGACGATGTCCTCTTCCCGGACGCCGGACCGGGAAGCGGGCTTGGGCCGGAGCAGGCGCGGGAGCGCGTGGCGTTCTTCGTGCGCCGCATCGAGGAGAAGATCCGCGCCTACGAGAACTACGAGTTCACCCGGCACGAAAGCCGCGCCCTCAACGTCTTCTTCGACCTGGCCCAGGAGTTCACGGACAAGTACGACCTCTGGGCCCTGGCCGTGGTCATCCCCAGGGTCTTCTTCGGCAAGGACGCCCGGCTCTACCTCCTGAACGCGGACAAGCGTCTGGAGTGGCGCTGCTGCTCCCGGCGGGGCTGCGTCGCCGCGCCCGCGGACGCGGGAGCCCCCCCGCCCCTGGTGGACGCGCCCCTGCGGCACGGCGACCGCCACTACTTCCCCATCAAGGGCAACCACGAACTGCTCTCCCAGCTCCCCTTCGAGCCGGAAAAGGACGTCATCGGCGTGCTGGAGATCTTTCCGGCCACGGACATCTCCGCGCACGAGCGGCTGTTCTTCGAGAAGTACGCCAACCGCATCGGCTACCGCGTGCACAACCGCCTCATCGCGATCAAGAACCAGGAGCATCTGCAGTTCATCCGCGCCCTGGTGCAGGACATCGGGCACAACGTCATCGTGCCCAACATGTACTTCAAGCTCTTCTACCGCCGCCTGGAGAGCCGGATCATGGTCCTGCGCGACATCGCGGCCAGATTCATGGACTTCACGGACGGCTGCTCCCTGGACGGGGAGGGCCGTTCCTCGGAGTGCCGCCGCATCAAGGAGGACATGGACGGGGCCTTCACCTCGCTCATGGAGCAGTACCGGGAGATCCTCTCGCACTACGAGCAGACCTCCCTGTTCCTGGAGACGCTGCTCCGGCGCAGCCACTTCGAGCAGGGCCGCTACGTGCTGGAGCCCAGGCCGTGCAACCTGCGCACCCAGATCGTCGAGCCGCAGATCGAGCGCTACCGCACCCGCCTGGCGGACCGGGGCGTGGCCGTGACCCTTGGCCCCGGCGTGTCGGCCATGCCCGACCCCATGGTCCTGGCCGACGTGGGGCTGGTCAGCCAGGTGGTGGCCAACTTGCTCTCCAATGCCGTGAAGTACGCCCGCGACGCCGAAGACGGCGGCGGGAAACGGCTGACGGTGGACTGGCGTCCACTGCCCGCCAACGCCACGCGGCCCGAGGAGGCGGTCAAGCTGACGGTCTTCACCACCGGCCCGCACATCGCGGAGGAGGACGCGTCCCGGCTCTACAGCGAGGGCTTCCGGGGCGGCAACGCCACCTCGGAGTACGGCACCGGCCACGGCCTCTACTTCATCAAGGAAGTCATCGGCCTGCACCGGGGCGCGGTGGGGTACGAACGCGCCCCCTCCGGCAACGTCTTCTTCGTCGTCCTGCCCACGCAGGCGGCGGACTGACGAACGCCAACATGCCGCCATACATGGACAAAAAAGTCGCGGACGGTTTCCGTCCCGCAGCTTGACAGGCCAGGACGCGGCGGCTATTGCAAGACGACCTGTCCGCAAGGCCGCGCCGGGCGCGGCGTACGGGCGGTTATCCTCGCTCCAGGAGCGGTGGGCGCGCCCGCCGCATACGGGGAGAACGACCCGAATACCTAATTTTTTGGAGGAATCTCATGGGCTACAAGATCACCATCGACGTTGAAAAGTGTGTCGGCGACGGCGAGTGCGTGGACGTCTGCCCCGTCGAAGTTTACGAGCTGCAGGACGGCAAGGCCGTGGCCGTGAACGAGGAAGAGTGCCTGGGCTGCGAATCCTGCGTGGAAGTCTGCGAGCAGGACGCCCTCGTCGTCGAGGAAGAGTAGTCTTTTTCCCGGATTCCGGGAGCACGGGAGCGGCCCGCAAAGCCGCTCCCTTTTTTTACAGTAGGCCGCACGAGCGGATGGACGGGAGGGCGGCCGGAGCCGTGCGCCCGGCGTCCGCTTCCTTCAAGCGACCTCGCCGTGCGGCCGGTCCAGGGAGGCCCGCATGGGTATCGATCTTTCGCCCTTTTTCGCCGAATACGAGGCGCTGGTGGCCGAGGTGGACAAGCTGTTCGCCACGGTGCGCGGCCAGTGCGGCGATCTCGTAACCTGCAAGCCGGGTTGCGACGACTGCTGCCACGCCCTGTTCGACCTCTCCTTCATCGAGGGCGCCTACCTCAACGCACGCTTCAACGAAGTCCACACGGGGCTGTCGCGCGACGCCATCCACATGCGCGCCGACGAGGCCGAGCGCAAGCAGCACAAGATCGTGCGCCAGGCCATGAAGGCCAAGGAAAACGGCGTGGAAACCTCCTTCGTGCTGCAGCAGCTCGCCCGCGAGCGCATCCGCTGCCCGCTGCTGGCCGACGACAGCACCTGCGCGCTCTACGCCTACCGCCCCATCACCTGCCGCCTCTACGGCATCCCCATGGCCTTCGAGGGGCAGACCCGCACCTGCGGGCTGTCGGGCTTCCAGCCGGGCGCGCCCTACCCCACGGTGCAGCTCGAAAAAATCCAGGACCGCCTGGTGGACATCTCCCTGCGCGCCTCGCAGCTTCTGGACACCCGCTTCTCCGGACTGGCCACGCTCTTCGTGCCCGTCTCCGTGGCCCTCATGAACCGCTACGACGACGAGTACCTGGGCATCAAGCAGGACGAGTTCGAGCATCTGGACGCGCCCGGAGACGCGGACTCCCCCGCCGCGGGCGAGGCGCCCGCGGGCATGCCCGTGGGGCCGGCCGACCCGGCCGCCTACCAGCCCGGCAAGCGCCTGGAGTTCCCGTCCGACGACTGTCAGAGCTGCGCCAAGGACGGCTGCGGCGACTGCGCCTCGGCCTCCTCGGGCGGCGGCTGCAAGGGCAAGCCCTACATCATCGAGATCGGAGGCCCCAAGGAGTGAGCCAGAACGTTTCGCCCGAGGAGCGCGAGGCGCTGAAGCGGGCCATCTACGAAAAGCTCTCGGCCCGGCGGCGCAAGTACATCGACCGCGTCGGGTACGAGGCCTGGGACCCCTTCCAGGACCCCAAGGACCCCATCGACATCCGCAAGGACAAGAACCGGATGACCACGCAGCAACTCATCCGGGCCTTCCTCTACACCGTGCCCAAGGAGCGCTACTCCGACACCTATGCTCGCGGCGCGTTCGAGATCTGCCTCGGCATGATCAACGACGACGAGAAAAGCATGGGCATGCTCGATTTCGCCCGCTGGTACGTGCAGAACATGGAAGGCGACACCAACAGCGAGGACTGAGCCATGCCCACGAACGCCAAGAACGTCGACGAATACATTGCCGAACAGATGGCCGCCCTGGCCCGCAACCCCGAGTGCGCCAACACGCACTACAATCTGGGCATGGGCTACCTGACCAAGCGCATGTTCCGCGAGGCCGAGGAATCCTTCATCAAGGCCCTGGACTGCTCCCCCAAGCTGGTGGAGGCCCACGTGCAGCTCGGCGGCATCGCCATGCAGCGCGGCGACCTCGAAACCTGCCTGCGCTACAACCAGATGGCCGCGCGCGAACGCCCCTTCTTCGCCGTGCCCCACGCCAACATCGGCTTCGTGCACATGCAGCGCGGAGAATCCGACCAGGCCATCGCGGCCTTCAAACGCGCCGTGCAGCAGGACCCCAAGTTCGTGCAAGCCATGGCCAACCTGGGCGGCATCTACTACATGAAGGGCATGCTGGACGCGGCCGAGAACTGGTGCAAAAAGGCCCTGGCCGTGGAGCCCAAATTCGGCCCGGCCTACCACAACCTGGCCATGGTCGCCCTGGAGCGCAAGGACTACGCAGCCGCCATGGACAACGTGGCCAAGGCCCAGGAGTCCGGCTACGAAATCCCCCAAAAGCTCCTCGCCGAGATCGCGGCCCTGCAGCAGGGCTAGCCGTAGCGCAACGATCACAACGAAAAAGGGCCGCTCCGTGAGGAGCGGCCCTTTTTCGTGCGATGGACGCCCGGGCGGCTACAGCTTGCCCTCGGGGTAGCCCGCGCCCTTCCAGGCGTAGATGCCGCCGGGGAAGCGGTAGACGTTCGCGTAGCCGAGCTTCTTGGCCCAGAGCGCGCCGTTGTGCGAGCGGGTGCACTTCACGAAGCCGCAGTAGACCACGATGGTCTTGTTCTTGTCCGCGCCGAGCAGGGCCTCGTAGTCGGCCTGGCTCTTGCCGCCCGTCTCCTTGGCGTCCCAGGCGGCCATGTCCGGGATGGGGAAGAGGAACTGCTTCGCGCCCGGGATGTGGGCCTTCTTGTAGCTGTCCTCGAAGGGCATGGTGTCCACGATGACCATGTCCTTCTTGTCGTCGATCCACTTCTTCAGCGTGAGCAGGTCCACGTACTTGTAGCCGCCCGCAATGGCCTGCATGGCCAGGTTCGCGCCGAGCACCGCGTACTTGTCGTTCAGCACCTCCTCCTCGAACATGTTGCCCGCGCGGGCCGCCGGGGCGAGGAGGACGACGAGGGCCAGGGCCAGGATCAGACGGTTCAGATTTCGCATCGGGAAGGCTCCTTCTGGTTGCGGGTGAGGAGATGCAGGGGATGGAACGGCGCGATGCCGCGCACGCGCCGGGCCGCGTAAAGCCACGCCGCGGCCGTAAGCATGACGAGGTCGCGCCGCAGGGACGTCCAGAGGCTTCCGAAGGCCTTGGCCTCGGGCTCGGAAGGGCCGTAGCAGCCGCAGTCGATGTCCAGGCCCATGCGGATGGCGAAGACCAGGATCGCGACGAAGAAGAGCAGCAGGCCCGAGATGCCCGCCAGACTGCCCAGCACGTCCAGGGCCAGGGCCAGCCCCAGGGCGATCTCGGCCACGGGCAGCCAGTGCGAGGCAGGGCCGATGAGCCATTTGGGCGCGATGCCGAAGGCCTCGATGGTCACGGCGAAGACCCTGGGGTCCGACAGCTTGACGATCCCGGCCCAGACGAACAGCCCGGCCAGCACGAGCCTCACCGCCGTGTAGAGCGGCCTGGGAAAGAGGCGCTGGAGCATGACGCTCGACTCCTTGCTTTGTCTGTGCCTAGCCGCCCCGTGAACTCCTGGCAAATCGAATGATGCTATGCGGATGTATTCAATCCATAGATTCTATCTATAATATGACGGCTCCAGCCGGGCAGCGTCTTGCCGGGCCTCGCCGGGCGGGATAGTCTGCACGCCATGTCCCCCCCGGCGACTCCGCCCTCCGCCCCCAGGCCTGGTGAACATCCGGCAATGGACGCCCCGGCGGGGTGCGGCCGCTGTTTCCTCGCCCGGGCGGCCCCCTTCGCCCTGTGCCAGGCGGGGCTCATCCTCCTCGCCGGGCAGGGCGGCCGCATCTCGCCGTGTTTCGCCGGGCTCTACGCCCTCTCCTTCGTCTTCCTCCCGGCCATGGTCCGCGCCTTTCCCCTGACCGGCAGGCGAGGGTTCGCCCTGGCGCTCGGGCTGGGCCTGGTCTTCCGCCTGGCCTGGCTGGCCGCGCCGCCGGACTGGGACATCTGGCGCTACATCTGGGAGGGAGTGGTGCAACTGGCCGGAGAAAACCCCTATCTCCTGCCCCCGGACGCGCCCGCCCTGGCCGGTCTGGCGGAGCTGCACCGGGACATCTGGGCGAACGTCTTCGCGCGCGGGGTCACGGCCATCTACCCGCCGGGACTGGAGCTGCTCTTCCGCCTGACAGCGGCCGTCGCCCTCTCGCCCGGCCTCTTCAGGCTCGTCATGATCCTTCTGGACGCGGGCTGTCTCGCCGCCCTGGCCCTGCTCCTGGCCCGCCGGGGCCTGCGGCCCGGCCGTCTGCTCTATTGGGCCTTGAACCCCCTGGCCCTGCTCTTCATCGCCGGGGACGGCCACGCCGAGCCCGCCCAGCTCCTGCCGCTGCTGCTCGGCCTGTGGTGCGTGGAAAGCGGCCGGACGCGGCGCGGCTTCCTGCTCCTGGGGCTGGCCGCGTGCATGAAGTACTTCGCCGTGCTGGCCCTGCCCTTCGTGCTGCGCCGGGACACCCTTTCCCGCGCCTGGTGGGCGCTCGCGCCGCTGGTCCTCTTCCTGCCCTTCGCCGAGGCCGGGCCGCGCCTCTTCGCCACGCTGGCCGCCTTTTCCGGACAGCACTTCTGGGGCTTCGCCCCCGAAATCCTCTGGCCGCTCTTCGGTGCGGCCACGCCCGCCCTCCTGGTCCTGCTCCTGGCGGCCTGCCTGGGCCTTATCCTGCTCGCGGCGCACGATCCCGCGCGCGGCGCGGCCCTGGCCTTCGCCTGCCTGGGGCTGTGCCTGCCCACGCTGCACCCCTGGTATCTGGCCCTGCCCGCCGTCTTCCTGCCGCTCTTTCCCTCGCGCGCCTGGCTCTGGCTCTGCGCGGCCCAGGCGCTCTGCCTGCCCGTGGACTGGACCCGGCTCGGCCTCATGGACTGGGACTGGCTGTGGCGCGTGCGCTGGGGCGGCTTCCTCCTGCTCCTGGGATGGGGAATCCTGCGCGACGACAGGCTGCAGCGGGAGAACCGCTGGCCCGCGCCGCGCAGCCTGTCCGTGGTCATTCCCACGCTGAACGAGGCGGCGCGCATCGCGGACTGCATCCGGGCGGCGCGCGCCGCCGGACATGCGGACGAGATCATCGTGGCGGACGGCGGCTCCTCGGACGGGGGCGCGGCTATCGCCAGGGCGCTCGACGCGCGGGTGGTCGTCTCGCCCCCCGGCCGCGGCGCGCAGATCGCGGCCGGGGCGCGGGCCGCAACCGGCGAGGTGATCGCCGTGCTGCACGCGGACTGCAGGCCCGCGTCCGGAGTCTTCAGGCGCATGCTCGACGCCCTGGCGGCGCATCCCGCCGCGCCGGGCGGCGCGGTCACCATGCGCTACGCGGACGCGGCGGGGGAACCGGCCGGACCGCGTGCGGCCCTGGTCGCCGCGCTCAACAACCTGCGCGCCCTGCTTTCCTCCCTGAGCTTCGGCGACCAGCTCCAGTTCGTGCGGCGCGAGGCGCTCGACAGGATCGGCGGCTTTCCCGAACTGCCGCTCATGGAGGACGTGGAGCTGTCCCTGCGTCTCAAGGAACTGGGGCCCTGCCTGCTGCTCGGAGGCGGGGCGCGGCCCTGGGTCGCGGCCTCGGACCGGCGCTGGACGCGTCTGGGTTTTGCCACCAACTTCGGCCGCGTGCTGCGCCTGCTCGGCGTCTGGCTCCTGGCGCGCAGGTTCGCTCTGGCGCGGCCCGCCGGTCATTACTACGCCAGGTACTACGCTCCGCCGCCAGGTGACGATGCTGCGGCAAACCCGCACCAGCCTTGACGAGAATCCCGCACCTCCCTAAGTTGGCGTCGGCATCCCTGCACCCTTGGCCGGAGCGAGCCCGAGTGACCGCCAAAAAGCTGCTCTCCGTCGCAGTCATCTCCCGGGAGTTGAACATCCCGGAATCCACCCTGCATTACTGGAAGAACCGCTTCTCGGAATTCCTGCCCAGCGTGGGCCGGGGCAGGCAGAAGCGTTTCCGGCCGGACGCCGTGGAGGTCTTCCGGACCATCGCGGAGATGCTCAAGCTCGGCCACACCACGCGCGACGTGAAGGCCGAACTGGCCGGGCACTACCCGCTGAACGTCGAGCCGTCGCGCGATGCCGCGCCCGTGGCCGCCGCGGTTCCGCTGCAGGCCATGCAGCCGGTGGTCGAGGGCACGGCCCAGATCGCGGCCGCCGTGGGGATCGAGATCGCCAAGGTCATCGGCGAGCGCCTCGGCGAGGCCATCCGCCTGGCCGCGGGAGACGGCTTCGTCCAGTTCCACGACCGCCTGGAGCAGGCCGACCAGGCCCTGACCCGCCAGTCCGCGGACCTGGAGAGCCTGCGCCGCTCGGGCGGCTACTGCGAGGCCAGACTGGCCGACCAGGATCTGCTCATCCAGGAATTGCGCGGCGAGGTCGAGCGGCTCCGGCAGGAAGGCGCGGCCCAGCCCGCCCTGCCCGCGGCCGCCCCGGAAGAGGTCACGGCGCTCAGGCAGGAGAACGAGGAGTTGCGCACCAAGCTCACGGTGCTCGAATCCGAGTTGATCCGTCTGCGCAAGGACCGGCGCGACATGGAAAAATTCCTGCTCGAAAAGATCAACGCCAAGGCCTGAATCCCCGGCGCGCCTTGCCCGTTCCCGGCCGTCCCCGCGCTATTTCCCCTGGTGCAGCACCCGGCAGAGCAGGGTCTTGAGGTAGCTCGTCTCGGGCATGGCGGGATGCACCGGATGGTCCGGCCCCTGGCGTCCCTGTTCGAGAATCTGCAGATCGGCCTTGCGCTGGTTCGCGGCCTTGCGCACCACCGTGCGCAGCCCCTCGGCGTCCAGCGGCTGGGAGCAGGAGCAGGAGAGCAGCATGCCGCCGTCGGCCAGCAGCTTCATGGCCTCGCGGTTGGCCTTCACGTAAGCCTGTTCGCCCTTGGCCTGGTCCTTCTTGTGCTTGATGAAGGCCGGGGGATCGAGGCAGATGAGGTCGAAACGCGCGCCTTCGGCCTTGAGCGCGTCCAGGACCGCGAAGACGTCGCCCTGGCGGACCGCCACCTTGTCCGCCACGCCGTTCAGCGCCGCGCTGCGCGCGGCGAAGTCCAGGGCGCGGGCCGAGGCGTCCACGCAGAGCACGGACTCCGCTCCGGCCGCCGCCGCGCCCACGCCGAACGAGCCCGCGTAGCTGAAGAGATCGAGGACCCGCGCGCCTGACGCGTAGGCCGCGAAACGGGCGCGGTTCAGCCGCTGGTCGTAGAACCAGCCGGTCTTCTGGCCCTCGGCCAGGGGCACGAGGAAGCGGACCCCATTCTCCACGATCCCGACCTCGCCGGGCGCTTCCCCGAAGGCCGGGGCCACGTACTGCTCCAGGCCCTCGTGGGCGCGGGACGGGACGTCGTTGCGCCAGAGCAGGGCGCGGATGCCGCAGATCTCGCGCAGGGCCGCGGCCACCTCGTCCTTCAGGCGCTCGACCCCGGCCGTGCCGATCTGGGCCACGGCCACGTCGCCGTAGCGGTCCACGGTCAGGCCGGGCAGGAAGTCGCCCTCGGCGAAGCAGAGGCGGTAGAAGGGCTCGGCGAAGAGCCGCTGGCGCAGGGCCAGGGCGTCGGCCAGACGCTCGCGGATCAGGTCCGCGTCCAGGAAACGGGAGGGACGCCGCGAGACCACGCGCGCGGCGATGAGCGAGGCCGGGTTGACGTAGGCGTTGGCCAGGAACTCGCCTTTGAAGTCTTCCAGGCGCACGGGTTCGCCGGGCGTGAGGCCCCTCAGCGGCGTGCGCTTCACGTCTATCTCGTTGGAGAAGACCCAGAGGTGGCCGACGCGGACGCGCCGCTCCTCGCCCTTGGCGAGGATGAGCTTCTTGGCGAAGGTCTTGGAGGGCGCGCCGTGGTCCGGGGACGGGGTGGCATCGGTGATGTTCGTCATGCGCGATGCCTAGCACCGGGCAGGAGGGAAGACAACGGTCCAAAGGCCCGCCGCCGCGCCTTTGACAGCGCGGCCCTGAGCGCTTATGGAAGCGCCGGGCCATCCGGTCCGCAGAGGAGAATCCGCCATGTCCCTGTCCGTCGGCATCGTCGGCCTGCCCAACGTGGGCAAGTCCACCATCTTCAACGCCCTCACCCGCGCCCAGAACGCCGAGAGCGCCAACTATCCCTTCTGCACCATCGAGCCGAACAAGGCCATCGCGCCCGTGCCGGACGAGCGGCTGCTGAAGCTCTCGGATCTGGCCAAGCCCCAGAAGATCATCCACACCACCGTGGACTTCACGGACATCGCCGGACTGGTCAAGGGCGCGAGCCAGGGCGAGGGACTGGGCAACAAATTCCTCTCCAACATCCGCGAGACCCAGGCCATCCTGCACGTGGTGCGCTGCTTCGAAAACAACGACGTGGTGCACGTCTCCGGCTCGGTGGACCCGTTGCGCGACATCGAGACCATCGAGACCGAGCTGATCCTGGCCGACATCCAGACCCTGGAGAACCGGGTGGACCGGCTGGAGAAGCAGCTCAAGGGCGACAAGACGCTGAAGCCCCAGATCGACGCGGGCAAGGCCCTGCTCGACCACCTCGGCAAGGGCGAGCCCGCGGCCTCGTTCCCTGGCCGCGACGAGCCCGCCGCCGAGGCGCTGCGCAAGGAGGTGCGGCTGCTCACGGACAAGCGGCTGATCTACTGCGCCAACGTGGACGAGGCCGGGCTGGCCGAGGACAACGAGCACGCGGCCAAGGTGCGCGCCCTGGCCGAGCAGCGCGGCGCGGAGTTCGTCAAGGTCGCGGCCAAGGTGGAGGAGGAGCTGATCGGGCTCTCCGACGCCGAGGCGCGCGAGTTCCTGGAATCCTACGGCGCGGTGGAGTCGGGCCTGGGGCAGATCATCCGCACCGGCTACCACGCCCTGGGCCTCATCTCCTTCTTCACCGTGGGCCCAAAGGAGGTCCGCGCCTGGACCGTGCAGGCCGGAGCCAAGGCCCCGCAGGCAGCGGGCGTGATCCACACCGATTTCGAGCGCGGCTTCATCCGGGCCGAGGTCATCGCCTACGCCGACTACGTCAAGCACGGGACCGAGGCCGCCTGCCGCGCCGTGGGCGCGCTGCGCACCGAGGGCAAGGAGTACGTGGTCAAGGACGGCGACGTGATGCACTTCCTCTTCAACGTCTGATCCGCCGTTGTTCCGGACCGGCCCCGTGCGTGCGGGGCAGGGGATCGCCCGGCCGCGATGATTTTTTCGCGGCCGGATTGCCGTTCGGCTTCCTTCGACGCGCCGCGCGCGGTATGCTCGGATGAAACGGCGGCCGCTCCGCGGTCCCGCAACGTCGGAGTCCGGGCATGTTCCACAAGCTTTTCGGCTCCATACGCCAGATTCTGGTCCTCATCACGCTGCTGGCCCTTCTGCCGGGGCTGGCCATCATCCTGCGCACGGGCCTTGAGCAGCGCCGGGCGGACATCGCCGCGGCCGAGGCCGAAATGCTGCGCTTCGTCACCTCCATGGCCGAGATTCAGGAACGGCTGACCAACCAGGCCCAGCTCCTCCTGACCACCCTGGAGGCCATGCCCGCCTTCGCCCAGCTCGATGCCCGGCGCTGCAACGACATCCTGGCGCGCATCCTGACCCAGATGCCCGGGCTGGTCAGCATCCACGCCACGGACACGCAAGGCGACGTCTTCGCCGCGGCGGTCCCGTCCCGGGACGTGAATCTCTCGGACCGCAAGCACTTCCGCGAGGCCATGGCCTCGGGCGGATTTTCCGCCGGGGAATACATCATCAGCCGCCTGACCAACGAGCCCGCCTTTCCCTTCGCCCTGCCCATCAAGGCGGAGAACGGGACCATCCGCGGCGTACTGATCACGGCCCAGCGCCTCACCTCCTACGCCGCCCTCCTCGACCGCCTGCCCGTCCCCAAAGGCGCGTTCCTGGGCATCACCGACCACGCGGGCATCCGCCTCTTCCACTGGCCGCAGCGCGAGACGAACCTCCCGGGCAAGCCCATCCGGCACGAGGTCTGGCAGGCCGTCTCGGGCGAACGCGAGGAGGGCATCACCCTGGCGCACGGCTCGGACGGCGTGCGCCGCATCTTCGCCTGGAAGCAACTGCGCCTGAAGCCCGGGGCCGATCCCTACATGTACCTGGTCGTGGGCGTCCCCGAGACCCAGGCCTATGCCGCGGCCGACGCGGCCCTGTGGCGCAACCTCGGCCTGCTGGCCCTGGCGGCGGCCCTGGCCCTGGCGGCGGCCTGGTTCGTGGGGGAGTTGTCCGTCGCGCGCAGCCTCGCCCGCATCGCGGCCAACGCGGACAGCATCGCGGCCGGGCATCTCGCGGTGCGCATCGATCCCATTCCGGCCGTGGCCGAGCTGGGACGCGTGGCCCGGGCCTTCAACTCCATGGCGGCGAGCTTGGCGCGGCGCGAGATGGAACGCGACCGGGCCGAGGCGGCCCTGCGTCTGTCCGAGGGACGCCTGCTGCACGTGGCCCTGTCCGTGGCCGACTGGATCTGGGAGACCGACGCCGGTTTCGCCTTCACCTACGTCTCGGACAAGGTGGCCGAGGTGCTCGGCCACGCCCCGGCGGACCTTCTGGGCAGGACGCCCTTCGACCTCGTGCGGCCCGAGGACCGGGACGCCGTGCGCGCCCGCTTCCTGACGGCCGCGGCCGCGGGGCTGCCCATCCGGGACTACGAGAACTGGAAGCTGACCGCCTCCGGGGGGCAGGTCTGCATGCTCAGCAGCGCCTTCCCGGTCCTCGACGCGGACGGACGGCCGACGGGATACCGCGGCGTGGACAAGGACGTCACCTTCCGCAGGCAGGCCGAGGACGCGCTACGCCGCTCCCTGGCCGAAAAGGAGACGCTGCTCAAGGAGATCCACCACAGGGTGAAGAACAATCTGCAGGTCGTGGTCAGCCTCATGAGCCTGCAGGCCTCGGAATCGAACGACGCGGTCCTGTCCGAGGCGCTCGACCGCCTGCGCGGACGGGTGCGGGCCATGGCCCTGATCCACGAACGCCTCTACGCCAGCGGCGACCTCAGCGCCGTGGACATGGCGGAATATCTGCCCATGCTGGCCGAAAGCATCGCCAGCGTCTACTCCTCGCCGAGCCGCAGGATCGAGCTGCGCATCGAGGCCCAAAAGGCCCTGGTGGACATCGACCGCGCCATCCCCTGCGGCCTGCTGCTCAACGAACTGATCTCCAACGCCTACAAGCACGCCTTTGCCGACGGCGGGGGAGGGACCATCCGGGTCTCGGCCCGGCCCTGTCCCGGGGGCGTCGAAATGGTCGTCGAGGACGACGGCGCGGGGCTGCCGCCGGACTTCGAGGAGCGCAACTCCCTGGGCATGATGCTCGTGCGCACCTTGTCCGCCCAGCTCAAGGCCGGCCTCGAGATCGGTCAGGGGCCGGGCGCGCGCTTCCGCATCGTCCTGCCGCCTCCGCCCGCCGGGGCGTGACGCTCAGTCCCCGCCGCCCGGCGCCGCGTCCACCCACTCGGCCAGACCGCCGCGCGACGTCTCGCGGTACTTGGGGCTGATGTCGCGGCCGATGTCGCGCATGGCCAGCAGGGCGCGGTCCAGGCTGACCACGTGGTGCCCCTGCGGCACGGCCGAGGCCAGGAGAAAGGCGTTGTAGGCCTTGATGGCGCCCATGGAGTTGCGTTCGATGCAGGGGATCTGCACGTAGCCCTTGACCGGGTCGCAGACCAGGCCGAGGTGGTGCTCCAAGGCAGATTCCGCGGCGTTCTCCACGCAGCCCGCGGAAAGCCCGTGGGCCGCGGCCGCCAGGGCGGCGGCCATGGCCGAGGCCACGCCGACCTCGCCCTGGCAGCCCACCTCGGCCCCGGAGATGGAAGCCTGCCGCCGGGCCAGCATGCCCACGGCCCCGGCCGCCAGCAACCCCTGCCGGAGCGCCCGGCGCGGCAGCTTCTTGATCTCCTTGCAGATCCGGAGCACCGCGGGCACGACGCCCGCCGCCCCGGCCGTGGGCGCGGTGACGATGACGTGGCCCGCGGCGTTCTCCTCCGAGGCGGCCAGGGCGAAGGCCGAGAGGGTCAGCATGAACCGCTCGGCCTGGTGGCGGCGCTTGCGCGTGCGCTCCATGATCTCGCGGGCCTTGCGCTGCAGCCCGATGGGGCCGGGCAGCGGTCCCTGGGCCGCCAGACCGCGCGTCGTGCAGTCGAGCATGACCTCCTTGACGCGGTTCAGCCGTTCCTCGATGTCCGCCACGGACGCGCCGGTCAGGGCGGACTCGTTGGCCAGCAGCAGCTCGTGCAGGGCAAGGCCGGAGGCCTCCAGGGCCGCGCGCAGGCCGGTCATGCTGGCGTAGGGATGGGGGGGATCGGGACGCTCGGCCTCGCGGGCCCGGCCGTCGTCCACGAAGCCGCCGCCGGGCGAGGTGTAGCGGCGGCGCAGCAGTTCCCGGCTCAGTTCGTCGCCGAGGATGAAATCCAGGGTGTTGGGATGGCCCTGCACCGGCGTCAGCTCGTCGAAGTCGATGTCCGCCGGGCCGAAGGGCACGCGCGCGTCGCCGAGATCCAGGGCGTGGCAGGCGCGGGGCGAGAGGTCCAGGCGGGTGAGCACGTCGGGCGGGCAGTCCTCGGGCGCGAAGCCGAGCAGCCCGGCGGCCACGGCGCGGTCCGTGGCGTGGCCCCGGCCCGTGGCGGCCAGGGAGCCGTAGAGGCGCACGGTGAGGCGCGCGGCCCGGGAGCGGCTTTCCGCGGGCAGGCCCCGGGCCTCGGCCAGGAACATCCCGGCCGCGCGCATGGGTCCCATGGTGTGCGAGCTGGACGGCCCCGGCCCGATCTTGAACAGTTCGAAGAGCGAGGTGCGGATGGGCTCGGGGCGTTCCGGCATGGTCGGCGTCCTGTCCGCTACCCGGGCAGCGCGGCCACGGCCTCGACCTCGACCCGCGCGCCCTTGGGCAGGGCCGCCACCTGGAAGGTGGAGCGGGCCGGGAAATCGGCGCTGAAGTACTTGGCGTAGACCGCGTTGAAGGCCGCGAAGTCGGCCATGTCGGCCAGGAAGCAGGTGGTCTTGAGCACGCCCGAAAGGCTCGTCCCGGCGGCCTCCAGCACGGCGGCAAGGTTCTTCAGGGCCTGCTCGGCCTGCCCGGCCGCGCCGCCGGACGCGAGTTCGCCCGTGGCCGGATCGATGGGCAGCTGGCCGGAGCAGAAAACGAAGCCGTTCGCGGCCACGGCCTGGGAATACGGCCCGATGGCGGCCGGGGCGTTGTTCGTGGAGACGATGCGCTTGTCCATGGATACCCTCGGTTCGGCTGGGGTGAAGACGCCGGGCCGACGCCCGGCTCCGGCACGTCTACCAGGAAATCCGGCGGCAGGAAACCGCCTCAGTTCCACTCGTACCGTCCGTTGAGGCGTCTTCATTGCGGTTGTGACTTGACGTAAATCGTAAATCCAGCCTCAATTACACTTACACCGGACGATTTCAAATGGGCCCCTGGGTTGTGACTTGACGTAAATCCCGCCTCAATTACACTAGGCGTTGACAGCCATCACGCGCACGCGCTGTTGTGACTTGACGTAAATCCCGCCTCAATTACACTAGGGGTAGAGCTCACCGCGCACGCCGCGGAGTTGTGACTTGACGTAAATCCCGCCTCAATTACACTGCTCTTCTTTTGTTTCTGCGAGCCATTCCTGTTGTGACTTGACGTAAATCCCGCCTCAATTACACTCCGTCGCCGTGAGCGTCCCGTTGCTGTCCGGTTGTGACTTGACGTAAATCCCGCCTCAATTACACTTCCACAGCCCAGGACACGCCGAGGCTCCCCGTTGTGACTTGACGTAAATCCCGCCTCAATTACACTAGCGCCGCACAAACCCTCTCAAGGCCGAGGGTTGTGACTTGACGTAAATCCCGCCTCAATTACACTCCGAACTGCAAGACCTGCGCGGGGTTTATGTTGTGACTTGACGTAAATCCCGCCTCAATTACACTTGCTGTTTGGGGGATGGTGATGGATTTGACGTTGTGACTTGACGTAAATCCCGCCTCAATTACACTCCCGGCGTGCCCAGGGTGTTGACGGATCCGGTTGTGACTTGACGTAAATCCCGCCTCAATTACACTAGGGGTAGAGCTCACCGCGCACGCCTCGGAGTTGTGACTTGACGTAAATCCCGCCTCAATTACACTCGACCTGGCGGGCGAACGGGTGCGTTTCTAGTTGTGACTTGACGTAAATCCCGCCTCAATTACACTAGATCGACACCATCGAGGTGGCCTTCCTGGGTTGTGACTTGACGTAAATCCCGCCTCAATTACACTTGCTGGCCGCCACGCTGCCGCGCCCGGCCTGTTGTGACTTGACGTAAATCCCGCCTCAATTACACTCCAAGCTCCTTTCCGGCCTGGCCGAAGAGGTTGTGACTTGACGTAAATCCCGCCTCAATTACACTGTGGGACCAGCAGTATAACGAAGCCCTGGCGTTGTGACTTGACGTAAATCCCGCCTCAATTACACTACGGGGGGCGTGCGGTCATGGGAAGAGCCCGTTGTGACTTGACGTAAATCCCGCCTCAATTACACTGCCCCAGCTTGTGGCCGCGCGTCGGATCGGTTGTGACTTGACGTAAATCCCGCCTCAATTACACTAGTAGCGCACGGCGTAGGCCGGAGCGCGGAGTTGTGACTTGACGTAAATCCCGCCTCAATTACACTACGCTGTCTGCCCGGTCCTGGTGTCCAGCAGTTGTGACTTGACGTAAATCCCGCCTCAATTACACTCGCGCCCACGGAATTGCCCCAGGTGCTCCGGTTGTGACTTGACGTAAATCCCGCCTCAATTACACTCCCCGCACACTCGGCAGACGCCGGGGGAGGTTGTGACTTGACGTAAATCCCGCCTCAATTACACTCGCCGGGCTCCGTCTCCAGCAGACCCCCAGTTGTGACTTGACGTAAATCCCGCCTCAATTACACTTGAACTCCACCGCGCCGCCCGCCGCCTTCGGTTGTGACTTGACGTAAATCCCGCCTCAATTACACTGCAGATGCTGCGCACCAGCTCCACGGCCCCGTTGTGACTTGACGTAAATCCCGCCTCAATTACACTGGCACGCTCCTCCTGCGCACGCCGCCGGAGGTTGTGACTTGACGTAAATCCCGCCTCAATTACACTCCTTGTCTTGCGCCGTCTCGACGACCATGTGTTGTGACTTGACGTAAATCCCGCCTCAATTACACTAGCCAGCGGTGCACCGCGCCCTCGGCATCCGTTGTGACTTGACGTAAATCCCGCCTCAATTACACTCTTTGGGGACGTAACCCATTGAGTGTAATTGATTTTTTGGCCTTGGAGCATCAAAAAAGCAACAACTGCTCCGGCGGTTTTTCGGGTTCCGGCCGCTTTTCCCCCTCAAAAATCTCCATGCGGGCAAATTGCTTGTCCGTCACATACAGGACGCGCACCTGTCCTTCCTCGGGGAGTGCGCTTCGGATCACGCTCCGGTAGCGATCGGCATTGCGGTCGCTCTCGAAAAAGCGCGCGTAGACAGAGTACTGGAGCCTAATGAAGCCGTACTGCACCAAGGTATTGCGGAAACGAGCGGCGGCCGTCCGCTGGGTCTTGGTTTTCACCGGCAGATCGAAACAGGCCAGCAGCCACACGGTCTTGTACCCCGAGGTTTCAGACGCCGTCTTCGGTTTCTTCGGTATTCGCACAGAGGGTTCCTCCCTCCCACAAATCCAACGTCCCATCCCCGCGCAAGGCCGCTTCCGCCAGGGAGACGCACGCGCGGCGCAGCGCCTCCGACAGGCGGCGGCATTCGCCGTCGAACTTCCGGCGAGCCGTGAGATCACCCAGCAGACGACGCTTGTCGGCGATGCTCACGCCATCGGCCTCTTCTCCCGAAAGTTCGCGCGCGGTGGCGATGCGTGCAGCGGTCTCGTCCACCAGGGGACGCCAGGGCTCCATCATGTCGTTGACCAGGCAGAAGGCGTCGTGGCGGTTATGGTGATGCAGGCCCAGGGACGGGTGCAGGCCCGCCGCGCATACCGCGCGGGCGGCCATGGCCCGCAGCACCGCGTAGCCGTAGTTGAGCAGGCCGTTCGGGCCGCCTCCGCCGGGATCGCGCCGGAAACGGGAGTCGCCGAACAGAATCGGCCAGTACAACCTGGCCGCCTGCCCTTCCACGTTGTCGGGATCGCCCGAGCGCACCCTCCGCCACAAGGCGCCCATGTGCCCCGGCTCCTTGCCCAGACGCCGCAAGGCCGCCGCCTGAGAGCGTATCTTGGCGACCACGAGCTGCCGCCAGAGCCGCTTTTTGAGCGGCGGACGCATGGCCGCCTGGGCGCGAAAACGCTCCGCCTGGGTGTCGTTGCCGCGCAGGGGCAGCATCAGGCCCGAGGGCATGCGCCGTTCGTCGCAACAGACAAAGGGAACCCCGGCCTCGGCAAGCGCGGCGAGCACCGCATGGGTATACGTCACGCCGGGCGCGGAGACGACCACCGCGGCCAGTTCCTCGGCCTGGATGGCGACCGTCTGGCCGCCGATTCGCGCCACGATGCGCCCGAGATCCACGGACAGGCGGGCCGGTCCCTCGGCAATGTCCAGGACGCGCTCAGTCATTGGCGCTCCTCACATGCCCCAGCGGCGAGAGGGAAACCTTGCGCGCCTTGATTTCCCCGAGTTGTTTAAGACTGTATTTGAAAAAGCCGTTTTCTTTATTTTGGGGACTGATGGACGTAAACGGACGTGCGTCGTTGAGGCGAATTCCCTTAACATATCGCCCGCCTTTTTCATCTGAGATTGTTCGGACAATAACCAATTCCCTCCGCTCTCCGTACTCAACCTCCAGCACCTCCCCGCCTGCCAGGGAAAAGACGAAAACTCCCTCCTCCCAGACACGGTCCACGAGCGGCACGCCCGCGATGCGCCTGCGGCAGGCCTCCAGCATGGTCACCATGCGGCCCTTCCAGATGGTCTTTCCGCGTTCCTCGAAGGCGAATATCTCCACATGGTGGTTGTTGCCCGGCATGACCAGACGCTCGCCCGCCCCCGTTCCCACGGCCACCGGCTGCCTGGCCAGCTCGACGCGCGCGCGCCGGATGGGATGCTTTCCAAGCAATGGGAGTTGCTCGGGGTCACGGAAAGCCTTTTTGGGATTGCCGCCAGCCGCCCCGGCCACGGCGGCCCGCACCGCCGGGTCGATGATGCGGGACACGGCGTTGACAGCCCTGGGCGTATCTTGCAGCTCATCCAGCGCCTTGCGGGCCACCACGCCGCCCCCCTCGCGTCTCGGCCGACCATAGGTCGTGTCTTCGTGCAACGCGCCCCGCGCCCGCTTGCGCACCCGGTGCGAGGCGACGACGCCCGAAAGGGCCAATCGCGCCTCCTCGGGGAATTCCGGCCAGGGCAGGGGCACCTCGGCGGTCAGACGATCCAGGCGCAACTCCTCGGCCCTGACGGCCGCGTCCGACAAACGCTTCACCGCCGACCGGGACGTCAACCCCACGACCATGGCATCGACCGCGTGGTGGCGATGATCCGCGCGGTTCTTGCCCTCGCCCCCGAGAATTCCGGACAATCCCCAGCGCTTGCGCAGGTGCGCGGTGGTGCCGCCGGTGCAGGTTTCGATGCGGATCAGGGCCTCGTCGCCGTAAAGCACGCCCAGATACTCCACGGCCAGACGGGCGGCGTAGCGCGTGTCCGTGAGGAGACGATCGATGGTCGCCTCCTCGCTGACGTCCTCGCTGAGGAAACGCCTCAGTTTCGCCCGTACGGTGCGCTCGTCCGTCTGGAAGGATTTCACCCGCTCCAGGATAGCCTCCCACCCGGGCGTGCCGTGGTAGGCCTCGTGGGGTGTCCGGCCACGCTTGCGTTCCCGGTTCTCGCGCGCCATGCACAGGGTTTTGTTCAGGTAGGTGTTGTCTAGCGCACGACTGAAAGGCAGGATGTGCTCCACGTCCACCCGTGGCGGGGAAGAAAAGAGGTCCTCCCAGCCGAAGTGCTCGCCGGTGTAGGGACAGGTCATGCCGCACTCGATGGCCAGCATGGCCTTCTCGATGTCTGATCGCCGAGGGTCGATCATGCGGTGCTCGCGGGCGAGAATCGCGGCCGCCTCCACGCGCTGGCGCTGATTCTCCCGATTGCGCTTCCAGGCGCGTTCGCGCTCCGGGGCGCTCCGCTTGAGGTCGCGCGCCAACTCCACCCGGATGATGGAGGGCGGGCCGAAACGCTCAATGATGGCGTTGACCACCTTGCGCAACTCGTTCAGGCAACGGCTCACGATGGGATTTCGCATGTCCCGGCCCGCCCAGGACGCGAGCGGCGGCAGGCGCTCCATGCGTCGCGTCTCGGATGATCTCGGATACAACGCTTTTTTTGCCGTGGCATAGGCCGTTCCGTCCTCCATGCGGGCCATGAGGGCTCGCATGGCCTTGCGGCAATGTCTGGCGTATCCCGCTTCCAGCCTCGTCTCCGCGAATCGCTTGGCTTCGGACGGAGCGAGGCCCCATACCTCCTTGCCCCGGCGTTCCAGATGGTCTTCGTTCTGGATGGAGCGCATATCCTGAAGGATGGCCTCCTGCCGCTCCGGGGAAAAGGCGTGCCACGCTTCGCCGAAAACTCCGGAAAGGCGTGCGTTGAGCGTATTGCCCGGCAACTTCTTCTCGCCGCCGGCTTCGAGATTGAACGTCGTGCCGGCAAGCCCGAGGAGCTTGCGCGCCTTGGTGAATTCCATGCTCCCCTGCCGGTCCAGGGCAGCGAGAAGCTTGTCTCGTTCCTCCGTGGTCAGCGCCCGCTCCCGGCCAGGGCCCTCCACCACCAGAAGATCGTTGACCCGTTGCAGCATGCGGAAACGCTGCGCCGAAAAATCGGCCCATGGAGCGCGTCGCCTGTTCGCCTCCAGAGAGCAGCGGCCGATGAGGTCGCGCACGCTTTTGAGCGGCTTCTGCGCGAACACCGCCTTCCTGATCTTGGTTCGCGCCCTTTCGGTGAAAATTTCCGGGTGGTGTCGTGCCTGAGCTTCCCAGATGCGATCAAACTCGGCCATGTAGCGCTCACGCGCCGTATAGCGGTTCCGGATGCGCTCCTCCTCCGGGTCCAGCCTGGAGAAATATTCTCCGTACGTCCGAGCACCGACGGACTGCATGGCGGCGTCCAATCCCTTGATGGACCCCTGCACCTTGCCATCCTCCTCGCCCTTCTTCGGCGGAGACTTGCGGTTGGTCGCAAAACCGCGCCGGTGCGCCAAATGGTAGATGGCGCGCCCCGATTCTTCCGGAGCAAGCGGCCTGTCGAGCGCGGCCGCGCGGAGCCGATACGGCAGCGTCAACCGTGCGCGCCGGATTTCATCCGGCCCGCCGAGTTTTCCGTCGCAATGCGCCTGCATGAGCTTCAGATCCAAACGGCGAAAATAGTTCATCCGTTCCACGGGGTCCCGCACATCGGCCTTGGGAAGCAGGCCGTAGTGCATGAGCAGGAAGAGCACCCGCTTGAGCCGCTTGGCCCTGCGCCGTATTTGGCGGCGCAGCAGACGTTTTTCGCGGCGTTCCTGGTTGCGGGGTTTCTCCGTTCCATGTTGCCGGTCAACTTCCACGCCCTCGGGAAAGACGCGCGCGCCGGTCCCTTCGATGGAGGCGGGTTCGCCGTCACGCAGACCGAGAATGGCCCAGCCGATGGAATTCGCGCCGATGTCGAGCCCGAGGATGTATTCCGCTTCCATGCGTCCTCCCTTTTCTCCACCTGTTGACCATGCCCCCGGGGTGTGGCAGTGTGGCATTACGTCAAGTCACAATAAGCGTGCCTCTCCCGTATGGTGAAGCACCGAGGGGCTCTGCCGTCGGCACCCCCCAAGCGCCCCAGATAGGGGCGCTTTCTTTTCCCATCACACAAGCATGTATAGAAGTAAATGTAGCCCATCCACGAAAACTCGTAGGGTTCTCCCTTCCTTGCTCCTTCCCTCCTCGACAGGTAGGATGCCCATATGCTCGTCGATCTTCTCACCTGCGCCCTGGCCGTGGGCCTGCTCTGGAGCACGGCCGGCTGGATCGTGGACAGCGCCGCTGCCATCGCCCGCAGCCGCGGCATCTCCGAACTGACCATCGGCCTGACCATCGTGGCCTTCGGCACCTCGGCTCCGGAATTCCTGGTCACGGCCACAGCGGCCGCGAAAGGCCTGGCGGACATCTCCCTGGCCAACGTCGTGGGCTCCAATTTCGTCAATCTGGGCCTCATCCTCGGGACAGCCGCCCTCATCCGGCCGGTGCGGACGGAGCGGATGCTCCTGCTGCGCGACGGCCTGCTGCTCCTCGGCCTGTCCGCGGCCGTGGCCCTGGCCGCCTGGTCCGGCTTTCTGGGCAGGCCCGCCGGGCTGCTCCTCCTCGCCTTCCTGGCCGGATACCTCTGGCTGCTCTTCCGCGCGGGCGGCGTGGAGACGGACGCGGGGTGCCGCGCGGCCCGCTGGTGGGACTACCCGCGCCTCCTGGCCGGGTTCGCGGGCGTGGCCCTGGGCGGCGGACTGCTCGTGGACGCGGCCACGAACCTCGCCCGCGCGGCCGGGGTCAGCGAATGGTTCATCGGCATGACCCTGGTGGCCCTGGGCACCTCCCTGCCGGAACTGGCCACGACCGTCGCGGCCTCGCTGAAGGGACGCAACGACATGCTCCTGGGCAACCTCGTGGGCAGCAACATCTTCAACTATGCCGGGGTGCTGGGAACGGCCTGCCTGCTGCGGCCCCTTTCCCCCTCGCCCGCGGCCTTCACGGACGCGGCCCTGAACGTGGCCTTCGTCGCCTTGTTTCTGCTCTTCCTGCGCACCCACTGGACCCTCGGCCGCCGGGAAGGGCTGGCGCTCGTCGCCGTCAACCTGCTGGTGGCGGCCCGTTCGGCCCTGTCCTGATTTTCTTGCCAGGGGGAGGAAAAGTGATTAGTCCTGTAAGCTGACAACAACTGAACGGAGGACAGCAGAAATGAATCGATTCGGCACCATGCGCCAGACGCAGGCCGGGACCCAGGTCCTGAGCGAGTTCATGCGCGGCGTGTACGGCTGGATGTGCGCGGGCCTGCTCCTGACCGCGGGAGCGGCCCTGTACACCGCGTCCAGCCCGTCCATGATGCAGCTTATTTTCGGCAACCCCATGCTCCTCATCGGCCTGGTCATCGCCGAAGTGGCGCTCGTCTTCGGCATCTCCGGGGCCATCAACCGCCTCTCCGCGGGCACGGCCACGGGCCTCTTCCTGCTCTACAGCGCGCTCAACGGCGTGACCCTCTCGGCCATCTTCGTGGTCTACTCCATGGCCGCCATCTCCAAGGCCTTCTTCACGGCCGGGGCCATGTTCGGCGCCATGAGCATCTACGGCTACACCACCAAGAAGGACCTCAGCTCCTGGGGCTCCTTCCTGTTCATGGGCCTCATCGGCGTCATCATCGCCTCGCTGGTCAACATCTTCCTCAGAAGCCCGGCCATGGACTTCGTCATCTCCGGCGTCGGCGTGCTCGTCTTCGTCGGCCTCACGGCCTACGACACGCAGCGTCTGCGCGCCATGGCCGAAACCGCGCCCCTGGACGACGCCACGGTCATGCGCCGCGGCGTGATCCTGGGCGCGCTCACCTTGTACCTCGACTTCATCAACCTCTTCCTGATGCTGCTGCGCTTCTTCGGCGGCAACCGCGAATAGCCCTGAAGGCCCGCCGGGAGGAGCTCCCTCCCGGCGGGCCGCCTCCTCCGCCCTGCCGCGGGACGAATGTGATGGACGCCACCCGCCTGCTCGACCGCTTCGCCCCGCTGCTCGCCCCTGCCGGGGCGGCCTGGGCCGGGCTCATGCGTCTGCGCGAGAACGCCTACGCCGCGGGCGTCTTCGAGCGCGTGCGGCTTCCCGGGGCCGTGGTCTCGGTGGGCAACGTGGCCATGGGCGGCACGGGCAAGACCCCGGTGGCGCTCTGGCTCTGCCGCGCGGCCCTCGCGGCCGGGCTCCCGCCCTGCGTGCTCACGCGCGGCTACCGCGCCCGTCCGCCCCGCCTGCCCTGGCGGGTGGGGCCTGACGACGACCCGGCCGTCTGTGGGGACGAACCGCTGCTCCTCAAGCGCTCCTGCCCCGAGGCCGAGGTGATCGTGGACCCCGTGCGGCGGCGCGGCGGCCAGTGGGCCGCCCAGACGCTGCGTCCCGGCCTGTTCGTGCTCGACGACGGCTACCAGCACCTGGCCCTGGCGCGCGACCTGGACCTGTGCCTGCTGCGCACGGCCGACCTGGGCGCGGCCTGGGGCCGCGCCTTCCCGGCCGGATACTGGCGCGAGGGCGAGGCCGCCCTGCAGCGGGCCCACGCATTTCTGGTCAAGACCCCGGACGGAAACCTGCGCAGCCTGAACGCGCCCGCCAAGGAACGGCTCCAAGGCCTGGAGCGTCCGGTCTTCGCCTTCAGCCTCGCGGCCTCACGCCTCCGCGCCCTGGACAGCGACGCGCCGCTCGCGGACCTCGGGCGCGAGCCCTACGTCCTGGCCTGCGGCGTGGCCCACCCCGGCCAGGTGGCCCGGACCGCGGCGCAGTTCTTCGGCTATCCGCCCGAGGAGGTCCTGGTCTTCCCCGACCACCACGCCTTCGACGCCGACGACCTGCGCAGCCTGCGCGCCCGCGCCGCCAACGCCGGAACCGGGCACGTCGTGATCACGGCCAAGGACGCGGTGAAGATCGACGCCTCGCTGCTGCCGGGCGGCCTCGTCCTGGAGGTGGAGCCGCGCTTCGGCGAGGCGCTGTCCTGCGCGCAGGATTTTTCCGGCTTCGTCGCCGCCCGTCTGCTCGCCCCGGCCCACGCGGCCGCGAACCAGACGCACAAGGAGTGAACATGTCCAAGAAGAAGAAACCCGCCGCCCCGGCCTTCGAACCCCAGGAGGTCCTGGCAGTCATGCGCCGCACGGGCAAGCCCATGACCGTGCGCGACGTGCTCAAGGCCTTCCGCCTGCACAAGGCGGAAAAGCCGCGCGTCTTCGCGGTCATGGAGGAGCTGGAGGCCGCGGGCAAGGTCATCGTCACGCGCGGCAACGCCTTCGGCCTGGTGGACGAGATGCATCTGATCACCGGCAGGCTCCAGGTGCAGCGCACGGGCGTGGGCTTCGTGATCCCCGAGGACCCCAGGCGCAAGACGGACATCTTCGTCCCGCCGCAGGATTTCGGCGGGGCCTGGCATGGCGACCGCGTGGCCGTGGCCGTGACGCGCGAGCGCCACGGCAGGAACCCCCTGGGGCGCATCGTGCGCGTCCTGGAGCGCCGCCTGGAGGAGATTCCCTGCCGCACGGAGCGCTCCCTGGGCAAGGGGCTGGTCCTGTGCCAGCCCACGGACCCCCGCCAGCACGCCATGTTCATGGTCCCCTTCCCCGAGGACGGCCAGCCCGGACCCGGCGCCATCGTCCTGATCCGGCCCGGCAACCGGGTGGACCGGGAGCTGTGGGAGGGCGAGGCCGCGCGCGTGCTCGGCCCGGAGACCGACGTGGCCGTGCAGGAGGCCATGGTCAAACAGAACCACGGCATCCCCACGCGCTTCCCCGAAGCCGCCCTGGAGGAGGCCCGCGCCCTGCCTCCGGCCCCCACCGAGGCCGACATGGCGGGCCGCGAGGATTTGCGCGGCCTTTCCTTCGTGACCATCGACGGGGCCAAGGCGCGCGACTTCGACGACGCCATCTACGTGGAAAAGAGGCCGCGAGGCTGGACCCTGTGGGTGGCCATCGCCGACGTCTCGCACTACGTGGCCCCGGGCTCGGCCCTGGACCGCGAGGCCGTCGAACGCGCCAATTCCTACTACTTCCCGCTCTCCGTGGAGCCCATGTTCCCGCCCGAACTGTCCAACGGCCTGTGCAGCCTGAATCCGCAGGTCCCCAGACTGGCCATGGTGGCGCGCATGGAGTTCTCGGCAGACGGCGCGCCGGGCCAGACCGCCTTTTCGGCCGCGGTCATCCGGAGCGCGGCGCGGCTGACCTATTCCGCGGTGGGCCGTGCGCTCCTAGACAGGGACGAGGAGGAGCGGGCGCGCGTCGCCCCGGTCCTGCCCATGCTGGAGCAGGCCTACGCCCTGGCCCTGAAGATCAATGCCCGGCGCAAGGAGAGGGGCAGCCTGGACTTCGACCTGCCCGAGCCGGAAATCCTCTTCAACCTGCAGGGCGAGACCGTGGACATCCGGCGGAAGGTGCGCCACTTCGGCCACCAGATCATCGAGGAGTTCATGATCGCGGCCAACGAGGCCGTGGCCGAGTTCCTGGAATCGGTCGGCCCCACGCCGCTCTACCGCATCCACGAGGCCCCGGACCCGGACAAGATCCGCTCCCTGTACAAGGTCGTCTCCCTGACCGCGCTGGCCTCCAAGGTGCCCGAGGAGACCACGCCCCAGGCCCTGCAGGCCCTGCTGGCCGCGGCCCGGGGCACGGAGCAGGAGTTCATGGTCAACCGCCTGACCCTGCGCACCATGATGCAGGCCCGCTACGCGCCGGACAACGCGGGTCACTTCGGCCTGGCCAGCGCCTGCTACTGCCACTTCACCTCGCCCATCCGGCGCTACGCCGACCTGCAGGTCCACCGCGCGCTCAAACGCGCCCTTTCCCTGCCCGGCGGCGCGGACCTGCCGCCCAAGCGGCTGCGCGACCTGGGCAACGACCTCTCGGGCCGCGAACGGGTGGCCATGGAGGCCGAGCGCGAGATCATGAAGCGCGTCTCGGTGCTCTTCCTGCGGGACAAGGTTGGCCGCGAGTTCACGGGCGTGATCTCGGGCATGGCGGACTTCGGCTTCTGGGTGGAGTTGTCCGAGGTCATGGCCGAGGGCTTGGTCAGGCTCTCGCTGCTCGCGGACGACTACTACACCTTCCTGCCCGAACGGCAGATGCTGCTCGGCGAACGCACCGGCCGCGTCTTCAGGCTCGGGCAGAGCGTGCGCGTGCTCCTGCAGGAGGTCAACCTCGGCAGGCTGGAGGTCAACCTCGTGCCCGTGGAGGACGCGCCGCGCATCACCGAGGCCGAACGCGAGATGCTCTTCCTCGACCCGCCGCGCGAGCCGCGCTGGAAGAAGCACGTCCGGCCCAAGGGCGAGACCGCCCCCCGCTCCGGCAAGGAGGCCGCGGCCGGCGGCGGACGGAGCGCGAGCGGACGGACGGGCGGCGGGAAAACCGGAGCGAAGACCGGCGGGACCGCCCCGGGCGGCCGAAAGACGGACGCCAGAAAACCCGCCACGTTCCGCAAGACGTCGAAACGGCGCTGATCTGGCGCGAGCGGGCCGCGATGCGGCCGTGGCCCCCCGGCCTCACGCCCAGAGCGCGCGCAGCAGATAGAGGGGCAGGCGGCGTTTCAGGAAACGGTTGAAGTCGGCATAGGTGGCGCTTCCGGCCAGGATCTCCACGTAGCGCAGGAGCGCCGGGGGATGCGTGAGCATGGCCCGGAACAGTCTGCGCGGCGCGCGTTGCAGGGCGCGCACCAGCCGGAGCGCATGGCGCAGTTCCTGGTGCAGCGGCCGGGACAGGTCGCGAAGCAGCGGTCCGGCGGCGAACGGGTCGCCCGCCTCCAGGGCGCGCCGCGCCGCCTCCGCGGCCCACTGCCCGGTGCGGATGGCCTGGGAGATGCCCTCCCCGAGCAGGGGATCGGCGAACCCTCCGGCGTCTCCGGCCAGCAGCACGCGGCCCTTGAAAAGGGCCCGTTCCACCCCGCCCATGGGAATGCGCGCCCCTTCGATGCGGGCGGGCCGCCGGATGCCGTGAATGCGGCACAACTCTTCGAGATGGCCCACGGCCAGACGGCTGTTCGTACCCAGTTCCCCCATGCCCACGGAGCAGTCCTCGCGGCGCTGAAAGACCCAGCCGTAGGCGACGTCGCTGATGCCGAAGTGCAGGAGCAGCGGCGAATCCGGGGTGGCCGGGCCGCCCGGCGGCAGATGGTCCAGGGGGATGTCGGCGCAGGCGCAGAAATTCATGTTGTCCGGCGGGTCCGGCGGGCGGACGTGCAGCTTGAGGCGGCCGGACGCGCCCTCGGCCACGAGCAGCAGGCGGCCGCGATGGGCTCCGGCCGCGTCCCGGCCCGTGCGCGCGCCCACGGTGCGGACGGTCACCCCCTGCGTGTCCTCCTCGATGCCCACGGCCCGCTCCGCCTCGCGCACCGCCGCCCCGGCCTCACGCGCCTTGTCCACGAGCAGGGCGTCGAAGGGCGGCCGCCGCACCAGCACGCCGGTGCGGTAGGGCGGCGCGGCCAGGTTGCGCGCCCCGTCGATGCACAGCAGGCCCCCCCGGAAGTCCCGCTCGGCAAGCCCAGGGGGCAGGGGAAAGTCCAGGGCCTCCAGGGCGCGCCCGGACAGCGCGCCGCCGCAGGGCTTGTGCCGGGGGAAGACGTCCTTGTCCAGCAGCAGCACCGAGAGCCCGGCCCGGGCCGCGGCCCGGGCCGCAGAGGCCCCGGCTGGACCCGCTCCGGCGATGACGAGGTCGTGCATGCCTTTTGCTACCCAGAAAATGCACGCTTTGAAACCCCTGTTCCTCTTGACGGGAAAAGTTTTTGGCCCCATCCCACAGGGCATGACGCAGCCCGCGCGCAACGGCCGCCTCCAGGCCCTGGTCCTGGACTTCGACGGCACCCTGGCCGAACTGACCATCGACTTCGCGGACATGAAGCGCCGCCTGGCCGCGCTGGCCGCGGCCTACCTGGGCGAGGAGCCGGCCGCCAACGGCCTGCCCGCCCTGGAATGGCTCGCTCTGCTGACGGAGGAGATCGCCGGGGTCGAAGGCCGGGAAACCGCCCTGGAATTCGGCACCCGGGGCCGCTTCCTGATCATGGACATGGAGCTGGCCGCGGCCCGGCGCGGCGGCCTCTTTCCCTTCGCCCGGCCCGCGCTGGCCGGGCTTCGCGGGCGGGGCCTGCGCACCGCCGTGATCACGCGCAACTGCACCGCCGCCGTCAAGATCGTCTTCCCCGATATCCTCACCGCCGTGGACTGCTTCCTGGCGCGCGAGGACGTGCCCCGGCCCAAGCCCGATCCGGACCACGCCGCCGCCGCGCTGCGCGTCCTGGGCGTGTCCCCGGCCCACGCCCTGATGGTGGGCGACCATACCCTGGACATCGCCACCGGCCTTTCGGCGGGCATGCCCGCCGCCGGGGTGGCCACGGGCCGCGTTCCCGAAACCGAGCTGGCCGCGGCCGGAGCCGTCTTCACCGCGCCCGACCTGCCCGCGCTGCTCACGCGGCTTGCGGCCGAGGGGCTGGTCTGAGGCGGCTTTTCGCCCCGGCCGTCCCGGCGCGCAGGGGCGAACGCACCCGGTTGCGCTTTGCCGGTCATGCTGTACATTTCCACGAGGCGGCGCAGCCGCCACGAACAGCCCGGAGGAATCATGCCCCACGGTTTCACGCTTGAGAGCGCGCGAGAGGTCCCGGAAATTCAGTCCGCCGTCCGCTTCTACCGCCACGACGTCACGGGCGCGCGGCTCATGTCCGTCATCGCGCCGGACGAGAACAAGGTCTTCGGCATCGCCTTCCGCACGCCGCCCAGGGACTCCACGGGCGTGGCCCACATCCTGGAGCATTCCGTGCTCTGCGGTTCGGAGAAATATCCGGTCAAGGAACCCTTCGTGGAGTTGCTCAAGGGGTCGCTGCAGACCTTCCTGAACGCCTTCACCTACCCGGACAAGACCTGCTACCCCGTGGCCTCGGCCAACCTGCAGGATTTCTACAACCTCATCGACGTGTACCTGGACGCGGTCTTCCACCCGCGCATCAGCGAGAACATCCTGCGCCAGGAGGGCTGGCACTACGAGCTGGACGCCCCCGAAGGTCCCATGGCCTACAAGGGCGTGGTCTTCAACGAGATGAAGGGCGCGTACTCCTCCCCCGACGCGGTGCTGGCCGAGCTGACGCAGCAGTCCCTCTTCCCGGACATCACCTACGGCCTGGATTCGGGCGGCGACCCGGAACGCATCCCGGACCTGACCTACGGGGATTTCCTCGATTTCCACCGCACCTACTACCATCCGGCCAACGCCTGGATCTGCTTTTACGGCGACGACGACCCCGACGAGCGGCTGCGGCTCCTGGCCGCCTATCTCGACCGTTACGGCCCCCTGGCCGTGGATTCCGAGGTCCGGCCCCAGCCCCGCTTTGCCGAGCCGCGCCGCATCGAGCGCGGCTACGCCGCCGGGGAGGACGGCGGCAAGGCCATGGCCACCATGGCCTTCCTCCTGCCCGAGACCGGCGACGCCGAGGCCAACCTGGCCTTGCGCGTGCTTGAGGAGATCCTGCTCGGCCTGCCCTCCTCGCCGCTGCGCAAGGCGCTGCTCGACTCGGGTCTGGGCGAGGACGTGACCGGGGGCCTGGAAACCGAACTGCGCCACATGTACTTCTCCGTGGGGCTCAAGGGCATGGACCCGGCCCGGGCCCGCGACGCCCAGGCGCACATGGAGGAGATCGTCTTCTCCGTGCTCACCGGACTGGCGGCCGCGGGAATCGGACAGGACCTGCTGGACGCGGCCCTGAACTCCATCGAGTTCGCCTTCCGCGAGAACAACACCGGCCGCTTCCCGCGCGGACTCTCGCTGTGGCTGCGCAGCCTCTCCACCGCGCTCTACGGAGGCGATCCCCTGGCCCTGGTGGCTTTCGAGGCCCCGCTGGCCGCGCTGAAGAAGCGCCTGGCCGCGGGGGAGCAGGTCTTCGAGGAGCTGCTCCGCGCGCACTTCCTGGACAACAGCCACCGCTCCTCCGTGCTGCTCACCCCGGACGCCGAGATGCTGAAGCGCCGCGAGCGCATCGAGGCCGAGCGCCTCAGGCTGGCCCTGGAGGGCATGGACGCGGCGGCCCGCGCGCGCGTCATCGAGGAGACCAGGACCCTGCGCGCGGAGCAGGAACGGGCCGATCCGCCCGAGGCCCTGGCCGCCATCCCCATGCTCGGACGCGGCGACCTGCCGCGCGAGAACGCCCGCATCCCCGGTGAACTCACGGTGACGCACGGCGCGCGGCTGCTGACCCACGACCTGCCCACCGCGGGCATCGCCTACCTGGACGTGGGCTTCTCCCTGGCCTGCCTGCCGCGCGAGCACCTGGGGCTGGCGCCGCTCTTCGGCCGGGCGCTGCTGGAGATGGGCACGGCGCGCGACGATTTCACCGCGCTCACACGGCGCATCGCGCGGGTCACGGGCGGCATGGGTTGCCAGACCTTCGCGGCTTCGGTGCGCGGCGAGGACGCTCCCGCGGCCTGGCTCTTCCTGCGCGGCAAGGCCACGGCCGAGAAGACGGGGGAGATGGCCGAACTGATGCACGACGTGTTGCTCACGGCCCGCTTCGACGACCCAAGCCGGTTCAGGCAGATGCTGCTGGAGGAAAAAGCGCGGCTTGAGCAGCGCCTGGCCCCGGGCGGCCACGGCTTCGTCTCCTCGCGCCTGGCCGCGGGCTTCACGCAGGCCGGAATGATCGGCGAGCTGACCGGCGGCGTGGAGTACCTGCTGACCCTGCGCAAGCTCCTGGAGATGTTGGAGACGCAGTGGCCCCAGACCCTGGCCACCCTGGAGGACATCCGCGCGGCGCTCCTGCGGGAGGCCTCGCGCATGGTCAATCTCACGGCGGACGAGCGCGCCGCAGCGGCCCTGGAGCCGGGACTCGGCGCGCTGCTGGACGCCCTGCCCACGGCCGCGCCGAGGACGAACGCCTGGAAGTTGAAGACGCTGCCCGCGGCCGAAGGCCTGACCCTCCCGGCCCAGGTGAATTACGTGGGCAAGGGCGTGAATCTCACGGCCCTGGGCGTCGAGACGGGCCTTTCCGCCCCGGCCGTGTCGCGCTGGCTGCGCACGGCCTATCTCTGGGACCGCGTGCGCGTGCAGGGCGGGGCCTACGGCGCGTTCTGCTCCTACGACGAGACGGCGGGCAACCTGTTCATGGTTTCGTACCGCGATCCGAACCTGCACAAGACCCTGGCCGCCTACGACGCGGCCGCGGCCTATCTCGAATCCCTCGACATCTCGCAGGCCGAGTTGGACAAGGCCGTGGTCGGGGCCATCGGCGACATGGATGCCTACATGCTGCCCGACGCCAAGGGCTGGACGTCCCTGGTCCGGCATCTCGCCAACCGCACCGAGGAGGAGCGCCAAGCCCGGCGGGAGGCCATCCTCGGCGCGACGGCCAAGGACTTCCGCGCCTTCGGCCGCGCCGCCGCGGCCCTGCGCGACCACGGCCGGATCGTGGTCCTGGGCCAGGACGAGGCCCTCAAGGCGGCTGACATCGCGGGGATGCGGCTGACGCGGGTGCTGTAGGGAGCGTCTCCCCTCTCGACAAAAGGCACGGGGCGCGTTTCCTGCCGACCGCGCGGTCGGCAGGAAACGCGCCCCTCCCGCTTCGTTGCGGGGCGGGCAGCGTCCATCCGTCCTGCCGTCAGGACGCCGTCATGGCGGAGGCCATGCGGCTTCTCACCCGGCTCTCTGCGTGCCCGGGACCAGTAGGACCGCCAGTCGTCGCGGCAGGAGGTCCGCCAGGGCGACGAAAAGGCCGGACTGGCGACCGACGGTCACGGCCACGACGGAAATCACCCCTCCCGCAGCCAGGGCGTTCAGCGGCGTGACGGCCGCAAGCAGCGCGGCGAGGCCCGTCCCGGCAATGCCCGCGGCGACCGGCATGCGCCAGTGCATGCCGACCACGGCCCATTGCAGGAGCATGCCCACGCCGTAGGCCGCCGCGGTGGCGAGCGCGGCCCCCTCGATGCCGTACCAGGGGATCAGCAGCATGTTCAACAGCGCGTTGACGCAGGCCATGACGACGCTGATGCCCACCGCCCGTGGGACCAGACGCTCGTCGGCGTATATTCGCGGCTCCGCGAGGCTGATGCCTGCCTGAAAAACGACAGCCGCGCACAAGATCAGCAGGGAGGGGAGCGAGTTGCGGTAGTCGCCGAGCGGGACCGCCGCGCCGACGGCGGCAACGAGGCCGACTCCCAGGGGCACGAGGGCGGCCAAAAGCAGGCAGGCGGCGATGCTGCTGGCCGCAAGCGTTCTCTGCCGTCCTGCATCGCCGGCAAGGTGCAGATCGATGGCTTTGGGTCCCAGGACGGCGGACAGCGGGACCAGCAGCGTGGTGGCGAGCAGCGTCACCGAATAGGCCCACGCGTACCGCCCGACTGCCGCGGCATCGAGGAAATGCCTGATGAACCAGGTGTCCATCCAGGTGATCAGGTACGCGGCCATGATCGAGACGGGCAGGAGCCTGCCGTAGGACACCAGACGACGGAGGCCTTCCCGGGTGACGACGAAGCCTTTCCACACGCCGCGCGGCACGAGCATCCAGGCGGCCGCGGCCGCGGCGGCGTATCCGGCCAGCGAGGCGAGGTACAGCAACTCCCAGGAGGGGGCGGCCCCTGCGTAGATGAGGCCGATGGCGCCGACCTGGAGCAGCCGCTGCAGAAGGACGGACGTGCCGAAAGGCAAGAACCTGTTCGTGGCCTGCGCCACGACCGCCCCCATGTCCGAGAGGGGCATGACCAGGAAGGAAAGCGCAAGGAACCCCGCAATACCGCAGTTTCCGGTCCCGATCCAGTCGGCGAGCAGCGGTGCGACAAGGACCGCGGCAGGCAGGAGCAGCGCCAGAAGAATGCCGTGCAGGGCGAGGCGCGCTCCGAGAAATGCGCCGATGCTCCCCTGCGCCACGTATTCCTCCCGCCCATGGCGCAACAGTCCCGGGTTCGGCCAGGACAGCAGGGCGCCCACGACGACCTGGGCGCAGGAAAGCACGAGGATGTAGAATCCGTAGACGTCCGGAGGAACCAGGGCCGTGACTCCGGCGATGAACGCAGCGGCGCAGAGGAGGCTCAGGAGGCGGAGGGCTCCGACGGAAAGTACCGTGCGCGTCGCGTGCACCGTGGACTCATCGCCGCCATGGGTGCGGAGCGGGACGATGCCGCGCGCGGCCCCTCCCTCTGTTGCAGGACATGCGGGCGTTCACGTGTGCGTCGACCCCTTTTGCATGGGCTCCAGCACCGTGCGCAGGAGCTTCTCGAACTGCTCGGAGCGGCTGATGTGCGCCCGCGCCTCCTCGGGAAGGGACGGGATCATCCCCTCGGCGCGTTTCTGGACCCGCATCGCGCCCAGCCAGGCACGGATGTCCTCGACCGTGCCCAGCACCGCACCGGCCTTGCGCTGCCGGATTTCGTCCGCCGCGACGCCTGTCGTGCATCCCAGACAGAGGATCGGCCGACGCGCGGCGAGATATTCGAACAGCTTGGAGGTGAAGACGCCTGTCTCGCCCGTGTTATTCCACAAGAGGAGCAGGAGGACGTCCGCTTCTGCCTGACGGCGCAAGGCTTCGTCATGGGGCACGGGGGGATGCACGCGCACGATGTCGCTGACCCCGTGCCGTTCGGCCAGGTGCAGGACTTCCGGCATCAGGTTCCCGTAGAAATCGACGCGGAAATCCTTTTTCGTCTCCCCCATGCCGCTCAGGGCTTCGAAGAGCAGCGAGGGGTCCCGCTGCTTGGGGTAGACGAGCCCCGTATACACGATGCTCACAGGCGCATCATGCCCCTGCGTGTTGAACTCCACGGCAGGAATATCTTCAGTGTCGATGCCGTTGAGGATCGATACCGTGAGCTTGCGGTATTTGTTCCTGAGCACCTCGGCCAAGGGCTCGGACACCGTCACCAGGGCGCTGGCATGTCTCAGGCATGCGGCCTCGATGCGGGAGTCGATCCAGCGTCGCCACGCGGGCATGTCGTAGTAATGGCTGTCCACCCACAGATCCCGCATCTCCGCGACCCATGGGATCCCCCCGGACGCCGCAAGGGTTTTGGCGACGATCAGTGAGGTGATAGGGAGCGCGCTTGCGTAGATCACGTCCGGTCGCCATTCGCGCAGGATTTTCCGCCCGGCGGGGGCGGCCCGCAGATACCAGCTTATGTAGCGGTCGGGGAGGCAAAAGAACGCCCGATAGTACCTGTAGAGAACCCTGATCCATTCGCTGTTCCGCAAATGTCCCCGGCGGTACTCTTTCTCCAGGGAGGCCAGCCATTTCCGCAGCCAGGGCATCGGGGTGGGAGCCACGTCCGTGATGACGTCTCCCGCCGCCTCGCGCGCCGATATCTGCGGGCAGTCGAGATCACGCCCGGCCAAAAGCCGGACTTCATGCCCCGCTCCGGCCAGATATCTGGCGAGCCTGCCGATCCGGATGGCTCCGGGAGCATTGGCTGGTGGGGAAAAAAAGAGACGATCAGAATCCGCATCTGAAGGATATCCGCTCTGCGTTGGAAATAAACGGCGACGGCATGGTCATATATGGCTTGTTATCCGTTTACAACCGCCTGAAAATGCTGTGGCCTGATCACCCAGGAGGTTTCGCCCCTCCGGGGTCATCCAATCCGGAGCAGGCTGTGGAACACGGAACAGCCAGCGCAATCCCCCAGATCGTCCATAAGTAGCGCTGAAACATAACATCCGTGGGGAGCGAAGCCAAGCCGAGCAATAAAAGCGTCCCAAACCCCAAAAGATGGCGTCGCTCCTTCCCATGCCGCCAATTTCTCCAGAGACGCCACAGACTGGCAAAATACAACCAGGAGAACAGCGCAAAACCCACCAGTCCCGTTTCAACCAGAAGCCACAACGGGGTGGAATGGAGCGTGGAACCTTGTTGCGGGCCGCGCAGTTCTACTTCCTTGGCATAGACGACGCCGATGCCGGTGCCCATGACGGGCGCGTCTCGCCAACTCCGCAAGGACGCCTGAAACAGCTCGAATCTGTTGTGTGCGGAGATTGCATTGTTTATATCATACCCAAATGCAGATATTGCATTATATTTTGACACTCTCTTCTCGTCATCAAACATTCCACCGATCAGCTTCGAACCGAAGACAACAGATATATGGAATATCAGTACGAACACAACAATGTGAATGATCCGACGGATGGACATGATACCAAGCAAAAAAATACCTGCAAAGACCAGAAGGAAAAGAACCCAACCGGTGCGAGAAAAAGATGTCAATCCCGCGAATGCGAACAGGAGGCACGCAAAAAAATCAAATTTTCTATTTCCACGCAATACGTGATTTGACGTCGAATATACAAAAAAACAAACTGCCGTAAGAATCCCAAACGCGTTCGGGTTCATCAGTAACCCGCTGTTCCTATATGCAGTATTGATCCCGAGAATTCCAACGTTGTTCATATAATACACAGAGCAACTTACGAGCGATACACCCAAAGAAGTCCAGATGAGGCCTGATATAAACAGATCATATCTTTTCTTCTTCTGGACTGCATATGCCCCGACAAAAAAATATGCCAGCACAACGTACCATCCCACACCCCTGTTGCATATCGCCCAGGACGTCCATTCGCCGATATGCATTCTCCCCACGGCAAGACTGACCATGATCCATACGCTGCACGCGATGCAGGCCCAGACGAACGTCCTTGCTTGCAATCGAAAATGCCACCGCTGGCGCAGAAGCGCCCAAAGACCGCATCCAGCCAAGACGGGAAGCAGAAAATCAGACGCTCCCATCCGCAAGGGCGAACCCATGCCGGAAAAAGTGAATGTGATATTCAGGGATGCGCCCAGCAGCAGGAACAGGGCCTCTTCGACACCCTTGCGCCTGCCGGGGTTTTCCTCGGAAAGAGACGATTCGCCAGAAATATTGTTCATGGACGGTGTTCCATCTCAGGTACGGGGTCGGCGCGCGCAATGCACGGACAGAGCCAAACGAGGGCTGCGAGGAGAGCGACTCCGCCATTCTTCATTCGAAGCCCTCCTCCCGCGACGTTTCGGATCGGTAAATCATAAGAATACGGAAACAGCCCCAGGATAACAAGTCATGCCGCGTTGCGGTAAGGCCTGCGCCATCCTCCGGAGACGCCCCCGCCGGTCCAGGGACGGGCTTCTCGGCTTGGCCAGCCCCGTACAGGCGCACCCTTGCGCGTTCCGCCAAACAGCACTATTCCCACTCCGTGTCGGTGCCCCAAAGATGGCATGCCGCGCACTCCCCTTTTCCATGCACCGGCCGCAGGACATTCGCTCCCGATGACCGAAGACGCAGGATGCCGTACATGACCGCTGCCCACGCAGATCTTTCTCCAGGCGCCTCCCCCGTTTCCGGCGAGGGCGGCTCTTTGGACGCATGGGTGGTCCTTGCCGCCTGTCTCGCCTACGGCCTGTTCTTCTGGAGCGGGCTGCCCGTCCACGCGGTGGCCGACGAAATCCCCATCCTCAAGGCGGCGTACGAGGCGCTTTCCTCGGGATCGCCGAGGCTGCAGAGCCCCTCCGCCTATTCGGCCTGGACGCATCTCGTCCATCTGCCCGGCGTCGCGCTTTACTGGCTCGGCTGGGCCGCGGCGCACGGCTTCCCTCCGCTGGCGGAGGTCAAGCGCGCCGTGCTGACGGAATACCAGATGGCGCTCCTCGCCATGCGCGCCCTGAACGGGCTCTTCTTCGTCTTCTCGCTCTGGCTCGCCAAACGGGTGGGCGACGAAACCATCGGGCGGCCCTACGGCCTGTGGCTCTTCCTCCTTCTCGCAGGCAACGTTCTGGTGCTCGCCCAGGCCCACACGGTCAAACACTGGATACCCGGCCATGCCCTGGCGCTCTGCGCCATCTTCCTCGCCCACAGGGCATACCGGCGCGGTTCCGGGCTGCGCGCCATGGCGGCGTACTTCGTCATGGCCCTGTCCGTGCTGCTGCTGCCGGTGACCGTCTTCTTTCTGCCGTTCTTTCTGCTTCTCTTCATCCACCACGGCCGGGGTGGACTGCGCCTGTTCCTGATCCATCTCGGGCTGTTCGCGGCCTGCGTCGGCGCGGCGTGGCTCCTGACCGTCCATCTGGGCGCGGGCGCCAACGTCTCGGACGGCGTCTCGGGCCGCTACAGGCTGCTCTTCGACAGCGGCAAGATGGTCCGGTACGCCGTGGCCTCTGCGTACATCCATCCGCTGCAGGCGGCGGCGCTGCTCTGGTCCCTCGCCACCCTGGGGGCCGAGCCTTTGTGGCGCAGGATCGCCTGGGCGCTGCTCCTGGCCTCGGCTCTGGCCGGGCTGGCCTTCCTCTCGGGCATCGGGGTGTACGCGAACTACTACGGCATGCTTTTGCACATGCTCACCGCCCCCCTGGCCGCCCTCGCCCCAGCACGCCTCCTCCTCTCCTCTCCCCGCTCCCACGCGCGGATCATGGCCCTCGCGCTGGCGCTCTCGGCCCTTGCCGTGGGAAGCTGGTGCAGCATCGCCGCGCGCGACGACACCCGTCAGCAGGCCGCGGCCTGGGTCCAGGAGAACGCCGCCTCCGCGGGGGACTTCACGGTCTACGACACCGCCACCGTCTCCTATCTCGCGGCCACGCCCACGGCCGTCCGGCTCCTCGCCGAACACTATCCCGACACGCTCAGCTTCCGGGAGCGCGCGGTTCTCGAATACGGCCTCGCCGGGCAGGCCAACGGCATGCACCTGTGGAAGGTGACCCTTGCCGGACACGACGCCGGGGCATTCCTGGATCTCCTCCTGGCCCGGGGCTTTCGCGTCGTCCTGGCGCATGAGCGGTTCGGCCTGGAGTGCAACGTGCAGGTCAAGCACCCCGGGATGATCGAACGGCTGCGGCGCGAGTTCACGCTCGAAGAGGCTGCGGTCTTCCGGCCCTTTGCCGCGCCGGACGCGGACATGACCCGGCTGGGCGACATCCTGCACGATTTCCGCAGCACCGCCTACAACCTGTGGACCCTCGAACGGCCCGGCCCCGTAGTCACCCTGCACGAGGTGCGGGGGCGGCGGACCGCGCCCGCCGCCCTGGACCGCGGCGGAGTGGACAAGCCCGGACCTTTGGGGCATTGATTTCACCGCCCGGAACCATCACGACAGCATGGAAGACGCATGAGCGTGCATCTTACGGCCATCATCCCCGCCTTCAACGAGGAAGGCATCATCGAAGCCAACGTGCTGCAGGTGCTGGAGCACCTCGAACGCGTGCTTCCGGCCGAACGCGGCTTCGAGATCCTCGTGATCAACGACGGCAGCGTCGATGCCACGCCCGGGATCATCGACGCCCTGGCCGCGCGGGAGCCGCGCGTGCGCACGGCGCACCACCCGCGCAACATGGGGCGCGGCCGGGCGCTGCGCACCGGCTTCGAGCACGCCCGGGGCGACTACGTCGTGACGCTGGACGCGGACCTTTCCTACGAGCCTTACCACATCGAACGCCTTCTCGAACCGCTCCTCCAGGGGCAGGCCGACGTCGTCCTGGCCTCGGCCTACCACCCGCGGGGCACGGTCCGGAACGTGCCGTTCACCCGGGCGCTCATCTCTCGGCTGGGCAACATGGTCCTGGCCCGCTCCGTGCCGGGCGGGCTGCACACCGTCACCTGCGTGGTGCGCGGCTACCGCAGGGAAGTGGTGGACACGCTGGAACTGACCAGCGACGGCAAGGACCTCCACCTGGAGATCCTGCAGAAAAGCCTCCTTTTCGGCTTCCGCATCGTCGAGGTCCCGGCCGACCTGTGCTGGCGCACGACCAAGCGGACGGCCCAGAAGAAAGGGCTTTCCCTGAAAAAGTTCGCGACCATGGCCGGAAGCCATCTCTTCTTCAACTTCCTCTTCCGGCCCGGCCTGCTTTTCTACGGCCCCCTCCTCCTGACCCTGCTGATCATGGCCGCCATCCTCGTCAGCATCGGCGGGGCCTACATCGACCTCCTCGCGGCCCAACCCGCGGCCCTGCCGCTTCTGGAACGGCTGCAGGACGCCCTGCGCCAGGTCATCCTCCAGGCGAAGATATCCTTCTTCCTGCTCGGCTTCTGCGTGCTCTTCCTGTTCCAGTTCGGCTCCATCACCTTCCTGGCCAAGCAGACCAAGCACACCTCCGACGACCACTACGTGATCATGTGCCGCATCAACGCACGGCTCAAGGAATTCCTGAACGCACGGAAGGAGCGCTAGCCCATGTGCGGCATAGCCGGTTGCGTCGGCCTGCCCGGAGCGCAGGCGGCGGCCGCCGCCATGGTGGGGGCCATGGCCCACCGCGGACCGGACAACCGCTCCCTCTGGGCCGAGGGCGACGTGGCCCTGGGGCATGCCCGGCTGGCCATCGTCGATCTCTCCCCCCTGGGCAACCAGCCCATGGTGAACGAGGACGGCGGCATCGTCCTCGTCGGCAACGGCGAGGTCTACAACTCCCCGGAACTGCGCCTGCGCCTCGAAGCCCAGGGCCACGTCTTCCGTTCCCACAGCGACAACGAGACCTTGCTCCACCTGTACGAACAGGGCATGCTCGACGGCAATGCGGACTGGCCGCGCGACATCAACGGCATGGTCGCCTTCGGCCTGTGGGACAGGACGCGGCGGCGGCTCCTGCTCGGCCGCGACCGGCTCGGCATCAAGCCGCTCTATTTCTGCGAGACGGGCGGCGGCCTGATCTTCGCCTCGGAGATCAAGGGGCTCCTCGCGCACCCTCTGGCGCGGGCGCGCATCGACGCGCAGGGACTCAGGGAATATCTGGCCTTCGAGAACACCTTCGGGGACCGCACCCTTTTCGCCGGGGTGCGCATGGTCGAGCCGGGCCAGACGATCCTCTTCGCGGACGGCCGTCTCGCCGCCCGGCGCTACTGGGAGCTGGCCTTCTGCGACGACGCCCCGCTCTCCTTCGGCGAGGCCTGCGAGGCCTTCCTCTCCACGGCGGCGGCCTCCGTGCAGCGCCATCTCATGGCGGACGTGGAGATCGCCACCTACCTTTCGGGCGGCTTCGACTCCACCACGGTGGCCACGCTGGCCCTGGAGCACCTGGGCACGGGCGTGCTCACCTTCACCGGGAGCTTCGACGTCCCGGGCTGGTACGACGAAACCCCCGGAGCGCTCGCCGTGGCGGAACGCATCGGTTCGCGCCACACCACGGTGCGCATGGACGCCGAACATTTCGCCGAAACCTTCGACGACCTCGTCTACCATCTGGACGAGCCGCGCATGGGCTTCGGCTCGTTCTCACAGTACGTGGTGGCCCGCGAGGCCGCCCGCCACGTCAAGGTCATCCTCACCGGGCACGGCGGCGACGAACTGTTCGCGGGCTATCCGGTCTTCAAATTCCTGCGGCTGGCCCAGGCCTTCAAATCCTTTTCGCTTGCCGGACTGGCGCGGCTTGCCAGCGTGAAGCCCGCCGAATGGCCGCACGTCGTCTACTTCCTGGGCCGGGACATGCTCGGCGACGGCCCCCGCGACTACCTCCCGGTGATCACCTCGGGCAGGCGGCTGGAGGCCATGTTGCTTCCGGAAACCGCCCGGCTCCTGCGCGGCATCGATCCCAGGGAAGGCCTCCGCCGGACAGTGGGCGAGGAGCCGGACGCCTACCGCCGTCTGACCAGGACCTACCTGCAGACGTACCTGCCGGGCCTCTTCGTGGTCGAGGACAAGATCTCCATGGCGCACTCCCTGGAGTCCCGCACGCCGCTGTGCGACAACGCCATGCTCGACCTGGGGCTGCGCATGCCCTTCGACGTCAAGCTCACCGACGACACGCTCAAGGCCGTGCCCAAGGCGGCCATGCAGGCCCGGCTGCCCGAGATCCTCTACCGCCTGCCCAAGCGCGGCTTCCCTACCCCGCTGCGGGTCTGGTTCAGGAAGGAACTGCGGGACTGGGCGCACCACCGCCTGCACGCGGCGGACTCGCCGCTGCACACCCTGTTCGGAGCGCGGGCCGTCGCGGACGCGTGGTCCGGCTTCTGCACCGGATGGCAGCGCCACGTCCGGCCCCTGGACGATCTGCTGGTGCACCGGATCTGGCAGCTGCTCTGCATCGACTCCTGGATGCGCCGCTTCGGTCTGGACGGGAAATCCCTCGCCTGACCGCCCCCGTCACCGCTTCCCCCGAAACAGGACGGCCTGCTAGCCCGGCTTCGCCAGGCCCGTGTCGCGCAGAAAGAGAACCACGTCGGTTTCGAGGTCCGGGATGCCCGCGGCGGCGAGCATGTCGTCGGCCTGGCCGCGGTGGTGGGTCTGGTGATTGAAGAGATGCGTCAGGATGGTCCACAGCGCCTGGGTCCAGGCCGTGCCTTCGGTGGTGACGTAGGCGACCTCGCGGTCGAGAGCGTCGGGCGTCAAGCGATCGACGAAGGCGATGAGGGCGTCGTCGCAGGCCTCGCGCTGCCGTATCCAATCGTCCAGGTTTTCCGTCTCCTTCTGGGCCAGGACCGCGCCGAGACGCCCGAGCCAGAGCCGGTCGGCCCACAGGGCATGGTGCAGCACGCCGTGCAGCGAGCCGAAGAAGGACGGACGCGCGGCGTCGAATGCGCCGGGCGTGAGGGTGCGCAGGGCCGCGGCCATCCGGATGTTGGCGAAGCGGTTGGCGCGGGCCTGCAGGCGGAAAAAGTCCAGGGCGTGGGGCATGGCGGCTCCTGATGCACGGCCCGGAGATCAGTCCTCGCAACTGCCGTGCAGATCGATCTCAGAAGGGTCCGCGGCGCAGACCACCCGGTTCTTGCCTTCGCGCTTGGCCTGGTAGAGGGCCTGGTCGGCCCGGGCAAGCAGGCTGGCGGGCGATTCGCCGGGAAAATACTGGGCCACGCCGAAACTGACGGTCATGCGGCCCGCACCCGCGAATTCGTGCGCCTCTACGCGGCGGCGCAATTTTTCCGCAAGGTCCGCGACTCCCTCGGCCGAGGTTTCCGGCGCCAGGATGCAGAACTCCTCCCCGCCGTAGCGGGCCACGATGTCCACCCGGCGCACGGCGTCGCGCACCAGTCCGGCCAGTTCGGCGAGCACATGGTCGCCCACCTGGTGGCCGCGCGTGTCGTTGATACGCTTGAAGTCGTCGATGTCGAACATGATCAGGCCCAGTTCCTTGGCGTACCGCTCCGCGCGCCAGACCTCCTTCTTCAGTTCGTCGTCCAGGCGCTTGCGGTTGGCCAGGCCGGTGAGGGCGTCCTTGAGCGCGAGGTCCAGATAGAAGTCGCGCTCCTCGCGGATGCGGGTGACGTCGGTGAAGCTGACCACGAAGAGATGGGCGTCCTCGATGGGCAGACGGCTGACGCGCACCAGGAAGGTCCGCTCGCCCGTGCCGTCGGCGGACGGACCGCCGACCAGGAAGTGGTCGTTGCCGCCCTGCTCCAGCAGCCGGGCGAGCCATTCGGCTTCGTGCTGCCCGTCCCAAGGGCGGAGGCGCTCGGCGATGCGCCGCATGGCGCCGTCGTCCGGCGCGTCCGCGCCCATGAAGGCCAGGAGCGGGCGGTTCATGTACAGGACGCGTTCGCCGTCCGTGGTCATGAACAGGTCGGGATTGTGGTCCAGAACCTTGCGCAGCAGGGTGCGGCCGCCCCGGCCGGGCAGGGTGCAGCGCTGCGCCAGGGCGACCAGTTCCTCGCGCTGGATGGGCTTGGTCACGAAGCCGTTGACCGCGAGGTTGATGGAGGAAAGCAGGGTCTGCTGGTCGCTGAAGGCCGAGGCGATGACGATGCAGACGTCGTCGGACAGGTCGCGGATGCGGCGGATCATCTCCAGCCCGTCCATGCCCGGCATGCGCAAATCCGTGATCACGAGGTCGGGGAAATGCTGCAGGAAGAGGCGCAGCCCCTCCGCCCCGTCTCCGGCCGGAAGGCAGCGCACGCCGACCTGTTTGAGGACGGTGAGAATATCCTCACGGATGATGGCGTCGTCCTCCACCACCAGGGCGAGCGGAGATTCGGCCGAAGAAGGCTGGACGCTTGCGGGGGGCATGGCGTTTCCTTGAATGGACTCTGTCGTGTCTTTTTTCCCACATTCGCCCGTCCAGGGCAAGAAATCACTTGGCCGGGCGCATCTTGCGCTGTTTGACACACGCGGGGCCAAAAGGATAATTCCCCGCGCATGGGAAAGAAAAACCCCACCCTTTCGGAGCAGCGGGCGGCATTCCGGGACTATCTGGCCCGCAAGCAGCTCAAAATGACGCCGCAGCGCATGCGCATCCTCGACGCCTTCCTGGCCTCGCAGGGACACATGACCTCCGAGGACCTCTACCACCGGGTCAAGAAGGCCGACCCCACCGTGGGGCAGGCCACGGTCTACCGCACCCTCAAGCTGCTCGCCGACTCGGGCATCGCCCAGGAGGTGGACTTCAGCGAGGGCGTGGCCCGCTACGAGCACGGCTTCCACCAGGAGCACCACGACCATCTCATCTGCACCCGCTGCCGGACCACCGTGGAGGTCTCCGACGAGGAGATCGAGCGGCTGCAGGAGTCCCTGGCCGCGAAGCACGGCTTCCGGCTGACCGGCCACAGCATGTGCCTCTACGGCATCTGCCCGCGCTGCCGCGCCACCGACTGAGCCGCCCCCGAAACTCCCTGCCGCCTTCTGTCACGCCTTTCGGCGGAGTTTTCCGAGCATTCTTATCGAGAAAGCGGTTGACAATCATTCTCAACGGCATATGCTGTGTCCTGACGACGCAGTCAGCATCGAGGTGAACCGGCATGTGCTCCCTGTGCTCCCATAGGCCCTTGTCCGACTTCCCCAGCGGGAGCCGGGTCAGGATCGAGCGTTTCTGCGACTGCGCCGGAGGCAACTGCCGTTGCCGCCTGTGCGCCCTGGGGCTGACGCCCGGCACGCTGGTCACCGTGGATTCCGCCGGACCGGGCGGCTGCCGCCTCAAGGTCCGCGGGGCGGATCTGGTCATCGGTCGCGGCATGGCCGAAAAGGTCCTCGCGGTTCCGTTCGCCCAATAGGAAACGAGCATGCAGAATTTCATTGTCTTCGCCATCGTGGCCGTGGCGGCCATCTACGTCCTGCGCAAGCTTCTCGCCGCGCGCAAGGGAAGCTGCGGCTGCTCGGGCGGCTGCGGCTGCTCCGGGTCCGGCGCCACGGGAGGCTGCCGCTCCCAGCAGACCGGTCCGGCAGACGCTCCGTTCAACAAAATCCGCTAGGAGTCCCTATGAACACGATCGGTCTTCGTCGGCTGGCCGTCGGCCAGCGGGCGGTCATCGCACGCATCCAGGCGTCCGGCGAACTCGGCCGCCGCATCCGCGACATGGGCCTGACCCAGGGCTCGGAAATCGAGGTCGTGGGCCGCGCCCCCCTGCAGGACCCCGTGGCCCTGCGCGTCAAGAACTTCACCCTGACCCTGCGCAACAACGAGGCCGACCACATCCAGGTCACGCCCCTCGATCCCGCCGCGTCCTGAGGCCTCCCCGCAAGCAGCCCGCGCGAGACGCGCGCCCAGAAGGAACCGAACCATGTCCGAACGTCTGACCATCGCCCTTGCCGGCAACCCCAACTCCGGCAAGACAACCGTCTTCAACGCCCTGACCGGCGCGCGGCAGCATGTCGGCAACTACCCCGGCATCACCGTCGAGCGCAAGGAAGGCACGGCCCGCAGCGGCGACGCCGACCTGCACGTCGTGGACCTGCCCGGCACCTACTCCCTGACCGCCTACAGCCAGGAAGAACTGGTCGCCCGCCACGTGCTCATCGAGGAGAAGCCCGACGCCGCCATCAACGTGGTCAACGCGGGCGTGCTGGAGCGCAACCTCTACCTCACGGTGCAGCTCCTGGAGATCGGCGTGCCCCTGGTGGTCTCCCTGAACATGATGGACGAGGCCAAGCGCCAGGGCCTGAGCATCAACGCCAAGCGCCTGGCCGAGCTGCTCGGCGCGCCCGTGGTGGAGACCGTGGCCCGCACCGGCCGCGGCGTGCCCGAACTGGCGGCCGCGGCCGCGCAGCTCGGCCGCGAGCGCAAAGGGGAGCTGCAGCCCCTGCTCATCTCCTACGGCCCGGACCTGGACCAGGCCATCGCCGACATGGCGGCGGTCCTTGATGCCAGCCCCGCCGCCACGGCCGGATACGCGCCCCGCTGGCTGGCCATCAAGCATCTGGAGGGCGACGCCGAAATCATCGACGCCCTGCGCTCCCGCGACGCCGAAACCGCCGCGCGCCTCGAAGCCCTGTCCGCCAAGGTCGCGGACCACTGCCACAAAACCCTGGGCACCTACCCCGAGGCGATCATCGCGGACTACCGCTACGGCTTCATCGCCTCGATCCTCAAGCAGGACGTGGTGCAGCTCAACCGCATCGACCGCGTGGCCCTCTCCGACCGCATCGACACCGTGCTCACCCACGCCCTGCTCGGGCCGCTGATCATGCTCGGCGTGCTCTACGGCATCTACCAGTTCACCTTCATCGTGGGCGACATCCCCATGACCTGGATGGGCGACTTCTTCGAATGGCTTGGAGGCGTGGCGGGCGACGCCCTGCCCGACGGCGACCTCAAGTCCCTCATCGTCTCCGGCGTCATCGACGGCGTGGGCGGCGTGCTCGGCTTCGTGCCGCTCATCGTGATCATCTTCCTGATCATCGCCTTCCTTGAGGACTCGGGCTACATGGCGCGCATCGCCTACATGCTCGACCGCCTCTTCCGCATGTTCGGGCTGCACGGCTGCTCGGTCATGCCCTTCATCGTCTCCGGCGGCATCGCGGGCGGCTGCGCCGTGCCCGGGGTCATGGCGGCGCGCACCCTGCGCAGCCGCCGCGAACGGCTGGCCACCATCCTCACCGCCCCGTTCATGACCTGCGGCGCCAAGCTGCCCGTCTTCCTCATGCTCACCGCCATCTTCTTCCCGGACAACGAAGCCCAGGCCATGTTCATCGTGACCCTCACGGCCTGGGCCGTCGCCCTGCTCGTGGCCAAGGGGCTGCGCTCCACCATCATCTCCGGTCCCTCCACGCCCTTCGTCATGGAGCTGCCGCCCTACCGCCTGCCCACCCTGCGCGGCATGTGCATCCACGCCTGGGAACGCACCTGGCAGTTCATCAAGCGCGCCACCACCGTGGTCCTGCCCATCTCCATCCTGCTCTGGGCGGCCATGACCTACCCCGGCCTGCCCGAGGAGGAGGCCGCGCTGTACGAGACCAGGCGCGAGGAGATTCGGGCCGCCTTCCAGCCCGCGGCGGAGGCCGTGGCGGAGGCCGAGGAACAGGCCGCGGCGCGGCCCGTGGCGGAGCTTGAGGACGAGGCCGCCGAGGCCCTGGACGAGGCCCTGGCTGTCGTGGACGCAGAGGAGGCCATGGCCGCGCTCAAGAACTCCGCCGCCGGACGCTTCGGCGTCGCCCTGGAGGGAGTCTCCTCCCTGGCGGGCTACGAGTGGCGCACCAACATCGCCCTGGCCGCCGGATTCGCCGCCAAGGAGGTCTTCGTGGCCACCCTGGGCACGGCCTACTCCCTGGGCGAGACCGATCCCGAGGAGAGCGCGCCGCTCATCGAACGACTCAAGAGCGATCCGGACTGGACCATGGCCAAGGGCGTGAGCCTTATCCTCTTCATGATGCTCTACGCCCCCTGCTTCATGACGGTCTTCACCATCCGCCAGGAGTCCGGCTCCTGGGGCTGGGCCGTCTTCTCCATGGTCTTCAACACCGGCCTGGCCTTCGCCCTGGCCGTGGCCGCCTTCCAGATACTCCGCTGATACGAAGGGGGCGGTTCGCCCCCGCCTTCGGGCATGACGCCGGGGGCCGGCGCACGGGACGGGAAACCGTCCGCGCGCCCGGCCCCCGCTGCTTTTCGGTCTAACAACGAGCGGCCGCCACGCGTCTGGCGAAGGAAGAAAAGGGAGAAACGGATGGGAAGAGGGGGGCGGGAACGGCCGTAAGGCCGTGCTATCCGGCTTGGCAGTACAGGGTCCAGCTCTGGTCGAAGGCGTTCTCGAAGGTGCGCGGTTCGGTGTAGGCGCGGGCCTCTGCCGCCATGCGGGCGCGCTCGTCCGCGTCGCGGGCCAGGCGGCGCATGGCCCCTGCCAGCGTCGCGGCGTCGTCCGCCCGCACCACCAGCCCGGTCCGGTCCGGCAGCATGTTCTCGCAGGGGCCGCCCCGGTCCGTGACGATGACCGGCAGGCCCGAGGCCTGGGCCTCCAGGACCACGTTGCCGAAGGTGTCGGTGGAGCTGGGGAAGACGAAGACGTCGGCCGAGGCGAAGCAGGCGGCCAGATCCTCGCCCTGCAGCACGCCCGTGAACACGGCCCCGGTCCCGCTCAGCCGCGCTTCCATCTCCGCCCGGTAGGGGCCGTCGCCCACCACCACCAGCTTCATCTCGGGCAGCTCGCGGCGCAGGGAGGCGTAGGCGTCGGCCAGCAGGTGCAGGTTCTTCTCGCGGGAGATGCGGCCCACGTAGAGCATGGTCGGCCCCGAGGCCACGCCCCAGCGCTTGAGGAAGCCGTTGCGCTTGGCCGGGTGGAAGCGTTCCGTGTCCACGCCGCGCGGGTAGAGCCTGATTCTGGCGCGGTCCAGGCCGCGCCCGGCCAGTTCGTCGGCCGTGGCCTGCGAGGGCGCGTAGACCACGTCGAGCTGGCCGTAGTACCAGACCGTGAAGCGCCAGGCCAGGTCCTCCATGGCCGTGTCGCCTGTGAGCTGTCGGGCGTACTGCGGTATCTGGGTATGGTAGGTGCCGTGGATGGGCAGCCGGAAGAGCCGGGCCGCGAGCAGCGCCACCAGGCCGATGGGCCCGGGCGTGGCGGTGTGGATGTGGGTGTAGCCCTGCTCGAAGACGTGGCGCAGCATGTCCAGCACCGGCGGATAAAAGACCTTCTGCTGCGGGTACTCGGGCATGTCGAACACGCCGATGGGCAGGAAGTTGCGCACGCCGGGCATTTCCCCGCCCTGGACCGCGGCCTCTGGGGCGCAGGTGAGCATGGTCAGGTCCTTGCCCGAGTCCGCGGCGAGCTGGGCGCTGTGCCGCAGCGTGAGGGCCACGCCGTTGATCTCGTAGAAGGTGTCCGTAAAGTGGGCGACCTTTGGGGCGCGGGCCGGGGCGCGGCCAAGCACCCGTTCCAGGACCTGGGCGCTGAAACGGCGGTCCTGATGGAAGAGCGTGTAGGCCAAAAAGTAGGGCGCGAGCACGGTGTAGAGCGCCCCGGCCGAGCCCACGGCCTGGAAGATGTCGAAGAGGTTGCCGCCCGAGAGGTGGGAGAGCAGGTTGTCCGCGAAGTGCCGGAGCACCTTGTTGGTCGCGCCGTTGCAGAAGCGGTACCAGAAGAGGCCCTTGTTCTCGGGCAACGTGCCCATGGAGCGGGCGATGCGCGAGAGTTCGGGGTCGTCGCAGATCAGCCGGGCGGCCTCGCGGCGGCAGACGTCCTGCACCGCGCCGCCCTGCACGGGCCTGTCCGAGAGGTAGCGCCGCGTGGTCCAGTAGGCCTGCAGCCGGTCCACCACCGAGGAGGAGCGGGGCTCTTCGGCGGACAGGAAGCGGTCCACGAAGCGCAGGAAGATGTCCTTGTTCACATAGCGGTCGAGCTTGAAGCGATTTTTGTAGAACTGGTAGGCGATGGCGTAGAGGTTGTGGGCCATGGTTTCGGGCCGGGCGGGCTCGCCCCGGGGCATGGAGCGTCCCGCCTCGATGCCCGCCAGGAATTCCGCAAGCGTTTCCGCCCCCGGCACCTCGGTGTGGATGCGGGCGATGTTCAGTGCGCCGTGGTCGTCCGAGCCGCCGGTGAGGTTCTTCTTCCAGGGCTCGGGGTGCGTGGGGTCGAGCCTCTGCCGCTCGGCCATGCGCTCGATGTCCTCGGGCCGCAGCCCCTCCGCGATGAGGCGCAGCGCCTGGTTGGGCGTATCGTCGCGCGCGCCGTTGATTTCCAGGTTCTTGAAGAGCAGGAGCAGCCGCTCCACATGGTCCGGCGTGAGGCGATCGTTGACCCCGAAGAGGGGGTGCGCGCAGACGTGCGCCACGCCCGCGGCGCGCAGGTAGGCCGCAAGGTCGTAGATGCTCTCGCGGCACTTCTGGATGTCCGCGAACTGCGCCTCGTTCACGTCAAGGGCCAGGACGTGGGCCTTGCAGCCGTCCTCCGGAAAATAGGTGGTGATCTCCACGCTGACAAAAGCGCCCGGCAGGTGGGCGATCTCCAGCGCTCCGGCGATGGTGTTGTGGTCCGCGACGGTCACCATGTCCATGCCGCGCTCGCGCGCGATGCGGTAGATGGCGCGAGGCTCCGTGAAGCTCTCCGGACAGCCGATCTTCTGGAGCACCCACTGCGAGGGCCGGGTGGAGTGGCGGGAGTGGACGTGCAGATCGATCTTCATGCGGACTCCCCCTGCGCGGCCGGACCGCTCGGGGGAACGCGTCGTGGGCCGCAGGTTTGTCCTTCTCTAGGCGCGCCCGGTGACGCCCGCATGGCGGATGAGGGCGGATGCGTGACGGCCCGGTGGAGTTTCGGCGTGCGGCCACTGTTGCACGATATGCAAAACGGACCGATCCGATCATGTTCCCGCGTCGTACGGATGCACCGCCTCCACCGCACGACAGCAGCGGATGTAAATTCCTGCGGTGACGCAGCGCAGAACAGACGCTGGACAGCCTGCGGGCGTTTCGCACGCTCCCGCTACTTGCTGATCCACAAGGCGCAGTCGGTGAGCTTGCGCAGGAGCTTGGTGGTCACCGAGGAGGGGATCAGCGCGCCCATGGCCGTGGGATGGTCCAGGGTGCGGCCGCAGGCCACGGCGGCGTAGTTCCCGTCGTGCGCCTCGCGCACGATGGCGTCGGCCACGTCCTTGGCCTGGACGATCTTGACGTCTGTCAGTTCCTCGGGGAACTTGTTGTAGGCCAGGGCCTCGCGCGCGTCGTCCAGGATGCGCTGCACCTTCGGCGTGACGTGCGCGTTGTCCGGCTTGACGTGGAAGAGCGTGACCCTGTGCCGCTCCTTCTCGCCCAGGATGAAACCCACGTGATCGGCCACGCGCCGGGCCGGCGCGGATTCGTCCAGGCAGAGCAGGACGTTGCTGCGCTCCGTGTCCCCGGCGCGGCGGCAGATCCAGATGGGAAAATCGATGTCCTTCCACAGAATCTGGTGGCTGACGCTGTCCTCCACCAGTTCCTCGAACCAGGACAGGCCCCGGCGGCCCATGATCACGGCGTCGTACATGCCCGCGCGGGCCTCGTGGATGATCTCGTGCACCGTGCCCGCGGTGGAGCGCACCGCCTTCTTGTGGACCTTGCCCGGATCGCAGGCGCGGTAGGTGATCCATTCCCAGGCCTTTTCCAGGGCCTCGTGCTCGTGGGTCCGGCGCTGTTCCTCAAGTTCCGCCAGGGCGGCCTGCTCGGGCTGCAGGACCGCGTCGAAGTCCCACGACGGCGGACGCGGGGCGACGTAGAAGAGCGTCAGCCTGATGTCGCAGAATTCGGAAAAGAAACTTTTGACGAACCTGAGGTTGTAGGAGGCCGTCCGGTCTCCCGAGACGGCCAGCAGAAAGTGCTTTTCCATGCCCTCGCGCTCCACGGTTCAAGGCCCCGGCGTTCCTCGCCTTCCTTTCACGGTATGGCAGCACGGCCCGCTTTTAGCAACCCCGGCGACCCCGGCGGCATCCCCGGGTTGACGCGCCCGCCCCTTTGCCCGTAAGCCCGGCTCATGAGCGAACAGCGCGCCCCCGACATCTTCCCCGTGCCCCAGGCCCTCGTCGTGATCCTCGCCCTGCTGGGCCTGGCCCTGGGATCGGCCTGGCTCACGGCCTGGTTCTTCAGGAACGACATGCACATGGCCGCGGCCGTGGTGCTCGTGCTCATCGGCCCCATGCTCTTCCTGCTCTGGAACATCCTCTACATGAAGCCCTCGGACACCCGCATCATGGTCGGCGACGGCGCGGTCGTGGTCGAAGCGCCGCCCTACTTCACGGCCACCGTCCCGGCGGACTCCATCCTGAAGGCCTACCGCTGCGACATCGCCTCGGACCCGCACCTGCAGGGCCTCACGCGAGACACCGGCACCCAGATCGGCCCCTACCGCGCGGGCATCTTCAAAGGCCAGGGCCGCGAGGCGGTCATCGTCAGCCGCCGACGCGACGCCCTCTGCCTGGTCACGGACGGCCGGCTGGTGGTCCTCGGACCGCGCGACCTGCCCGGCCTCGGGGCCGCGCTCGAAGCGCGGCTCGGCGTGCGCTTGTCCTGAACGGCCGCGCCGCCCCTCCCCATCGCCTGCCGAACGTGCTACAGCCTGCCGCATGAAGCGCATCCTGCTGGCCACCCCGGACGCCGACGCCCTGCGCACCGTGCGCGAGGCCTTCGGCAGCGAACTCGCCCTGTCCGTGGCCCCGGACTGGGATTCCCTGCGCGGCAAAGCGGCGCAGGGGGTCTTCGACGTCATCCTGGCCGACGTGACGCATCTGGGCGCGGCCCCCGGCCGGACGCCCGCGGAATACCGCGAGCGCCTGCGCAGCCTCTGGGGCCGCAATCCCCACGCCGAGATCATCGCCCTGGCCCGGCCCGCCGAGGTGCGCGAGGCCGTGGACCTGGTCAAGGCCGGGGCCGGGAACTACCTGACCTACCCGCTGTCCAAGGACGAACTGCTCTACGTGCTGGAGAGCCTGTCGCAGTCGCGCAAGGTGGAACACGAGCTGTCCTACTTCCGCGACGAGTTCGTGGTCGGCGACACGCGGCGCGTGGCGCGCATGCAAAGCGCGGTCATGCAGGGCGTGTACGAGAAGGTCAAGCTGGTCGCGCCCACCAACACCACGGTCATGCTTCTAGGCGAGACGGGCACGGGCAAGGGCGTGGTGGCCCGGCTCATCCACTCCCTCTCCGAGCGGCGCGAGGGGCCGTTCATCGGCGTGCACTGCGGCGCCATCCCGGAACCGCTCATCGAGTCCGAACTGTTCGGCCACGAGAAAGGAGCCTTCACCGGCGCGGCCAGACGGCGGCTGGGCAAGTTCGAGCTGGCGGCCAGCGGCACGGTCTTCCTCGACGAGATCGGCACCATCGGCCCGGCCCTGCAGATCAAGCTGCTCCAGGTCCTGCAGGACAAAACCTTCTGCCGCCTGGGAGGCGAACAGGAAATCAAGGCCGAGGCGCGCGTCCTGGCGGCCACCAACCTCGATCTGCGCGCCCAGGCGGACAGCGGCGAACTGCGCAAGGACCTCTACTACCGCCTCAGCGTCTTCCCCATAGAGATTCCTCCGCTGCGGGAACGCAAGGAGGACATCGCGCCCCTGGCCGAACACTTCCTGGAACGGCTCTCGCGCAACTACCAGAAGGACGTGCAGGGGTACCACCCCATGGTCCTGGAGGCCTTCGAGCGCTACGACTGGCCGGGCAACGTGCGGGAACTGGAGAACCTCGTGGAGCGGGCCTTCATCCTGGAAGGCTCGCACATGCTCACCCCGGCCAGCTTCCCGGCGGAACTCTTCGAGGGCTCGCAGGTGGCCGCGGCGATTCCCCTGGACACAAGCTTGCCCCTGTGCGAGGCGCGCAGACTGGCCGTGAACAACCTGGAGCGGGCCTATCTCACCGAGCTTCTCCAGAAGAACCGCGGCAACATGACCGCCACGGCCCGCGACGCGGGCGTCACGGACCGGCAGCTCAGGAACCTGATGCACAAGCACGGTCTGCGGCGCGCAGCCTTCCGCCCTGAAAACGGAAATTGAAATTCCGGCACGTCTTTTGCCGGAAGAAATATTTCCGGTGTGCTGTTTTTTATGTAAATAACAAGATATATCAGTGTTATACTTCATGGGCGACGACGCCGAAAAGGCTCTTCAGGAGGCTTGTTTTACCAAGAACGGTGCAACCATGCAGCGCTTCCCGCCCAACAATCGGAAATAAAATTTCCTAACCTCCTTTTCCCGTTTCCAAAAAATCCCTGTATTTCCAGAACCATACAGCGTGGCACGCGGGTTGCTTTCTTCGTTGCGGCCGCAGTGTGCGGCCTGCCGCGACCGTATCCCTGCGAGGTGTGGACCCATGCAGACCGCCTCTTCCTCCGAAGCTGCCGACGTGCCGCTCAAACGCGGTTTCCCGGACGCGCCCAGCGCGTCCGCGGCTCCCCGAAACACCCTGATGGCGCCTGCTCGGCGCCGTTTTCGTTTGGCCCTCCGGATCGGGCTCGTGCTGGCCGGGCTGCTGACGGCCGGGCTGCTCCTCCTGGCGGACGGCGTGGACGCCAAGAGCGGGGCCTTCCGCGGCTTCGTCTTCGAGGCCGAGAAGGCCGTCTTCATGGAGTCCGACGACGGCGACATCTACGTGCTCAAAGGCAAGGGCCTGGAGAAGTACTACGACAAGTACGTCGAGGTCGGCGGCGAGAGCCGGATCAACGCCCAGGGCGAAAACGAGCTGACGGTGAAGTCCGTGAAGGTCATGGCCGCCCCCGGAACGGCCATGTCCGAGGACCAACCCGCGAAACAGCCCGAAAAGGGCAAGAAGCCGTAACCCCCCGGCCATGCCGGTGAGAAAAGTGAGGAAAACGTGAAACAGGCGCGCAAGGCGGCCGAGAACGCGGCCGAGCCCATCGAGCCTCCGTCGTCCCCCCTGGCCATGTTGACGTCCCTGCGCGGCGGCCGCGGAAAGGCCGACGCCGGGACCCACAAATCCCCCCTCTTCGCGCATGACGACGCCCGTGCGGAGTTCCGGACCCGGCACTATCCCCTTGCCGACGCCGCGCAGTGGAACGACTGGCGCTGGCAGATCAGGAACCGTCTGACCACGGCCACGGCGCTCGCGCGCCTGCTGGATCTCACGGCCGACGAAATCATGTCCCTGGCCGCGCGCGGCGGACGCCTGCCCGTGGCCGTGACGCCGTACTATCTTTCCCTCTTCGCGGGACGCGGCGCGGAGCATCCGCTCAGACGGACCATGATCCCCTCCGCAGCGGAGTTCACCCTGGGCGCGTGCGAGACCGCCGACCCCCTGGGCGAGGACGACGACAGCCCCGCGCCGGGTCTGGTCCACCGCTATCCGGACCGCGCCCTGTTCCTGGCCACGGACTTCTGCGCGGCCTATTGCCGCTACTGCACGCGCTCGCGCCGCGTGGGCAAGGGACCCTCGCGCGCCCCGGCCACCCACGCCTGGGAGCAGGCCCTGGCCTACATCGCCCGCACCCCGGCCATCCGCGACGTCATCGTCTCGGGCGGCGACCCCCTGACCCTCTCGGACCGCGCGCTGGAATACCTGCTCACCCGGCTGCGCGCCATCCCGCACGTGGAGGTCATCCGCCTGGGCACCAAGACGCCCATGGTCCTGCCGCAGCGCATCACCCCCACCTTGGTGAAGATGTTGCGCCGCTTCCACCCGCTGTGGGCCAGCATCCACTGCACCCACCCCGAGGAACTGACCCCCGAGTCCACCCAGGCCCTGGAGCGGCTGGCCGACGCCGGTCTCCCCCTGGGGTCGCAGACCGTGCTGCTGAGCGGCGTGAACGACAGCCCCGAGGTCATGGGCGACCTCATGCGCGGCCTGATGAAGCGGCGCGTGCGACCCTACTACCTCTACCAGTGCGATCAGGTGCCGGGCACGGGCCACTTCCGCGCCCCGCTGGCCAAGGGCATCGAGATCATCCGCAACCTTCGCGGCCACACCTCGGGCTATGCCGTGCCGCAACTCGTGGTGGACCTGCCCGGCGGCGGCGGCAAGGCCCCGGTCCTGCCCGACTATCTGGCCGGGTCCGAGAACGGCGAGCTGCTCTTCGTGAACTACCAGGGCCGCCCCTTCGCCACGCACGACCCCGAAACCGCGGCCATGGTCCGGGCCGGACGCGAGATGGCTGTCAGGGCCGAACTGTCATGAGGGTCGGCATCACCTATGACCTCAAGGAGGTCTACCTCGAACTGGGCTACAGCCCGGAGGAGGTGGCCGAGTTCGACTGCCCCGAGACCGTCCAGGGCATCGAGGAAGCGCTCTGGCGGCTGGGCTGCGAGACAGACCCCGTGGGCAACATCCGCGACCTGACCAGACGTCTGGCCCTGGGGGAGCGCTGGGACCTTGTCTTCAACATCGCCGAGGGGCTGGCCGGATACGCCCGCGAGTCGCAGGTCCCGGCCCTGCTGGAGGCCTACGCCATCCCCTGCACCTTCTCCGACCCCCTGGTCCTGGCCCTGTGCCTGCACAAGGGGCTGGCCAAGCGCGTGTTGCAGGGCTGCGGCGTGCCCACCCCGGACTTCGCCGTGGTCACGGAACGCGAGGACGCGGCCGCCGTGGACCTGGCCTTCCCGCTCTTCGTCAAGCCCGTGGCCGAGGGCACGAGCAAGGGCGTCTCCGCGCGCTCCCTGTGCCGCGACCGCGCGGCGCTCGTCCAGGTCTGCGCCGAGCTGCTCGCCGCATTCCGCCAGCCCGTGCTGGTAGAGCGCTACCTGCCGGGCCGCGAGTTCACAGTGGGCATCCTCGGCACGGGAAAAGAGGCCAGGAGCCTGGGCGTCATGGAGGTCCTGCTGCAAGACGGGGCCGAGTCGGGTGCCTACTCACTGCGGAACAAGTGGGACTGGGAGCGGTGCGTGGACTACCGCCTGGCGCAGGACGCCGCGGCCGGGGAGTCGGCCGCCGTGGCCCTGGCCGCCTGGCGGGCGCTCGACTGCCGCGACGGCGGCCGGGTGGACGTGCGCCTGGACGAGCACGGCCGCGCCCAGGTCATCGAACTCAACCCCCTGCCGGGCCTCAACCCGAGCTATTCCGACCTGCCCATCCTCTGCCGTCTGGCGGGCATGTCCTACGACGACCTCATCGGCGGCATCGTGCGCTCGGCCGCGGCCAGGGCCGGGCTCTCCCTGGACAGCGGCCGCGCGCCGCGCGCTCCCCGCCGGGCCATGGGCTGAGCCGTGCGCGTGGCGGTGCTCACGGGCCGCGTCGGCAGCGGAGCGGACCCGGACGACCAGGACACCCTGGAACAGGCCGGGGCCGTCGCCCGCGCCCTGGCGGAGCTGGGCCACGAGGCCCGGATCATCGGCCCTGACCTGGACATGACGGACGCCCTGGCCGCGGTGCGGGACTTCGCGCCCAGCGCCGTCTTCAATCTCGCCGAAACGGTGAACGGCCGCGACGATCTCGCCCACGCCCCGCCGGACCTCCTGGCCGCGCAAGGCATCCCCTGCACCGGCTCGGACGGCCGGGCCCTGCAGCTCTCCAACGACAAGCCGCTGTGCAAGCGGCTGCTCGCGGCCGCCGGAGCGGCCACGCCCCCCTGGGTGGAGCCGGACGGCGAGGGCGGGGCGCTGACCGGCGGAACCTTCGCGCCCGGGGAATACATCGTCAAGCCGAGCCGGGTGCATGCCTCCAAGGGCATCGACGCGGATGCCGTGCGCTTCTGCGCCACGCCGGACGAGGCTGCGCGCGCCACGCTTCTGGCCGCACAGCGTCACGGCCGTCCCTGTTTTGCGGAACGCTACGTGGCGGGCCGCGAGTTCGCCGTCTCCCTGCTGGCCGCACCCTCGCCCGGCGCCGCGCCCGAGGTCCTGCCCCCGGCCGAGATGCGTTTTACGGGCGAATGGCGGCGGCCCATCCTGACCTATGCCGCCAAGTGGGATCCGGACAGCCGCGAATACGCCGCCTCGGAGCGCAGCTTCGAGTCTGGCCCGGACGACGACGCCCTGCAGGCGGCCCTGCGCCGCGACGCCCGCCTCGCCTGGCGTTGCCTGGGGCTTTCCGGCTACGCCCGCGTGGACTTCCGCGTGGACGCGGCGGGCAGGCCGTGGATCATAGACGTCAACGCCAACCCCTGCCTGGCCCCGGACGCGGGATTTCCCGCCGCCTGCGGCCGCGCGGGCCTCACCTTTGCCCGAATCGTGGCGCGCGTGCTTGCGGCCGCAGCGCCGGGAGCCTGACATGACCATGCGCGACCACGCCGCGGCGGCCGACGCCGGAGCCGTCGAGGAGATCCTGCTCTCCGCCCGGGCCTTCACCCCGGCCGAGATCGAGGTGGCCAAGGAACTGGTCCTGGAGCACGCGGCCAAGGGCGCGGCGGCCTCCGGCTACCATTTCCTCCTGACCGGGGACGGCGGGCGGGTGGAGGGCTACATCTGCTACGGCCCGGACGCCTGTTCCGACGGCGGGGCCTGGCATCTCTACTGGATCGCGGTGCATGCCAGCACGCGCGGCCGGGGACTGGCGCGCCGCCTGCTCGCCGAGGCCTGCGCCCGGGTCCGCGCGGCAGGCGGACGGGCGCTCTACGCCGAGACCTCGTCCACCCCGCCCTACGCCGCGGCCCGGGGCTTCTACGAGCACGGCGGCTTCGAGCTTGAGGCCCGGGTGCGGGACTTCTACAGGCCCGGCGACGACAAGCTGATCTACACCCTGCGCCTCGCCGGGCGCTGACGCGCCGCCCCGCAGGCGTCGCCCCGGCCTTGCGCAAAACCCGGCTTCGCGTATCCTGTCCGCACCACACAAGGACGACTATGGGCCTTTTGCGCATGTTCCTGGCCCTCGCGGTGTTCTTCTCGCACGAGGGCTATTCCGGGCTGCACCTGCTCACCGGAGAGGCGGCGGTGCAGGCCTTTTTCGTCGTCTCGGGCTTCTACATGGCCTTGATCCTGCGCGGGAAATACGCCGCCGCGCCGCTGCCGGTCTTCTACACCAACCGCCTGCTGCGCCTCGCCCCCACCTACTGGATCGTGCTGCTCTGCTCCTGGGCCGCCCTGCGCATCTTCGGGGCCGGGGCGTTCGTGGGTCCCGAGGCCTTCGACCGGGCCATGGCTGGGCCGTCCGCGCCGGTCCTGGCCTGGTGCAACCTGACCACCCTGGGCGACGAACTGCTCTTTCTCTTCGCCCTGGACCCGGAAAGCGGGCGGATCTTCTGGACGGCGGGACGCGACGGATTCTCCGGGGCCTTCTCCTACCTGCTCGTGCCGCAGTCCTGGTCGCTCTCCATGGAGCTGCTCTTCTACCTGCTCGCCCCGCTGCTCGTGCGGCTGCGGCCCCGGGCGCTCGTCGCCCTCGGGCTGGCGAGCTTCGCCCTGCGCTGCGTCCTGCTGGCCGCGACGCCCGGCTCGGACCTGCTCGCCCGCAAGACCTTCCCCGCCGAACTGTGGCTCTTCCTGCTCGGCATCCTGGCCTGGCACCTGTATGCCGCGCACCGGGACAGGCCCGCCCGCGACGCCCTGGCGCCCGCCGTCATCTGGCTGCTCCTCTCCGCCGCCGCCTATCTCTCCGGCATTCCCCAGCCCCTGCGCGTGCCCGCCTTCGCCTGCTTCCTGGCCATGGCCGTGCCGCACCTCTTCCTCCTCAGCCGCGACTGCCGTCTGGACCGGTTCGTAGGCGACCTCTCCTATCCCGTGTATATCGTCCATTTCCTGGTGCTGGCCCTGCTCGAACGGCTGGCGGACATGCCCGCGACCCCGGAGGCCCTGGGCCTGACCCTGGCCGCGGCGCTGCTCCTCCATCTCGGGCTGGAGCGGCCCATCGACCGCTGGCGGCAGCGGCGGCTGGACAAGACGGCCTGCGGCCTGCGCAAGGACAACCTGCCCGCGGCGGCGGCCGCCTAGCGCCGCGTCCCGGCGGAAACGCCCTTTCCCCTGGCTAGGTTCCCCGCAGCAGTCGCCGCACGAGCCACATGGCCGTGCGCTCGTGGCGGTCGTCGAGACGCAGCCCCAGCCCCCGGGCGGCCCGGCGCGCCGCCTCCGTCTCGGCCGGGGAGGGGCGGCCGCACAGCTCCGGATAGGCATGCGCCTGGCCGCAGGGACGGTACTGGTCCATGACGTTGACGTAGGAGTCCGGCCCGATCTCCCGGGCCAGGAAGTCCAGCCAGCCCTCTGACCCGGCAAGCCCCCCCGGCATGACCAGATGGCGGACGAGCAGCCCGTGCAGGGCGACGCCTTCCCGGTCCAGGACCAGATCCCCCGCCTGGCGGTGCATTTCGCGCAGCGCGGCCCGGGCGACGTCCGGATAGTCCGGCGCGCGGCAGAAGCGGGCCGCTGGCCCGCTCGTCCAGAACTTGGCGTCCGGCATGTAGATGTCTACCACGCCGTCCAGCAGGCGCAGGGTCTCCAGGCTGTCGTATCCTGAGGAGTTCCAGACCAGGGGCAGATCAAGGCCCATGTCGCAGGCCAGGGGCAGGGCTTCGAGTATCTGCGCGGCCACGTGGCTCGGCGAGACGAGATTGACGTTCAGCGCGCCTTGGGCCTGCAGCTCGCACATCATGCGCGCCAGGGCCTCGGGCGTGGCCTCGGCGAAGGCCTCGCCGCCCTGCGAAATCTCCCAGTTCTGGCAGAAGACGCAGTTCAGGTTGCACTGCGCGAAAAAGATCGTGCCCGAGCCGCGCTCCCCGACCAACGGGGCCTCCTCGCCGAAATGCAGATCGTACGAGGCCACCTGGGCCAGACGACCGGTGCGGCAGAACCCGTGCTCCCCGGCCGCGCGGTCAACCCCGCAGCCGCGCGGGCAAAGGTCGCAGGCCGCAAGCCGCGCCAGGGCCGCCGCGGCCCTGCGGGCCAACTCGCCGGAGGCGTGGAGAGGCAGATAGCGGGCCATGCGGGAACCTTTTGGCGGGTTGCCCAGTGTTTCACTAGGCCAACGTTAATTGTCTGGCTGGAATTAACGTTCACTCAAGCTTATTAAAATTTTACGGACTTTTTTTTATTAAGCTGTCCAGCAATGAAAAAATCTTCATTGCGGAAAAACCCCTCGTGCTGCATCAACCTCAATCGCGGAAGAGGGCGTAATACTCTTCAAAGGTGTACAGGCGGTTGCGCCGCTGGCCGGTGACCTCCCGCAAAATGCCCAGGCGCATGAAATCCACGGCGAGTGCGTTGGCCGTTGGTTGGGTCACGCCGAGCAGCGCCGCCATCTGGGGACCGGTCAGGAAAGGTCGGAGATACAACTCCTCCAGCAGCCGCGCGGCATTGGCCATCCGCCCTCCAAGGCCTCCGATCCGCGCACGCATGTCCTCGCGCAGCCTCATGATGGCCTCGAACGTGGCCACGCCCCTGCGCGCGGTATCGCGCACCGCCACGAGGAAGAACCGGACCCAGTGACCAATGTCGCTGGAGGCCCGCACCGTGGTCAGCGCGTCGTAGTACTGCCCCTTGTTCTTCTCCAGATGCGCCGAGAGATAGAGGGACGGTTTTTTGATCAGCCCCTTGTCCAGCAGGTAGAGCGTGATCAGCAGCCGCCCGATCCTGCCGTTGCCGTCCAGGAACGGGTGGATGGTCTCGAACTGATAATGGCTTATGGCGATGCGGATGAGGTGGGGCACCTGGATGGCCTCATCATGCCAGAATTTCTCCAGATCACTCATGAGGCCGGCGACCTCGTCATGATGCGGAGGGATGAAGACGGCGTCGGCGAGGGTCGTTCCCCCGATCCAGTTCTGGGACCGACGAAATTCGCCCGGCGTCTTCCGCTCGCCGCGCACGCCGTCAAGCAATCTGGCGTGGGTGTTGCGCAGCAGACGTCCGGAGAGCGGCAACCGCTGCAACTCATCGATCGCGGTGTTCATGGCCCGGATGTAGTTCTGGACCTCCTGCCAGTCGTCGCGCCGCTCTTCGGCGATGAATTCGCGGTCGAACAGCGCCTCGTCCATCTCCGTGACCGTTCCCTCGATGCGGCTGGACGTGTTCGCCTCCTTGACCACGTGCATGCGGATGAAGCGGTCCACATCCGGGACGATGCGGGAGAAGGCGTCGAGGCGCGCCAGGGCGGTGCTGGCTTCCTCCAGCAGCGTGTTGATGCGCGGATCGTCCCAGGTCCAGTCATGAGCGACCAGCGTGGGGCTGAAGCTCCTGTATTCGTATTGCTGGACAAACGTTCCGGCCCGGTAGTCCCTGAAATTCATCCTTGCCTCGCTCGCATGGAGTCTGAAAGGAACATACCCGATGCCGTCTTTCCTGGAAAGATGACGCCCGCCGCCCTCAACCCGTGCGCCCGCCCAGGTGGGCGGCGGGATCGTCCAGCACGGCCTGCAGCGCGTCCAGGAAGCGGCTGAGGTGCAGGCCGTCGGCCAGGGCGTGGTGGGCATGCACGGCCACGGGCAGGGCCGTCCGCCCGTCCGCGTCGCTCAGCCTGCCCCAGGCCACGCGCGGGATGCAATCGTCCGGGCCGCCGGTGCAGAAGGTCAGGGCGGTGAAGCGCAGCCAGGGCAGGCTGGTCAGGAAGACGAGGTCGTCGCGGCCGCCGCTCTCGTCACGCAGCCCGTCCGCCTGCTCGGCCGCGGCGATGCGTTCCCTGCCCTCCCGGGCGAAGACGCCGAAATCCCGGTGAACATCCAGGATGCAGAAGTTGAACAGACCGCCGGGCAGGGGCACGGTCACGGAAGGATGCAGCGCGGCGTGCTCCACGACCTCCTCGCGGCCGAAGGCCCCGCGAAAGCGCGTGCGCAGCTCGGGCACGGCGTTGACGGCCGTGGTCGCGGCAAAGGCCAGGGCCAGGAACAGGGGCAGCCCCTCGGCCCGGGCGTGGGCGCGGAAGGCCCGCGCCTCAAGCTCCGTGGCGACCATGAAGTGGGGCTGGGCCAGGGACCGGAAAAAGCTGTAGTGCGAACGGCGGGGCCAAGCGGCGAGATCGATGCGTTTCATGCGCCCAGTGTAGCGCCCCGAACGCGCGGAGGAAAGGGCGGTGGCCCGCTCGGAACGGTCCCGCCGCCCGGTCGGCGAGCAGGAAACGCCGAAAACACGGCTGCGCAGGGCATGTCCCGCCCGGCGCAGCCGCTCCACGCGGCGAGAAAATGCCGGACCGGCTCTAGCCCAGGACTTCTTCCACCCAGTTCAAGGCCGCGGCCACGTTGGGGAAGCCCAGGGTGGAGGTCAGGCTGAGCAGGGCATGCTCGATCTCGGCCCGCGAGGCTCCGGCCTCCAGGGCGCGGCGGGCATGGCTCTGCACCGACCCGGTGGAGCGCTCGGCCGCGGCCGCGGCGAGCTGGACCAGGCGCACGGTCTTCTCGTCCAGCGGGCCGGCAGCCTGCACGGTCTTGCCCAGGGCCTGCACGGCGTCGAGCACCTTGGGGTACCTGGCGGCCAGCTTCTGATAGTGCTTGGGCGGGGTGGACGCCTTCTTGGCGGCGGCCTTGGCGGCCGGCTTCTTGGCCGGGGTGGCCTTCTTGGCCGGGGTCTTGGCGGCGGTCTTGGACGCGGGGGCGGTCTTCTTGGTGGCCATGCGCAGCTCCTTTTTCCGCTGTCCTATAGACGAAAACATGCCCCAGGGCTAGACTGCCGGACAGCAGACGGGCAGCAGACGGGCAGGAGGACGGCATGGACGGCAGGCGGGTTTCGGATTCGCGCTTCGAGTTGGCGCGGGTGATGCTGCCGCAGGACGCCAATCCTTACGGCAGCGTCCACGGCGGGGTGCTGATGAAGGAGATCGACATCGCCGCCGCCGTGAGCGCCATTCGCCATTGCCGCCGCAACGCCGTAACCGCGTCCATCGACCGCCTGGATTTTCTGCGGCCCGTGCGCGTGGGCGAACTGGTCGTCTGCAGGGCCTCGGTCAACGGCGTGGGCCGCTCCTCCCTGGAGTGCGGCGTGCGCGTGGAGGCCGAGGATCTCTTCAGCGGCGAACGCCACCACGTGGCCTCGGCCTACCTGACCTTCGTCTGCCTGGACGACGCCGGGCAGCCGGGCGAGGTCCCGCCCCTGCTCCCGGACTCCCCCGAGGACGAGCGGCGCATACGCGAGGCGGGCCAGCGCCGGGCCGCGCGCAAGGCGCGCGCGGGCTGAAGCGCGTCAGACCAGGCCCACGCTCTGCAGATTCAGCACGCCTTCGAAAGTGATCTCGGCCTTGCCGCGCAGGAAGATGGCCCCCTCGGCCAGGCCGATGACCAGCTTCTCCCCGCCCGTGGTGGTCACGGCCGCCTCGTCCCCGGTCAATTCCAGCTCCCGGGCCAGCCGCACCGCGGCGCTCGCGCCCGTGCCACAGGCGAAGGTCTCGCCCTCCACGCCGCGCTCGTACGTGCGCAGGAGCATGCTGTCCCGGCCCGTGACCTGGGCGAAGTTGACGTTGGTCCCGGCGGGCGCGAAGGCGGCGTGGAAGCGGATGGCCCGGCCGATGCGGGCCACGTCCACGTCCGTCACCTCGTCCACGAAGATCACGGCGTGCGGCACCCCGGTGTTCACGAAGTGCGCGGTAAAGGTCTCGCCCCCGCCCAGGTCGAGGTCGATGCCGAGCCTGAGGCCCGTGGGCGGGGTCAGACGCACCCGCGCCTCGCGTTCGGCCTCGAAGACCTCGGCTTCCACCACCCCGGCGTCCGTGCCCAGCCGCAGACGCTGCGGGGCCATGCCCAACAGGTGGGCCAGCCGCGCGGCGCAGCGCGAGGCGTTGCCGCACATCTCGGCGCGCGAGCCGTCGGCGTTGAAGAAATGCCAGGCCACGTCCACGTCCGGGCGCTGCGCGGGCTTTTCCAGAAAGAAGACGCCGTCCGCGCCGATGCCGAAGGCGCGGCGGCAGACCGCCACGGCGAACCGCGCCATGTCGCCCTCGGGCACCCGGGCGCGGGTGTTGTCGATGACCACGAAGTCGTTGCCGCTGCCCTGCATCTTGTAGAAGGGGAGCGAGGCGGGAAAGGTCAGGCTCATGCATGCTCCGTCGTGCGCAAGATGGCCCGCACCTACCACACCCCCCGGCCCCCGTCGAGGGGCGCGCGCCGTTGCCCCCCGGCCGGGCATGGAGTATGGGGCGGGGATGCGAACGCACCCCCTCCTCCGCCTCCCCCGCACGCCCGCGCCCTGCGCCCCGGCCATCGGCCCGGGCAGGGAGCGCGCCGCATGAAACGCCTGCTCCTGGCGCTGGCCCTGCTCCTGGCCCTCGGCGTCGTGCTCTGGGCTGGCGTCTCGCGCATGGCCGAACGGCTCGGCCAGGCGCGCATGGACGACCTCGCCGCCCAGATCGCCCCCCATGCCCGGCTGACCTGGGAAACCCTTTCCGTGGACCTCCTGGACCGCGCCCTGGTCCTGCACCACGTCCGCCTGGCCAGCCAGGACCTCCCCGACCTCGGCCTGACCGCGCACACGGCCGTGCTGCGCAAGTCCGAGGAGAACCGCTGGCAGGCGGAACTTTCCGGGCTTCAGCCCGAAGGCCCCGCCGCCGCCCGGCTTGCCGAGGCCCTGCACGCGGCCCCGGAGGAACTGCGCGGCGCTCTGAGCGCGGACGTCTCCTGGAACCCGAGCACGGCAGCGCTCACCGTGCACGACCTGCACCTCCTGCTGCCCGAACTCTTCTCCTTCCGCCTCTCGGGCACGGCCGCCAACCTGCCTTCCCTGGCGGGCAGCGCCCAGACCCTGGCCGTGCAGTCGGTCTTCATCCAGATCGGTGCGCTGTCCGCGCGCTACAGCGACGCCTCCCTGGCCGAGCGGCTCATCCGCGCCGAGGCAGAACGCCTGGGCGTGACCCCCTCCGCCTGGCGCGCAGCGCTCGGCGACATCATCGAAAACGACCTGCGGGCCTACGCGGGACGCGCGGCCACGGCCGAGGACAAGGCCTTCCTGGCGGCCACGGCCCGCGCCCTGCGCGCCTTCCTGGCCGAACCCGGGACCCTCGCCCTGGAACTTGCGCCCAGGCAGCCCATGCCCGTGGTCGAGATCGTCCTTTTCCCACCCCTGGAGGCCGCGCGACGCCTCGGTCTGCGGCTGGAAGCGCGCTGAGCGTTTTGGCCGCGCGGCTTGCCAACCCCCCGTGCGCGCGCTAGGTGTCCTGCAAGGAGACGGCATGAGCGGCAACACCTTCGGCCGGGTCTTCCGGCTGACCACCTTCGGGGAATCCCACGGCGCGGGGCTCGGCGGCATTGTCGACGGCTGCCCCGCAGGCCTGACGCTTGACGCGGCCGACATCCAGGCCGAACTGGACCGCCGCAGGCCGGGCCAGGGCGGCGCGGCCGCCACGGCGCGCAAGGAGCCGGACAGCGTGGTCCTGTGGTCCGGCGTCTTCGAGGGCCGCACCACCGGCACGCCCATCGGCTTCACCGTCGCCAACCAGGACCAGCGCTCGCGCGACTACTCCAAGATCATGGACGTGTGGCGGCCCGGCCACGCGGACAGGACCTTCGACGCCAAGTTCGGCTTCCGCGACTACCGGGGCGGCGGCCGCTCCTCGGGCCGCGAGACCGTCTCCCGCGTGGCGGGCGGGGCGGTGGCCGGAGTCTTCCTCCGCACCGTCGGCGTCTCCGTCCTGGCCTATCCCGTGGAGATCGGCGGCATCGCGGCCCACGTGGCGGACCCGGAGGGCGCGCAGGAGCGTCCCTTCTTCTGTCCCGACGCACAGACCCACGCCGCCTGGGAGGAGCGCTGCGCCGCGGCGCGCGCCGCGGGGGACACCGTGGGAGGAGTCGTGGAGATCGTGGCGCGCGGCGTGCCCGCGGGACTCGGGGAGCCGGTCTTCGACAAGCTCGACGCGCGTCTGGCCTACGCCCTCATGGGCATCGGCGCGGTCAAGGGCGTGGAGATCGGCGCGGGCTTCGCCGCGGCCCGCTCCACCGGCTCGGCCAACAATGATCCCATGCGCCGGGACGGCTTTGCCTCCAACAACGCGGGCGGGATACTGGGCGGCATCTCGTCCGGCCAGGAGGTCGTGGTCCGCGCCGCCGTCAAGCCCATCCCCTCCATCGCCCGGCCCCAGGCCACCCTGAACCGCCGGGGAGAGGAGACGGAGATCACGGTGGGCGGCCGCCACGACGTCTGCGCCATCCCCCGCATCGTGCCGGTCTGCGCGGCCATGGTCCGGCTGGCGCTGGCCGACCTCTGGCTCCTGGACCGCAGGCTCGGCGGCGAATGCCCAAGGAACTGACCCACTGGCTCGTCGCCGGGGCGGTCGCGCGCGGCCTCCCCGGCTCCCCCTGGGCCGCCCCCCTAGCCCGCTGCCCGAACATCCTCGGCCTGGGCGCGGTGGCCCACGACGCCCTCTACTACCTGCCCGCCTCGGCGCCCGAAATCTGCCGCCGCGTGCCCTACGTCCTGTCCGGACATGACGGCGAGGACAGCCACGAGGTCCTGCGCCTGGCCGCCGAATCCTTCCGCGAGACCGGCGCGGCCTGGCTGCCCGCCTGGATCGCCGGGCTCGCCAGCCACATCTGCGCGGACCAGACCTTCCACCCGCTGGTCTTCTGGGCCACGGGCGACTACCACCACCCGGACCCCGCGCTGCGCTCCGGCGCGGTGCAGCGCCACCGCGCCTTCGAGGCGCTCATGGACCTGCATTTCCTGGGCGGGGCGGACGGCCCGCGGGCGGCCCTCAGGCGCGCCGCCGCGCTCTCCCTGGGCCGCACCCTGCGCGGCGCGGAAGCGCCCCTGGCCGAAATATTCCGCCTCGGCCGCCTGACCGCGCCCGCGCGCGTGCCGCCGGAGCGGGCGGCAGCCTGCCAGGCCCGGGCTTGGCGCATCTTCGCGGGATTCCAGTGCGCCGCCCGCCTGACGCCGCTCTCCCGCCTGCTCCACGCCCTGCGCGGCCTCATGCCGCGAGGCCTGCGCGAGTTGGCCGCCCTGCACTACGTTCCGGCCATGACCCGCCAGCTCCCGGCCCTGGCCGGGGAGATCGACTACCGCCATCCGGCCACGGGCGAAGCCTGCAGCGACTCGCTGGACGGCCTCTTCAGCCGGGCCGTGGCCCGTTGCGTGGAGATGCTGCGCGACCTGGAAGGCTTCGTCTTCGCGGACGCAGCCTGGCCCCTGCCGCACGGCGGCTCCCTCGACGGCGGCACGGCCGGGAGCCTCGGCCACTTCGCCGACCCGCCGCTGATCCGCTTTTAGGCTCGTCCGCCCGGAAAACGGGAGGACATGGGCTCGTGTCGCGTCCATGAAGAGGATCGACATCATTTCCGACGAGCATACGCGACACACGCGCCGGGCATTCGCCCGGCTCCGCCGCCATCGGCGGCGTGAGCAAGCCGGGCGGCAGCCGTTAGGCGAGCACCCCTTGGGGGCGGGCCTTACGGATGGCGACAGCACCGCAACGGTCTTCCGCACAATACGGCTTTGCGTATTGTGCGGACGTCACACTAGACGATGTTCGCGCCCGAAAGGACGAGGACGAAGCGCTTGTAGAGTTCCATGTCGAAGGCCCCGGCCTTGTCCTCGCGCATGCGCTTGAGCGCTTCGAAGGGCGTGAGAGCGCGACGGCCGGGCTTCTTGGCGGTCAGGTTGTCGTAGCCGTCGCAGAGGGAGACGATGCGCACGCCGAGCGGGATGCCCTCGCCGGCCGTGCCCGTGGGGTAGCCCTTGCCGTCGAAGCGCTCGTGGTGGAAGAGGATGACGTTCACGGTCTCCTGGTGCATGGGCAGCATGGAGCACATGGAGACGCCGTGGATGGGATGCAGCTTGAGCCTGCCCTCCTCGTCCTCGGACAGGGGGCCGGGGGATTCGAGGATGGCGCGCGGCACCTTGGCCTTGCCGATGTCGTGCAGCAGCGCCCCCAATCCCAGGCGCACGCAGTCCTCGGCCGGAAGGCCGCAGGCGGTGAACAGGGCCATGGCGAAGCTGTAGACGTTCACCGAATGGGTGAAGGTCTTGTAGTCGTGCGAGATCAGCTTGGCGAGGCTCTTCAGCGACTCCTCGCGCGAGAGGAAGCGCACGCTCTCCTGCACGAAGGCCAGGACGCGGTCGTAGAGCTTGCGCGAGAGCCCTTCGGGCAAGCGGGAGGCGAAGACCTCCTCCAGGATCTGCACGGCCGCGCCGTAGAAGGTCTGGGCGCGCTCCGTGACCGGGATGGAGGCGTCGTCCAGGATGCGGCCCAGGTTCTCTTCGAGGTAGCCGTCGTAGCGGTCCTTTTGCTCCGCGAGCACGAAGACCTTGTCGATGCCCAGTTCGAAGAGGCCCCGCCGCGTGGTCTCGTCGAAGCTGTCCTTCTCGCGCGTGTAGAGCACGAACCGGCCGTTCTGGTTCAGGTAGACGCGGAATTCTGGGCTGGTGTCCGGAAAGAGCATGAGCGGCGAGACAGGGAAGAAGTCCTTCTCCTTTCCCGGCTCCACGCTCCCCCCGACCGTTCCGGCGTTCCGCTTCGCGTTCATGCCTCTCCGGGCAGCAGCATCCAGCGGATGCGCGCCATGTTCTCCAGTTCCTCGGAAAGGCACAACGCCTCTTCGAGGGTCCTGCCCCAGCATATAAGCCCATGCCGCCGCAGGAGCAAGGCCTGCCGGTTGGCCGCGGTCTTGCCCACGCTGACGCCCAGCCTCTCCCCGCCCGGCGGCAGGGCCGGGACGATGCCGAACTTCTCCCTGTACGTATCGGTCTCGTAGAGGGAAAGGTTAAGGATCTCCTTGGGGTCCTCGAAACGCCGGTCCAAGGCCAGGATGTGGGGCGGATGGGTATGCACCACGGCGCGGGCCGAGGGCTGCTCGCGGTAGATGGCGAGGTGGGCGGGCAGCTCGGTGGTCGGCTTCTCGCCGGGCAGGGCCAGGCCGGTCGCCGGGTCCACGTGGCAGACGCCGTCCGGGCCGAGGCGGCCCTTGCACACGCCCGAGGCGGTGACCAGCACCCGGCCGTCGGCCAGACGCACGGAGATGTTCCCCTCGCGGCCCGAGAAGAGGCCGCGCTCCCAGCCCTGACGGCCCACGCGGACCATCTCGTCGAACTCCGCGGGCAGAACGCGGGCGTCCGCCGGGATCACGGGCTTGATGTCCAGGACCGGCGTGCCGTCCAGTACCTCCAGCCCGCCGACCTGAACGGTCAGCCCCTGGACCCCGGTCACGCGGCAGCGGTGCAGGCCGATGGGGCAGGGGCGGTCCGGGGAGCGGGTGGCGAAGACGCCGGTCAGGGGCAGCTTGGCATTGCCGCGCGGATGCACGGCCTGCACCGAGGTGTCGCCCTTGTCCAGCCAGGTCAGCAGCCAGATTTCCATGCCGGGCGTCAGGTCGGCCACGGCGCGCTCCAGCCCCTCGCGCACCTCGATGCGGGCCGGGGCCGCGCCCTCGCTGTACTGCTTGGGGCAGTCCTGCCGGCTTTCATAGCCGGTGCGCACGTTGCCAATGGGGGTGAAGACGGCGTCCATCAGTCCTCCGTGTCCGCGGGGCGGAAATGGTCGAAGCCGCCGGGCAGCGGCGCGTCGTTCAGGGTCAGTCCGGGCGTCGCCGTGACCCGGCCGATGGGCATGAGGCGCGGGACCGCGGCGCGGGCCTCGTCCAGGCGTTCCGGCGGCACGGCCCCGAGCAGGGCGTAATCCTCGCCGCCCAGGGCGGCGAACAGGGCCGGGTCCTGGCCGCGCGCCCGGGCGGCGGCGCGAACCTCCTCGTGCAGCGCCAGCCCGTCGAAGCCGAGCGCCGCGCCCTGGCCGCGCGCCAGAAAACGCGGCACATCCTGGCACAGGCCGTCCGAGACGTCCATGAGGCCGCGCACGAAGGGCATGCGCGCCAGCGCGGCCGACGATTCGGGATCGAGCGTGGGGCAGAGGTGCCAGGCCACGGCGTGGGGAGCGTCGGCCGCGGCATGGCGGCCGCCCTCCTCCAGGGCCAGCAGCCCGGCCCGGGCCAGACCGAGCGGCCCGACCGCCACGAGCAGGTCCCCCGGCTCCGTGCGGCCGCGCCGCTTGAACTCGCCGCCGGGCACGGCCTCGCCCCACATGGTCACGGCCAGGCCGATGCGTTCCGCGGCCGAGAGGTCGCCGCCCACCAGGGGCGCGCCGTAGTCGCGGGCCAGGCCGCTCATGGCCAGGAACATGCGGTCCCACCAGGCGCGGGGCACGTCGCGCGGGGCCATGAGGTTGAGGGCGAAGCCGAGCGGCCTGCCGCCCATGCCCAGGATGTCCGAGAGGTTCACGGCCAGGACCTTGCGGCCCACGTCCTCGGGCTCGAAATAGGCGCGGCGGAAGTGGCGGTCCTCCAGAAAGAGGTCGGTGGTCAGGCAGATGCGCTCCGGGCAGCGCAGGATGGCGCAATCGTCCCCCCGGCCCAGTTCCACGTGGGCATGGGCCTCGGGAAAGTGCCCGGCGATGAGATCCAGGAAATCCTGCTCCGAGGCGGGTCCGGGAAAGGCGGGGGGAGCGGGACGGCTCATGCGTCCTCCATCTGCAGGTACTGCCCCACGATGACCTTGAGTCCGAAGTGCTGGAAGTTCACGCGGTACTTGTCCGGCGGGATGTGCTCGATGATCTTGCCGCGGCCGTAAATCTTGTGGGTGCAAAAGCCCAGCTTCGGCGCGGGCGCGCCGCTTCCCCCGGGGCCGGGGACGGCGGACGGGGCGGGGCTTCGCGCCGGGCCGCCCACCGGTGAGAGACGGCCGCCGAAGCCCTCGCGCAGTTCCAGGCAGGAGCCGTGCGGCAACTCCAGGACGAAGGGCGAGGGGCGCATGGGCTCGTGGCGCTCCAGGTGGCGCACATAGATGCTCTCGGGCACGAAGAGCGTGAGCCTGTCGCGGGCGCGGGTGCAGGCCACGTACATCAGGCGGCGCTCCTCCTCCAGGTCCTCGGGACGGCCCATGGCCCGGCGCGAGGGGAAGCGGTCCTCCACCAGGTCGATGAGCAGCACGGCCTTCCATTCCAGCCCCTTGGCCGAATGGATGGTGGAGAGCACCAGGGTGTCCTCGCGCGCGCCGGACTCGTCCTCGCCCGGATTCTCTATGGAAAGATCGGCCAGGAAGCCCTCCAGGTCGCGATACGGCGCGGCCAGGGCGGCCAGTTCGTCCAGTCCCTGCTGGCGGCGGGGGTAGTCGTCGGGGTAGGTTTCCATGAGCACGGGCGTGTAGAATTCCACCACCCGCGCCAGGGCGGCGCGCGGTTCGGGCCGGTCATTACGCAGCCCTTCCACGAGCCTGAGGATGTCCGCCAGCACGGGCCGCTTCAGGGTGTGCTTCTTCAGGCCCGCGGCGTCCCCGGTGATGGCCGTTTGGGCGATGGCCAGGGCCGTCTTGGCCCCCACGCCCTTGACGTGCTCCAGCACCCGCCGCCAGGCCGCCAGGTCGGCCGGATTCACGGCCAGCCTGAGGTAGCCGAGCACGTCCTTGACGTGGGCCGCCTCGGTGAAGCGGATGCCGCCGTACTTCTGGAACGGCAGGCCGAGCTTGTTCAGCTCCAGTTCCACCGGGTAGGACTGGTATCCGGCCCGGAACAGCACCGCGATCTCGTGCAGTGCGTACTCGCGCCGCAGTTCCGCCAATTTCTCCATGACCGCGCGGGCCTGCGAAGCGTCGGAGAGGGTGCGCACCAGCTCGGGCTTCGCGCCGTTGGCCCGCTCCGTGAACAGGCGCTTCTCGTACTTCTCGCGCGCCCCGGCCAGGATGGCGTTGGTCAGGTCCAGGATGGGCTGGGTGGAGCGGTAGTTCTGCTCCAGGCTGACGATGCGCGTGCCCGGAAAGGTTTTGGGGAAGTCGAGGATGTTGGCCACGTTGGCCCCGCGAAACGCATAGATGGACTGCGCGTCGTCGCCCACGGCGCAGACGTTCATGCGCTCCCCCGCCAGCAGCTTCACCAGCCGGGCCTGGACCAGGTTGGTGTCCTGGTACTCGTCCACCATGACGAAGCGCCAGCGCTCGTTGACGGATTTCCTGACGTGCGCCTCGGCGAGCAGCAGGCGCTCCAGCTCGAAGAGCAGGTCGTCGTAGTCGAGCATGCCGTGCGCGCGCTTGAGGGCCGCGTATTCGGCAGCGAGGCGGGAGAGGTCCTCCGCGTAGGGCACGAGGTGGAAATACTCGTTCGTCACCACCTGCTCCACGGACAGTTCCTTGTTGCGCGCCTTGGAGACCAGTTCGAGGCAGGTGTCACGCTTGGGAAAGGCCTTGTCGCCCTTGCCCAGGGCGAGCTTCTCGCGCGCCTCCTTGACCATCTGGGCCGCGTCGGCCCTGTCCATGATCGTGAAGCCCTTGCCCAGTCCGGCGAACTCGGCGTAGCGCCTGAGCTGGCTGTAGGCGAAGGAGTGGAAGGTGCCGCCCGCGGCCTGGGACAGGCCCATGCCGAGCAGATACCCGGCCCGGGTGAGCATCTCCTGGGCGGCCTTGCGCGTGAAGGTCAGGAGCAGGATGTGGTCCGGCCGCGTGCCCTGCTCCACGAGGCGGGCCAGACGGTAGACGATGGTCCGGGTCTTGCCCGAGCCCGCGCCCGCGATGACCAGCAAGGGTCCTTCGGCGTGCAGGGCGGCGGCAAGCTGGGCGGGATTGAGGTCCTCTGCGTAATCGATGGGCATGGCCCGCGCATCATTGATGCCGCGGCCCGTCCTGTCAAGCGAGCAGGGGGAAGGCGGCGGCCAGTTCCCGGCCCGCGTCGCGCATGCGCCCGGGCCGCGATCCGGCGCTGTCGGACCACAGCGCGCCGTGCGCCGTGTGGCAGCCGGTGCGGCCGAAAAGGCCGAAGACCTCCCGCCGGTCCCACTTGGCGGTCAGGGAGAAGCCGGGCCGGGCGAGGCAGACAAGGTCGGGAACGAGCCCGGCGCGGGCGTCCGGGTACAGCTCCTCGCCCCGGAAGACGTCCTCCATGACCTGCTCGCCCTCGCAGCTGAGGGCGAGCAGCCCGTCCCTGAGATCCTCGCGCAGGGCCCGGGCCTCGGCCAGACGCACCCCGCCGCGCGCGAAACGGCCCGCGAGGTGCAAAAAGACGCGGCCGGGGTCCAGGGCCAGGGCCCGGGAGTCCGGCGCGACCAGGGAGGCGTCCAGCTCGTGGCGCGGCTGCCCGGCCAGGCGCAGGAAGCCGTGGCGCGCGAGCCAAGCGTTCAGGTCCACCTCGGCGCGCAGGAGGGCGAAGCCGTGATCCGCCACGGCGATGAGCCTCTTGGGCTCAGGCAGGGCGTCGAAGCGGGCCAGAAATTCACCCAGGAGCCCGTCCCAGGCGCGCAAAAAGCTCATGCAGTCCCCGTGCAGCGGATGCGCGGGATCGAGCACGGCGTGCAGCTGGAAATGGAAGAGCCGGTCGGTTTCGGTGAGCACCAGGGCGAAGCAGTCCCAGGCCAGGTCGGGCCAGAGCAGATCCAGGGCCGCGCGGCGCGAGGCCAGGGCGGCGTGCAGCTCGCGCAGCAAAAGATCCGGGTCCTCCTTGCCCGCTGCGGTGTCGGCCTCCAGGCGATATCCCTTCTGGGCCAGAAGCCGGGCCAACAGCGGCGGATGGCAGGCGCGGGAGAGTTCCGGGGCCACGAACCCGGCCACCAGCCAGCCGGGAAACGGCCGCGCCGGATAGCTGTGGGGCCAGTTGACCACCTTGCAGGTCAGGCCGCGCCCGCCCAGCGTCTCCCAGAAGCGCGGCGCGGCGATCTCGCCCGCGTCGCCCACGGAGATGGCGTAGGAAACCGGATCGATGCGCGTGAAGCCGAAGACGCCGTGGCCCCCCGGCCCCAGGCCCGTGGCCAGGGAGGTCCAGTTCACCGGGGAAAGCTCGGGCAGTTCGGCGCGAACGCCGTGGGCCGCCGGGGCATTCGCCAGACGTGAGAGGTGGGGAAGGTTCGTGAGGCCGCACAGGGTCCGGGCCAGGTCGAGCGAGACGCCGTCCAGGCCGAGCACGGCCAGACGCATCCGGGTTGTTCCGGTCATGGGGCGGGAGGGATCAGGCGACCTTACCCAGGCGGCGCAGCAGCCGCAGGGACTGGTCGGTGAGGATATAGCCCTTGCCGTGCTTCACGGCCTTGCCCTTGAGCTTGATGTAGAGGATGTAGCCCAGTTCGTAGAGCAGCTTGACGTCCCGCTTGTCGTATTCGTCCAGCATCTCCTTGGGCGTGATGCCGCCGAACTTCTTGATGCGCGAGATGTGGTAGAGGTCGGCCAGAATCTCGATCTGCTCGTTCGTCAGGCAGCCGTCCTCGTCCTCGATGGGCAGCTCCTGCGGCTCCGGCGCGCCGTCCAGTTCTATCCCCATGTCCCGAAGATCGCGCCGCGCGCCCTCGGTCAGGCGGTAGCCGGTCATGTGCGCGCCGCATTGGGCCACCACCGTGCCGGTCTCGACGAGATTGCTTTCCTGCAGGAAATCCAGGACCCCCTGCTCGTAGATCAGGGCGTGCTTTTCCGGCAGCATACCGTGGTAGCGGCGGATGTTGGCGAAGCGCCGGATGTCCTTGAGGACTTGAAGGTGCTCCGGGGAAAGTTGCAGAGGAGGATGCGCGCTGGTGTCCATGTCGTGGCGGGTGCTCCCGCGTCACCTTATGGTCACGCGCGGCGGCGACGTCAAGTGGAGCGGCCTGCGCCTGCGGCCAGGGATTCCCAGAGGCGCAGGTAATTTTGGCCCATGGCCTGGAGGGAGAACTTCCGTTCCACCCTCTCCCGGGCGCGGCGCCCCAGGGCGGCGCGCGCCGCCCCGGGCAGAGCGAGGATATCCGCCACGGCCCGGCCCAAGGCGGCGGCATCGCGGCGCGGCACGATGCGGCCCGTGTCGCCCACGATCATCGCCGCATCCCCCACATCCGTGGAGACGCAGGGCACGCCCGTGACCATGGCCTCGCCGAGCGCGTTGGGGAAGCCTTCGCCGAAGGCCGAGGAGAGGACGTGGCAATCAAGGGCCGCCATGATCCGGGGCACGTCGTCGCGCGGGCCGAGAAGATGGACGCGGCCTTCCAGCCCTGCGCCGCGTATCTGCCGGGCGAGGCCCGCGTCCCAGGGCTCCACGCCCGTGCCGCAGAGCACGAAATGGGCCAGGGGAAACGCCTTGCCGACCACCTCCGCGGCAGCGAAAAAGGTCGCGTGGTCCTTCATGGGGTCCAGCCGCGCGACCATCCCGACCACGGGCGCGCCGTCCGGGATAGCGCATTCCTGCCGCACGGCGGTCCGCGCTCCGGCATCCGGCCGGAAATGCTCCAGATCGAAACCGTTGGGGATGACCGTAAATTCCCTTTTGGCGTAACCGAGCCTCTGGTGCAGGGCCACGGCTGCACGGGAATTGCTGACGATGGCCTCGGGAGCCGTGGAAAAGAGGGCCAGCAGACGCACCACCAGCTTCGTGCCCAGGCGGTAAAACGAAAAATCCATGTCCGAGCAACGGAGATTCCAGGCGACCGGAGGGCGTCCCGCCATGCGGGCAGCTGCCAGACCCAGAAGGTCGGCGTGATAGAGCCAGGTCTGGACCACGTCAGGGGCAAAGGCGCGGATTGCGCGCACCAGGGCGACGAACTGTCCAGGCCCCGGCAATCCGCGCTGCATGTCCAGACAGACGACCTCGGCTCCTGCGGTGCGCGCCAGTTGCGCCAGGGGGCCCTCGGGAAGGAGAGAAACTATGCGATGGCGCAGGCCGGGCAACTCCCCGACCAGCTTGACGAGGGCGTTCTCGGCGCCGCCGCGGTCAAGGTCGTTAATGACATGCAAAATTTTCATACGGTTCCGAAACTACCTCATGGCCTTGCCGCGCGTGCGGCCGAATGGACTCCAACTCCGCAAAGCAGGGTAAGGCCGCCGGGGAATCCTGTAAAGCGCCGCCCTTACAGCAATATAGTCAATACTCGCGCGGCAGATGCCTGTTCATACCGTTGCGCATGGGCACGACAGACGGCGGCCTTCCCCGGGCGGCGGACCCGGCCGCCCCGCTGGCGCACAGCCTCGGCGCCTCGCAGGAAATGTCAGGAACGAACAGGCATGTCCTTTCGCAGGGATTCCCACAGATTCAGGTAGGCAGCGCCCATGGCTTTGATGGAAAACTCTCGCTCCACTCGCTCGCGGGCCAAGAGCCCCAGGATGCCCCGTTCTTCCGGAGGCAGGCCGAAAATTTCCGCCACGGCCGTGCCCAGACTGTTTGCGTCGCGGCGCTGCACCACGCGCCCTGTATCGCCCACGATGAGCGCCGCGTCGCCCGCGTCCGTGGTGACGCAGGGCAGGCCGCAGGCCATGGCCTCGCCGAGGACGTTGGGAAAGCCTTCGGAACGCGAGGAGAGCACGAGACAGTCGAAGGCGGTCATGACCTCGGGGACGTCCTCGCGCGGACCAAGCAGGAGGACGCGCTCCTCAAGCCCGTGCGCCGCGAGAACGCCGCGGATCTTCGCGTGATTCGGCCCAAGCCCCTGCCCGCAGAACACGCCGCGCAGGCCAGACGTCCGAGCGGCCGCCGCCGCCAGGGCGGCACAGAGCAGGGGAATGTCCTTCATGGCGTCCAATCTGCCCACGTATCCGGCCACCGGTTCGTCGTCGCGCATCCCCCACGAGGCTCTCATTTCCTTACGGACCACAGGATCAGGCCGGAAGCGATCAAGGTCGAATCCATTGGGGATGACGGTGAATGCGCGGCGGGCGTAGCCGATGTTCTGGTGATGGCTCACAGCTGCCCTGGAATTGGAGATGATCGCCTCGGGCGCCGTGGAGAACAAGGCCAGCAGGCGCACAACCAGCCGGGTGGTGCGGCGGTAAAGGGAAAAATCCATGTCCGAACAGCGGATGTTCCAGGCCACGGGGACGTCTCCGGCCAGCCGGGAGGCTGCCAGCCCCAGGAGATCGGCATGGTAGAGCCACGTTTGGACCACATCCGGAGCAAAATCCCGAATCTCGCGCACCAGCCGCAGAAACGCCCCCGGCCCCGGGAGACTTCCCCGGATGTCCAGGGACGTGACCTCGGCCCCGGCCGCGCGGGCCGCGTCCGCCAGAGGTCCCTCGGGAAGCAGGGAGACGATGCGGTGCCGCACGCCGGGCAGGGCGCCGACCAGCTTGACCAGCGAGGCTTCCGCGCCTCCCCGGCCGAGGCCGGTGATGACATGCAGCACCTTCACGAATCGCTCCTGCCGATCCAACGCTCGAACCACGCCTGAAGCATGAGTGCGTTCCAGAGCAGCGAATGCCGCGACGTGTCGCCCGCGAGATGGGCGTCCCACAGCGCCCGCACGGCAGCCGCATCGAGCAGCCCGGCCCGTTCCAGGGCGCTGCGCGAGAGCAGCGATTCGCCCCAGTGGCGCAGTTCGCGGCCGAGCCATGCTTCCACCGGCAGGGTAAAGCCCGCCTTGGGCCGTGTAAAGAGGCTTTCGGGCATCCATCTGGAAAGCAGGCGACGCAGCGGCTGCTTCCCCTTGCCGTCCCGCACGGTCGCCCCGGGCGGCAGGCTGGCCGCGAACTCCACCACGCGGTGGTCCAGGAAGGGCGACCGGGCCTCCACGGACGCGCCCATGCTGGCCCGATCGGCTTTCACCAGGATGTCGTCGGGCAGATAGGAGGCCATGTCCCAGGCCTGCATCTGACGCAGGCGATCAGCGCCGTCAAGCAGCCAGGCCGGGTCAGTAAGGGGGGTGCCCGGCTCCCGGCCTCCCGCGACGAGCGCGGCCGGGTCCTGGATGTGCGAGACGAGCCCCCGGTAGAAGGCCTGAAAATCGGGACTCGCCAGGAGTCCGGCGCGCCAGCGCAGCTTCTTGCCGCGCGGCCCGAGAAGGTCCAGGCAGACGCCGGGCGTGCGGCCGCACAAACCGGCCGCCAGACGGCGCAGGGCCAGGGGGAGGCGCTCCACCCTGGCGAACTGCCCGGCCCAGCCGTAGCGCGCATAGCCCGCGAAGCACTCGTCCGCGCCGTCGCCGGTCAGGGCGACCGCCACCTCGCCCGCGAGCCGTTTGAAGACGAGATGCGTGGGCGCCTGGGAGGCGTCGGCAAAGGGCTCGTCCCACATCTCCGGCAGGCTGGGCACCAGCGCGAGCAGATCGGCGGCGGAGACGGGCAGCACGGTGTGCGAAAGCCCCAGCGCGCGGGCCACGGCCCCGGCATGGGCCGACTCGTCGTAGGCCGACTCGGCGAAGCCCACGGTGAACGCCCGCACCGGCGCATCGCCCGCAGCCTCGCGCATCAGCGCGGCGGTCAGGGACGAATCGATGCCGCCGGAAAGCAGCACGCCCACGGGCACATCCGCGATCATGCGCCGCCGCGTGGCGTCCCGCAGCAGGGGCAGGAGGGCCTCGGCCGCCTCCCCGGGCCCTCCGGGAAAGGGGTTGGCCAGCCCTTTCCTCCAGACCTCGCGCAGACTCCAGTAAGGGACGACCGCAGGCTCGGCGTCGCCTTGCGCGAACCGGGCCAGGAAGCCGGGCGGGAGCTTGCGCGCGGCGCGGTAGATGGTGCGCGGCGCAGGGATGTAGTTGTGGCGCATGAAGAGCGTCACGGCCTCGCGGTCGATGGCCGTGTCGAAGTCCGGCAAGGTGCGCAGGGCCTTCAGCTCCGAGGCGAAGACTAGGCCGCGTCCGGCCCCGCTCCCGAGCATCGCGTAATGCAGGGGCTTGACGCCCAGCCGGTCGCGGCAGAGCCAGAGCGTCTTTTCAGTCCTGTCCCACAGACCGAAGGCGAACATGCCCACGAAGCGCTCCACGGCGCGCTCCACGCCCCATTGCTCCACGGCCGCGAGCAGGACCTCGGTGTCCGAGCCGCCCCTGAAGACGTGGCCCAGGCCCGTGAGTTCCTGCCGCAGTTCGAGAAAATTGAATATCTCCCCGTTGAAGCTGATCACGTAGCGGCCCGAGGCCGAATGCATGGGCTGCGCGCCCGCGGGGGAGAGGTCGAGGATGGCCAGACGTCGGTGCCCCAGGGCCACGCCGGGTGCGCCCCAGACGCCCTCGCCGTCCGGTCCGCGGCGCGCCATGGACCGGGCCATGGCGCGGGCCAGGGGCTCAAGCTCCCCGGCCGGACGCCCGGCGGACACGATCCCCGCCACGCCGCACACGACTAGCCGCCCTCCCGTTGCGCGTGCCAGCGCCAAGCCGAGGCCACGATCTCCTCGATGTCCGTCACCCGCGGCCGCCAGCCGAGAAGCGCCTCGGCGGCCGAGGGATCCGCCACCAGCCGGGAAGGATCTCCCGGACGGCGCGGAGCCACGATGTGCGGGGGCTCCCGGCCGCCCACGCGCGCCACCGCGGCAACGATCTCGCGCACGCTGTGCCCCTGGCCCGTGCCCAGGTTGCAGATCAGGCTCTCGTCGCGCTCCACGATGCGGCGCAGGGCCAGCACGTGGGCCTCGGCCAAGTCGCTTACGTGGACGTAGTCGCGGATCGGCGTGCCGTCGGGCGTGTCCCAGTCGTCGCCGAAGAGACGCAGGGGCGGGGCCTTGCCCAAGGCGGCCAGCACGGCCAGGGGCACGAGGTGCGTCTCCGGGGCGTGCTCCTCGCCGAGTTCGCCCTCATGATCGGCCCCGGCGGCGTTGAAGTAGCGCAGGATGGCGTGGCGCAGGCCGTAGGCCGTCTCGAAGTCGGCCAACATCTCCTCGACCATGCGCTTGGAACGGCCGTAGGGGTTCTCCGGCCGGAGCGGAGCCTCCACCGGGATGGGCACGCTGTCCGGCGCGCCGTAGACCGCCGCCGTGCTGGAGAAGACCACGGCGCGGCAGTCGTGGCGGCGGGCCGCGTCGAGCAGCCTGAGCGCGCCGCCGGTGTTGTTCTCGTAGTACTTGGCGGGCTCGGCCACGGACTCGCCCACCTGGATGAAGGCGGCGAAGTGCAGCACCCCGGCGAAGCGATGGCGGGCGAAGAGGGCGTCGAGGAGCGCGACGTCGTGGATGTCGCCGCGCACCAGCGGCCCCCACTTCACGGCCCACTCGTGCCCCGAGGAGAGGTCGTCCAGCACCACGGGCGCGTATCCGGCCCGAGCCAGGGCCTTGCAGGCGTGGCTGCCGATGTAGCCCGCTCCTCCGGTGACGAGGATGGATGAGGAATCCTTCATGCTATCCGCCGTGTCCTGGCCTGACGCCTACCTGCGCGCCGTGAAGACGTAGTTGACGCCATACATGCGTTTGCCCAAGGCGTGAAGCAGGCGGCGGAGAAACTCCGCGGCCATGCCCACGGCTTCATGGGTGGTGCGGGCCACGAACTTCCGCTCCCGCACCTCGACATGGCGGAAGAAGCGGCCGAGCCGCCTGGCGAGATCACGCTCCTCGAAAGCGCGCACATGCCCCCAGCGGTGGAACCGATGCCCGCACTCCGGGCAGACGACCTCGTCCTTGCCCATGTCTTCATGGGCAGGCACGGTCCCGACCAGCATGCCGTGAGGCCTGAGCACGCGGCGGACCTCGTCCAGCGCCTTGTCCAGATCGTCGTCCTCCAGATGCTCCAGCACCTCGGAAAGAACGACGCCGTCGAATGCGCCGTCCGGGAACGGAATATCCTGGCACACGCCCTGCCTGGCGCGCTCCCCGAGTCCGAGCCGGACGGCGACCGACCGGACGGCAGCCTCCACGGGGTCGAGCGAATGCACCTCAAGGCCGCGCCGCAACGCCTCCTCCTCGAAGATGCCGCCGCCGATCCCGATGTTGAGGACCCTGGCTCCGGCGGGAAAGAGTCCGGCCAGGTAGCGCAGCCGCGTACGGCTCTGGTCGAAGACGCCTGGAGCGCTCGTCTGAAAGTGCTCCCAGATCTTGTCCTGTTTCACGTTTCTCTCCGGCCCGTTATTTCCTGATGATGATCGCCTGTCCGGTGGGGGCGTGGACGACCGGCTCGGGCCTGCCCGCAAAGAATTCATCGACCGCGGTTTTTGCTCCGCCGCAGCTCCTGAACCCGTAGTCGTCGCACACGATGAGCCCGCCGGGGACCATCTTCTCGTAGAAGAAGGCCAGGGAATCGCGCGTGGGCGCGTAGAGGTCCACATCGATATGCACCAGGCGGAAGCCCGGGCTCCCCACCTGCTCAAAGACCTCGGGAATCCAACCCTTGCAGTAGCGGACGCGGTCTGCGAACGGACGCAGATTCTCCCTGCACACCTCCAGGCCGACGCTCAGGTCCCCTTTTTTCCAGTACGCCGTATCGCGCGTCGTGGGCGCGGAAAGCCCCTCGAAGGAATCTATGGCGTAATGCAGCGACGGCCTGTCCGCTGTTCCCGCGCAGATGAGATACGACGTGGCCCCTTTGTACACGCCGCATTCCGCGGTATCGCCGTCCAGATCGCCGACCAGGGCCAACAGGGATTTGAGCATGAACTTGCGGTCGAGCGACCGGAAATTACGCACCTCGAATTTCTTATAATAGTTGAGGAAATCCTCGTCATCAAGCCAGACCTTGCCTTCCTCCGTGTGGCAGAACGCAGGGTACAGGAAGTCGGAGAACCGTTGCGCGATGAGGTAGTTGAGGCGCAATCTCTCGTCCTTGTCCGAGGAGAAAAAGCGCTTCCACAGCAATGAGGCGAGTGCGGCGATTCGCATGTATGCGCTATCCTTCATGAAACGCTTCACACTTGTGCGGGGCCGCTTCTGCCGGTCCGCAGAAAGAGCGGAAGGGAGCCAAGGGTGACGACAAGCTCCGAAAGGACTGTGGCCACGGCGGCCCCGTGCATGCCGTGCCCCGGGATCAAAACGGCGTTCAGGGCCACGTTCGTCGCCGCCCCCGCGGAGACGATGCACAAAAAGGCGCGTTCCTTCCCCCAAAACTGCAAGGGGCAGCTGAACGCCCTGCTGGTGTGGTTCAGCAGGAGCGCCGCGGCGAGAATGCCCAAAGTGCCCGCCGCAGGCAAGAAGGCTTGTCCGTAGACCAGGGTGATGATCCGTTCGCGCCAAAGCAGCGCGCCCAGGGCCAGCACCAGCCCCCCGCCGCTCAATGCCAGGACGCTGACCCTGAGGTCCAGGGGCTCCTTCCGGGCGATGCGCGGGCTGATCACGTTCCAGAAGACCACCGAGGGAAAAAGGAGCATCAGGACGATCTTGCTGGCGGCATCGTACCAGCCGACGGTTTCGGCCGGATGCCAGTGGCCGAGCATGATCCTGTCGATGCTGGTGTAGACCGCGACCATGAACGAGGACAGCGTGAGCAGGCTCCCGGCCTTGAGATAGCCGACGCACAGCCCGAGGTCCACATGCGCAGGCTTCAGATGCCGCAGCATGGGCAGGAGGAGCAGCACCCCCCCCAGCATCTTCGCCCCTTCCTGCACGAACATGTAGTCCACGGCCTGACCGGGCTCCCGGATCAGCAGCAGCGCGCCGCCGCCGAAAAGCAGGGCCTGGACCGTCCGGCTGACCATGACGGGCCTGAACTGCTCCCGGCCCATGTACAACCACTCGAAGCCCGTGGGCAGAAAGAACATGAACAGGCCCGCGACCAGGACCAGACGCACCACGGTGGGGTCGTCCTGAAAGATCCTGATGGCCGCGAGCATGCACAGGAAGGAGAAGACGAACAGCACGAGCCGCAGGCCCAGGATGCTCGACACGACCTTGGAGGCGCTGTGCGGACGCAGCGCCATGTCGCGCACCCCGAGCGTCTCCAGGCACAGGCCCGTCAGCAGGGAGAAGTAGCAGGCGAAGGCCTGCGCATAGCCGACCTGCCCGAAACCGTGCGGACCGAGCGTGCGGGCCACGTGCATGTTGACCGCGAGGGTGGCGACCGCGGAGATCAGCGCCACGCCGGTCATCCCGGAAAGGTTGCGCAGGAAACGGCTCGCCGCGAGGCGCCTAAACCAATCCGCCATCGTGCGTCCGGCAGTGTCCGTAGCCCGGACTCGCTCCTTTGGCCGGGCACACCTCTCTCGGGCGGAGGGAGCGCTGCGGCTCATCCGTGTCCGACCGGCATGTCCGTTCTCTTCTGCCCTGTTGCTCAACAAAAGCTGCCTGTGTCACGTCCTGCCCTTCATCATATCCAACAAAACGTGCAGCATGCGATACACGCGGCGGCGTTGTCGGTTTCCGAAATGCAGCCCGCATGCCGTGAAAAGCAACATGTCATCCGCTCCACCCACGTTCTCCGCCACCAGCGGGGAGGACCGCCAGCGCCGCCAAACGCCCAGACCTTTCCCGGCAAGCGCGCCGGAAACCGCACGCCAGTGCCATCCCAGACGGCGCGCGAACGCTCCGGGATCAAGAATCCGCTTGGAGCCGTTGCGCTCCTGAAGCCTTAACAACCAGGCCTCGGCTTCGTCCAGAAGGCTTTCGCGCGCGGGCATTTCGGTGGTCGGCAGGTGCGCCGTGCTTATCAGATGGTGCAGGGCGAGGTCTTCCCCGTCCACCTCCACGCCCAGACGACGCAGCAGCATGGCCTGCGTCCGCATATACCACTCGCGACGCACCTCATCCGTTCGCACCGCCCCCATCTGGTCGCCGTGCACGCGGTAGCGCAGCACGACCTCGGCCAGGTTGGCCAGGCGATGCTCGGCCGAAAGCGCGGCCCAGAGGGCATAGTCCTCGCCGTACCGGTTGC
>JALHJW010000017.1 GCA_022839785.1 Desulfovibrio sp. | reverse complement strand
GCGGCGCAGCAGGGGGCGCACCGAGGCCAGGGCCAGGCGTCCCTTGCCGGTGCGCATCTTTTCCAGGCCGCCGGGTCCGGCGGCCTTCTCCATGCGGTCCTGGAGCAGCGTCTCGCCGGTTTCGGGCCAGTCGCCCAGCACCCAGCAGAGGTAGGTCTTGTCGGTCTCGCGCGCGGCGAAGAGGTCCGAGAGGCGGCGACGCGCGGGCGGCTGGTGATCTTCCCTGTTCCTCGCTCGCTCAGCCCTTCTTCGCGGGGCCGGTCTTGGCCGGAGCCGTTTTGGCCGGAGCGGCCTTGGCGGCTTTGGCCGGAGCCTTGCCCGCGGGCCGGGCCGGGGGCTTGGGCGGCGCTTTCGGGGCCGCGGCGGGTTTCCCCGCGGGCGCGGCGGGCTTGGCCGGGGCCGGGAGGCCGACCGTGGCCGCCACGATGTTGGCCACGGCGTCCGGGGCCGGGATGCCCGCTTCGGGCGGCAGGGGAACGGGCGCGACGGCCTCGTCCGATGTCGCCGCGCCCGTCGCGGTCTTGGATGGTGCGCTCTTGGCCGCTTCGGGCGCGGCGGCGGGCTTTTGCGCGGCGGCCGGGGTCGCTTCGGGCGCGTCCGGCCGCGCGCCGGGCCGCTCCGCCGATCCGGCGGCAGGTCCGGCGGCAGGTCCGGCGGACCGGGCCGTGTCCGCCTCCGGGCGCGCGGCGCGGCAGCAGGACGCCGCAGGGGCGGAACCTCCCGCCGACGCGGAAGACGGCGACGTTTCGGACGGCGCGGCGGACGGCGCGGCGGAGGCCGCGCCTTCGGACGTCCCATCGGACGGCGCGCCGCCCTCGTCCAGCTCCCCCGGCTCGGTGAAGAGCGGCGGCAGGGGCTCGGGTTCGCCCTTCATCTTGGTTTTCCAGGAAATCTTGACGCCGAGGCCGCCGTGCCTGCCCTTGAGCGCGAACTTCAGCACCGCGCCGGGCGCGAGGGCCACGCTCTCCTCGCCGCTCCCCAGCTCCAGCCCGCCCGAGGCCAGGCCCACGGCCAGGCCGTGCAGCAGGGAGGCGACCGCCTCGGCCGGGGCCTCGCCCTTGGCCTTGAGCGTGAACCGGGGCGCATCGCAGCGGCACGCCCCCTCGTCCGCGTCCTCGTCCGCCTCGCCGGGCACTTCGGCCAGCGGCCCGGCCATGGCGCAAAGCGGGGCCTCGCCCACGCGCAGGGGCGGGAAGGCCTCGGGGGCCTCCGCCCCGTCCGGCTCCTCCGGCGCGGGGGCCTCGCCGGACACGGCGCACGGCTTGGCGGGCCGGAGCTTCAGGGAAACCTTGCCCTTGCCCTTCTTGCCCGAGGCCTTGAAGGACAGGCGCACCGGCTCGCCGAGCAGCAGGGGCTCCTCGCCGAAGGGCGCGCGGATCTCGCCCGCGGCCACGCCGCGCGCCAGCGCGTCCAGCGCCGCGGCGCAATCCATGGCCCCAACCAGTCCCTTGAACCGCATGCCGCTGCTCATGGCGTCGCCTCCTTCGCGCGTCCCCGCGCCGCCTGGCCCGCATCCGGACGCCTCCGGACGCATTTCGAAGCGTACAGAATCCGTACGCCATCCGTACCGATTTCAGCTACAGACAGCGTCCCTGCCTGTCAACCCCGCGCGGCCGGGCCGCCGACCGCGCGGGTCGTCCGGCTACGCCTTGGCGGCCGGGCTGAACCAGGATATCTCGACCTCGACCTTGCACTTGGTCCCGCCGTCCTTCTCCTTGCACTTGCCCGAGGCGGACACCTTGACCTCCGCGGGCGCGGCCAGGGCGATCTCCTCCCCGGCCACCTCGCCCCGGCCCTGGATCAGGGCCTCGGCGACCTGGCGCAGCAGCACGGCCGCGTCGTAGGACAGGCGGGTCTCCTCGATGTCGAACAGCTTGGTCTTCATGGACATGTCGTTCTCCTTCAGATGGTTTGCGTGTCAGCCCGCATCGGCTTCCTCGTCCGGCGGCAGGGCGAAACGGCCCTCGGCCACGCCCTCGCCCAGCTCCTCCTCCAGCTCGCGCAGCTTGCGCTCGGCCTTCTTGAGGAACTTCTCCAGGGCGACGTCCACCGCGCCGTCGGCATCCAGCCTGCGGCCGATGCGCCGCGAGTCCTGCTTGGCCTGCTCCAGCCGCTCGGCGAGGTCGAGGCGGACGTTGAAGATCACCCGCTTGCTCGGCGGGTCTTCCTTGAAAATGCCCATGGCGTTGCTCCGTCGTGTACGGTTTTTGTGTCTATGAACGACCGCTATTCCGTACACAGGGAACTGTCAAGCCGACACGGGAATCCTCCTCAGGCTTACGCCCTCTCCGTGCCGGACCGGAGGCGGCCGCGTGCCGGGCGCGTGTCGGCGCGCGGCCGCCCGGGCGGAGCGCTGGGCTCCATGCGTATAGATTTGTTGAATCATCCGCGGGCGCATGCTACACCTGCGCATCGCGGTCCATCCCGGGGGAAACGATGAAACGCCTTGTCGCGCTCCTGCTCCTCGCGGCCATGCTCGCCTCCCTGCTCGCCTCGTGCGCCGCGCCGCGCACGCGCAGGCCCACCCTCGACAGCGGCGACGTGGAGGAGGAGGTCCGCATCCAGCAGCGCATGGTCGTGGAGGAGCAGATGCGGATGATCGACCGCATCCAGACGGTCGGCTATCCCATCCTCAAGGCCAACGAGCCGCTGTGCGAACGCAAGATGCGCTACTTCGGGATGCAGGTGGAGACCCTGAGCGGCGTCAACCGCGACTGGCGCGAGGCCTACCGGCAGGTCCTGGGGCTGGACGAGCGGCCCACGGTCATCAGCGTTGTGCCGGGGGGACCGGCGGACAAGGCCGGAATCAAGACGGGCGACAGGATCTTCAGCGTGAACAACGCGGCCACGGGCACGGGCGTCAAGTCCTTCCACGACATCCTCGCCGACGACTTCGACACGAACAATCCCCTCGCCCCGGTGCATTTCCAGATGCAGCGAAACGCCCTCCCGGTCACCGCCAACGTGATCCCGGAGCAGACCTGCGGCTACCCCCTCCTGTTCGACTCCGACGACGCGTTCAACGCCTACGCCAACGGCAAGAGCATCATCGTCCATGCGGGCCTGCTGCGCGGCGTCGAAACCGACGAGGAGCTGGCCATGGTCATCGCCCACGAACTCGCCCACAACACCCAGGGGCATATCCAGGCCAAGGGCGCGAACATGGCCGTGGGGACCTTCTTCGGGCTGCTCCTCTACGGCCTCACCGGCGTCAACGTGACGGGCTCCCTGCAGCAGATCGGCGCGCAGGCCTACTCGCAGTCCTTCGAGTTCGAGGCCGACTACGTCGGGCTCTACTACAGCGCGCGGGCCGGGTACGGCATCAAGGACCCGCCCTATCTCTGGCGCAAGATGTCCCTGCGCGCTCCGGGGCAGATCAACTACGGCTCCAGCCACCCGAGCAACGCCGAGCGCTTCCAGGCGCTCCGGGCCACGGTCCAGGAGATCGAGGCCAAACGCGCGGCCGGGCAGGAGCTCGTGCCCGAGTACGAACGCGTCGCCGCGGCCCAGGAGGGCGGCTCCGAGGCCGGGCAGTCCGCGCCCGGGGGCAGCCAGGACTGACGCCGCAGCCTCTTCGCGTCCGGGCGCGGCCCTTTCGCGCGCCCCCTTGCCCCCGCCTTCAAAACCTGTATCCTGGGCATACGGCCGGAACTCTCCCTTGGTCTTCAGCACACGAGGAGGTCCGCATGTCCAAGCAGGTGTCGTACACCAAGTTCGAGAACCAGCTCAGGCCCCTGTTCCGGGAGCGTCTGGACCAGGCCGAATCCGTGGAGGACGTGAAGAAGTTCTTCGTCTACACGGTGCAGGAGCTGCTTGAATCGGTCATGGGCCGCATGGGGGCGGTGCGCTACGACGACGTGGCGCTCGCCCCGGACGCGGCCGAGGGCTACGCCATCGCGGATTCCCTGGCGCAGGACCAGGACTTCCGCGAGGCCTGGGACGGCTCCGACCTCCCCCGCATCCTCCGGGACTTCGCCGAGAACGCCGTGAAGCGCCACCGCCACCTGGAAAAGAACCCGGCCAAGACCGAGGCCAAGATGTACCGCGGCCAGGCCTAGCGCGCCGCCATGCCGTCCGTCCCGCGCGCGGCCGGCCGCGTGCGCGGGACGGACGGCGCGCCCCCGGCTTGACCCGGCGGACGGAACCGCTACACTGCGCACGGGGGAGAGGAGAACGGCCATGTCCATCCTGACCACCGGCACGGGCGCCACCAGCGCGGTCCCGCCCGGCATGACCACGGCGGGCCCTCCGGGCATGACCACGGCGTCCCCCCCCGGCCACGTGGAGCCGAGCCCGGCGGGCCACGTGATCACCACCCCGGCCACCCAGGGCTACGTGCCCGAGCACGCCGCGGGCCACGTGGTCATCCGCGTGGCCTGAGCCCGAATCCGGGTTCGCCCGCCTCAGGCCCCGGTGATCCGCTCCCCGTACCGCCGCAGCAGCGCCCGGAACTGGTCGTAGGAAAGCCCCAGCAGCCCGGCCGCGGCGCGCTGGTTGTGGCGCGAGAGGCGCAGGGCCTCGCGCGCCAGACGCACGCGCAGCGCGTCCACCTGCGCGGGCAGCGGCTGCGCCAGATCGGGCCGCTCCTCCCTCTCCGCCTCCCCCTCCGGCGGCCGCCGGGTTTCGCCGGGCCGCGCCGCCCCGGCCGTCCGCCAGGGCGAGGCGAAAGGGTCGAGGATCGCCTCCTCCACTTGGTCGCCCTCCGCCGCGAAGACCGACCGCTCCACGCAGGCCTTGAGTTCGCGCACGTTGCCGGGCCAGTCGTGGGCCAGGAGCCGCGCCTCGACCGACGGCGCGAGACGCGGCTCGTCGCGGCCCAGCTCCAGGGCGAAGCGCCGCGCGAAGTGGCGCGCCAGGAGCAGCGCGTCCTCCCCCCGCGCGCGCAGCGGCGGCAGGGTGAGCACGAGGAAGGCCAGACGGTCCAGCAGATCGGACTTGAAGCGCCCCTCCGCCGCCAGCCGGGGCAGGTCCGCGTTGGTCGCGCCGATGAGGCGCACGTCCACGCGCACCGGGACCGTGCCGCCCAGCCGCTCGAACACGCCGTATTCCGCCACGCGCAGCAGCTTTTCCTGGGCCGCCGGGGCCAGCGCGCCGATCTCGTCCAGAAAGAGCGCGCCGCCGTCCGCGGCCTCGAACCGCCCGGCCCGGCGCGCGCCCGCGCCGGTGAAGGCCCCGGCCTCGTGGCCGAAGAGTTCGTCCTCCACGAGCGTGGGCGCCAGCGCCGCGCAGTTGAGCGTCTGCAGCGGTCCGCCCCAGCGCGGGGAGAGGAAGTGCAGCCTGGCCGCGGCCAGCTCCTTGCCCGTGCCGCGCTCGCCCGTCAGCAGCACCGGCCGGTCCACGGCCGCGGCCCGGGCCAGGGCCTCCAGAAAGCCGAGGAAGGCCTCGCTCTCGCCCAGAAACTCCATGGCCGCCGCCGGATGCGCACTTTGCATGGCTTAAAAAACCTCTTTATGGCTTTAAAAGCCATATAACAGCAAATAACACCACGAGGCAACATCCGCCGCCTTTAAAGAACCCTATTGATTCCGGCATATTGTGCGAATTCCCCGCATGGCACGGTCCCTGCTCTCCCAGGGGCGGAAGACACGGAGGACGCCATGGGCATTTTTTCCCGCTTCAAGGACATCGTCAGCGCCAACCTCAGCGCCATGCTCGACCGCGCCGAGGACCCGGACAAGCTGATCCGGCTCATGATCCGCGAGATGGAGGAGACCCTCGTGGAGTTGAAGGCCAACTGCGCCCAGGCCATGGCCGTCCGCGCCGCCGTGGCCCGCGACGTGGACGGGCTGGCGGCCCGCGCCGCGGCCTGGGAGGAGCGCGCCCGTCTGGCCGTGGCCAAGGGCCGCGACGACATGGCCCGCGAAGCCCTGGCCGAGAAGCGCCGCCTGCTCGATCGCGGCGGGACGCTGCGGCGCGAGCTTTCCCAGGCCGGGGAGCTGGTGGAGCAGGCGCGCGAGGACATCGCCCGGCTGGAGGACAAGCTGGCCGGGGCGCGCGAGAAGCAGCGCCTGCTCGTGCAGCGCGACCGCCGCGCCGAGGACCGCACCCGTTGCCGCCGCCAGTTGCGCGCCGCGGACTCGGCCGACGCCATGCGCCGCTTCGAGAGCCTGGAGCAACGCATCGAGCGCAAGGAGGCCCTGGCCGAACTGGAGGGAAGCGGCCCGGACGGGGACCGCCGCGCCCCAGGCCTTGAGGAACGCTTCCGGGCGCTGGAGCGCGACGAGGAGATCGAGGCCGAGCTTGCCCGCCTCAAGGGCGAGTGACCCTTTGCCCCGGGCCGCGGCCTGGGGTACAGTGGACCGCGTCCGCCCGGCGGCGGCCAAAGGGAGACACGATGCACGGCGAATACTTCATCCCCGAACTCTTCCAGACGCTGCGGCTGCTGATCGTCTTCGGCTTCATCTTCGGGCTCATCTGGCTGCGCAGGGGCCGCAAGGGCCGCGTCTCCCAGGACGAGGAGACCCGTCTGGCCCAGGAGATGCACCAGACCCTGGAGCGCATGGAGCGCCGCGTCGAGGCCCTGGAAACCCTGCTCATGGAAAGGGAGCGCCGCCATGACCGATGACCGTCCCGGCCCGTACCGGTCCCGTTCCGGCCGCCTGCTCGGCGTGCTCAAGGGGTTGGCGCAGTGGGCCGGTCTGCCCCTTGCGCCGGTGCGCGTGTGCTACGTGCTGCTCACCGTCTTCACCGGCATCTGGCCCGGCGTGGGGCTCTACCTGCTGGCCGCGCTGCTGCTCCGGCCCGAGCCGCTGCTCGAACCGGACTCGGCCGCGGACCGCGACTTCTACCACGCCTACGCCAGCTCGCCGCAGAGCGCCATGCGCCGCCTGCGCGACAAGCTGGACGCCCTGGACCGCCGCATCCGGCGCGTCGAGGACGCCGTCACCAGCCGCGACTACGACTGGGACCGGCGCATGAACGGCTGAGGCCCGCGCTCAGCGCGGCCGCAGGCCGACGGCGGCGATGGCCCAGGACTCCACGCGCCGGGCCGTGGGCGCGCCGCGAAAGGTCAGGGAGAGCCTGCCGCCCGCGAAGGACTCCGGCCCCAGGGCGATGCGCACCGGCACGATCCAGTAGCCCAGCTCCCGCTCCGAGAGCGGCGTGCGCACCAGACCCGCGTGGCCCACGGGCCTGCCCTCGTCCGCGCCCTCGATGCGGCAGGGGAACTCGGTCATGCGCAGCAGCACGCGGCCGGTCCCGTCGCCGACCTCGAAGACGTCCGCCTTGTCGCTGCCCGCGCTGTCCCAGCTCCCGATGAGATAGAGGTCGAAGGACAGGGTGTAGTTTCCCGGCGCGATGTCCGTCAGGCTCAGGGTCGTGCCGTCCGGCGTCTGGGCGTTGCGCCGGTTGAAGGGGCCGAGCGCGGCGACGCCGCCGATGGCGAGCGTCGGCCGGGACGACCACTCCGGCCCCGCGCCCGCGCCGAAGTCCCAGGAGCGCCCGGCGTCGGCGGCCGGGGCCGGGGACGGCCGGAGCAGGACCAGGGCGACAAGGACGAGAAGCTCCAGGACGGCGGGCGGGCGGCGGGTGCGCATGGCGTTCTCCTTGGGCGGCGATATCCGAGTTACGGCGAAAATAGTCGCCCGAAGGGGCTGCGGTCAAGTTACGCTCTGGCGTCCGGCCGCAAAGTAGGCTAGAGACTGCCCCGTGAACGCACGCGACATCTGCCGACGCCTCGGCCGCGCCGTATTGCGGCTGTGCCCCATGGTCACGCCGCCTCCCGTCGTCTCCGAGGACGAGGTCAGACCCCGCTTCGTGGCCAGGGACGAGGATCTGGTCAAGGTCTGCGCCCACCTGCGCAAGGCCGGGGCCATCGGCATCGACACGGAATTCGTCCGGGTCCGCACCTACTTTCCCATGCTCGGCCTGATCCAGGTCTCGGACAAGCGCCACACCTGGCTCATCGACCCCCTGGCCCTCTCGGACCTCTCGCCCTTCGCCCGCGTGCTCACGGACCGCTCGGTGCTCAAGGTCATGCACTCCTGCTCCGAGGACCTGGAGGTGCTCTCCTTCCTCACCGGCGACCCGCCCGGCCCCATCTTCGACACCCAGATCGCGGCCTCCTTCCTGGGCTACGGCTTCCAGTCCGGCTACCAGCAACTGGCGCGCGACCTCTTCGGCGCGGAGATGGAGAAGTCCGAGACGCGCTCGGACTGGCTGGCCCGTCCCCTGTCCGAGAACCAGATCCGCTACGCGGCCATGGACGTGGCCTGCCTGCTGCCCATGCAGCGGGAGCTGGCCGGACGCCTGCGCAAGCTCGGCCGCCTGACCTGGGCCGAGGAGGAGTTCGAGCGCATGCGGCGCGAGGCCGGGCGCGACGAGCAGCCCGAGGAGTACTACCTGCGCTTCGGCGGCCTGTGGCAGTACGACCGCCGCGAACTGGGGCTGCTGCGCGACCTCTTCGCCTGGCGCGAGCGCAAGGCCATGACCCGCGACCTGCCGCGCACCTTCATCATGCAGGACAAGACCCTGCGCTCCGTGGTCAAGCACAAGCCCGTGGCCATGCGCGACCTCTCGGCCATGGAGGAGGTCAAGCCCTCCTTCGTGCGCCGCCACGGCAAGACCCTGACGCGCATCGTGCGCGACGCCCTGCGCCTGCCCGAGGAGCAGTTGCCCCCGGCCATCCCCAAGCCGCCCAACCCGCGCAAGGTCGGGCGCATGGTGGACAGGCTCCGGCCCGTGGTGGCCGGGGTGGCGGAGGAGCTGGGCCTGCCCCCCGAGCTGGTGGCGCGCAAGCGCAGCATCACCGAACTGGCCGAGAACGTGCTGCGCGGCGTCGATCCGCCCTTGCCGGAGGAGCTGGGGGGCTGGCGCAGGAGCGTCATCGGCGACACGCTCCTGGCCGCCCTGGGCAAATGACGCCGCCATGCGGCGCGAGGCAGGGGGCTGTCCCACGGGGCGGCCCCTCCTGCATTCCGGCGGCCTGGACAATGCGGCGTCGCGTCCGGGGCATGCGCCGCGCATCCGGCAACTCTGTTCGTGCCCCGCTTCAACTGCCGCCCCGCTGTTGCCATGCCGCTTGAAATCGGCGAATATTGCGCGCGTTTTTTACGAGGAACAGCTATGCGGAATGAAACGACACCCACGGGGCGGACGCGGGCCGCAGCGGAACTTGAGCAGGCCGTGGGTCATGCGTTCGCGCGGCGCGACCTGTTGCAGTTGGCGCTGACCCACTCCTCCCACGTCAACGAGAACGGGGCGCTGCCGGGCAGCAACGAACGCCTCGAATTCCTCGGCGACGCGGTGCTCGAACTGGTGGTTTCGGACGAGCTGTACGCCCGTTTTCCCGCCGAGCGCGAGGGCGAGCTGACGCGGCTGCGCGCCAAGCTGGTCAAGGAGGCCAGCCTGGCCGAGGTGGCGCGGGAGATTTCCCTGCCCGGCTTCCTGCTGCTCGGCCGGGGCGAGGAGGCCCAGGGCGGGCGGCTGCGCGACGCCCTGCTGGCCGACGCCCTGGAGGCGGTCATCGGGGCCGTCTACGTGGACGGCGGCTTTCCCGCCGCCGTGGCCGCGGTGCGCCGCCTCTTCGCCGGGCGCTGGCCCGCCTGCCCGGACCTGCCCAAGGCCAAGGACTACAAGACCCGGCTGCAGGAGATCACCCAGCAGCGCTTCAAGGCCAGGCCGGAGTACGCCCCGGGCGGGACGCGGGGGCCGGACCACGCCAAGATCTACGAAATCGTGCTGCGCCTTCCGGACGGGCGCGAGTTCCGGGCCGAGGGGGCGAGCAAGAAGAAGGCCGAGCAGCTCGCCGCCGAGCGGGCCCTGGCGGAACTGGGCGACCCTGGAGACGCGAACGGGCCGGCTCCGCTGCGCGAAGCCGGCCCTGCGTGATGGGCGAGTTCCCCGGGGATGGAATCCTGCCTCTCGTTGCCTGACGACGCGGGAGGCCCGCGCGGGGCCTCCCGGAAAATCCCTGAAACGTCTGTTCCTTAGCCGCCGCCGATGAGCTGCATGGCCATCCGCGGCAGGCTGTTGGCCTGGGCGAGCATGGCCACCGCGGACTGCGACAGGATCTGCTGGCGCACGAACTCGGTCATCTCCGCGGCCACGTCCACGTCCGAGATGCGGGATTCGGACGCCTGCAGGTTCTCGGCCTGGATCTGCAGGTTGGTGATGGTGTTCTCCAGGCGGTTCTGCATGGAGCCCAGGTGGGCGCGGATCTTATCCTTGGAGATGATGGCCTGCTGGATGGCGTCCAGGGCGTTCTGGGCCAGCTCCTGCGTGGACACGGAGCGGCCGGCGCGGCCGGCGGAGGCCATGAGGCCCACGCCCAGGGCGGACGCCGTGGCGCAGCCGATCTGGATGTAGTAGTAGTCCTCGGACGACTCGTTGCCCGTGCCGAAGTGGATCTTGACCCTGCCCGTGGAGACCAGTCCCGATCCGTTGTGGTCGTCGCCCGAGAGCTGGCCGTTGAGCAGGTAGATGCCGTTGAAATCCGTGGCGCTGGCGATGCGCTGGATTTCCGACGCCATGGCCTGGTATTCGGAGTCGATCATCAGGCGCTGGTCGGAGTTGTAGGTGCCGGTGGCCGCCTGTTCGGCAAGCTCCTTCATGCGGATGAGCTTCTCGTCGATGACCTGCAGCGCGCCGTCCGCGGTCTGGATCATCGAGATGGCGTCCATGGCGTTGCGCACGCCCTGGTTCATGGAGGCGATGTCCGCGCGCATGAGTTCGCGGATCGCCAGGCCCGCCGCGTCGTCGGCCGCCGTGCCGATGCGCAGGCCCGAGGACAGACGCCTGACCGACGTGCCGAGGGAGCCGTACGCCGTGCTCAGGTTTCTGCTGGCGTTCATGGCCATCATGTTGTGATTGATAACCAGTGACATTGTCGAAAACCTCCTTGTCTACAAACCTGCCGTTCCTTGGGGTTTGCTCTCCATATGCAGACGCGGTGCCAAAAGTATTTTTTCAATTTAAAATAAACGGTTATAGAAAAAACACTGCAGGATGGGCAGTTTTTTCCCCGTCCCGCCCCCCGCGCCCGGGCTTTCCCGTCGGCGGCTTGACCGCCGCGCCCTGCGGCGATCTTGACTGAAAAATGCGGCGCGCCCCGCCCGAAGCCTAAAGTCGGGGGGTATGGACGGCCGATAGGAAGGACGGAACAGGCAAGATTCTGTCGGGCGGAACGGACGCCGCCCCCGTGTCCAGGGAGGGAGCCATGAACGTCGCCGAAGTCGCCTTCAGCCCCGCGGCTGCCGTGCAGAACGGTTGGACCGGCCAGGCCCGGGCAACGCGCGTCGCGAACGCGCCGCAACCGCCGCAGGACGCGGGAGCGGACGAGGACGCCTGGGCGGGCAAGAACGCCCACGACCCCGCGCAGGACAGGAAGATCCTGACCGAAGCCGGGCAAAAGCTCGACGAGGCCTTGGAGTCCCTGGGGCTCACGCTCAAGTACCGCGTGGACGAATCCACGGACAGGCTCCAGGTGGAGATCATCGAGCCCGACACGGGCAAGGTGCTCCGCAAGCTCCCGCCCGACGACCTGCTGAAGCTCGCCAGGTCGGTGCAGGAGATGGCCAGGGGCTTTCTGGACAAGATGTACTGATCCCCCGCGCCGCCGCAGCCGCTGTGAAAGACCGCCTCCCCGGGGGAAGGCGGTCTTTTTGTTTTCCGGCGACAGGAAGGAGCGCACGGTTGGGACCGTGCGCTCCGGAGGGTCGTGTGCGCGGGCCGCCGCGGGTCGGGCGGCGGCCCGCGGCGGCGGGCGAGCCGGATTCCCGGCGCGGGCCTAGCGCTTGAGCTGGATGAGTTCGCCGAGCATGGAGTCGGTGGTGGTGATCACCTTGGAGTTGGCCTGGAAGCCGCGCTGCGTGGTGATCATCTTCACGAACTCGGTGGCCATGTCCACGTTGGACTGTTCGAGCGAGTTGGAGGCCACGCTGCCCAGACCCGCGGTGTTGGGCCGGTTGGTGACGGCCGGGCCGGACTCGCGGGTCTCGGAGAAGAGGTTGCCGCCTTCCCGGTTCAGGCCCCAGTTGTTGTTGAAGTTGGCCAGGGTGATCACGTACAGCGCCAGCACCTGGCCGTTGGAGTATCTGCCCGTGAGCACGCCGTCGCGGTCCACGGAGATGTTCTGCAGAAAGCCCGCGGTGTAGCCGTCCTGGGACTGGAAGATGGTCGTGGAGCCGGCCGAGAACGAGGTGGTGGCCAGGGCCTCGCGCTCCGCGTCGCTGAAGCGCGGCAGGCCGAGGATGGTGGCGCCGTTGGCCGGCAGGCCGGCGAGGGACGCGGCGTTGGAGTAGGCCGCCCCCGCCCAGGTGGTGCTCAGGTTGCGCAGGCCGAAGTTGAGTTCGACGAGCACGCTGGCGCTGGTCGCGTCCGCCGAGTCCGTGAAGCTCGCCCCTTCGCGCGAGAGGAAGTTGGCCACGACCATGGGGTAGCCGTTCTGCGAGAAGTTGCTCGGCAGACGCCAGTTGGAGAGGTTCTTGAGCGCGCCCGGATGCGGCATGGCCCCGGACTGCAGCTGGAAGAGGTTCATGTTCTCCAATTCGCCCGCGGCATTGAAGGTCAGGGTGCCGGTGCCCAGCAGCCCCGCCGCCGAGGTGTTGCGCAGTTCGGTGACGTTGCCCGCGCCGTCGGAGAAGAAGCGGCCGTCCTCGGCGGGATTGCAGGTCACGATGAACTCCCAGACCTTGCGGCCGCCGGAGTTGCTGGTGGTGACCGGATCGAAGTAGACCGAGATGTTGTGCGAGGAGCCGTTCTCGTCGTACACCTTCAGGGTGGTCTGGTAGGCGTACTGGGTCTGCCCGATGGGCTCGGCCTGGGTGGCGTCCCAGCGGCCGAACAGGGCGAAGAACGGGTTGTTGGCGTCGTTGGAGCGGCTGACCTCGCCCGAGTCCAGGTTGGTGATGAAGGTCATGGAGCTGGTCTCGCGCGGCGGCGACTGGAAGTTCTCCAGCCGGATGTCCGTGGGCACGCCGCGGATGCGGGTGCGCGCCGAGGTCGTGGTGGTCGTGGTCGAGGTGGCCGCGGTGAGCCGCGTGTCGTCCACTTCCCAGCCCTGCAGCACGTAGCCGTGCGGGTCCACGAGGTAGCCGTCCTTGTCGAAGCGGAAGTTGCCCGCGCGGCTGTAGTAGGTCTGCTCCTCGTTCTTGACCTTGACCAGGAAGAAGCCGCTGCCGCCGATGGCCAGGTCCGTGGACTCGTTGGTGGTCTCGAAGGAGCCCTGGCTGAAGTCGGAGAGGATGGTGCCGATCTTCACGCCGCGGCCCACCTGGCCCACCCCCTGGGCAGTGGCCACGTTCTGGCTGATGGCGTCCTCGAAGTGCATGCGCGACGCCTTGAAGCCCACCGTGTTCACGTTGGCGATGTTGTTGCCGAGCACGGACATCTGCTCGCCGTGCACGCTCAGGCCGGTGATGCCCGAGAAGAGAGCTGACGAAAGACCCATGGTGACCCTCCTTGAACTCGTCTGCTGAAATGTTTCGTTGCGCCGCCCGGCCGTTTCCGGCTAACTCTCGTCGGATTCGTCCGTGGTCGGCGTTGGCTGCGTGTTGCTGGCGGTCGGATTGACCACTTCCTTGATGTCCATGAAATTGACCGTGCGGCCGTCCTTGAGGCGCAGGTAGTGCTGGCCGTCCTCGGTGATCACCCCCGCCACCGTGCCGCTGACCTGGGTCTTGACCAGCACGGGCTGGCCGTCCACGCCCTCGGCCGCGATGGAGATGCCGTACACGCCGTCCGCCGCCACCTTGCCCAGCCAGTCCGTGCCGTCCCAGGAGAACTCGTAGGAGCCGGACTGCATGGGGCCGCCCTGCGCCGTGCGGATGACGTTGCCCCAGGCGTCGTAGATGTTCACGTAGATGGCCGAGATGGGCGACTCCAGCGTGTAGTAGGCACTGCTGACCTTGTCGCCGCTCTTGGAGAGGACGTTGCCCTCGGCGCGGATGTCCTTGCCGATGAAGCTGACCGCGGACAGCACTTCCTGCCGCGAATTCCCCGCGATCATCTTGGTGATGCCGTCGTTGATGTTGGTCAACTGTTCGAGCTGCGAGAACTGCGCGAGCTGGGCCGTGAACTCCTTGTCCTCCATGGGGTTGAGGGGGTCCTGGTGGCCGAGCTGAGCGGCCAGCAGGGTCAGGAAGGCGTCCTTGTCCAGTTCCTTCTTGATCTTGCCGGTCCCGTCCTGATTGAACTCGGTCTCGGCCCGTCCGATGCCCACTCCGCCGTACATGCTCGTTCTCCCGTGCGTTCCTGAAAATATTTAGGCGATGAGGTGCAGGCCGTTGTCGCCGTAGGCCCGGCGGATGTCCGCCATGGTCTCGCGCACGGCCTCGGCGTCGCCGGAGCGCAGGTTGCGCATGCGCTCCCGCAGGTCGGCCATGGCCTGGCGCTCCTGCTCCTGGTTGTGCTGCTCGGCGCTCATCCAGTTGCGGCCCGAGAGCGAGGCGTCGGACAGCCCGGTCCGCACCTCCAGCTCCGAGACCTTCAGCCCCTGCTGCTCCAGGCTCTGGCGCACCTGGGCCAGCTGGTCCTGCAGGGCCTGGGTGACGTCCTGGTTCTCGGTGCGGATGAGCGCGCGCACTTCCTTGCCCTGCACCTGAATGGTCAGGTTGACCGTGCCCAGGTTCTCGGGTTCGAGCTGCAGGGTGAGGCGGCTCACGCCGTTCGGAAGGTTCTTGGAGATGCCGCCCTGGATCTGGTCCAGGATGCGCTGCTGGTCGGAGTAGCGCTCCTGCCGCGTTTCGGGCAGGGGCTGCTCCGGGGCCTTGGCGCGGGCCTGTCCGGCGGTCTGGCCCGGGACCTGGCGGGCGTCGCCCTTGTCCTCGACGCGCTCCCAGAAGGTCTTCCAGCCGAGGGGATCGTCCTTGTCGGCCTTGGTTTCCTTGCCGCTCCTGGCGGCCATGTCGTCGCGCACGGCCTTGCCCTTGTCCTGGCCCTTGTCGCCGTCCCTGGCCTCGCCCTTGTCGCGGTTCCCGTGCTCGGCCGCGGCCTGCAGGGGGTCCCTGGCCTGGCCCTTGTCGGCGGCGGCCTTGGCGTCCTTGCCCAGGAAACGGTCGACCATGGTCTCGTCCTTGCCGGTCTCGATGATCTTGGCGCGCTCCTGACCGCCGTCGTTGCCCAGCGCCCGGTCCTTGGCCTCGCGCAGGACCGAGGCGAGGTCCTTCTGCAGATCCTTGACCGCCTGCGCCTTGTCCTGCATGCGCTGGGCGTCCTCCTTCTGGATGAGCGCCAGGGCGTTCTTGAGTTCGGTCGGCAGGAAGACCTCGCGTTCGCCGCCGGAAATGAGCTGGGCGATCTGCTGCTTCGTCTGGTCGGAAAGATTCATGGCCTCGGCCAGGGCATGCACGCCCTTGGGCGAGAGTTCGAGCAGCTTGTCCTTGGGAATGGAATCGAGCTTCTTCTGGAGCACGGCCAGGACGTCGGTGAACTTGCCGTTCTCCAGATCCTTGAGCAGCCCGGCGGACTCCTGCGCCGTGTAGCCGATCTTCTGGAAGAACATGTCCAGTTCCTGCTTCTGCACCACGCTGAGCTGGTTGACCGGCTTGGCCTGGGCCAGCTCCGTGGTCTTCTGCATCAGCGAGGAGATGAACGCGCCCCAGGTCAGGCCGCCCTTGCTGTTCACGCGGTCCTCAAGCTCCTCGATGTCCTTCTTGGACAGCCCGTACTTGGAGAGGCTCTCCTTGACGCGGGCGAAGTCCATGGAGGTCATCTTGGTCTGCTTGATGTCGGTGTCGGCCTGCTCCACGCGGCGGAAGGCCTCGTTCTGCGTCGCGCCGGAGGCGGCGCGCCGGGTGGCGGAGGCCGCGACCTCGGCCGCGCCCCGCGCCGCGCCCGCGGCGGCCTGGCCGCCCGCGTCCGCGGTCTCCGCGGCCTGCCGGCGCACGGTATTGAAGGCGGCCTGGGCGTCATGGCCCTGACCGGAAAGAAGCGCGGCAAAGGAGGACGCCGTCTGCTGGGCCTCGACCGCGCCCATGCCGAAGAACGGGTCGCCGGTCGCGGTCTTGGTGCTCGTGGGAAGAATCTGCATGGTCGGACTCCTTTGCGGCGGAAGGAATCAATTCCCGTTCCATTTCTTTCGATTCAATGATTTCAGCATGTTGCAAAACAGGCACAAAACAGGACGGGGCAGTTTTTTCCCCCCATCGGGACGGGCGGGCGGATGGAGAAGCGCCAGGACGGCGTGGGGAATTGTCAAGAAACCGGAAAAACCGCGGACGCTTCCCGGCCGTGCGTGGAAACGCGCGGAACCGCTGCCGCGCGCGCCGGAAGGAGCCGTGCGGCGGTTGGAATCCGGGCGGGTTTGGTGTACGAGGCAGCAGTTTGCCAGACAAGAAACTTCTGCCGGAAACGAATGAAGGAGTGATGCGCGTTATGGAGCAGTCCAAGCTGGGTCTGCGGGTGCGGCTTTTCCGCGAGAAGGCCGGAATGTCCCGCGAGGAGTTGGCCGAGAAGGCCGGGTTGTCCCCCGGATTCGTCACGTCCATGGAGGAGCGGGACATCTACCCCTCCCTCACCCCCCTGCTCAAGCTGGCCCGCGCCCTGGGCGTGCGCCTGGGCACCTTCCTGGACGGCATGGAGTCGGCCGATCCGCTCATCGTGCGCGGAAACGAGCGCGAGGCCGAGCTGGTCACGCACACCGGCGGCAACAAGCGCGAGGCCCTGAAGTTCTACTCCCTGGGCCGCGGCAAGTCCGACCGCCACATGGAGCCCTTCTTCATCGAGCTCAATCCCGAGGAGGGCGAGCACGAACTCTCCTCCCACCAGGGCGAGGAGTTCATCGTCGTGGTCTCGGGCGACGTGGTCCTGCAGCACGGCAGGGAGCGCCACATCCTGCGCCAGGGCGACTCCCTCTACTTCAACTCCATCGTGCCCCACTACATCGGCGCGGCGGACGGCAAGCCGGCGTCCATCTACGCCGTGCTCTACTTCCCGGAGTAGGGGCATGGGCGCATACGACGCCGCCCCCGGCGGCAGCATGGGCAGGGACGCCGCGCGGCCCCCGGTGCGCGAGATCACCCTGGGGCGGATACTCGACGAGACCGTGGCCAGGCACCCGGACCGCGAGGCGCTGATCTACGTGGACCGCGATTTCCGCCTCACCTGGCGGCAGTTCGCCGCCGTGGTGGACCGCATGGCCAAGGGCCTGATGGCCATCGGCATCAAGCGCGGGGAGAAGGTCGCGGTCTGGGCCACCAACGTGCCCTACTGGGTCACCCTGCAGTTCGCCACGGCCAAGATCGGCGCGGTCCTGCTCACGGTGAACACCAGCTACAAGTCCGAGGAGCTGCGCTACCTCCTGCAGCAGAGCGAGTGCGAGAACCTCTTCGTCATCGACGGCTTCCGCGACACGGACTACGTGCAGGTGGTGGGCGAGCTGGCCCCGGAGCTGCGCACCTGCCAGCGCGGCGAACTCAGGTCCGCGGCCTTCCCGCACCTGCGCCGGGTCTTCTTCCTCGGCCAGGAGAAGCACCGCGGCATGTACTCCGTGCCCGAGGTCCTCTCCCTGGCGGCCATGGTCACGGACGAGGAGTACGCCGCCCGGCAGGCCGAGCTGGACCCGCACGACGTGGTCAACATGCAGTACACCTCGGGCACCACGGGCTTCCCCAAGGGCGTCATGCTGACCCACGTGGGCATCGGCAACAACGGCTACTGGATCGGCGAGAACCAGCTCTTCTCCTCCGACGACCGGGTCTGCATCCCGGTGCCGCTCTTCCACTGCTTCGGCTGCGTGCTGGGCGTGTCCGCCTGCGTCAACCACGGCGCGACCATGGTCATCCTGGAGACCTTCAAGCCCCTGGACGCCATGGCCGCCATCGACCAGGAGAAGTGCACCGCGCTCTACGGCGTGCCCACCATGTTCATCGCCATCCTGGACCACAAGCTCTTCAACCGCTTCGACTACTCCTCCCTGCGCACCGGCATCATGGCCGGTTCGCCGTGCCCGGTGCCGATCATGGAAAAGGTGATGCAGCTCATGAACATGCGCGAGATCACCATCTGCTACGGCCTCACCGAGTCCTCGCCGGTCATGACCCAGACGCGCACCGACGACGACATCCGCCGCCGCACCGCCACGGTGGGCCGCGCCATGCCCGCGGTTGAGGTCATGGTCGTGGACCCCGAGACCGGCGAGGAGTGCCCGCGCGGCACGCCCGGCGAGGTCTGCTGCCGCGGCTACAACGTCATGAAGGGCTACTACAACAAGCCCGAGGCCACGGCGGACGCCGTCCGCCCCGACGGCTTCCTGCGTTCGGGCGATCTCGGTGTCATGGACGGGGACGGCTACCTGGCCATCACCGGACGGCTCAAGGACATGATCATCCGGGGCGGCGAGAACATCTACCCGCGCGAGGTGGAGGAGTTCCTGTACACGCTCGACGGCGTGGCCGACGTGCAGGTGGTGGGCGTGCCCTCGCGCAAGTACGGCGAGGAGGTGGCGGCCTTCATCATCCAGAAGCCCGGCGCGAACCTCGCGCCCGAGGACGTGCGCGACGCCTGCCGCGGCAAGATCGCCTGGCACAAGATCCCGAAATACGTCGCCTTCGTGGACGGCTATCCCATGACGGCCAGCGGCAAGATCCAAAAGTACAAGCTCAGGGAACTCTCGGCCGAGCTGTTCCCCGAGGCCATGATGTAGGAGTCCCCCATGGAAAAGGCCTATGTCGAGATCGCCCCCCGCCTGCGCGCCCTGCGCGAGGCCGTGGGCATGAGCGTCGAGGAGATGGCCTCGGCCACGGGCATGACCGCGGCCGAGGTCGCGCAGTTCGAGTCGGGCGCGCACGAGATTCCGGTGAGCTACATCTTCAAGGCCGCCCAGGCGGGCGGGGTGGACACCACGGAACTCATCTCCGGCGGCCAGGCGCACCTGCGCTCCTACTCAGTGGTGCGCCACGGCGAGGGGCTGGCCGTGGACCGCCGCAAGACCTACGACTACAAGTCGCTGGCCTACCGCTTCGCGGGCCGGAAGATGGAGCCCTTCCTGGTCACGGTTCCGGCCAAGCAGCCGGACGAGCTCGACTTCAACGCCCACACCGACCAGGAATTCATCTACGTGGTGGAGGGCCGCCTGGAGATCACCCTGGGCGAGCACCCGGTGGTCCTCTCGCCGGGCGACTGCCTCTACTTCGACTCCCGGACCCGCCACGCCCTGCGCGGCCTGGACGGAAAGCCCGCAAAATTCGTGGACGTCATCATCTAGCACCCGCAGGGAGCCCGCCGTGATCGAACGCCTCAAACCCGCCACCATCGAGGAATTCCGCCGGGATTTCCGCCTGGACGTCCCGGAGAACTACAACTTCGCCTACGACTTCCTGGACGAGATGGCGCGCATCGAGCCCGAGAAGATCGCCATGGTCCACGTGGACGACGCCGGAACGCGCCGCGAGTACGACTTCGCCTTCTTCGCCGGGGAGTCCGCGCGGCTGGCCGCGGCCCTGGCCGCCACGGGCCTGGGCAGGGGCGACCGGGTGATGCTCATCCTCTACCGCCGCGTGGAGTGGTGGGTGGCCATGCTCGCCCTGCACCGCCTGGGCGCGGTGGCCGTGCCCTCCCCGGCCCTGCTCACGGAGAAGGACATCGCCTTCCGCGTGAACTACGCCAAGATCCGCGGCGTCATCGTGGACGCCGGAGTCGCGCCGCGCATCGAGGCCGTGCGCGCCCAGTGCCCGTCCCTCGCCTGCCTCGTGCAGGTCGACGGCGCGCCCGCGCCCGGCTGGCGCGCCTGGACGGAACTGCTCGCAAGCGCCCCCGCCTTCGTCGCTCCCGCGCCGCGCCCGGGCGGCCGGGACCCGCTGCTGATCTTCTTCACCTCCGGCACCACGGGCATGCCCAAGATGGTGGAGCACACCCACGCCTACCCCCTGGGCCACTTCGTCACCGGCGTGTACTGGCACAACCTGCGCGACACGGACCTGCACCTGACCCTGGCCGACACGGGCTGGGGCAAGGCGGTCTGGGGCAAGTTCTACGGGCAGTGGATGGCCGGGGCAGCGGTCTTCACCTGGGACTTCCGCGGCAAGTTCGAGCCGGAGAAGCTCCTGGAGCTGCTGGCCGCGCACGAGGTGACCTCGTTCTGCGCGCCGCCCACGGTCTACCGTTTCCTGGTGCGCCAGGACCTCAAGACGTACGACCTTTCCGCCCTGCGCCACTGCACCACGGCCGGGGAACTGCTCAACGACTCGGTCTTCCACGCCTGGAAGGAGGCCACGGGGCTGCCGATCCATGAGGGCTACGGCCAGACCGAGACCACCCTGCAGATCGCCACGCTTCCCTTCATGACCCCGCGCCCCGGCTCCATCGGCAAGCCCGCGCCCGGCTGGGACGTGGTGCTGCTGGACGAGAACGACGTCCCCTGCCCGCCCGGCGAGGAGGGCGAGATCTGCATCCGCATCTCGGCGGGCAAGCCCGTGGGGCTCTTCACCGGCTATCTCGACGAGCCGGGCAAGACCTCCCTGGTCATGAACGACGTCTTCTACCACACGGGCGACAAGGCCTGGGTGGACGAGGACGGCTACTTCTGGTTCCTGGGCCGCAACGACGACCTGATCAAGTCCTCGGGCTACCGTATCGGGCCGTTCGAGGTCGAGTCCGCGCTGGTCAGCCACCCGGCCGTGGTCGAAGCCGCGGTCACGGGCGTGCCGGACCTGGAGCGCGGCCAGGCCGTGAAGGCTACCGTGGTCCTGGCCGCGGGCTTCACAGGCTCTCCGGAGCTGGTCGCGGAGCTGCAGAACCACGTCAAGAAGGTCACCGCGCCCTACAAGTACCCGCGCATCGTCGAGTTCGCGCCCGAACTGCCCAAGACCATCTCGGGCAAGATCAAGCGCGCCGAGATCCGGGAGCGCGACGAGGGCGCGGCGGGCTGAGGCCAGGAGGCATTCGCGCGATGGGGCAGGCAACGCCTGCCCCATCTGTGCGCCCTGCACGGGTCATGTTCTGGAGGCTTCCAGGTTGTCTTTTTTCCAAAAAAACACTAGTTGACTAGTGACTTATTGGAGAAATGTGAGTTCTTTCATGAAGCCGCTCGTGGAACAGGATGAAACCCTCGGTGTGCTGCAAGGGTTCAACCCCTGGTGGCGCGGAGCGGATTTTGCCGCGCCTCCGTTCAAGCGCCTCGCCTTTCATGCGTGCAGACGCTACCTGTTGGACGAGGAGTTGCGGCGCGCCGTGCTTCTTTCCGGCCCGCGTCGGGTCGGGAAGACCACCATCCTGCACCAGATGGCGGCGGAACTGGTGGCGCAGGGGAGCGACCCGCGCAGCGTTCTCTATCTGAGCCTCGACCACCCCATTCTCAAGCTTCTGCCCTTCGCGGAGGTTCTCAAGGCCTACCACGCCGCCATTCATTCCGGTGACGCAAAAGGCTGGCTGCTACTCGACGAGGTCCAGTATTCCAAGGATTGGGAGACGGAGATCAAGCTCCTTGTCGATCACCGCCCCAACCTGCGTATTCTGGCCACGGGCTCGGCCAGCGTGGCGCACAGGGACAGGCTCGCGGAAAGCGGCGTCGGCCGCTGGATCACGGTGCCCATCCCGACGTTGTCTTTCTATGAATTCGTGCAGTTGCGACAGGAAGAGCCGCCCGAGTTCCAGGGAAACCTCAGGCCCTCGGACCTTTTTTCCCTTGCTCCCGGCGAGTTGGCGGACATCGCCGGAAGGCTGGCTCCGCTTCTGCCCTCATTTCAGCGATATTTGCTGGTCGGCGGCTTCCCGGAGACAGCCAGGCAGAGCGACATCATGCTCAGCCAGCGGCTGCTTCGGGAGGACATCGTGGAGCGCGTGCTGAAACGCGATCTTACCGCGCTTTTCGGCGTACGCAACGTGCAGGATGTGGAGAAGCTGTTCATCTACCTCTGCCGGAACTCCGGAGGCATCATCCCGCACAAGACTTGCGCCGACGCGTTGGGTGTCTCGCCAACCACGGTGGGCAATCATCTTGAGCTGTTGGAGCAGGCCAATCTCGTCTACCGGCTTCCCCCTTCGGGTTTGTCCGGCAAACGGGTGCTCAAAGCGCGCAACAAGTATTATCTCGTGGATGCGGCGCTGCGGAACGCCATCCTCCTGCGCGGGGAAGAAATTCTCGGCAATACCACGGAAATGGGCTGCATCGTGGAAACGACGGTGCTGCGGCACGTCTTCGCCTATTACTATCGGGACACCCCCGCCATCACCTACTGGCGCGATCCGGCCACGGAGCGCGAAGTGGACATGGTCGTCACCAGCCCCGCCTACACCATCCCCATCGAGGTGAAATACAAGGAACGGCCCGACCTGGACGCCCGTTCGGGGTTGGTGGTCTACTGCACGGCAGAGGGAATCGGCCGCGCCTTTTGCGTGACCAAGGCGGACCGTGATTTCAAGGTCGTCCGCCTCGGTGATCAGCCTGTGACCGTGCTCTTGGTTCCGGCGCACATCTTGACCTACCTGCTGGGCCGGGCCGAGCGGCTGCTTTGGGATGCGTGAACCGCGGCTTACCGTGAGGCTGTTCGCCCCCGTTGACGAGGAGGCCGCCATCGCCCTGTGGGAGGCGTGCGGGCTGGTGCGGCCCTGGAACGATCCGCGCCGCGACATCGCGCTCAAGCTGGCCTTCCAGCCGGAGCTGTTCTTCGTGGGCGAGACGGACGGCGCGCTTGCCGCCACCTGCATGGCGGGCTACGAGGGGCACCGGGGCTGGATCAACTACTTGGCGGTGCGGCCCGATCTGCGGGGCAGGGGCCTGGGGCGGGCCATGATGGCCCACGCCGAGGCGGCGCTCGGGGCGCGCGGCTGCCCCAAGATCAACCTGCAGGTGCGGCGCGGCAACGAGGCGGCCCTGGCCTTCTACGCCCGCCTGGGCTTTCGCGACGACGATCTGGTCTCCCTGGGCAAGCGCCTGGACGGCCGGACCGGATGCCCCGCCTCCCCCGCGAAGCGCGATAAAACGTTTTGAAGGGCATGGGGGAAGGGGCAAGGGAAACTTTTGGAAAAGTTTCCCTTGCCCTCTCCCCGATTCTCTCCTCCCACACGAGGTCGATGATGCACGAGACGTTACGGGCCGGGCTGGCGGGCGCGGCGTGGTACAACACGGGCGGCAGGGAGTTCGACGTCGCGGCGCTGCGCGGCCGGGCCGTCGCGGTGCTGGCGTTCTCCTTCGATCCGGCCGGGCTGACGGCCTGGCGGGCGCTTTCCGACCTTGCGGCGCGGCTGGGTCCGGGGTTCGTCTGCCTGGGGGCGCACCTGCCCGGAAAGGCCGGACCGCTGGAGCGCGAGTCCCTGCGCAAGTCGCTGCGGCGCTTCGCGATTCCCTGGCCGGTGGCGGACGGGACCGCGTGGCCCCGGACGCCCGGCCTGACCCTCTTCGGCCCGGACGGGGCCGAGGCGTGGCGCGGCGCGCCCGCCGACATCGGGGCCATGGCCTCCCTGGCGGAGCGCTGGCCGGGCGGGGGGCCGTCGGCGGCCGGACCGTTCGTCCTCTCGCCCGAGGAGGAATTGCGCCACGACGACGTGCTGCACTTTCCCGAGGGCGTGGAGGCGCTGGGGCGGCGGGTGTTCCTTGCCGACACCGGGGCCGACCGGGTGATCGGGGCGTATTTCGCGGACGAGGAGCCCGTGGCCCAGGTGGAGTGGGTGGCCGGGGCCGGGCGCGGCCTGGCCGACGGCCCCCTGGACCGGGCGCGTTTCGACGGGCCACGCGGCCTGGCGGCGAGCCCGGACGGCGAGAGCCTGTACGTGGCCGACTCCCTGAACAGCGCCGTGCGGGTCATCGACCTGCGGCGCTACGAGGTGCGCACGCTCTGCGCGGGGCTCGGCCCGGTCTGGGACGTCTGCCTGTGCGGCGACGCCCTGTACGCGGCCCTGCCCCTGGCGGGCGAAGTCCGGCGCGTGGACCTGCGCGACGGGGCGTCCGCGCCGCTGCTGGCCGCCTCCTGTCCCGTGGCCCTGGCCGCGTCCGGGACGCGGCTGTGGGTTCTGCGGGACAACGGGGAGTTGGTCTGGCGCGACGTGGCGTCAGGGGCCGAGGGGCGGCTCGCGCCCTCCCCCGCGCTGTCCGGCGGAGCCGGGCTGGCCGTGCTGGAGGACGGCGCGCCGTGCGCGGCCGATCCGGCGGGCAACGCGCTGTGGCGCATCGACCCGGCCACGGGCGCGGCCAGGATCGTCGCGGGCAAGGGACGGGGCCACGTGGACGGGCCGCGGCCGCGCTTCTTCGGGCCGCACGGCGTGGCGCGGCTCAGCCGCACCCTGCTCGTGGCGGACAGTTGCAACCACGCCCTGCGCGCCGTGTCGGCCGCAAGCGGGAGCGCGGGCAGCGTGACGCTTTTCGCGGCGTCGTAGGAAGACGGACAGAGGGCGCGGTCAGGCCGCGGAGAAGCGGGCCACGACCCGGCGCACGGGCTGCACCAGGGAGCGCAGCCAGCCGGGCAGGGCCGCCTCGGGTTCGTCCGCGCGCAGCGAACGGACCAGATCGCGCATCTCGCCGATGCCGGGGACGTGCTCGCGCGCGGCGGCCAGCACCGCTTCGGCGCGGTCGTCCCGGCCCATGATGCAGAAGGCCCGGGCTAGGCAGCGGGCCACGGCCGCATCGCCCGGCGTCAGCTTGAAGGCCTTCCGCCAGGCCAGCAGGGCCTCATGGTGCTCCTCGCGCTCCCACAGCCGCTTGCCGAGTTCGTAGTAGGGGTTGGTCATGCGCCCGCCCTCCTTGACCACCTCGGCCAGCAGCGCGCGCACGGACATGAAGCGGTCCTGCTCGGCAAAGCACTGCGCGGCGCGGCGCATGCACTCGAAATATTTGTCCCGGCGGCCCTTGCCGAGCCAGGCGCGGGCCAGCCCCTCGTGCGCCTCGCCGTACATGGCGTCCAGGCGGATGGCGCGGTGGAACGCGGCGATGGCCGCGTCGAAGCGGCCCGCCACCAGCAGCCCCAGCCCCATCTCCAGGGCCTCTCCGGCAGGATCGGCGGCGGCCACGGCGGCCACGGTCTCCTGCGCCTCCTCGATCTCCTCGGGCTCCGCGGGCAGGGCGCTGCGCATGGCCCGCGCCTTGGCCAGCATCAGGGCCGCGGCCGAGGGTTCACGCGCGTTGAGCATGGCGTGGCCGATCTGGCGCGCCAGGGTCTCGATGGAGTAGGGCCGCACCACGTAGCCGTGGCAGCCCGCGCCGATGGCGGAGAGGATGTCCGCCTCCGAGGCGGCCGGGGCGGCCATGATCACGGGAATGCGGGAGAAGCGGTGCTCGTCGCGCAGCCGGGCCACCAGCTCCACGCCCGCCATGTCCGCCAGGCGCAGATCGCAGAGCACCAGCCCCGCGGGCTCCTCCTCAAGGTGCGCCAGCAGCTTTTCGCCGCGCTCGAAGGCCATCACCTGCCCGGCCCCGGCCTGCTTCAGCATGAGCCTGTCCGTGCGCGCGTGCCCTTCGTTCTGCGTGGCGACGAGCGCCGTGCCGATCCTGCGCTTCATCGCGCCGTCCTCCCGGAAAAAAGGTCCTGCCGGGAAGGATAGCAGGATCCGCGCCAACGCGGCTGACGGAAACAGAAGACGGGGCGCGGCTCCGGCTCAGCGGTCCGCCCAGACGGCGCGCCTGCCCGTCCGGCGCAGCCGCCCCAGGGGCAGACCCCGGAAATACAGGCCGCAGCCGGGCGGGGCGTCCAGGCTCCGGCCCGACAGCAGGGCGGCAAGTTCGGCCGGGTCCTCCAGGTTCAGCCCCTCGCCGCCGCGCCACGCGGGCAGCAGGATGCGGCAGCGGGGCGCGGGGAGGAACCGGTCGCCGCTGCACTTGCCCAGGGCGAAGCCCTGCCAGCGCAGGGCCGGAGGCAGCGAGAGGCCCTTTTCGGGCAGGAAGAAGGCCTGGCCGCCGAAGTCCCAGACCTCGCCGGGCGGCAGGTTCTCCCAGGCCGGGGCCGGGTCGTCCGGACAGCGCAGGCGGCGCGGGTCCAGACGGCGGCCGGGCAGCGCGGCCGGGGCGGGGCGCGTCGCCGCGTCGTCCGGCGGGGCAGCGTCCGCGGGTTTGCCGAAGAGGGCGAGGAAGAAGCCCTGGCCGCTCCCGGCGGCCATGTCCGTGCGCAGCGTGCCCTCCCCGCCCGGGCGCGGCGGCTCGAAGGCGAAGCCGGGGAAAGGCGCGAGGGGCAGGGGCGCGAGGTCCAGGCGCTCCGCGGTCCAGAGCGCCTGGGCCTCGTTCTCGTCCGGATTGGTGGTGCAGGTGGAGTAGAGCAGGCGGCCGCCGGGCGCGAGCAGGCGGGCGGCGCGCCGCAGCAGGGCGCGCTGCAGGCGCGCGAGCTGGCCGGTCTTCTCCGGGGTCCAGATGGCGCGCACGCCCGGATTCTTCTCCTCGGTGCCCCAGCCCGAGCAGGGCGGGTCGAGTTGGATGAAGTCCCAGGTCCCGTCCGGCAGGGGCAGCTCCTCGCCCGGATGGGCGCAGGTAGCGGCCTGGGCCAGGTTCAGGCGGCGCAGGTTCTGGCGCAGGGTGGGCAGGCGGTCGCGGGTCGGCTCGTTGCCGAGCACGAAGCCGCGCGGCCCCGCGAGCTGGGCCAGAAAGCCGGTCTTGGAGCCGGGCGCGGCGCACATGTCCAGGACCGAGGCCCCCTCGACCGGGGCCAGGGCCAGAGGCGGGAGCATGGAGGAGCGGTCCTGGATGTAGAGGTAGCCGAAGCGCGCGGCCTGGGACTCGCCCAGGGGCCTGGGCTCGGCCGTGAGCCTGCGGCAGAGGGGGTGGAAGGGCTCGGGCTCGCAGGCGAAACCCTCGGCGGCCAGCCAGTCCTCCACGGCCCCGGCCCGATGCGGGTCGCAGACGAGGCGGAAGGAGCGCAGATGCCGGCTCACGCGGGCGCTCCGGTTGCTGCTCCGCAGGAGGCGGCCTTTGCGTTTTTGCGGACTATCATGTAGGCAAGTGCTCTCGACTGTTCAGGTCGGCATCCGGACAACCGCTTTCCGAGGGAGGGATTCGACATGCGCAAACTCGCCGTCTTCCTGGCCGCCGTGCTCTGCGCGGCCGGTCTCGCCTCCGCGGCGGCCGCCGCCACGACCCTGAGCTACGCCAACTTCCCCCCGGCGTCCACCGTGCCCTGCATCCAGATGGAGCAGTGGGCCAAGGAGATCGAGAAGCGCACCGGCGGCGCAATCAAGGTCCAGACCTACCCGGGCGGCACCCTGCTCACGGCCAAGAACATGCTGCGCGGCGTGCAGACCGGCCAGGCGGACATCGGCTGCATCTCCATGTCCTACCAGCCCGGCGCGTTCCCCTTCTCCTTCGCCATGAGCCAGCCGCTCGGCTTCTCCTCGGCCACCGTGGCCTCGGTCACGCTCTGGGAGATGTTCAAGAAATACGACCCGGCCGAGTTCAAGGACGTGAAGGTCATCGCCATGTTCACCTCCGCGCCCTCCAACTTCATGATGAAGACGCCGGTCAAGACCCTGGCGGACCTCAAGGGCGTCGAGGTGCGCGGCGCGGGCAACATCTCGGAGATCATCGCGGCCCTGGGCGGCGTGCCGGTCTCCATGCCCATGCCGGACGTGCCCGAGGCCGTGCAGAAGGGCGTGGTCAAGGGCCTGCTGACCTCCTTCGAGGTCCTGAAGGACATGAACTTCGCGGAGATGTGCCGCTACCAGACCGTGGCCAACCTGCCGGTCTACCCCTTCGCCGTGATCATGAACAAGGCCTCCTGGGCCAAGCTGCCCGCGGACGTGCAAAAGGCCATCGACGACCTCTCCCTGGAGCAGGCCGAATGGACCGGCAAATACTGGGACAACCACGTCAAGACCGCGCTCGACTGGTCCAAGGAAAAGTTCGGCATCGAGGTCTTCGCCTTCTCCGACGCGGACGTGAAGGCCATGAACGCGGCCATCGCCCCGCTCATCGAGGCCTGGAAGAAGGAAGCCAAGGCCGCGGGCCTGGACGGCGACGCCATCCTCGCGGACATCGCCGCCATGAAGGCCAGGAACGAGGCCAAATACGGAAAATAGGGGCCGCACCCCGCCCCTGCAGGCGGGGCCGCCGGAGCATCCCGTCCGGCGGCCCCGCGCGCATTTCAGCGGAGCATGACGTGATCGGATTCCTGCACACCGTGCGCACCCTGGCCAGCAGAGCCCTGGGCGCGCTGGCCGGGCTGGCGGTGCTGGCCATGGTCGCCCTGGCCTGCGGCAACATCGCGGGCCGCGCCCTGGGCAGCCCCATCACGGGCTCCTACGAACTCATGGGCTTCCTCGGGGCCGTGGCCGCGGCCTTCGCCCTCGGATCCTCGCAACTGGCCAAGGGCCACGTGGCCGTGACCATCCTGGACCCGTACCTGCCCAAGACCGCGCGCCGCCTGCTGGACGCCCTGGGCGCGCTCGTCGGCGCGGCCTTCTTCGCCGTGGCCGGGTACGAGGTCTTCGAGCTGGCCCGCTTCATGATCTCCACCGGCGAACTCTCCGAAACCCTGCGCCTGCCCTACTATCCCTTCGTCTGGGCCGTCTCCGCGGGCTGCGCGGTCATGGCCCTGGTACTCCTCACGGACGTGCTCCTGGCCCTGGGGCCGCAGCGCCCGGCCGCGCCCGCCGCGGTGCGCGAGAAGCCCGCCGACGGCCCGGCCGCGCGGGAGAAGCCCGCATGAACATGCTGCTCGAAGGCGCCCTGGGCATCGTCGTCCTGCTCGCGGTGCTCTTCCTCCTGCGCATGCCCGTGGGCTTCGCCATGGCCGCCGTGGGTCTGGCCGGGCTCATGCACGTGACCTCCGTGCCCGCCGCCCTCGGCCTAGTGGGCAGCGAGATCTGGGAGAACTTCTCCTCCTACGGCTTCACGGTCATCCCCCTGTTCGTGCTCATGGGCCAAATCTGCTTCTACTCCGGGGTCAACGAGCGCCTCTTCCGCACGGCCTACTGCTGGCTCGGCCACATCCGGGGCGGCATGGCCATGGCCACGGTCATGGCCTGCGCGGGCTTCGCGGCCATCTCCGGCTCCAACTCGGCCACGGCCGCGACCATGAGCACCGTGGCCCTGCCCCAAATGAAGAAGTACGGCTACAGCCCGGTCCTCTCCACCGGCGCGGTGGCCGCGGGCTCCACCCTGGGCGTGGTCATCCCGCCCTCGGTGGTCTTCATCATCTACGGCCTGCAGACCGGCACCTCCATCGCCAAGCTCTTCCTCTCCGGCGTCCTCCCCGGCCTGCTGCTGGTCACGCTCTTCCTGCTGATCATCGTCCGGCTCTGCCGCCTCCACCCGCACTGGGGCCCGGCCTCCGATGGCGTGACCTGGCGCGAGCGCCTCGCCGCGCTCGGCGGCTCCGTGGAGATGCTCTCGCTCTTCGCCCTGGTCATGGGCGGCATGGCCTGGGGCGTCTTCACCCCCTCGGAGGCGGGCGCGGCCGGGGCGGGCCTCTCCATCCTCATGAACGCGGCCACGCGCAAGCTCTCCCTGCGGGGCCTGCGGGTCGCGGTCATGGACTCCATCCGCGTCTCGTGCATGATCATGGTCATCATCATGGGCGCGGTCATCTTCGGCCGCTTCCTCTCCGTCACCCGCCTGCCCTTCGACGTGGCCGCCTGGGTGGCGGGCCTGGACCTGCCCGGCTGGGGGGTGATGGTGGTCATCAGCCTGATCTACCTCGTGGGCGGCATGATCATGGACGCGCTGGCCCTGCTGCTCATCACCCTGCCCATCTTCTTCCCCCTGGCCCAGCAGCTCGGCTACGATCCCGTCTGGTTCGGCTCGTTCATCTGCGTGCTCACCACCATGGGGGCCATCACCCCGCCCGTGGGCATTTCGAGCTACGTGGTCTCGGCCATGGCCCCCGGCGTCACGCTCTCCGAGGTCTTCCGGGGCGGCAACTACTTCCTGCTGGGCTTCCTCGCCTGCCTGGCGGCCATGCTGGTCTTCCCCCAGATGGTCACCTGGCTGGCCGGGTACGCCAGCTAGGCGGGGCCATGGGCGGCGCGGTCCCGTCCCCGGTCTCCCCGGCCGAGGCCGGAATGAAGCTCCTGGACTTCCTGGCCGCCCGCGCCGGGAAGGAGGTGCCGCGCGCCGCCCTGCAGCGCTGGATCAGGACCGGCCAGGTGCGCGTGGACGGCAAGCGCGCCAAGCCCTTCCAGCGCCTGGAGGCCGGACAGCTGGTGCGCATCCCGCCCCAGGCCGCCCAGGCCGCCAGGCCCGGCGAGGCCCGCGCCCCGCTCCGTCCCGCCGCCCGGCTCGCCATCCTGCACGAGGACGGCGACATGCTCGCCGTCTTCAAGCCGCGCGGCCTGGCCACCCAGGGCGGCACCGGCCTCACCGACTCGGCCGCCGACCGGCTGCTGGCCATGTACGCGGAGACCGGCCTCTCGCCCGCGCCGGTGCACCGCCTGGACCGCGACACCACCGGCATCCTGCTCGCGGGCAAGACCTTCGCCGCGCGCCGCCGCCTCTCGGACCTCTTCGCCGCGCGCGAGACCGACAAGACCTACCTCTGCTGGGTGCTGGGCGACTGGCCCGAAACCGGCGAGACGCTGCTCGAAGACCGCATGGAGAAGGCCGCCGGACCCGGCGGCCTGGAAAAGATGCGCACCGGCAAGGGACGCCTGGCCCTGGCCTCGGTGCGCCCCCTGCTGCGCCGC
>JALHJW010000029.1 GCA_022839785.1 Desulfovibrio sp. | reverse complement strand
GGGGAGCGCGGGGTGCGTTCCCCTCTTTTCGTTGCGGTGCAGGCCGCGGGCAGTGACGGCGTACCGGCCTTCTTCGGCAGGCATCTGCCAAAAAGGTGGTTGAGCTGACGCTCCATAACGACTAAACTGGTATGCCGATCAGGAGGTCGTTGCCCCATGAAACTACTGCTTCACATCTGCTGTGCCCCCTGCGCCATCTATCCGGTAAGCCGGCTCCGCGACAGCGGGGCGGATGTCACCGGTTTCTTTTTCAACCACAACATACACCCCTACCAGGAGTACCGCCGCCGGCTCGACACGGTCCTGGAATATGCGGACCGGATCGAGTTGCCGCTGGAGGTGCGGGACGAGTATCGCCTGGAGGAATTTCTGGCCGCCGTGGCCGGCAATCCGGCGGAGCGCTGCTGGTACTGCTATTTCTCGCGCCTGGATGCGGCAGCGGCCGCAGCGGCGGCGGGCGGCTTCGACGGGTTCACCTCATCGCTCCTCTACAGCCGCTACCAGAAGCACGACGACATCAGGATCGCTGCCGAGCGGGCCGCAGCGCGCCACGGCGTCACCTTTGCCTACGACGACTATCGCCGGGGCTGGCAGGACGGCATCCGCGTCTCCAAGGAGATGGGGCTCTACCGCCAGCAGTACTGCGGCTGCATCTACAGCGAAAAGGACCGTTACCATCCCCGGCAGGGGAAAAAATGATGCAGGGCTTCGGCAAGTCGCTCATCGTCATGGGGCTGGTCATTGCGGCCGTGGGCGTGCTCCTCACCGTTGCCGGCAAAATTCCGTGGATCGGCCGCCTGCCCGGTGATATCTACGTGAAACGGGACAATTTCACCTTTTATTTCCCCCTTGCCACCAGCATTCTCATATCCCTGGTGCTCTCCCTCATCCTCTGGCTGCTGAGAAAATAAGCCGTTCCTGCTGAAATTCCTTAAGTTTTGCCTCTGAAGACCGATAAATGCTACAACTTGCTTCGATCGAAAAACGGTCGTTGTCGGGAGTGTCATCACGCGAACGGAGGGCCCCGTGGCGATCAACAGCATGAATACGGTATTTCTTGAGGTAATCGAGTGGTTTGACGACAGCGGCCGGGAGATGGTGCGCCGCATTCCGCCCGCGGGTTCCGCCGAGATCAAGTTCGGCGCCCAACTGGTGGTGCGGGAGAGTCAGCGGGCGGTCTTTTTCAGGGACGGCACGGTCGCCGACTGCTTTGGCCCCGGCCGGCATACCCTGACCAGCGCCAACCTGCCGATCCTGACCAAGCTCCTGTCGCTCCCCTGGGGGGGCACCTCTCCCTTCCGCTGTGAAGTCTGTTTCGTGGGGATGCAGACCTTCACCGATCTGCGCTGGGGCACCAAGGAACCCGTGGCGTTCCAGGACAGCCGCTTTGGCATGGTGCGGCTGCGGGCCTTCGGCACCTACACCCTGCGAGTGGTCGACCCGCAGCTCCTGGTGAACGCTCTGGTGGGAACCCGGGGGCTTTACACCAGCAGCGAGCTGGAGGAGCTGTTCCGCGACATCATCGTGGCGCGGCTCAACGACTATCTGGGCGAAACCATCGACTCGGTTCTGGATCTGCCAGCCCGCTACGATGAGACCTCCGCGGCGCTCAAGGCGCGTCTGGCCGGAGACTTCGGCGGATTCGGCGTGGAGCTGGCCGAACTCTACGTGAATGCGATCACTCCTCCGCCGGAGGTCCAGAAGGCCATCGACGAGCGCACCTCCATGGAGGCGGCCGGCGATGTGGACCGCTACCTGAAGTTCAAGGCGGCCCGGAGTCTGGAAGCGGCGGCCTCGGCCGAGGGGGGCGGCGAGGCCGCCCAGGGGATGGGAATCGGGGTCGGCGCCGGTCTCGGCATGATCCTCCCCGGCATGGTGGCGAATGCCATGGCACAGGGTGCTGGTGCGCCCACTCCTGTTGGCACGGGCAACTGTTCCCGCTGCATGGCGCCGTTGGTGGCGGGTGGAAAGTTCTGCCATCAGTGCGGCGCCCCGGTCGAATCCGGCTTTTGCTCCGGCTGCGGCAAGCCGCTGCCGGCGGAGGCCCGTTTCTGTCCTGGCTGCGGACGACAGGCCGGAGCATAGGCGGTGACCGTCGCCTGCCCCCAGTGCGGCGCTCCGGCGGAGGCCCGCACCGATACCCGCTTCCACGGCTGTGCCTTCTGCGGTTCATCCTTCATGGCGGAGCGGGGCATCGGCATTGCCGAATATCACCTGGCCCACGAGCGGGACGATCGGGTGGCGTGGAGCGCCCTGGCCGCCTCCCTTGAGCGGGATGGTTCCGGACAGGCCGTGGAGCGGACCGGCTGCGAGTATCTGGTTGCGCCCTTCTGGCTCTCGCGGCCGGAAAACGGGGGGACGCGGCTCGTGCCGGCCCTGCGCCATCCCTGGCTTCAGGGGCCGGTCCCGGTCCTGCCCGGCGGCGACCTCCTCTTCGTCCCGTCGGAGAACGACTTCATCCTGCCGGACATCCCGGTCGACGAAGCGTTGGGGGAAGGGGCCGGCCGTGGCGGCACCTCCCTCAGCCTCGTCTATCTCCCTCTCTATCTCCTTTCCTTCCGTCTTGCCGGCCACGACTGCCGGGCACTGGTCTCGGCGGTGGACCGGCGAGTTGCGCTCCTGACGCCCCTGCCGGCCCGGTCCGTGCCGGTGCCGTTTCGCCACGCGGCGCTGGTGTCCGGTTTCGCCCTCGTGCTGATTGTCGCCGGCCCGGCCGTGAAGAGCCACCTTTTCAGGGCCGCCGTCTTCGCTGCCGTGCTGGCCGTTGCCTGGCCGGCCTGCACCGCATTGCTCCGGCGGAGGGAGTGAATGGGCGCGCCGCAGACGGTCACCATATCCTGTCCCCAGTGTGCAAGCCCCTTTTCGTTCAGCGAAGGAAACCGCAATGCTCCCTGTCCCTCCTGCGGAACCTCTCTGGCGGTTTCCGGCGAGGCGGGCATTCCCCGATTTGTTATTGATGAGCGGATTGATAGTGCCCAGGCCCGCGCTGCAGCCCGCAAGGCCGCGGCGGCTGCCGATGGCGACCCGAAGGTGGTGGAACTGCTCCGGTTCGAAGGGAGCGAGCTCTGCTTCCTCCCCTTCTGGCGGCTGCGGGGCCATGCGGCCGGCTGGCTCTGGGCCGAGCGGGAGACTCGGGTTCGGCAGGAAGAGTACGACGGGAACGGTATGCGCACGGTTCGGGAGGTGCGCGGGCCCGCGGAAAGCGGCACCGAGGCGGTCATGATTGCCGTGGACTACAGCTCTCCCGCCTGCGATACGTCACGCTTCGGCCTGCGGGGCATCGCCGTGGCAAGCGCGGTCCTGCCGCTTGCGGGGATGGATTTCGCCGAGGTCTCCCGCCGGGGCACGGTCTTTGACCCGGTCACGACGCCGGAGCAGGTGCGGCGGGAAGCACTGGCCCAGGCCCGGTCCCGGGGCGGAGGAAAGGGAGTGCTCCGCTCGGCCGGCCGTCTCGCCCTCTGCGGGGAGCGCCTCGCCCTTATTTCGTATCCGGTCTGGAACCTCACGTTTTCCCGCGGCGAGCGGCTCTATCACGTGACCGTGGACGGGGTCAACGGCCGCGTCCTCGCCGGGCGCCTTCCGTCCGCCGTGCGGATTACGGTGCTGCGCCCCCTGGCGACGGTCACGCTCCTGATCTATGCCTTCACGCTCCATCCGCTGGTCGGGTTTATGGCCGCCGGCGCTTTCCTGGCCTGGCACGCCGCCAACGGCGGGTTGTCGATCGAACGTCTGGCCATCTGGTTCTTCGGCCTGGTGGAACAGAGAGGGGAGGTGGAGCTTGGCTGACCGGCACGATCTGCGGGTAATCCCGCTCCGCTGCCCCGATTGCGGCGCTGGCCTTTCAGCCACGGGAGCGGACGTCATCTTCCCCTGCCAGGGGTGCGGCACGTTCCGGGAACTGGAGGGGGAAACCCTGGTCCTGCGCCAGGTCGTTCACGCGGCCGGGGCCGACCTGGATGCTCCGCCCGGGGCGCGGCGCACCATGGCGCGGCTCCCGTTCTGGGTCTTCCCGTTCCGTGCCGTGAACGCCGGCGGCGAGGCGGCAACCCTGCGCGACTACCTGTCCCTGACGGGCGCCATCATGACGCCTGACCCTGCCCGGGCGGAGAAGCCGCCGTTCGTCTTCGTGCCCGCTTTTGCCGCCAGGCCGGCATCCATCCTGCGGGCGGGGCGGCTCTTGACGCTCCGTGCTCCCGCGTTCGGCCGTTCCGCCGGAAGTCCCGCCGCGGTGGCTCCCATTGTTTTTCGCGAGGCTGATGCCCTGACCCTGGCCGAGCCGGTGGTACTGGCCACCGTGGCAGGGGAGCGGCGCGGGAACCAGCGGTTTCTGGAGGCATTTCTCGTCCGTTGCGGCACCGGCAGGCTCATCACCATCCCCTTCGACCTCCGAGACGGGCGGCTGTTCCAGCCCGACCTGGACCTGGAGATGTGAGGCGCGGGTGGCGGGCCGCTTGTTTTTTACGTGATTTCTGGTACTTTTGTTCCGTGTGATGTCCATGAAAGGAGGAGCACCCCATGATCGAACTGTTCGAGAAGGTATTTCTGACCGGCCTGGGGGTCGTGTCCCTGTCCCAGAAAAAGGTGGAGGAGTGTCTCGTTGATCTGAAGGAAAAATACAAGGTGGGTGAGGACGAAGGGAAGGCGATCCTGGAGAAGATCCAGACCATGGCCAAGGATGTCAGGGAGCGCATCGAGGAGATGGCCGACGTGGAGGTCAAACGGGCCATTGACCGTCTTGGGCTCGTCCCCCGCGAGGAGTACGACCGGCTTGCCAAGCGGGTTGAGGCCCTTGAGGCAAAAGCCGGCATCGGAGACCCGAGCACCGAATGCTGAGCGTTTTCCAGTTCAACCGCAACATCCGGAGCCTGCGCCGCTACCGGCAGATCGTGCGGGTACTGGTCAAGTACGGCTTCGAGCACGCCCTGTCGCTCATGGGGCTTTCCCGGTTCGTTGCCCGGGGACGCCGGCTCTTCCGCAAGCCCGAACCGGAGCTGACCCGGCTTTCGCCCGCGGAGCGGATGAGGCTTGCCCTGGAAGAATTGGGCCCCACCTTCGTCAAGCTGGGCCAGATCCTTTCCACC
>JALHJW010000077.1 GCA_022839785.1 Desulfovibrio sp. | reverse complement strand
CGATGGGACTGTTGGAAAAGCAGGACGGCGCCTACCGCACGCCCCCCGCGGCCGCCCCGTTTCTGTCCGGCGGGAGCCCCCGGTCCGTGATTCCCATGGTCCTCCATGCGGCCCATCTCTGGGAGAGCTGGTCCGGCCTCACGCCCGCCGTCAGGGCAACAGGGCCGCAGGAGGCCCTCGCCTCCGACGCGGGGGGCCGTTTCGACGAGCTTTCCGCCTTCATCGGCGCCATGCACGTCGTAGGGCTTCCCCTGGCGGAAAAAATCGTGGCGGCCATCGGTCCGGAAGCCGCGGAGAGCCTGCTCGACGTGGGCGGCGCCTCGGGGACCTACACCATCGCGTTCCTCGGGGCGGCGCCGGGAATGACGGCGACGCTCTTCGACCGGCCCGAGGTCATCCCCATGGCCCGCAGGCGGCTGGCCGACGCGGGACTGCTCGGCCGCGTCCGCCTCGCGGCGGGCAACTTCTACCGCGACGAGCTGCCCGCCGGGCACGACCTGGCGCTGCTGTCGGCCATCATCCACCAGGGCAGCCCGCAGGACAACCGTGAGCTTTTCCGCAAGGTGTTCCGGGCCCTCGTCCCCGGGGGCCGCGTCGTAATCCGCGATCACATCATGGACCCCGATCGCACGCAGCCCCGCGACGGGGCGGTCTTTGCCGTCAACATGCTCGTCAACACCAAGGGCGGATCGACGTACACCTTCGAGGAGGTCCGGGACTGGCTCGAGGCGGCCGGGTTTACAGGCGTGCGGCTCCTGCAGAAAGGGCATCGGATGGACGGGCTGGTGGAAGCGCTCAAGCCGCGCTAGGGCCCGGCGGACGGGCCGTGGGTCCATGTCAACGCATCGCCGAGCGCCTTCGGGATCGCGATCGCGGCCCTCGACGCGGGAGGCCTGCTGCGCAACAATGCCGTCTTTCGACGGCACAACCCATGATGCCGCCCCGAGCGGCAAATCAGGGAGCATCCAGGAGGTCAATGCGATGAAACAGAGGATCGCCGTGAAACGCGTCTACGACGAACCGGCCGCCTCCGACG
>JALHJW010000076.1 GCA_022839785.1 Desulfovibrio sp. | reverse complement strand
AGAAACAGCGCCAGCAGAAAAGGAGCGAGAACAAAAAAGATCAGGCCCGCCAGGGCGGGGAGCGCAAAGATCCAGGCCGTGGGCGCATCCTGCTCGCGGCGCAGTCCATCGAGGGCTGGACTATTGGTCCGATTTGAAGGGGTAGCCATGGTTGTCACGGATATCCTGATCGATATTTGCCGCCGCCCGGTCCAGCGCCTCGCGGACCGGAACATTGTTGCGGATGCGTTGCACGGCTTGCTGAAACTCGGTGGTGATGACGGGATAGGCCGGTGTCCGGGGCCTGGGTACGGAGACGCCGCCCATGAGCTGTTCGGCGAACAGGCGCAGCGGTCCGTCAATGCCGTACAGGGGCGACCGGGCGACCGCGCTTTCGGTGCCGGGGACGGCGCCGTTGGCATTGCTCATGGCAAGGACTTCGGAGGGGCGCAGCAGGAAATGGAGGAAATCGGCGGCCTGCTGCGGGTCGGGGCAGTTCCGGGTGATTCCCCAGTTCCAGGAGCCCTGTCCCGTGCGGCTGCCCCTGCCGAAATCAGGCAGAGGGACCAGGACCAGGTCGTCGGGGAATGCTTCCCGGTAGCGGGAATATTCCCAATGCCCGACCCAGGAGAGCGCGACCCGGCCGGTCACAAAGGCGGCGTCGTCCAGGTTGGGATCGACCAGGCCCTGCCGGATCCAGTCCTGCACCCGCTGCAGGGCGGCGACCGCCTCCGGGCTGTTGATGACCCCGGTACTGCGCTGATACGCCCGCCGCTCTATGAGATCAGCGCCGGCGGACTGGAGGATCGGCGAAAAGCCGAAGGTGAACCACTCGCCGCCGTAGTTCAGTTTCATGTCCAATACCGCCCCGTCGGCATCGCTCTGGGCAAGGGCGCGGAGAATGCCTTCAAATTCGGCCGCGGACCAGGCTTGGGAAGACGAGCGGGGGATCCGCGCGCCGATCCCCTCCAACTGGCTCCGCCGGGCGAACAGGCCCAGGCCCGAATCGAATGCGGCGACGGAATAGAGATGATCGCCCCTGGTGCCCTGGACAATGATTG
>JALHJW010000075.1 GCA_022839785.1 Desulfovibrio sp. | reverse complement strand
TGGTCAACCCCGCCATTGTCCGGGACCAGATGATGGGCGGGATCATCATGGGGCTCTCCGCCGCCCTCAGGGAGAAGGTCGAGGTGGCGGCCGGCGGGGTCAGGTCGGCGAATTTTTTTGACTACGAAATTCTGCGCATGAGCGAGGCGCCCGAGGTGGACGTGCATATCGTGGAAAGCGGCGAGGCCCTTGGCGGCATCGGCGAGCCGGGCGTGCCGCCGGTTATCCCGGCCGTCGGCAACGCGGTTTTTGCCGTCACCGGGGCCCGGATCAGGACCCTGCCCATGAATGCGGCGGCGGTGAAGGCTGCGGTCAAGGCGGGAGCGGCATAGACATGGATATTTATGAAGAGGCTCTGCGGCTGAAGCGCCTGGGCAGGACGTCGGCCATTGCGACCATCGTCGAGTGCCGCGGCTCGTCGCCGCAGAAGCAGGGCGCCAAGATGCTGGTGCGCGACGACCGCACGATCATGGGCACCCTGGGGGGCGGCTGCCTCGAGGCGGAGGTGATCCAGGCGGCGGCCATGGTCATGGAGGACGGCAGGCCGCAGACCCTGCCGTTTTCGCTCACCGGGGGCGAGGGCGGACTGGTCTGCGGCGGCAGCATGCTGGTGTATATTGAAGCGGTGACCCCCGAACCGCACCTGGTCATCCTCGGTGCCGGCCACGTCGGCAGGGCCCTGGCAAAAACCGCGCGGTTCTGCGGCTTCCGGGTTACCCTCATGGACGACCGGTCCGAGTTCGTCGAGCCCGGCCCCAACCAGGACGCCCATGAACTGGTGCTGGGAGACTTCACCAGGGCCTGCGAAAACATCCCGGTGGACGCGGGGACGTTCATGGTCATCGCCACCCGGGGCCACAACCATGATCTCGATGCCGTCCGGTCGGCGCTGGGAACCGATGCGGGCTACATCGGCCTGCTCGGCAGCCGCCGCAAGAAAAGCCTGTTTCGCAAGAAATTAAAGGAAATGGGGTATCGGGCCGAGGAGATCGGCCGGGTGATCACCCCCGTAGGGCTCGAGATCGGTTCGGTTTCCCCCGAGGAGA
>JALHJW010000028.1 GCA_022839785.1 Desulfovibrio sp. | reverse complement strand
CTGATACTTCTCGACGAGCTTGCGGGCCTCTTTTTCGAGGTCGCGCTGCAGCTCCTCGCGGGCCTCGCCGCCGATGAGCATGGGGATGTGGCCGGGGCAATGGATGAGCGTGAGTTCCGCGCCCTGGGTCCGGGCCATGCCGCGGGCGTACTTGGCCGCCTTGTGCGCGTGCTCCGAACCGTCCACGCCGACGAGAATCTTTTTGAACAGCATCGCTGCTCCTCCTGATCAGATGTGCTTTCTGGAGCAGGGCCCGGCCCGCGCGCAGCGCATGCCGGAACCCGGGCCAATGGCCTGCGGCGACGTCCTGCGGCCGTGGCCGACGAGGAAGGGCCGGGCCGTCGCCGTGCCGGTGCGCGCAAGGAGCGGCCGCCGTCCTCCCGGCACTGGACGCGCAAAGCGGTCCCCGGAGATGAGGATGGAGCGGGCGCGCGCCATGGCGCAGCCGTGTCTGTTGTTCAGGATTCCACCCGACCGCCGTCCCGGGGCAGCGTCATGCTCCCGGCACGGTCGAATGTCCAAAGCGCAGCGTCGAAGTGTCTTCCCGTTTACCCAGCTTCCCGTGGGCGCGCAAGCAGAATCGGATCGCGGCCGGACGATTTCGCTCGCGGCCGCGCGGTCCCCGCCTCAGACGGGGCCGGGGCCGCGCGGCGGCACGTAGCGGGTGGCGGGGCCGTTGCCGGTCTTGACCAGCAGGCCGAGGTTCACCAGCCCCTGGAGATCGTAGTTGGCCGTGCGCTTGGAGACCTTTTCCGGGATGAGGTCCAGGAAGTCGCTGATGCTCAGTCCCCCCGGACGCCGCGCATGCTCCAGCGCGACGAGCTGCCGGGGATTGAGGCCCGGCGCGTCGCCCCCGGGTCCGCCCGCCGGACCCGAAACAGGGTGCCCCGGGGCCGTCCCCGGTCCCGTCAGGCCCGGCCAGGGACGGCCGTTTCCGGCCAGGGCCGGGCCCTGCGGGGAGGGAAGCTCCAGGTTGAGCTGGTCCGCCTGGATGACCTTCTCGTCCACCATGACCGCCGCGGTGATGATGACGTGCTTGAGTTCGCGGATGTTGCCCGGCCAGTTGTAGGCCAGGAGCATCTCCACCGCGCCCCTGGACAGGCTCAGGCCGGTGCGGCCCGCCATGTGCTCCGCCTCCTTGAGATAGTGGCTCGCCAGGGCCGGGATGTTCTCCTTCTGCTCGCGCAGGGGCGGGGTGTGGATGGTGATGACCTTGAGCCGGTAGAAGAGGTCCTCGCGGAAGAGGCGCTCCTCGATGAGGGCCTTCAGGTCCGCGTTGGTGGCCGTGATCAGCCGCACGTCGACGTCCAGCTCCTGGTCGCTGCCCAGCGGCTTGATCTTGCGCATGGAGATGGCGCGCAGGAGCGTCTGCTGCACCTTGAGCGAGGCGGACTGGATCTCGTCCAGGAACAGGGTGCCGCCGTCCGCCTCCTGAAAAGCGCCCCGGCGGTCGGCCTTGCCGTCGGTGAAGGCGCCCCTGACGTGGCCGAAGAGGGTGTCGAGGAGCAGGTTTTCGTCAAGCTCGCCGCAGTTGATGGAGATGAAGGGGCGCTGGGAGCGGCGGGACAGCCTGTGCACCGCCTCCGCGGCCAGTTGCTTGCCCGTGCCCGTCTCGCCCACGATGAGCACGTCCACGTCCACCTGCCCGGCCTTGACGATGTCGCGCTTGAGCTGCTCCATGAGCGGGCCGCCGCCGATGATCCCCGGGAAGGCGGGATCCCCCCCCGCGTCGGCGTCCTCGGCTTCGAGCATGGCCGGTTCCTTGAGGGCCACGGACTCGATGGCGTGGTCCTTGGCCCTGATCTCCTCGAACTGGCCGCGGATGGTCCGGATCATGGAATTGATGGCGTCCTTGAGCACCAGGGCCTCGTAGCCCGTGTCCGCGAGCCTGATCTCCTCCCAGTCGCCCTTCCGGCGCACCTCCTGCACGGCCTGGGCCAGGGTCATGAGCCCGCTGGTGGTGCGCCGCGAGATGTAGACGATGACCAGGGTCACGGCCAGCACGGCCAGCACGGTGATGACCAGCATGACGTCGAAGTGGTTGTAGCCCGCCAGCTCGATGAGGCTGCTGCGGTCCACGAAGGCCACCCCGCCCAGGATGCCCGGGGCCTCTCCGGGCACGGCCTGGAAGTGGACCGGCGCGTAGGCCAGGTAGTAGTCCTTTTCCTCCATGCCCGGGCGTCCGCTCTCCTGGACGCGCAGCAGTCCCTTGCCGCCCGCGCCCGCGTCCTGCACCAGCTCCCAGTAGCGGACCTCCTCGACGCTGGGGCGGAAGGCGCTGCCCAGGCCCGGACGCCCGAGGGTGCCCCGCTTCACGGCCCGGATGCCCAGCGTGCTCAGGGCGGTTCGCGGCGCGTCCAGGTTCTCGGACTGGAAGAGTATCCAGCCGTCGGCGTCGAAGAAGAAGCTGTAGCGGGAGAGAGCGGGATTGCGGGGGAAGGCGAAGACCGGGGAGTCCCGGGAGTCGTAGAGGGAGAGGAGGTTGCGCAGCTCGCGCGCGTCCACGGCCAGGTAGACGAAGCCCGCGAGCCGCCCGTGGGCGTCGTGCCGGGGGGTCACGAGCCGCAGCACGGGAACGGAGATGCGCGCGTGCGGGTTGGTCTCGCTGGGGAAAGGGTATTCCACCTCCTGGATCGGCCCGCACCAGACCTCCCCGGGTTTGAGCCTGTCCACCTGGCGGTAGAGGAGCACCGGGCTCGGGGCGATGTCCTTGACCGCGGCGTGGGGGATGCGCAGGGTCTCGCCGTCGTGGGAGACCAGGACCACGTGCTCGCCCCCGGAGGCGGGGATGAAGCCCAGTTCCACGTAGTCGTGGCCCGTGGCCATGCGGATGTTGTCGAGATAGGCGGACATGCTTTCGGGGGTGGTCGGCTGCGCGCTCGCGAGCCGGAGTTCGGCCCGGCAGCGTTCCAGGAACGACTCCACGGCGTGGGCCGTGGTGGCGGCGTGCATGCGGGAGATGCGCTCCAGGGCGATGGAGATGAATTCCGAGGAGGCCCAGTACGTGACCCAGCCCGTGGCCATGAGGATGACCACGACCGAGGGCACCAGGGTCAGGAGCAGGCGCAGGCGGAGCTTGTGGCTTGAGGCGTGGGGGGGCGTAAGGGACGGGTCCGGCGGGACGCCGTAGTAGCCGAAAAGGTCCATGCCGCATCTCCTGTGAAGATGTTCCCGATCGTCCAGGCGCCTGGGCAGCAATCTGCAAGATGCTGCAGGTTACCTGCAAACCGCGCATTCGTGCAACCATTTTTCTGACCGTTCATGCTGCGGCAGAGGGCTGTTCGTGCAAAATTCGCGCAGATTGCGCTGCGCGATCGCTGTCGGCAGCGGCGCTTGTGAAGTTTTGATCAAAAATAAAATCATCTTTTTTCAATAAGTTGAGTGTCTATCAGGGATCGTGCAGGGGGCGCGTGGCATGCGGCTTGATAGGTGGTTGGCAGGATTGCGCAGCGCCACGGCAGCAGCGTCGAAGCGTTTGAGGCAGGTGCGCAGGTAATCAGGCCGTCCGTCCCCGCGGGCGTGCGGCCCAAACGAGGAGCGACAACGGAATGAACGGGCACGTGAAGGATCTCACCGTTCCCATCGGCAAGTTTCCCCTGATCTCCGAGACGGCCACCTTCGCCGGGGCGGTCATGGCCCTGGAGAGGGCGCAGGAGGAGTTCCTGACGGGCAAGCGGGAGCAGCGCATCCTGCTGGTCTGCGACGGCGACAACAAGATCGTGGGCAAACTCTCGCCCATCGACGTGGTGCGCGGGCTCGAACCCGACTTCGACAGCGTTGTGGACCCCACGGCGAGCGGCTTCATCAGCACCGGCTACGTCATCGATTCCATGAAGGACCTGTCCCTGCTCTGGGCCAAGCCGCTGGACGACCTGTGCCGCACGGCCAAGGACATCCGGATCAAGGACTTCATCCGGCATCCCGGGCCGTCGCAGGTCATCGAGGCGGAGGAATCCCTGAACATGGCCTTCCATCGCTTCGTGATCTTCCGGCACGACTCCCTGTTCGTCATGGACAACGGCAAGCTGTCGGGTCTCCTGCGCTTCTCCGACGTGTACCGGGAGATAGCGCGCAGGATCAAGGACGTCTGCGGCGTTTAATGGTGGCGACGCGTTCACGACAACACGAAATCTGCCGCGTTCCGGCGTCGCGTTCAGGAACGCCGAGGGAGGAAAAGTATGAGTGCCGCGAACACGCACGGTGCTGAGCCGGATTACAGGACCCCCGACGAACTGGTGCTCGACGATCACGATCAGCCGAGCCCCGAACAGTCCGGCAGGAGCATCCTCATCAAGGTTCTTTTCGCCCTGGCCGTGGGTCTGGGCATTTACCTGCTGCCCACGCCGGCGAACCTGCCCCCGGCCGGGCACAAATTCCTGGCCCTGGTGGTCACGGTGATCATCCTCTGGGTCAGCGAGGCCATTCCCATCGGCGTCACGGCCCTGTGCGCCGCGGGCGGGCTGATCCTCCTCGGTATCGAGAAGCCGAGCGCGGCCTGGTCGCCCTTCGCCAGCCCCGCGGTCATGTTCGTGCTCATGATCATCATGTTCGGCGTGGTGCTCAACGAGGTGGGCCTGGCCAACCGCATCATGTACTACATCTTCAAGGTGGCGGGCACCGGGGTGAAGCGCCTGAGCTTCATCATGGCCTTCGGCTGCACCATGCTGGCCACCATCTTCCACGACGCCACGGTGACGGTCATCATGATCTTCGCCCTGGTGCCCGTGCTGCACGCCATGGGACTCACGCCCCAGAAGAGCAACAATCTCTCGAAGTTCTTCATGGTGCTCATACCCCTGGCCTCGTCGGCGGGCGGCTTCGGCACCCTGCTCGGCGGCGGCCGCAACCCGCTGGCCGTGGAGATCCTGCAGAAGTTCACCAACGGCGAGGTGCGGATCGGGTTCATGGAATACCTGATCATCCAGTTCCCCCTCTCCATCATCACGGCCGTCGCCACCTGGGTGGTGGTCTATATGATCTTCAGGCCCAATGAGAAGGAGCTGCCCGCGGCGGTGAAGATGGACCGGATGCCGTCCATGCGCGGCAAGGAGCTGGGCGTGACCGTCATCTTCGCGGCCGCCTTCGTCCTCTGGACCTTCTCCGACCTCACGGGCTGGCACGTGAGCGTGGTGGCGGCCCTGGCCCTGGCGGGCTTCTGCGGTCCCAAGTTCATCTCCT
>JALHJW010000027.1 GCA_022839785.1 Desulfovibrio sp. | reverse complement strand
GACGGTGCTGGGCAGCGATCTGCGCTTTGTGGCCGGGGGTAAGGGGGCCAACCAGTCGGTCACCGCGGCGCGTCTGGGAGCGGAAGTCACCCTCATCGGCCGGGTGGGGCAAGATGCCTTTGGGCCGACTCTGCGCGAAGACCTGCGCCGCGCCGGCGTTGATACCCGCTACATCGGCACCGATGACCAGACCGCCTCGGGCACCGCGTTCATCGCCCTGGCCCCTGATGGCCAAAACAGCATCCTGTCGGTGGGTGGCGCGAATCTGCAGTGCCTGCCCCGCTTTGTGCAGGACGCCTCGGCCGCGATCCGCCATGCGGATGTGGCGCTGGTGCAGTTTGCGGTGCCGCTGGAGAGTATCGAGCTGTTCGTGGACTTGGCCACCAAGGCCGGGGTGCCAGTGGTCATGGATCCGACGCCGGCGATGGCCCGGCTGCCGAAGAACTGGCAGTCCTGCACCGCTCTGACTCCCAATGAAACCGAGGCAGAGTACCTGGTCGGCTACCCGGCGCCCGACCTGCCCACCGCAGCCCGGGCCGCCCGGGAGATGCACGAACAGGGGGTAGCCATCGCGCTGGTGAAGCGCGGGGCGGAGGGCTGTGTGGTCTGCGATGGGGAGGGTGTGCGGCTGGTCAGCGGCTGGCCGGTGGAGGTGGTGGACACCACCGGGGCGGGGGATGCCTTTGCCGCGGGCTTTGGGGTCGCCCTGGCGGAGGGGAGGCCGGTCAACCAGGCCGTGGCTTTCGGCAACGCCTGCGGGGCCCTGGCCTGCACCCGCTTCGGCGCCCAGCCCAGCCTGCCCACTCGCCAGGAAGTCGAGAAGTTCCTGCGCGCCCGCGGGGGCCTGGAAGCGGCCACCATTACCGCGCTGTAGTAGAAGTATGGAAACAATGACGGTGCGCTAATGTGAGGGGTTGGTGGGGGGCCACGGGTCCTGTCGCGCACGGCGGCGACACCCGTGGCCCATGTAGGGGGGGCGGGAACGCGGGAACAGGAACCGCAAGGCTTTCGCCCCCCGGTGCGGTTTGTGGTACTTGGTCACTACTGTCCAATTGGAAATTTTTTGGTGAAGGGGTTGTGGGGGAAACCACCGGTCAAGATAGTGGTTTCCCCCACTTTTTTATTATCTGCAGTTCTAGTTCGCTGGCGGCGGGGCGGGGAGGTCGGGCTCCGGGGTAACCGGTGTCTGCCCCTCTTTGAAGGCATCCCCGATAGCCGCCATGGCGCCCAGCATCCCCACCGCTTCCAGCGGCAGGAAGATCTTGGTCGCCTTGCCATTGGCCACGCGGCTGAGGGTTTCGAGGTACTTGACGGCCAGCAGGTCCGGGGTCGGGTTGCCGGCGTGAATGGCGTCAAACACGGTCTGAATCGCCTGCGCCTCACCTTCGGCCACGGTGCGCTCGCGGAAGCGCTCGGCTTCTGCCACCTTGCGGATGGCCTCGGCCTCACCCTCGGCGCGGTTGATGCGAGACTGCCGCTCACCTTCGGCGGCCAGGATGGCGGCGATCTCCGCTCGTTGCGTCCGCCAGAGGGACGCGAGCGCGGCAAAGGCGTCCCGGATCTCCCCGGCCACGCGGTCCGCTTCCCCAGGATGCCAGACCGGCTCCACGGCCAGGTGGGGCTTACCGGCAATGCTCCGCAGGAATGCCGCCAGCTCCTCCGGGGACCAGCGCCGGCCCAGGGCCAGGGGGAGCAGCGGCGCGTCCGCGCCGAAGAAGTGACGGCGCCAGAAATCGTCCGCCACCTGGCGCAGGAGCGGTTCCTGGTCCGCCGCCAGTTCGGTGTCGAACAGGGAACCGCTCTCGAAGGCGTTTTCCTGGAGCGCCCGGAGGCAGAAGCCGTGGATGGTGGAGATGGCGGCGCAGTCGAAGGTCTGGAGGGCGCTGTCGATCCGGGACAGGGCCGTGGCGTGCCCCGGCCAGCGCTCACCCAGGGCCAGCCGGTCGAGGAACTCGTCCGGCGCGCCCCCGCCGGCGAACCGGTCGCGGGCCTGGCGCAGCCGCTGGCGGATGCGGGCGCGCAACTCCTTGGTGGCCGCCTCGGTGAAGGTCACCACCAGGATGTTTTCAGGGAGCAGCCCCTCCCCTTCCACCACCAGGCGCAGGTAGAGGCAGGCAATGGCAAAGGTCTTGCCCGTGCCTGCGCTGGCTTCCACCAGATTGTGGCCGGACAGTTCCACGGTCAGATTGTCATGGGGTCGCAGGGAAGTCACCGCTCGTCCTCCCGGTGGGCCAGCAGGGGGGTCAGGATTGCGACGGACGTCTCGCGGAAGGCGTCGTCCAGGGGATCGGCAGTGCCGAAGCAGAGCGCATGGTAGGGATCGTCCCCCTCCGGGTAGAAGTCTCCCTCCCAGGCGGTGCGGGCCGCCGCCATCTCGCCCGTGCGGGCAAAGGCCAGGGAGCTGCGCGGGAAGAACCGTAGCGGCTCCCGGCTCCCCTGCCTGTAGTAAGACACTAGCGCCTCCAGGTGCGCAAGGGGGTCGGCCACGGGACGGAGCGCCAGTTCGCCGTCAGCGGCCAGGAGCCTGCTTGCCGCCCCGGTGGCGGGCCCTGCCAGGGCATTGAGGACCAGGTGCTCGATCCAGAGCCGGATGTGGTCGCGGCCGGACAGCCTGGCACAGCGCCAGCGGATCAGGCCGGCGGGCCAGAGGGAACCCAGTTCTCCCACGAGCCGCCGCTCACCCACCCGCAGGTCCACGGTCACGGGTTCAAAGGGAGGCAGGCTGCTGGTTGCCAGCCGGACCCGGTCGGCCAAGTCCCGCACCCGTGCGGTGAGCCCCGCAAAGGCCAGCTCTCCCTGGCGCGCCGGCGGCAGGCCGCCCCGGGCTCGGGCCACGGGGAGGAGGTCGGCCGGGTCGCCGCCCGCCAGAATGTGGTCCAGGATCTCCTGTTCCAGCAGGAAGGCATCCAGGGAGTCCAGGGCAAAGGGCTCCCGGTCCTCCAGGGGGGAGCGGCTCTCCTCCAGGCGGATGCCGAGCCGGTGGCGCATGAGGTAGCGCACCGGGTGCTCGAAAAAGGAGATGAGCTGCGCCAGGGGCAGGATCTCCGTTTCGTCGGCCAAAGCCGAAGCAGGCGAAGCCAGGGGATGCTCCAGGAAGGGGCGCGGTGCGTCGCCCCTGTCGCGCCGGGCCAGGGCGCGGCACTCCTCGGCTGCGTAACTGAACAGCCCGCCGTCTCCGGTGAAGTAGGCGGGGCTGAAAGGCTGGAGCCGGTGCCGCGTCACCAGGGAGGCCGGGAACCGGTCGGTGCCGTCCGTGAAGCGCGATCCCAGGTAGTCGAGGAACTCGCTCACCAGCACCGAGGGGGGAAGCTCGGCGTTATCCCGGACGCTCTGGCCGGTGTAGCTGATCACCAGGCGCTCCCGGGCCGAGAGGAGGGCTTCCAGAAAGAGGTAGCGGTCCTCCTCCCGCAGGGACCGGTCGCCGGGACGGCGGTCTGCGGTCATCAGGTCGAAGCCGGCGGCGCGGTCCCGGCGGGGGAAGGAGTCGTCGTTCACCCCCAGCAGGCAGATCACCCGGAAAGGGATGCTCCGCATGGGGAGCATGGCACAGAAGGTTACCCCGCCGGTCATGAAACCGAGCCCCTGCTCGGGCTTGTCGAGCCGTTCGCCGAGCCAGGCCCTGATCACGGACCGACCCACCTCGTCCGTGAAGCCGGAGCCCGCGCCGAGTTCGCCGAGGCCGTCCACGATCCTCCCCAGGGCGGCACGCTCGAAGGCGGTGGCGTCATCGGGATTGAAGAAGTCGGCCAGGATGCCGCGCAGGGTCGCTGTCCACCCCTCAAGGGAGCGGGGGCGCACCAGATCGCGCCGCACCCGGTCCAGGGCCTCCACGAAGCGGATGAAGCGCCCCAGGAGCACCGGCCCGTCCCCTTCCATGGCATCGTGGGGGAGGATGCCGCCGAACATGGCCCCTTCCTCGTCGGGCATGGCCACCCCCAGCAGCAACCGGTCGAGCCCCGCCTGCCAACTGTTCTCCCGGTAGGCAGGCAGCCCGGCAGCCCGGCGCTCGTTCTCGTCCATGCCCCAACGGATGCGGGTGGCCTCCACCCAGGAGCGGATCTGTTCGAGACCGGCCTCGTCGATGCCGAAGCGGCGGTGGACCGCGCCGGTCTCCAGGATGTCCAGCACGTCGGTCACCGGGAAGCGGCCCAGGGGCAGGTCGAGGATGGCCAGGAAGGTGTCGGCCGCCCCCCCGGCACACCGGATGCTCCGGTCGGCAATGGAAAACGGGATCCGCCGCCGCTGTTGATCCTGACCGCCGCCGAACACCGCGGCAACATAGGGGGCATAGGTCTCGATGTCCGGCGTCATCACGATGATATCCCGGGGCGTGAGGTCGGGCAATTCCTCGAACATGGCCAGCAGGACGTCGTGGAGCACCTCCGCCTCGCGCATGGGGCCGTGACAGGAATGAATCCCGATCGAGCGGTCGCCGGGGTCCACCCGGACCAGACGCGGAGTGCCGTCGGCCTCGTCCAGGGTGAGGATGCCGTTCTGCACCGCGGCCAGGAGCGTTTCGCCGGGGGCTTCGGCATAGAGGTCGCGCTCACCGCCCGACAGGTCGTCGCAGGCCAGGATGAGGGACGAGAAATCACGCCCCGGCTTACCCAGGGAGGCAAGCAGCGGATGCCCCTCCACGGCCTGCTGCCGGCGCTCCGGGGTCATCCGCGCCCGGGCGCCGGGCGAGACGATATCCCCCCAGTATTCCCGGCAGGGGCTCAGGACGAACAGGTTCACCGGGCAGAGCCGGGCCAGGGAGGTAAAGATCTCCAGGTGGAACGGCGGAAGGTACGAGATGCCGAAGACCGACACCCGTTCGGGGCAGACGCCGGCAGGGAGACGCCCCCCGGCCAGCTGTTTCAGGAATGCGTCGCGCACGGCCCCCCGGTGGGTACCGGGACTGTCCGCGGTCAATGCGCGCCAGAGCCGGGCCTGCCACTGCTGGTCCCGCCCCGTTTCCCAGGCCGTCAGCAGGTCGCCCCGGAACACGGTGTACTGGTCAAAGGTATCGGCGATCCTGGCCGCAAGCTGATAGAGCCGCAACTCCCGGTCCTCCCCGGCCAGATATCCCCGCAACTGGCCGAAGGCCGGTTCCGGGAGCAGGCGCGGCAGCAGGTCCATGATCCGCCAGGTCAGGATGGCGGGGTCAAAGGGGGACTGGTCCGGCAGATGGGGCAGCGCCGCCCGGAAGAGCGACCAGACAAAGGCATTGGGAAAGGGATAGGAGCCGTTCGCCCAGATC
>JALHJW010000074.1 GCA_022839785.1 Desulfovibrio sp. | reverse complement strand
TTCGCTGACCGGGAAGGGGGGCTGAAATTCTCCCGCCGCCGGACGGAGGCGGGGAAAGCTGACGGTGAACGCGGTCTGCCAGAACCGCTTGCGCAGCCACTGCAGATGCAGGGCCAGGGCAAGACCTTCGGTCCGCCAGTCGGTCAGTCCCAGCAGGGCGCCGAGGCCGACTTCCCGCATACCGGCGGCGGCCGCCCGCGCCGGAGTGTCGAGCCGGTAGTCATAGTCCCGTTTCCGGCCCCCGTGATGGACCCGGGCGTACACTTCCCGGTCGTAGGTTTCCTGGTACACCGCCACCGCTGTGATTCCGGCCCGGAAAAGCCGGACGTATTCGTCGCTGTCCAGGGGCTGGACTTCAATGGAAAGGGCGGCGAACCTGTCGCGCAGGCGCAGGGCCAGCTCCTCCAGATAATCCGTCCCCAGCGCCCGGGGCGCTTCGCCGCTCACCAGCAGAATGTGCCGGAAGCCCCGCCGGTGCAGGATCGTGGCCTCCGCTTCCGCCTCGTCAAGGGAGAGTTTGCGGCGGGGAATGGTGTTGTTGACGGAAAAACCGCAGTACGCGCACCTGTTCGTGCACAGGTTGGAGAGATACAGGGGCGCGTAAATCTGGATGACCTTGCCGAAACGCTGGTTGGTGATCCAGGCGGAACGGCGGGCCATCTGCGGCAGAAAGCTCTCGGCCGCGGGGGAAATCAGGGAGGCAAGGCCGCGGATATCGAGCCGGTCCCTGTTCAGGGCCGAACGGACATCCTCTTCGGTCGACCGGAAGATCCACTGCCGGAGCTCGTTGAAATCGGGCGGGGCAAACATCAGTTCTGGATAAAATCGAGATCGGCGTTCAGCAGGCCGGTTTCCGGGGAGGAAGCGCTGGCCGCGGTTGACCGCCGGCCGAGGCCCGCCTCATAGGCTTCGCGGCCGGCCTCCACCGCCAGCCTGAAGGCATGGGCCATCCGCACCGGGTCGCCGGCAACGGCAATGGCGGTATTGACCAGTACGGCGTCGGCGCCCATTTCCATGGCCTCGGCGGCATGGGAGGGGGCCCCGATTCCGGCATCGATGACCACCGGGACCCGCGCCTGTTC
>JALHJW010000073.1 GCA_022839785.1 Desulfovibrio sp. | reverse complement strand
CTCTACACTTCCCTGACCTCCGCCGCCGGTTTCGCCTCCCTGGCCCTGACCCCCATCCCGCCGGTCCGGGTCTTCGGCATCTTTGTCGCCGTCGGCATCATGCTTGCCTGGCTGCTTACCATCACGTTCATTCCGGCCTTTGTGATGATGATAAAGGAGGAGCGCCTGGCCGGTCTGGGCATGACGGCGGGCGGAACAGGCGGCGCCGATTCGCTGCTGAGCCGACATCTCCGCTGGCTGGGCGGCGTGACCGGCAGGAGGGCCAAGCCGATCATCGCCCTGTCCCTTGCGGCCCTGGCCGTTGCCGGCTACGGCATCTCGAAGATTGAAATCAACGACAACCCGGTCAACTGGTTCACCCCCAACCATCCGATCCGGGTGGCCGACCGGGTCCTGAACAGCCATTTCGGCGGCACCTATGAAGCCTTCCTGGTGCTCGAGGGCGGGGATGAGCAGGAAGAATCCGGCGCGACCGCGGCCCTGCTCAGGGACCGCATCGCCGACATGGACAATGGCGCAGCGCGAGCGGACGGGATTCCCGTCCTGGCCCTGCATGACATCGAGGCCGAACTCAGCCGGGCGGCCGACGCCGACGCCCTGCTCGACAACCTGGAGCGGCAATGGTAAGAACAGCGCGACCGGGCGGCGACGGATGCCGACTACGATTTCTGGTGGACCGTGCTGGACGCCCTGGAGGAAGTCCGCGGCCGCGGGCAGCTCTTCAAGCAGCCGGCCATGCTCCGCTACCTGGAGGAGCTGCAGGACCACCTGCTCGCCACCGGCATCGTCGGCAAAAGCAACTCGGTGGCGGACATCGTCAAAAAGGTGCACCAGGAACTGCACGAGGGCAGCCCCGAACAGTTCCGCATTCCGGATTCGGCGGCCGCCGCGGCCCAGAGCCTCATCGCCTACCAGAACAGCCACCGGCCCGACGACCTCTTTCACTTCGTCACCCCGGACTACCGGAAGGCCAACGTCTGGGTCCAGCTCAGAAGCGGCGACAACAAGGATATGGAACAGGTGGTCCGGGCGGTGGAGGATTTTTCCGCCCTGCACCCCCCGCCCATGCCGGTCATCCTCAACTGGG
>JALHJW010000072.1 GCA_022839785.1 Desulfovibrio sp. | reverse complement strand
GTCGCCGCGCCGTCGCGCGTGCGCGGCACGCTGGAGTACCGGACGTGGAGGACCTGCAAGACTTCCGAAGTCTTGAAGACTTCGGAAGTCTCCGGCGCCGCTTTCCTGCCCCCCTGCGGCGAGGGCCTCCCCAGCGATCTGATCAACGACCTGCTCGTGGCGCGCGACGGCACGGTGTACGCCGCCACGATCACGGGCCTGGCGGCCAGCCGCGACCGCGGGCGCACGTGGCAGTACCTCCGCGGGCGCAACTGGGAGGCCAAGGCCCGCGGCCTCTACAAACCGCCCTCCAAGGAGCAACTCGACGCCGCGCGCGCGACGGCCAAGGACCGCACGCTGTTGGCCGAGGACTACGTCACGTGCCTGGCCGAGGACGCGGAGGGCAACCTCTGGATCGGCTACCGCGAAAAGGGCTTCGACGTCTTCGACCCGCGCACGGGCAATCGCCTCGTCTCCGGCGACCCGGCGGCCGACAAGAAGCCGCCGCCTGACCCGAAGGCCCCCACGCGCGATTACACCACGCGCCTGCTTGCCCACGGCGGCCGGATGGTCGCCGCCACGTACGGCGCCGGCGTGGGGCAGGTTTCCAACCTGCCGGAGGGCCCGGCTCGTGGGGCAGGTTCCCAGCCTGCCCATCCATCGCTGGGGCCGGAGAAGCCGCGCGCCCGCGCCGTCGGCAGGTTGGAAACCTGCCCCACGCTGCCCGTGCCGGCCGCGCGCGTGTTCGCCAGCGACGTGCGCGACTTGGCGGAGCGTCTCTCGAAGCTCCCCCCGGACCGGCGCAGGCAGCCCCTCGTGATCGCGCTACCGGACGACTGGCGCACGCAAGGCGACTGGCTGGGCCGCTACGGGCGGTACTTCGCCTGCTTGTGCGCCATCTGCTCGCCGCGCGACTACATCTGGGGCGCGGGCGACAGACCCGTGGAGTATCACGCCCGTATTGGGCCACATTGCACGCCGAACGATTCGATCCGCTACTGGGTGCATTGGCTCTACACGGACGACCGCCGCAGCCTGGAGATGCCGCCCACGTATTTCCACAGCCGCGTGGTCAAGGGGCTCACGAAGGGCGACAAGCCGCGGCGCCAGGCGGAG
>JALHJW010000071.1 GCA_022839785.1 Desulfovibrio sp. | reverse complement strand
GCCATGGAGGGCGGCCTGCTGCCCTTCGGCGACGGGGCCGGCATTCTCCGCATCCTGGACCAGGATGTCCGCCGGGGCACGCCCCTGGGGCGGCTCATCGGCAGCGGCGCCGGCGCCGTGGGCAAAGCGTACGGCGTCACCCGCGTGCCGGTGGTCAAGAACCAGGCGATCCCGGCCTATGACCCACGGGCGGTAAAGGGCATCGGCATCACCTACTGCACCAGCACCATGGGCGCCGATCATACCGCCGGCTATGCCGTGGCCACCAACATCCTCAAGGTCGGCGGCGACGTCGACCCCCTGAAAAAGGAAGGCCAGGTCGAGTTGTCGCGCAACCTGCAGATCGCCACCGCGGCTCTGGACAGCGCCGGCCTCTGCATCTTTGTCGCCTTCCCGGCCCTGGACATCCCGGAGGCGTTCACCGCCATCGTCGACATGATCAACGCCCGCTTCGGCATCAGTCTGACCGCCGACGACGTCACCGAGCTGGGCAAGAACATCCTGCGCACCGAGCATCAATTCAACCTGGCGGCGGGCTTCACCAACAAGGACGACCGGCTGCCGGAATTCTTCTCCCGGGAAGAACTGCCGCCGCACAACGTGGTCTGGGACTTTACCGGGGAGGAAATCGACGAGTTCTGGAACTTCTGACCCGGCACGGTTTGACGGGGATGCCGGAAAACAGGGGCGGATCGGCCGCCGCCCCTTTCCTGCGCCGCGGAAACCTGCTACAATGAACCCATGCAGGTTACAGTCAGGCTTTTCGCCGGCTTCCGGATCGGCCGCTTCAAGGAGGAAACCAGGCAGTACGACGCGCCTGTCACCGTGAAGCAGATCGTCACCGAGCTGGGGATTCCCGAAGCGGAAGTGGGCATCATCTTCATCAACGGCCGCAACGCCTCCATCGACCAGGCCCTGGCCGAGGGCGACGCCCTGTCCCTTTTTCCGCTCGTCGGCGGGGGCTGAAGTGCGGAACCTCGTGCAATTTCTCCGCGACCGGGCGCCGGACGGTCTGCTGCCCCTGGCCGACCAGGCGGAGGCGGCCGGGCTTTTCGGGCTGACCCTGGCCCAGGTCGAGGAAACCGCTCTCGGCAACTCCATCCTGC
>JALHJW010000026.1 GCA_022839785.1 Desulfovibrio sp. | reverse complement strand
GCAACTACCACCCGGACTTGGTGCCGGGCCTCCTGGCCGCCATGGACGGCTATGCGGCCGGGACGGACCCCTACGCGCTCTTTGCCGGGTTCGACAAATTCACCACCGGGTTCCTGGCCGGGCAACGGCTCAAAAAGGCCGACCCGCCCCGGCACGACTGCTTCGATCTCTGCGACCGCCTGGCGCGGCTCACCTCCCAACGGCTCCTGCTCCTGAAGGCCGAGTTCGCGGCCCTAGGCCGGGAGCGGCTGGCCGCGCTCAAGGCGCAGCGCAACGTCCGGGGGTATGATGACCTGCTCACGGACCTCCACGCCGCACTCGACGGGCCCGGCGGCGCTGCCCTGGCCGACCGGCTGCGTGAGCGCTACCGGGCCGCCCTTATCGACGAGTTCCAGGATACGGACCAGGTCCAGTACCGGATCTTCCGGGCGGTGTTCAGCGGCGGCGCAGTGCCCCTGTTTCTGATCGGCGACCCCAAGCAGGCCATCTACAGCTTTCGGGGAGCCGACGTTTTCGCCTACCTGGAGGCCCGGCAGGAGATCCCGGCGGAGCGGCGCTTCACCATGGACCGCAACTGGCGCTCCACGCCGGAGATGGTCGATGCGGTGAGCTCCCTGTTCCGCCTGGGGGGGGAGCACCCCTTCCTGGCCGGCGACATCGCCTTTCCCCCGGTCACGGCGGCCCGGCGGCAGGGATGCTCCTTCGGCGACCGCGATCCGGCGCCGCTCCAGCTCTGGTTCTTCCGCCGGGGCGAGAGCGACCGCGACTGCATCAACCTGGGCACGGGCCGGCAACGGATCGTCACCGCCGTTGCCGACGAGATCTCCGGGCTCCTGGCCGACGGCCGCGCCGGCACGGCCTGCCTGGAGGACGAGGACGGGCGGATGCAGCCCCTCACCCCCGGCGACGTGGCCGTCATCGTCCGGTCCCACTTCGAGGCGGGCCTGGTCCAGCAGGCCCTGCGGGAGCGGGGCATCCCCTCCGTGGTCCAGAGTGCCGACAGCCTGTTCGAGACCCGCGAGGCCGGCGAGGTCTGGACCGTGATGGGGGCCGTGGCCGAGCCCGGGAACGAGGGGCGGGTCAGGGCGGCCCTGGTCACGGCGCTCTTCGGGCTCAACGGCAACGACCTGGCGCTTCTCATGGAGCAGGAGGCGGCCTGGGAAGAGCGGATCGCCGCCTTCCGCGACTACCGCGACCTCTGGCGCGAGCGGGGCTTCATGACCATGTTCCGCGCCCTCCTGGATCGGGAGGGGGTGAGGGAGCGGTGCCTTCCCCTGCCCGACGGGGAACGGCGGCTCACCAACCTGCGCCACTGCGCCGAGGTGCTCCACCAGGCGGCCGTTGAGCGGCGTCTCGGCCCCGATGCCCTGACGGCGTGGTTCGGGGAGCGGGTGAGTGTGCCCCCGCCCGGGGAGGATTACCAGATCCGGCTCGAATCGGACGACCGGGCGGTCCGCATCGTCACGGTCCACGTCAGCAAGGGGCTGGAGTATCCCGTGGTCTTTGCCCCCTTCATGTGGGGCGGGCTGTGGGATGACGGGGACCTGATCCTCTGCCACGAGGAGGGCTTCCGGCTGGTGGCGGATTTCGGCACCGACCGCCGGGGCGAGCGGCAGCGCCGGGCCCGCACCGAGGCCCTGGCCGAGAACCTCCGCCTCCTCTACGTGGCCCTCACCAGGGCCCGCTGCCGCGCCTACCTGGTCTGGGGCAAGTTCCGCGGCGCCGAGACCTCGGCCCCAGGCTGGCTCCTCCATGGCAGCCGGCCCGACGGGGGAGGCGACCCGGTGGCGCTCCTGGAGGGGACCCTGAAGAAGGCGACCGACCAGACCCTGCTGGAGCGGCTCGACCACCTGGCAACGGCAAGCGGCGGAGGCATTGCCGTGACCGAAGACCCGTGCCCGGACCGGCTGCCCCGCTTCCGGCCGGCCGTGGGTGAGGCGCCGCTGGTCTGCCGTGAGTTCAGGGGCGACATCGACGCGGGCTGGCGGGTGGCCAGCTTCACCTCCTTTGCCTCGGGGCACCGGGAAACCGCCGAGTTGCCGGACCGGGACCAGACCCCGCCGGAGCTTCCGCCCGACGCGGCCAGCGACACGGCAGCCCCGCCCGAGGGCTCCATGTTCGCCTTTCCCCGGGGGCCCCGGGCCGGCATCTTCCTGCACGGCCTCTTCGAGCAGCTCGATTTTGCCGTTGCCGGCGACGATACGGTGCGGGACCTGGTCCGGCGCGAACTGGAGCGCAACGGCCATGGCGCCCAGTGGCTCGATCCGGTGAGCCGCATGGTCGGCAATGTCCTGACCGTCCCCCTGGGCACGGCCGGGAATTCTTTCCGCCTGGCCGACCTGGTCCCCGGCAGCTGGCTGGCGGAGCTGGAGTTTTATTTCCCGCTCCGGTTCGTGCGGGACACCCAGGTGGCCGCCATCCTGGCCGGGGCCGGGGTGCTCCCCCAGGGGGCCGACCTGGGGGCGGTGGCACGCCGGATCGCCTTCGGCGAGGCCCGGGGCATGGTGCGCGGCTTCGTTGATCTGGTGTTCAGCCATGGCGGCCGCTACTACCTGATCGACTGGAAATCGAACCACCTGGGGAACCGGGCCGAGGATTACGCTGCCGAGCGCCTCTGCCGGGAGATGGAGCGCTCCCTCTATCCCCTCCAGTACCTGCTCTACACCGTGGCCCTCAACCGCTTCCTGGAGCGCCGCCTGCCCGGCTATCGCTACGAGGAGCACTTCGGCGGGGTGTTCTACCTGTTCCTGCGGGGGATCGATCCCGAACGCCCCGCCCTGGGGGTCTATCATGACCTGCCGCGTCCCGACCTGGTGCGGGCATTGACCGACTGCCTCGCCGGGCGGGAAGGAGGAGCGCCGTGAGTGCCGACGACCTGCAGTTCCGCGACATCGACGCCTGTTTTGCCGACTTCCTCTGTCGCCTGGCCGGAGGCCGGAACGACGATCTCCATCGGGCTGCCATGCACGCCAGCGCCGCCGTGGGGGCCGGCCACGTCTGCCTGCACCTGGACGAGGCCTTTGGCAGCGATGGAGCGGCCCTGGCCGCAACCCTCAGGGCCCTGCCGGTGGTGGGCCCGCCCGGTGGCCGCACCCCCCTGATCCTGGACGAAAAGAACCGCCTTTATCTCTATAGATACTGGAGCTATGAATATCTAGTTACTGAATTTATAAAACAAAAATCCACTGAGCTCCGTCCCGTTTCCCTGCCGCTTTTGCGGGCGGGCATTGACCGGATCTTCGGGCCGAAGGGGGACGATGCCGTGGACTGGCAGCGGGTGGCTGCCGCGGCCGCGGTGCGGAGCGGCTTTTGCGTCATCTCCGGGGGGCCGGGTACCGGCAAGACCTCTACCGTGGTGTCGATCCTGGCCCTGCTCCTGGAGCAGGCCGGCGAGGAAGGGGCGGGCATTGCCCTGGCAGCGCCCACGGGCAAGGCCGCGGCGCGGCTCGGCGACTCTATCCGCGATGCCCGGCAGCGTTTGGCGGCGGTGACCCCCGTGGCGGAGCGGATCCCCGGCCAGGTCGCCACCATCCACCGGCTGCTGGGGGTGATTCCCGGCTCGGTCCGCTTCCGTCACGACCGGCACAACCCGCTGCCCCACCGGGTGGTCGTGGTGGACGAGGCCTCCATGGTGCCGCTGCCCCTCATGGCCCGGCTGATGGAGGCCCTGGCGCCGTCGGCCCGGCTCATCCTTTTGGGGGACCGGGACCAGCTCGCCTCGGTGGAGGCCGGGGCCGTGCTGGGCGACATCTGCGACACCGGGCGGGCGCACCGGTTCTCGGCCCCGTTCCGGGAGTTCATCCGTGATGCCGCGGGTGAGGAGATCGAGGGAGAAGCCGGGGGCGAAGGGGACGGGCAGCCGGGGACACCGGCCGACTCCCTGGTGATCCTGCGCAGGAACTACCGCTTCGGTGCGGCCAGCGCCATTGGCGCGGCCAGTGCGGCCGTGAACGAGGGCGACGGGGACCGGCTCATGGCGCTTGTGTCAGGAGAGGGGATGGACAACGGCGTGGCGCTTCGGCCGGTGCCGCCGGCGGAGCGGCTTGCCGGGGCCCTGGCCGAGAGCGTTGTTGCGGGGTACGGCGAGTATCTGCGCCAGGCAGACCCGGAACAGGCACTGGCCTGCTTCGACCGCTTCCGGGTCCTCTGTGCCGTCCGGCAGGGGGAGTATGGGGTGCAGGGGCTCAACCGGGCCATTGAGCGGGTCCTGGCGCGGCAGGGGCTCATCGATGCCGACCGCGTCTGGTACCCGGGGCGGCCGGTCATGGTGACGGTGAACGACTACGGGCTGGGGCTCTTCAACGGTGACATCGGCCTGGCCGTTGCCGATCCCGCCTTCAGCGGCGGGCTGGCCGTCTGCTTTCCCGCGCCCGGCGGTGGAGTCAGAAAGATTTCCCCGGCCCGACTGCCGGCCCATGAAACGGTCTTTGCCATGACGGTCCACAAGAGCCAGGGGTCCGAGTTCGACCGGATACTGCTGGTGCTCCCCCCCTTCGACAGCCCCGTGCTCACGCGGGAACTGGTCTACACGGGACTCACCCGCGCCCGGACCGGTGCGGTTGTGGGGATGATGGGGTGATGGGGGGCGCGGCCGGACGGCCGCGCCGGATCAGTGACCGCCTGAGAGGGGGACGTCGAAGGTGCGGCCGTCCTTGGAGAAGCGGACCTTGCGCTCGCCGATGGAGACGATGCGGGCGCCCGCCACCACGTTTCCTTCCGCAACCAGGGTGCCGTTCACCACGGCCCGGCGCAGACGCCGCTCATCCTGCCAGGCGATGCCCGTTACGGACAGGTCCGAGGGCTGGGTCACGGCAACGGGTGCCGGTGCGCTTGGGGCGCGTACCGCCGGGGCACTTTCTTCTTCCTCCTCGTCCGGGCGCGGTGCCGCGGGCACGGGGCGCGGAACAGCCGCCGCGGGCGGGGCAGGGACGGGACGCGGCGCCTCAACGGCCGGAGCCGGTTGCAGTTGCGGTTGCGGAACCGGGGGCTGCGGCACGGGGGCCGGCGCCGGTGCTGACTCCGTGCCCTCGTCCTGGTACCCGGCCGTCAGCGGGGCCGTCCGTCCGGCGTCCCGGCGTTGTACCGCCGCCGTGCGCGTGGCGTCGTTGCCGCCCTTCAGTAACAGGCCCGCTGCCAGACCCGCCAGGAGGATCACCGCAGCGCCGGCCGCGAACAGCCACCGTTTCCGGCTGTCGGAGCGCTGCGCGCCCCGGTGGCCGAGCACGTCGGGACGGATGTTCTCGGTGGCCCCGCGCCGGGCTTTGCGCTCCTGCTCCATTTTTCTCAGCGCGTCAAGAATCAGGCTCATTGCGTGCTCCCCTTTGCTCCCGTAAGTCCCGGCGGGAAAAACCCGCCCGCCCTGCGGTAGAGGAGCGCCAGCGTTTTCTCCCCCGCCTTGCCGTCAGGTTGCAGCCCCTCGGACTGCTGGAAGCGGCGGATCCCTTCCTCGGTAGCCGCGTCAAAGTCACCCGTGGGTTTTTCATCGTAGAAACCGGCCCCCTTCAGCAGTTCCTGAAGCGGCTTCACTCCCTTGCCCTTGCTTCCCGCCCGGGTCCGTAACGGTATTCCATGGAAATTCTTCCAGAACATCCAGGCCCGTCCCTCCCAGAACGCCTCGATCTCGCCGCGCGAAAGGGAAAGTTTCCCCGCAACGGCCGGCACCACGGTGAACGAGCCGTTGCTCGCGGCCGTAAGGGTCAGGAACCGGCTGGTGCCGTCGGGAAGCTCTACCTGGAGCAGCACCGGCGCGTCGAAGCGCAGGATGTCGTCCAGGCTCCCCTTGATTTCCGTGGCCGTGAACCCGCGCCGTGCCGCCAGGGTGCGGATATCGTCGCTGCGTCCGGCCCGGTCGATGGCGGGTGCCTGCCATGCCCCCAGCAGGGCGTTGGCAGCGGTCAGCAGGTTGTCCCCCGCGGCCGTTGCCGCCAAAGATTTGCGGACAGCATCGCCGGTCAGGGGAGGCGGCTGCGGCGCAGGGGCAGCGGTCGGGGGCGGGGCCGGCGTTGCCTCTCCGGCCACGGCCGGGGGCGACGGCTCCTTGTCCGCGCGGTTGAACAGGGTAACGCCGATGCTTATCGCCGCGGCCAGGGTCAGGAACTGCAGGGTCTTGCGGGGGAGGGGAAAGCGCCGCCCTTCTTCCTGGCGCACGTCGATGATGGCCTCGGCCGCCATTGACGCGGTGATCTCCCTGCTGTCCCTGGTGTAGGCCAGCAGGAGCGCCCGGTCGCACACGGCATTGATCAGCCGGGGCAGCCCCTTTGAGAAGCGGTAGATCTTCTTCACGGCCCCCAGGGTGAACGCCACCGGCTCCCGGCCGCCGCCCGCCACCCTGATCCGGTGCCGGATGTACTCCCGCGTGTCGTCGCACCCCATGGGCTCCAGGTGATAGCGCACCGTGATCCGCTGGTTGAGCTGGCGCAGTTCTTCCAACGCCAGCAGCCGCTTCAGCTCAGGCTGGCCCACCAGCACGATCTGGATCAGCTTGTCCCGCTCGGTCTCCAGGTTGGAGATGAGCCTGATGTGCTCCAGCACCTCGGCGGAAAGATTCTGGGCCTCGTCGATCACCAGCACCACCGTGCGGCCGGCCGAGCTTTCCTCCAGCAGGAAACGGTTCAGGGCCTCCAGCAGCTCGCCCCGCTCCGAGCTGGCGCAGGGGAGGCCGAACTCCCGGTTGATCCCCTGGAGCAGCCCCAGGGACGACAGGGTCGGGTTGAAGATGAGGGCGGTGCGGTGCGTGGCCGGGTCGAGCTGGTTGAGGAAGGTCCTGATCAGGGTGGTCTTGCCGGTCCCCACTTCGCCCGTCAGCTCGATGAACCCGGCATGGGTGTCAATGCCGTAGAGCAGGTGGGCGAACCCCTCCTGATGGTGGGTGCTCAGAAAGAGAAAATCAGGGTTCGGAGTGAGCGCAAAGGGTTGTTCGGTGAAGCCGAAATGGTCACGGTACATGGGGCACGAACATCGGCCGGAAAATTGCCCGGCGAGTAAAATAATCAGATTTTCAACTAGTTATAAAGTTCAAATCCGTGGATGTCAAGGAGTAATTCATTGGCGGGCCCGGATGGAGGGTGTTTGACAAAGGTTAATCATTATGTACAGTTAACCTCTGTGGGCCCCGGCTGGACATGAGCGCCGGCAACAGGCGTACGGGAAAGGAGGGTGATACGGCGCCGGGGAAGGCAGGGATGCGACCGCATATTCCGGAAACCTGTCCGACAAGACGTGGTCAGGTTACACACAACAAGGGGGTACAGGGATGGTATCCAAGCGACTAATGGGAGCGGCGGCACTTCTCCTCCTGGCGGCAGGCGCCGCCGGCGCGGCAGGCTTGACCGTCAAGGAACAACTGGGCAAGGACATCTTCTTCGACAACAACCTTTCAATCAACCGCAACCAGTCATGCGCGGTCTGCCATGCCCCCGAGGCGGGGTGGACCGGCCCCTCACCCGACATTAACTCCCACGGCGCAGTATATGAAGGCTCCATCGCCGGGCGTTTCGGCAACCGCAAACCACCCTCATCGGCCTACGCAACCACTGCGCCCATCCTCAAATATATCCGTCAGGGCGGCGGCATGTTCGTGGGGGGCAACTTCTGGGATGGCCGCGCCACCGGCGAAAAACTGGGCAACCCCGCCGCCGACCAGGCCCAGGGCCCGTTCCTGAATCCGCTGGAGCAGGCGCTCCCCGACTCGGCCTGCGTGGTTCACCGGGTCTGCACCGCCACCTACGGCACCGCCATGGACGTCGTCTGGCCCGGCTCGTGCGCCATTGTCTGGCCCGCCGACGCGGACACATCCTGCGCCACCGAAGGGGCCTTCGTGAACCTGGATGCTCCCAACCGGGCAAAATCCAATCTGGCCTACGACTACATCGCCCTGGCCATTGCCGCCTACGAGGGCTCGACCGAATCCAACGCCTTCACCTCCAAGTACGATTTCTACTTGGCCGGCAAGGCATTCCTGACGCCCCAGGAGAAAATGGGGCTCGCTCTCTTCAACGGCAAGGGCAAATGTGCCCGCTGCCACGTCAACACCGGCAAAAAGCCCCTCTTCACCGACTACACCTACGACAACCTGGGCGTACCGCGCAATGTCGAGAATCCTTTCTATCAGTCCACCTTCAATCCCCTGGGGGCCGCCTGGATCGACCTGGGGCTCGGCGGCTTCCTTGAGTCGCGCATCGATTACAGCCGATTTGCCAAGGCCAACCTCGGCAAGCACAAGGTGCCCACCCTGCGCAACGTGGACAAGAAAGCCGCCCCCGATTTCGTCAAGGCATTCGGCCACAACGGCTACTTCAAGAGCCTGAAGGAGATCGTCCACTTCTACAACACCCGCGACGTTCTCCCCACCTGCGCGCCCGGCTCCCCCGGCGAAAAGGTGACCTGCTGGCCGCTGCCCGAGCTGGCCCTCACCATGAACACCGCCGAACTGGGCAACCTCAAGCTCTCCGATGCCGAAGAAGACGCCCTGGTGGCCTTCATGAAGACCCTCACCGACGGCTATCAGCCCTGACCGACCCGTTGCACCGCCCCGGACCGCCCGGTCCGGGGCACGTTTCCGCCCGCCTCGAACCCGTTCACAAACCAATGGATAATGAACCCGCAATCTGCTAGTGATACGAGCAAAATTCCCCTTGCGAGGTGACCCGGGATGAAACTCGTATCGTTCAACGTCAATGGCCTGCGCTCCCGTCTCCATCAACTCGAAGAACTGGTCCGGACCCATCGGCCCGACATCATCGGCCTCCAGGAAACCAAGGTGCAGGATGTCGACTTCCCCCTGGCCGCCGTCCAGGCCCTGGGCTATCACGTGATCTACCACGGCCAGAAGACCCACCACGGCGTGGCGCTCCTCTCCCTCCAGCCGCCCCGCGATATCCGGCTCGGCCTCCCCGGCGACGGCGACGAAGCCCAGAAGCGCTTCATCGGCGCCACCTTCGACCTCTCCGCCGGGCCGCCCCTGAGGGTCATCAACGGCTACTTCCCCCAGGGTGAAAGCCGCGACCACCCGGTCAAGTTCCCGGCCAAGGAACGCTTCTACGCCGACGTGCTCGCCTACCTGATATCCTCCTGCGACCCCGACGCCCCCCTGGCGGTCATGGGAGACTTCAACATCGCCCCCGTGGACCCGGACATCGGCATCGGCGCCGACAACGCCAAACGCTGGCTCCGCACCGGCAAGACCAGCTTCCTGCCCGAAGAGCGCGCCTGGTTCGCCGCCCTGTGCGACTGGGGGCTGCACGACAGCTACCGCGAACTCTACCCCCACATCGACGACCGCTTCAGCTGGTTCGACTACCGCAGCCGCGGCTTCGAGTCCGAGCCCAAGCGGGGCCTGCGCATCGACCACATCCTCCTCACCCGTCCGCTCCAGCAAGCCTGCCGCGCCGCCGGCATCGACTACGACATCCGCGCCATGGAAAAGCCGTCCGACCACTGCCCCGTGTGGGTGGAGGTGGAAGTGTGATCAGCGCTCGAAACGCGGCCCGAGGACGCGGCGTATAGGGGTTTTCCTGATTGAACGGGGATAGTAATTGATTTATGAAAGGGTGTTAGTGATGTGTGGGTGATGTGTCAGGAATTTTCCTCCGGCGAACGTGGGATACGCTGGCAACATTGTGGCTGGTGCCATTTCGGTTGGTTCGCGCTGCCGAGTTTGAGGCGAGGATTCCAGGGGAGTTTATAGATAAATGCAATAGGTGGTGTGTTTCCTATATCAGGCCCTTGAAAAACTCGTCGATTGAGCGGCCAAGCCTCCTCGGGGCATTTTAGGCAACTGATTTGATTTGTTCGCTTATTTTATGCTCTTTGAAACTCATTTTTGTCGCTTTAGCGACCGGATCTGCACCTTTTCGGCGCATTTCCCCTGATTCAGGTGACACCAACCCCCAGGTTTCGCATTCGGACCAGGTTGTAAGCCGTCACCGCCAGGGTAAAGTGCCAGTCGATCTTCTTGATTCCCCGATAGCGGGTCTTGCGGAACAGCCCGACCGTCTTGAGCCAGCCGAACACCTCTTCAATCCGCTTTCGGAACTTCTGGCTCACAGCGTAGCTCTTGTGCCGGGTGGTGCGGCCATCGATGGAGGAGCGACGCCCCTTCTTGGTAATGTTCTGGGTGACATGCGGCGTGACGTTTAACTCCCGCATG
>JALHJW010000025.1 GCA_022839785.1 Desulfovibrio sp. | reverse complement strand
GGGCTGGCACGTGAGCGTGGTGGCGGCCCTGGCCCTGGCGGGCTTCTGCGGTCCCAAGTTCATCTCCTTCAAGACCATCTGCGACAAGTTCCCCTGGGAATCCTGGATCGTCTTCGGCGCGGGCGTCTCTCTCGGCGCGTCCATGCTCAACTCCGGCGCGGGCAAGTACCTGGCCGAGACCCTGCTTCCCCTCCTGGACGGCCAGAGCGCCTTCGTGGTCTACTACGGTATGGGCCTGTTCGGGTCCCTGCTCTCCAGCGTCATGAGCAACTCCGCGGCCGTGGCCCTGACCCTGCCCGTGACCCTGCCCATGGCCGAGCTGCTGAACATGTCGCCCAAGGCCGTGGCCCTGCTGGCGCCGCTGACCACCTCCTTCATCATGCTGGTCATCGGCTGCCCGCCGACCATCATCGCCTACAGCACCGGCTACTTCAGCCAGGTGGACTTCATCAAGGCGGCCGTGCCCTGGTGCCTCGGGCTGCTCTTCATTGCGGTGGTTGGTGTTATGGTCTATTGGCCGCTTATCGGATTCTACTAGCCGACGGCCTCAAAAAAACCGGCGCCGCGCGCCGAGCGGCATCGAACGCCCCCGGCCCCCCAAAGGGCCGGGGGAATACCCAAGGAGGACGCCATGAGCCAAGACAGACCGAAACTGCTGCTGGTGGACGACGAGGAGCGCTTCCGCACCACCCTGGGCAAGCGCCTGGTCGAGAGCGGCTTTGACGTACGGGACGTGGGCGGCGGCCAGGAAGCCCTGGACCTGCTGGGCAAGGAACCCTGCGACGTGGTCATCCTGGACATCCGCATGCCCGGCCTTTCGGGCCTTGAGACCCTGGCCGAGATCCGCAAGCGGCACATCGGGGTCGAGGTGATCATGCTCACGGGCCATGCCGACGTGCCCGGGGCCATCGAGGGCATGCGCCTGGGGGCCTTCGACTACCTCATGAAGCCCCACGACTTCGAGAGCCTGCAGGAGAAATTGCGCCAGGCCGTGGTCGCCAAGCGCGCGCGCGAGGAGCGCCTGCGCAAGGCCGAGGAGCGCGCCGCCCTGGACAGGCTGGAGAAGAGCATCCGCTTTTGATCCCGCGCGCGGCGGAGGCCGGACAGCGCGCAGACGACACGGGAGTGACGTGAAGGCCGAGAAAGAGACCGCGCCGGAGGCGGACGGCGGGGCGTCCGGGAACGCGGAGCAGCGCCCCGCCTTTCGTCCGCTGAAGGCCATGCACCATCTGCCCCGGGGCAGGAAGGCGTGGAATCCGCCGTTCATGAAGGAATGGTGGTTCTGGCCGGCCTGCATCGCCGGACTGGTGCTGCTGAACCTGCTGGCCCGGCTGGCGCACTTCCTGCTGGGCGGGTGAGCCCGCGGGGCGTGCGCCGCCAGGGCCGCCGGGGGCCGTCCCGGGGTGGACTTCGCGGCGCTTTTCCTGCATCTCCGTGAAAAGCCCCGCGCGAGGCCGTTTTCCGGCCGTCGCCGCGCACGCCGCCGGGCCGCACGAGAGGTTTGTCCATGGCCAATCTCATGCTGGACAGGAAGAAGAAGATATTCATCGTCTCCATCCTGCTCTATTCCACGCTTCCGGCCGTGCTGGTGGGCTTCCTCGCCTTCGCCTACGCCATCACGGACATGGACCGGGAGATCGACGCCCGCGCCACCGAATACTTCCGCCTCGTCTCCCACAAATACGAGACGGTCATCGACTTCTCCCTCTCGGATCTCTCCCGCGCCGTGGGCTTCGTGGCCAGCCTGCACACCCTGGAGCAGCTCAGGGCCCCCGGTACCCTGGAGGCCGTCTTCAACACCACGGGGAGGAAATTCGACCACATCTTCGAGGACATGGGCGTGCTCGGGGAGGACGGACGGCATATCGCCTACGCCGGGCCCTACTCCCAGGCGCTTCTGGACAAGGACTACGGGCAGGAGCCCTGGTTCCTGGAAGTCATGCGTACGGGGCAGGTCATCAGCGACGTCTTTCTGGGCTACCGCCGCTCGCCGCACTTCGTCATCGCGGTCAAGCGCCAGAGCGGCGGCCGGTCCTGGGTCCTGCGCGCCACGGTCAACGCCGCGCACTTCAGCTCCATCCTGGACAACGAACGGTTCGGCCGCACCGGCGAGGTGTTCATCGTCAACGCCGAGGGGGTGCTGCAGACCCGCTCCATGATGTACGGCAACATGCTGCGCTCCGTGGACAAGGAGATCGTGACGGCGGCGGAGGACACGGGCGACGGCCTGGCCGGACGCTCGCGCCAGGGCGTGAACATGCTCTTCACCGTCATCCGGCTCGCCGCGAAGCCCGACTGGTTCCTGGTGGTGCAGCAGGAGGCGAGCGAGGTCCACCAGATGTGGACCATCAAGCTCAAGACTTTCAGCGTCATCTTCGCCCTGGGCATGATCTTCATCCTCGCCGCCGCGGTCTGGGCCATCCGCATCCTGCAGAACCGCCTGGAGCGGCTGGACAGGGAAAAGCACCTCATGGACGCCCAGATCATCCAGTCGCAGAAGCTCGCGGCCATCGGCCAGCTCTCCGCGGGCATCGCGCACGAGGTCAACAATCCCCTGGCCATCATCGGCGAGGAGGCGGGCTGGATGCAGGACCTGCTCAAGCGGGAAAGCATGTCCCAGATGCCGGAGATGGCCGAGCTGCAGGACTCCCTGCGCGAGATCGTGGCCCAGGCCGGACGCTGTCGCGAGATCACGCACAAGCTGCTGAGCTTCGCCCGCAAGATGGAGTCCGCCATCCGGGACGTGGACATGAACGCCTTGGTGGACGACGTGGTGGGCATGCGCGAACGCGAGGCCAGACTCAGCAACATCGAGATCGTCAAGGACTTCTCCCCGGACCTGCCGATCATCCACAGCGAACCGTCCCTGCTGCGTCAGGTCCTGCTCAACCTCATCAACAACGCCATCGACGCCATCCCCAAGGGCGGAACCATCACCGTGCGCACGCTCCCGAACGAAGGCGGGGACGGCGGCGTCTCCTTCTCCGTGTCCGACACCGGCATGGGCATCCCCAAGGAGAACCTCGAAAAGATCTTCGACCCCTTCTTCACCACCAAGGTCCCGGGCAAGGGCACGGGGCTCGGGCTGTCCATCTGCCACGGCATCATCGAGAAGCTGGGCGGGGGCATCTCCGTGAGCAGCCAGCCCGGCGCGGGCACCATGTTTCTCGTCCGTCTGCCCGCCGAGGCCCCGCCGGAGGCCCGCTGAGCGGGCGGCGTCCGTCCAAGGGGGAGGGCGCGCGCCGGGGCGTTCGGCTGGGCAATGACGCCGCGCCGCGAGTGGGGAAAATGCCACACGAGTGCGCGCATGCAACACCTCCCGCCGTGGACAGCGCGCATTTTGTCGAGTGATTCAAGCGTATTGCGTCTGGAATGCTTTTTGCTTCCCAGGGCGGCGGAGGGACCATGAACCAGAAGACCATCCGCAAGCCCGTCAGTTGTTCCGGAATCGGCCTGCACAGCGGCAAGAAGGTCCACCTTTCGCTGCGCCCGGCCCCCGAGGATGCGGGCATCCTCTTCTGCGTGCGCGACGACTCCGGCAGCCGGTTCCTCAAGCCCTCCCCGGACGCCGTGCGCTCCACCCGCCTGGCCACCACCCTTTCCCGCGGCAAGGACTCCATCGCCACGGTCGAGCACATCCTGGCCGCCGTGCGCGGCATGGGGCTGGACAACATCCGCATCGAGGTCCAGGGCGGCGAGCTGCCCATCATGGACGGCAGCGCCGCGCCCTTCGTCTACCTGCTCCGCCTCGCGGGCGTGCAGGTGCAGCGCGCCCCGCGCCGCGTCCTGGCCCTCAAGAAGGCTGTGGAGTTCGCGCGCGAGGGCAAGTGGATCAAGGCCTCGCCCTGCCAGGGCTTCGTGGTGGACTACGGCATCGAGTTCAACCACCCGCGCATCGGCCGCCAGCAGTTCTCCCTGGACCTCACCCCCGAGACCTTCGCCCGCCGCGTGGCCAAGGCCCGCACCTTCGGCTTCCTGCGGGAGGTCGAGATGCTGCGCGCCGCGGGCCTCGCCCTGGGCGGCTCGCTGGAGAACGCCGTGGTCCTGGACGAGTACGGCGTGGTCAACGAGGACGGCCTGCGCTTCAAGGACGAGTTCGTGCGCCACAAGGTGCTGGACTTCGTGGGCGACATGGCCATGGCCGAACTGCCGCTGTGGGGCCGCTTCGAGGTGCACGCCTCGGGCCATGCCCTGAACAACGAATTCCTGCGCTACATCACCGCGAACGCGGACGAGTACCTTGAGGAAGTGACCTTGGCCCAGCCCGGCGCGGCCGTGCAGGGCGCGCTCATCGACCCGGTCGAGGGCCTCGTTCCCGCCGCCGTGGCCTGAGCCCCGGCGCACCGCCCGATCCCCGACATCCCGACCGCCCGGCCCTGCCGGGCGGTTTTTTTGCGGCGGGAGAACCGATTGCGCGCGCCGCGCTCCGGCCTCCCCATCTCGCAGCCCTGGCCGTGCCATCGTGCAGGGCCTCGTTGGTCGTGAGCGTGTCCCAGGCGCGGCTCCCGGCTGTGACATGCCGTCCGCCGCGCGGCCCACGGCGGGCAGGAAGCCGGGCTCCTGGCGGGGCAGGGCTGGGGCGGACTGGACCTCGGGGGGCGGCGTCTGCGCGGGTGCTCGTCTTCTGTGGCTTTGGGTGATCCTCCTGTATCGAATATTCGCACTGTTTTTCGGCGGTGAAAATGCTGCAGAAAATCAAATAGTGAGCATTATTATTCTGGAAAACAGAATATTGCTGCAGTATAGTAGTTTTTGGACGTCGTTCGATTACGCCGGAAGCGGTAGCCTCTGGCGCAAGGTGGGCGCAGGACAGGGAAGGGCAAGTCAGGGCGGGCGAGGGTGGGGAGCAGGGGCCGCGACATCGCCTGGCGCGACCGCGTTGTTGTGTCGAAAAAATGCTTGCCTTTCTTCCGGCGAGGGGATAAAGCCCCTGATTCCGGCGTGCGGCTCGACCCGCGCCGGAGTTTTGCTGGACGACTCTGCGGGACGAAGAGCCCGCGCCACTCCGGACGGGGTCCGCTTGACAGGCTCATGGCGAGCGTGTACGGACTTCGGCTCGCACGGGCTGGCGTAGCTCAATTGGCAGAGCAGCTGATTTGTAATCAGCCGGTTGCGGGTTCAAGTCCCATCGCCAGCTCCAGATCTTTCTCATATGGTGGGGTTCCCGAGCGGCCAAAGGGAACAGACTGTAAATCTGTCGGCGGAAGCCTTCGGAGGTTCAAATCCTCCCCCCACCACCACATTGTTCGGCAAAGGCTGTAGAAGGCGGGATATCTGCTGTTTGACTACGGACGCGCCGCGGGAATAGCTCAATTGGCTAGAGCATCAGCCTTCCAAGCTGAGGGTTGCGGGTTCGAGTCCCGTTTCCCGCTCCACCGCTCTCCGTTGACGGGAGAAAACCCGCCTAAGAGATAAGCCCATGTAGCTCAGGAGGTAGAGCACTTCCTTGGTAAGGAAGAGGTCACCGGTTCAAATCCGGTCATGGGCTCCACATTTCGTTGATGCAACAGGAAAAAACTTCAGACTTCAGAAGCAAGGGGACGCACCATGGGTAAGGCGAAATTCGAGCGCAACAAGCCGCACGTGAACATCGGCACCATCGGTCACATCGACCATGGCAAGACCACGCTGACCGCTGCGATCA
>JALHJW010000070.1 GCA_022839785.1 Desulfovibrio sp. | reverse complement strand
CTGTTTTTTCGACCGGCTCCGCTGCAGGAGGCGGCGGGCAGTGAAGCCGGCGCTGAGGGGTTCGACCCCGAGGCGGGCGGAAAATTCCTGTTCCAGCCGCGGCGCCCGGGCGGCGGGCCAGACGGCGACGCTGCCGAACCGGCGCGAATCGTTGAAACGAAGCTCCTTGCCGTTGTCAAGCTGCACCCGGAGATGATCGTGAACCGCGCACGGTTCATCGGCGGGAACCAGGGAAAGTTTGCCGGTCATGCCAAGATGGATGAGGAGGACGGCGCCGCTCTCCATTCTGAACAGGAGGTATTTGGCCCGCCGGTCGACAGCGGCGAACCTGCCGCCGAGGATGTGGCGGTCAAGGAGAGGGCAGGGCAGCGCAGCACGCAGGGGCTTGGCGCCGCACGCGATCCGCGTGACCTCTCGCCCCGGCAGCGACTGCAGCCCAAGACGGGTTACCTCCACCTCCGGCAGTTCAGGCATGGCCGCTTTGCCGGATGGTGTAGGCCAGCATGTAGCCGTCGAGGGAAGCGGCCGCCGCTGCAAGCTGGCTGCCGACGCCCGCCGGGCCGGAGAAGGAGAGGCTGATGCCGGGTCCGCAGTTGACCGCCCGCAGAATCAAGTCCCGAAAGAGGCCCGGGCCGGGGGGCAGGGATTTCTTCAGCGCCTCCTTGGCCGCCCACAGGAGAGTCAACCGCCGCGCCTCATCCCAGTCGGGCACGGCGCTGCGCAGAAGGTGCCGTTCGCAGGCTTCGGCAAAACGATCGGCAACGGTGAGGGTTCGGGCCGTGACCCGCTGGATGTCAACGCCGCAGGCACCCGCTGCCGCAGCCATGGCCACCGCATAGCGGCCGCTGTGGGAAATGGATACCGACGGCATGGGTTCTCCCAGTGCGCGGGAAGCAGAAACCAGGGGGGCGCCGGAGGCCGCCGGCACGATGGAAACCGCGGCCAACAGATCGGCGGCAGGGGGCAGCCCCAGCAGTTCAAGAACACAGACTTTGCCGGACAGCCGGCCGCCGAGCCATTCTTTCCGCCGCTTGGGATAGGTATAGGCCGCGAAACGTTTTTGTTCGGCCGGCGACAGCATGGCCGTTTCCGCCCGGAAGGCCTGGTCCGTCCGGAAAACGGCCTCCAGTTCGTCCAGTTCGATGAGGGCCAGGCAGGCAGGGGCGGCCGG
>JALHJW010000069.1 GCA_022839785.1 Desulfovibrio sp. | reverse complement strand
CTGTCCGCGCTGACGGGCGTCATTGCCGGGTTGGCGATCGCCGCCATGGAGTGGGGACTTCGGGTCGGCGTGTCGAACCTGATCGGGCGGGCCTTGCCGCACGGGCCCGGCAGCGTGCTCCATTTCAGTTTGGCGATTCTGCTGTTGCCCTCACTGGGCGGGCTGCTCTCGGCCCTGATCGTGCTGGTCTTTGCGCCCGAGGCGAGGGGGCACGGCGCCGACGCCATGACCCGGGCGTTTCATCGAGCCGGCGGAGTGCTGGGACTTCGCGGCCCGGTTTTCAAGGCCTTCGGCTGCGTCCTGGTGATCTCGTTGGGCGGGTCCGCCGGCCCGGAAGGACCGGTTGTGGCCCTGGGGGCGGCGATCGGCTCCACCTTCGGACGCCTGTTCCGAGTCACGCCCGCCGAGCGGCGCACCCTGCTGATCGCCGGCTGCGCGGCCGGCGTGGGGGCCATCTTCCGTTGTCCCCTCGGCGGCGCCCTGTTCGGCGTGAGCATACCCTACAGCGAGCCGGACCTGGAAAGCGACGCGGTCGTGCCCTCGGTCGTTGCCTCCGTGGCCGGCTATTCCGTCTACCTGGCCCTCTGGGGCCACGGCGAGTTCCTCCTCGACGGGGCCCAAACGCTCGTGTTCACCTCGCCCATGGAGCTGCTGCCGTTTCTCCTGCTGGGGCCCCTGTGCGGACTGCTGTCGATATTCTTCGGCGCGAGCTTCCGCTTCATCGAACGGGCGTTTGAAGCGATGAAACGCCTGCCGCGATGGGCCGCGCCGGCCATCGGCGGGCTGCTCACCGGCGGCATCGCCTGCTTCCTGCCCCAGGTCATGGACTCCCGCTACGAATTCCTGCAAGGGTTTTTCGATAGGAGCCTGATCGTCGATTCCTCCGCCTCCTGGTGGGCCTGGGCCGCCTTCTTCGCGCTGGTGGCCCTGGCCAAGTGCGTGGCCACCGGATGCACCGTCGGAAGCGGAGCGGCGGGCGGCGTGCTCGGCCCGACGCTGGCCGTCGGCGGCGCCGCGGGGGCGTGCCTCGGCGCCCTCGGCGAGGCGTTTTTTCCCGAGGCGTTCCCCGAGGTGCTGCGCCAGGCCCTCATCCCCGTCGGTATGGGCGGAGTGCTCGCGGCCAGCATGCGAGTCCCCCTGGCGGCCGTCGTCATGAGCGTCGAGATGACCGGCTGC
>JALHJW010000068.1 GCA_022839785.1 Desulfovibrio sp. | reverse complement strand
TAAGCGAGGCGCACCGGGCCCTGCTGGAGGCAGGCCTGCGCCCGGAGGTGGAAATCTGGGCCGACGGCGGCATCCGGAGCGGCGCCGAGGTGGTGAAAATGATCCTCCTGGGAGCGAACCGGGTCGGCCTTGGCACCGCGGCCCTGATGGGCATCGGCTGCATCAGCTGCCGCCGCTGCCACCTGGACCGCTGCCCGCGCGGGATTTCCACCCAGCTTGGCACCAGTCTGGAGGCCGAAGCCAGGGGCGTCAAGGGATTTAAGCCCCGGGACATGGAGGTCGAGGCCGAGAACCTGACCCGGCTGCTCAAGGCCATGGGTGACGAGATTCGACACCGCCTGGCGGAAATGGGCCAATCCGCCCTGCAGGACCTGGTCGGCCGCACTGATCTGCTGCTGCAAACCAGGCTGACGGAGCGCCTTGATGTGCGCCAGATCCTCGCGCCGCCCGCCGTGCCGGCCAGGGCCGGCGACGGAACCCGCCCCTGGGTCCTGCATAAGCCGCTGAACTATTTGACCAGACTCATCTCCGACCTGACCATGGCGCGGTTCGACCAGGGCGACAGGGAAGTCCACTTTGCCGAGGAACAGGTGCGGAGCACCGACCGGGCCATCGGCACCTACCTCGCCGGCGCCATGGTCAGGCAATACGGCAATGCCCCCGGATTGAAGGCCCACCTGCGTCTGGGGTCCTCGGTGCCGGGCAACGGACTGTTCGCGTTCAACACCCACGCCGTCAACGGCGTTGTGGAAGGCGGCTCCCAGGACGGGGCCGGCAAAGGGAGCGCCGGCGGATCGCTGAGCGTTCTCAAGGGGAAAAATCTCCTGGGCCGGCTGATCGACGGTTCAACCGGCAAAAGTTTCGCCTACGGGGCGACAGGAGGATTGTTCATGGTCCAGAACCTGGCCGATTCCAGGGCCTGTATCCGCATGTCCGGCGCCGAAGTTGTGTTCGGGGCCCGAATTACGGCACCGGTGGATGACAGCCGGGGGAATATCGCGGCCAGGGCCCACCTCAAAGGCTTTGCCTTTGAATATATGACCGGCGGCCTCGCGGTGGTGCTGGGTGATCCGGGACCATGGATCTGCGCCGGCATGACCGACGGAGTGATCTATCAATGCCTCTATCCCGAATACAATTTCGACCGGCAGGCCCTCAAGCGCCGGCTGGCCAGGGGCGCCGATGTCAGC
>JALHJW010000002.1 GCA_022839785.1 Desulfovibrio sp. | reverse complement strand
CCGTACCGGTTGCCTTCATCATAGCCTCCCAGGGCCTCCACCGCGGCGCGACGGAACATGGCCGCGGGGTGGGCGATGGGGTTGACGAAGAGCAGGGCGGCGGCCACGTCCGCAGGGTCCACTGGATAACGCCAGACATTGCCCCGCGCGCGGCCGAAGGTGCGCACGGCCCCCCCGACCACGGCCACGTCCGGGTGTGCGTCGAGGAAATCCGCTTGGCGGACGAGGCGCTCCGGCAGGGAAATGTCGTCGGCATCCATGCGCGCCACGAACGGCGCGCGCGCATGGGTCAGTCCGGCGTTAAGCGCGGCGGGAAGCCCCTTGTTCTCCTGACGCGCCAGACGCACACGCGGATCGCTGCGCGCCAGACGCTCCACTATCGCGGCAGAACCGTCCGTGGAGCCGTCGTCCACCACCACGACCTCCAGGTCGCAAAGACTCTGGCCGAGCACGGAGGCAAGGCTTTCCTCCACATAGGGCGCAGCGTTGTAGACGGCCATGAGCACGCTGACGCGCGGGATCATGACCGTGTTCCTTCCGCCAGCAGCCACGCGAAAAGGGCTTCGTGGCGCACGAGCCAGTCCGTGGCCGAAAACCGCTTTACGGCTCGCGTCCGCGCGGCCTCGCCCCGCTTGGACAGGCTCGGCCACAGATCCATGACCGCCTGCGCCATGTCCTCGGCCCGCGGCGCATGGTCGCGTTCGTAATCGTCCACGGGCACGGGCAGCAGCACCCCGCCGTCCTCGCCCAGAAGCTCCGGCAGACCGCCGCTTTGCGAGGCGACGACGGGCAGGCCGCAGGCCATGGCCTCGATGGGCACCGTGGGGCAGGGATCGTTGTACTTGGTATGCACGAGGATGTGGTGCGCCTGGTACAGGGACGGAGCCTCGCTCTGACGAAACGGAGGGGCAAAAAAGACGCGGTCCGCGACGCCGAGTTCCCGCGCGACCCTGACGGCTTCTTCCATGCCGCCGGGCCAGTCGCACTTTCCAGCCACGGTCAGCCGGGCGGGAAAACCCCGGCGGGCCAGCGCCGCGAGACAGGCCACGGCAGATGTCACGCGATAGGCGGCCTGATGCGTGCCGGCGAGCAGCAGCCTGCAGGGGCCGTCGGTCGCGACTCCGGAAGCGGGGCGGAAGACGTCTGTGTCCACGCAGTTGTGGATGATCTCGAAGGACGCTGCGCACGGGCCGAGCCAGCGCAGGGCAGAACGGCGGCAAAAGTCGCTCTGGAAAACCACGAAGTCGGCCAAGCCGTAACATTCGCGCATGGGCGCGTTGGTGCGCTCGTAGACCGGCCCGGCCCAGGCGGGATAGGCCACGCCGTTCTGGTTCCAAACAAGTCTGGCCCCTCCCCTTTTGGCCGCGCGGATCAGGTCCGCCGCGTAGGCAGGCATGGCGCTGCTCACGAGATACAGCAGATTGAACCGCTCTGCCTGCTCAGGATAGCGACGGTCCAGGTGCAGCAGCTTGACCCGGCCGCCGTGGATCACTGCCCCGGGCTCACGCGGCAGGGCGCCGCCGTAGCTGAGCCGCGGCGCGCCGGACAGGGCCCTGAAGTCGAGCCGGGAAAGACGCCGACGAAAGGCGACGCGCCCGACGCCGCGCCAAACTCCGCCGAGGAGAACGCGTAGCGGCGCGGGCAACGCGGGGGCGATGCGCCGGACCGCCGCCTCGATCGTCATGACGGACGCGCCTCGCACCATATCTCGCTCCAGCGCGTCTCCAGATGAATAACCTCCAAGCCTGCCGCAGCCAGTTCGGCCGTGAACTCCTCGACCGTATGCTCGGTTTCGTGCGTGTCGTCGGAACGCCAATCCAGGCCCAACTCCTTCATCAACGGCAACCGCCAGTCGCGCTCGAACAGGGGGACGCGCAGCAGCCAGCGGCGCGGGGCAAGGCGGTCCTGCACCGAACGCAGGAACTCCGGACGCTTCGGGAGATGCTCCAGCACATTGGACATGACAACAGTGTCCACGGGCTCGTCGGGCAACCAGACGAGCGCATCGCCGCGCACGAATCGCAGGTTCTCGTGGCGGAAACGGGCCGTGGCCGCAGCCACGTTCCGTTCCTCAAGCTCGATGCCCGTGACCCTCGCGCCGGCTGCGGCCATGGCGTGGGAGAGGAAGCCCGTGCCCGAGCCGATGTCCAGGACGCGCTCGCCCGGCGCAAGCCGCGCGGTGAAGAACTCGTGGTAGCGCACATGGCGGTGCTTGGTGTGGATGCCGCCGCCGTAGCGCACGGCCTCGATCCCCTGCAGCGAATCGAGATACCGCTGCAGGGTCAGCAGGAAGCGCAGCGAATCGGCGGGCGGCCGGGCAGTGGCCATGCCGTGCAGCAGCGCATACATCCCCTTGGTCAGGAGCGGGGCGGGCAGAAGCCGAAGCGGCAGGCCGATGCACAGCCGAACAAGGCCCAAGGCCACGCGCTTCATGCCGTCCTCCGGAAAAGCCGCTCGCGCACAATCCATGTGGCAGCGGCCGACACGGCCCGGAGCGTGAGCCGCGCACCGAGGACAGCGGCCCCGAGGCGCGAGAGCGTCTTGGCCGGACGAGCCGCGTCGCGCACCTCACGCAGAAAATCCAGGTATTCCGCCGCCGCCTGCTCCATGCGCCGCACGCGGATGGCGCTACGGTAACGCGGAATGTCCGCAGCGACTGCGTCCAGAGCAGCGATCACATCTTCCGAGCCCTCGAACAGCTCGCCGCCATGTCCCAGGATGTCCGGATGTCCTCCGCTGTTGCGGGCCACGGCAGGCAAGCCACAGGCCAGGGCCTCGGCCAGGACATTGGAGCAGGGATCGTGGCGGCTTGCGGCCAGGAAGATGTCGTGCTCCTGCATTGTTTTCGCCAGTGCTGCGCTGTCCTGGGGCGGCAGATGCGTAATGTGCATGAACCGGATGGGGCTGTTGCCCACGAATGTCATGGCGTAACGGTCAAAATCGAGATGGGCGTCGAGATGCGCGAGGATGTCGAATCCCTTGTTCGAGTTGGGCGAGAAGCTGGCGGCCAGGATGCGCACGCGCTCCTCGTCGCCGTCGCTCCTCTTGGGGACGAAACAGTCACTGCGCGGGGCGTTGCCTATAATCCGTTGCCGCAGGGGCGAAGTCATGCCGAGCGCCAGATTGCCCGCGCAGCTGTAGTCGCTCTGGAAGACGGTGCCGTCGGCCAGGGCCGCGTTCAAGGCGTGGATCAGCCGGTCCAGAGCCAGATCGCGGCCCCGATAGGTCGAGATCGGACCGTCGAGGCGATGGACAAAGGGCGTTCCCGGCAATCTGCGCTTGGCTGCCATGACCTCATGCGCATTGTTGTAACTGTCGAAAAGCAGCACATCGGCCTCGTCCGGCGTGTCTGCCCAGCATCCGGTCGCTCGCCAAGCATCGCGCAATCCCGTCAGAAACTGGTTGCAGCCGCCCCAGGGGCCCTCCCGGAAAGTGAAGAGGATATGCGCCTTCATGCCGCCTCCCCGGAAAACCAGGCGGCCAGCCTGGGCGCCCAGGTCCGCCTGTCGTACGCCGTGCGTACGGCGCCGGGGTCGGGGTCCTGGCCGCGCAGAGCGTGTAGCGTCGCGTCCGGGTCGTCGCCGTGGTCCTCCAGAAAGGCCATGGCGCCGAAATCGCGGGCCAGCAATTCATACGACGGCAGGCGATTGGCGATGACCGGGATGCCGAGCGCGGCGTAGGCCAGCGCCTTGAAGGAGCTGTTGTTGGCCGTGTAGGTCGACTCCAGCGTACGGGGCAGAAAGGCCGCGCCACACCGCATGAGGTCGGCTGGGAACGTCCTGTAACGCCAGCGGTGGAACTCGTAGCTGAAGGGCAGATCGGGCCGCGCCTCGCTGACGATGATCGTACGGCCGTCGAGGAATTCCGCGTACGGCGCGAGGAACTTGGCCTTGCAAGCCACTCCGGACCAGCCGAAGACAGGCGCGTCGAGGTCTGGTTGCGCGGTGCGCGGACGGAAATGATCACAGTCGATGGGATCGGGCATGACGAAGACGTTCGAATTGAACCTGCGGGCGCTTCGCGCAATGCCCTCGGTGGTCACGCAGACGCCGTCCACATGCCGGGCGATCTCGCGGGCGCAGGCCACCTGCTCGGCGTCCGCGGCCTCATGCGGATCGAAGTAGTCCACACACGTGTCCCAGTACACGCGCCGGGCGATGGCCCGCAGAAAACGCACGAACCGACGCGAGCCGCGGCGCATTCCCCTGTGGTAGACCGCAGCGTCGTAACGCCGGAAAGGATTGTTGAGATGCACCTCGCAGCCGGCCTCCCGAAGGGGCTCGATCATCTGCAACGCCCTGATCCACAATGCGGACTGCACGCGGTCGTAGTCGCGCAAAAAGGTGGGGATGAAGATGCCAAGGCGCATAATTTTCCGTGCGGGCGCCTCAGCGCCGCAGAAGCCCCTTGAGGCGGCTGCGCGCGGAGAGAGCCATTCGGTTCAGCAGGTCGGCCGGTGTTTTGGCGAACCTCGGACGTACAAGCGCGTGGGGCTCGCTCGAGATTTCCGCGGGGCTGATTGAGGGCAGCCGTGCGGGATCGACCCGCGCAACCACGAAAACCTTGGTGTTGGCGTGGCCGAATCCAAGCATGCCTCCATACCGTGCGATGATCGGCGGCGTATGCGGATCGGGCTCGTGATGCCAAGCTTCTATGCAGAAACCGGCACGCGTCAGCGCCTTCACGAGGCTTGCCGCGGTGAGCCAAAAGGTCCAATTCTCGTCGAGGCTTCCCTTGGAGTGCGCCTGGTCTCCGCGGTGCATGCACACTCGCCCCTCGAATCGTTCGTTGTCCAAGTAAAGCGTTTTGACGCCCGCAAGATGCACACCACGGAGCTTGTCCTTGAGAAGCCGCTTGGCCCATGGTTCCGGGGCGATGTGCGTTTCCAGAAGCAGAAGGCCGTTCGTCACGTGCGCGAGGCGCTTGAGGACGTTGAACGAATTCGACATGTGGTAAAGAAACCCGAAACACAACACGCAGTCGAAGGTTCCAAGACCAAGCTCGTCGATGACTCGGACATCGGCCTTGAGCACATCATGGTTGTCGAGTCCAAGCAGGTCCGCAGCCTTGCGCGCCTGGACATAGAGGCTCTCCTTGCCCTCCACCGCGAGCGCCCGGGCCGCTCCCCGCAGGGCCAGCGCCCTGGATTCAAATCCATCGGCAGCTCCGACGTCGAGGAACGTCTTTCCGGCAACCGGCACGATGGACTCAATGATGCCTGTGCGATAGGTCGTATCGGTCTTCAGGGCCCCGTCTATCTCAAATGTTCGGAATACTCCGGGATGCGCCTTGAGTACTTCAGCCATATGCTCAGCCATAACTTACCGCCCTGGTCCATCTGACGTCATACCGCAGCACCGCCCGCAAACGACCTCAATGCCGGACAAGCGAGGAGCTCCCACCTACAGAAGTCGCATCAATCCTATGCCGACAACGCACACCGACAATGTCATATTCTGATTATGGGCGCACGTTCTCGTTCCGTTGATCAAAAGAAATTCCTTCAAGAAGAATTTCGCCCACCCGTTTGCGGTGAAGGTCCCGCTGAAATCTGCTGAAGACACCGCCCGTTGATTTTCTGTCAAGTTGAGCATTGATAATCTTAAACGCATTGTACAATTGCCGGAAAGTGTTCCTGTGCTCTGGCCTTACCATGGTGAAGTCGTCATATATCCCTGTCACTTTCGGGCGTTCTCCAGGAGCAAAGTAGCCGAGGGCCACGGCCTGCTCAAGCATCTTCGTCTTTGGCAGTGGCGTCGCGATATGCACCTGCGGCACATCTCCGATCTCCAGCGACATTTTGAGGCTTTTCAAAGCCAATTCCGGTGTCTCTCCGGGCATTCCTATCATCCACTGCCCAAGCATTGTTATCCCGGCTTCTTTCAGCATCGAGGATACCTTGAATATCTCCGCGTCCGTTATCCGTTTTTTCAGTGACGTATTGCGATATTCTTCATCACCAGATTCAAAGCCGAGAATGATGGTGGAGCAGTTGGCCCGCTTGAGGGCAGTAACGGTTTCCTCATCGATCTCATTGACGCGTGCGCCGCAGATGAAACCACGTCGGCGAAGCCGCGGCCTTCGGGAAAATTCTTCAGCAAAACGAAGAAACCATTTCTTATCGATCATAAAAGAGTCGTCTTTGATCCGTATGGGTTCAAAAATATACGCGCAAAACTGGTACGCCGCGCGGAGACGATCAATAAGCAAAGGACCGCGCAACATGACACCGAGAAAATGTCGATAATTCAAACCGATCATTTCCTCGATCTCAGTGATCACAGATTCCAACTTACGTTTCCGAAAATATTTCCCTTTGATTCCAAGCTTGCTTTTGATGAATGGCGATGCACAAAAATTGCAGTTTCCAGCGCATCCGCGCCCGGTGAAAACTCCATTATATGCTATACCTTCACGATCAAACTCAAATTGATCAATATCAGCAAAATTTCGCAATGTGTTTGTAAAAATTGATCCATTTTTGTTTGCCCATATATTTTGAATCTTTGTATCCAAACCATTTTTGCATGATGGGTCTTCATCCAATGCATTGCACAATTCCAGGAGGGGAAGCTCTCCCTCACCGATGCATATATAGTCTACTCCTGGAAACCGGATAGTTTCATCTGGCTCAATGGTAGGATGTATTCCCCCGACCACGACCTTTACATGCGGAAAATCACGGCGGACAGCCTCGATAATTTGAAGAGTACTCTCTATGTTCAAGGAATCCATCGTCACGCCAATCATATCTATGGACTTATCTTGCAGAAAATTCTTTAAAACAGGCGGATAGAACGGAACTGCCGACTCACCGAGAGTTATATTTTCATACCCAAGATAAATACCATAAGCATTATGGTGCGCCCTTTTGAGCGACGACATGATCCAGCGCGGCCCAACGGAGCTTGCTCCAATGAATATAACATTCATAAATATCCCTTTTTATACAGATTCCATGGAAACAACGTCTTGTCGTTTAAACGACAAATAGCTGGCGACAGCTATTCGCGCCACCCGAAGGCCATCCTCATATGTCACTCTGTACGATTGAGTTCCTTTAATTGCACCTTCAAATTCACGTATCTGCCGCATCAGATCATGCGGATTCCATGTCTCTGTCCAGCGAATCGACTTTTGCGCAAGATGCCTTCCCGCTGTGCTCGGGATGCGCCCAGCCAATTTCACAAGCATTGGCCGTAGTCTTTTCCCCAAACTGGAAAGCAAAACCTGGCTCAACAGTGGCAAAAAATGTCTATTCACATTTCTTTTCAAAGTTCCAAGTTCCAGATTGTTACAAGAATATTGCCTTATTCCAGAAGAAGACACATGAAGAAATCCGCTCTCTCCAAAATATTTAATGTCTATCAGCTCGTCCTCACGGTTTCCTGCTGTAGAGATTGTAATGTCTATAACAAAATCATTGTCGTAGAAGAGTTCTACAAACGCCGTATCAATCTCCACGGCAGTATGTCGCCGAACAGCGCCTTTACATTTGACCGCGCTCGGCATTCCAAATAAATCATACGCAAGGTCAAATATATGAATCCCCTGATTGAAAATCACATTCCCGGAAACTTCCCGCCGCCAGGGATTCCCCTCATTGTAATACGAGATTGGCCTGTCATACATATACTTTATTGTGCATCCTTGGGGAGCACCGAAATCCCCAGACGCAATCGCATCCGAAAGAAATGTATGCGGCCAATTATATCTTCCCTGGGAGGAGGCGGAAAAATTTACACCAGGATGATCATCATATATTTTTCCTGCAATATTAAGCGACGTTGCATCAATGCCGAGCGGCTTTTCGATAAGTACATTCCGTGATCGAAGGTTTGTGGAATCCCTTTCAACAATACGTATCGCATTTGCCATGTGCGCATCAGGGGAGCCGCAGACGATGACGGCATCACATACGCTTGCCGCATCATCAAGGTTAAACGATTCCACCCCGTATGTTTGAGCAAAATTCCGGGCACGCTCTTCTGATTTGCTGCAGACCCCTTTCAACTGCATATGCTGCAACTGGGAAAGCGCTGCAGCATATTGTCGGGCCATCGCGCCCGTTCCGACGAGGCCCACTGCGATATCGGCGCCGTCTCCCTCAGAGCGAGACGGTTCACGACAGGCAAAGCAGTACGGGCAAATAGGGTACAACCCCTTGCCCAGGATCTCTGACCTGAATTTTTTATACCTCCCCCCATTCCAGATGTCCTCAAAATGGTCTTCAAGCAAGGAGCCGAGAGGTTTTCTCAACGCATAGCAGTGGATGAGATTGCCGCGAGAATCTACCCTCGCCTTTCGCAAGCGGTCACAATATCTTCCAATTCTGGATTCGACCGCCATTCTACTTGAAAGCAACGGGATTTTTTGGGCTGCATCCTGCGGGATAGTGTGAAAGTTGACGCCTCTTCTCGCTGCATTCCTTCGAATATCATGAAGATTTAAAAGCTGCTTCTGAATATCATTTTTCGATGATGCGCCACTCTCAGCCCGAAGGTGCAGCTCTTCAACAGGCAAATTCAGTTGAAAAGCTGTCAAATCAAGGACTTGTTGTGGATATTCCCGAGCCAGTTCTACGGCAAAATGTACATTTTGAATTTCACTGATGTACGGAATGAGTTTGTTCAGATAGTCTGTATTGTCATGCTGAAGAACGCTCACTATCTCGATTTCAAAATATTTGCTGGCATACTTCAAATTTCCAAATGTCTTTTCAAAAGCCTGCGGAACTCCTCGAATCTTGTTATGTATCTCCGGTGGACCATCAAGAGATGCGGTTACTCTCTTTATGTTTCCGATTACATGGAGCTTATCGACAAGTTTTGAATTCAAAAGGACGCCATTCGTTGCGATTGTCAGATTGATTCCCTTCTCCGCAAAACACGCAGCGATTCCTTCAAAATTTCTGTGGAAAAGGGGCTCTCCTCCTATCAATACTGCGTGTTTGACGCTAGCCGGCATTTTTGAAACACACGTTTTGATCTCCTCATCCGTCATTTCAGAATACTTCGGCTTAAAATGCTCCTCACTGTAAAAACACATGGTGCACTTAAGGTTGCACCGCACAGTCGGCTCGAAGATGACCTCAGATGGGAGCGGGAGATCCCGGCCTTCCAATGCATCTTGGAAAATCTGCTTTTCAAAAATTTTCATTACCCTATGAATCTCCATGATCGATTTGCATTTTACATCTAAGAACCAGCATTTTTGCCCCTATCGTATATTGGGAGCACTTCTGACAAAAGAGACTTGGGATTATATATACACATCGATATTCCGAGTTGCTCTTTAAACGCCAGATTCCATTCCTTGATGAGTTCGATAATCCCATTGTTCACAGTGTTATGAACGCTATTGACTGCAAGTCCACGTGGATTCACATCACCTGGCACTGCTTTTTGTTCAGTTTCAGACCAGGACAGAGTTTTCTCGTACGGCAGCCAAAAGTATCTATTATCATAAAGATCTACGCCAGCCAGGACGATCTCTTTATAGCCTAGGCCAACTGCCAAACTTATCGCGGAGCAAAGCGATCCAGTTGCATGCACAAGTCCATTGCGCATATCAGCATGAGGAAGCTTGCTTAATTTGTCAGTATAATAGAAGTATAGAGCATTCTTCTTATCCCAGAGCTTGTCCGCGATAATCCTATTATTAAACACTGACGATATGTTATTTGGAAAAAGAAATATCGTCTCATCAAGTTTTTGATTGTTTTTTATAACGCTTAAAACTTCAAAAGTATCATTCCTCCAGTTCACCAAACCTGCCGCGATCTCTGTCCAGGCGCGGAACACAAGAAACTTTTGGGGTATCTTGTCGAGATAGATCGACCCGTTAAACCCTATCGTGTCGAATTTGCCAATATGGTTCCATTCTTCATCTGTGATACTGTTTATGGAATAACCGCTTCCGAAAATAAACACCCGCTGACTCTTTTTGTGCGCAAGGAGATCCTCGTAACTCTTGACATTATACATTCTCTTTGAAAAGTGTGCCTTGAGCCAAACTCTCAAATGCTCTCGAACATTTTCCCTGAATGTTTTTGCATCAAGATTTTTATACATCCACGCAATGGATATTATTGAGCCGACATGGTCAATCAACCATGCACGCGCAGTCTTCATCATACTCCCTGCCGATCAGCAAACGCTGCAAGCAGTATCTTATCAACGAGCTTTCCTGAAGCTATGTACTGCATCCGCATTGATCCCTCAACTTCCCAACCTGCTTTCACAAATGCTTTCACTGAGCCCGGGTTGTTCGAGTAACTTCCCGCTGTAATCTTCCGCAGTCGAAGTTCTGAAAAAGCATACTCGGTGGCAAGAGCAATAGCTTCCGTTGCCAATCCTCTACCCCAACAATCTTTTTCTCCAATCAATATGCCCAGATCAGCTGTCCCGTGGTTGCGGTCGATGGGGCCGAGCTTGAGATTCCCAATGTGCCGTTGATTTTTTAGCAGCATTATGGCCAGGAATACATGGGATCCGCTTTGCGTCATAGATCGAATATACTGTTCCAGACTTTCCACCGTATGCACGGTAAATCGCGACTCCAGACAGCGCACGACCTCAGGATCATTCACCCAGCGCAGATACGCACCATGCGCATCGGCTTCCTCCACTGGACGAAGACACACCCTCGGCCCGCTGGTCACTATCTTCTGCCCGTCTTCCATGTGAATCTCACTGGTGCAACCTGATGGGTATGCCCGCATTCGCGATGCGTGAGCGTGTCTGCATGGGATTTTCGTCCTTGAAGCAGAAATACGTGCCTGCCGCAATGGCATCTGCGCGGCCGTCCAGGAACCCTTCGACGAAATGCCGCGCCAGTCCGCACCCTCCCGAGGCGATTACCGGAATTCCCACGGCCCCGGCAACTTGCCGGATGAGGGCGAGATCGAGCCCCTCGCGGGTGCCGTCGCGGTCGATGGAGGTCAACAGCAGCTCTCCTGCGCCCAAAACCTCTCCTCGCTGCGCCCAGGCAACGACATCCCACTGCGAGGCTCGCCTTCCGCCGTGCGTGAAGACCCTGCAGACGCCGTCCGCTTCGCGCCGGAAGTCGATGGAAAGAACGACGCATTGCGCCCCGAACTGCCCCGCGGCCGCCTCGATGAACCCTGGAGTTTCGACCGCCCAGGTGTTGACCGCCACCTTGTCGGCCCCGCTCTGCAGCAGTCTCCGGAAGTCCGCCACGGACCGGACGCCCCCCCCCACCGTAATGGGCATGAAAATCTCCTCGGCCGCCTGTTCCACGACCGTGGCCAGCGTCTCCCGCGCCTCGGTCGTGGCGTCCAGGTCGAGAAAGACCAGCTCGTCCGCGGCCTGGGCCTGGTAGATCTTGGCTTGGGAGACCGGATCGCCGATCTGGAAGACCTCGCTGAACGTTCTGGTCGTGACCAGGGCCGTCCGCGGCCGTCCGCCCATCTGGACGGTCTTCATCTGCAGTTTGGGGATGAGCCTCTTCTTGAACATCTTACGGGTTCCAGCGCAGAAAGTTCGCAAGCAACGCAAGCCCCACATCCTGGCTCTTTTCGGGGTGGAACTGGGTGGCCACAATGTTGTCCTTGGCCACGGCGGCCGTTATCGCCCCCCCATAGTCGCAGGTTGCGAGAATATCAGCGGGATCATCGCAGCACATCTGGAAGGAATGCACGAAGTAGACATCGCCCCCCTTGGGCAGGCCCCGCAGTACGGGATGTTCCCTGCGGACATTAAGGTCGTTCCACCCGACCTGCGGCACACGCAGGGCAGGATCAGCCGGTTGGATGCGCAGCACCTCCGCAGCGAACCAGCCAAGTCCGGCATGCTCCCCGAATTCGACCCCCCGACGGGCCATGACCTGCATGCCGAGGCAAATACCCAAAATCGGGCGTCCTTTGCCGCGCACCTCGCGATCCAGCGTTTCGGCGAAGCCGGTGCGCGTCAGATTCGCGATGCAGTCGCCGAAGGCCCCCACCCCGGGCAGCACGATGCGCTCCGCAGCCTGCAGCATGGACGGATCCGAGACGACCTCAGGATTTCCCCCGGCCATTTCGATGGCGTTGACCACGGACCGCAGGTTGCCCATCCCATAATCAATGACCGCGATCATGGCAGTCAGCCGCCTCTCCGGCCATGGCTGCGCTCCCAGCGCGTCAGCATCTCCTCTGTCTCCGCCCGGGGCATGCCGCCATGGCGAGGCCACTGGTCGTAGTCCCACGGGATGTCGCCGGCCTTCGTGCCCGACGGGTCGTGCTCATACGGGGAGACTCCATGGGCAAGAGCCACTCGCAGGAATTCCTCCTCGCTCAGGCCGACGTATTCCAGAAAAAGACGCAAAGCCGCCGGCTTGCGGCCCTCATAGCGCTGTACAAGCTGCAGGGCTTCCTCACGGGACATCCTGCCGTTGCGGATGTCCAGCGAAGTCAGATGCGAGCTGCGGGCGTAGCCCCTCTTGACGTATTTGATGTAGTCCCGCACGCCTTGCATGTAGCACTCGATCTTCTCGTACTCGTAGCCCGGCGGCACGCCTTCCACCTCGTCGCCCTTCCAGCCCAGCTCCCGGGCGATGAGCGCGGACTGCGACTTCACGTCCCACGGGATGTAGGACCCGAGGCAGACCGAACGATAGCCCAGCTTGCGCAGTTCCTTGAGCGGCGGATAGGTGTAGGGCTTCATGTCGCGCTCATCGACGACTCCGCCCAGCCGGACGAGCATGTCCTGGGCGCTGATGCCGAGGTTCACGAAACGGTTGAAGCGCTTCTCGTCGACCTCCTCAGGCTGCTCGTAGGTGTAGTAGGCCGTGTACTCCGCCGAGGGCTCTCCCCAGAATATCAGCGGGATGTTCTTTTCCAGAGCGACCCACATCGGATAGGCGAAGATTCCGGTATGGCAGTGCCAACAAAAGTCTCCCTTTTCCAGAAAACTCTGCAGCATGAGTTTTTGAACGATCTTCCAGTTGGGGGTGAAGGTATGCACGTCCACGCCGAGCGTCCTGAACGTCCGTACCGCGTTGGCGTGCAGGTTGGGCCGCAGAAAACCGTGGTCGAAACGCACGACCAGGGGCTTGAGGCCATACTCCTTGACCAAATGGTAGAGGGTGAATGTCGAGTCCTTGCCCCCGGAAAAGGGCACGAGGCAGTCATAGTCGTACTTGCCCCGGTAGGTTTTGATGAGTTCCTGCAGCTCCTTTTTCCGCGCCTTCCAGTCAATGGCCGTCTGCTTGTGCGCATGCTGGCGGCAGATGTTGCACACGCCGGCATCATCGAACTGGATCGTTTCGTGTGTCTCGGGGATCACGCACTTTGAGCACCGCCTGAGTTCGGCCATGGATTCAGCCTCCAATCAGATCGAAGGACAGCGGCGTCCCCTTCGGGACATCGCGCACGGCCCTCCGTCCGAGAACAAGATCGAGATGTTTCGGGGCAAGGCCATGACCGGGACGAATGGAACGGACGTTGTCGGACGTGAAGATCTCTCCGGCCCGGATGTCCTGCACCACGAAGAGGGATCGCCTGAAGACGCGGCTCGACGCCTCCTTGGCGGTCAAGGCATACGACACGTCGCCAAGCGCCTTTTCCGTCTCCCGCACGGCCAGGACCATTGCCTTGAATTCGTGCGGCTCCAGCGAGAATTCGCTGTCCGGCCCCTTCTGGGCGCGTGAAAGCGTGAAATGCTTTTCGATGATGCATGCGCCGAGAGCTGTTGCGGCAGTCGGCACGGCAATACCCAGCGTGTGGTCCGAGAGCCCCACGGGCACGCCGAACGCTTGGCCGAGATGGGGCAGGGTGCGCAGGTTCATCTCCTCGGGCGGCGCCGGATAGGCGCTCGTACATTTGAGCAACGCCAGTCCGGGGCATCCGCCCTGGCGAAGCGTCCTCACCGCCTCGTCGATTTCAGCAAGGGAAGCCATCCCGGTGGACATGATCACAGGCTTTGACGTCGCTGCGATCCTGCGCAGCAGGGGGATGTCCACCACTTCGAAGGAGGCGACCTTGTAAAGCTCGACTCCAAGGTCTTCCAAAAAATCCACGGCCGTATGGTCGAAAGGCGTGGAGAAAAAGACGAGGCCGCGCCGCTCGGCCTCCACCTTGAGTTCCGCGTGCCATTCCCATGGCGTGTGGGCCTCGCGGTACAGGTCGTAAAGGTTCCGACCTTCCCAGATCGTCCCATGGCCGACCGCGAAGAGTTCGCTTCGGCAATCAAGGGTCATCGTGTCCGGAGTGTATGTCTGCAGCTTGACGGCGTCCGCTCCCGAGGCATGCGCCGCCGCCACGAGTTCCCTGGCCCGCTCGATCGACTGGAGATGATTTGCGGACAGTTCGGCGATGATGAACGCAGGACTCTCTCCACCGACCACCCGTTTACCCAGACGCAGAGGATGCATAACTCACCTCACCCCTCACTCGCACAGGAGACGGTACCGCACAGTGCACCAGACAGAAGACACCCGCGACACAGCACTGCGCGCAAGTGAAAACACTACTCCTTGACAAGTTCAACTGCGTAATAACAGCTTTCCAACGACGGATCCAAGATCCAGTTCTCAAACAGTGGCCTTGAAAGGTATTCAAAATATGAGATCCATTGGTGTTTTATTTCTATCATATCCTGTCTTGAAAGCTTTTGCGCCATATTGATGATCACAGGAGCGATCGGACGAAGACCGACCTCCTGTATGGCAACAAGTCTCGTGCTTATCGCTCCTTTCCATGAAGATATCTGGAATCCGGCTTTCGTGAATATTTTTTTCCACTCAGACTCTTCAAGCGGTTGCTCATAATGCAGATGACGCCCGCGATCAAGATATTTGAAAATTCTGCATTTCGTCTCGAAGTATTTCTCGATCACCATGTTCTTACGCATATTGCTGTTGACAAGAAGCGTTATCAGACGCCCGCCCGGCTTCAGTAAGCGATAGATCTCCGCGACAAGTTGGTCTATGTTTTTGACCCAATAGAGCGAATTGCTGAACACGGTCATGAAGCTCTCGTCAGGCATGAAGAGCTTGTCATTGAGATCAGCAACGTGAAGCGCGTCGTGGGTCTTCATCAACGCCGCCTTTTTCAGGAGATTCGGCTTCCAGTCCACTCCAAGGGCGTAGCGAAGCGGCGGGGTCGGCACTTCGACCGGGATGACTGCGTCCTCGGATGAATAATCGTAAATATCCACTCCGTCGAAATATTCCTCCGGAGACACGTTCCTGACCTGGAGCGAGTCGTCCCATTCAAAGGGAAGATTTCCGCCGAGCATGATATAGGAATTCAGCCCGTCGCCGCAGGCGAGTTCCGCCATGGGTTCCCTGAAGGAGAAATCCTTCAGCGCCATCCAGTCGCACGTACGCCATATGGCCGTCTCAGGACGCAGCCAATATGCAATCATGTAGTTCCGAAGAACACTTTCCAGCGTACTGTTCATGTACATGAGCACAGCTCCTTCAGCGAGTTGACGACAGGCACGTTCTGCATATTCCAGATGTTTTCCTCTTGACGAACATATCCCGTATGCAGTTCATCTTCTGGGAATTCCATATTTCTTCAATCGTTTGAGAGATCACATTGCCGACTATCAATTTTCTGCTGAAGAAGGTGCAACACGGCGCAACCTCTCCATCCGCGAATATGCTCAGCCTCCGGAACGGAATATCGCAGAATGGAGCAACCGGAGCGGCCTCGTCAGGCTCTGGGCTCGTGAATGGCTGTATGTCGATGAAGTCGCTTAGCGGTGAGAAGGCATCGACAAACTGCTCTTCCTCATCACGATTCTCAGGACATGGGTAAAAACTCGTCCGGATCAACGGCAGTTCATCCTTCTGCAACTCTCGAAGCAAAAGAAGGTTCTCGCGCAATTTTTGAAAATTGTTATTCCCTTTGATTTTCTTATACGTCTCTGCGGAGCATGCATCTATAGAAATAGAAAAAAATGTCACTCCAGCGTCAACAAGTCTGTACGCCTTGTCTCTGTTCAATAACGATCCATTCGTTATTATGCGTATGTCGATGACGCCGGCATCTCTTGCCATGCCCACCATCTTTACGAGATCATCATTCAGCAGACACTCTCCAGAAAACCCGAAATTAACGGAATACAGCCCTTTGGACGCCACCTCATCAAGAATTTTCCGAAATATTCGTACGGGAAATTTTTTTCCCGTGTTGATTTTTTCCGGGTCTACATACCGCGTTTCGCTGTTTCTCCAGCAATACTTGCACTTGTAATTGCACAAATCTATGGTTTCGATATCGATATGGATCGGCACTTCCGGTACATACCCCGGACCGCTTTTGCGCCACAGGCTCCTGTACTCCACATAGGCCTGCCCGAAGCGTCTGGTCATGACCTCGTCAACCGTCTGTCGGTTGATCCGTCTGTTTTGCTGAAACTCCTCATCGAGAGCGATTTCGTCACTCATGGAATACCTCTATATCCTGCAGGAAATGAACGCCCGCCATCTCAAGAATCGCCCTTATCCTGCCTAAGCATGATGCGCGCACTCGCATCGACATGACCATGTCTGAGAGCTGCTCTGCTGAACTCGATCCGCAGATGTCCTATCTCCACAAATGCCTTTGGATATCCCTCTGCATCAAGCATCCGGATGAAGTCGTAAATCTTTTCTATGTCTTTCAATACTGAAATATCACCTTGCTCCGGCGTGCGCCGCCTATAATAGGTCGGTTCTCCTGACTGCTCTGCAGGTTGCGGCGACCTGGCAATTATTTCCTCTATCATTTGTTCAACTATCTTCGCGGCTCGGATGTATATCTCCTCTGCAGAGCCGTGAAGACAAAGATCATGCTTCAGATACACCGGTCCGGCATCGACTTCCCGTTGGCACCGAAGAGCCGTCAGCCGCGTTTCGTATATTCCCTCTGCGATCAGGTTTTGCAGCGGGCTCCCACCCCGGCCCAAAGGGAGGTCCGTCATGTGGAAGATGACACACTCATAGCGGGACCAGATACTCTCTGGAATCATCCAGGACCAGTGTGGGAAAAAAACGTAGCGCGGCGCGAGGCGCTGCAAAAGTTCCTCGGTCAACTCCTCGCGTCCGCGCACAAGATGAAAGCCCCGTCCGATCCGTTCCTGCAATCGCTTGGCCATGTCCCAGAGCCATGGGCGACTCGCGGCGATGATGTAGACATCACTCATGCGAGGCACCGGTAAAGGATGAAACCTTCCGCAGCCTCTCTACCGCACTGGCTGCCACGCAGACAGGCCAAATGCTCGACGGCCTCGTGACTTCGCGGATGCGGCCAGACGCGCATCTCGGAGGCGTAGGCGGCCAGCGCGCGCTGCTTGTCGGCGAGGAACCTCGCAATGTCCACGTAGACAGTCGGTTGGAACGCCGGGCCCGTTCCCGGAGGCATGTATTCGGTGCTGGACAGTACCTCAAAGCCCAGGAGCGCCGGGGACGCCTCTTCAGGCAAAGGCCGGAAGGCCGTCATGGCGGCCCGGTGCGAGATGACGTGATCGATGTTCAGGTCGCCCGCATGGTGGGTCAGCACAAGCTCCGGAGAGACGTCGGCGGCCGCCTGCTCAACCGTTCTGACGATCTCGAGCAAGGGGACCGTGTCGAACCGATTGTCTGGAAAATTTCCAAAGCGGACGTCCCGTATGCCCAAGGCCTCGGCCGCTGCGACGGCATCACTCCGGGCTCCGTCCCGGACCTCGGACATGGCGTCCGAGCCGATGGCGGCGCGAGAGGTCGGCCCCTCTCCGAGGAGAAGGATGGTAATTTCCGATCCCTGCGTCCGAAGCTTGGCGAGCGTGCCCCCGCAACCGAGCATCTCATCGTCGGGATGAGCGGCCACGACAAGCGTCCTCGGGCGAAAAGCGGAGCTATGCAGATTCACCCACGCATCTCCTCAATCCATCTTGCGCCATACCCATAGCTTCGTCTGGCCCATGGTTCCAATGGGTGGCAATTTGAGCGCCAACAGATTTATGGGATTCTCGTATTGAGGCTCACGACCCTCGTCCGCTGCCAGGGCCGCATTTACCACACGACTGAGAAAGTAATAGGTGGAGGTGAAGGGGATGACGTCTTCAAGAACTGCCCCTCGCGGCTTAAAGGCTTGTATATCTTTTTCGTGGAAATAACAATTATGCCAGGGCGGAGTAATAGCATCCAGCCCGCAAAGCTTGCGAAGTTCGTTTATCTCGTGCAGACCGTCGTGGCTGTTTTCGCACATGAGATAGCGGCCGCCGGAACGAAGCAGGCCTATAATGTCTTGTATGGCCTTCTTCTGCTCCTCAAAATCCTTGAGGTTGATGAGCACTCGCTCCGTATAGGCGATATCAAACGTGTCATTGATGCTCTTTATGCTTGATGCGTCCCCCTGCTTGAAAACGACGGCTCCCTTGAGTGGAGAATAGTTTGTCGACATTTCTTTCGCAGCGGAAATCATCGCATCAGAATAGTCCATTGCACATATATGCACATCATGTTTTTTCGCGATCTCAAGAGCCGTCACGCCATTCCCGCATCCAAAATCAAATATGCGCATTTTGTCTTCAACATGAGAAATGATCTCTGCTATTTCAATTCTCTTAAGAACAACGTCATTCGTTCCAGCCGCCATCCCGAAAGTCGATCTCTTATCCCAGTACTCGCGTATAGCTTCCCTGCTAGTCATGAATTATGCTCCGCATAGTATACATTATTATAATTCAGCCATAGTGCATAGGCCAGAAAATTGATCGGCCCAAATGACAAGCAAACGACAGACTTTCCGGATTGTGCGTTCAGCTCTCCTGCATCATCGCTACAACTCGTTCACATCCTTTGCCGTCGACCAACATCATGCTCGCACACGCCGCCACCGAACGGACTTCGGCTTGAGTGATCATCATACGCAGGGTGGATTCGCAAAGCTTGGGCGCAATGCCCGCGCTGTCCAATTCCCGGATAATGTCCCGTTGGTTCTCGGCGACCTCAAAGGTCAGGAACGGCAGCCCGAGGCAGCACAACTCCCAACAGGTGGAGCCTCCCGCGCTCACGGCGAAATCGGAACGCAACAGCAGCCCGGGCATGTCGTCCACACGGGGGAGTATCTCCAGTCGGGCGGGGGTGCTGGCCAGCAACTCCCGGATGAGCGAAACCGGCATGGCCCCGGCTATCACACGCAGGGTCGCGCCGTCCATTTCCCGTATCTCGAGAAGCGGTGCGATGCGGGCAAGGTGAAGAGAGAAATCTCCGCCGCCGAGGGAAAGCAGGATCTCGCGCGCGCGGGGAGGATGTCGTCGCTGTTCAGCCTCGGTGCGTCTCGCGACGAATTCGGGCCGCAGGAGTGCATAGCGGGGACCGGGGAGGGCTCGCCCGACGTCGCCATGATAAGCAAGGGTGTCTGCCCCGAGATTCTGGTTGAGCAGGATATCCGCGTGGTATGCAGGCAGATGGTTGTAGTCGTCCACGACCATGAGCCGGTAACCCGCGGCACGCACGGCCTGCTGGCAGCCAGGCGTAAAATGATAGCCGTCCAGGACGCACCACGATTCCTCGGGGGTACGGCCGCACCCGGCGAGTTGGTCCAACAGAGCCAAGGGGTCCTCGTGCGTGGGCACGTCGCCCGGGATGTTCACATGCGCGACATCTTCACCGGATAACCGCTGCGTGAGCCACGGTACGCCGCTCCGGGAGGCGAGGATCACGTGCATACCACCCGCCCGCGCTTGGCGCGCCAGGGCTAGGCAGCGCACCACATGGCCGACACCGATGTGGGGGGCAGCGTCAGCCCGGATGATCAGGATCTTACGCACAATGTCCGTCCTCATGACTCGCGAGGGTACCAGCCGGGGTTCGCGACGAACTCGACGTCCGCATCGCTGCGCTGGCGTCCGTGCGGCAGGAAGGCGGATTTCTGGTCACACGCCATGGCCCTCGCCATCCTCCCGGCCGTGTAGAGCGGCCAGCTTTTCGGCGAATGTCCAGTCTTCCTCGGTGTCGATGTCCAGGGCCGTCTCCTGGGGCACCTCCACCACGGCCGTGTCCGGTCCGATGCGGGTCTCGTGCTTCAGGAAATGCGCCGTGCGGAACCAGTACATCTGTCCAGCGTCGATGAAGCAGGTGGGCATATCCTGCGAGCGGAGCGTGAATTTTTCCGGCGGGAAGAGCGGATGCAAGGTGCCGTCCTGTCGCCGTTCCACCACCTGGTAGATGGGAAAGGACACTCGTTGCGCCGCGTAGACGTTGGTGACTCCCTTCCCGCCGAGGAGCCGCAGTCCCTCACGGATGGTGCGCGTGGAGAGAAGCGGCGCCGTGGGGTAGATGTGGCAGAACGCCTCGATGGGGTCAGCGGCGGACAGATTCTCTATCGCCCATTCCAACCCATGGCGTGCGGCTTTGTGGGCGTGGGTGAAGTCATCCGCGAGCGCGGCCGGACGCAGAAAGGGCACCTCGGCTCCGTACGCCCGGGCCACTTCGGCTATCTCCACATCGTCCGTGGAGACAAGGACGTGGTCAAAAATCATCGCGGCCAGGGCGGCTTTGATGGGCCAAGCGATCATGGGGAGGCCACGAAACAGGCGGATGTTTTTGCGGGGGATGCGCTTGGAGCCGCCGCGCGCGGTGATGATGGCGATGCTGCGCATGGCCCGTTCCCTAAGCGAACCGTTTGAAGCCAGACACAGAGGGAGCCCCCTGCAGGCGCTGCACGAGATCGCCCGTATCGCGGGCCTCGGCCATCTTCGCGAAAGCGTTGTCGCATGCCGAGAGATATCGATCAATGTCCGAGTCGGTGTGGGCCAGCATGAGATAGCAAAGGTTCGAGGCCAGGATGCCCTGCTCCAGCATGCACTGCACGAAGTAAGCCTTGTAGGCCGGAAAGGCCGGGTCCGCGATGGTGAAGTGGCCCATGGCGTCCATGCCGGCGACATGCATGGAGAAGCCGTGACGCGCGCCGATGTCGAGCCAGCCCTGTTTGATGCACTGTCCATGGCGGGCAAACTGCTCGTGCGCCTTCGCCCGGCCGTGTTTAGCGATGGTCGCAAGGGCCGCGGTGGGACCGACGCGCTCCGTCCAGTTCGTGGAGGAGATGAAGGTTTTCTGCGCGCTCTGCATGATATCCCGACGGCCGATGATCGCCGAGATGGCGTAGCCGTTGCCCAGGGCCTTGGAGAAGACCGCGATGTCGGGCGCGACGGGGTGCAGTACGAGATGCGCCCCGCCCGTGCAGTAACGAAATCCGGCCGATATCTCATCTATGATCATCACGGCCCCGCACTTGTCGGCAAGGGCCCGCACCGTCTCGACGAAGCCCGACGCGGGCATCTCTGAGCGTAGCGGCTCCATGACGATGGCGGCCAGCGAATCGCCGTGGCTGGCGACAATTTTCTCCAGATCCTCCGGACGGTTGTAGCGGAAGGGCAGGGACGTTCCGGCGAGACCGCGCGGTACGCCCGCCGGGGCCAATCCCGGAATAAGGTGGCCGTCGAGCGCCGTGTTCTCGCCCAAGTTGGCGGCCAGATACCAGTCGCTCCAGCCATGGTAGCCGCAAAAAGCCACCACATCTCTGCCGGTGTGAGCTCTGGCCAAACGCACGGCAATGCTCATGGCCTCGCCGCCGCCGCGCGCGTAGCGGACCATATCGGCCCAGGGGTGCAGTTCGCACAGCAGCTCGGCCAGCTCCACCTCCTCGGGGCAGTTGAGCGAGCTGACCACGCCTTTCGCCACGGCGGAGCACACGGCCGCGTCCACATCCGGGTCGGCGTAGCCCAGAACGGCCGCGCCGATGGCCGCGATGCTCATGTCCACGTACTCGTTGCCGTCCAGATCCCAGACCCGCGAGCCCTTGGCGCGCGAGAAATAGCCGGGCCACACGCCCAGCGAGAACAGGTCGGGCCGCTTGGAGAGAAGCTGGGTCATGCCCGGAATCAGACGGCGGGCCTTGTCCTGCATGGCGAGGGAGCGGCTGGTCATGCCGTGCGCCTTCCTTGCTCCCACATGGTGGGGTTGACGATATTTTCGGGAATGCCCTGAAACGCCGCCCGCGCATCCGCCACCGCCCGCGCGGGCAGCGGCGCGCTCCAGGCCTCCAGGTTTTCCCGGACCTGGGCCACGCTCTCCGCGCCGAAGAGCACGCCCGCGTCCGGGCAGATCTCCCGGACGTACCCGAGGGCGAACCGGTGCACGCTCACGCCGTGCTCGTCCGCGAGGACGCGGATGCGGCGCACGAATGTTCCGGACCCCGGAACTCGGGCCTCGGCCGCGGTCGGCGAAAGAAAGAAGAGTCCTTGCAGGAAGACGCTACGCACGTGCACCAGCACCCCCCGCTCTCTTGCCAAAGCGAACACGCCCGCGCGCTCGAAACGGTCGTCGAGCAGGTTCGCGGGCAGTTGGACAAGGCCGATGCCCTCCATGCCGAGGGCCTGCAGCGCGCGGGCCGGGGAATAGACCGAAACGCCCAGGCGCTCCACGAGGCCGGCCGCCGACAACTTGCCCAGCGTTGCGCCAAGGCCCTTGTCCCATCGGTCGAGCATCTCCTCGCGATGCAGCAGCAGCCCGGCCAGACGGGAAATGCCGAGGCGCGACAGCGAATCGCGCACGGAGCGCTCGATCGCTGCCGCATCGGCCGCATCGCCGCCGATCTTGCTGAAGACGCGCATCCCGGCAGACATGCCCGAGGCGTCCAGGGCGCGGCCGAGCACGCTCTCTGCCTCGCCGTATCCCGGAGCGGTATCGAAGTCCCGCACCCCGCCCTCCAGCGCGGCGGCGACGATGGCCCGCGCCTTAGCTTCGTCCGGCCGTCCCGTGACGTTGGCCACGCCGTAGGGCATGCCGAGCTGCACCGTGCCGAGGACGAGGCTCATGGCGTGTTCGTCCCTCCCAATGACCCGGCCGAAGCAAGGACCGCCTCGACCACCCGCGCCGCATCGGCATCGCTCAGCCCCTGGTGCAACGGCAGGCTGAGGATGCGTTCGTAGGCGGCCTCGGCCACGGGGCAGAGGCCCGGCCCCGTGCCGAAGGTCCGGCGGTAGTAGGGATGCAGATGCACGGGCACGTAATGGACGTTGACGCCGACGCCCGCCTCGCGCAACCGGACGAAGGCCGCATCGCGGTCAGGCATCTGGACGACATAGAGATGGTAGGCATGCTCCGCGCCTGTCCTGCGGGCCAGGGGCGCGACAACAGGCCGGGCGGCGAAGGCCGCGTCGTAAACGGCCGCGACCTCGCGGCGGCGGGCCAGAAAACGGGGCAGCTTGCGCATCTGGGAAACGCCCAGGGCGCACTGGATGTCTGTCAGCCGGTAGTTGTAGCCCAGCTCGGTCATCTCGTAGAACCACGACCCCTTCTGCTCCCGCTGCCGGAAATCGCTCTCGATGCCATGGCTGCGGAACAGACGCATGCGCGCAGCCAAACGGGGATCGCCGGTCACGGCCATGCCGCCCTCGCCGGTGGTCACGTGCTTGACCGGATGAAAACTGAAAACCGTGATGTCCGCGAGCGCTCCCACGGGTCTGCCCTGGTCCGCGGCCCCCAAGGCGTGGCAGGCGTCGGCCACGAGAGCCAGCCCATGCTTCCCGGCCAGAACGCGCAGCGCATCCCAGTGGCAGGGCTGGCCCGCGTAGTCCACGCCGATGATGGCCCTTGTCCGGGGGGTGATGCACGCGGCGGCGCTTTCCGGATCGAGGAGCAGGGTCCCTGGGTCCACGTCCGCGAAGACGGGCCGCGCGCCCTGATAAACCACGGCGTTGGCCGTGGCCGCGAAGGTCATGGGCGGCACGACGACCTCGTCGCCGGGGCCGATGCCGAGGGCGAAAACGGCCGCGTGCAAGGCTGCCGTGCCGTTGGACACGGCCACGCCGTGCGCCGCTCCGGCCACCTCCGCCACCGCGGCCTCGAACTCGGCCACCAGCGGCCCCGTGGTCAGCCAGTCCGAACGCAGGACCTGGGCCACGGCCGCGATGTCGTCCTCGTCGAGGAGTTGCCTGCCGTACGGGATCATAACGTACCGATCATCTCCTTCAGTTGGTCCTCCGAGAGCCACTGCGGATTGGTGCCGGAGTTGTACTCGAAGTCCTCGGCCACGGGGCGGCCGCTCTCGCCGTCGAAGCGGCGGATGAAATAGCGGAACGGCGGCTTGATGAGGTAGTGGTCGTCGAATTCCAGGGTGTTGTGGGCGTCGTCGCGCGGGACCATGACCTCGTGCAGCTTCTCGCCCGGCCTGATGCCCACGATCTTGATCGTGCATGCGGGGCAGATGGCCTTGGCCAGGTCCATGATGTTCATGGACGGAATCTTGGGCACGAAGACTTCGCCGCCCACCATGCGCTCAAGGCAGCCGAGGACGAAGTCCACGCCTTGCTGCAGGGTGATCCAGAAGCGCGTCATGCGGGGGTCGGTCACGGGCAGCACGCCCTCGGCCCGCTTCTGCATGAAGAAGGGGATGACGCTGCCCCTGCTGCCCATGACATTGCCGTAGCGGACCACGGAAAAACGGGTTTCGTCCGAACCCACGTAGCTGTTGCCCGCCACGAAGAGCTTGTCCGAACAGAGCTTGGTGGCCCCGTAGAGATTGATGGGATTGGCGGCCTTGTCCGTGGACAGCGCCAGGACTTTCTTCACGCCGCGGTCGATGGCCGCCTCGATGACGTTCTGCGACCCGAGGATGTTCGTCTTGATGGCTTCCAGGGGATTGTACTCCGCCGCTGGAACCTGCTTGAGCGCGGCGGCGTGGATGACCACGTCCACGCCCTTGAAGGCGCGGTACAGACGCTCCTTGTCCCGGATGTCGCCGATGAAGTAGCGGATGCAGTCATAGTCCCGGTCGTTGAAGACCTGCGCCATCTCGAACTGCTTGAGTTCGTCGCGGCTGAAGATGATCAGCCTGTTGGGCGTGTAGCGTCTGAGGATGGTCTCGACGCACTTCTGGCCGAAGGATCCTGTGCCGCCGGTGATGAGGATGTTTCGGTTGCTCAGCACTGTATGAACTCCTGGGAATCTGGTTCGGGTGTCGGCCGCGGCCTGCCCTTCACACCGGGAAGACGACGGAATGCATGCATGGACGGATTTCTAGCGGCTTTGCACAGCGAAGTCGATGCACGGGCGTTTCTCCTTGCGGCCGATGCGCGATTCCGGCTCATGTCCCGCCCCCTTCCTCCCGGAGGGAGGCAAGGAGGTCGGCCACGCGGCGGTCGATGGTGTGATGCCGCATGGCGTGGGCGTAAGCCCGTTCCGCCATGTCGCGGCGTCTTTCCTCGTTGCCCAGGCAGTCCAGAGCCTCGTCGAGATTCGAAAGGTCCCGCCGGACCGCGATGTAATGCTCGCCCGGGGTCAGAAGGTCGTTATAGCGCCCTTCGAGCAGAATCTGGCAGGTTTTGGTGCCGACAGCGTCGAAATGCCGGGAGGAAATACACTTGCCGGAGACGGGATTCTCGATTTTTCCGAAAAAACGCGCCTCGATCTCGGCGAACGGGGCCTCGGGATGCGCGGCAGTGAAGGCGTTGACCGCGAGGCGGGTGCGGTCGTCGATTTCCAGGAAGGCCGCGCCCGCCTCGGTGGCCACGGTGAAGCGGCAGGAGTTGAGAAATGCGGCCCAGCCGTCGCGGCCGAAGCGGGTCGTGGGATCGTCGGACACGACCACGTCCGAGGCGAAACCCCGTTCACGGGCCCGGCGCTGCACCGTGAGCAGGAAGTCCTGCCGGGTCCGGTCTCCAAGATAGGCAGGATAGACCGCCGAGCGGCAGCCGAGATCAAGGGGACGGTCCTGCGCCTCGATCCGCGGGGCAAAGGCGCTCTCGTTCAGGGCGTGCGGCAGGGGCAGGATACGGGCGTTCGTCGCCTGCCCGTAAAGCCTCTGGGCGCAATCCAGGCGGAGCTGCGTGGTCACGAAGGCGCAGGAAAGCCGCGCCGCCATGCCGAGCTTGTCCTGAAAAAGCCTGAATTCGTTCTGCATGAAGAAGACGTTCGAGCGTTTGCCCGAAAACCGCAGCCAGGCGGACAGAAGCGGCGTCAGACGGCGAGAGATGCCGTAGAAGAAGGAATAGCCGAAAACCACGTGGTCGACGCGCGCCAGAGGAATGCGCGCCAGCCGCCGCGCCTGGTCAAGGGTCCCCTCGGAGCCGAGATTCACGACCAGCGCCCCGGCGCGGGCAAAGGCGTCCGCATAGTCCTGAAAGTAGGACAGGGTCACGGACTCCGGAAATGCGCAAAGATAGAGAATACGAGGATGCATCACTTCTGCTCTCTTCTCTCGTTTCTCAGATAGACGATGAAGAATGCCACAAAAACCAGACTTGCCGTCCACTGCATGACGATTCGGGCCATGGTCAATCCCGCCACACCCCGTTCAATCAAGACGAGATACAAGGCGAGCTGCGATACAGGCTGAAATATATTAAAAATATAAACAAATTTCACCTTCTGCTGCGCTCGGAGTATGTTCGCAAGGTAGGTCATGGGAGCAGCCACGGCCAAGGAAAGCCACAGCCATTTCCCGTAGGGCACGGCGTCCGCGTATCTGGCCGAAAAAAGCATCGGGATGAGCACGGGGAAAAGCACGAATCCCGCCACACCGAGCAGGCAGAAAATCCCGACGATCAGGGGCAGACGCGGTTTGAGCGCGGTCCAGGCCTCGGCCACGGAGGAGGCCTTGTACATGCCTGGAACCAGCATCTGATTCACTACACTGTACAGCGTGGTGATCTGCTGCGGAAAGAGGAGCGCCACGGCATAGACGGCCACTTCTTCAGGCCCCAGGCTGTGGCCCAGGAGCAGCTTGTCGGAGGCGAGGAGGGGGGCCAGGGCATAGGCCACGGAGACGTGCCACCCGTAACGCACGGACGCCGGGTCACGGTCGCGGTTCTCGCGGCTGCGCAGGATGCCGACGATCAGAATCAAGACGAGGGCGCTCTGTGGGGCGACGATGCACGACAACAGCGCCGAGGTGGAAGAGACGCCCTGCCACAGCGCCAGGCCGAGTGCGCAGACCTGCGCCGCGGCCAGGAAAAACTGGATGCGGAACAGCCGCTGGGTCATTCCCCGGCCGTTGAGCCACGCGTAGGTCGCGGCCGTGGCGGCCCATGGGGCGAAGAGACAGGCGGCGGTCAGGGTCGGCGCGAAAAGGCCCGGCATGCCCGCGCGCCAATAGAGCGCCGTCCCTGCCACGGCCAAAGCCCCAAGGATTCCGGCAAAAATCTTGAGGCCCAGCAGGCGGCTGATGTTGCCGTCAAAGCGCTTGGCCGCAGCAATGGCCATGCTCTCTTCCACGCCCAGCAGACAGAATCCGCTGACCAACGTGAGCAGGGCCATGATCATCTGGTACTGTCCGAAAACCTCCATTGGGGCGAAGCGCGCCCAGAGGATCGAGGCCAGCATGCCGAGCCCCACGGCCCCGTAGCGCAGGACCAGAAGCCCTCCGGCGTGGCTCAGCCACCTGCGTCTCCCTGCCCTTGTCATGCCCTTTCGTGCCCGCCGGCGCATCCGCCATCTACCGAGTGAACACCGGGCAGTCCCCGGCCGCCAAACGCTCCCGGATGCGGTGGCAGACGAGGCGCACGCCGTTTTCGAGGCTCACCTTGGGCTCGACGCCCAGAATGTCGCGCTGTCGGGCCAGCAGGGGCTGCTTGACCAAGGTCATGCGGCTGGGTTGCTCGACATAGGTGATAAGCGCCTTGTCCGCCCCGAGTTCCGCCCGGATCATCTCGGCCAGGCTTTCGATGGGCCGCACGTCCGGATGGCCGATGTTGATGACCGAGTACTGATCGACGCCCGCAGCCGCCTCAATGGCCCTGACCGCATCGGAGACGTGCAGCCAGCCGCGCGCGCTGCCCGTATGCACCTCGATGGGCCTGCCGAGCGCCAAGTTGGTCGCGAAACGGATCATGGCCGACCGGTGGTCGCCCAGGGTCTCCTCCTCATCGTACATCATGAACGGCCGAAGCGAGACAGCCTTCAGGCCGTAGTTGGCGACCTCGTACTCCACGAGCTTTTCGCCCAGGAGCTTGGAAAGCCCGTAGCGATTGTTGGGCCGCGGGTCGGCGATGGCCTCGTCCATGGGGTCAATGCCGGGGCCGTATATCTCGGACGTGGAGAAAAAGACGAGCCGCGCTCTCACGCGCTTGGTCAACTGCAGCACGTTGTTGATGCCACCGAGGTTGGTGTCGATGGCCAGCCCGCTGGCCTGCTCGCAGGTAACGCGGCTGACCATGGCCGAAAGCAGGAACACCACGTCGGGCTTCCAGTCGAAAACAGGCAGAAGATCGACGGGGTGGTTGATGTCGGCCATGATGTAGTTGGGACGCCAGCCGGGCCTGATATCCGTCTCCATGACCTCGTGCCCGACATCCCGTAGATATTTGACCAGAGGGGCGCCTATATTTCCCTCAGAACCGATGACCAACGACTTCATTTATCGACACCTTCCATTTGACGTAAAATCCCGATCCTTTTCACAACCTATTTTGTTTGCTGCCACTTCCGACACAATGCAGAATGAAATGAAAAAAAGAGAAATTTGCAAAAATGTACGACCCTGTAATCGACCCTCCATTTTGCATAATTCCCAAAAACGGAACGCCAAAGATGCCGAAGAGCTAAAATCATTGTTGCGTTCATTTTTCCCGTATGCAAACAGCCTCTTGAGATAAGCGTCTCAGAGAACTGTATGTTCCCTGAATCGTCAAAGCAATTTTCTGATTCATTGAACAGTTCCATGCTTTTTGCGATATGCCAGACTTTCGTTTCTGGGTATGGCATCAGTGTATAATGAGAGGTGAAGTTTGGATTTGCCTTTATATTGATCCAGAATGTTTCCAATGCTTCCAGGAGACTTTCCGTTGGGAGGCCCACAATATTGTATGATTTACTCTGCAGACCAAGCTCACGGATCATTCTAAATGCATTAATTATATCAATATTTTTCATTTTCCTGTTCAGAATTTCTCTGCGCACGCGTTCGCTACCCGACTCTACGCCTATCCAAACATCTCGGAGGCCAGATTTTTTCAACATTTTGAGCGATGACTCCTGCCTCAGAACAGCCTCGGGCCTAGCCGCTATTCCAAATGGGATACGGACATGGCGACCGTACAGTTCCGCAAATTCAAAGAGCCACTTCTCATCAATCAAAAATAAATCATCAGAGAATGCTATATATTGCGCTCCCTCATTTTTTAAAAATACGCACTCATCAATAACAGACGCAACTCCCCTTCTTCTGTATTTAAATTTAAACTTAGACCTCATCGTACTATTATAACAATATGAGCAGGTAAACGGACACCCACGTGATGTTATAACATTTCGCTTCCCAGAACTTTTTTCACGTTCAAGAAGATCCCATGCGGGCATCCCTATGATGTCAATATCATCCATAAACTTGATATTATTGAACTTCAGGCAACCGTCTCTGCCGCGATAAACTATACCCGGCACTTCTTCTAATTTTGACAGCTTACCCTCTATGAAATCTAAAAGTGCGCTGAAAGATATTTCAGCCTCACCGACACATACATAGCTTACAAAACCATGTTCCATCACTTCGTGTGGAACTGCAGTTGCGTGGATTCCGCCGAATACAATTGGCTTTTCAGGAAACCTATTTTTTATTAATTTTGCCAAATTTATACAATTATTAAATTGAGAAGTAATACACGAAAAACCAACGACATCAAACTTGTCAACACAAGACACTATTTCATCAATAGTATTATACGCAATGGACAGTATCTTCACTTCATGTTTTCTTCTAATGTATTGGGCAAGAAATCCTAAACCAAGATTGACCATACCTCCTTTGGAATCAATCCCGTCAATGAACAGCACCTTCATCTCAAACTCCTTGAATAAGAAGTGTGAATAATATCTCTAAAGAAGATAATCGCAGAGTGTACCCGCGATCCGCCCGGCCGCGTCGCCCGCTCCGTAGCCCTGGAGCGGCGGGCGGGCGGACGCGTCCGCATCGCCGCAGGCGGCGCGCGCGGCCGTGAGGATGCGTTCGCGATCCGCCCCGGCCAGGACGTTCCAGCCCTGCTGCACGGTCTCCACCCACTCGGTCTCGTCGCGCATGGTCACGCAGGGCTTTTGCAGGAAGCACGCCTCCTTCTGCAGGCCGCCGCTGTCCGTGAGCACCAAGCGGCACCCCAGAAGCAGGGCCATCATGTCCAAAAAGCCCACCGGCTCGACGAGCCGAAGGCCAGGAGCGCCTGCCGCGACTCCCTGCGCGGCGAGTCTGCCGCGCGTGCGCGGGTGCAGCGGCACGACCACCGGCAGATCGGCCGCCAGCCCGGCCAGGGCGGCGAAGATGGCCGCAAGCCGCGCCGGATCGTCCGTGTTCTCGGCCCGGTGCACGGTGCACAAGGCGTAGTCGCCCGTGAGCCCCAACTCGCGGCGCAGGCGCTCGCCGCGGCCTTCGGCGCGGACCTGGCCGGAGAAGCGCAGCACCGCGTCGTACATCACGTCGCCCGTGAGCAGCACCCGCACCGGCCTGTCGAAGGGCCGCGCCTGGGGATCGCCCGGGCCCCGGTCCGCGATGCCCTCGGCCGCCAGATTGTCCACGGCCGTCTGTGTGGGACAGAAGAGGATGTTCGCGGCGTGGTCCGTGAGCACGCGGTTCAGCTCCTCGGGCATGCGCCGGTTGAAGCTGCGCAGCCCCGCCTCCACATGGGCCACGGGCACGTGCAGTTTCACGGCCGCGAGCGCCCCCGCCAGGGTCGAGTTGGTGTCGCCGTAGACCAGCACCGCATCCGGCCGCTCGGCCAGGATCAGCGCCTCCACGGCCTCGGTCATGCGGCCGGTCATGGCCCCGTGCGTGCCGCCCCCGAGGCCCAGGTCGTGCGCAGGACGCGGTATGCCCATCTCCTCGAAGAAGACGCGCGACATGTTGTCGTCGAAATGTTGGCCCGTGTGCACCAGGATTTCGTCCAGCCCCCGGGCCGCCAGTGCGGCGGACACCGGCGCGGCCTTGACGAACTGGGGGCGGGCCCCGACCACGGTGAGGACGCGCGCGCGGCTCATGACTGCGGAGCCCCCGGCGCCTCGGCCTCGTTCCGGCGCAGGAAATCGTCGAAGTAGGCGATGGTCGCGGCCAGCCCCTCTTCCAGCCGGACTCCCGGCTCCCAGCCCAGCGTTTCCCTGGCCAGCGCGATGTCGGGCCGCCGCTGCCGGGGATCGTCGTGGGGCAGGGGCTTCATGACGATTTTCGAGCGCGACCCGGTCATCTCCACGATCTTCCCGGCCAGCTCGCGGATGGTGAACTCGCCGGGATTGCCCAGGTTCACCGGCCCGATGAAGGCGTCGTCCGTGGCCATCAGCCGCAGAAAGCCCTCGATCATGTCGTCCACGTAGCAGAACGAGCGGGTCTGCGAGCCATCGCCGTAGACCGTGATGTCCTCGCCGCGCAGGGCCTGGACGATGAAGTTGGAGACCACGCGCCCGTCGTTGGGATGCATGCGCGGGCCGTAGGTGTTGAAGATGCGGGCGATCTTGATGCGCACCCTGTGCTGGCGGTGATAGTCCATGAACAGGGTCTCGGCGCAGCGCTTGCCCTCGTCGTAGCACGAGCGGATGCCGATGGGGTTCACGTGGCCCCAGTAGCTCTCGGGCTGCGGATGCTGCTCGGGATCGCCGTAGACCTCGGAGGTCGAGGCCTGCATGATCCTGGCCCGGGTGCGTTTGGCCAGGCCGAGCATGTTGATGCTGCCGTGCACGCAGGTCTTGGTGGTCTGCACCGGATCGTGCTGGTAGTGGATGGGCGAGGCCGGGCAGGCCAGGTTGTAGATCTCGTCGATCTCCAGGTAGAGCGGGAAGGTCACGTCATGGCGCAGGAACTCGAAGTGCGGGTCCCCCATGAGGTGGTAGATGTTGTGCTTGGTGCCGGTGAAGCAGTTGTCCAGGCAGATGACGTCGTGCCCCTGCCCGATCAGCCGCTCGCACAGGTGGGACCCGAGGAATCCCGCGCCGCCCGTGACCAGTATGCGCTTCTTCAGATGCATGCCCCCTCCTGCGGTCCGCGCCCCAGCCCCGTCGTCCTCAGACGATCCGGAAATGGGGTCTGCCCAGATAGATGCCCTTGTCCCGTCCGAATTCGTCCGGCGGCACGACCATGGTCCTGATCTTGCGGTTGATCTTCTTCTCCACCCCTTCCCGCGTGCCGTCCAGCAGCCCGCGCTGCGGATCGCCCACGATGAGCAGGTCGATGATGCCCGAATCCCGTCCCTGGGCGTAGTCGTCCAGGATGTAGACCGCCTCGATGGGGCCCAGGGCGCTGACGAGCTGCTCGACGATGCGGTCGATGCCCAGATGCTTGCGGACGATGGAGTTGATCTCGGGAAAGAAGGGATGGTCGGCGTTGGCCCTGAAGTAGACCGAACGGCCCTGCTGCCGGCGCTCCAGGTATCCGGCCCCGGCCAGACTGTCCAGCTCGTCCTTGAGGGTGGCCGGAGAGACCTGGAATTCTCCCGCCAGTTCACGCAGATAGCTGGACACCCCGGGGTTCAGGAACAGCTTCAGAAGCACCTGAATGCGCGTCTTGGAGGTGAACAGCTTGTCCAGCATGGTATGTTTTCGTTAGCTAAAAGCGAACGAAACGTCAACATCCGTGCCGATCGTCCGGAACGCCGCGGAGATGGGCAGTCTCGCGCCGGGCTGTGGCCGGCGGACAGAGCGGCCGGTTGACGGCTCATTCTATAAACGATATATACTATCTTATGAAAAGGACTTCGCGGCCCTGCCCAAAGGGCCTGCCTCCGCCGAAGGGGCTTCGCATCTTTTCCGGCGGTCAGACCGGCGTGGATCGCGCGGCCCTGGACGCGGCCCTGGCCCTGGGCATTCCCCACGGCGGCTTCTGCCCCCGGGGCCGTCGCGCCGAGGACGGACCCATCCCCGGCCGCTACCGCCTGCGCGAGATGGAGACTCCGGGATATGCCGCGCGCACCCGGCGGAACATCGCCCTGGCCGACGCCACCCTGGTCCTCTCCCTGGGCGCGCTGACCCGCGGTTCGGCCCTGACCCTGCGCACGGCGCGGCTCCTGAACAAGCCGCATCTCGCCGTGCGCCTGGACGATCCCGGCGCCATGGAGGCGGCCCGGGACTGGCTGGCCCGCCAGGGGCCGGTCATCATCAACGTGGCCGGATCCTCGGAAAGCAAGCGCCCCGGCATCCACACGGCCGCATTGCGCTTCCTGCTCGACCTCTTCCGGTCGGCCTGACCCGCTCCCGCAGGCGGCTTTCCGCCGGTCCGGCACGTTCCATGCAGTCCGTGCGCCAGGAAACCTGGAGGAGGAAAATATGTCCCTCGGCAGCATCTACGGATACGGCGCGTACGGCAGCGGCAGCGGCCAGGTCATGAACGATCTGGCCTCCCAACTGGCGGCGCAGAACGAGCAGGGAACCTCCAGCCGCGCCTCGGGCCTGGGGGGATACGGCAGCATGAGCGCCATCCGCGACCAGGTCCAGGAACTCCTCGCCCTGGTGCCGCGCACCGGCAGCAAGCTGACCTTCAGCGACCTCTTCGCCTACCGCGACAAGTTGACGGACGAACTGACCGCCGAGGTCGAGGCCGATCTCGAAACCCTGGGCGTGGATATGTCCAAAGACCTTGTCCTCGGGCTGGGCAGGACGGGCCAGGTGGTGGCCCAGGCCGGACACCCGGACAAGGCGCTGGTGGACAAATACTTCGCGGCGAACCCGGAACTGTCGGACCGCTATGCCGAGGCCCTGAAGATGAACAGCCTCGCCAAGCTGGCCGAGAACAAGGCGTCCCCCTCCGTGCTCCGCGCCGTTCTGCAGCAGAGTTCCATGCAGGCGTGGTTCATGGACCAGGGCGCGAACAGCCTCCTGGGAGGCTCCCTGGCGACAGGCTTCGGCTCCTGGGACACCGTGTCCGGCTTCGGCGGCATCTCCGCACTGGTCTGACCTCAGTTGCGGAAACGGTCCGGGGAGATGTCCAGCCGGGCGATGATCTTCTGCAGGGCCACGCGCGACAGGCCGCTCTGCCGTGCGGCCTCCGAGATGTTGCCGCCCGTGGCCTGGAGCAGGTCGCGCACGTAGGCCAGGGTGAACTGGTCCACGACGCGCGCCTTGGCCTGCTTGTAGGGGGGCGTCTGGGGCTGTCCCGCCGGGAAATGCGCGGCCAGGGACACCTGGCCAGGCTCGGCCAGACGCACGGCGCGCAGGTCCACCACCTCGCCCGGGCAGTAGACCGCCAAGCGGCGCATGACGTTCTGCAACTCCCGCACGTTGCCCGGCCACTCCCGCCGCCGCAGCCACTCCAGGACCTCGGGCGCGGCGGCCTTCTGGGGCGTGCGCATCTCGGCGCAGGCCTGCTTGAGGAAATACTGGGCCAGCAGGGGGACGTCCTCGCCGCGCTCGCGCAGCGGGGGCACGGTCACGGTGAGCACGTTGAGGCGGTAGTAGAGATCGTCGCGGAACGTCCGGTCCGCGATCTTGGCCTCCAGATCCTGGTTGGTCGAGGCCACCACCCGGGCCTCGACGCGCACGCTGCGGCTCGACCCCAGAGCCCGCACCTCCTGCTCCTGCAGCACCCGGAGCAGTTTTGTCTGCACGCCCGAAGAGATGTCGCCAATCTCGTCCAGATGGATGGTCCCGCTCCCGGCCTCCACGAAGAGGCCGCGGCGGCTGCGGTCCGCGCCGGTGAAGGCCCCCTTCTCGTGGCCGAAGAGTTCGCTCTCCAGAAGGTTTTCCGGGATCGCCGGGCAGTTTACGGCCAGGAAGGGCCTGCCCGCCCGGGGGGACAGCGCGTGGATGAGTCTGGCCACGATCTCCTTGCCCGCGCCGGACTCGCCGCGCACCAGGACCGGATAGTCGCTGCGCGCCACGGCGGCGGCCTGATTGCGCACACGCTGGATGGCGGGGCTCTCGCCGATGAGCGTGGGCGCGCCCCCGGCCAGCAGGTCGCGCAGCCTGGCGTTCTCGCGCGCCAGGCGACTGCGCTCTAGTCCCCGCCGCACCACGCGGAAGAGATCGGCCGACTCCACCGGCTTGGCGAGGAAATCGTAGGCCCCGAGCTTGACCGCCTCCACGGCCGTACCGATGTCCGCGTGCGCGGTCAGGACCACGGCCGCGAGGTCGGGCTCCATCTCCAGGGCCTGGCCGAGCAGGGCGAGACCGTCCATGCCCGGCATGCGCAGATCCGTGATCAGCAGGTCCGCGCCGCGCGCCGCCAACTGGGCCAGGGCGTCCTCGCCCCTGCCCGCGCGCAGGCATTCGGTCCGGGGGAATTCCGCGGCCAGCAGGCGGCACAGCCCGCGGGCGAAATCCTCCTCGTCGTCCACCACCAGGATGCGTCCGCTTTCCAGCGCCGGGTCCGTCATCTCTCCTCCTCGCTTCCCGCGTCCTGAACCGGCCCGCCGGTGCGGGCGGCGGGGAAGCGCAGTTCAAAGCGCGCCCCGCCCTCAAACCTGTTGGAAACCTCGATGCGCCCCCCAAGATCGCGCATGAAGCCGTAGATCACCGTGAGGCCGAGGCCGGTGCCCTTGCCCGCCTGCTTGGTGGTGAAGAAGGGATCGAACAGGTGGGGCAGGTGTTCCGGCGCGATGCCGCCGCCGTTGTCGGACACGCTCAGGACCACCTCGCCCGCCTCATGGTCGTACCGGGTGGCGACGACGATCTCCCCGCCCTCGGGCGGCACGGCGTCTAGGGCGTTGAGCAGCAGGTTGGCCATGATGTGCTCCACGGCCTGGGGCTCCACGCGCACGGCCGGGACGCCGTCCTCCTCCGTGAGGCGGATGGCCGCGCCGCGCTTCTCGGCCTGGGGGCCGAAGACCCGGGCCACCGCGCCCGCCGCCGCGGCCAGGTCCGTGTCGCGGTCCGTGGCCACCTTGGGCCGGGCGAAGTTGAGCAGATTGCGCAGCACCGTGCGGGCTTGGCGGGTATGGCGGGCGATGATTCCCAGGTCGTCGAGCTGGTCCTCGCGCGCGGTCTTGCGCAGGAGATCCGCGTAACAGAGGATCACGCCGAGCGGATTGTTGATCTCGTGCGCCAGACCCGCGGCCAGCTTGCCCACCGTGGCCAGCTTCTCGGACTGCGTGACCTGTTCCATCATGCGCCGCCGGGCCGTGACCTCGCGCACGTGGACCACAAGGCGGCCCTCGCCCGCGGCCGCGGGCACCGGGTGCAGCCCTAGGGCGAAGGACCGGCCCGAGTCGAGGCGCACCTCCCGGGCCTCGAAGACGCCGCGGGTGGCGGTCAAGGCGATGTCGCACGCGCCGTCGCCGCCCTGTCCGGCGCAGAGCAGGGGGATGACGTTGCCGTCGTCCCTGGCCCCGCCCGAGAGGTCCGCGGCAAGCTCGCGCGCCGCCTGGTTGGTGACGATGGGCGCGCCGTGCGCGTCCACCAGCAGGAGCGGGTCGGATATCCCCTCGAAGATGGCCTGCAGCTTTTCGGAATGGCGCAGGATGTTGTCCAGGGCCCCGAGGTACTCGGCCGCGATGCCGAGCTGGCGGCCCAGGGCGCGCAGGATCTCGCGGTCCTCGGGCCTGAAGCTCTCGCCCGGACGGCGGTAGAGGCAGAGCAGCCCCTCGGTGTTGCCCTCGGCCGATTCCACCGGAATGAAGGCCGTTCCCCCGTCGATGCGGGTCTCGGAATGGATCAGGAGCTGCACGTGGTCGTCCGGCAGCCGGGGCTTTTCCGCCGCCACCGGCCAGACGAAATAGTTCTGCGAGGCGAAGGTGCAGACGTAGGCCGCGCGCTCAAGGCCGAAGCGGTCCACGATCAGCGGCAGGGAGCGCCGCCAGAGCTGGGGCCGGGTCTGGCTGCGGTTAAAGACCCGCAGCAGGCGCACGAAGAGGTCCACGTCCGCCGTGCGCTCCGCGGATTCGCGGGCCAGCTCCCTGGTGCGCTCGGCCACCTTGTCCTCCAGGGTGGCGGCGTACTCCTCCAGCTTCTGCCTGCTCTCGGCGATGTGGCGGCCGAGCTGCTCCACGCCCAGAACCATCTCGCCCACCTCGTCGCGGCTCTGCACGTGGCGCAGCAGTTCCTGGCCCTCGGCGTCGCGCACGTTGCTGCGCAGCACCCGGGTCAGGGTGCGCACGTTGTCCGAGACGACGCGCTTGAAGACGACGTGGGTGGCCAGGAAGAAGAGCACGGCCGTGAGCGAGAAGATGACCAGATAGGTCATGACCTTGTTCTGCACCTTGACCATCTGGGACGAGACCGGCAGACCGACGAAGTCCAGCCCGCCCACGACGTCCAGCTCCCGCCCGAACCCCCGCGCGCCGTAGCGCTCCAAGATTTCCCGGGGGGCCTGGGACGGTTCCCCGTGGCAGTAGAGGCAGCTCGCCTCAAAACGCACCGGCCGGGCCATGACAAAGTGGTCCTTGCCGTCGATCTCGGCGTGCCCCTGCCAGACCGTCAGCCAGGGCTTGGCGCGGAACATCTCGATGATGCCGCGCTCGGTTTCGTTGGCCTCGAACTCCGGGTTGCGGGCGTCCACGGAGACGCGGCGGTAGATGAGATGCCCGGCCCTCAGCCCGGCCCGCTCCATGATCGCCCGCGAGATGAAGGACGTGGACATGGCCTCGATGACGAACTTGTCCGGCATCTCCTCGTACATGCGCGGCCTGAGCGTCTTGCGCACGTACCCCTGCACCGCCTCCACCTGGGTCAGGATCAGTTCGGCCTTCTCGTGCACCTCGTTTTCCAGGACGCTGTGCATCTGGTAATAGAAGCCCGCGGCGAAGAGCGCGCCGATGCAGATGGCGGCCGCGGTCATGCCCAGCAGGAACTGGCTCTGGATGGTATAGGGGCGGGGAAGTTTCATGGTCTGCCCGGCTGCGGGGAACCCGGTCCGGGTTCAGTCTTTACAGGAGAGATATAGGAGCGCGCCCGGGCTTGGCAAGCAGCGCTTCTTTTCTGAAAAACCGTTGTCACGGGGCTGCCGCGCAGGTATGTTCGGGGCAAACTGTCCCCTTTTCCCCGCGCCTTCGTCAGGAGGCCCCCATGGAACAGCTGGCGTCCGCCGTCCTCGCCGCCCTGCTGGGCGCAGCCTCGGTCAGCCTCTTCGGCCGGACCTGGCTGGCCCTGCTGGGCAGCCTCGCCGCGGCGATCCTCTTCTTCAGGGGCCTGCTCTCCGGCAGGAGGTGTCTGGCCAGAATGCACGGCCACCTGGCCAAGGGATTCCTGTGCGGGCTGCTTCTGGCCCTCGCCTTCCGCGTTCATCTCCACACCCTGGGCCTGGGCACGAGCAACCTGGAGCAGATCTGCTACTTCCTGGGCTGCCTGCCCGTGCTCCTGGTCTTCTTCAGGAACGCCCCAGGGCGCATCGACGACTTGTTCCGCACCGACGCCGAAGACTAGCCTCCCGGCCTGCCCGCACCGTGCGGCATGAAGCGCACGGTGCTCGACGTGTGCATGGCGGCCGCGCCCGTGACCTCGACATCCGTATAGAAGAACATGCCCGTGCGCAGGTTGTTCTCGTCCACCACGCGGGCGATGCGCTGCATGTCCGGGAAGGTCCGGTTGATGGCCGGACAGATCACGAACATGAGGCTCCAGAAAAAGGCGCAGCCGGCCAGAAAGGCCAGCCAGCGGGCAACGGGTCGTGCGTTTTGCATGTCGTCCTCCTCGAACCTCAGCACGGCCCCCGAACAAGCCCGGACGGTTCGTCCGGGGGCCGCGGTGAGGAGGGCTTGCGGTTTAGATCTTGGCGGTGATGTCCGGGAACACGAGGTAGAACATCACGTAGGCCATGCCCAGGGTCAGGATGAGGTTGAAGGTCTGGCCGCAGACGTACAGGATCAGGGGCTTGCCGCCCTTGAAGTAGTGCGCCAGCTCACGGAAGTTCGTGGCCAGACCGATGGCCGAGAAGGCCAGGCAGAAGAACCAGCCGCGCGCCATGCCGGTGAAGCCGCGCAGGACGCCGTGATCGAGCAGGGTGTAGCCCGCGTCCGAGCCCATGGAGCCGTCCATCACGGAGAACAGGATGGAGGCGCCCAGGAAGCCCAGCACGAACTTCGGGAAGCGGTACCAGATCTCCATCCAGCTGACCTTCTGGCCCTCGACGCAGTCGACCTTGGCGCACCAGTACACGGCCACGCCGAAGGCGGTCACGCCGATGAGCACGTTCTGGATCATCTTGATGGTCGCGGCCACGTACAGGGCCTTCTCGGAGAGGAAGGCGCCGGCCGCGGCCACCGCGCCGGTGGCGTCGATGGTGCCGCCCATCCAGGCGCCGCCCAGGATGTAGGGCATGCCCACGGCCTTGATGAAGGCGGGCATGGCGACCATCATGATCGCGGTGAAGACCAGGGAGAGGCCGATGGACAGGGTCAGCTCCTCCTTCTTGGCGCGGCAGGCCGCGGCCGTGGCGATGGCCGCCGAGGTGCCGCAGACGCTCATGTCCGCAGAGATGACCATGTTCAGGGTCTTGGAGGGCATCTTGAGCACCTTCTGGCCGAAGATGAAGGTGCAGATGAGCACGACGGGCGTGACCACCCAGGCCACGAAGATGCCCGGGATGCCGATGGCGATGATCTTGGAGAAAAGCACTTCCGCGCCCAGGAGCACGAGGCCGGTCTTGATGAAGTACTCGACCTCCAGGGCGGGCTTGACCCACTTGGGCGTGCCGATGGTGTTGGCGATGAGCATGCCGATGGCGATGGCCCAGACCGCGTACTCCACGCCGTACTGCTTCATGGTGGCCTGGCCGGCGAAGACGTACGACACCGCGGACAGGGCGAAGACCACACTGAAGCCCTTGAGGAAGCCGCCCACGTCCTTGCCCATGAACTTGATGCCCACGGCGAAGAAGAGCCCCATGACCAGACCGAGCACGATCAGGCTGGGAATGTGGTTGTACGGCTTGCTGGTCGTCTTGGCCCTGGCCCTGGATTCGGAGGCGCGGGCCTTGCGCCAGGAGTCGATCTTCTCCTCGGCCGCGGTGTTCAGCCCGGCGTCCTGGAACGCGGCGGCCTCGGCGGCCTTCTCGGCCTCCAGGGCGGCGGCGAGGGCGGTCGCGGCCTTGGCCTTGGCCTCCTCGAACTTGGGCATGGCCTTGGCGTTCAGCGCGTCGGCCTGCTCCTGGCTCATCATCAGGGAGTCCATGGGGTTGGTCGTCCACCCGCCCGGGTGGGCCATCCACTTCTTGAAGAACTTGCCCGCCTCGCTGCCGGAGGCCCTGAGCTTCTGCTTGTCGTCCTGGGCCTTGAACCAGGCCACGGTCTTGAAGGGCGCGCGCGCCGCCTCGGACTCCATGACCGCGTTGGACTTGGAGATGATCGCGTCCATGTCCTTGGGCTTGGCCGGCAGGAAGATGATCAGGCCGGCGATGAGCAGGATGAAGCCGAGCCAGATGGCCCAGTAGTCTTCCTTCAGCCAGAGGTCGGACCAGCTCGCGCCGCCCTTGTCGACGACGACGTCGCCGGAATTCTGTGTGGTTTCCGCCATGTTTTCTCTCCTTCTCGGATCGTGCGTTGAATGCATGTCCGGCACGCGCGGCGCGCTGCCGCAGAAGAGAGGGCAAGAAATGTACCACTTCTTGCGTATGGATAACACATTGGAATAGATAGACTTAAGAGATCCAAACAGGCCGGGATGTGCATAGGTCTTTTTACACCTGCAAACTTTTCTTTACAGGCTTTGCAAATGCAAGGAGGCGTCCCTGCCGACGGCGTCGCCGTCGGCAGGGACGCCTCCCGCGAAAGAAACGGCCGCCGCCTACCGTGCGATCATGGCCCGGAGAATGTCGGCGCAGCCTTCGGCGGAATGGCTCATGCCGTGCATGCAGTCGAAGAAGTGCAGAAGCTGGTAGATGTCCCGGAAATCCAGATCCGAACCGTACACGTCCCTGGCGATGGCCGCCTTGGCCCGGCGCACGGCCTTGTGCTGGTCGCGCACAGCCCGGTAGGTTTCCTTGACCGCCTTGCGGTCGAAGATGTCGCCGTGCACGAGCCGGATGGTGCTCTCCAGGGCCGGATGCAGCAGCAGCACGGTCCGGGCCGCCTCCTCCACCAGTCCCTGCCCGTCCGGCCGGAAGCGCTCCGGCACGACCACGGAACGCATGGAAAGCCACTCCAGGGCGTCCTGGGCCGCGTTCAGGATGTTGTCCTGGGCGCGCGTGTAGTTGAGGAACAAGGTCTTGTCCACGGCCATGAACAGGCCGCGGGGCAGATGGTTGCAGACGGTGCGCTTGAGCTTGTCGGCAGCCTCCTCCCTGGCGTCGATCTCGGCCTTGAGGGCCTGGAAATCGCGGCAGGCGGAACCTCCGGAGAAATAGCAGAACAGGGTCTCCTGGATCACGCCCATGGCCGCGCGGATCTGCTCGTAGTGGGTGAGCAGGCCGTCCATGGGCGAGCGGCCCCCGATCAGGCCGAAGAAAGGCAGGCGCATGGCCATGGCGTATCCTCCCTGGGTCCTTGGCCGCCTAAAGGGCGAACCACTTCAGGAGTTGAAAGATGACGATGCTCGTGAAGGCGGCGATGGGCACGGTCAGCACCCAGTAAAGCACCACCTTGCCGAGCACCCGGAAATCCACGGCGGCGAAGCCGCGTGCCAGCCCCACGCCCACCACCGAGCCCACGGCGGCGTGGGTGGTGGAGACGGGCATGCCGAGGTTGGAGGCCAGCAGCACCGTGGTCGCGGCCCCGAAATCCACGGCGAAGCCGCGGGTGTTGGTCAGCACGGTGATCTTCTCGCCCACCGTGCCCATGACCTTGTACCCGAGCAGTGAAATGCCCACGGCGATGCCGAGCCCGCCGACGACCAGCAGCCACGTGGGAACCTCGGTCACGCCGGTCAGGGCGCCGCTTTGGGCGATGCCCCAGATCGCGGCCACCGGGCCGATGGCGTTGGCCACGTCGTTGGCTCCCTGGGACAGGGCCACGTAGCAGGAGGTTCCCACCTGCATCTTGCGGAAGAGTTCCTCCACGGCCTCGGGGCCCCGCTCCACGTCCGGCAGGATGCGCCGCACGACGGCGCGGCCGCCCCACCAGGCCAGGAAGGAGATCGCCCCGGTGATGCCCAGGGAGCTGAACAGGCCCAGGCCGAGCCGTTTGCCGAACGGCGTCTTGTAGACGAAGGACATGGCCACCAGGGCCACGGTCAGGGCGAGCCAGACCGGGGCCCACTTGCGGGCCTGGGCGATGAAGTGCGGCAGTTCGAGGATGAAGCGCCGGATGTGGACGAAGACCACCCAGGCCACGAGCGCGCCGAAGAAGGGGGAGATGATCCAGGAGAGCACGATGCCGCCCATCTTGCCCCAGTTGACCACCTCCGGTCCACCGGCCACGAAGCCGAAGCCCATGATGCTGCCGACGATGGAGTGGGTGGAGGAGACGGGCAGTCCCGTGAGCGTGGCGGCCAGCACCCACAGGGAGGCCGAAAGCAGGGCCGCCAGCATGCCGATCAGGAGTATCTGCTGGTCCGGGATCATCTCCGGGTTGATGATGCCCCGGGAGATGGTGGCCGTGACGTGGGACCCGAGGAAGACCGCGCCCACGAAATTCAGCACCGCGGCGATGAGCACGGCCTGGCGCACGGTGATGGCCCGCGCCCCCACGGCCGAGGCCATGGAGTTGGCCACGTCGTTGGCGCCGAGGCTGAAGGCCATGAAAACGCCGCCGAGCACGGTCAGCGCCAGAAAGATGAACGGGGTTTCCATGAGGGAGGCGACCTCAGGGCGCTCGGCTTGCCATGCGGGTCCGCCTTGGATAGTTCGTCGTCATTGCGTCACACAATCGTAACGCAATGTCCGTGAGAAAGAAAGCGCCGTTTTCCGCGCAACATTCACCGGAGATCCCATGCCCGCATCGCTCCGCTTCCGGCTCCTGCTCTGGTTCTGGGCCCTGCTCCTGGCCGCCCTGACGCCCATCTACTTCTTCTCCGTCCAGGCGGTGCGGGAGGATCTCGTGGAGGACGGCCGCCAGCGCGCCCGGCACATCGTGGACACGGCCTGCTGGCTGCTCGCCGAACAGGGGGCGGCGGACGCCGGCACGGCCGACGCCTGGGCAAAAGGGTTTTCCCAGCGCATCGGCGCGCGTCTGACCCTGCTCGAAAGCGGCCGGGTGCTCCTCGACAGCGACGTCGCCCTCGGCGACGTCGCCTCCCTGGAGGACCACGCCACGCGGCCCGAGGTGCTGGCCGCCCAGAGCGGCGGCGTGGGCATGGACATCCGGCGCAGCGCCACCATAGGCCGCGACCTCATCTATGCCGCGCGCGCCTGCCCCGCCATCCAGGGACTGCACGGCCCCGCCGTGGTGCGCATCGCCCTGCCGCTGGCCCAGCTCGACGAGCAGACGCGCCGCCTCAAGGGGCGCATCCTGGGCATCCTGGCCATGGGGCTGTGCTTCTCCGCCGCGCTCTCCTTCTGGGCCTCGCACGGCGTCACCTCGTCCATCCAGGAACTCTCGGGACTGGTCGCGGACATCGGCCGCGGGGCCTACGGCCGCCGGGTGCGCGTCTACACCGGCAGCGAGTTCGCCCCCCTGGTGGAGGCCGTGAACCGCATGGCCGGGGACATCCAGCGCCACGTCGGCATGGTGGAGGAGCAGAAAGCCGAACTGGAGGCCCTGTTCAACGGCCTTTCCGAGGGCGTCATGACCGTGGACGGCGAGGGCCGCGTGGTCTCGCTCAACCCCGCCTTCAGGCGTCTCTTCCCCGGGGCCGCCAACGCCGCGGGCAAGGCGGTGCTCGAAGCCACCCTGGACGCGGAGCTGGCCCGGATGGTCGGCCGCGCCCTGGCCCGCGACGCGGGTCCAGGCCCGGAGCGCATTCTCCTCACCACCCAGGCGGGCAGGGAGATCGAGGCCCGGGCGGAGGCCTATCCCGCGCCATCCGGGGCGCGGCGGGCCGTGGTCGTGATCCAGGACGTCTCCCAGCTGCGCCGTCTGGAAAAGGTCCGCCGCGACTTCGTGGCCAACGTCTCGCACGAGCTGCGCACGCCCCTGACCTCCATCAAGGGCTACGCCGAGACGCTCTGCGCCCTGCCGCCGGGCGCGACCGGGGAGCACGAGCGCTTCCTGGGCATCATCCTGCGCAACGCGGACCACATGAGCCGCATGGTGGACAGCCTGCTGGCCCTCTCACGCTGGGAGAACAGCCAGCCCGGCACCCGCACCAAGCCCGTGGACGCCCGGCGTCTGGCCGAGGAGGCCGTGCAGAGCCTGTGGCCCCAGGCCCAGGCCAAGTCCGTGCGCATGGAGCTGGACGCCCCGCCGGACCTGCCCCGCGTCCTGGGCGACGAGGCCGGGCTGGCCGACGTCCTGCGCAACCTGCTCGACAACGCCCTCAAGTACAGCCCGGAGCGGAGCACGGTGCGGGTCGGCGCGGCGCACATGGACGGCCGCGTCGTCTTCAGGGTGGCGGACCAGGGGCCGGGCATCCCGCCGCACGCCCGCGAGCGCATCTTCGAACGCTTCTACCGCGTGGGCGACGGACCAGGGAAAAAGGACGGCGGCGCGGGCCTGGGACTGGCCATCTGCCGCAACATCATTACCGCGCTGGGCGGTTCGATCTGGGTGGAGACGCCGCCGGGCGACGGCGCGGGCTCGGTCTTCGCCTTCGATCTGCCCGCGGCCCCGCAGGAGGACGCGGGCGGGCAGGCCTAGCCCAGGCGCAGCGAGCCGCTCCGCAGGGCGTCCAGGAACCAGGCGTAGGTGGCGGCGAGCCCCTCGCGCAGCCCGATGGAGGGCCGCCAGCCCGTGGCCTCCAGGCGGGAGCAGTCCAACAGCTTGCGCGGCGCGCCCTCGGGCCGCGCGGCGTCGAAGACGATGCGGCCCGCGTAGCCCGTGACCTGGGCAATCAGGCGGGCGAGGTCGGCGATGCGGATCTCCTCGCCGCTGCCGACGTTGAGGAACTGTTCCCCGGTATGGACCCGCATCAGGTGCGCACAGGCGTCGGCCAGATCGTCCACGTGCAGAAACTCGCGCAGGGCCGTGCCGCCGCCCCAGACCGCGACCTCGGGGGCGTTTTCCGCCGCGGCTTCGTGGAAACGCCGCAGCAGTCCCGGGATGACGTGGCTGTCCCCGGCGCTGAAGTTGTCGCCCGGGCCGTAGAGATTGGTCGGCATGGCGCTGACGGCGTCGAAGCCGTACTGCCGCCGGTAGGCCTGGCAGAGCTTGATCCCCGCGATCTTGGCCACGGCGTACCACTCGTTGGTCGGCTCCAGGGGGCCGGTGAGCAGGTCCTCCTCGCGCATGGGCTGGGGGGCGAGGCGGGGGTAGATGCAGGACGAGCCGAGGAAGAGGAGCTTCCTGCAGCCGTGTTCGAAGGCGGCGCGGATGACGTTGGTTTCGATGACCAGATTTTCGTAGATGAACTCCGCCGGGCGGGCGGCGTTGGCCCGGATGCCCCCCACCCTGGCCGCGGCCAGGAAGACGAGGTCCGGCCGCTCGGCCGCGAAGAAGGCGCGCACCGCCGCCTGGTCCAGAAGATCGAGCCCGGCCCGGTCCCGGAACACGAGGCGCACGCCCGGTTCACGCTCCAGCCGCCGGACGACGGCCGCGCCGACCATGCCCCTGTGCCCGGCCACGAAGACCTTTCCCGCAAGCTCCATGCGCCCGCCTACTCGTGTCCGCAAAAGGTCGTGAAGCCCTGCCCGAGGCAGAGCCGGTCCCGCTCGGCCAGACGCAGGTCCGCGGCCGCCATCTCGGCGACCAGTTCCGCGAAGCCGATGCGCGGCTCCCAACCCAGGCGCTCGCGGGCCAGGGAGGCGTCGCCGAGCAGCGTCTCCACCTCGGTGGGCCGGAAGTAGCGCGGGTCCACGGCCACGACCGTGCGCCCAGAGGCCGCGTCGATGCCGGTCTCCTCCACGCCCCGCCCCTGCCAGCGGATGTCCATGCCAAGCTCCCGGCCCGCGGTCTCCACGAACTCGCGCACGCTGTGCTGCCGCCCCGTGGCGATGACGTAGTCCGCAGGCCCGTCCTGCTGCAGCATCAGCCATTGCGCGCGCACGAAGTCCTCGGCGTGGCCCCAGTCGCGGCGCGCGTCGAGATTGCCGAGCCAGAGCCTGTCCTGCAGCCCCAGCGTGATGCGGGCGAGCGCCCGGGTGATCTTGCGCGTGACGAAGGTCTCGCCGCGCACCGGCGACTCGTGGTTGAAGAGGATTCCGTTGCAGGCGAACATGCCGTAGGCCTCGCGGTAGTTGACCGTGATCCAGTAGGCATAGAGCTTGGCCGCGCCGTAGGGCGAGCGGGGATAGAACGGGGTCTGCTCGTTCTGCGGGCTTTGCGCGGTCTTGCCGTAGAGTTCCGAGGTCGAGGCCTGGTAGAAGCGGGTCGTGCGTTCAAGGCCCAGGATGCGGATGGCCTCCAGCAGCCGGAGGGTCCCCAGGCCCACGCTGTCGGCCGTGTACTCCGGGCTCTCGAAGGACACGGCCACATGGCTCTGCGCGGCGAGGTTGTAAATTTCGTCCGGCCGGACCTGCTGCACGATGCGGATCAGGTTGGTGGCGTCCGTGAGGTCGCCGTAGTGCAGGATGAAACGGCGGCCCGCCTCGTGCGGGTCCTGGTAGATGTCGTCGATGCGCTGCGTGTTGTAGGACGAGGCGCGGCGCTTGATGCCATGCACCTCGTAGCCCTTGGCGAGCAGGAACCTGACGAGGTAGGAGCCGTCCTGGCCCGTGACGCCGGTGATGAGCGCTCTTTTGCCGGTCATGCGAAATCCTCGGGATTGGGCGGTTGCGCTTTGGCGCGGATGCTGCCCTTTTCCCGGGAAAAAGCCAAGCCCGGGCCTGACCCGGCCGGTTGCTCAGGGGCAGTCGATTTCGCAGAAGAACTCGCCGGAGAACTCGCAGCACGAGGCTTCCAGGCCGCAGTAGCCCTCCATCTCGGGATCGCAGGGCTTGCCGATGCGGGCCGGGGGGCGGGAACGGTCGGGAACGCAGAGCAGGTGCAGGGGATCGCACCACGCCTTGTCCCCGCAGTCCGTGTGGGCCTTGCAGGGCGTGCGGCGCTGGGGCAGGGGAGCGCATTCGCCGCGCCGGTCCGTGACCGCGCAGTATTCGTTGAAGGCGCACTCGTGCGACCCCTGGCAGGCCTGGGCCGCCACCGGCGCGAAGACCGGCGGCAGCGCCGCCAGGAGAAGAAGGACGGCGAAGCGGCGCACCACGTCCGCACTCCTCTGCCTGTGGTTCCGGCAGGGCACGCCGCCCGGCCGATTCACGCCTTGATCATGCCGCGCCCGCCGCGTCAAGGGGCTGCTGCAAAACGCCGCTCCGCGACCGGCTCAATCCGTCCCGGTCCCGTTCGCGCCGACGAGCCAGATGGCCCGGCGCAGCGCCGTCTCGTAGTCCGCGAAGACATTGTCCTCGCCGATGGCGTCCAGGGTGCCCATTCGGCGCATGCGCGCCAGGACCGCGGGCTTGACGCCGGAGAGCAGCACTGTGGTGTCGCCGCCCTGGCTCTGACGCACGAAGGTCTCCAGGGCGAAGAGGCCGGTGGAGTCCACGGCCGGGACCTTCTCCAGGCGCAGGATGAAGACCTTGGGCTGGCGCTGCATGGCGTTCATGGTGATGCGGAAGCGGTCGGCCACGCCGAAGAAGAAGGGGCCGTCGATCTCGTAGGCCTGGATGTCGCCGCCCGCGTCCTCGGCGGTGTAGATGCCCGGTCCCTTGCCGAAGCCGTTCTCCACGGCCAGGATGCCCGTGGTCTCGCTCATGCGGCGCATGAAGAGCAGGGCCGCCAGGACCACGCCCATGAGCACGGCCACGGTGAGGTCGATGACGATGGTCACGCCGAAGGTCAGGAGCATGACCGCCACGTCGGACTTGGGCGCGCGGAAGAGGCGCACGAACTTGTGCACCTCGCTCATGTCCCAGGCCACCACCACGAGCACCGCGGCCAGGCTGGCCAGCACGATGTACGAGGCCACGCCGGACAGGAAGAGGATGAAGCAGAGCAGGACCAGGGCATGGATAATGCCCGCCATGGGCGAGAACGCCCCGGACTTGATGCTCGTGGCCGTGCGTGCGATGGCGCCGGTGGCCGGGATGCCGCCGAAGGCCACGGAGGCGATGTTGGCCGCGCCCTGGGCCACCAATTCCATGTCCGAGTTGTGGCGGTCGCCGGTCATGCCGTCGGCCACCACGCAGGAGAGCAGCGACTCGATGCCCGCCAGGAAGGCGATGGCCAGGGCGTCGGGCAGCAGGCTCCTGATCTGGGCGAGGCTGATGTGCGGCCACGCGAAGGAGGGCAGGCTGTCCGGGATGCCGCCGAAACGGCTGCCGATGGTCTCGGCCCCCGCGCCCAGGACCATGGCCATGAGCGAGGCCACGGTCACGCCCACCACCGGCGCGGGGATGCGCGGCACGTACTTGCGCACCGCCAGGATCACGACCAGGGCCGTGAGCGCGATGGACAGGGTGGCGTAATCGATCTTGTCCGTGTTCTGGAGGTAGAATTCCCACTTGTCCAGGAACTCGGGCGGGGGCGAACCGGCCTTGAGGCCGAAGAAGTCCTTCATCTGCGAGGAGAAGATGAGCACGCCGATCCCGGCCGTGAAGCCCGTGGTCACGGGATAGGGGATGTATTTGATGAGCGTGCCCAGGCGGCAGAAGCCGAGCACCATGAGCAGCAGCCCGGCCAGGATGGTGCAGACCACCAGGCCGTCGTAGCCGTGCCGCTGTATGACGTTGAAGATGATGACCACGAAGGCGCCGGTGGGGCCGCCCACCTGATAACGGCTGCCGCCCAGGGCGGAGATGAGGAATCCCGCCACGATGGCCGTGAAGAGCCCCCGGTCCGGGGTGGTGCCCGAGGCGATGGCGAAGGCCATGGCCAGGGGCAGGGCCACGACGCCGACGGTCAGGCCGGCCAGCAGGTCGCGGATGAAGGGCGTGGCCCCGTATCCCTGGGAAAGCGCGCCGATGCTGCGCGGAATGAAGCGTGACGAGGCATCCTCGGCCATGATGCGAACCTCCACGCACAGCGTCGGGGAACGCCCGGCGCAGGCTGTTCGTCAAGGGAAAAACGCCTTGTCCCTACGCCCACTCTCCGCGCTTGGCAATGCCTTCCCGAGGGCCGTACGGAAAATCCCAGCCTCCCCGGGTCTCCTGACCGCAAAGATGTCCACGGGCCTTGCGCTCGTTCCGGCTCTCTGAAATAGTCGCCACGATGGGGAAAGGACGCCACGTCATGGCGTTCCTCTCGCCCGGCTCCCCAGGCAAGCTTCGCAATCCCCCCGACACGCGACGGCGCAGCCTGTCGTGAACCCTTGCGTGGATATGTGACACGGGAGATGCGACGATGGATTCGTCAGGGACATCCGTTCTCGGCCAGCTACGCCCTGTCCCGGGCCTCCTGCTCCTCGCCGTCCTGCTGCTTCTGGCCCCGGCCGCCGAGGCCCTTCATCAGGCCCCGCGCTTTCAGCACTACGGCGTGGACGACGGCCTTTCCATTTCCACGGTGCTCAGCGCGGTCCAGGACGCGGACGGCTTTCTCTGGCTCGGCACCTACGACGGCCTGAACCGCTTCGACGGCCACGATTTCGTGGTCTTCCGCAACGTCCTGGACGATCCCGGCAGCCTCACGGACAACAACGTGCAGGCCCTGGCCGCGGCCCCGGACGGCACGCTGTTCATCGGCACCAGATCGGGCGGCCTCAACGTCCTGCCGCCGGACCGCGCGCGTTTTCACGCCGTCCGCGAGGGCGACGGCTCGGGCCTGCCGAGCAACGAGATAACCTCCCTCGTGCTCGCTCCGGACGGGGAACTGTGGGTCGGCACGGCCAAGGGGTTGGCGGTCAAGTCCCCGTCCTCGGCCGCGTTCACGCCCGTGACGGCCCGGACGCCGGAAGGAGAAGAGCTGGCCGAGGCGGAAATCCGGAGTCTGGCCCGCGACGGCGCGGACGGCCTGTGGATCGGCTCAAACCGCGGCCTCTTCCATCTCGCTTTCGCGCGGCAGGAACTCACCCGCCCCGTGACCTGCATCCCCCCGTCCACGGCCCTGCTCAGCCTCATGGCCGACGGACCGGACAGAGTGCTGGCGGGCACGGACACGCACGGCCTCTTCCTCCTCGACGCCGCCTCCGGGCACTGCGAACAGCATCTCGACGGCTCCGGGGTCCAGGCCCTCCTGCGCAATGCGCAGGGCCAGCTTCTGGCCGGGACCACCCAGGGGCTGGCCGTCTCCGAACCCGGCCCCCTGCGCTTCGCCATCCACGACCACAACCCCTACGACGCCCAGAGCCTGCCCCAGAGCGACGTGCACACGCTCCTGGAGGACAGCGGCGGCATGATCTGGATCGGCACCTATTCCGGCGGCCTGTGCAAGTACAACCCCGGCTACCAGGCCTTCGGCCTCCTCCGTCACGAACCCTGGAACCCGCGCAGTCTCTCGGGCGAGCTTGTCAGCGCCGTGTTTCTCGACCGTCAGGACGTCCTCTGGGTGGGCACGAGCTACCACGGGCTCAACCGCGTGGACCGGCGCACGGGCGACGTGCGCGTCTTCCGCCACGATTCCGCCGACCCAGGCAGCCTGTCCGACGACCGCGTCAGCTGCATCCTCGAGGACTCCGCGGGCAGGCTCTGGGTGGGCACGGTGGACCACGGACTGAACCTTTTCGATCCCGTGCGCGGCGTGTTCCGCCGCTTCCGACATGTCGAGGGCGATCCCTCCAGCCTCTCCCAGGATAAAATCTGGTGGCTCTTCGAGGATCGCGACGGCTTCATCTGGGTGGGCACGAGCAAGGGCGGCCTGAACCGCCTCGACCCCGAACGCGGCGTCTTCGCCCGCTTCCGCCACGATCCCGCCGACGCGAAGAGCCTGTCCCACGACCGCGTGCGGCACATCATGCAGACGCGCGACGGCATGCTCTGGATCGGCACCAACGCGGGCCTCAACCGCCTGGACCCGGCCAGCGGCGCGTTCACGCACTGGGAGCACGATCCGGTCGATCCGCGCAGCATCTCCAACAACCGCGTCACCCCCATCGTGGAGGATCCCTCCGGACTGCTCTGGGTGGGCACGGACGACGGCCTGAACCGTTTCGATCCGGCCGCCGGGACATTCGAGCACTTCTCCGGCGACGCCGCGGGCCTGCCCAGCGACGCCATCCAGGCCATGCTCATGGACGACGAGGGCGGGCTCTGGCTCTCCCACTACCGCGGGCTTTCCCGCCTGGACACGCGGACCCTGGAGGTCCGCAACTTCTCGGCCCGCGACGGCCTGCAGGGTCCTGAATTCTGGATGAACGCGGCGCACCGCGGGCACAACGGCGAGTTGTTCTTCGGCGGCCAGAAGGGGCTGACCTATTTCTTTCCCGAACACATCCGCCCCAACACGCACCTCCCGTCCCCGGCCCTGACCGGCTTCACGGTCTTCAACAAGCCCCACCCCCTGCCCGGCGACATCAGCGCGGCCCGGGAAGTGCGCCTGCGCTGGCAGGACAGGGTCTTCACCCTGTCCTTCACCGCCCTGGACTACGCCGACCCCGGCCGCAACCGGACCGCCTACATGCTGGAAGGCTTCGACAAGGAATGGACCTTTGCCGGGGGCGCGCACGCCGCCACCTACACCAACCTCAATCCCGGCCGCTACGTCTTCAAGGTCAAGTCCGCCAACAACAACGGGATATGGAATCCCGCGCCGCGCGAACTTGCCGTCGTCATCGCCCCGCCCTTCTGGCGCACCTGGTGGTTCGCCGCGCTCGTCGTCCTCCTGGCGGCCCTGTCCGTGTACGCCCTGCACCGCCGCCGCGTGGCCTCGCTCCTGGCCCGTCGCCGCGAGCTGGAGGAGAAGGTCCGCGAACAGACCGCCTCGCTGCGCAGCGAGATCGAGGAACGCCGCCTGACCGAGGAACGCCTCCGCCAGAGCCGCGACAGCTTCACCAAGATTTTCGAGCACACCCCGCTGGCGGTAAGCATCAGCGACCTCGCGACCGGCGTCATGCTCCAGGTCAACAAGGCCTTTTGCGAACTCTCCGGCCTCGGCCCGGACGAAATCCTCGGCCGCACCACCAAGGAGACCGGTCTGTGGCGCGACGACGGGCAGCGCGCCCGGTTCCTGGAGGAGGTGCGCGAAGGCGGCCTGGTCCTGAACCGCGAGATCGTCTTCCGCACCCGGCAGGGCGGGGAACTCGTCGGCCTGTGCTCGGCCGCGACCATCGAGGCCTTCGGCCGCCGGTGCATCCTGAGCATCGTCTCGGACATCACCCCGCGCAAGCAGCTCGAAGCCGAACTGACGGAGGCCCGGCAGCGGGCCGAGGACGCCAATCAGGCCAAGAGCGCCTTCCTGGCCAACATGAGCCACGAGATACGCACCCCGCTCACCGGCATCATCGGTCTCACCAGGATGCTGCTCGACGAGACCCCGGTCGGCCGGGCGCACGACGCGCTCAAGCTCGTCCAGGACTCCGGCCGGATGCTGCTCGAAATCCTCAACGACATCCTGGACCTCTCCAAGATCGAGGCGGGCCGCCTCGATCTGGAGTCCATTCCCTTCGACCCCCGCCGCGAACTGCGTTCGGCGCTCTCCCTGGCCGAGATCCTGGCGCGCGACAAGGGCCTCGCCTTCCGCACGGACTTCTCCTCGGATTTCCCCCCTGCGGTGCGCGGCGATCCGGTGCGGCTGCGGCAGATCCTCAACAACCTGCTCTCCAACGCCGTGAAATTCACGGACAGCGGCAGCGTGACAGTGAGCGCCGAGACCGTCCCGCCACCGGCCGGGGACGACGGCGTGACGCTGCGTTTCACGGTCGGCGACACGGGCATCGGCATCCCGGCCCGCCACCTGGACCAACTCTTCACCAGCTTCGCCCAGGCCGACGGCAGCACGGCCAGGCGTTTCGGCGGCACGGGCCTGGGGCTGGCCATCTCGCGCCGTCTCGTGGAGATGATGGACGGACACATCGCGGTGCAGAGCCGCGAGGGCGAGGGCAGCACCTTCACCGTGACCGTGCGCCTCGCCGCGGCCGACCCCGCCGAACTGCCCGCCCCGCCGCGGGACGAGGCCAGGGGGCATGCCCGCCGCCCCCTGCGCGTCCTGGTGGCGGAGGACCACCAGGTCAACCGCCTGCTGCTGCGCCAATTGCTGCTGCGGCACGGCCACCATGTCCGCCTGGAGGAAAGCGGCGCGGAAGCCATCGCGGCCCTGGTCGAGGAGCCTTTCGACGTGGTCATCCTGGACGGCCAGATGCCGGGCATGGACGGCATGGAAACGGCCCGCCGCATCCGCGCCCTGCCCGACCCGGCCAAGGCCTCCGTGCCCATCATGGGCCTCACGGCCCACGCCCTGCCGGAATACCGCGAGCGGTTCATGTCCGCGGGGATCAACGCCTTCTTCGTCAAGCCGCCGGACACGGCCGAACTGCTGGCCGCCCTGGACCATCTGGCGGGCGGCGTCCCGGACGCGCCCGCCCCTGCGCCGAGGGTCCAGACGCTGATCGACCGCGACATTCTGCAAAGTTACGTGGGCGACAGCCCGGACATGATCAGCCGTGTGGTGGGCCTGTTCACGCAGAGCCTGCCGGAACAGCTCGACCTCTTCGACGCGGCGCTGGCCGCGGAGGACTTCGCGCAGATCGGCAACCTGGCGCACAAGCTCAAGACCACCTTCCGCATCCTAGGCGCGGCCGAGGCCCTGGAATGCTGCGTGGCTCTGGAGGCCGCGGCCCGCTCCGGCATTCTTGCGGAGTGCGCGTCCGGCGCCAGACGGCTGCGGGAGATGGCTCCGGCGCTGCTCAAGGAGGCGGGACGGCTGACGGACGAAGGCGCCGGATAGCGGGGCTGCGCCCCTGGGCGCGGCCTCAGCCTTGCAGCGGCAGGGTCACGATCAGCAGAGTGCCGACGGCCGCGTCGCTCTCGGCCACGACGTCGCCTCCATGCGCCCGGGCGATGAGACGTGCGGAGAAGGCCCCGAGGCCGAGGCCGTCGCTCTTGCCCTGGGTGGCGAACTTCTCGAAGAACACCGGCCGCAGCTCCTCGGGAATGGGACGGGCGTTCCACACGGTCAGCCGGAGCGTGCCGTTCCTGCGGCCGACCGCCACCCTGACCGCGCCGTCCCGGGCCGAGGCCTCCACCGCGTTGGACACGAGGTTGGTCAGCATGGCCCAGAGCAGAGCCGGGTCGCCGAACACCACGCGGCCGGCGTCCTGCCCCCCTTCCGCCCCGGCCTCCAACTCCAGACGCACGCCGTGGGCCTCGGCGCGCGGCGCGCATTCGCGCAGCACCTCGGCCACAAGCTCGTCCAGGTCCACCCGCCGGGCCGGATAGGCGGCCCGGCCCGACTCCAGAGCCTGGAGACGGACGTAACCGTCGATCATGCGCAGGCTGCGCCGGGCCCCTGCCTCCAGATCGGCGAAGTGGTCCGCGTATTTCAGGTCCGGCCCGCCCATCTCGCGGAGCAGGACGACCAGCTCCACGGCCTGGACCAAGGGGCGTTTCAGGTCGTGGCGCAGGATGCGCTCCACGTCGGCCCTGCGGTCCTCGGCGGCGCGCTGCTCCGTCACGTCCAGGCCGATCTCCCAGGTGGCCCAGCCGGGAATGGGCAGACGGCCGGAAAGATTGCTCCAGGCGATGATCTTGTGCGAGCCGTCCGCGCAACGGGCCACGAACTCCCGGCTCCGGTAGTCGCCCACGGCCCGGGCCGCGCCCACCGAGCCCGTCCTGTAGGCGTCGTCTGGGTAGAGCAGGCGGGACGCCCCCGGGCTGCCCGCCGCCTGTTCGGCGCTCCAGCCCAGGACCCGCTCGGCCTCCCTGTTCCAGAAGAGGCAGCGGCCCTGGGCGTCGTACGCGCAGATCAGCACCGGCATGTTGTCCACGAGCAGCCGGAGGCGCTCCTCGGAGTCGCGCAGGGCCTGCTCGGCGACGGCCCGGGCCGTGACGTCCGTGGCCACGTGGACCACGCCCTCCACCCGGCCGCAGGCGTCCGTGAGCGGGGTGCTGGCCAACCACCAGGAGCGTCCGTCCGGCGTGACGGCGTCTCCGCTGCGCGGCGCGCCGGTCTGTAGCGCCTCGCTGGCCGTGCACCAGGGGCACGGCTCTGTCGCGCCCTGCAGCAACTCGTAGCAGGGCCGCCCCAGGGCCTGCCCGCCCTCGCACCCGGCCTGCCGGGCCAGGGACGGGCTCGCCCAGCGCACGCGCAGGTTCCGGTCGAGATATTCCACGATCACGCCGGGCAGGTTGTCGAGCACGACGTCCCGGAAGCGCTCCACATCGCGCGCCCTGGCCTCGGCACAGCGCAGATCGCTGATGTCCAGCACGTAGCCGACATAGGCCACGGCCCGGCCCGCGGCGTCCCGCTCCACCAGGGTGCGCGCGAAAAGCCAGGCCGTGCGCCCGTCCTGACCGAGAATGCGATATTCCTGGACGAAGGAGGGGACGCCCGCCTCCGTGTGGCCGCGAACCTCTTCCGCGACCCGGGCGCGATCCTCCGGATGGATGATGTCCAAAAGGCCCAGTCCGCCGGACGAAAAATCTTCCGGAGCGTACCCCAGGGAGGCGACGCCCGCGGAGATGGATTCCACGGGCCAGCCCGGCTCCGGCCGCCAGCGGAGGAGCGCCACCGGTCCCTGCTCGAACAGCTTGGCGCAGGACAGGAGCCGTGACCCGCTTCGGGCGGAGACGCGCCGTCTCCGCCTGGGGAAGGGCCTTGTGCGTCTACGAGATGTCGCCATGTTCAGCACCCGAAAACCGTTCTCCCCGCCTGCGGCACGACAACGAATGCACTCCGCCATATGCGACAAGATGCGGTATTTCAAGCAGTTTCACATGTTCAGCACCTACCATGAATAACGGTCAACGTCCACCCAACAACGGTAGTTGGCGGAAATATCGACAGATTATCGTTCTCCAAGAGGTATAATTATTGAACATATATTCAGCATACCCGCCCTGTCACGACCGTTGCTCTGTGTGTCCGCCCCCGGCCGCGGTTGCCTCGCGCGGTCCGGGAGGATAGGCAGACGCCATGGATATGGATGTGTCCCCGACCGGAAACGGCTGGGTCGTCTATCTTCTGGAATGCGGCGACGGCACGCTCTACTGCGGCGTGACCACGGACCTGCCGCGCCGCCTGGCCGAGCACGGCGGGGAGCTGCCCGGCGGGGCGCGCTACACACGCACGCGGCGGCCCGTGCGGCTGGCGGCCTGCGCCTCGATGCCGGACCGGGCCTCGGCCTGCCGGGCCGAGGCCCGTCTCAAGCGTCTGCCCAAAGGCCGCAAGCTGGCGGCCCTGCTGGCCCTGGCGGGCGCGCGCCCGCACGGGGCGTGAGGCAAAGGCCGGACCGCCCCTTTACGTTGCGGCCCGGCTGTGGCACGTCTGCCCGCATCCGTTTTTCCGGGAGACCCGCCATGACCGCGCCCACCGAATTCAAGAACGTCACCGCCCTGGCCAAGGCCAACGTCTACTTCGACGGCAAGGTCGTCAGCCACACCCTGGTCGATGCCTCGGGCAAGAAAATCACCCTCGGCCTGATCTACCCCGGCACCTACAATTTCGGCACCGGCGCGCCGGAGCGCATGGACGTCGTGGCGGGCGCGTGCCGCGTGCGCCAGGCCGGGGAGAGCGGATGGACCGACTACCCGGCCGGGACCTTCTTCACCGTGACCGGAGATTCGTCCTTTGACATCAGCGTCGCGGACGGCATCGCCGAATACGTCTGCAGTTTCGGGTAGGCCGGTGGGAGGCCGCGTGCGCAAAACCGCGCGCCTCATCGCGGCCTCGGACATCTTCGGCCGCACGCCGCACCTGGACGAGCTGGTCCGCGCCCTGGGAGGACCGCCCCCGCAGGGAGCGGCCGTCATCGATCCGTACGGCGGGGAGCCGTGCGCGTTTGCCGACGAAGCTTCGGCCTACGCCGCCTTCCAGGCTGCCGGAGGCCTCTCCGCCTACGCCGCCCGGCTGGCCGGGACGCTGCGCAAGGCAGGCGAGGGCGCGGCGCTCCTAGGCTTTTCCGCGGGCGGCGCGGCGGTCTGGCTGGCGGCCTGCGGCCCCTCCCTGCCCCTGCCGCGTCTGGCGGTCTGCGTCTACGCCGGACAGATCAGGCATCATGCCGAGTTGGTCCCGCGCTGTCCCTGCCGTCTCATCCTTCCCCGGCGCGAGGAGCGCTTCGACGTCGGTGCCCTGGCCGCCCGCCTGCACGGCGCGCCGAACGTCCGCATCGAGACCGCGCCCTACCTGCACGGCTTCATGAACCCGCTCTCGCGAAATTTCGACGCGGCGGGCTGCACGGAATGGACGGCCCGGATCGCCGGGCTGCTTGCAACAGCCGAGGCTCCTTTGTCCGGCGACCGGATATGACAGGCTCAAACGTACGGAGCGACAGATGCCCACAACCCTGCTCGTCATCGACATCCAGAACGACTACTTCCCCGGGGGCCGCTTTCCCCTGCCCGACGCCGCCCAGGCCGGGGAGCGGGCGGCCGGGCTGATCGCCGCCTTCAGGGAGCAAAAGCTGCCCGTGGTCCACGTGCAGCACGTCTCCACCCGCCCGGGCGCGACCTTCTTCCTGCCCGGCAGCGGGGGCGAGGACATCCATCCCTCGGCCGCGCCGCTGCCCGGCGAGCCGGTGGTGGTCAAGCACAGGGTCAACGCCTTCCTGGACACGGGCCTGGAGGGCATCCTGCGCGGGCTGGGCACGGAAAGTCTGGTGGTGGCGGGAATGATGACCAACATGTGCGTGGACGCCGGGGTGCGCGCCGCCTCGGACCTCGATTTCTCCTGCATCCTGGCCCACGACGCCTGCGCCGCCGCGCCGCTCTCCTTCGGCGGTGTGGACGTGTCCGCGCCCCAGGTGCACGCGGCCTTCACGGCCGCCCTGGGCTTCGGCTACGCCAGAGCCTTGTCCTGCGCCGAGGTGTTGAACGACGTGCCGCACATCCGCTGAGGACCAGAGGGCTACTGGTATTTCGCGGCGATGCGGTCCAGGGCCCCGTCCTTACGCATCTCGCGGACGACGCGACTGAACTCCGGCAGGATTCCCACGTAGGGCGACGACGTGCCCACGAGCAGATGAAAGGACATGCCCGCCACCTCGCCCCGCCCCAGGACCACCGCGTTTTCCAGATCAAGGCCGCTGAGTTCGTGCCGGGCGGCCGGGGGCCACTCGATGACCAGATCGCCCCGGCCCTCGGCCAGCATGAGCCAGACGCTTCTGAGCGAACTGGTCTGAACCACGGGGATGCCCATGGGCTCCACGTGCATCTGGCTCCAGCCGTTCCCCATGTAGGTGATGACCGAAAAACCGCCCGCGCGGATGTCCTCCAGCGAGGACAGCGCCAGTATCTGCTCCCGCCGCGGATGGCCCGCCCGCGTGAAGACGTGCATGCCCTTGCGGTAGAAGGCCTCGCCGCTCACCCTGGCGTACGACGAGCGCTCCATGGTCGGCACGGTGAGCATGGCGTCGGCCGCGCCGTCCCGCACATTGGCCTGGCACCGCGCCCAGGGGTATTCCTCCCAGACCGTTTCCAGGCCCATGCGGCGTTCCAGGGCCTCGCTGAGTATGTCGTGGAAAAGCCCATTCATGCGGCCCTGGGCGTCGCGCCAGTGGAAGGGCCAGAATTCCGCATAGGCGATGCGCAGGGGCCCGGCCGCCGCGGCCGGAGCGCGCAGGCCGCACAGGCAGAAAAGCGCGCAGAGCAGACACGCGCACAGCCGCAAAGCCCGGCCGGACAAGCCGGCTTCATTGACGAATTTCCACGAAGACACGGATGGTTCCCCGCACGTCGCGCAGTGGGGGCACCCTCGTGGAACGCCCCCGTGAAGTCAAGAGGCCGTCAGGAACCTTCCTCCCAGTGTCCCGAGGCTTCCGGCTGACATGCCCTTCCGCGTGGTCCGAGGAAAGGGAGGGAGAATCCGTCCGGGTCAGGACGATGCTGCCGGAAGAGAGGCGTGAGGGGAAAGACTCTCCATCGCAAGCTTTAGGCCTCGCCGCCGCTTTCCAAGGCCATGGCCAGGAGGGCCTCGGCGCTCGCGGAGTAGAGGTTGATCAGCTCCGCCCTCGGGGGATCAAGAAGCTTCTGCAGGAGCAGGGCGTCGCTGTCGAACCAGCGTGGGATCAGGCCCCCGAAGCCGTAGCCCGCCCGGCGCAGCAGCGGGACGGCGGCCGCCGGGCCGGGCAGCGAGGCGTCGAGATACATCTGGCAGACCTGGCAGCCTTCGGCCCAGGCCTGTTGCTCGATCTTCACAAGCTCCGCCTCGCGGTCCTTGCCGAGGCTGAAGACGTTGGCGCGCAACACCCCCGCCGAGGGAAAAAGCTGCGTCGCGATGCGCGTGGGACCGGCATCCGTGTCGCCGCCGTCCACAAGGACCAGTTCGCGGTCCAGCCCGGCCCCGGCCACCAGCCGCCCCAGATGCCCCGCGCAGCAGGCCGTGTGGTGCAGGACCCGCCGCCGGTCGCGCACGTTCCGGAACATGACCAGACACGCCCCCCGGCCCGCGCCCGGCTCCTTCTCCCGCATCAGGCCGAGTTCGAGGGCCGTCTCGTGAAAGCCGAACAGGGAGCTGGCGTGCTGCGTGATGATCGTGTCGCAGACCGCCTCGCCGAAGACGGCCTCCACCCCGGGCAGGGCCTCCAGCCTGGCCATCATCGCGCTGAACAGATGGAAGAGGACGAAGGAGCCCCGGTAGGCCGGATGCACAAGGCCCAGGCCGAACTCCATGAGCCCCGGGAAGGGCGGCGAGGCTTTGTACAGGGCTGTGAACCCGATCACCTCGCCGCCCTCCAGCCGCGCCACCACGGGGATCAGTTCCCCCTGGCCGCAGAGCCGCCGGATCGTCTCGGGGATGTAGTAGGCGTCCAGGGGATAGGTGTCGCCGTAGACCGTATGGAACAGGGCTGCGACGCCTTCCGCGTCGTCAGGCGCGAAATCCCCCACCGCGTAGGCCAGGCCGGGCCGGACTGTGTCCGGGCAGCTGCCGAGCCGTGCGATGGCCTCGGCGCGCGTGGTCATCTCAGGACGCGGCCTTGACTGTGTTGACCCAGGCGGCCACGTCGTTGAGAGTCTTGAGCCTGACGCCGTCCTCCGGGGTCACGGTCACGCCGTAGGCGTGCTGCAGGGCCACTGCCATGGCCGTGATGGCCAGGGAATCCACGCCCTGCGCGGCCATGGGCTGGGCGGGATCGATCTTGGCCATGACGTCGGCCGGAACGGCCTTGGCGAAGACTTTCTTGAGGTCTGCCGCTGTCACGCTCATCTGAATCTCCTTTTCATGACGTTCCTGATCGTGGGCCAGGCGCGAACCGTTTCGCGCCTCACGCCCCGTGTTTCAACTTGTACCGCTTCACCTTGCCGCTGGCGGTCAGGGGCAGTGCCTCCAACTGCACGATGTCCGTGGGTATCATGGACTCGGGCAGGCGCGCGGCGGCGTGCTCCCGCAGCTTTGCCCGGAGGGCGTCGTCCAGCTCCCGCCCGTCCTTGAGCACCACGTGCGCGCGCACGAGGCTGAAGCCCGCCGCCGCGCCACCGGTCACGGCGCACTGGGCCACCGCCTCGTGGGAGAGCAGGGCGTTCTCCACCCGTACCGGAGAGACCCACAGCCCGCCCGCCTTGAACATGTCGTCCATGCGGCCCAGGATGGTGAAGACCCCGTCCTCTTCCACGGCCATGTCGCCCGTGAGGTAGAAACCGTCCGGCGTGAAGACCTTCCGGGTCCATTGCGGGGCGTTGCGGTAGCCGGTCATGACCGTTGGGCCGCGTATGCCGAGGTGGCCGGGAACGCCGGAGGGCGCGGGCCTGTTGTCCGCGTCCAGGACCACGGCCTCGTAGGGCGGGATGGCGCGTCCGGCCTTGCCCGGCTGGGTCTCGGGCGGACGGCTGCCGATGACGAAGGTCATGGTCTCGGTGGCCCCGTAGCCTGACCACATCTCCAGGCCGGTGGCCTCCTGCCACGCGGCGTGGACAGCCTCGGGCAGGGCCTCGCCCGAGGACATGCAGAGACGCAGGCTGTCGAGCCGGACCGTGTCTTCCAGCGCGAGCAGCATGAGGCCGAAGAGGGCCGGGACCGAGGCGAGCACCGAGACCTTCTCCCGGACGAGCAGCTCCAGGGTGCGCGGCGCGCTCGGCTTGTCCGGGTCGAGGACCACCGTGGCCCCGACCTGAAGCGGCAGCAGCAGGGACATGAACAGGCCGTAGGCGTGCGACATCTTGGCCGAACACAGGACCACGTCGTCAGCCCGCAGCCCCATGAAGTTTCCGATGTGCTCGGCGACAGCGAAAAAGTGCGCCTGCGTGTGCGGCACGACCTTGGGATGGCCGGTGGTGCCGGAGGTCACGAGCAGGAGGGCGACGTCGTCCGCCTGGGAAGGGAAAGGGGAGACCGGGGCCGCGCCCTCGGCCAGGCCGGGCAGGGAGGCGTCGTCCAGGGCCAGCGCCGCGACACCGGCCTCGCGCGCCGCCTCCAGGGCGCAGTGCCCTGGCGGGGCGACGACCAGGGAGGGCCGTATCTCGGCGATGCAGACGGAATAATCGTCTTGCGGCAGGCGGCTGTTGACGGGCGCGGCCACGGCCCCGCCCAGGATGCACCCCCAAAAGCCCGCCAGAAAGGAAAAGGAATCCGGCGAGGCCAGCAGCACGCAGCTCCCCGGCCCGGCCCCGAGGGAGCGGACCACCCCGCCCATGCCCCGCACCAGCCGCCCAAGCTCGGCATAAGACAGGGATTCGTCCCGGCACCGCGCGGCGAGCCGGTCCGGCCACTGCGGAATCAGGTCGAGGAAGAGACGGCTGACGCAATTGCCCATGGACCGGTCCCCTTCGGATGTTTCTGGACATTCCTGAGCCTGCCGTGGTGCTTAGCCGCCAGGGAGGCAGGGCGTCAACCCGGCAGCCGCCGGGACGGGCCTTGCGCAGTGCGGAGTTGGGGGAGCTTCTTTCCCTCCCCCACGGCATTCCGCCGTCATGCGTCGAAAGTCGTCCGTATTCGACGCAAATGTTGCGTAGATTGTAACCAGCGCCCACCGGCCTTTCTGGCAGTCGCGTCGATCCGCGCGGTAGCTCAACTCTTGATTGGACTTTAGGGGTTTTTTCAAGCCTCGTGCAGTGTGGGAAAGGGTGTGGGGAAAAGAAAAAGGGCTTGCCGCATTTCTGCTGCAAGCCCTTGATTTCTTTGGTAGCGGGGGCCGGATTTGAACCGACGACCTTCGGGTTATGAGCCCGACGAGCTACCGTACTGCTCCACCCCGCGTCACGAAGGAAGGTGTATGTACCCATGAGGGAGGGGGGTGTCAAGCACGAATCCGCGCAAAACTTTACTTTTGCCGGGGCAGCCTGTAATCAGGCCCGGCATGCAGCACGCGCACTCCCTTTCCGTGGTCGTCCCGGTCTACAATGAGGAAGACAATCTGCGGCCCCTGGCCGCCCAGGTGCGGGCCGCGCTCGCGCCGCTGGGCCGCGAGTGGGAGCTGCTGCTCGTGGACGACGGGTCGAAGGACAGGAGCCTGGACGTGATCCGCGAGCTGGCCGCCGCCGACCCCAACGTCCGCTACCTCGCCTTCGCGGCCAACCGCGGCCAGTCCGCGGCCTTCGCCGCGGGCTTCGCGCACGCCCGCTTCGACCTCATCGTGACCATGGACGCGGACCTGCAGAACGACCCGGCCGACGTGCCCGGCCTGCTGGCCCTGTTCGAGCAGGGCTACGACATGGCCTGCGGCCGCCGCGCCAAGCGCCGCGACGTATTCATGAAGCGCCTCGCCTCGAAGGTGGGCAACGCCGTGCGGACGTTCATGACCGGCCGCACGGTGAGCGACACCGGCTGCTCGCTCAAGATCATGCGCGCGGACATGGCCCGCCGCATGCCGCCCTTCAAGGGCATGCACCGCTTCCTGCCCAACCTCATGCTCTGGCAGGGCGCGCGCATCGCCGAGATGCCGGTCAACCACCGGCCCCGCACGGCCGGGGTCTCCAAGTACGGCACCCTGGACCGCGCCCTCTCCGGGGGCTGGGACCTGCTCGGCGTGCAGTGGCTGCGCGCCCGCTTCATCCACTACGAGATCAGGGAAAAGAACTAGCCGTATGCCCGCGCCCGAGGGCCACGACACCCCGCAGGCCAAGGACGCCGTTCCGGCCTGTCCTCCCCCGGACCGGGCGCGGACCCCGGAGCGCGAGGCCCCGCCGCGCCGCAAGTGGCGCGCCGTGCTCAAGGGCCTCACGCTCATCGTCTCCCTGGCCGCGGCCGGGTTTGCGCTCAACGCCATGCACCTCGACGAGAACCTGGACCGCCACGCCGTGGCCGCGGCCCTGGACGGCATGGGGGCGCTGGGCTGGCTCGTCTTCACCGTCGCCGCCGGCCTGCTCACGGCGGCGGGCCTGCCGCGCCAGATTCCGGCCTTCATCGGCGGCTACGTCTACGGCGTGGCGGGCGGCACGCTGCTGGCCACCCTGGGCGCGGCCCTGGGCTGCGGCCTGGATTTCGCCTACGCCCGGTTCCTGGGCCGCGACCTGGTGCGCCGCCGCTTCGCCCGCCGCATCGCGCGCTTCGACTGCTTCCTGGCCCAAAGCCCCCTGGCCATGAGCCTCATCATCCGGCTCATGCCCGTGGGCAACAACCTGATCACCAACCTGGCGGCCGGGCTGACCTCCATTCCCCTCTGGCCCTTCCTGGCCGGATCGTTCCTGGGATACGTGCCGCAGCACCTGATCTTCGCCCTGGTGGGCAAGGGCGTGCGCGTGGACCCGGGCCTGCGCATCGGTCTGGCCGCGCTCCTCTTCGTGGCCTCCACCCTGTGGGGCTTCGCGCTCTACCGCAAATACCGCGCGGCCGACGTGGTCAACGGCGAGGACGGCGAGGGCTGAGCCGCCGCCGTGCGCCTGCCGCGCACAGCCTCTTCCCGTCGACGCTTCCCCACGCTTCATGGAAAAAGTCTATGAAACGTAGACGATTTTCGCCCTTCCCAAAAGATTATCTCATTGAAATAATTGATTATTTCGAGAAGGCACGGCCCTTGCTTTCTTGACGGGCAGGGGAGGTTCTGCAGGAGCATGCCGCCCCAGCGCAGTCCGCGCGCCGGGAACAGCGGCTATTGCCGTTCAGACGGACGATCTTTCCCAGGTGCGGCGCCACGGCGTCGACCGGACACATCTCCAGGGCGAACCTCCCCCTCGTCCCTGGCGACGCCCCGGAGGCCCCCCGCCTCCGGGGCGCTTCTTCTCCCGCCTCCGGGGGGAGCGGCCGCCGCCAAGCCCCCGGCCTACTTGTCCAGGACGATGACCCGGCCCAGGCCCTTCGCCTTCTCCTCGCGCACGCGCACCTGCCCATTCGTCTTCTCCTCCGGCCCCGCGCCCTCGGTGGCGGACAGAGGAGCGGCCGCCGTCTCCGGCTCCCCGGTCTCCGGGGCGGCGGCCTGGGGAGCGGCTTCGGCGGCGGCCTTGCCCTTGCGGCGTTCGGGCTTTGCCGGCTTGTCGGCGGGAAAGGGATCGCCGAGCAGCCGCTTGTTCCGCAGGTGCTCCCAGAACTTGCGCGCCTCGTCCAGCTCCGGGTTGATGCGCGCCGCCTCGCGCAGCGCCTCCACCGCGCTCTGCACGTCGCCCTTCTCGAAGAAGGAGCGGGCCAGGTTGACGTGCAGGTGGTCGTCCTCGCCCGCCGAGACGTTCAGGGCCCTGCGGTAGTATTCGATGGCCCGGTCGAACATCTTGGTCTTGCGCAGGTTGATGCCGAACTCGTTGAAGAGGTGCTTGTGCTCGGGCGCGAACGTGGCGTCGAGCTTGACCAGCCGCTCGAAAATGTCCCCGGCCTTGGATTCCTCGCCCCGGTCCAGGTAGGTCAGGCCGAGGCCGAAGTTGGCCCGCACGTTCTCCTCGTCCAGCCCCACGGCGTGGCCGAACTGGTGCTCCGCGGCGTAGACCTCGCCCTTTTCGCGATGCCGCTCGCCGCGCGTGATGGAGCTGTCCAGTTCCTGCAGCTTGGGGAAGACCGTGCTCTGGTAGAACTCCGGTTCGGGCGTGAACTTCTTGAGGAACTCGTCGCGGCTTATCTTGCGCTTGGGACCGGCGGGAATGTAGCTCTGGTTCAGGGGCTGGATCTGGATCGCGCCGTCGTCCAGTTCCTGCACGTGCCAGTAGGTCTTCTGGATGGTGCGGCGGATGGTCGAGCCGGTGCCGACCTTGACCACGGACTGGGTCGAAAAGACCCCGCCCAGCTTGGTTTGGCGCAGATCCTCCACGGCATTCTCCCCGGCGGTCCCGCCCCGTCCGCCTTTCCTTTCCCTGTACGGCTCCTGCCGCCCCAGGGCAAGCCTCCCGCCCCCCGGCGCTGTTCTTCCCCGCTGTCCACGATCAGTGGATCGCCCCGGGACTGGCGCGCGGCCGCGTCCCGGTGTAGGGTTGCGCCAGCCCGGCCCCGGCGGACGGCCCCTCTGCCGCCCCGCGCCCCCCGATGCGACGGGGGCGTCCAGTCCCGCTGACCCGGGAGCCGGGGGAGATGCGATGACGCGAACCGACACCCCCACCGGCGCTTTCCAGACCGCCAAGGTCCTCTCGCTGACCTTCTTCGTGCTCCTGTTGGGCAGCAACCTGATGCTCTCGGTCTTCCTCTCGGACTACGCCCGGCGCACCCTGTTGGAAAAGCAGAAGGACTACGCCCTGCTCCTCGCCGAGAACCTCAACCACCAGGTCTTCCAACGCTTCACCCTGCCCTCGCTCCTGGCCTTCGGCAAGGTGGACCTGAAAGACCCCCGCCAGGTGGAGCGGCTGGACCAGATCGTGCGCACCACCATGCAGGGCTTCCACGTCATGGACCTGCGCATCTACGGTTTCGAACGCCGCGTGGTCTACTCCTTCGAGGAAGGCGAGACGGGCTCGGACAAAGGGGCGGGCGAGGCCGTGGACAGGGCGCTGGAAAAGGGCCAGAACGACTTCCAGATTTTCTCCCGGCACGGCAACCTCGCGGCCTTTTTCGTCCTGGAGTTCGAGCCCGAGGACGTGACCCTGAAGACGGTCTACCCCCTGCGCGCCGACCGCCGCGTCAACCCCAACGACCCGCGCGGCCCGATCATGGGCGCGTTGGAGTTCACCCAGGACATCACCGAGGACTACAAGCGGGTCATCACCCTTGAGCGCATCATCGTGGCCTCCACCACAGTGACTTCCCTGACCCTCTTCTTCGTCCTGCTCACCATCCTGCGCCGCGCCGACCGCCTGGCGGCGGAGCGCGCCGCGGAGCGCGAGCGCTACGAGCGCGAACTGCACCAGGCCGAAAAGCTGGCCAGCATGGGCCGCATGGTGGCGGGCGTGGCGCACGAGATCAGAAACCCCCTGGGCATCATCCGCTCCACGGCGGAACTTCTGCTCCAGAAGGCCAGGACGGAAAACCCCGACGGCGTGAGCGCCAAATTGCTCACGGCCATCTTCGACGAGTCCAAGCGGCTCTCGCGCACGGTCAACGACTTCCTGGACTATGCCCGGCCCAAGCAGCCCCGCCAGGACGACGTGGACCTGGGCAAGGTCCTCAACCAGGTGGCGGTGTTCATGGAACAGAAGTGCCGCGACCAGGGGGTCGAGATCGAGCGCGATTTCGCCGAGGGACTGGGCCTGAAGGGCGACGCTGACCTGCTCTACCGCGCGGTCTACAACCTCGTGGCCAACGCCCTCGACGCCATGGGCGGCCCCGGCGTCATCCGCATGTCGGCCAGGCAGGAGGCGGACCGCCTGGTCCTCACGGTCTGCGACAGCGGACCCGGCTTCCCCGCCGACACCCTCGACCACGTCAAGGACCCCTTCTTCACCACCAAGGAGAACGGCACGGGCCTCGGACTGGCCATCGTGGACTCCATCATCCAGGGCCACGGCGGCTCCCTCGCGCTCTCCAACGGCGGCGGGGGCGGAGCCTGCGTGACCGCAACCTTCCCCAAGGACGCTTAGATGGCCGAGCACATCCTGATCATCGACGACGAGCAGAACTACCTGCTCATCCTCGACGCCCTGCTCACGGACAAGGGCTACAACGTGACCACCCTGAACGACCCGGAGACGGCCCTCGAATTCCTTGAGGAGTCGGACATCGACGTGGTGGTCACGGACATGAAGATGCCCAAGCTCACGGGCCGCGACGTGCTGGAACGGGTGCGCAAGAACTACCCGTACATCCCCGTGCTGATCATGACCGCCTTCGGCAGCATCGAGGCCGCCGTGGAGGCCATGAAGATCGGGGCCTTCGACTACATCACCAAGCCCTTTTCCAACGACGAGCTGCTGCTCTCCATCGGCAAGGCCGTGCAGTTCGCCGCGGCCCAGCGCCAGAACCGCATGCTGCGCGAGACCCTGGCCGACCGCTACGGCCTGCACCAGATCATCGGCAAGAGCCGGGCCATCCGCAGGGTGCTGGAGATGGTGGACCGCGCCGCGCCCTCCAAATCCACGGTGCTCATCACCGGCGAGTCCGGCACGGGCAAGGAGCTGGTGGCCAAGGCCATCCACTTCGCCTCGTCGCGCAAGGACGAGGCCTTCGTCTCCATCAACTGCATGGCATTCAACCCCGGGGTGCTCGAATCCGAACTCTTCGGCCACGAGAAGGGCTCCTTCACCGGGGCCGTGGCCCAGAAGCGCGGCCGTTTCGAAATGGCCCACGGCGGCACCCTCTTCCTGGACGAGATCGGCGAACTCTCCCACGACCTGCAGGTGAAGCTGCTGCGCGTGCTGCAGGAGCGCACCTTCGAACGCGTGGGCGGGGTCAAGTCCGTCGAGGTGGACATCCGCATCGTGGCCGCCACCAACAAGGACCTGCAAAAAGCCGTGGCCGAGGGCACGTTCCGCGAGGATCTCTTCTACCGCCTCAACGTGGTGCACATCGACCTGCCGCCCCTGCGCGAACGGCGCGAGGACATCCCGCTCCTCGCCGCCCACTTCCTGGACGCCTACGCGCGCGACAACGACAAGCACTTCAAGGGTTTTGCCCACGACGCCCTGGAATACCTCTCGGCCTACGAATGGCCGGGCAACGTGCGCCAGCTGCAGAACGTCATGGAGCGTTGCGTGGTCCTGGGGGACAAGGACACCATCGGCGTGGACGACCTGCCGCCCGACATCAAGGACGAGGAGGCGCAGTACAAAAGCGCCGTGGACATGCTGCCCGAACGGCTGGACATCACCCAGACCCTCGAAAAGATCGAGGCCGCGCTCATCCGCCGCGCCCTGGTCAAATCCGACTTCGTGCAGACAAAAGCCGCCGACATGCTCGGCCTGTCCAAGAGCAACCTGCAGTACAAACTCAAGAAATACGGCATCGCCGGGCACTAGCAGGAATGGAGATGGGGCGGTCGGAACTAGGGAAGGGGGGAAACCCCCTTTTAAAAAAGGGGGTTTCCCCCCTTCCCCAGACCCCATCCCCCCTTCCCTCCAAACTTTTTATCTCGCTTCGCGTTTTTGCCTTATGATCCGCAGCTACACGTTCCCCCACATCTTCACCCTCCCGCGCCAAAGGCCTTCCAGCGGCGTCCGACTGGCGCGCCACGGGCGTGGGAGTGGAGGCGGATCGGATTTTTTCTGTCCGCCGCAGGCGGGCAAGAAAAAAACGGGCCGGGTCTTCCCAGCCATCCTCCCGCAACCTCCCGCACCCCTCCCGACCGTCTCCTCGCCGTCGTGCTGTCCATCCACACGGCCATCCCAAGCCGGACACAGAAATCGGGGTTCCAAGGGGCCTGAAGCCCCTTGGCGACCAGGAGGGGCGCGCAGCCCCTCCTGGTCGCCGAAGGCATCTTCGACATCCACAGCATCTCCAACACCACACAAACCATGACCTCCGACATCCGCGACTTCATCGACTCCATCCTGGCCTCTCCCCGGCTCTCGCCGGACGTGGCGCATCACCGCGTCCTGCCCGGCAGCGCGATGCGCACCGCGCCCCTGTCCCGGCCGCTGCCCCAGGCCGTGGCCATGCTGCTGGCGGCGCGCGGCATCCCGGAGCTGTACAGCCATCAGGCCGAGACCGTGGACCTGGCGCGCATGGGCCGCCACGTGGTGGTGGCCACGCCCACGGCCAGCGGCAAGTCCCTGACCTACACCCTGCCCGTGCTGGAGGAGTTCGTCGCCCGGCCGGACGCCCGCTCGCTCTGGCTCTTTCCGCTCAAGGCCCTGGCTCAGGACCAGCTCAAGGCCTTTCGCGAGGCCGCGGCGCTCCTGGGCAGCCTTGAGAAGCCCCAGGCAGCGATCTACGACGGCGACACGCCGGACAGCGCGCGCCGGAAGCTGCGCAGCGACCCGCCCCAGGTGCTGCTCTCCAACCCGGAGATGGTCCACCTCTCGCTTTTGCCGCACCACGGGGCGTGGGCCGCGTTCTGGGCCTCGCTGAGCTATGTGGTGGTGGACGAGGTGCACGCCTACCGGGGAGTCATGGGGTCGCACATGGCCCTGGTTTTCCGCCGTTTGCGCCGCATGTGCCGGTATTACGGCTCGGACCCGACCTTCATCTTCTGCTCGGCCACGGTGGCCAACCCCGGTCCCCTGGCCGAGGACCTCACGGGCCTGTGCGTGACGCCGGTGCTGCGTTCCGGCGCGCCCACGGGACCGCGCCATTTTCTTTTCCTGAATCCCGAGGGCTCGCCGGGCACGGCCGCCATCCGGCTGTTGCGCGAGTGCCTGGAGCAGGGACTGCGGACCATCGTCTACGCCAAGTCGCGCAAGATGACCGAGCTGCTCGCCATCTGGGCCGCGGAGAAGTCCGGGGCGTTCCGCGACCGCATCAGCGCCTACCGCGCCGGGTTCCTGCCCGAGGAGCGGCGCGAGATCGAGGCGCGCATGACCTCGGGCGAGCTGCTGGCCGTGATCTCCACCTCGGCCCTGGAGCTTGGCATCGACATCGGCGGCCTGGACGTCTGCATCCTGGTGGGCTACCCCGGCACCATCATGCAGACCCTGCAGCGCGGCGGCCGCGTGGGTCGCCAGCAGCAGGAATCCGCCGTGGTGCTCATCGCGGGCGAGGACAATCTGGACCAGTATTTCATGCGCCACCCGGACGACTTCTTCGCCCGGCCGCCCGAGGCCGCGGTGGTCAATCCCTACAACCCGGTCATCGTGGCCCGGCACCTGGACTGCGCCGCGGCCGAACTGACCCTGCGCCGGGACGAGCCCTTCCTGGCCGAGGAGCCCCTGGCGCACGAGGCCGAGCGGCTGGTGCGCGAGGGGTTTCTGCTGTCCTCGGCCGACGGCCGCGAGATCCATTCCAGGCGCAAGCGCCCCCACCGCGAGGTCGACCTGCGCGGCGCAGGGGCGGCCATGACCATCGTCGAGCAGGGCACGGGACGCGTCATCGGCTCCATCGACGAGCACCGCGCCTGCCGCGAGGCGCACGAGGGCGCCGTCTACCTGCACCGGGGCCTGTCCTACGTGGTCACGCGGCTCGACCTGCCGGGCCGGGAGGTCACGGCCAGCCCCACGCGCGTGGGCTACTACACCCGCTCCCGCGCCGAGAAGTCCACGGAGATCCTGGCCATCCACGGCCAGGGGGTCGCGCTGGGCTGCCGGGTCTTTCTCGGCCGCCTGCGCGTCACCGAGATCGTCACCGGCTATGAGAAGCGGCGGGCCGGGGACGGCAAGCTGCTGACCCTCGTGCCGCTCGATCTGCCGCCCCAGGTTTTCGAGACCGAGGGGCTCTGGTTCGAGATCCCCAAAAGCGTGCAGCAGGCCACGGAGGACGCGCGCCAGCACTTCATGGGCGGCATCCATGCCGTGGAGCACGCGGCCATCGGCATCCTGCCGCTGCTGGTCATGGCGGACCGAAACGACCTGGGCGGCATTTCCACGCCTTTCCATCCCCAGGTGAACCGGGCAGCGGTCTTCATCTACGACGGCCATCCGGGCGGCGTGGGGCTCTCGCGTCAGGCCTTCACCCAGGCGGCGGAGCTGCTGGAGACGACCCTCAGGACCATCGCGGACTGCCCCTGCGAGCTGGGCTGCCCCTCGTGCGTGCATTCGCCCAAGTGCGGCTCGGGCAACCGGCCCATCTCCAAGGAGGCTGCCTGTTTCGTGCTGGAGCGGTTGCGCACGGCCAACCCGGAGACGTTCCAACCCCTTGCCTTGGCAGAAGAAATGCCGTCTTCAACAAGCTCCAACTGCGAACAGCGAGACAACAGCGAGAAAAGAGACGCCATGGCCGACGAGACGCCCCGCGAGGCCCGCCCGCTGCCGGTCTACGGCGTGCTCGACGTGGAGACGCGGCGTTCCGCCCAGGAGGTGGGGGGCTGGCACCGCGCGGACAGGATGGGCGTGTCCGTGGCCGTGCTCTACGATTCGCGCGACGACGCCTTCCACGCCTACACCGAGGAGCGCATCGCCGAGCTGGCCGAGCGTCTGACGGGACTGGAACTGGTGGTCGGCTTCAACATCAGCCGTTTCGACTACAAGGTGCTCGGGGGCGTGCACGCCTTCGGCTGGAGCGGCCTGCCCACCCTGGACATGCTGGACGCCGTCAGGGCCCGCCTGGGCTATCGTCTCTCCCTGGAGTCCCTGGGCAGCGTCACCCTGAACGCGCCCAAGACGGCGGACGGTCTGCAGGCGCTTGCGTGGTGGAAGGAAGGACGGCTGGACCTGATCACGCGGTATTGCCAAAGCGACGTGGCCATCACCCGCGACCTCTTCCTCTACGGCCGCGAGCGCGGCCACCTGCTCTTCCGCAACAAGCATGGGCAGATCGTGCAGGTGAAGGCGGACTGGTAGCCCAGGCCGCTGAAAACGCGGCGGGCATGCCGCCCGCCGCTCGATCGTGTCTGTCCAGAGCGTCCCTGCCTCATCCCTTGGGCTCGCAGTGCTCCGGCACGTGCTTCTCCAGGTCCGCAACCACCCGGTCCAGATCCGCGGCCATGCGCGCCACGCCCGCCACGGCGTCGGCCGCCTGATGCATGGCCTCGGCGCTCTGGTTCGCCTCGCCGGCGATGTCCTCGACGCGCGCCGCCACGTTCTCGCTGGACGCGGACTGCTCCTCGGCCGCGGCCGCGATGCCGCGCACGCTGTCCGCCGTCTGGTCCGTGAGCCCCACGATCTCGGCCAGAACCCGGCCCGAGGCCGCCATGCCCCGGGCGCTCTCCTGCACCGCGGACGCGGCCGCCTCGGTGCCGCCCACGCTGCGTTCCACGCTGCGCCGGATACCCGCCACGGCCTCGGCCACCTCCTTGGTGGCGGTCATGGTCTTTTCGGCCAGTTTGCGCACCTCGTCCGCCACCACGGCGAAACCGCGACCCGCGTCCCCGGCCCGGGCCGCCTCGATGGCCGCGTTCAGGGCCAAAAGGTTGGTCTGGTCCGCGATGTCCGTGATCACCGACGTCACCGCGCCGATGCCCTCTGCCTGGCGGCCGAGGTCGGCCATGTCGTCCTTGAGTTGCACGGCCTGGGTCGCGACGCGCTCCATCTGGCCGCGCATGGCCTCCAGGGAGGACGCGCCCTCCTGGGCCTTTCCCCGGGCGTTCTCGGCCAGCCCCGCGGCCGTGGACGCGCCGCGCGCCACGTCGAGGATGGCGGCGTTCATCTGCTCCATGGACGCGGCCACCTGGGCCGTGCCGTCGCGCTGGCGGGCCACCGCGGACTCGGCCTGGGCGACCTGGTCGGTGAGGCTCCCGGCCGCCGAGGTGAGCTGGCGGGAGATGTGCGCGGCCTGGTCCGCGGCGGCCAGGATCAGGTCGTTCTGGGAGCAAATGTGCTCCTCCTTGTCCTTGATCGCGGTCATGTCCAGGTAGATGCACAGGCCGCCGATGCAGCGGCCGTCGAGATCGTAGAGGGGAAAGACGTTGGCCAGGACGTGACGCTTGCCGCCCTTGTGGCCCGCGATGGTCACCTCAAGGTTGCGGAAGACCTGGCCTTCACGGATGGAGCGGCCCACGGCCGTGGTCCGCGTGGGATCGTTGTAGAAGATCTCGGCCAGGGTGCGGCCGTACTGGGCCTCGGGCGGGGTGTCGATCTCCACCATCTCCATGCAGGCCTTGTTGCTGGCGATGGTCTTCTCGTTCTCGTCCACGAGCAGGAAGGGCGTGGGCAGCCCTTCCAGGATGCCCTTGGAGAGGCCTCTGGCCTTCTTGAGGTCGTCCACGAGCCCGCAGAGCGACGCGGCCAGCCCGCCCAGATCGCCCGGGGCCTGGGGCGCGGCCGCCTTGAGGTCGCCCGCGGCGGCCTTGGCCGCGTACGCGGTCAGCGCGAAGAGCGCCCCGCCCAGGCGCACCGCCAGGAGTCCACCCGCGGCCAGAAAGAGCGCCGCCGCCCCGAGTCCCCACAGCCAGCCGCCGGCACCGGCCAGCAGGCCGCAGGCCAACGCGGCGGCCGCGCAACCGCCCAGCACCGCCCAGATGAAATGCGTCGTGCGCATGTTTCCTCCGCAAATCCGCAAACAACCTGTTCCACGCCCTGGAGCAGCATGCCGCCTGCATCTCCCGCCGAAGCGGGTCTTGACTTCTATAGCGGCTGCGCGCGGGTTTGCAAAGGAGGCGCGGCAGCGGAAAACGCGAAAAATAAACGCCGGGAGGCGAACCTCCCGGCGGTCAGGGCGTCGGCGACGTCCGTTTTCCAGACGGCCGGGCGCGGGTTACGTGGTGGGCAGGTAACGCGCCAGCTCCCAGTCCGAGACGTGGGTGCGGAAGTCGTCCCACTCGGCCCGCTTGGCCCCCAGGTAGGCGGCGTGCATGTGCTCGCCCAGGATGTCCTTCATCAGTTCCGAGGACTCGAAGTACTCCAGGGCCTTGTTCAGGCTGCCGGGCAGGGAGTCGATGCCGCGGTCGGCCATCTCGGCCTCGGTCATCTTGAAGATGTTCTCCTCCACCGGCGTGGAGAGCTCGTAGCCGTCCTCGATGCCCTTCAGGCCCGCGCCGAGCATGACCGCGAAGGCCAGATACGGGTTGCAGGTCGGGTCCGGGCAGCGCAGTTCGATGCGCGTGGCCGCCTCCTTGCCGGGCTTGTACATGGGCACGCGGATGAGCGCGGAGCGGTTGCGGTTGGCCCAGGCCACGTAGACCGGGGCCTCGTAGCCGGGCACCAGACGCTTGTAGGAGTTCACCAGTGGGTTGGTGACCGCGCAGAACTCCTTGGCGTGGCGCAGCAGGCCCGCGATGTAGGAGCGGCACTCCTTGGAGAGGTTGAACTTCTCGCCCGGATCAAAGAAGGCGTTGCGGCCGTTCTTGAACAGGGACTGGTGCACGTGCATGCCCGAGCCGTTCTGGCCGAACAGGGGCTTGGGCATGAAGGTGGCGTAGCAGCCGTGCTTGCGCGCGGTCTCCTTGATCACCACCTTGTAGGTGATGGCCGTGTCGGCCATGCGCAGGGCTTCCTGGTAGCGCAGGTCGATCTCGTGCTGCGAGGGCGCGACCTCGTGGTGGGAGTACTCCACCTGGATGCCCATGCGCGAGAGGGAAAAGATCATGTCGCGCCGGATGTCGTTGCCCAGATCCAGGGGCGGGGCGTCGAAATAGCCGCCCACGTCGAGGATGCGCGGCTCGTTCGGGCTGGCGAAGAGGAAGAACTCCAGCTCCGGCCCCACGTACATGGTGTAGCCCTTGGACGCGGCCTTATCCAGGACGCGCTTGAGCACGTAGCGCGGGTCCCCGACGAAGGGAGCGCCGTCCGGATTCTTCACGTAGCAGAACATGCGCGCCACGGGGCGCTCCGAAGGCCGCCAGGCCACGAGCTGGAAGGTCGTGGGGTCGGGGAAGGCGACCATGTCCGACTCCTCGATGCGCGTGAAGCCGTGGATCGAGGAGCCGTCGAAGCCCATGCCCTCCTCGAAGGCCCCTTCCAGTTCCGTGGGCGCGACCTGGAAGCTTTTGAGGTTGCCCAGGATGTCCACGAACCAGAACTGGAGGAAGCTGACGTTGTAGTCATGGACGGCCTTGAGCACGTCGTCGGCGTTTTTGCAGTTGAATACGGGCGTTTCCATGCATCCGCTCCTTGTCGCGGTGTTGGAGGTGAAGGCGCGGCCCCGCTTCGGGGCGACTCGATGCCGACCATGCCCCAAAGGGCGGGAAAAATCCATCCGCGTGCGCGGAACCCGGAAACGCCTGGGGCGCGGGGCATGCAGGCCAATCCCGCTTTATACAAAAAAGTAAAGAGCGGGGCACCCCTCTTGCCGGAGCATGTTTCTATGGGTATTTTATTATTTATTTCAAAGTAGTATACTGAACAATCTCCACCGCATCCACCCACCGCCGCCCCACCTCGGCCCCCTCCGTTCAACGTGTTTTCGCAAAAAAGGAATCGCTCTTGCGGAGAATGTTTCGATATTGTAAAAGACTCCCTGGCCGGACACCGGGCAGCTTTTGGCTAACAGTCCGTCTTTGCTGCTGAAACACCTCTTGGTCCGGTTCTTGTTACGGAGGATCGCCCGCACCAGAAGCCTGGGGGCGCAGGTCCCGGGGGCGTCCGCCTGCCGGGCCGTCATCGTGCAACGCAAGGCCGCCGTGCAACCAGGCGGCGGATTCTCAAAACAGGAGTGTCGCATGAATCAGGGACGCATGAACGCCATCGCCGCCGTGACCAACTTCAAACCCATCTCGGCCCCGCTCAACTTCGCCGAGACGGCCGCCACCGAAATCTTCGGCAGCAACGTCTTCGGCGACAAGGTCATGAAGGCCATGTTGCCCAAGGACGTCTACAAGTCGCTGAAGCGCACCATCGAGATGGGCGAGAAGCTCGACCCCGCCGCGGCCAACGTCGTGGCGCAGGCCATGAAGGACTGGGCCATCTCCAAGGGCGCCACCCACTTCTGCCACGTCTTCTACCCGCTCACCGGCCTGACCGCGGAAAAGCACGATTCCTTCCTGACCCCGGACGGCAAGGGCGGCGCCATCGCCGAGTTCGACGGCAAGATGCTCATCCAGGGCGAGCCCGACGCCTCCTCCTTCCCCTCCGGCGGCCTGCGCACCACCTTCGAGGCGCGCGGCTACACCGCCTGGGACGTGACCTCCCCGGCCTACCTCCTGGAGAACCCCAACGGCACCTTCCTGTGCATCCCCACGGCCTTCGTCTCCTGGACCGGCGAGGCCCTGGACAAGAAGACCCCGCTGCTGCGCTCCCTGCAGGCCCTGAACAAGCAGGCCCAGCGCGTGCTCAAGCTCTTCGGCAAGAAGGTCGGGGCTCCGGTGACCTGCTTCGCCGGTCCCGAGCAGGAGTACTTCCTCATCGACCGCAACTTCTACTTCGCCCGTCCGGACCTCTACATCGCCGGGCGCACCCTGTTCGGCGCGAAGTCGCCCAAGGGCCAGGAATTCGAGGACCAGTACTTCGGCGCCATTCCCCGCCGCGTCCTGGCCTGCATGATGGAGGTCGAGCGGGAGCTGTTCAAGGTCGGCGTGCCGGTCAAGACCCGCCACAACGAGGTCGCCCCGGCCCAGTACGAGATCGCCCCGATCTACGAGCAGGGCAACATGGCCACCGACCACAACCATCTGGTCATGCACACCCTGCGTTCCGTGGCCCGCCGCTACGGTCTGGCCTGCCTGCTGCACGAGAAGCCCTTCGCCGGCATCAACGGCTCGGGCAAGCACCTCAACTACTCCATCGGCAACGCCGAGCTGGGCTCGCTCTTCGATCCGGGCGACACCCCGCACAGCAACGCCATGTTCCTGGTCTTCTGCGCCGCCATGATCCGCGCCTGCCACAAGTACGGCGGCATGCTGCGCGCCACCGTGGCCTCCGCAGGCAACGACCACCGCCTGGGCGCCAACGAGGCTCCCCCGGCCATCATGTCCATCTACCTGGGCGAGATGCTCACCGACGTCTTCGAGCAGATCAAGAAGGGCGGCGCCAAGTCCTCCAAGCAGAAGGGCGTGATGCACGTCGGCGTCGACACCCTGCCGCCGCTGCCCATGGACCCGGGCGACCGCAACCGCACCAGCCCCATCGCCTTCACCGGCAACCGCTTCGAGTTCCGCGCCGTGGGCTCCTCCATGTCCATCGCGGGCTCCCAGGTGGCCCTGAACGCCATGCTGACCGAATCCCTGGATTTCATCGCCACCGAGCTGGAGAAGAAGACCGGCGGCAAGAAGGCCGGCCTGAACCAGGCCGTGACCGAGGTCATCCAGGACATCATGAAGAAGCACGAGGCCATCATCTTCAACGGCAACGGCTACTCCGAGGAGTGGCACAAGGAAGCCAAGAAGCGCGGCCTGCCCAACCTGCCCAACACCCCGGCTGCCCTGCCCGAGCTGACCAAGCCCGCGGTCATCGAGCTGTTCGAGAAGTACGGCGTGCTCTCCAAGCGCGAACTGGAATCCCGCGAGGAGATCTACACCGAGTTCTACAGCCGCACGATCAAGACCGAGGCCGCCCTGGCCATCAAGATCGCCAGGACGCTGATCCTGCCCGGCGCCATCCGCTACCAGAACGACCTGGCCGTGACCTGCGCCAACCTCAAGACCATCGGCAAGGAGTACCGCTCCATCGCCCTGGACGACGTCACCGCCAAGCTGCGCGGCCTGCAGGACGCCATTCTGGCCCTGGAGAAGCTCTGCGCCCATGAGGCCAAGGACGCCCACGCCGAGGCCAAATACCTCTGCGACAAGGTGCTGCCCGCCATGAACGAGGTCCGCAAGTGGGCCGACGAGCTTGAGCAATGCGTGGCCGACAACTACTGGCCGTTGCCGTCCTACATGGAGATGTGCTTCATCAAGTAGCCTTCCGCACGATCCGACACCGCAAGGGTCCGTCCCCGGCAGGGGGCGGGCCCTTGTTTTTTCCGCGACGTCTTCCTGGCGGTCCAGACCGGGATGTGCGAAAACCCGCGCTTCGGGCGTCCACCTGCAAACGGAGAAGACCATGCGCCCCTTCGACCGCACCGCCACTCCCGCCCGCGCCCGTCTCGCGCCCTATGTCTGGCTCGTCCTCGGCTCGGTGTGCATCAGCTTCTCGCCCGTGTTCGTGAAACTCGCCCACGTCGGCCCGACCTCGGCCGCCTTCTGGCGCATGGCCATCGGCGGGCTGGCCCTGGCCTGCGCCGCATGGCTGCGCGGCGGGCTCACCCTGGGGAGCCCGGGCGCCCTGGGCCTGACCCTGGCCTGCGCCGTGGCCTTCGGCCTCGACCTCCTCGCCTGGCACAGGGCCATCCATCTCATCGGTCCGGGCATGGCCACCATCCTGGCCAACAGCCAGGCCGTGCTCCTGGCTGCCTGGGGCGTCTTCGCGCTCGGCGAGCGGAGCCTGCCCCGACTGCTCGCGGCCCTCGGACTGGCGGCCTGCGGCATCTGGCTGCTCTTCGGGCCGGACTGGACCGCCCGCCCCGAGGCCTCGGCCTGGGGCCTGGGCCTGGGCATCGCCGCCGCGCTCTGCTACGCCGCCTTCCTGATCTTTCTCAGACGGCTGCAGACCAGGCAGGATTTCACGGAGCAACTGCGCAACATGGCCCTCATGGGCCTGCTCTCGGCCGTGCTGCTCGGCGGAACCGCGCTGCTCGGCGGCGAATCCCTGGCCATCGGCTCCAGGAACGACCTCGCCGCCCTGCTGGGCTACGGCCTGCTCGGCCAAGGCCTGGGCTGGACGCTCATCGCGGCCAATCTGCCGCGTGTGCCCCTCTCCACGGCCGGGCTGGTCATCCTGCTCCAGCCCTCGCTGGCCTTCGTCTGGGACGTGCTGCTCTTCGACCGCCGGGCCGGGAGTCTGGACATCCTGGGCCTGTGCCTCGCCCTGGCGGGCATCTTCCTCGGGGCCACGCGGCGCAAATAGCGGACAGCCGGGTTCCATGCTATCGTGGTCCCATGTTCCGCATCCGCCGCATCTTCGACGACACCCTGTCCATCGACGGGCAGTGCATCGCCCAGGCCCAGGAGATCCTGCGCCACCAGTTCCAGCTGCTCTCCCGGGACGAGATCGACAGGCTGCCCGGACTGCTCAAGGAACCTGTGCGCCACGGCTTCCGCACCGTGCTCTTCGTGGCCGAAAAGGCCGACGAGATGCTCGGCTTCGCCGCGGTGCTCCATTTCCCGGACGTGGGCTTCGCCTATCTCGACTGGCTCTCGGTGAAGCCGCGCCTGACCGGCGGCGGCGTGGGCGGGGCGCTCTACGAGCGGGTGCGGCGCGACGCCCGCCAGGACAGCCCCCTGGGCCTCTTCTTCGAGTGCCTGCCCGACGACGCGGCGCTCTGCCGCGACCCGGCCGCGCAGGAGCAGAACAAGGCCCGGCTGCGCTTCTACGAACGCTTCGACGCCCGCCCCGTGGCGGGCACGGCCTACGAAACCCCGCTCTCACCGGAGGACGACTGCCCGCCCCATCTCGTCTGGGACGGCCTGGACCGCGGCGCGCCCCTCAGGCTCGGCCCGGCCAGGGCCGTGGTGCGGGCCATCCTGGAGCGCAAGTACTCGGGCAAATGTCCCCCCGCCTACGTGAACACCGTGGTCAATTCCCTCCGCGACGACCCGGTCCGCCTGCGGCCCGCACGCTACGCCGTGAAGCCCCTCCACAAGACCGCAATAGACCGCAACCTGGACCTCAAGATCCTCGCCGTGGTCAACGACCGCCACGACATCCACCACGTGCGCGAACGCGGCTACGTGGAGGCTCCGGCCCGCGTGGCCTCCATTCTCACGGCCCTGGACGCCGCGGGCCTCGCCTTCACGGCAAGGCCCCGCCACTTCGGCGAGGCCTTCCTCCGCCGCGTCCACGCCACGCCGTTCCTGGACTACCTGCGCCGCATGTGCGCCGGACTCCCCCCAGGCAAGTCGGTCTATCCGTACGTCTTCCCCATCCGCAACGCCGCCCGGCCGCCCAAGGACATGCCCGTGCGCGCGGGCTACTTCTGCATCGACACCTTCACCCCCCTGAACCGCAACGCCTGGCTGGCCGCGCGCCGCGCCGTGGACTGCGGCCTGACCGCGGCCGAGCAGGTCCTGGGAGGGCAGCGCCTGGCCTACGCCCTGGTGCGGCCGCCGGGCCATCATGCCGAACGCCGGGCCTTCGGCGGCTTCTGCTATCTGAACACCGCGGCCGCGGCCGCGGATTTCTTCGCCCGTCAGGGCCAGGTGGCGCTTCTGGACATCGACTACCACCACGGCAACGGACACCAGGACATCTTCGCGGCCCGCAGCGACGTGCTCACCATTTCCATCCACGGCCACCCCAACTTCGCCTACCCCTACTTCAGCGGCTTCGCGGACGAGACCGGAGAGGGCGAAGGCCTGGGCTTCAATCTCAACCTGCCGCAAAAGGAGCACCTGGACGGGGCGGGCTGGCGCAACGCCCTGCGCGCGGCCATGCGCCGCATCGAGCGTTTCGCCCCGGACTTCCTGGTCGTCTCCCTGGGCCTGGACCCGGCCAAGGGCGATCCCACCGGCACATGGAGCCTGACAGGCAAAGATTTTTTCGAGAACGGCCGCCTGCTCGGCGGACTCCGCCTCCCCACCCTGGTGGTGCAGGAGGGCGGCTACCGCATCCGCACCCTCGGCGCCAACGCCCGCCAGTTCTTTTCCGGCATGATCGCGGGGCTGGGCTGAGGCCGCGAAAAAGCCCCCGGACCGTGAAGGCCGGGGGCCATGAAAACACCGGGGCCGCATCCCCTTCTCTCGGGATGCGGCCCTGACGCTGATCCAAGCGGGCGTGTCGCCCTCTGGTGAGATTCGTCCCGGGACTCGCTGGCGCAGTGAGGCGGATTGTCCGCCCGTGCCGTTGGCCTTCTCGGCCGAGCCTTTCTAGGCGCTTTCGCGACCCGGAATCGCCCTGCAACCTGTGCAGGTGCCGTATGGGGTTTGGGCGTTTATTTGGTCTTTCCCTCCGGTTCCGGTCGGCGACCATTGCCTCTTCCACGTGTACCAGATAAGCACGTCCCCCGCGCCGTCAAGTCCGGTCCGAAAGAATTCCCCAGAACGCCGCCGCGTTGCTTTTTGCCGCAGCCGCTGTATCCTTGTCCGCGCCGGGACCGCCCGGACATCCGACAGCAAAGGACCCCCGCATGAACGGAACCCTCCGCCGCCTGGCCAAGCTCTTCGACGCCGATTCGGGCAAAAGCCTCGTCCTGGCCCTGGATCACGGCGCGCGCCTGGGCATGCTGCCCGGACTCGCGGGCCTGCCGCTCATCGTGGACGGCCTCGCCGCCCGCCGCGTGCAGGGCGTGGTCCTGAACAAGGGCTTCGCCCGCGTCCACGCCCTGGAAGTGCCGCCCCAGACGACCATGGTCGTGCAGCTCTCCGGCGGCACCAAGCACGGCGAACCGCCCTACAGCTCCTCCCTGGTCTGCTCCCCGGCCGAGGCCGCGCGCCTGGGCGCGGACGCCGTGAGCATGCACATCAACATCGGCAACGAGTACGAGGACCGCATGCTCTCGGACCTCGGCCTGACCACGGACGAGGCCCACGGCCTGGGCCTGCCCGTGCTGGCCACCATCTGCCCGCGCGGCCGCAGCGTGGTCAACGAACTTGACCCCTCGCTCATCGCCCACTGCATCCGCGTCGGCGCGGAACTGGGCGCGGACCTCGTCTGCGCCCCCTACTCCGGACACGCCCCCTCCTTCGCCGAGGCCGTGGAGGCCTCGCCCGCGCCCGTGCTCGTGGCTGGAGGCCCCGGCCAGCCCGACTTCGACTCCTTCCTGGCCATGCTCGGCGAGGCCCTGGACACCGGCGCGGCGGGCGTCTGCATCGGCCGCAACATCTTCGAGCAGCCCGATCCCCTGGCCAAGCTCGACTCCGTCATCGCGGCCGTGCACGGGTAAGGCGGGGCGGGCGTTCGCTCCGCCATCGCGACCTTGCCGGTCACGCCGGTCACAAGCCGGACGCAGGAATCGGGTCGAGGGCCCGAGGCCCTCGTCTCGGCCTCAGCCCAGCCCCAGCCTGGCCTTCTCCTCCACCGCTTCGGCCAGTTCCTCGGCCGGAAGGGCGGCCTGTAGCACGGCGTCGGCCACGGAGAAATAGAGGGGTTCGCGCTCGTCAAGAACGCGGCTGATCTCCTCGCGCAAGGGCGAGTCGGTGAGCGCGGGGCGCTGGGCCGCGTTCGGGTCGGCCTCCAGGCGGGAAAGCAGGGTGGGCAGGTCGGCCATGAGATAGACGGTCAGGCCGCACGCCCGGAGCAGGGCGCGGTTGTCCTCGCGCAGCACGATGCCGCCGCCCGTGGCCACGACCTGGTTCTCGCGGCCGCAGACGTCCGCCAGCACCTCGTGCTCCAGGTCGCGGAAGGCGTCCCAGCCGTGCGCGGCGACGAAGCCGACGATGGTCGTTCCGGCGCGCTCCGCGAGCAGGGCGTCGGTGTCCGCGAAGGCGAGGGAGAGGCGCTGGGCGGCCAGCCTGCCCACGGTGGTCTTGCCGCTGCCGCGCGGGCCGACCAGGAAGATATTCCGTGGCCTGGCGGGCGCTGCCGCCGCCTCTCCCGGGCGGTAGACCGCGCTGCGCTCCGCGTCCTCCACTTCGGTCTTCGCGGGGATCGCGCCCTTGGGAATGCGGGGGCCGTTCATGCGTTCTCTCCTCCCGAAAGAGGCAGCACCTCCACGGCTTCGCCCGCGTTCAGCCCCTCGCGGCTGGCCGGGACCACGACCATCCCGTCGGCCTGCAGCAGGGTGCGCAGCAGTCCGGACTTGCCCAGGCGGGGGTGGGCCAGGGGCGGCTGGCCCGGAGGATCGCCGGGCCGCTCTTCGAGGGAGACGCGCAGCCAGTCCTCGCGGCCGTGGCGCGAGGCCACGTTGCGCGCCAGGACCGCGGGGCGGCCCCGGACGGGCGCGAAGGCGTCGCGCCTGCCCGCCAGATGGCGCAGAAAGGGGAGGATGAAGACGTGCATGACCACCTGGGCCGAGGTCACCTGGCCGGGCAGGCCGACGATGGCCTTGTCGCCCGAGCGCGCCAGGATGGCGGGCTTGCCCGGGCTGACGGCCACGCCGTGGACCAGGAGTTGGGCCCCGGGCACGTTGCCGATGGCCGCCACGGTGCAGTCGCGCGCCCCCACGGAGGAGCCTCCGGAGAGCAGCACCACATCGTATTCGGCAAGGGCGGAGGACAGGGCGGAGGACAGGGCCGGGGTTTCGTCCGGCACGATGCCCAGGCGGGTGGGCAGGGCCCCGGCCTCGCGGCACATGGCGGCCAGGGCGTGCGCGTTCACGTCGCGGATGCGGCCCGGAGGCGGGGCTTCATGCGCGGGGACCAGTTCGTCGCCCGTGGAGAGAATGGCCACGCGGGGCAGCCTGCCCACGGACGCGCGCGGCAGGCCCAGGGCCGCGAGCAGGCCGATCTGGGGGGCGCGCAGGCGCGTCCCGGCGGTCAGGGCCGGGCTGCCCGCGCTGGCGTCCTCGCCCTGCAGCATGACGTTCTCGAAGGGGGCCAGGGGCTTGCGGAACTCGACGGTCCCGCCGCCCACGTCCTGGGTGTGCTCGACCATGGCCACGGCGTCCGCGCCTGCGGGCAGCCAGCCGCCCGTGGTGATGGCGGCGCAGGTTCCGGGCTCAAGGAGGAAATCCGGCGGACGTTGGATGGCCACGCTCCCGGCCAGTTCGAGGTAGGCGGGCAGGGATTCCGAAGCGCCGAAAAGGTCGCGCGCCTGCACCGCGTAGCCGTCCATGCAAGCGCGCGGCGCGGGCGGCAGGTCCTCGGGCGCGGCCACGTCCGCGGCCAGGCAACGGCCCACGGCCTGATCGATGTCGACCTCTTCGGCGGGCAGGCGCGGCCAGACGGCGAGCAGGGCGCGGAAGCCGTCCGCGGGCATCAGGGTCAGAAAATTGTGGGGCGGCGATGGTTGAGACATGGCGGGAAGGTAGCCGCAAGCTCCCCTCCGGGCAAGGCGAAAACGCCGCCGGGCTGTCCGCTCGGCCGACCGGACTTGCCCCTGGCCGTGGCCTGGCGTAATTCCGTGCGCATGGACCTGCTCACCGTGGTCATTCCGGCCCTGAACCTCTGGGAAATCACCCGCTCCTGCCTCGAAAGCCTGGCCGCATCCCTGCGCGGCGGGGCGATCCGCATCGTGGTCGTGGACAACGGCTCCGGGGACGCCACGGCGACGGAATGCGCCCCGTTCGGCGAATCCCTGTTCGGGGAGCGCTTCACGCACCTCAGGTTGCCCGAGAATTGGGGCTTCGGCCGGGCGTGCAACGCCGGCGCGGAGCTGGCCGCCTCGCGCTTCGTTCTCTTCCTGAACAACGACACGACCTGCTCCGGCAATTGGCTCGCCCCCCTGCTGCGGGCCTTCGAGGCCGAGGCGGGGGTGGGCGCGGTCTCGCCGCTGCTGGTCTTTCCCGAGGGCACGGGCAAATACGAGGCGGGCAGGGTGCAGCACGCGGGCGTCTGCCTGGACCCGAGCCTGCATCCGACGCACGTCTGGTCGCTCTTTCCGCCCAGGCACGGGGCGATTCGCCGCAGGCGCTCGCTGCAGGCCCTGTCCGCCGCGGCCCTGCTCTGCCCCGCGCAGGTCTTCCGCGACCTGGGCGGATTCTTCCCGGGCTTCGAGAACGGAGGGGAGGACATGGACCTGTCCTGCCGCATGCGACGGGCGGGACTGAAGCTGCGGCTGGTCCCGGAAAGCGTCGTGCAGCACCACACCTCGCTCACGCCCGGCCGCTTCGACCATGCGCGCGAGAACGCCCGGCTCCTGGCCGAACGCTGCCGGGCCTGCTTCTCCCCGGACCTTTTCCGCTTCTGGCGCGGCGAGGGCTACGAGCCCCGGCTCACGGACTGGCTGGAGCCGTATGCGGTGCTGCCCGGCAACGACGCGGAACCCGATCCGGCGCGGGAGCCGCTGGCCCTGGAGGCATACGCCCCGGCGCTCGCGGCCGCGAGAACGGCGAGCGACTCCGGGGAGGCGGCGCGTCTTGCGGGGCTGGCGGCCGCGCTCTTTCCCTCCCCGGCGCGTTTCGCGGCGGCGCATGAGGCCGCGCTCGCGGCGGGCCGCGCGAACGAAGCCGCGCGCTGGCGGCTGCGCGCGGCCCAGGCCGACGCCCTGCTGGGCAAGCCCGAGGTCCTGGCCCGACGCGCCGAGGAGGCGGCCGCCTGGGCGCGGCAGGCCGGCGAGGCCGCAACGGAACGCCTCTACGCCGACTGGCTCGCTACGCGCAAAAAATGATCGCCGGGCCGCGCCCCCCCGGTTTTGTCGCTGATTTGTCATGCAGGGTTTGGCGAAATCATGTATGCTTTTTCTTTGGCCGCAGACGTGGCGGCCGAGGAGGACGACATGGGCGGCAGCAAATCCAAGATAGAATTCGCCGTGGCCAAGGGCGAGGCCGCGGCCGTGCTGCGGTCGCTGGCCGCGGGACTGGAGGCGGGCGAGGCCGAACTGGGCGGTTCGCGGATCGACCTCTCCGGCTTCGGCAAGCTGAAGATCGCGCTCAAGGCGGCCGGAGAGACCCTCTTTTTCTCGCTCCGGCTCAAGGCCGAGAAGACCCCCCCTGTCTGCACCTGCGAGACCCCGCCCTGCGTCTGCGGCGCGGCCGAGGCCCAGGCCGCCGCAGCGGCCGGAACGGGTTACAAGCCGGTCAAGAAGCGGCTCAAGAAATCCTGGAACGGCGTCAAGGAGGCCCTGGCCCTGGGCGGCCTGCCCGAGGCCGGGCTGCTGGACTCCTTTGCCGCGGACTTTTCGGCCATGCTGACCTATCCCGACAAGGGCGCGCCGGAATACCCGGCCAACGCCGCGGCCCTGGCCGAACTGCTGGCCGCCGTCGCGGCCGGGGATCACGACCGGGCCAGCGCCGCGGCCGCCGAGATCGAACGCTTGAAGAAGTCCTGCCACAAGCTGTACAAATAAACCCGCCCCGACACCGCGGCCGGGGCGTCCTGCCGGAACGCCCCGGCGCGGCCGCAACCCGGCCGTAACACGACGGTGATATCCCATGAACCCGATGGAACTGATCAAACGCAACGCCCAGGACCAGAACCCCTGCGTCCTGGTGGACGCGGCCCGCATCCCGCGTGAGGTCACGGAGGACGACGCGACGGCCTACCGGCGGGTCATCTCCACGGACCTCTCGCCCGAGCAGGTCGAGCGCATCGTCACCCCGCCCCGCACCCATCCCACGCAGGAGACCGTGCTGGCGGTGCACTGGCACCCGGAATTCGTGCCCATGGACCTCATCCGGCAGCGTCTGGAGCGACTCTACCCGCGCCGCTCCAAGGAGCTGATCATCCCCACGCAGCACAACGAGATCCTGGAATGGGACGCCTACGCGGGCGTGGAGGTGGACTGCTACTCCTCGGGTTTCAACCGCAAGGTTCAGCTCCTGCTCCACTTCCGCAGGGAGAACGTGGCCGGGGAGCGCGCCCACACCCTGCGCTCCATGTGCAGCCACACGTTCAAGTACCGCTCCAGCCAGCTCTTCGAACTCCTGGAGGCGGCGCACTTGCCGGGAACCGAACCAAGACGGCGCAAGGCCGCGGCCATGAGCAACACCGACGCGGACGTGGTGGAGTTCGCGAGCGTCCTGGCGGCCAAGCTGCAGCGCCTCATCGAAGACAACTGGGAGACCACGCCCAGGGACGCCATCAAAAACAAGCTGCTGCGGAATTTCGTGGACGAGTTCCGGCCGACGTACGGCGACGTGGCGGTCAACAAGGCCCAGGTCTATCTCAAGGCGCTCAAGGAGCTGGTCAAGCAGAACTTCTCCCTGAAGTACTTCTATCGCGCCACGGAGATCATCGAGGAGGCCCGCTCCCTGGGCGCGGGCGTGGTCATCCCCCACCCCGAGCAGTTCTGGCCCATCCTCCTGGCCGACTACGACGTGGACGGCATAGAGGTCTGGAACCCCCAGTCCCGCGAGTACACCGAATTCCTGATCAAGGCCGTGAACCGCCAGAACGAGAACCGCTGCCGCACCACGCCGCAGCTTCTGGTCTTCATGGGCGACGACTGCCACATGAGCGAGAAGGTCAAGGACCCGGCCCTGCAGGAACCCGAGAAGGCCGCGCGAGAGATCGGCCTGCAGCCCGCCTGGGAGGATCTGGCCGTGCGCAAGAGCCTGATCCTCTGCGGCACCTCCCGCTCCCAGGTCATCGACGAATACAAGGCCCGGCTGAACGGATAGCCCGCGGCCCCGGAGAGCGTATGTCCGACTACAGACAGTTCAAGTACGAGTCCGTGCAGGACATGGACACCGTGATCAAGTACCTCGACGCCATCGCCGAGGGATTCAAGAAGGGCGAGCTGACCCTGACGCGCGAAGGCGAAACCCTGCTGCTGAAGCCCGCCGGGCTGCTCGGCTTCACGGTGGAGGCCAAGCTCAAGGGCGGCAGGCGCAAGCTCAAGTTCACCCTCGGCTGGAAGGAGCACGCCCAGCAGCCCGAGGAGGAGCGCCAGCCGCTGTTCATCCGCGCGGGCAACGAAGCCGGGGACTCCGGGAAGGGCAAGTAACCCCCATGCAGGACCTGGAGCAGAACATCCGCTTCATGCTGCTCGAAGTCACGAAGCAGCTCGAAGGCACCCTCAAGATCCTTGAGAAGCCTTCGGACGCGGCCATCGAGAAGATCGAGAACCGCGACAACTACATCGACAACATGAAGAGCGTCATCGAGAACATCTGCTTCTCGCGCCTGCACGGCGGGGAGACGCTCACCAAGCGCGGCGTGGACCGCCTGCGCGCCACGCACATCATCGCCAACAATCTGGAGCGCCTGGCCGACCACGCGGTGAACATCGTGCGTCAGACGCGCTACCTCACCGAGGGCGAATTCCTCAAACGCTACGAGTACAAGCCCTTCTTCGAGGAGATTTTCAGCGCCCTGGAGAAGATCTACAACGCCCTCTTCCGCCAGGACATGTCCCTGGCCTTCAAGATCTGCCTCGCGGAATCCAACCTGGACATGCACTACAAGAAGCAGTTCGACCGCATCCTCAACGAACTGCGGGCGGGCGTGGAGACGGGCAACCTGATCACCACCCTGTTCATCTTCCGCTACCTGGAGCGCATCGGCGACGCCCTGCTCAACGTGGGCGAGGCCGTGATCTTCTACATCCTGGGCGAGAAGTTCAAGATCCACCAGTACAACGCCCTGCGCGACACCCTGTCCGCCTCGGGCCGCGAGGTGCCGATCACGGACGTGGAGTTCCAGTCCATCTGGGGCACCCGCTCCGGCTGCCGCATCGGCCGCATCCGCGAGGGTTCGGACGGCGGAACCGAGTCCCAGGGCGTGATCTTCAAGGAGGGCGAGGCCAAGAAGCTCCTGCAGGAGAAGGACAACATCGAGAAGTGGGACCGCATCATGCCCGGCCTGCCGCCGCGCATCGTGGCCCTGCGCGAGAAGGGCTCCTCGGCCTCGCTGCTGCTCGAATTCCTCTCCGGCTGCACCATCCAGGACATCGTCCTGGCGGGCGAGATGCGTTACCTTTCCGACGCCATGCTCCTGCTGGAGCAGACCGTGTCCGAGATCTGGGAGTTCACCCTGCGGCCCGAGCCGGTCAACGCCGACTACATCGGCCAGTGCCTCTCCCGTCTGCCGGACGTCTACCGCCTCTATCCCGAGTTCGACACCCCGGTGCGCATGATCGGGAACGCCGCCATCCCCCCGCTCAAGGGGCTGCTGGGCGAGGCCAAGCAGATCGGCAGGAACCTATCCGCCCCCTTCTCGGTCTTCATCCACGGCGACTACAACATCAACAACATCGTCTACGACCACGCGAACCAGCGCGTCCACTACATCGACCTGCACCGCTCGGCCCAGACCGACTACCTGCAGGACGTCTCGGTCTTCATGATCTCCAACTTCCGCCTGCCGATCTTCGACAACGACGCGCGCAAGCGCATCCGCATGGTCATCACGGAGTTCTACGCCTTTGCCCGGGACTTCGCGCGCAAGCACGACGACGCCACCTTCGACGCGCGCCTCTGCCTCGGGCTCATCCGCTCCCTGCTGACCTCGGTGCGCTTCGAGCTGAACCGCAAGTTCGCCAAGATCATGTACCAGCGGGGCGTCTTCCTGCTGGAGAAGATCGTGGGCTTCAAGAAGCCCATCGAGGAGTTCAGGCTTCCCCTCGAAGCCTTGTCCCTGTCCTGATCCAACACGAGGAACCTGCATGAAACGCATAGCGGTTGTCGGCATCCCCGGCGGCTGGTCGTCCGAACGGCTGGCCGGGGCGGTGGAGGAGCGCACGGGCTTTCGGCTTTTGGTGGACATGGCCCGCGTCCGCCTGGACCTGGAAAGCGGCCGCGTCTCTTTCGGCGAGCACGACCTTACGGCCATGGACGCGGTCATCGTCAAGAAGATCGCCCCCTCCTACTCGCCCAGCGCCCTGGACCGCATGGAGATTCTGCGCTTCGTGGAGGAGCGCGGCGTACCGGTCTTCTCCAAGGCCAGCAGCATCCTGCGGCTCATCGACCGCCTCTCCTGCACCGTGGGCCTGCGCGCGGGCGGCATTCCCATGCCGCCCACGGTGATCACCGAGGACGTGGAGGAGGCCATGGCCGCAGTGGAGGACTACGGCCGGGCGGTCTTCAAGCCCCTCTATTCCTCCAAGGCGCGGGGCATGACGGTCATCGAGCCCGGCCCCGAGATGCAGGAGCAGATCGAGGCCTTCAAGAACGACGGCAACACCGTGATGTACATCCAGAAGATGGTCTCGCATCCCGGCCTGGACCTGGGCGTGACCTTCCTCGGCGGCGAATACGTGACCACCTATGCGCGCCAGGGTTCGGGAACCTCCTGGGACACCACCACGCGCACCGGCGGCAAATACGTGCCTGTGCAGCCCTCGCAGGAGATCATCGATCTGGCGCACAAGGCCCAGGCCCTGTTCGACATGGCCTTCACCTGCGTGGACGTGGTCGAGACGCCCGGCGGGCCGCAAATCTACGAAGTCTCGGCCTTCGGCGGCTTCAGAGGCCTGCTGGAGGCGAACGGGCTGGACGCCGCCGCCATGTACGCCGACTGGGTCATCGGGAGGACCGCATGAAAAATCCCACGGTGAAAGGACTGGCCGCGCCCTTCCTCTGGGCGCACCCGGCCTCGCGCTTCCTCTGCCTGCGCTTCGGCGGGGCGAGCGTCCTGGTGCGCAGCAACTCCAAGGAGCTGACGGACAAGCTGGCGGCCTACTACCGCGATTTTCTCGACCCCGCGGCCACGGCCTGCGAACCCGCGGACATCGAGGTCACGGCCCTGGAGCTGCCCGAGGTGGACCTCGGCCTGCCCCTCGCGCCCAAGCCGCCCGAGCCGGGCAAGAAGCGCATCAAGGAAGAGTTCCTCGACCTGCCGGACGGCCGCGTGGTGCGCAAGCGCCTCACGGGCATGGTCTACCTCTTCGGCCAGGGCGTGCAGCTCGCCCTGGGTCCCTGTCTGGCCAACGACAATCAGGTCGTGAACTTCATCAACAACCGCTACATCGAACGGCTGATCAAGGACGACTCCCTGCTGTTCCACGCCTCGGGCGTGGCCAAGGGGGACAAGGGACTGTGCCTCGCGGGCTTCGCGGGCATGGGGAAATCCACCCTGGCCCTGGCCGTCATGCGCCACGGCACGGACTTCGTGTCCAACGACCGGGTCATGGTCGAACGCACGGAGACGGGCCTCGTCATGCACGGCCTGCCCAAGATGCCCCGGGTCAACCCCGGCACGGTGCTGGCCAACCCGAACCTGGCCCCGGTCATCCCGGCCGGGGAGCGGGCCCGCTTCGAGGCCATGCCCCCGGCCGAGCTGTGGGACCTGGAACACAAGTACGACGCCTTCATCGACGAGTGCTTCGGGCCGGACAAATTCCGCCTCTCCTGCCCCATGGCCGCCCTGGTGCTGCTCAACTGGCGGCGCGAGCAGATCCCCATGACCGCCGCCCGGATCGACATCCGGGAACGCCGCGACCTCATGCCCGCCTTCATGAAGGAGCTCGGGCTGTTCTTCGAGATGGACGAGGCCACGCGGGGCCGCGACTTTTCCGAGGAGGCCTATCTGGCCCGCCTGGAGGGCTGCCCGGTCTACGAACTTTCCGGCGGCGTGGACTTCGAGGCCGCGGCCCGCTTCTGCCTCGATCTGCTGCGCTAGGTGCGGCGCTCCTGTCCGCGGCGGGCCTGCGGTCCGCCGCGGCCCTCCTCCTCCGTCCGCGACGACAACATATCCGGCTGAAAATACAAACACTCCCCCATAGTCTTGCGGCACAGCGCCATTGCATGTAAACCCGCCCTAGACAGGAGATTTTCGGCCCAGGCCTGCCCGCGCACGGGTTCACAGCAACAGTGAGCGCACATGGAAGGCGTCGTCATCATGCTCATCTTCATCGCCGTCACGCTGGAGCTTCTCGTGCTGTTCGCCAAGTACGACAAGGCCCGGCGGAGCCTGGAACTCAAGCGCATCTCGGTGGAGCGCTTCTGCAGACAGGCGGAGGCGCGGGTCGCGGCCATCGTCCAGGGCAACGAGATCACGAAAAAGAAGATGGAGGATCTCGAAGGCCGTCTGGCCGACTTCAACCTCCAGAACGAAGCGGACACCTGAACCGTCATGCTTGTCGCGTCCTTCCTGATCCTCGTCGTGGTGGGCGTTGCGGGCCTCCTGGTCTACAACCGCCTGAACATGTGGCAGGCCTCTCGCGAGCAGCAGTACGCCCGGCGGGAGGAGGAAGCCAAGGAGAGGCTCGCCGCGGCCCTGCAGGAGAAGCGGGAACTCGAATCCAGACTGCTGACCATGGAGAACGAGGTCTCCCTGGCCGGCTGGCGTCTGCAGGCCCCGCCCCAGCCGCAGCACGCGGGCGGATCGCCCGTGAAGATGCCCAAACGGACCATGACCGCGGAGGAACGCAACGAGCGCCTCTCCCGCTGGCTTCTCAAGAACGGCAAGATATCCATCGAGCAGCACGAAAAAGCCCAGAAGCTCGTGGGCCAGATCGGCAACGACATCGTGGAGACCTGCCTGCTCCTGCGCTTCATCGATCCCGAAACCGCCAAGGACGCCTCCGGCAGCATCTGACGGCCCGGCGCTCCCTTCCGTCCGCTTTCCCTTGCGCCTCCGGCCCGCTCCCGTTACCGTACCGTCATACGCCCGGCGTATGGGTGGTGGCTTCCTCCACCCTCGACCAAAGGACCCGCCATGCCGCAAAAGATCCGCATCACCAAGACCGCGCCGGTGCCCAACGAGATCAAGCTGGCCCGCTTCCGGCGCTCCCCGGACCTGGGACCCCGCGTCCTCTTCTTCAGCGGCGGCACGGCGCTGCGGCAGCTTGCCCAGGAGATCATCGCCTACACCCACAATTCCATCCACATCATGACGCCCTTCGACTCGGGCGGCTCCTCCGCCAAGATCCGCAAGGCCTTCCGCATGCTCGCCGTGGGCGACATCCGCAACCGGCTCATGGCCCTGGCCGACCGCAGTCTCAAGGGCAATCCCGAGATTTTCGAGCTGTTCGCCACCCGCCTGCCGGGCGACGCCCCCCCGGCCGATCTGCGCGACCGCCTGCAGGCCATGGCCCGGGGCAAGGACCGGCTCGTGGCCGCCATCCCCGATCCCATGCGCAAGCTGGTGCGCAACCACCTGCAGTTCTTCATGGCGCGCATGCCCGAGGAGTTCGATCTCGCCGGGGCCAGCATCGGCAACCTGATCCTCAGCGGCGGCTTCTTCAACCAGAACCGCCACATCGACCCGGTCATCTATCTCTTCACCAAGCTCGTGGAGGCGCGCGGCATCGTGCGGCCCGTGGTCAACAAGGACGCCCAACTCGCGGCCAGGCTGGACGACGGCACGGTGCTCGTGGGCCAGCACCTGATCACGGGCAAGGAGAGCGCGCCCATCGCCTCCCCCGTGGCGGACATCTGGCTCACCGAGGACCAGGATGGCGTGGAGCCGCTGCGCGTGCCCCTGCGCGACAAGGTCAGGAAGCTCATCAAATCGGCGGAACTCATCTGCTATCCCATGGGCTCCTTCTACACCTCGCTCATCGCCAACCTGCTGCCCTTCGGCGTGGGCGAGGCGGTGCGCGAAACCGACTGCCCCAAGATCTACGTGCCCAATTCCGGCGGCGACCCGGAGATGTGCGACCTCTCCGTGGCCGGGGCCGTGAGCGAACTCTTCCGCCACCTCGACCGGGGCTGCCTCAGGCCCGCGCCGCGCGAAACCCTGCTCAACTTCGTGCTGCTCGACACGAAAAACGGCGACTACGGCGGCCCCATCGAATTGCAGAAGATCCGGCGCTTCGGCGTGGAGGTCATCGACGCCGACCTGACCACCCCCGAATCCCGGCCGCGGCTCGATCCCACCAAGGTCCTGCACCATCTGCTCTCCCTGGTCTGAGGCGCGCATGTTCTACGACGACAAGGCCGTGGCCCGTTACGAGGGCTGGTTCGGGACGCTGCCGGGACGCGTGGCCCTGGCGCGCGAGAAGGCGCTCCTGGCCTCCCTGGTCTCGGCCTGGCCCCGGCGCGGCCAGCGCCTTCTGGAGGTCGGCTGCGGTCCCGGCCTCTTCCTGGAGCACTTCTGGGACCTGGGCTTCGACGTGGACGGCCTGGACCCTTCCCCAGCCATGCTCAAGGCCGCGCGCTCCCGGCTGGGCAAGAAGGCCGACCTGCACCTCGGACAGGCCGAGCACCTACCCTTCGGCGACAAGGAATACGATTTCGTGGCCCTGATCACGGCCCTGGAATTCTGCGACGCCCCGGGCAAGGCCCTGGGCGAGGCCGTGCGCGTGGCGCGCAAGGGCGTCCTGGTGGGCTTCCTGAACAGGTGCTCGCTCTACCGCCTGACCCACGGCCTGCCCTGGGCGCAGTGCCGCAGAGGCTCCCTGCAGGCCGCCCGCTGGTTCTCCTGCCGTGAGATCGTGCGTCTCTTCGGCGAGGTCGCGGGCAGACGGCCCCGGACCTCGGCCTCTGTCCTGCCCGGGCCGCCCGCCACCTGGCGCGAAGGCTGGTTCTGGCGGCTGCTCAACCGTCCCCTCTACCCCGTCTGCCTCGGGGCCTTCGCCGCCGTGCGCTTCGACCTCGTGGGCGACAGGCCCCTGACCCCGCTCATGTCCTTCAGCACCGAGCCCACGGCCCAGGGCTGAGGCGCGGAAAGACGCGCGAGCGCATCCCCTGCCTTCCTGTCCCTGCTTGGCACTCGGTTTGCTTTTCTCCCGGCCAGACCGGACCGGACGCCCCCGGAACCACCGGCAGCAAACGAAGGAAGGCCTGCAGCGGCATATGCGGACAGACAGACGGAATTTTGACATTCTTGTGCTCGGCGCAGGGCTGGCCGGGCTGCGGGCCGCCTGGGCCGCCCTGGAGGAGAACCCCGGCGCGCGCGTGGCCGTGGCCGCGGTTTCGGACGCGCCCTCGGGCTCGTCCTTCGCCAACATCCACGACCGGCTGGGCATGCAGGTCTGCTTCACGGACAACGACGCCGCGGACCTCGCGGCCGAGGTCCTGGCCGTGGGCCGCCCCGGCCATGTCGACCCGATCCTGGCCGAGGTCCTGGCCGCCGACTCCCTGGCCCGGTTCGAGGACATGCGCTCCCTGGGCGTACCCTTCCTGCGCGGCCAGGACGGCAACCTGGCCCTCTTTTCCGGCTGCTTCAGCCCGCATTCGCGCCGGGCCGTGGTCTTCGAGGACCTGGGAGCGGCCTTCCGCGCCTTCCGGGGCAAGATCGCGGACCTCGGCGGCGTGTTCCTTTCCGGGCTCACGGCCCGCGGGATCATCGTGGCGGACGGCGCGGCGCGCGGCGCGCTCTTCGCCTGCGGCGAACAGGAAACGCCGCTCGCCATCGCGGCCGGGGCCGTGGTCCTGGCCCTGGGCGGCCCGGCCCCGCTCTTCGCCTGGAGTCAGGCCGGACCGCGCAATCCGGGCTGGTCCTACGCGCTCCTCGCCCGCGCGGGCGTGCGCATGGTCAACCAGGGCTACCTGCAATACATGTGGGGCCAGGTCCCCTCGCGCCGCTTCTGGCCCCTGGCGCAACACGCCGGACAAGGCCTGCGGGTGCGCGACCGGGACGGCTCGTTCGTCCCCCTGCCCGCGGATCTGGCCGGGCTGGCCACGGCGCGCGGAACCCACTGCCCCTTCGGATTCGGCCTGCACGACGCGGCCCTGGACCGCTTCCTCCTGGCGCACCGCCAGGCCGACGGCACGGTGGAGGCGGCCACGGACGCGGAAGGGCCGCTGCGCATCGCGCCCATGGCCCATGCGGGCAACGGCGGCGCGCTGGTCGATGCGCACGGACGCACCAGCCTGCCCGGACTTTACGCCTGCGGCGAATGCGCCTCGGGCATGCACGGGGCCAACCGCATCGGCGGGGCCATGGTCCTGGCCACGCAGGTCTTCGGCGCGCGCGCCGGACGCCACGCCGCGGCGTGCCTTAAGAAAAATCCGGAAACGTCCGATACATCATTCACTGAGTTAAGAATTTCAGACGCCGCGACCGACCCCAAGGCCCGACAGGAGGTCGAACGCAAATTGGCACTTTTCCTGCAAAGGAGCGTTGCGATGCAGAAAACACCGGCCCTCCGGGATGTCCTGAGGGCGACCGGAAGGCTCTGCGAGGCCGCCGGGGATTGGCAGGCCAAACTTGCTCTGGAAGCCGGGTTGACGGTAATGAACCACGTTGCCTCACTTAACTAAGCGGACGAACGGTAGCCTGCATGACGCTCATTCCCCTGCACAAGCGCTTCTTCAAGCCCGGCAAGGATTCCCGGGTGCTCTCCATCCTGGAGAGCGTGCATGCGTGCAGCCGCGTCAGCCAGAGCGAACTCGGCCAGCAGGCCTCGCTTTCCGGAGCCATGATCAACAAGTACATCAAGGACCTGCAGGACAAGGACCTCCTGACCCTCACCCCGGTCAACGGCAAGTCCTATTCCTACGGCCTCACGACGCACGGCGAGCAGACCCGCCAGCTCCTGCTCGGCCAGTTCTGCGCCGAAATCGTGCAAATATACTCCGCGCTCAAGGAGGGCATCCGCGCCAAGCTGACCGCCCTGGCCGAACAGGGACAGACCTCCCTGATCCTTTTCGGCGCCTCGGAGACCTGCGAGGTCGTCCTGGCCGCCCTGGAAGGCACGCACTTCCGGGTCGTGGCCATCTCGGACAACGACCCCGCCAAGCACGGGCAGTCCTTCCACGGCCACATCGTGGTGCCGCCGCAGCTCATCGAGAAGATTCCCTGCCAGGCCGTGATCATCACGTCCTTCGGCCGGCAGGAGGAAATATTCCGGCAGATCTCGGCCCTGGCCGCCTCGAAGAACCTCCAAATCATCAGGTTGTAGCCATGAAGAACAGCACCATCAGCGAAGTCGTGCTCCCGTCCGGAACGGTCATCGGCCACGGGCATCCCTGCTTCGTCGTCGCCGAGATCGGCAACAACCACCAGGGCAAGCTGGAGATCGCCAAGGAGATGGTCTACGCCGTGGCCGAGTGCGGCGCGGACGCGGTCAAGTTCCAGAAGCGCCACACCCCCTCCCTGCTGACGCGCGAGGGCATCCTGGCCCCCTACACCGGGCCCAACAGCTTCGGCTCCACCTACGGCGCGCACCGCGACGCCCTCGAACTGGACATCGAGGAGATGGCCCAGCTCAAGGACCTCGCCGAGCGCCTCGGCCTGACCTTCTTCGCCTCGGCCTGGGACATGGTTTCCCTGCGGCAGCTCTTCGGCCTCAAGGTGGAACTGCTCAAGATCGCCTCCGCCGATCTGGTCTGCCTGCCGCTGTTGCGTGAGATCGGCCGCTCCGGCGTCCCGGTCATCGCCTCCACGGGCATGTCCACCTGGGCCGAGATCGAAACCGCGGTGGCCGAGCTGCAGATGTTCCACGACAACATCGTGCTGCTGCACTGCAACTCCTCCTACCCCTGCCCCGAGGACGAGATCGCCCTTCCGGTGATGCACGACCTGCGCGCCCGCTTCGGCCTGCCCGTGGGCTATTCCGGCCACGAGGAGGGGCTGGCCCCGTCCCTGGCCGCCGCGGCCCAGGGCGCGTGCGTGGTGGAGCGCCACTTCACCCTGAACAAGATGCTGCCCGGCACGGACCACAAGGCCTCCCTGGAGCCCGGTCAGCTCAAGAGCCTGGTCGGCATGATCCGCGACGTGGAGCGCGCCATGCGCGAAACCGAGAAGAAGGTCTTCCCCAAGGAGGAATCCACGGCCAAGAAGCTGCGCAAGAGCATCGTGGCCGCGCGCATCATCCCGGCGGGCAAGATCATCACCGCCGAGGATTTGACCGTGAAGAGCCCCGGCACCGGCATCAGCCCCCTGGAATGGGACGCGGTGGTGGGCCGGAAGGCCGTGCGCGAGATCCGCGAGGACACCCTCCTGGGCTGGGAGATGATGGGCCATCTGCACTGCGTGGAAAAGTCCGCCAAGATCGCCTGATCCGCCCGATCAGGAGCCGGTGACGGGAGGCAGCGCGTGCGCATCCTGATGATGGCCGTGAACGACCCGGCGGGCATGGCCATCGCCTTTGCCGAGGCGCTCAACCGCCACACGCCGCACGCCTGCCGCCTGATCACCCTGGAGACGCGCTACAACCACGGCTGGCGGCAGGATTTGCATCTGCCCGACCTGGGGCCGGAGGACCTCGGCGAGGTCGAGCATCTGCTGCGCACGAGCGACGTCTTCCATTTCCACATGACCGCGGACGAGGATTTGGCCATCGGCCCCTTCCTGCCGCGCGACTTCATGGCCGGCAAGCTCCTCGTGCACCACCACCACGGCCACCCGGACTACCGCTCGGACCCCGGGAAATACCGCCGCAAGTACCGGGAGCGGGGCCGGGACAAAATCCTCGTCTCCACCCCGGACCTCCTGCGACTCTTTCCCGAGGCGCACTGGATGCCCAACTTCGTGCCCCAGGACGACCCGCTGCTCATGCCCATGGGCGGCAAGCCCCGCGCGCCAGGGGAGGTCCCGGCGCTCATCGGCCACTCGCCCACACGCAAGGATCTCAAGAACACGGACGATCTTTTGCGCGCCATGGCCGAGCTTGCGGCCGCGAACGAGCCCGCGCGGCTGGACATGATCGACGACGCGCCCAACCGCGAGTGCCTGCGGCGCAAGCGGCGCTGCCACATCGTCTTCGACCACCTGCAGGGCTACTACGGCGTCTCCTCGCTCGAAGCCCTGTCCCAGGGCGTGCCCACCATCTCCGGCCTGGACGCCTGGAACCGGGAGAAGATCGCAGAGTTCACGGACACCGACGACCTGCCCTGGGTCGTGACCTCGCCCTCGGGCCTGACCGCCACGCTGCGCGACCTGATCCATGATCCGGAGCGGCGCGAGGAGATCGGCGGAAAATCCCGCGCCTTCATCGCGAAACGCTGGACCGACCGCATCGTGGCGGACCGTCTGGCCCGCTTCTATGACGCCTAGACTTCATCTCGTCTTTTTCTAGTGTTTTCCCAACACTTCGGTCCGTCTTGAAAAGACGCGCCGTCCGGCAGGATCGCGCATGGCGGCGTCACGGGCCGAACCGCAAGGACCGGACAGCTGGAAAAGACCGGTGATCCTGGCGGTTTTCCCGCCGCCGGGCAGGGAACGGGCATGAAGATTGCTTGACCTGCCCTTTCCGGCAGGGCTTGCCAACCTGTCGACGCTGCGTTATCTGGGAAACAGGCCGCCTTCCGGGCGGCTCCTTCCACGGATGGAAGCTGACGCAGCGCCCTCTGGACGAGGACGCCAAGACCGGCCCCGGAGGCCGTCATGCGTGTCGGCGCGTCCGCCAATCCCTACGAGCAGCACCAGAACGCCTTCCGGGCGGATCTCTTCGCGCGCGCCGGGCAAGCCTCCACCCAGGCCCGCGTGACCACGCGCGAGATCGGCTTCTCCATCGCTGGATTCGGCCTGCGCTGGCAGAGCCAGGAACTGGAACTCGACGCCGAGGCGTCGGCGGCGCGCGAGGCCGCGCGCCGCGAGGCCGACCAGGCCCGCGCCTTTCGCGAGGAGTTGGACGTGGCCTCGGTGCGCGCCCGCCTGGCGGAGGCGCCGCCCGAAAATCCCCTCGAAGCCCTCACGGACGCCCTGACCGCCACGGAACCCGTGCGCGACGCCCAGGCCGGGGCGTCGAACCTGGCCTACGCCCTTTCGGCCTACACCCGCACCGCGGGGCTGGCTTCCTTCGAGCCCCTGCCCGGCCGCACGCTCGGCGCTGTCTGAGCGACCGGCGCGGCGCGGCCGACGGCGCTTCTCCTGACTGCGGCTATTCCTTGACGCCCGCCATGAGCAGGCCGAGGGAGGCGAGGCGTTCCTCGTCGTCCGTAGCGATGACGTCGATGAAGCGGCCCCGGTACATGACCGCGACGCGGTCCGCCAGCTCCAGGGCCTCGGTGAGGTCGCCCGTGACCAGCAGGATGCCCGCGCCCTGCCGCGCGGCCAGCAGGCTCTTCCAGACCTCCTCGGTGGCCGCGATGTCGAGCCCCTGGGTGGGCTGCTCGGCCACGATGATCTTCGGCCTGCGGAAGAATTCGCGCGCGATGACCAGCTTCTGCAGGTTGCCGCCCGAGAGCTTGCCCGCCTGGGTGCGCGGCCGGGCCGGCTGCACGTTGTGCTCCTCCACCAGCCGCGTGGTGGTCTGGGCGGCGCGCCCCCGCTCCAGGAAGACGCCCCGGGAAAACCCCTGGCGCGTGGTCAGCAGCACGTTGTCCACCATGTCCAGCTCCGGGCAGGTGGCCAGCCCGAGCCGGTCCTCAGGGATGTAGGCCAGGGTCTCCTCCCAGCGGGGCTGGGCGTAGAAATCCCGCCATTCCCGGCCGAGGATGCGCACCACGCCTTCCTCGGGGGGCACAAGGCCGGTCACCGTCTCCACCAGCTGTTTCTGCCCGTTGCCCGCCACGCCCACCACGGCCACGATCTCGCCGCGCCGCACGTCCAGGCTCAGGTCCTCCAGGCCGTTGCCCGAAAGCCCCTCCAACTCCAGCACCACCTCGCCCCTGGCCGCGGGCTCGCGCCCCATCTGCAGGGCGATGCCCCGGCCCACCATGCGTTCGGCCAACTCGCTCTTGGAGGAGACGTCCGTGCGCGGCATGCGGTCCACCACCGCGCCGCGCCTGAGGATGGCGATCTCGTCCGCGATGGACAGGACCTCCTCCAGCTTGTGGGAGATGAAGACGATGGCCTTTTCCTGGGAGGCCATGCGCCGAAGCGCGTCGAAGAGCTTGCCCGCCTCGGGCTCGGTGAGCACGGCCGTGGGCTCGTCGAAGATCAGCACGCGCGAGTTGCGGGCCAGCAGCCGCAGGATCTCCACGCGCTGCCGCTCGCCCATGGAAAGCTCCGCCACGCGCGCCGAGGCCCTGATCTCCAGGCCGTAGCGTTGCGCCAGGGCGTCCACCCTGGCCTCCATGGCGCGCGGCGCGAGGAGGAAGCCCCCCTCCTGGCCGAGCAGCACGTTCTGGGCCACGGTCATGGTCGGCACGAGCATGAAGTGCTGGTAGACCATGCCGATGCCCGCGCGGATGGCGTCGCGGCTGCTGGAGAAGCGCGTCGGCTCGCCGTCCACCAGGATGCGGCCTTCGTCCGGATGGTAGCGGCCCGAGAGAATGCTCATGAGCGTGGACTTGCCCGCGCCGTTCTCGCCGAGCAGCGCCAGGATGCGGCCCGCATGGATGTCCAGGGTAATGTCCCGGTTGGCCGTGACCGCGCCGAAACGTTTGACGATGCGCTCCAGCCGGACCACCGGCGGCCGCGAGGCCTCGAACACGGCCGTGGGCTCGGGCCGTTCCTCGAAGACCCTCGGGGGCAGGATGCGGTCGAGCAGGCGGCGCAGCACGGCTACTCCTCCGGCTCCACGTTGACGCCCAGCGCCGCGGGCGCACCCGCTCTGCCCTTGCGCAGGTTGGCCGCGATCAGCGCCAGGATGGTCATGGCGTAGGGCAGCATGAGCAGCAGCGAACTGGGCAGGTTGGCCCCCGCCGCCTGCAGCCTGAGCTGGAAGGCCATCACCCCGCCGAAGAGGTAGGCCCCGAGCACGGCCCCGCGCGGCCGCCAGAAGGCGAAGATGACCAGGGCCACGGCGATCCAGCCGCGCCCGGCCGAAAGGTTGCTCGTCCAGAACTGGGTGTAGGCCAGGGAGAGATAGGCCCCGCCCAGGCCCGCCAGGAAGGCCCCGGCCAGCAGTCCGAACCAGCGCAGGGAGGCCACCGAGAGCCCGGCCGCCTTGGCCGCCTTGGGGTTCTCGCCCGCGGCGTCCAGGGCCAGCCCGAGGCTGGTGCGGGCGAAGAGGAACCAGACCAGGGGCGCGGCCAGATAGGAGCAGTAGACCAGGGCGTCCTGCCTGAAGAAGATCGGCCCGAGCGCGGGCAGGTCGGCGAGGCCGGGCAGGGCGTACTTGGAGAAGCCCGCCACCTTCTGCCCGATGAAGGGTTGGCCCAGGAAGTCGGCCAGCCCCACGCCCAGGATGGTCAGGGCCAGGCCCGAGACCACCTGGTTGCCCAAAAAGACGATGGTCACCAGACCGTGCAGCGAGGCCAGGAGCATGGCCCCGACCCCGCCCGCCACGAAGCCGAGCCAGGGGCTGCCGGTCAGGATGCAGACGAAGAAGCCGCTGAACGCGCCCATGAGCAGCATGCCCTCCACGCCCAGGTTGAGCGTGCCGCTGCGCTCCGTGACCAGCTCGCCCAGGGTGGCGAAGAGCACGGGTGTGCCGGACTGCACGGCCGCGGCCAGGAGGGGGATGAGCAACTCGATGCTCATGCCGCGCCCTCGGTTTCCGCCCGCCCCTCGTCCCGCTCGACGCGGAAGCGGAAGCCGGTCACGAACTGCCCGGCCAGGACCGAGAGCAGGATGCAGCCCTCGAGGATGCCGCCGAAGGCCGCGGGCACCTGGAGCGAGAGCTGGAGGTTCTCGACCCCCACGCGCAGCCCGGCGAGCAGGAACGCGGCCACGGCGATGGAGAGCGGGTTCAGCCGCGCCAGCCAGGCCACAACGATGGCCGTGTAGCCGTATCCGGCCATGATCGAGGGCTGCAGCCGCCCGGCCGAGGCCACCGTCTCGGTGAGCCCGGCCGTGCCCGCGAGCACCCCGCACACGGCCATCACCAGGCAGACCAGGAAGCCGTAGTCCATGCGCGCGTAGACCGAGGCCCGGGGACCGGAGCCCGCGGCCTTGACCTCGTAGCCCAACCGGGTGCGGGAGAGCCACAGCCAGACCGCCACTCCGGCGAGCGCGCACAGGGCCAGCCCGAGGTGCAGCCTCGTGCCCGGCAGGCGGGGGAAGAGCGCCGAGGGGGAAAAGCGGGCGGTCATGGGGAAGCCGAAGGAGGCGGGGTCCTTCCAGGCGCCGTAGACCAGCCAGTCCAGGAAATTGATGCCGATGTAGTTGAGCATCAGCGTGGAGATGATCTCGTTGACCCTGAGCCGGACCTTGAGCAGCGCGGGGATGAGCGCCCACATCCCGCCGGCCAGGCCGCCCGAGAGCAGCATCAGGGGGATGAGCACGGGACGCGGGGCGTCGGGAAAGGCCAGGGCGGCCCAGGTGGCGCCCACGGCGCCCAGGGCGTACTGCCCTTCGGCCCCGATGTTCCATATCTGCATGCGGAAGGCCACGGCCACGCCCAGGGCGCAGAGGAAGATGGGCACGGCCTTGAGCAGCGTGTCCTGCAGGGCGTGGTGCGACCCGAAAGCCCCGGCGAAAAGGCTGGCCAGCCCGGTCAGGGGCGGCTTGCCCTGGATCGCCAGGAGCAGGCAGCAGAACGCCAGGGAAAAGGCGAGCGCCGCCGGAAAAACGAGGCAGGAGCCCCATTTGAGGGGCTCCTGCCGCCGGATTGCATACAGACGCATGGACCGCCTTATTCGGTGCTGCCGACCACGCCCTTCACGAACCACTTCATGCCGAGCAGGTCGGGATCGGACAGGGTCTGGCCCGCAGCCGCCTTCTGCTCGCCCTTCTGGTCGAAGATGGGACCGGTGAAGACCAGCTCCTTGCCCGCGATGATGTCGGCCTTGGCCGCGGCCACCTTGGCCTTGACCTCCTCGGGCACCATGGGGCCGAAGGGGGCCAGATCGACCACGCCCTTGTCCATGCCCCACCAGATGTCCTCGCTCTTCCAGGCGCCCGAACGCACCTGCTCCACGAGGTAGGTGTAGATCACGGACCAGTTCCAGACCGGCGCGGTCAGGTGCGCCTTGGGGGCGAAGGAGGACATGTCGGAGTTGTAGCCCACGGAGTAGACGCCGCGCTCCTGCGCCGCCTCCTGGGGTCCGGGGGAATCCTGGTGCTGGGCGATGACGTCGCAGCCCGCGTCGAGCAGGGCCTTGGCGGCCTCCTTCTCGGTGGCCGGATCGTACCAGGTCTTGGTCCAGACCACGCGCACCTCGGCGTCCGGGTTGACCTTCTGCACGCCCAGGGTGAAGGCGTTGATGCCGCGGATGACCTCGGGGATGGGGAAGGCGGCCACGTAGCCGAGCTTGTTCGCCTTGGTCATGGAGCCGGCCACGAGGCCGGAGAGGTAGCGGGCCTGGTACATGCGGCCGAAGTAGGTGCCCACGTTGTCGGCGCGCTTGAAGCCCGAACAGTGCATGAACTTCACGTCCGGGAATTCCTTGGCCACGTTCAGGGTCGGGTCCATGTAGCCGAAGGAGGTGGTCAGGATCAGGTTCGCGCCCTCGCGCGCCATCTTGGTCACCACGCGCTCGGAATCCGGACCCTCGGGCACGGCCTCGACGTAGGTGGTTTCCACGCCGGGCAGGGCGGCGATGGCCTTGCGGCCCAGATCATGGGCGTAGGACCAGCCCGCGTCGCCGATGGGCGAGACGTAGATGAAGCCGACCTTGAGGGCGGCCGGGGCGGGCGCGGCCGCCGGGGCCTCGGCCTTGGGCGCGGGCTCCGCCTTCTTCTCGGGTTCCTTCTTGTCCTCGGCGCAGCCGAAGGCGGCAAGCGCCAGGAGCGCCAGGAAGAGTAGTTTGCTGAACATGCGCATGACCGAACTCCTTGGAATGGTTATGAGTCCAGACGGAGCTAGGCCCCGTCACCCGTACGGAGCTTGACGATGGGCTGCACGAACTGGTTCTCCGAGTCCCAGGGCTGAAGTATCCAGGTGTCCTGGCTGACCTCGGTGATGTACACGTCCACGGCCGGGCGACCCGCGGGCTTGGCGTAGACCGTGGCGAAGCGGGCCTTGGGCAGCAGCGTGCGCACGTAGCGCAGGGTGTTGCCGCTGTCCACCAGGTCGTCCACCACCACGAGGCCCTCGCCGTCCGTGCCGAGGGCCAGCGGCTTCACCACGCGGGGCTCGGCCGCCTGCTCTTTCCAATCATAGCTGACCACGGAAATGGTGTCGATGACCCGGATGTCCAGCTCGCGCGCGATGACCGCGGCCGGGAACATGCCGCCGCGCGTGATGGCCACGATGCCCGTGATCTCGGGGCCGTCGGAGAGCCTCCAGGCCAGGGCCTTGGAATCGCGGTGGAGCTGCTCCCAGGAGACCGGGAACATGCGGGTGTAGCGGTCGCGGGACGACACGGGCACGAACCTCCTGAACCGGGTGCGGACTGCGTGCAGAAACAAGGGCAATTCCATGCCCCGCGCCCGGTGTCAAGAGCGGTTCCCCGCGCCCGGCTTCAACTGCCGGAATCGGCCCGAGGCGGGATCAGTGCCCCTCGTCCCCTTCCTCTCCGCCCTCCGGAACGTCCAGGGCCTGGAAGCCCGGCTCGAAGCTTTTCAGCATGAGCCACCCGCCCTGCACGTGCGGCAGATCGATCCCCTCGCTCATGAGGAAGCACTGCGAGTCGTAGGAGCGCACGCCGGAGTTGCAGAACATGACCACGTCCCCGCCCTTTGGCAGTTCGTCCAGCCGCCCCGGGATGTCCTCCTGCGGGAAGGACTGCCAGACGCCCGGGTACTTCTCGGTGCAGGCCTTGGCCCCGCGCGCGACGCGCGTGTCCACGACGCGGTATTTCCCGGCGTGGAAGCCCTCCAGGAACTCCTCCACGCCCATGGCCTTGCAGCGGCCGTCCAGGATGTTCTCCAGGGCGTTGGCCGTGGCGTTCAGCACGTCCATGGCCTGGGCATAGGGCGGCGCGTAGGCCACCTCCAGGTTGGAGATCTGGTCCGCGGTGGGGCGGAAGGGCAGGATCGCGGCCACGGCGTCCACGCGGGCCTTGGCCGCGTCGCCGTTCTCGCACACGGCCTCGATGCCCAGGACGCGGCGGCTCGTCCGGTCCGCGATGAGCTTGAGGTAGAGCATCTTCGCGCCGGGGAAGAAGTGGGCCCGGTCCGTGGTGGGAATGATGGCGTAGACCGGATCGAACCCGGCGGCCGAGGCCTGCTTCTCGGTGAGGCCCGCGCGGGCCGCGGCCAGGCCGAAGGCCCTGATCACGAAGCTCCCCACCGCGCCGTCGAAACGCGCGCCGCCGCCGGTGATGTTGCTGCCGATGACCCGGCCCTGGCGGTTGGCCATGGAGCCGAGCGGCATGTGCACGTTCTGGCCGCTCACCAGGTGCCTGATCTCCACGCAGTCGCCGCCCGCGTAGATGTTGGGGTCCGAGGTGCGCATGCGGGCGTCCACCAACACGCCGCCGAACTGCCCCAGGGCCAGCCCGGCCTCGCGGGCGAGCGTGGTGTTCGGCCGCGACCCGACGGCGAAGATGACCATTTCGCAGGGAATCTCGCCCGCGTTCTTGGTGACCACGCCGCGCACGTTGCCGTTTCCGTCGTCCAGGACCTCGGTCACGGTGTCGCCGAGCAGCACGCGCACCCCGGCGCGCTCGATTTCGTGCTGCACGATGCGCGCGAAATCCGAGCCCAGGGCCTGGGGAAGGACCTGGGGGACCATCTCCACGAGCGTGGTCTCGATACCCCAGAGGTCGGCCAGGGCCTCGCACATCTCGATGCCGATGGCGCCCGCGCCCACGACCACGGCCGTCCCCACCTTTCCGGCCTGCACGGCGTTCTTCACCGCGTCGGCGTGGTGCATGTTGGCGATGGGCAGGCAGCCCTTCAGGTTCGCGCCCGGCACGGGCGGCACGAAGGGATTGGAGCCCGTGGCCAGGACGAGCACGTCGTAGGCCGCGCTCTCCTCGGCCCCGGTATCGAGATTCTTCAGGCGCACGGTCTTGGCCTTGCGGTCGATGGCCAGGGCCTCGGTGCGGGTGCGCACGTCCACGCGTTTGTAGGCCTTGAAAAACCCGGGGTCCCGCACCACGTGGTAGACGGTGGTCAGCAGGGACTTGCGGTCCGAGACGTCGCCGCTGACGTAGTAGGGGATGCCACAGCCCCCGTAGGAGATGACGTCGTCCCTGTCGATGAGGAGAATCTCCGCCTCCGGATCCAGGCGACGCGCCCTGCAGGCCGCCTTGGGCCCCAGGGCCACCGCGCCGATGATCAGTATCTTTTTGCCCACCGCATGCGCTCCTTGGTTTCGAAAGAAAACGGACAGTTTGTAGCGCTTCGAGCCGAAGGGCGCAACCCGGGCGGGGTATGTGGAGGGGAAGAGGAGGAAATCACGAAAAACAGCCGGAAACCAGGCTCACGCCTCGTCAGGCTTGAGAAGGCGGCGCAGGGTCCGCAGATTGGCGATGTCCTGCCTGAGGTCCGGATCCTTGGGCGTTTCAAGACACATGGGAAGGTTCGCGAGGCGGGGGTCCGTGAGCACGGTGCGGAAGCCCGTGAGGCCGATGCAGCCCTGGCCGATGTGCTCGTGGCGGTCCTTGCGACTCCCCAGGGGGTGCATGGAGTCGTTGAGGTGCAGGAGTCGCAGGTGCGGGAGGCTCACGGCGGCGTCGAGAGCGGCGATGGTCTGGTTCCATGTCTCGGGGGTGCGCGGATCGAAGCCCGCGGCGAAGCCGTGGCAGGTGTCCCAGCACACGCCCAGACGCTCGGGGTGGCGGCTGGCCGCCAGGATGTCCCCGAGTTCGGCCGGGTCCGCGCCAAGCGTCGTGCCCGAACCGGCCGTGTTTTCCAGGAGCACGCCCACGCCTCCTGCGGCATCGCCCGCCTCGGCGAAGGCCGCGTCCAGGCAGGCGGCCGCGCGGGCTATTCCGGCGGCGCGGCCCGAATCCTTGTGCGCGCCGGGGTGCAGCACGGCGAAGGGGATGGAGAGCCTCGCGCAGCGCGTCAGCTCCGCGGCCAGGGCGGCCACGGACGTGCGCCACAGCTCCTCGTCCGGCGAGGCCGGATTGATGAGATACGAGGCGTGGGAGAAGACGTGCGGGAAGGGCCACTGTGCCCAGGCTGCGGCGAATGCCGCGGCTTCCTCCTCCGAGATCGCGGGCGCGCTCCACTGCCGCTGGTTGCGGGTGAAGAGCTGCAGGGCCTCGCCCTTCACCGTGCGGATGTGCGCGAAGGCCCGGTGCAGCCCTCCGGCCGTGGGCATGTGCGCCCCGAGGAACGGCATCAGCCCTCCCCGGCGAAGTCGCCGTGCGGCAGCAGGCGGCCGCGCGGGGCGCGGGCGAAGTAGCACCAGGCCTCCACCGCGCGGCCCGAGTCCAGGACGGCCTGGATGCGGCGGCGCTCGTAGACCCGCGGGTGCTCCTCCAGCGCGTCCAGGGTCAGGAGCACGGCGTCCGAAACCTCGTAGACCTCGCCCATGACGTGGTAGCGCGCCTCCTCCTGCACGAGGTAGGGGCAGTCCTCCACGTACATGGCGTAGCGCTCCCGCGTCCTTGCCCCGCCCAGCAGGCGGGCTCCCCGCATGCAGTGATGGTTGGAGAAGCCCCGGCGCAGCGTGCCGTAGACAAAGACCGCGTGGCTCATGCCGCTCCGTCCGCAAGCTCCGGCAACACCCGCTCCAGGTGCGCCCAGCAGCGCTCCGCGTCGGCCCGGGCCAGGCGGGTCAGGTCCTCGTCCAGGTACTTGCCCTCCAGCTTCACCCGGTTTCCTTGGATATGCCCCACCTGGGCCGGGGTCTGGGCCTTGGCCAGGCTCGAATGCTGCACGTGGCGCACGGTCAGCCTGCCCTCGTAGAGGCTGGGGAAGCCCGCCAGGCAGGAACGCATGTCCCGGTCCAGGTCGTCGAACTGCGTGGGCGTGAACCGCACGTCGAAGGCGCCGGCCGCGTCCAGGGCCTCGCGGCTCACGGCGTGGCAGCAGCCCGAAACCGAGAGGCAGGAGCGGGCGTAGGTGAAGAGTCCGGCGTCGAGCTGCCCGCCGCAATTGTCGAAGACCCCGATGCGCAACGCCTCGGGCTCGTCCGAGGGCTGCGGCGGAAAAAGATGGTAGTCCGCGGACTGCAGGCCGAAGGGACGCCGCGCCTCGGTGATGCGGCAGCCCACCGCGCCGGGCCGCTCGCCCCGGGCCTTGGCCGCCTCGCCCGCGGCCAGCAGCCGGTCCAGCCAGTCGGGCGGAAGCTCCACGTCGTCGTCGAGGAAGACCGCCCAGGAGGCCGCCCTGACCTCGGGCAGGGTGAGCAGCCAGTTGCGCGCCGCGGGCGCGCCCACGTTGACCGGCAGCCGCACGGGCAGGAAGCGGGCGAAGCGCCCGGCCCGGGCCGCGAGCATCTCCCAGGTCCCGTCGTCCGAGCCGTTGTCCAGCACCGCCACAGCGGCCCGGCCGAGCCGCGAGGCGGCCAGGGAGTCCAGGGTCGCGGCCAGAAGCTCCCGCTTGTTCCAGGAGTAGACGCAGACCGCCGCCTCCACGCGCTCCGTGAGCCCGGCGTCCGGCGGTTCCGGACTGCGCAGGCCGTGCAGCCGCAGCGCCAGATTGACGTGCCAGGGCATGGCCCCCCAGAGGTCGGCATAGAGCCTGGCCGCCTCCTCCGTTTCGCCCGAGGCGGCCAGACACTCGGCCCGGCGCTGCGCGGCCCACAGCCCCCAGGCGGGGTCCAGGGCGTCCAGCGCGGCCAGGGCCGTTGCCGGGGCCTCGTAGTGGAAGGCGACCTCGGCCAGGAGCCGGCCGCGCAGGGGCTCGGCCTCGGGCGGCAGGACGCAACCCGCGGCGCAGGCCCGCGCCAGATCCGGGGAGCCGAGCCTGAGCAAGGTGTCCCAGGCCAGGGCCAAAGCCGCGGCCCCGGTCCCCGGCTCGCGCATGAGCGGCAACAGGCTGCGCACGAGCAGCGCGGCGTCGCCCGCCAGCAGGGCCGGGCCGAGTCCGCCCGGCACGGGTGCGGCCGGAAGCGCGGCGCAGGCCGCGGCCAGCCGGGACGCGGGCGCGTCCTTCCCGGCGCTTTCGCGCACGGCCGAGGCGAAGGGCGGGCCGTATTCCGGATGCATGGGCCGGGTTTGCCAGCCCCAGAGGGCCAGGGAGGCGCGGGCCGCGGCAAAGTCCGGATCGGCCCGGCGGGCGCCGAAATAATGCAGGAAGGCCGCCAGGGTGGGGGCATCCTCCAGCCCGTAGGCCCAGACGGGCGCGGCAGCCCGCAGGGCGGCGTGAAGAGGGGAGAGGGCGGCGGGCGGCATGGCCCGCAGCATACGGGCAAAGGCGCGGCGAGGCAATGACGGCTCGTTCTCTGCGCGCGTGGGCTCTTTACGGCCGGGCGGTTTTGTCATACTTCCGGCGCAGCGTTTCCGCACCCGAACCGCGCGCCTGCGCCGCGTCCGGCGCGCCCATCCCAAGGAGCCGTCCATGCGCCTTGCCGAGCGCCTTTCGCGCATCCAGCCCTCGGCCACCCTGGCCATCAACGCCAAGACCCAGGAGCTGCGCGCCGCGGGCCGTCAGGTGGTGAGCCTGGCCGTGGGCGAGCCCGACTTCCCCACTCCGGAGCACATCCGCGAGGCGGCCAAACTGGCCATCGACCAGGGCTTCACCCGTTACACTCCGGTGCCCGGCATCCCGGAGCTGCGCGAGCAGACCGCCCTCTACTACAAGCGCTTCTACGGCGTGGATGCGCCCAAGGAGGCGGTCATCCTCTGCAACGGCGGCAAGCAGGCCCTGTACAACCTCTTCCTGGCCCTGCTGGGGCCCGGCGACGAGGTCCTCCTGCCCGCGCCCTACTGGGTCAGCTACCCGGACATGGCGGCCCTGGCCGACGCCTCGTGCGTCACCGTGCCCGCCGGGGCGGACAAGAACTTCCTGGTCTCCGTGGACGATCTGGAGGCGGCCTGGACCCCGCGCACCCGCGCCCTGATCCTCAACTCCCCCTCCAACCCCACGGGATGCTGCTACACGCAGGCCCAGCTCGACGCCATCGCGGCCTGGGCCGTGCAAAAAGGCGTCTTCGTCATCTCGGACGAGGTCTACGACCGCCTCGTCTTCGCCCCGGCCCAGCCCGCCACCCTGTCCGGCTGGTGGCGCGCGCACCCGGAAAACTTCGCGATCATCGGCGCGCTCTCCAAGACCTTCTGCATGACGGGCTGGCGCGTGGGCTGGTGCCTGGCCCATCCGGATCTGGTCAAGGCCATGAACAAGATCCAGGGCCAGTCCACCTCCAACGTCTGCTCCATCACCCAGAAGGCGGCCCTGGCCGCGCTCACCGGCCCCTGGGACATCGTGGAGGAGATGAAGACCGCCTTCGCCCGCCGCCGCGACCTGGCGCTGTCCGCCATCGCCGACTGGCCCGGCGCGGTCTGCCCGAAGCCTGACGGAGCGTTCTACGTCTTCCCCGACGTCAGCGCCCGCTACACCGCGGCCGTGCCCGACTCCGCCAGCCTGTGCGCCAGAATCCTGGAAGAGGCCGAGGTGGCCCTGGTGCCCGGCTCGGCCTTCGGCGACGACCGCTGCATCCGCATCTCCTACGCCCTGGCCGACGAGACGCTGGCCCGGGCCATGGAGCGCATCGGCGCGGTGCTGCAAAAGCTCTGACCGGTCGGGGAGGACGCCTTGCGTCCTCCCCGCCGGCCGCAAAGCCTCGTCTAGGCCGGAGCGTAGAAGCAGCGCTTGGGCGAGACGATCTTGCCCTGCTTCTTCAGGCTGTCGATGGCTTTCGACACCTCTTTCGAATCCACGCCCAGCTTCTTGGCCAGGTCGCCGGGCCGCACCGGAGCGCCCGCCTCCTTCATGGCCTTCAGCACCTTGTCTTCCATGCCGTCCTCCTTGCCGGGCGAAAGCCCGGGGCTGCCCAGGATTTCCCTTGCCTTCGCCCGTCTGTCAAGACCGCGGTTTCCGGCGCGAATAGTGGCTGAACACGGGTTCACAAATGTGGAGGCTTCGTCTAGAACAGGTCCGAACGGGGCGTCGCAGCGCCACCAGAGGAGCCCGAAATGAAGCTGTCCACCCGCAGCCGCTACGGAACCCGCATGCTGCTCGACATCGCCATGCACGGCGGCGGCAATCCGGTCACGATCATGGACATCTCCGAGCGCCTCGACCTGCCGGTCAAATACCTGGAGAAACTCGTCCGTCTGCTCAAGAAGGGCAAGTACATCAAGAGCAAGCGCGGCCCCAAGGGCGGCCACATCCTGGCCAAGGACCCCTCCGGCGTGACCATCGGCGCGCTGGTGCGCGATCTGGAGGGCGGCGTCTCCCTCACCGAATGCGTGGCCGGCCGCCACGACTGCGACAAGTTCCCCAACTGCATCACGCGCAGGGTCTGGGCCAAGGCCACCGAGGCCATGCTGCGCGAACTGGACGCCATCACCCTGCAGGACCTGATGCAGGAATACGCGGGCAACAGCTGCGGCCTCTAGCGTGACGCCCGCCCGGCTCACGTGTCGCGTATGGTTGTCGAGAGACAGAACGAGCCTCTTCCTGGACGCGACCGCCCCGCGCGCCCCACACCCGTGACTTCCCGCCTCCGCGAGCCGTCCCTCCGCCAGCGCCCTCTCCTTGGGCTGGTTTCGGCCTGCCTGCTGCTCTGTCTGCTGCTTCCGGCGCGTCCCATACTGGGCCAGACCACGGCGCTCCTGCCGCGCGGCCTGACCGCTCCGGAGACGGCCGCGGCCCTGGGCCTGCCCGCCGGGAGACGCGTTGCCGCCTGGCGCGATGCGGACGAGGCCCTGCAGTTCCTGCGCGAAACCCGGCCCGCCGTCGCCGTGCTGCCCGCCCGCGCCGCGTCCGAGGCCCTGGCCGCCGGGCTTCTCGCCCCGCTCGCCCAGGCCTCGGACTCCCCGGCCGCGCTGCGCCTGCCCGCCGACCCCGAGGCGCGCCTCGCCCGGCCCTGGCTCTGGAGCGCGACGGGCCTGGGCCATGACGCCTACACGCCCCTTCCGGCTCCGGTCAGCCTCAAGCAGCTCTGGATGCCCGCCTTTGCCGGGCGCTCGGCCCTGCCGGACGATCCCGAACGGGTGCTGCCCCTGACCCTGCTGCTGCTCGGCTGGGACGCGGCCGAGGGCGACGCCGCGAAGGTGGGGCAGGCCTGCGCCTTTTTGGGCCGCATCACGCGCGGCGCCCGAACGGGAGCGGCCCCTTCCTGGCTTCCCCTGGCCGACGGCTCGGCCGCGTTGGGCATCTTCGACGCGGACGACGCCGTGCTGGCGAACCGCGACGCCGCCCTGCCCCGCGCCGCCTTCGCCCTGCCCGAGGACGGCTTCCTGCTGCAGCCCCTGTTCCTCGCGGTCCCCAAAGACGCGGGCGCGGAGGGCCAGACCCTGGCCGCGTCCCTGCTCGCGCCGAAGGTCCAGGCAACGGCGGCCGACCGCCTGGCCGTCCTCCCGGCCGACCCGGCGGCGCTCGCCCTGCTTCCCCAGGACCTTGCCGCCTCGCCCCTGGCCGTCCTGCCGCCTGAAACCCTGGGCAAGGGCCGCCTCGTCCTGCCCTCGCCGCAGGCCCTGGCCGCCTGGCGCGCCTGCTGGAAAGGACTTGCGCCCAAACGGCCCTGAGGCCGCGTTGCCTTGCACGCCAAATCCCGCTAGTGTCGCGATCCGTCGAAGAGGACCGACGTCTTCCTCGGCGATGCGACGCGGCACGCGAACCGGACGGCCGTTAGGCGAGCGCCCCTGGGACGCGAGTCTTACGGATGCCGACAGCACAGCAGCGGTCTTCCGCACAACACGCGTTGCGTATTGTGCGGACGTCACACGAGAGAACCTGTATGCGCACCTTCCCCCGCCTTCTTCTCCTGCTCGCCCTGGCCCTCGGTCCCGCAACGGCCGGGCCGGGCCACGCCCAGCTCTTCTCCCCGGCCCAGCCGGAAAACGACGTGCGCCTGACCCCGGTGGTCCGGGCCGTGCAGAAGGTCAGCCCGGCCGTGGTCAACATCACCACGGTGCGCGAGGACGAGCGCACGGTCAGTCCCTTCGGCCCCTTGGGCCAGGACCATCCGCTTTTCCGCGAGTTCTTCGGCAACCTGCCCAAGCAGCGCTTCCGCAGCGAGGCCCTGGGCTCGGGCGTGATCCTCGACGGGCCCCGCCGCCTGGTCCTGACCAACGCCCACGTCATCGCCCAGGCCATGGAGGTCAAGGCGCACCTGCTCGACGGCCGCAGCTTCGAGGCCGAACTGGTGGGCGCGGACCCGGATTTCGACCTCGCCGTGCTGCGCCTGGGCGGCTCGGGGAGCCTGCCCCAGGTGGAGACGGGCGACTCCTCGGCCATGCTCATCGGCGAGACGGTCATCGCCATCGGCAACCCCTTCGGCTACTCGCACACCGTGACCACGGGCGTGGTTTCGGCCCTGGGCCGCTCCCTGCGCACCCGGGAAGGAGCCCACACGGACTTCATCCAGACCGACGCGGCCATCAACCCCGGCAACTCGGGCGGCCCGCTGATCAACCTCCTGGGCCAGGTGGTGGGCATCAACACCGCGATCATCGCCAAGGCCGAAGGCATCGGCTTCGCCATCCCCGTGAACAAGGCCGCGCGCGTGGTGGCTGAGCTGCTGGAGACCGGCCGCGTGGCCCACGTCTGGCTCGGCCTCTCGGGCCAGGACATGGACCAGGCCCTGGCCAGCTACTTCGGCCTGGACAAACCCCAGGGCCTGCTGGTCACCGAGGTCTACAGGGGGCTGCCCGCGGAACGGGCCGGGATCAGGCCGGGCGACGTTATCCAGCGTATGGGCGGCGTGGCCGTGGAGGACCGCGACCACTACCTGCAGCTCCTGCGCAACTACACCCGGGGCGAGACCGTCCGCATCGACGCGGTGCGCGAGGGCAGGCCCCTGCGCCTGGAAGCCGCGCCCGAGCCCTTCACCCGCCAGATCGCCGAATCCCTGGCCTGGGAGCGCTGGGGGCTGCGCTTCGCAGGCAAACCCGAGCCCCAGGGCCTGCGCGTGGCCGAGGTGCGGTCCGGCTCGGCGGCGGCCGCGACCGGCTTCCGGTCCGGCGACCACGTCATCCAGATCGGCGGCGTGCGCCTGGAATCGGCCGACGATCTTTTGCGCGCCATGACCCTCTACCGCATGCGCGCCACGGTGATGCTCAAGGCCGCCCGCCAGGGCCGCTGGTACATGGTCAAGCTGGACGTGCAGTAGCCATGCGCCGCGCCGTCCTCTCCGACATCCACGGCAACCTGGAGGCCCTGCACGCCGTCCTGGCGGACGTGGACGCCTCGGGGATCGACGAACTCATCGCCGTAGGCGACAACATCGGCTACGGTCCGGACCCCGAGGCCGTGGTGGAGCTTCTGGCCGCGCGCGGGGCCTCCTCGTGCCTGGGCAACCACGAATTGGCCCTGGCCGACGAGAGCGAGGCCTGCGCCCTCAACCCCCATGCCTGCCAGGCCCTGAACCGGACCCGCGAGCTGATGACCCCGGCGGGCATCGGCCTGGCCACCTCCTACCCGCGCGTGATCATCCGGGGCGGCGCGCGTTTCGTGCACGGCGCGCCGCCGGACTTGGTCACGGAATACCTCTTCCGCTACAGCCGCGAAGGCCGCCTGGAGGACCTCTTCCGCCGTTTCGCCGAGCCCCTGTGCTTCTGCGGCCACACCCACGAGCTGCGCGTCTTCCTCTTCGACGGCGAGGAGGTGCGGCGCATGCGGCCCGAGCCCGGCCTCTTCCGCCTCGCCCCGGGGCTGCGCCACATCGTCAACACCGGCGCCGTGGGCCAACCGCGCGACGGCGACCCGCGCGCCAAGTACGTGATCTGGGACGACACGGCCCGCTGCCTCGATTTCCGCTTCGTGGAGTACGACGTGGACCGCGTCGTGGCCCGCATCATCAGCCGGGGGCTGCCGCGCATCTACGCGGACCGGCTCTACGGCTAGCCAGGCAGACCATGCGCCGCATCGGCAAATACGAGATCCTGGCCCTGCTCGGCCGCGGCGGCATGGGCCGGGTGTACAAGGCGCGGCTGCCCGTGGCCGGACGCATCGTGGCCCTCAAGCTCCTGGCCCCGGACGAGACCCTGACCGCCCTGCTCGGCGAGGCCGAGGTGGACCGCGCCTTCTGCGCCGAGGCCGGGCTCCTGGGAGGCCTGCGCCATCCGCACGTGGCCCAGGTGCTGGACTTCGACCGCGACGCCAGGGGCCGCCCCTTCTATTGCCTGGAATTCTTCTGCCAGAACCTCGGCCTGCTCCTGGCCGAAACCTACCGCGTCGAGGCCCCGGCCCGCCCTCTGCCCGTACGGACCGCCGTGCGCCTGGGACTGGAGGTCCTGGACGGCCTGGACCGCCTGCACGCGGCAGGCATCCTGCACCGCGACCTCAAGCCCTTCAACGTCATGCTCGACGACGAGGACCGGGCCAAACTCATCGACTTCGGCCTCTCGGCCCGGCGGGGGGAGCGCCGCGCCCGGCACGGGGGCCTGGCCGTGGGCACGCCCTGCTACACCGCGCCCGAACAGGAGGCCGATCCCGACCGCGCGGACGAGCGCAGCGACCTGTTTTCCGTGGGCGTCATGCTCTGGCGCATGCTCACCGGCCGGCTCCCGGCGGAGCGCCCCGGGCCGCGCACGTCTCCCTCGGCCCTGGAGCCAAGCCTGCTCGGGGCCTTCGACGAAGTCCTGCTGCGCGCCGTGGCGCACGACCCGGCCGGACGCTTCCAGGACGCCGCGTCCATGGCCCGCGCCCTGGCGACCTGCCAAAAGGACTGGCAGGCCGCCCTGGCCGAGGCCTGTCTGCTGCGCCAGGAGGACGGGACGCGGCACAGCGCCGGGAGCCGCCCCGGGCCGCGCGCCGAGGCCCGCACCGTGCGCCCCGGCGAGGCCCTCCTCGTCTTTCCCCTGGACCTGCTCTGGCGGCCCCTGCCGGGCCTGGCCGCGGACCTCTCCCCCCTGCCCGGCGACGTGGTCGCGGACCGCGCCGCGGGCCTCGTCTGGCAGCGCTCGGGCAGCCCCCACCCTCTCGACTGGCAGGGCGCGCGGGAGTACTGCGCCGGACTCGACCGGGAGCGCTTCGCGGGCCGCACGGGCTGGCGTCTGCCGACCGTCGACGAGCTGGCCTCCATCGTGGCCCGGGCTGAGGGCACGGACGGCTACTGCCTGGACCCGGTCTTCGACCGCCGCCAGGGCCGCCTGTGGAGCGCGGACCGCGCCTCCAGGCGCGCGGCCTGGTGCGCGGACGCCCGTCTGGGCTGCGTCTGCCGCCAGGATACGGACTGCCTGCTCCATGCCCGGGCCGTGTGCCGGGCCGAAACCACCTGAAGGAAGCACTGATGCACGATTGCACGCGCTGCGGCGACTGCTGCACCGGAGGCGGCCCGGCCCTGCACGCCGAGGACGCCCGCCTCGTGGGCGCGGTCCTGGCCTACGCCGACCTCGTCACCCTGCGCGCCGGGGAGCCTGCCTTCGACCAGCCGAGGGGGGCGATCCTGCCGCTGCCCGCGGAGATCGTCAAAATCGCGGGCCGCGACATGGCCGGGAACGACTGGGCCTGCCGCTTCTACAAAGGCCCGGACGGGGGTTGCGCCATCTACGCCGAGCGGCCCCTGGAATGCCGTCTGCTCGACTGCCGCGACACCGCCGCGCTTGAAGCGGCCTACGCCGCCGGGCGTCTCACCAGGCTCGACCTCCTGCCCATGCACAGCGTTCCGGCCGAGATTCTGCGCGAACACGAAGCCGCCTGCCCGGCGGGACGGGCAGTGGAGCTGGCCGGACGGCACGGCAGGGAGGCGGCCGGGAATCTGGCCGAGATGCTGGCCTACGACCGCGCCTTCCGCGCCGCCCTGCGCGAGCGGGGCATGGGCGAGGCCGAGATGCTCTTCCTGCTGGGGCGGCCCCTGGACGCGGTGGTCGCCGCCGTCAGGCGGGCCGACACGTTCCGGAAGGAATGAGAAGAGGCGGAAGGCCGAGAACGGGCAGGGGGCTCCGTGGAGCCCCCTCAACGTGATGACAAACGCCTTTATTCAGGCTGATGCCCAAAGCCGTTATTCCTCCAGCGCCGCGCCCTGGGCCGCGGAAAGGACCTGCCGGGCGTAGCGCCTGAGCTGGGGGGATTTCAGCTCCTTGCTCACGGGCTTCCAGGCGGCGCGTCGGCGGGCCAGCTCGTCCTCGGCCACGTCCAGGACGAGGCTGCGGCCCGGGATGTCGATGCGGATGGGGTCGCCGTCCTGCACCAGGGCGATGGCCCCGCCCGCCGCGGCCTCGGGCGAGACGTGGCCGATGGCCGCGCCGCGCGAGCCGCCGGAGAAGCGGCCGTCCGTGATCAGGGCCACGTCCTTGTCCAGCCCCATGCCCGCTATGTTCGAGGTCGGGGCCAGCATCTCGCGCATGCCCGGCCCGCCGCGCGGGCCCTCGTAGCGGATGACCACCACGTCGCCGGGCTTGATCGCGCCGCCCAGGATGGCCGCGTTGGCCGCCTCCTCGGAGTCGAAGACCCGGGCCGGGCCGGTACGCCGCAGCATCTCCGGAGCCACGGCGGACTGCTTGACCACCGCGCCGTCCGGCGCGAGATTGCCGCGCAGCACCGCGATGCCGCCCTGGGCGCTGTAGGGGTTGTCCACCGTCCGGATGACTTCGGGGTTCTTGATGGCCGACCCCATGAGCGCCAGGTTCTCGGCCACGGTGAGGCCCGTGGCCGTGAGGCAGGAGGTGTCGATGCGCCCGGCCCTGGCCAGCTCGGCCATGACCGCCGGGATGCCGCCCGCGGCGTGCAGGTCCTCGATGTGGTGCGGCCCGGCCGGGGAGAGGCGGCAGAGGTTGGGCGTGGCGCGGCTGATCTCGTCGAAGAGGGAGAGGTCGAGATCCAGGCCCGCCTCGCGGAAGATGGCGGGCAGGTGCAGCACCGTGTTGGTGGAGCAGCCCAGCGCCATGTCCAGGGTCACGGCGTTGCGCACGGCCTTCTCCGTGACGATCATGCGCGGGGTGATGCCGCGCTCCAAAAGCTCCATGACCTTGCGCCCCGCGGCCGTGGCCAGGCGGGTGCGGTCGGCCGTGGGCGCGGGGATGGTGCCGTTGCCCGGCAGGGCCAGCCCGATGGTCTCGGAAAGGCAGTTCATGGAGTTGGCCGTGAACATGCCCGCGCAGGAGCCGCAGCCCGGGCAGGCGCAGGTTTCGAACTCGGCCAGTTCCTCCTCGCTCATGAGGCCGCGCTTGACCTTGCCCACGGCCTCGAAGACGCTGATCAGATCCGTGCCGCCCTTGCCCGCGAACATGGGGCCGCCGGAGACGAGCACGGCCGGAATGTTCAGGCGCAGCATGGCCATGAGCATGCCGGGCACGGACTTGTCGCAGTTGGGGATGAGCACCAGGGCGTCGAAGGGATGGGCCGTGGCCATGATCTCCACGGAATCCGCGATGTTCTCGCGGCTGGGCAGCGACATGCGCATGCCCTCGTGGTTCATGGCCAGGCCGTCGCACACGGCGATGGCCGGGAACTCCACGGGCGTGCCGCCCGCCATGCGCACCCCGGCCTTGACCGCCTGGGCGATGACATCCAGGTGCTTGTGGCCGGGTACGATCTCGTTGGCCGAATTGACCACGCCCACCAGGGGCCGGTCGATCTCCTCGCGGGACAGCCCCAGGGCGTACAACAACGAACGGTGCGGGGCGCGTTCCAGCCCGCCGGTCATCTTCCTGCTGCGCATGCGATCCTCCAAAAAACGGAAATGGCTGAAAGAAGTTTAGCCCCCTTCCTCCGACCGCGCAACCCGCGTGCCCAGGGCCACGGCCGAGGGGGACGTCTCGTCCGCGCCGGGCGCTGCGGGTTCGGCGGGCGTGGGCGCTGGCGGCGCGGACGGCCTGGGGTAGCGGCGGCGGACCAGGGGCAGCCGCCAGCCGACGCGGGCAAGCAGCATGTCCAGGGCCACGGCCAGGACGCAGCACAGGAGGGGCAGCACGGGCAGGAGCGCCTCGTCGGAGGGGAAGAGGACCAGAGCGGCCGCGTAGGGCGCGGCCGCGACGAGATAGAGCGCCAGGGCGCGGCCCTGATGCAGCCGCCGCGCGGCCGCCAGACAGGCCAGAAAGAAGGCCGCGGTCCAGCCGCCCATGCCGCCGAAGGCCACGGCGCGCGTCTTCAGCCACACGATCTGCAGCCAATCGTCGCCGTGGGCTGCGATGAACTCCCGGACCGCGCGCAGGTCGCCCTTGTCCGCCGACGGCAGGGCCTCCGCCGGGAGGTTGCCGAGCCGGACGGCGCTTGCGAGGCCGGACAGGAAAGGACCGAACCCCTCGCCCAGATGCAGGCGCGCCGCGGCCGGAGCAAGGACCGCAAGGCCGAAGGCAGCGAGCGGCAGCGAGGCCCGAAGGCCCCGCCGCCAGCCCAGATTCGCGCAGAGGAAGGCGGGCAGCAGGCCGAAGAGCGGCAGGGCGCTGCCGCGCGTCAGGCAGGCCAGCCCCAGAAGGAGGCCCGCCAGACCGCAGACGGCTGCGCCGCCGCTCCGCGCCGCGACCAGGGCGGCCACGGTCAACGCCGTGAAGAGAAGACCTGCGAGCAGGACATCTCCGCTGCCGACGCGGCCGAGCAGGACGGGATTGAAGGCCACGCAGGCAAAGGCGATAAGGCCGGCTCCGGACGCCGACGCCTCGTCCCTGCACAGCCGCCCGGCAAGGCCGCAGGCCAGGGCTGCGCTCAGGGCCAGACAGAGCAGGTCCAGGGCGGCCACGGACTGCGCGCCTTCGCCCAAGAGGCCCTGAACCAGGGCCGCGGCGTAGCGCGGCAGGACCCGGAAGGAGGCCGGGCCGGGGTCGGCGAGGGAAAGGAGAATCTCCCGGGCCCAGGCGAGCCGGAGAAAATCCCCGCTGCCCGCGCTGTCCAGGATCACGGCCTGTCCTTCCAGCAGGAAGAGCGAAGCCAGCCGGGCCATGCCCAGCGCGAGCGCCAGGAGAAAAAGCAGTCCCGGCCGCCAGCACAGGAGATCGCGGCCCGCCGCCAGGCAGAAGGCCGCAAAGCCCGCGCACAGCCCAAGGGCGATACGCCCCGCGGTCCCCTGCTCCAGGGCCAGTCCCTGGTCTTCGGACGGCGTCAGGGCGGCGGCCGGCACGGGCTCAAGACGGCCGTCGCGCATCCAGGAAAGACGCAGCCGGGCCTCCCGCGCCTCTGCCGCGTCGTAGGCCAGACGCAGGGCCGCCGGGCCGCCCCCGGCAAGGCCGATCTCGGCCCTCCCCTCGCTGCCGCCGGTTTCGCGGTCGCCCACGCGCAGGAACGCCGCATCCCCCGGCCGCCATTCGAGCACCAGGGCCGTGGCGTCCCGGTCATGCAGCACGCCTTCCCAGACCGCGCTGAACGGTAGCCTTTCCCGGTCCTCTGCCACGTCCGGCCGCGCCTGCAGGGAGTCGAGGAAATGCAGGGGAAAGGGCCTGTCCCCGCCCGCAAAGCGGACGCCGGAAAAGCGCAGCGCCTCGTCAAGGCGCGTGGCCCCGGCCTGCCTGACGCTCTTCGGCGCGTCCCCAGAAGCCTGCACCGGCCCGGCGAACCCCGCGGCGGCATGATAGCGGGCCAGCAGCCCGTGGTCCGGGGCCATGACGGAAAGAGCCAGGGCCGCGGCGGCGAGCAGGGCGTAGCCGCTGCTCAGATACGGCAGCAGACGCGGCGAGAGCCGTGGGTTGAAGAGCCCGGCCCCGGACAGGCCGGACAGAAGCAGCGCGACCACGGGCCTGCCCAGGGAGCGAGGCAGGCCGTCCGGCAGCGGCAGCAGCTCGGCCAGGGTCAGGGCGAAGACGAGGCAACAGGCCGCGCCCGCGCCCCGCGCCAGCCAGTCTCGTCGTTCCATGGCCATGCCTCCGTCTCCTTGCCCCGCGTGTTGCGCCAAGCGCTGCCTATAGTGCGCCCGGGCCGGTCCCGCAAGCGCCGGAGCGCGTTGACAGGCAGCATCCCCGCGTGTACGCGGTACCAAGGGGTCACGAGTCGAGGTGAAGCCATGACCGGCAGCGAATCGGGAGGGCCGTCCTCCCCGGAATCCCTTGGGGTCTTCCCCATTTCCCCCCTCCTCATCATCCCGTCCACCGTGGGCGGCTTCAGCGTCTACCTGCGCCAGGGAGACCACCTGGTGCTCTACGCCAACAAGGGCGAGCGCTTCACGGACAAGCACCGGCAGCGGCTCGACGACCTGGGCATCAAACGGGTCTTCGTCAAGTCCGAGGAGAAGAACGACTACGAAGGCTACATCCAGCAGAATCTGGGCACCTTCCTGGAGGACGACGCCATCCCTGTCCAGGACCGCGTGCAGGTCTGGTACGAGGCCACGGTCCACATCGTGCACGCGGTCTTCGAACAGAAGCTGCCCCGCCCTCTCACCGGCCGCCGCCTGGACAAGGTGCAGAGCCTGGTGCGCAGCACCATTCGCTTCCTCACGGAAAAGCAGGCCCTGCGCGAGATGGCCCGCTTCCTCATGCGCGGCTTCTCGATCTACGCCCACAGCATCGGGGTCATGGTCCTGACCTCCTGCGTGCTGCAGACCTACGAGAAGACCGACGAGGACACCCTGCAGGCCTGCGCCCTGGGGGCGCTGCTGCACGACCTGGGCAAGTCGCGCCTGCCGCGCGACCTTCTGCAGAAGAACCTGGAGAACTTCTCGCCCGCCGAACTCGACCTCTACAAGACCCACCCGGCCCTGGGCGTGGCCATGTGCGCCACGGTCCCCCTGCCCCACGCCGCGCTCAACTGCATCCTCATGCACCACGAGCGCGAGAACGGCATGGGCTTCCCGGCCGGGGCCATCGGCGTGGACATCCCCTACTACGTCTCGGTGCTCGCGGTCTGCGATGTTTACGACAACCACACCCGCGCGGGCATGTACGGCCCGGCGCTCAAGCCCTTCGAGGCCCTGTCCCGGCTGCAGTCCGCGCGCGGCAGCTTCGAAACCGAGGCCATCAAGCGGCTGATCCTGGTCCTGGCCAACGCGGACATCGTCTCCGATCCGTTCGCGGGCAGGACGTGACCCCGGCGCGGCCATGTCCCGGCGCTTCCGCATCGACTGCCACGTCCACACCTCCCGCCATTCGGCCTGCTCCGCCATGTCCCCGGAGGAGGCCTGCGCCGCGGCGGTCGCGCGCGGCCTGCACGCCCTGGTCCTGACCGAGCACCACTACCAGTGGCGGCCTGCGGAGATGGACGCCCTGCGCCGCGCGTTCCCCGGCCTCGCCCTCTACTCCGGCACGGAGATCACCCTGGCCGAGGGCCACGACGTGGTGGTCGTGGGCGACGCCGTGCGCCTCGACCTCCTGCCCGGCTGCCCTCTGGTTCTGCTGGCCCAGGCCCTCGCCCCGGCGCGGGACCGGGTCTTCGCCTTCGTGGCCCATGCCTTCCACTGGAGCGACCGGGTGACGCCCGAGGCCGAGCCCGTGTTCCGCTGGGCCGACGGCCTGGAGATGAACTCCATCAACATCCTGCGCGCGGCCTGGCGCTGGCGGGAGGGCCGCCTGGAGCCCGAGAACGCGCCCCTGTACGCGGACGCGGCCCGGGACTACGATCTTGCACCCCTCTTCAACAGCGACGCCCACCGCACCGCGGCCATCGGTTGCATCGCGGGCGAACTGCCCGGCGCGCCTCCGGCCGATGAGGCCGCTCTGGCCGCCCTGCTGCGCCAAGCCGGAGAGACCGAATCCCAGGAAGCCTCCCGCCTGGCCGCCTATTTCTACTGATCCCCAGCCGCGCCCCCCCAGAGCCTGCAGCCGCAAAGGAATGCAGGGCCATCCAGGATTTACAGGACAGGGCGGGTGCGCTAGCATGACCTCCGACGTGGGCGGCAAACGGTTCTGGAGGTCTTTCGTGCCGGTCCTCAAGCCCATGCGATGCGACGAGTGCGGAAATACGTCCCTGCATCGCTTCCACACCTGCTTTCACGAATACTGCAGCCACGAATACTGGCTCTGCGGCACGTGCGGGCACAAGAAGTTCAAGTGCCCGGTCTGCAGGGACTACACCGCCGTCGAGGGCGGCGCGCCCTGTCGCGCCTGCCGCGCCGTGCGCCGCGCAGGCTAGCCCCGCCTCGTTCCCTTCCCGCCTGTCCCGGGCTTTGTTTGCCCGCGCTTTCCTGCTACCACAGGCCCCATGGAGGGTCCCATGCTGGTGCGCATCGCTGAACTCGCCGACGCCGCTGCTCTGCTCGACCTGGTGCGGGAGGTGGAGAACGGCACGGACTGGCTGCTTCACGAGGTCGAGGAGCTGGGCATGGACGTCACCGCCATGACCCGGCGCATGGCCCAGTTTCTGGCCCGCGGCAACTGCACGGTGATCGTGGCCGAGGAGCATGACGCCCGCCTGGCGGGCTATCTTTTCGCCCTGGGCGGACACCTCGCCGGTCTGGCCCATGCGGTGCGCATCAACGGCCTCGGCGTGGCCCCGCGGGCGCGGCGGCGCGGCGTGGGACTCGGCCTGCTGCGCCGCCTGGAGGCCTGGGCCGGAGAGCACGGCATGCGACGTCTGGAGTTGAAGCTCATGGCCCCCAACGAGGCGGCCCACGCCCTCTATCTGCGGGCCGGATTCGCGGACGAGGGGCTGGAGCGGAGCGCCTATCGCGTGGGGGAGCGTTTCGTGGACGCCCTGATCATGGGCAAGGTGCTGCCGTGACCGCGCGCCGCGCCCGGCTCGTCCGGGCCGGGACGCACGGCCCCGGCCCGGTGGTCTGCTGGATGCGGCGCGAGCACCGGGCGCAGGACAACTGGACCCTGCTGCGCGGCCAGGAGCTGGCCCTCACGGCGAAACGGCCCCTGGTGACGGTCTGGTGCCTGGCGCGCGACTATCCCGACGCGGGCCTGCGCCAGTTCGGCTTCCTGCTGCGCGGCCTAGAGGACACGGCGCGGGAGCTGGCCGCCCTGCGCATTCCCTTCGTGCTCCTGGAAGGCGATCCGGGCGTCGAGATCGCCCGTTTCGCCCGGAACGCGCACAGTCTAGTCACGGATTTCGACCCCCTGCGCCCCAAGCGGCAGTGGCTGGCCGAGGCCGCAGCAGGCCTCGCCTGCCCGGTGGAGGAGGTGGACGGGCGCAACGTCTGCCCGGCCTGGCTCGTCTCGGACAAGCGCGAGTACATGGCCCGGACCATCCGGCCGAAGATTCACCGTCTGCTGCCCGAATTCCTGGCGCCCTTCCCCAGGCTGCGGCCCCATCCCCATGCATGGGAGCGGCACACGGCGGTCCCGGACTTCGCCGCGGCCCTCTCCCGCCTGTCCGTGGACCGCGCCGCGCCCGAGGTCGTCTGGGCCGCGCCCGGTCCGGCGGGCGGGCGGGCCAGGCTGGACGACTTCCTGCACAGCCGCCTGCCCCGCTACATGCAGCGCAACGACCCCAATGCCGGGGCCGTGTCCCTGCTCTCGCCCTGGCTGCACTTCGGCATGCTCTCGGCCCAGCGCGCCGCCCTGGAGGTCGTGGCCTGCGACGTCCCGCGCGAGGCCAGGGACGCCTTTCTCGAAGAACTCATCGTGCGCCGCGAGCTGGCCGACAACTTCTGTCTGCACGCCCCGGACTACGACCAGACCACCTGCTTCCCGGACTGGGCCTCGCGCTCCCTGGACGCGCACCGCACCGACCCGCGGCCGCATCTGTATGCCGAGGAGGACCTGGAACGGGCGCGCACGCACGATCCGCTCTGGAACGCGGCGCAACGGCAGATGACGGAGACGGGCCATATGCACGGCTGGCTGCGCATGTACTGGGCCAAGAAAATCCTGGAGTGGACGCCCTCCCCGGAAGAGGCCCTGCGCATCGGCGTGCGCCTCAACGACCGCTGGCAGCTCGACGGCCGCGACAGCAACGGCTACGCGGGGCTGGCCTGGTCCATGGGCGGGGTGCACGACCGGCCCTGGGGCGAGCGCCCCATCTTCGGGACGGTGCGCTTCATGAGCCTTGCCGGGGCCATGGGCAAGTTCGACGTGCGCCGCTTCGTGCAAAACTGGGGCGAGACGCTGCCGGAAAAGCCGAGAGGGCGTAGGACCGCGGTCCGCCCTACTTGAGCTGGTCCAGCTTGGTCTGCACGGCCTTGGGATTGGGGTGGGTAGTCAGAATGGATTTCAATATCTGCCGCGCCTTCTCGACCTGCCCCTGGCTGGCGTAGGCCTCGGCCAGCAGGTAGCTGGCCGCGCTTCTGTCGTCCCCGGAGAGGGCTCCGGAGGCCGTCACCTGCTCCAGCATCTCCGCCGCCTGGGGCCAGTTGTCCTGCAGCACGAAGGTCTGGGCCAACTCGAAGCGGCAACGCGTCAGGCAGGCGGCTTCCTTGGCCTCGCCCAGGCATTCGCGCAGGGCGTCCTGGGCCAGATCGTACTGGCCCAGGGTGGTGAAGGCCGCGGAGAAGCGCAGGGAGAGCAGGCAGGGGTCCGCGGCCGCTGTCCCCGGCTGCAGCCGCTGGGCCTTCTGCCAGGTTTCCACGGCCTGATCGAGCCTGCGCTCGGTCTGGAAGAGATCGCCCTTCTTGACCAGCACCACGCGGACCTTGTCCGGCTCCGAGGCGAACTCCAGGGACATGGCCTCCAGGACCATGTGCGCCTTCTCGTTGTCGCTCCGGATGATGCTCACGATGTCGAGCAGCCGGTTCCACGCCTGCCAGCGCCGAGTGTCGGACGGATTCTTCTGCAGGTACTCCTCGTACAGGGTCTCGGCCTCCAGGTAGAGGCCCTTGTCGTAGGCCCTGGAGGCCTTGTCCAGGGGGTCTTCCGCCGGGGGCTGCCGGTTGTAGCCCCCGAGGAAGAACCCCAGGCCAAGCCCGATGAGCAGGACGGCCAGGGCCGCCTGGAGGAGCCGGGTGCGCCCGGGCGCTCTATTCGGCATCCTCGCCGTTTTCCTCGCGCACCAGGTCGAAGCCCACCAGAGCGCCGCCGTCCAGCGAAGCCAGACGCACGCCCTGGGTGGCGCGGCCGACCACGCTGATGTCCTTCACGCCGATGCGGATGACCTTGTTTCCCGAGGTCATCATCACCAGCTGGTCGTCGTCCTGCACCAGGATAGCGCCCAGCACCGGGCCGGTCTTGGCCGTGACCTTCATGTTGATCACGCCTCTGCCGCCGCGCGACTGCAGGCGATAGTGCCCCACGGCCGTGCGCTTGCCGTAGCCCGATTCGGCCACGGTCAGGATGTGGCCCCAGGTCTCGTCGGGCTCGCCCTCCTTCTGCGGCGGCACGACCACCGCGCCCACGACCATGTCGTTGCCGCGCAGGGCGATGCCCTTGACGCCCGAGGCCGTGCGGCCCATGGGCCTGACCTCGGTGACCGAGAAGCGGATGGCCGTGCCTTCGCGGGTGCAGAGCACGACCTCGTCGTTGTGCTCGATCTGGCGCACCATGATCAGTTCGTCGTCCTCGCGCAGGAGCACGGCCTTGATGCCCGAGGCGCGCACGTTGCGGTAGAGCGAGGCCAGGGTGCGTTTGACCATGCCGCGCAGGGTCACGAAGAGGAAGTACTTGTCCTCGGCGAACTCGCGCACGGACAGGGCCGCGGCCACGTGTTCGTCCTTCTCCAGGGGGATCAGGTTGGCGATGTGCGCGCCCTTGGCGTAGCGGCTGGCCTCGGGCACGCGATGCACCTTCAGCTGGTGCATGCGTCCCTGGTTGGTAAAGAGCAGCAGGTGCTGGTGGTTGGAGGTCGTAAGCAGGGCCTGGAGCATGTCGCCCTCGGTGTTGGCCGTGCCCGCGATGCCCTTGCCGCCGCGGCGCTGCTGCTGGTAGCTGTCCAGAGGCACGCGCTTGACGTAGCCGCGCCGGGTCAGGGTGACCACCACGTCCTCGTCCGCGATGAGGTCCTCGATGTCGATGGAATAGGGATCCTGCTCGATGAGCACGGACTTGCGCGGCGTGGCGAAGGTCCGTTTGATCTCGGCAAGCTCGTCGCGGATGACGCCCTTCAGCACCTCGTCGGAATTGAGGATCGAGTTGAAGTACTCGATCTTCTTGAGCAGTTCGCGGTACTCCTCAAGCAGCTTCTCGTGCTCCAGGCCGGTGAGGCGCTGCAGCCGCATGTCCAGGATGGCCTGGGACTGCACCTCGGAGAGGCCGAAGCGCTCCATGAGCCGCGCCTTGGCCTCGCCCGGATCGGACGAAGTCTTGATGAGCTGCACCACCTCGTCGATGTTGTCCACGGCGATGCGCAGGCCCTCCAGGATGTGGGCGCGCTTCTCGGCCTTGTCCAGGTCGAAGCGGGTGCGCCGGATGACGACCTCGCGCCGGTGGCGCAGGAAGTACTCCAGGATCTGCTTGAGGTTCAGCAGCATGGGCCGGTTGTCCACCACGGCCATCATGTTGATGCCGAAGGAGGACTCCAGCGGCGTGTACTTGTAAAGCTGGTTGATGATGATGTCCGGCACCGCGCCCTTTTTCAGGTCGAGGACGATGCGGATGCCCTTGCGGTCGGACTCGTCGCGCAGGTCCGAGACGTTCTCGATCTTGCGGTCGTTGACCAGCTGGGCGATCTTCTCCACCAGGCTCGACTTGTTCAGCGCGTAGGGAATCTCCCGGATGACGATGGACTGGCGGCCGGATTTGGTCTCCTCGATCTCGGCCGTGCCCCGGATGCGGATGGTGCCGCGGCCCGAGGCGTAGGCGTCGGCCAGGCCCTGGCCGCCGTAGATGGAGGCCCCGGTGGGAAAGTCCGGCCCCTTGATCAGGGCGGACAGCTCGCCGATGGTGCAGTCCGGGTTGTCCAGAAGATGGATGGTGCCGTCCACCAGCTCGCCGAGGTTGTGCGGCGGGATGTTGGTGGCCATGCCCACGGCGATGCCCGCGGAGCCGTTGAGCAGCAGGCCCGGCACCCTTGTGGGCAGGACCACGGGCTCCTGCAGGGAGTTGTCGTAGTTGGGCCGCCAGCCCACGGTTTCCTTGTCGATGTCGGCCAGGAACTCGGCCGTGAGGCGGGACATGCGCACTTCGGTGTACCGCATGGCGGCCGCGGCGTCGCCGTCGATGGAGCCGAAGTTGCCCTGGCCGTCCACCAGGGTGTCGCGCATGGAGAAGTCCTGGGCCATGCGGACCAGGGCGTCGTAGACCGCCGAATCGCCGTGCGGGTGGTACTTGCCGATGACGTCGCCGACCACGCGCGCGGACTTCTTGTAGGGCCGGTTCCAGGAGTTGGAGAGTTCGTGCATGGCGTAGAGGATGCGCCGGTGCACGGGCTTGAGGCCGTCGCGCACGTCCGGGATGGCGCGTCCCACGATGACCGAGAGCGAATACTCCAGGTACGATTTCTTGATTTCCTGTTCGATGCTGATCTGACTCACGTATAACTCCTCACAGGGCCGCCGGATTGCTGCGCGGCCCCGCTAGATGTCCAGGTCCGCCACGGCCAGGGCGTTCTGCTCGATGAATTCGCGGCGGGGTTCGACCTTGTCGCCCATGAGCTTCTGGAAGATGTCGTCCGCCTCCATGGCGTCCTCCACCGTGACCCGCAGCATGGTGCGCTTCTCGGGGTTCATGGTGGTCTCCCAGAGCTGCTCCGGGTTCATTTCGCCCAGACCCTTGTAGCGCTGGATGGAAAAGCCCTTGTGGGCCTCGTCCAGAAGCCGCTCGCGCAGCGCGAAGAGTCCGGACACGTCGTAGGAGTCTTCCTTGTCCGTCACCGTGAAGACGAAGCCCCCGGCCTGCGACCGGCACTCGTCGAAGACGTCCTTGGCCTGCTTGTAGAGCTTGGAATTGAAGAACTCCACGCCCAGCTTCGTGAACGCGCCGCTCTCGTTCTCGAAGCTCACGAACAGGCGCGTCTCGATGCCGTCGTCCTGCCGCTCGGTCCAGCAGCGCCAGCCGCCGTCCCTGACGTGCTCCCGGAAGGCGGCCGCGCTTTCCGTTTCAACCCCGTCCACGGCATCGAACGCTGCCGGAACCAGCTTCTCGCCGTGCTCCAGGATGCGCAGCATCAGATCCTCGCTGATGCCGTAGGCCCCGGCCTCCTGCGTCTTTCCCCTGATCTGGGCGATGCGCTCGAGATAGCGCGTCAGGGTCCCGCCCTTGAGTTCCAGGCCCGAGGGCGCGGTGACCGTGATTTCCCCGGCCACGCTGCCGAGCAGGAACTTCTGCAGTTCCCCGTCGTCCTTGATGTAGCGCTCGGTCTTTCCCCTGGCCACGCGGTAGAGCGGCGGCTGCGCGATGAACAGGTTGCCGCGGCCGATGAGCCCTTCGTACTGGCGGAAGAAGAAGGTCAGGAGCAGGGTGCGGATGTGCGCCCCGTCCACGTCGGCGTCGGTCATGATCACGATCTTGTGATACCTGAGCTTGTCCAGGTCCATGTCGTCCTCGCCGATCCCCGCGCCCATGGCCGTGATCAGCGCCCTGATCTCCTTGTTGCCGAGCATCTTGTCGAAGCGCGTCTTTTCCACGTTCAGGATCTTGCCGCGCAGGGGCAGGATGGCCTGGAACTTGGGGTCGCGGCCCTGCTTGGCCGAACCGCCCGCCGAATCGCCCTCGACGATGAAAAGCTCCGATTCCTCGGGCTTCTTGGACTGGCAGTCGGCCAGCTTGCCCGGCAGGGAATGGTCGGAAAGCGCGCCTTTCCGCCGCACCAGATCGCGCGCCTTGCGCGCCGCCTCGCGAGCCCGGGCCGCGTCCACTATCTTCTCGACGATGGCCTTGGCGTCGTTCGGGTTCTCCTCGAAAAACGTGGTCATCTTCTCGTAAACCAGCGAGGAGACCACGCCCACCACCTCGGAGTTGCCGAGCTTGGTCTTGGTCTGGCCCTCGAACTGCGGCTGGGGCAGCTTGACCGATATCACGGCGGTCTGGCCTTCGCGCACATCCTCGCCGGTGACCGTTTCCTTCAGCTTCTTGGGCAGATCCGCGTTCTTGATGTAGGTGTTGATGGCGCGGGTGAAGGCGGTCTTGAAGCCCACCAGGTGGGTGCCGCCTTCCTTGGTCCTGATGTTGTTGGCGAAGGTCAGGACGTTTTCCTTGTAGCCCGCGTTGTACTGCAGCGCGAACTCCACGATGACGCCGTCCTGCTCCCCATGCCCGTAAAGCATGTGGTGGATGGACGTTTCGCCCTCGTTGAGGTCCCCCACGAACTCCTTGATGCCGCCGTCGAAACGGAAGCTGTCGGTCTGTCCGGTACGTTCGTCCGTGAACTCGATGGTCAGTCCGGAATTGAGATAGGCCAGTTCGCGAAAGCGCTTCTGCAGGGTCTCGTGGATGAACTGGTTGGTCTCGAAGATTTCTTCGTCCGGCCTGAAACGCACCGTGGTGCCGCGGCCCTCGGCCTCTCCCTGGGGAATGACGTCGGTCACGGGCGCGCCGCGCTCGTAGCGCTGGAAATAGCGCTTGCCCTCGCGCTTGACCTTGACCTCAAGGTATTCGGACAGGGCGTTGACGCAGGACACGCCCACGCCGTGCAGACCGCCCGAGACCTTGTAGGCGCCGTCGCCGAACTTGCCGCCCGCGTGCAGTTTGGTCATGACCACTTCCACCGCGGGCCGCCCCAGCTTGGGATGCAGGTCCACGGGGATGCCGCGGCCGTTGTCCGAGACGGTGACCGAGTTGTCCAGGTGGAGAACCACCTTGACCAGGTCGCAATGTCCGGCCATGGCCTCGTCGATGGAGTTGTCCACCACCTCGTAGACAAGATGGTGCAGGCCGCGCACGTCCGTGGAGCCGATGTACATGGCCGGGCGCTTGCGCACCGCAGCCAGGCCTTCCAGCACCTGGATGCTGTCGGCCGTATAGGCGGATTTGTTGATTTCCTGACTCATTTCCTGACTCATCCCTTACGCGTCTTCCTCGGTGTAGTAAGTCTCCTCGACGATCTTCATGGGCATGATGATGACCAGATAGTCGGGGTCCTCGTCGCCCTTCACGCCGCAGGGTCCCTCGTTGCCGGTGAGCACGAAGGAGAGCTGCTTGGAGGCGAAGTGGCTCAATATCTCGATGAGGTTGCGGGTGGGGAAGGCAATTTTTTTCAGCTCACCCGTGAACTCCACGTTCAGAGATTCGTTGGCCGTGCCCACGTCCTGACCCTGGGAGAAGAGCTGCATCTCGGTCCCTCCGAAGGAGAGGTTGGTGCAGCGGTTGTTTTCGGAGTTGAAGATCATGATGCGGTCCAGCGCGTCCATGAACTCCTGCCGGTCCACCTTGAGCGTGGCGGAACCTCCGGCCGTGACCTTGGCGAGAAAACCCCCCACGTCCGGGTATTGGTAGTAGGAGAGCGGCAGACTGAAGGTCTCGATCTTGTCGCCGGTGCGGAAGAAGAGGCGCTTCTCCCCCAAGGCCAATTCCACCTCTCCGGCGGGCAGCCACTTGCGCAGTTCGAGCAGGTACTTCTTCTGGATCAGGATGCCGCCGTGCGGAAGCATGCCGTGCAGATCCTCGTTGCGGAACCCCAGCATGGAGAACTGGTGTCCGTTGAGGCCTTGGGCCCGGATGAGCTTCTCGCCGTTCTTGTCCGTGCCCGGCGTGAGGTTGAGGCAGGCGATGGCCTCCATGGTGTCCTCGTCCGAGATGCAGAAGGCGGTCTTGTCGATGAGTTCGGAAAGAAAATCACCCGACCAGACAACGGATTCCACGGCAGGGAAGTCGGAAAACTTCTGGAACCAGCTCGGGTCGTTCGTCGGCAGCTTATACTTGCGCTTGCCCTGCTCGATGAGCAGATGCGAGCCTGCCTCGTCGGTTCTGATGGCGATCTCCCCCGGAGGCAGCTTGCGCACCAGGTCGTAGAAGGAGCGGCCCTGGACGCCCGCGAGGCCTGCGGTCTCCACCCGGGCGGCGTAGGATCCGCAGAATTCCAGGTTGGAATCCGTGGACATGATCGACAGGCTCTCGCCATCGGCCTTCAGCCAGATGGTTCTGAGGAAGGCCGCTCCGGTCTTCGCGGGAATGATGTTCGAAGACTTCTGCAGACCCTCGATGATGTCGTCGCGGAAAACCTTCAGATACATATTTCTATCTCCTTGTTGTTCTAATAAGCCGGGGCTTGTTGTTCGCATTTTGAGCAACGCGCTGTCTCTATTCATGTTTTTCGGAACATTGGGGGAACCTCGCGGGAACCGGACGAACACCGCGCAGGCCGTCGCTCAGGTTTGCTCCCTGGTTAGGCACTGTTGTTTCAAAGTTATCAACAGTTGTTTCATTTCTTTGCTAACCTTCTGCATTTTTTTGACTTTATTCACTGCGTAAAGGACCGTGGAGTGGTCCTTGCCGCCGAATACCCGGGCCAGGGAGGGAAAGGAGGAGCCGAGCAGCTCGCGGCACAGGAACATGGCTATTTGCCGCGCCCTGACGATGTCGTGGTGCCGCTTGGCTCCTTTTATCTCTTTTTCGTCGATGCGGAAATGTTCGGCCACGGTCTCGATGATGATGTCCGGGGAGAGGGTGGCCCGGGGCGCGTCTTCGGTGTGGGAGAGGATGAGTTCGAAATCTTTCGGCCCTATGGTGGCGTTGACCAGCTCCTTGAAGGCGAAGAGCTTGAGCATGATGCCCTGCAGGAAGCGGAAGTCCTGGAAGCGCTGGGCGAGCATCAGGACCTGCTCCTTGTCCAGGCTGATCTTCTTCTGGCGGCACTGGCCGCGGATGTACTGGACGCGGATGTCCAGGTCCGGGGCCTTGAGCCCCACGATGAGGCCCCACTCCAGCCGGGATTTGAGCGCCGGATGCAGGAAGTCGTAGGAGGTCAGCTTGTCCGAGCAGGCGAAGACCATCTGCTTGCGGTTGTCGTAGAAGGCGTTGAAGAGGACGACCAGTTCCTGTTGCAGGGGATGGTTGTGCTGGATGAGCTGAAAGTCGTCGATGCAGAGCACGTCGAAGGCGGTGAGGTATTCCCTGGCCTTGAACACGTCGCCCGCGAAACGGGAGGCGAAGATGTTGGCCACGTCCTCCACCGTGCCCAGAAAGACGCCTTGCGCACCGCGGCGCTTGGCGATCTCGTTGGCGATGGAGCGCAGTAGGTGGGTCTTGCCCGAGCCGTTCTCGCCGCAGACGATGAACGGGTTGAAGATGATGGACTGCTGCTTGGCCACCTCGCGCGCCGAGGCCAGAGGGAAATAGTTTTTCTGGTTGGAGAGGAACGACTCGAAGCTGAATTCCCGGCCGAAGGGGAAATCCACGGACTTCTGGGCGGCCTCTCCCGGCGCGGGAATGGCCGCGCGGCGGTTGTCGCCCCCGGTCAGATAGCTGACGACGCAGCCGTTGCCGAGAAATCCGGCGAGTTGCTCCTCGAAGCGGCCCTGCACGTTCTGGGCGAACCAGGTGGAGAAGAAGGCGTGTGGGAAGACGACCTGCAGACGCTTGTCCTCATCCCGGTAGTCCAGACTCAGGGGATCGAACCAGCGCCTGAGTTCAAGGTCGGAAAAGGCGCGTTCGAGATGGCTCCTCAGGGCGTCCTTCAAAGGGGGGAAATCTCGTTGTTGTTCATTGTGGATCGATGCGGGCACCTGCCGGAACGGGAGGAGGCGGGCACGCAGTACACGCCCGCCTCCCCACAGGCGTTTTCATAGCGCAAATCAAGGCTTAAGCCAAGAAAAAAGGCCGCTGGCGGTCGTCTTCGCAGGGCTGCCCGCAAGGCCTTGTCAGGACGGTGAAAAACTCTTTGCGTTCAGTTGTTGTATGCCTCCGGCGCGCGGGTCCCCCGAGCGCCTCGGCCAGGCGTTGCTGCCAGACCCGGCTGTTGCCAAGAGCAGCGCTTTGGGACAGTATGGGCTCCTTTGAAAGCCTACGCGCCAGGTAGGAATATCGGGCGCGATTCCAGGGGGCCTGCATATGTCCGCTGCAAAGACCGTGAAGACGATCAAGGAAATCAACGAGCGCATCCGCAAGGGCAAGGCGGTGGTGCTCAACGCCTCGGAAATGGCCGAGGCCGTCCGCTCCATGGGCAAGGCCAAGGCCGCCCGGGAGGTGGACGTGGTGACCACGGGCACCTTCTCGCCCATGTGCTCCTCGGGCATGCTCTTCAACATCGGGCAGGAGCCGCCGGTCATCAAGGTCCAGAAGATGCGGCTCAACAACATTCCCTGCCATGCGGGGCTGGCCGCGGTGGACGCCTACCTCGGGGTCACGGAGCTGTGCAAGGACGATCCCCTGAACAAGATCGCCCCGGGAGCTTTCAAGTACGGCGGCGGCCACGTCATCGAGGACCTGGTGCGCGGCAAGGCCGTGCGCCTGTGGTGCGAATCCTACGGCACGGACTGCTACCCCAAGAAGAAGCTGGAGAAGGACGTCACCCTGGCGGACCTGCCCTTCGCCCAGCTCCTCAACCCGCGCAACTGCTACCAGAGCTACAACGTGGCCGTGAACATGACCTCGCGGACCATCTACACCTACATGGGCCCGCTCAAGCCCAACATGCGCAACGCCAACTTCGCCACCGCGGGCGAGCTTTCGCCCCTGTTCAACGACCCCCTCTTCAGGACCATCGGCCTGGGCACCAAGATATTCCTCGGCGGAGGCGTCGGCTGGGTCCTGGGCGCGGGCACCCAGCACAACCCCAGGCCCAAGCGCAACGAGCGCGGCCTGCCCATGCATCCCTCGGGAACCATCATGGTGCGCGGCGACATGAAGGGCATGGACGCCCGGTACGTGCGCGGCGTGAGCTACGTCGGCTACGGCAGTTCGCTCTCGCTCGGCGTGGGCATTCCCATTCCGATCCTCGACGAGGAGATGGCTTGGTTCACGGGCGTCTCGGACGCCGACATCTCCATGCCCGTGGTGGACTACGGACACGACTATCCCAACGGCGTGAAGCGGGTCCTGGCGCAGCCGACCTACGCCGAGCTGCTCTCCGGCGAGATTGCGGTCAACGGCGAAAAAGTGGCCGCGGTGCCCCTTTCCAGTCGGGTCATCGCCCTTGAGGTCGCCGAGAAGCTGAAGGACTGGATCAGGTCGGGCGAATTCCTGCTCACCGAGGCCCAGGAACAGATACCGGCCTTCTAGCCATGGACAGGACCCTGAGGCGCAAGCTCGACGCCGTCCGGCGCTCCCTGCCGCGGGAAGCGGCCGTGGGCGGCGTGGTGGCGGTCTCGGGAGGTCTGGACTCGCGGCTTTTGGCGCACGTGCTCTGGTCCTGGGAGTTGCCTTTCCTGGCGGCGCACGTGGCGGGTCCGCACGTGCCCATGCGCGACTCGGTCCGGGCCGTCTCCTGGCTGGCCGCGCAGCAGCGGCCTTTCGAGACCGTGGAGGTCGATCCCCTGACCCGGCCCGAGGTCCTGAACAACTCCAGGGAACGCTGCTACGCCTGCAAGGGCGCCATGTTCCGCGCCGTGGTGCGGCTGGCCCGCGAGCGCGGGCTGCCGGTCGTGGCCGAGGGCACGCAGGCCTCGGACCTCACCTCCTTCAGGCCGGGGCTTCGCGCCCTGCGGGAGCTGGGCGTGGTCAGCCCCTGGGCCGCGGGCGGCCTGGAAAAAACGGAACTGCGCCGTCTGGCCCGCGACCTCGGTCTGGCCGATCCCGAGCAGCCCTCCCGGCCCTGCCTCTTCACCCGCCTGGACTACGGCCTGACCGTGACCACGGGCCTCCTGGCCAAGCTGGCCAGGACCGAGGAGGCCTTGGAGGACATGGGGCTGCGTGATTTTCGCCTGCGCCTGCACGCGGACGGCCGTGCCGTGGTCCAGATCCGCGAATCCGAACGCGGCCACGCCCGCGGCCACGAGCCCGCCATCCGCGACCTGGTGCGCGCGGCCTTTGCCACCGCGCCCAGAATCCTTTATTCCGGTTCGGTCAGCGGATACTTCGACACCCATCACGCCTGAGCCCGGTCCGGCCTTTCGCGGTCCAGGGCACGGAGAACGCCATGGCCGCCACCGTCTGGTTCTGGAACCTGCGCTCCACCCTCAAGGCTCCCTACGAGACTCGCATCACCCGCCTGCTCAAGAAGGCGGGCATCGCCGAGCGCGTCGCCAAGGGCGACCTCACGGCCGTGAAGATGCACTTCGGCGAGGCCGGGGTCACGGGCCACATCCAGCCCCTGCAGGTGCGCCCTGTCCTCGCCCTGCTGCGCGACCTCGGGGCCGCGCCCTTCCTCACCGACACCTCGACCCTCTACGTGGGCCAGCGCGGCAACGCCGTGGCCCATTCCCTGCTGGCCCGCGCCCACGGCTTCGACCCGGCCGTGCTCGGCGCACCCGTGGTCATGGCCGACGGACTGCGCTCCACCCACGAGCGGATCGTGCCGGTGAACGGCAGGCACGTCACCGAGGCCTTCCTCGCCGCGGACATCTTGGAGGCCGACTCCATGGTCGTGCTCTCCCACGTCAAGGGCCACATCGCCGCGGGATTCGGCGGCGCGCTCAAGAACCTAGCCATGGGCTGCGCCACGCGCCGGGGCAAGATGCACCAGCACTGCGTCATGGGACCCCGCGTGGACCCGGAAAAGTGCAAGGGCTGCGGCGAATGCGTCAAGGTCTGCGCGCCCGGGGCGCTCAGGCTCGACCTGAACGAGCGTATTTTCATCGACCGCGAGCGCTGCATCGGTTGCGGCGCCTGCTTCCACTCCTGCGCGTTCAAGGCCGTGGACGTGGACTGGAGCCTGGAGCACGGCAAATTCATCGAGCGCATGATGGAATACGCCCTGGCCGTGGTCAGCAACCTCAAGCGTCCGGCCGTCTACCTCAACTACGTGATTTCCGTGACTCCGGAATGCGACTGCATGGGCTTCTCCGACGCGCCCATCTGCCCGGACATCGGCGTGCTGGCCTCCACCGACCCCGTGGCCATCGACCAAGCTTCCCTGGACCTCGTCAACGCCGCCCCGGCCCTGTATCCCAGCAAGCTGCCCAAGGGCATCGCGCCCGGCGAGGACAAGATGCTCGCCCTCAGCCCCAAGATGCCCAAGGGCCTGGGCCTCGACTACGCCGAACGCATCGGGACCGGGACGCGGGACTACACGTTGAAGGAGGTCTAGCCCTGTCGGTGCGTCGTCGCCGGTCGCGGGGGAAATCAGGAGGCCGGGGAGCCTGAGGCCTTTTTCGCGCGTTCAGGCCGAAGCAGCGACGTCGTCGCCGGGCGGGGTTTCCCCGGGAGCGCCGTTGCCGGGGATGCCGGGCTTGGCGAGGCGGATGCCGGGGCAGGCGGCGCGGTCGGGCGTGAAGGAGCCCATGAGCGGCGCGCGGGAGCAGTCCTGCTCCACATGGCGGGCGAGGAAGCCGTGCGGGTCCGTGATGATCGTTTCGTCGTTCACGGCCACGGTCTGGCAGAACATTTCGCCCCAGTTGGTGGAGTAGATGAGGGAGGCCTGGCGGATGGCGGCGGTTTCGCGCGGCATCGTGAGGTTGAGCACGAAGAAGGCCCTGAGCACCCGTTCCGGGTTCAGGCTTTCGGAGATGTCCGTCTCGAAGGTCTCGTGGTGGGGAAAGAAGTCGCCTAGGGCCTTGATCAGCTCCTCGATGTCCTTGACGATGACCGGCGAGACGGTGAAGTCCGTCTTGATGGTCAACTCCGGGAACCAGATCTTGTTGGCCTCGATCCAGGCCACGAGCCAGCACAGGTCCGGCGAGCGCTTGAGTTCGAGCATCTCCATGAGCCGGGTGCGCGTGTCGAACTGGCCGCCCTGGATCTGGACGTAGGCGTCTCCCTTCTTGGGCTTGACCGCCGAGAAGGCTATCTGGTTCAGAACCTTCTTGTCCATCTTCACGAAGCTGAGCCGGTCTATCTTGTACTTACGCGGGGCGAAGACCGAGAAGATCTTGCGGCCGAGCTTGGTCATGTCGCGCGGGTCGATGGCCACCTTGGCGTCGCCCTTCTGCTGGTCGCGCACGCGCAGGTAGGTGTTGAGCACGAACTGGTTGACCTTGGCCCCCACGTCGATGATCCGGGCCAGGTTCCACTCGTCCGCGACGCCGGGGTCCTTGCGGGCGAGCGCCTCCTCGCCCATGCTCTTCGCGAAGAGCATGCGGATGGACTTCTCCTCCGGACGGCTGGGCACGGCCACGCCCGCGGCCTCGCGCGTGATCTTGGCCTTCAGGAAGAAGCTCATCCTGATCAGCTCCACGGTCTCCTTGTCGCCGCGAGAGGCGTAGAATTCCGCGACCTCCAGGAAGAGGAGGACGTAGGGGTCGATGTGCCACAGCTCCTGAAGGCCGGCGAGGATGTTGGCCTTGACCCGGTCGCAGAGCAGGAAGCCGCCCATTTCGGTCTGCGAAATGTACTTTTCCAGCAGGCCGAATTTCATGATCGACTTGAACGGGCTCTTGATGGCCTTGACGATCTGCCACAGCGAGGCCCCGAAGAATTCCTCGCGCGGTATCTGGGGAACGTGGCCGAGGTCGATGAAGCGGTCCGCGGCGTCGCCCGCGACCAGGCGGCGCATGGCCGCGTCGTAGTCCCCCTGTCCCGCTCCCGGCCCCACCAGCCACCAGAGGGGTTTCTTGCCCGCCACGTAGACCGCGGTGCGGTAGAATTCCTCCTTGAGCATCAGGGCCTGGGCCGTGCCCGAGGATTCGCCGCCCGAAGCGCCGAACTTGTTGTCGCGCACGCTCTTCTCGTCCATGAGGAAGAAGTAGACTTCCAGTCCGAATTCCTGGTCCGCCCACTCCTGGATCAGCTCGCACTTCTGCTGCAGTCCCTCGATGTCCTGCTCGGCCAGTTCGTCCAGCTTGCAGCAGAGCCAGTAGTCGATGTCCGAGTCCTCGGACTGGGCGATGGTTCCCAGGCTGCCGATGGTGTAGATGGCCTCGATGGGCACGGCCTCGGCATGGGGCTGGGGCAGGGCGGCCGAGGGGTAGTATTTGCGGGCCGCCTCCAGGGCCGAGTAGGTGGGCTGGTAGGCGGCCAGGCGGCAGGGCGGGGCCACGGGATAGAGCCCGGTTTCGTGGTCGAAGAAGTCGGTGTGCAGGAGCAGGGGCACGAGGTCGAAGAACTCCGAAGCCGCGCGCCCCATCTTGGCCTTGCCCCAGGAGAGGCGGCGCTCGTTGTTGGCGATGAAGGGGCGGCACATCTTCTTGCGTTCCGCCACCCGGAACCATTCGTCCACGGCCTGGGCCGCGAGTCTGAGCGCGTCCTTGCCCAGGTTGCCGGGCAGGCGGCCGTTCTCCAGATCCGGCGCGGCTTCGCGCAGCCTGACGAGCAGAGTGTGGTCGGCGAGTTCGCCCAGGGTCGGATCGTCGCTGTCCAGCCCTTCCGCGGCGCAGGCCTCGAAGGTGCAGGCCGCGAGGCGGGCGCTGCGCACGGTCATGGCCGCGAGGCGGGCGTGCGCGAAAATGCAGTCGTCGAATTCCAGCCCTTCGCAGCGCAGCCGGTTCCAGTCCGTCCCGGAAAGATCCAGGCCGCGGAAGCGGCAGGTGAGGAGCGCGCCGCCGCTCAGGACCGCGCCGCTCATCACGCCGGGACCGATGTCCAGCGCGGTCAGGGCGCAGTCCTTCAGGCCGCACTGGACCAGGACGCAGCCGGTGAGCACGCAGTCCGTCAGGCCGGTGCGGAAGAAACGGGCGCTGCGCAGGGAGCAGTGTTCGAAGGAGCAGCCCGTGAAGACCGAGTCCTTGATCACCGCAAGATCGAGGACGCAGTGGCTGAAGCGGCAGCCCGAGAAGGCGCAGCGCTCCAGGGTGGCCTGGGTGAAGTCGGCCATGAAGAAGGAGGTTTCCTCGAAGGAGGAGTCGATGACGTGCAGGCCCTTGGCGGAGAAGCGCGAGGGGCTGTCCTTCTTGAGGTTGAAGGATTTCGGCCCGCGATTCGGGGCGGGCGCGGCCTTCTTTCCCTTGCCCGGGGAGGGGGCGTCGAGGACCATGGAGGGCGCGTGGCCTTCGGGTTCCTCGGGCGCGCGGTGGGCGGTCTGGGCCACGTGGCCGAGCAGTTCGTTCATGGGGCCGCCCACGGGATCTCCGCCGACCACGGCCGAGAGGCAGCGCTCCATGTTCGTGGGGTCCACCCGGCCGAGCAGGAGGAAGCAGAGCAGGAAGACCGCGGTCCGTTCGCGCGGCGGCACGGCCTCCAGGAAGGCCCGCAGTTCGCGGGACGGAAGGAGGGGCAGGCGGGCGACGAGGGCTTTTTTGAGGGTCGGACGCTTGGCGTAGAGCGTGCCCATGACCCGGCCGATGCCCTGCATGCCCAGGCGCAGCAGGGCCTCCAAGGCGGGCAGGATGACGCCGTGGTCGTCCCGGCTGAGAAGCTGGGCCAGGGCCCGGGACAGTTCCTTGCCGGGCTGGGGGCCGAGTCCGGCCACGGCGTCGAGGATGCGGGCCGCGTCGGAGGTGGAGTCGGCCTTGTCCGCCAGTCTGGCCAGCCGTTCGGCCAGGGTCTGGCTCTCCAGGGCCGAGAGGTGGGGGGCCATGTCCAGCAGTTCGTGGGAGAGGCTGTCGGCCGCGGCCAGGCGCAGCAGGTGCTGGCCCAGGGAGCCGTCGAGCAGCGCCTCGCGCACGGCAAAGGCGGGCCGGGGCGTCATTCCGGAGAGGTGCTTGAGCAGCTTGGCCCCGTCCACCGGGTTGCCGTCCTTGAGCATGGTCAGGACGTCCAGGGCGAAGTCGCGCATGTCGCGGCTCTGCCGCCACGGGGAGAGGAGCAGGCGGTTGAAGAGCAGGCGGCGCTCCAGCTCCGGCAATTCGGCCAGGATGGAGGCCACGTCGTCGAAGGGCAGGACGTCGCGCTCGACCAGGGCGATGGTCAGGACGCGGCCCAACGGTCCCATGCGGGGCAGGGAGCGCAGGCAGGTCAGGGCCAGCCCGGTATCGGGCTCGGTCCGGCCCAGGGCCGCGTCGGCGAGGCTGTAGAGCGCCAGCGCGGCCTCGGCGCAGGCCTGGTGGAATCCCTCTCCGGTCGGCCCTTGCGGCGCCTCGCCCGCGAAGTTCCCGGCCAGGCGCTGCAGTTCGGGCCACATCCGCTCCGGGGGGGGATTCAGCAGGAACGCCCGCAGGCCCTGCACCGTTCCCTGCAACTGGCTCCGTTGTTCGCGCATTCCGACAGCCCCGGACCGTGCCAGGATCGTTTCAATCACGATGGGGTCGGGGGGTTTTCAGGCGCAACAGGCCATGGAGGCGCTGCCTCCATCGAACCTCCCCGTATGTTCGTTTCTGGCATAATTGTCTGGGAATGAAAAGGGGTTGCGAAAATCCTCTGAACGACGTGCAGGGGAGACGCCTAGGAGACGTCGGGGGTTGACGGGTTGTGCGCGGCGTGCTCCATATCCTGTTACGGAGGTGCGGCCATGCACGCCCTGCTTCGTTTCCACGGGGACCTCGCCGGACTCGTGCGCCGGTCCGCCGGTCCGGCCCTCGGACCGGGCCGGGTGCGTTATCCCGCGGACCGCGCCGCCTCGCTCAAGGACGTGGCCGAGGCCTGCGGCGTGCCCCACACCGAGATAGACGGCATAGTGGCGGACGGCGCGCCGGTCGGTTTCGGCCTTCCCCTCGCGGGCGGGAGCAGCGTGGATTTCCTCCCCCCCACGCCGCCCCTGGATCCGACCCTGCCCCATGTCCTGCGGCCGCCCCTGTCCCGGCTCGCCTTCCTGGCCGACGTCAACGTGGGCAGGCTGGCCGCGCTGCTCAGGCTGCTCGGCCAGGACTGCGTCCGGGCCGGGGACGAGGCCGATGCCGACGTGGCGCAGCGGGCCGCTGCCGAAGGGCGCGTCCTGCTGACGCGGGACCGGCGGCTGCTCAGGCGCAAGGTCGTGGCCCACGGCAGGCTCATCCGCAGCAACGAGCCCAGGGAGCAGCTTGGCGAGGTGCTGCGCCTCTACGGCCTTGCCGGCCCCTTCGCCCTTTTCAGCCGTTGTCTGCGCTGCAACGAGCCGCTACGGCCCGTGGCCAAGGCGGAGGTGTTGCCGCGCCTGGAGCCGAGGACCAGGCTCTACTATGACGAGTTTCATCGCTGCCCCGCCTGCGGCAGGATCTACTGGCGCGGTTCGCACCACGAGGGGATGCGCCGCATGCTGGCGGCCTGGGGCGTGTCCGCGGACGGGACGTAGTCGGGGCTAACCGCCCACGGGCAGGCTGAGGAAGAAGATCGAGCCCCGCCCAGGCGTGCTTTCCAGGCGCAGCGGGACGTTCATGCGCTCGCACAGCCGTTTGGCGATGTACAGGCCGACGCCCGCGCCGGGAGTGGCCCGGCCCGGATCGAGCTTGGAGAAGCGGCCGAAGATCCGTTTCTGGTCGCCGGGCGCGATGCCCAGGCCCGTGTCGCGCACCGAGAGGAGCACGTCCGCGCCGTCGCTTTCCGCGCGCAACTCCACGAAACCCTCGTCCGTGAACTTGACCGCGTTGTCCAACAGCTTGCGCACGACCTCGCCCAGCTTGGCCGGGTTGGCCATGATCCTGGGGATGTCCGGCGGGACCGACCAGCGCAGGGCGAGCCGCCTGCCCTCGGCGGCCTGCCGGGCAACGGGCTCGATGCCGCTGAGCACGCTGCACAGGTCCGTCGGCATGAGCACGATGGGCGCGAGGCTGTCCAACTCGGTCAGCTCCAGCAGGTCGTCCACCACCCTGGCCACGTCGCTGATGCTTGCGGCCAGGCGAAGCGCGTCGTCCGGGTCGGCGCACTCGCCGCCGTGCGCCTTGCCGGAGAGGCAGGCCGCCGACGCCATGATGCCGCGCAGGGGATCGCGCAGCTCCCGCGCCGCCAGGGCGAGGAATTCGTCCTTGAGGCGATCCGAGGCCTGGGCCGCCTTGCGCGCCACCACATCCTCGCGCCGCATGCGCTCCGTGCGGGCGTTCTCCATGGCCCGCTGCACGCGGATGTCCAGGATGGCGTAGTCGGTGACGGGCTTTTCCATGAAGTCCGCGCCGCCCGCCTTCATGAATTCCACGGCCAGGTGCGTGCTGCCCTGGCCGGTGATCATGATCACCGGCGGGCAGTCCTCGCCCAGGGCGTCGCGCAGGGCGGCGAAGGTGGCCAGACCGTCCATGCCCGGAAGCATGTAGTCCAAAAGCACGGCATGCGCCGGGCGGTCCGGGGCGGCGTCCAAGAGCAGGCCGATGGCCGAGCGGCCGTCCTCGACGTCGAGCACGTCGTAACCCAGGCGCTGCAGGTTGCGCAGATGGGCGGAACGGATGAAGGGATCGTCGTCGACGACCAGTATGCGGGCCATGCTCACCTCCGGCTGGTGTGCTCGGGTCGCCGCCGTTGCGCGGCCAGGATGCTATGTATAAGCTCTCCCGTCTGGGCATGCAATTATTACTGCCGTCTTCGCCCGGTTCTTTGACACGCTTGGCGGAAAGGGCCTAGAAACGGATATCCGTCCGTCTCGGCCGCGTCGTGCGGCGGAGGCGCAACGTCATGAAAGGAGGTCCCGCATGCGCCCCGCGATCCGCTCCGTCCTTGCGGCGGGCGTTGTCGTCTGCTGGCTGGCCGGAGGCTGCGCCGCGCGCCAGGACCCGCAGATGGAGGGCCTCAAGGCTTCGCAGGAGGAACTGCGCGTCCAGATGGCTGAACTGCGCACGGCCTCGGATCTGCTTGGCGAACGCCTGGGCCGCGAACTGGAGGAGCTGCGGGAGCAGGTGCGGCTGCTCATGGAGGCCGTGCGTCAAACCCTGGCGGTGCTGGAGGGCGGGGTCCGGGCCGACGCCGAGCGCCTGGGCAAGGCCGCGCGCGAGGCCGCGATCAGCAATCTGCAGGAGCTGCTCCGCTCCTCCGCGCTTCTGCTCGAACGCCTGAACAGGGAGCTGGACGCGCTCGGCAGGCCCGCAAAGGCCGCCCCGTAGCCGGGCAGGCCGTCAGGTCACCACCCAGATGGCGCAGTCGTGCGCGTGATGCACCACGCGCTTGGACACGCTGCCCAAAAGCAGCTCCTCCCGCGCCCCGCGGCCCTGGCGGCCGAGCACGATGATGCCCGCGCCCAGCCGCTCGCGCTCGGCCAGGATGCACTGCGCCACGGACGGACAATCCATCTCCTTGATCTCCGTCTCCACCAGCCCGGCCGGGTGCCCGGCATCGACCAGAAAGGCCCGGTATTCGTCCAGGTAGCCCTCGGCCTCCCGGCGCTGCGCCGCCATCCATTCCAGACGCCGGGCGGGCTTGTCGTCGAAATAGTCCGGATCGGGCTCGGCGATGACGTGCAGCAGGTGGATGCGGAACTCCCGCGCGCAGGAGAGCACCCCGGCCACGTGGCCCACTGCCCGGCGGGAGTTGGGGGAGCCGTCCACGGCCACCAGCACGGTCTTTTGGAAGGCGGAGAGGGATTGGCGCATGGGTCACCTCGCAAGATCGGCGCGCACGGCTTCGAGATCGCCCAGCATCTGCCCGGCGTGCTCGTAGGTCAGCGTGGCGTGGTTGGAGAACTGCAGGAGGATGCGGTTCAGGGACTGGGGGATGTAGGGATAGACCTTGCCCACGTTGGCCACGCGGTTGCCCCAGACCAGGGAGAGGTCCTCCCAGTACAGGGTGTCCAGGATGTCCGGCCGGTCGCGCTTGAGGTCGCCGGTGAGGATGTCGCCCTTGCCCGCCAGGTAGACGATCACGTTGCCCAGGCCGAAGACGTCCAGACTGTAGATGTTCTCGCCGTGCACGAAGTTGTAGTCGAAATCGATCCAGCGGAAGCGCCCGGTGTTCGCGTCCACCAGGATGTGGTCGCGCCGCACGTCGCCGTGCTTCTCGCCGTGCTCGTGGAGCAGGGCGATGGCCCGCACGCAGTCGATGTAGCCGTCGAGAAAGCGGGGGAAGTGCTCGTAAAAATAGGTTTCGTGGCCGCACTCCAGTTCCTGCACCGTGCCGGGCAGGCTTTTGCCCGGGATGACCTCCAGCACGCGCACCAGGTTGCCCGCCGCGTCAGGCAGGGTGATGCCCTGCATGAAATGGGGATGGCCCCGGACCAGTTCGAGGATGCGGGCCTCCTTGCGCGGACTGCGGAAGCATTCGAACTTGATGCCGCCGATGGTGTTGTCGAAGTGCTCGAAAAAGGCCAGCTTGATAATGCGGCGCTCCCCTGTGGTCAGGTCCGTGGCCCGCTTGACCCAATACTTGACCTCGTCGTCCAGGCCGAAGCGGCCCTCGCGGGTGTTGTTGCCCATGACGTAGCGGTGCTCCGCGTCGAGCACGACCACATCCCCGGAGTTGAGGCGGTAGAAGTCCGAGGTGTCGGTGACGATGCGCACCCCGGCGGGGTCGCGTTCGGGATAGCGCCGCGCCATGTCGGCCAGGACGAGATTCCGGTAGGCGTCCGTATCCATTCGTTTCTCCCATTTTCAATCATGGACCGGCCGGGCAGCGCTGTCAACGGAAACGGCGGGTCGCGTTGCGGTCGGAACGGGCTTGGCGTACATGGCGGGCATGCGCATCGCACTTCTGCAGCTCAATCCCGTGGTGGGCGATCTTGCGGGCAACTGCGCCCGCGTGGAGAGCGCCGTGCGGCAGGCCGCGGCCCAGGGGGCGGATCTCTGCCTGACCACGGAGATGGCGGTCACGGGGTATCCCCCGAGGGACTTGCTGTTATTTGCGGATTTCGTGCGCCGGGCAGGCAGCGAGGCCGCGTCCCTGGCCGCCCGGCTGGCGGATTGTCCTCCTGTGCTCCTGGGCAGCGTGGAGCCCAGCCCGTCCGCCCGGGGCAAGGCGCTGCGCAACGTCGCCCTGCTGCTCCGGGGGGGCGTTGTGGAACGCTCCTTCGGCAAGACCCTCCTGCCGACCTACGATGTCTTCGACGAGGCCCGCTACTTCGAACCTTTCTGCGGGAACAAGATTCTCGAACTCGACGGCCGCAGGCTGGCCGTGACCGTCTGCGAGGACATCTGGAACGACGCGGACTACTGGCGGAGGCCGCTCTACGAGCAGGACCCGCTGGAGGAATTGGGCAGGGGAGGCGTGCATGCCATCCTCAACCTCTCGGCCTCGCCCTTTTCCCAAGGCAAGCACGCCGTGCGCGAGGACATGCTCTGCGCCATCGCCCGCAAGTACGGCGTGCCCGTGCTCTACGCCAACCAGAGCGGCGGCAACGACGACCTGCTCTTCGACGGCCGTTCCTGCGCCGCGGCCCCGGACGGGGCCATCATCGCCCGCGCCCGGGCCTTTGCCGAGGACGTGCTGCTGGTGGACACCGAGCCCTGCTCGGGGACCATCGCCGAACCTTCCTTGGACGGCCTGGAGGAGGTCCACCGCGGTCTGGTGGCGGGCATTCGCGATTACGCGGCCAAAACCTGCTTCACGTCGGCTCTGCTCGGCCTTTCGGGCGGCATCGATTCGGCCCTGACCGCCGTCCTGGCCGTCCAGGCCCTGGGGCCGGACAACGTGCTCGGGGTCTGCATGCCCTCGCCGTACTCCAGCCGCGGCAGCCTCGACGATTCGCAGGAACTGGCCCGGCGGCTGGGCGTCCGGACCATGACCCTGCCCATCGAGGGCGTCATGCGCGCCTTCGGCGAGGTGCTGGCCGAGCCCTTCCGGGGGCTCGCGCCGGACGTCACCGAGGAGAACGTGCAGGCGCGCATCCGCGGCAACCTGCTCATGGCGCTGTCCAACAAGTACCGCTCCCTGCTCCTGACCACGGGCAACAAATCCGAATTGGCCGTGGGGTACTGCACCATCTACGGCGACATGTCCGGCGGCCTCGCCGTCATCTCGGACGTGCCCAAGACCATGGTCTACGCCCTGGCGCGGCGCATCAACGAACGCTGCGGCGACCCCATCCCCGCGGCGATCCTGGACAAGGCCCCTTCGGCCGAACTCAGGCCCGGCCAAACCGACCAGGACAGCCTGCCGCCCTACGACGTGCTCGACGCCATTCTCGCCCTGCACGTGGAGGAGGCCCTGTCCGCGGCCGAGATCGAGGCGCGGGGCTTCGATTCCGCCACTGTGGCCCGGGTGGTGCGGCTGGTGCAGATCGCCGAGTTCAAGCGCCGTCAGGCCGCGCCAGGCCTCAAGGTCACGCAGCGGGCCTTCGGCACGGGCTGGCGCATGCCCCTTGCCTGCCGCCAAGGCTAGGCCCGGCAGCGCCTTTCGGGCCTGCTTGACAGCTTCTGCCCGGAACGGCAGTGAACAGGGCATGGCCGAGGATTTCCTGACCATCGCCGAACTGGCGGACAGGGCCGGGGTGGCCGAGAACACGGCCCGCCGCTACGTCCGTCTTTTCGAGGAGTTCTTCGCCTGCCGTCCGTCCGGCCGCACCGTCAGGTACGCCGGGGACGACTCGCCCCTGCTTTCCCTCATCTCCTCCTGCTACCGCGAGGGGCTGCCCGCCCCGGAGATCGCCGCCAGGCTGCAGGCCGTGGCCGATGTGCGCCGCTTCGCGCTGCGGACAGGGCCGCGCGAACAGCGGGAGGAGCGGACGGCGGAGGAGGGGGACGAGGCCGAGGCGCGTCTTGCGGTTCTGGAGGAGATGCGGCGCGAGTTCGGCATGGTGCGCGACACCGTGGGCATCCTCTGGCGGGAGCGCCGGGCCTGGAAGGAGGGCGCGGCCGTGCTGGAGGTGTTGGCGAAGGAGGCGGCCTCCCTGCGCGGCGAGCTGCTCGACCTGCGCCGAACCTCGGAAATGATGGCCGCCCGGCTCGCCGCCCTGGAGGGCGGGCAGGACAGGGCGGGAGCGGGCCGCGATGCGCTGGGGGCCGAACTGGCCCGCATCCGGACCGCGCAAGACGATCTGGCCGACCGTCTCGCCCGGCTGGCCGAGGCCGTGGGGCCGGAGGAGGAATTCCTCATGCTCCCCCTGGTCTTCCGTTCGGAAAAGGGAGAATTTCTCGGGGTTTCGGCAAACCCCCGCAAACATTTCAGCCTGGCGGATTTTCTCGGGCTCATCGATCAGGGCGCGGGCAAGAAACGCAACGTGGCCACGGGCTGGAGCCGGGACGGCGAGAAGTGCTGGACCCTGTGCATGACCGAGGACCCGGGCCAGCCCCGGGAACGACGGCACCGGGTGCGGGTGCGGCGCACCACCACCCCGCGCGGCAACACCGTGGCGCTCATAGAAAAGCTCTCCTACGGCGGCCGGGATATGCCGGTCTTCTTCCTCTACGAACTTTTCCGGCAGATCGGGAAGGATTTCTCCGGAACAGGCAGGACGCGGGACTAGTGGTCGCGGCGGCAGCCGGGATGGCGGCTGAGCACGGCCTCGCGCAGTTCGGCCGCGTCCACTGGCTTGACCAGGTAGCCGCAGGGGGAGGTGCGGGCGGCGCGCTCGCGCGTCTCGGTATCGGAATAGGCGGTCACGTAGAGCACCGGGATGCTGTGCTTGCGGTGGATGCGCCGACAGGTCTCGATGCCGTCCAGGCCGCCTTCGAGGTTGATATCCAGGACCAGGAGGTCGAGATCGGGGTCGCTGTCCACCTGGGCCAGGGCGTCCTCGCCGGTGTGCGCCAGGCGCACCTCCACGCCGGAGACGGTGAGGATCTTCTTGTAGAAGAGGGCAATGATCTTTTCGTCTTCGACCAGCAGGACCCGCATCTTCTTCCTCTTTTCGTGTGTGCCCGGGGCGGAACCGCTCATGCCGCTTCCCTCGCGTCCCGGACCGGAACCGGCGGACATCCTGCGCGCCTTGCCGGCGCGCGGGCGCAGGAGGGAGGCCCGGGAGGCTGATTGTGCATCCTGAATGACGTTTAAATCCAGGACCAGGGAAGAGTCAATGGAAAAGGCCGCATTCGGCGCGGAGGGGGCTAGTCCTGTTCCGGCTCCGTGCCTTCGGCCGGAGCGCGGGTGTAGCGGCACTTGGGGTTCGGACAGGCGACGACCTCGCCCTTGGCGCGCGTGGTCTTGCGCACCAGGAGGGGGGAGCCGCATTCGGGGCAGGGCTCGGCCACGGGCCAGTCCCAGAGGGCGTAGTCGCATTTGGGGTACTGGTTGCAGGAGTAGAAAACCTTGCCGCGCTTGGAACTCTTCTCCACCAGTTCGCCCGGGCAACCTTCGCGTGGGCAGGCCACGCCGGTGGAGAAGGGGCGGGCATTGGAGCAGGCCGGATAGCCCGAGCAGGCGATGAAGCGGGAGCCGGTGCGCGACTTCTTGACCACCATGTCCTTGCCGCATTCCGGGCAGGCCCCCACGACCTGCGAGACCTCCTCGGAGCGGGCCTGGATCTCGATCTCGCCCTGGGCGTTGCGCACGAAATCCTTGACGTTCTTGCATTCGGGGTAGCCCGAGCAGCCCAGGAATTCGCCGTTCTTGCCGAACCTGATGACCAGCGGCTTGCCGCACAGTTCGCAGGCGATGCCCGACTCCTTGCCGCTGCCCTTGAGTCCGGCCATGCCGGTCTGGGCCTTGTCCAGGGTGGGGTAGAAGTCGCCGGTGAAGTCCTTCAGCAGGGCCACCCAGTCCTGCTTGCCTTCGGCCACCTCGTCGAGCTTCTCCTCCATGCGCGCGGTGAAGCCCACGTCCATGAGCGCGGTGAAGTGTTCGCTGAGCATGTCCGAAACCGTGGCGCCCAGTTCCGAGGGAACGAATTTCTTGTCTTCCTGGCGCACGTAGTCGCGGTCGAGCAGAGTGGAGATGATCGCGGCGTAGGTCGAAGGCCTGCCGATGCCCTTCTCTTCCAGTTCCTTGACCAGCGAGGCTTCGGTGTAGCGCGGGGGCGGCTGGGTGAACTTCTGTTCCTTGTGGAGGGCGTTCACGGCGAGGGCCATGCCCTTTTCCAGCTTGGGCAGGGTGCCGGAGACGTCTTCGCCTTCGTCCTCGTCGCGGCCCCAGACCTTGAGCCAGCCCGGGAAGAGCAGCCGCTCGCCCTTGGCCTTCCAGAGCGTGCCCGCGGCCTCGGCCGTGACCTGTGTGTCCCAGAAGCGGGCCGGGGCCATCTGCGAGGCCACGAAGCGTTGCCAGATGAGGCGGTAGAGTTTGAAGAGGTCGGCCGGGAGATGGCTCCTGAGTTCCTCGGGCGTGATGTTCACGTCCACGGGCCGCACGGCTTCGTGAGCGTCCTGGGCTCCGGCCTTGGTCTTGTGGACGCGCGGCTTTTCGGGCAGGTACTCGGGTCCCAGGCGCTGGGTGATGAAATTGCGCGCGGCCTCGCGCGCCTCGTCGGCGATGCGCACCGAGTCCGTGCGCATGTAGGTGATCAGGGCGGTGATGCCCCGGTCGCCCAACTCCACGCCCTCGTAAAGCTTCTGGGCCGCGCCCATGGTCTTCTTGGCCGAATAGCCCAGGCGGCGGTTGGCCTCCTGCTGCAGGGTGGAGGTGATGAACGGCGGCGCGGGCTCACGCCTGCGCTCCTTCTCCGTGACCTCGGCGACCACGAAGGGCGTGCCCTTCAGGCGGGCCTCGACGTCGGCCGCGGCCGCGGCCGAGCCGATCTCGGCGGGCTTGCCGTCGACCTTCCACAGGTCGGCGGTGAAGGGCGGGGGCGTCAGGGCCGCCAGCTCGGCGCGGAACGGCCAGTATTCCACCGGCGTGAAGGCCTGGCGTTCGCGCTCGCGGTCCACGATCAGGCGCAGGGCCACGGACTGCACGCGACCCGCGGATATGCCGCGCTTGACCTTCTTCCAGAGCAGGGGGGACAGCTTGTAGCCCACCAGGCGGTCGAGGATGCGGCGAGCCTGCTGGGACGCGAAGAGATTCCCGTCCAGTTCCCGGGGATGCTCCAAAGCCTCGCGCACGGCCTTGGCCGTGATTTCGTTGAACTGGATGCGGGAGACCTTCTTTTCGGGCGCGCCTTTCTTCCCCTTCTGTCCGGCGTCGAGCAGCAGGTGCGCCACGTGCCAGGCAATGGCCTCGCCCTCGCGGTCCGGGTCCGGGGCCAGGAAAATGTTCTCCGCCTTTTCGGCCGCCTCGCGCAGGCGGCTGACGACCTTCTGTTTGCCCGGGATGATCTGGTATTTGGGCTCGAAGTTGTCCTCGTCCACCCCCAGGTCCTTGGAGGGCAGGTCGCGCACGTGGCCCACGGAGGCTTCCACGGCAAAATCCCTGCCCAGGAATTTCTTGATGGTGCGGACCTTGGCGGGCGACTCGACGATGATGAGATTTTTGGCCATGTCGAGCGCAGCTATAGACACGCTTTCCCGACATGGCAAGGGGCATGGCCGATGGTGACGCCGGGGCGTTTGCCGTGTAGCCTTGCGTACGGAAGGGAGCGGCGCATTCGCGCTTCGGTCCGGCATATCGCAGGAGAGGACCATGGAGCACAGATTCGGCACGGTGGCCCTGATGGGGCCGCCCAACGCGGGCAAGAGCACGCTCATGAACAGGGTGCTGGGGGAGAAGCTGGCCATCGTCACGCCCAAACCCCAGACGACGCGCAACCGCATCAGCGGCATCTGGACCACGGAAGACGCCCAGGTGGTCTTCATGGACACGCCCGGCGTGCACCGGCTGCGCGGCAGGATGAACAAGTTCCTGCTCCAGGCCGCATGGGACGCCCTGGCCCAGGCCGACGTCCTGGCCGCGGTGCTCGACGCCTCGCTCTACGCCAAGAAGCCGGGCCTCTTCGACAAGGAGATGGCCCCGCTGGCCGAGCCGTTGAAGACGGCCGGCCGGCCGCTGCTCGTGGCCGCCAACAAGGTCGACCTGGTGGGGGACAAGCGCCATCTGCTCAAGGTCCTGGCCGCCGCGGCCGAGGTCTGGCCCGGCGCGGAGATATTCCCCCTCAGCGCAGCCACGGGCGAGGGCGTCGAGGTCTTTTTGGACCGCCTGCTCGCCCTGCTGCCCGAAGGCCCGCCCCTGTTCCCGGAGGACCAGCTCTCCACGGTCCCCCTGCGCTTCCTGGTCTCCGAGATCGTGCGCGAGAAGCTCTTCCTGGAGTTGTCGCAGGAGCTGCCCTACCAGACGGCGGTGGAGATCGAGCGCTGGGAGGAAGAGGGGAACCTGCTGCGGGTCAACGCCCTGATCTGGACGGCGCGGGACAACCACAAGGGCATCATCATCGGCAGGCAGGGCGAACGGCTCAAGCGCATCGGCACCGAATCCAGGATGGAGATCGAGGAGCTGACCGGGATGAAGGTCCACCTGGAGATGTGGGTCAAGGTGCGCGAGGGCTGGACCGAGGACCCCGGCTTCCTGCGCGGCCTGGGATTCGGGGAGTGAACGGTTGTTGACGGCGCATGCCTGTTGTATGCGCAGAGCAGGATGAAGCGGGGCGGCTGCGGGAATGGAGCGCATGGAAGGGATCGATCCGGCCGGTCTGGCCGGGCGGTTGGCCGAGGTCAAGGAGGAGATCGCCCGGGCTGCGGCGCGGGCCGGGCGTCAAGCGGACGACGTGCGTCTGGTGGCCGTCTCCAAGACGCACCCGGCAGAGGCCGTGCGCGTCCTGGCCGCGGCCGGGCAGCGCGATTTCGGCGAGAGCTACGTGCAGGAAGCGCTAGGCAAGCAGTCGGCGTTGTTCGATATTTCCGGCATTCGCTGGCACTTCCTCGGCGGCCTGCAGAGCAACAAGGCGAAGTTCGTGGCCGGGGCGTTCCACCTGGTCCATTCCGTCGATTCGCCCAACTTGGCCCAGGCCTTGCATAAAAGGGCGACAGCCCGGGGTGCGGTCCAGGACGTGCTCGTCCAGGTCAACCTCGGGGGCGAGGTCCAGAAGCGCGGCGCCTGCGCGGACGACGCTCAGTGCCTTGCCGAGGCGGTGCTGGCCCTGCCGGGCCTTCGGCTGCGTGGGCTGATGCTCATGCCGCCCTGGGACGAGGATGCCGAGGCGGTCCGGCCCTGGTTCAGAGGCTTGCGGGAACTTCGGGACAGCCTTTCGATCCGCCTGGGCGTGAGCCTGCCGGAACTTTCCATGGGCATGACGAACGATTTCGTCCAGGCCGTGGAGGAGGGCGCCACCCTGGTGCGCGTGGGGACGAGGATTTTCGGGAGGCGGCCCGGCTAGGGCGCAGCCTCGGACGGGTGGGATGGAACCGCCCCAAGGAGTACGGTTGCTATGGATTTGGCGACCATCATCGGTCTGGTCCTGTCGTTCGGCCTCGTCGTGTCCGGCATCATGGTCGGCTCGTCGATCTTCGTCTTTGTCGACGTTCCGTCGGCCCTCATCGTTTTCGGCGGGACCATCGGCTGCACGCTGGTGAACTATCCCCTGGCCCAGGTCCTGGCCGTGGTGGGCGTGATCAAGAAGACGGTTTTCACGCAGGGGGAGAACCCCTCGGAGATCATCACCCGATTCATGGACTACGCCAACCGGGCCCGCCGCGAAGGCATCCTGTCGCTGGAGCCCATGCTCAAGGAAATCGACGACGACTATCTGCGCAAGGGGCTGCAACTCACGGTGGACGGCCTTGAGCCCGCGACCATCGAGAACATCCTCGACACCGAGGTTTCGTACCTGGAGCAGCGCCACGAGACGGGCGCGGAGATCGTGGCCACCATGGGCGCGTTCGCCCCGGCCATGGGTATGATCGGCACGGTCATCGGCCTGGTGCAGATGCTCCAGTCCATGTCCGACCCGAGCACCATCGGCCCGGCCATGGCCGTGGCCCTGATCACGACGTTCTACGGCGCGATCCTGGCCAACCTCGTCTTCCTGCCCATGGCGGGCAAGCTCAAGAACAGGAGCAAGGAGGAACTCCTCACGCGCGACCTGATCAAGGAGGGCATCCTGGCCATCTCCAAGGGCGAGAACCCGCGCATCATCGAGGAAAAGCTGAACAGCTTCCTGCCGCCCAAGGTGCGGCAGGTGACCAAGTAGCGGCAGGGGCGGCGGGGCGGCGTCATGGCCAGGAAGAAGAAATCCGCGAGTAAGGGCGAGGAGCTTCCCGCCTGGCTCGTGACCTTTTCGGACATGATGACCCTGCTCCTGACTTTTTTCGTGATGCTCAACGCCATGGCGGTCATCGACGAACGTCGCAAGCTCGTGGCCATCGGCTCGATCATCGGCACCTTCGGCGAGGGCACCAAGAGCTACGACGTGCTCACCAAGCGCGACACGCGGCGTTCCGTGGAGCCGGGGCCGCTGGAGGACATCGGGGATCTGGAGAATCTCAAGGAGCAGGTCTGGGAGGACCTTTCGGAGGACCTCAGCTTCGCCGAAAGCCGTTTCGTGCAGATCGTCTCCATCAGCGCGGACGTGCTCTTCGCCCCGGGCGAGACGGTGATTTCCGAGCGTGGCCAGAAGTTCCTCGAATCCGTCTTTCCGGTCCTGCGCCAGGTGCAGTGGCCGCTCCTGGTGGCGGGCCACACCTCGACCCTGCGCGACGAACTGGGCGAGGCCTACAAGCCAGGGCAGTCCCAGACCCTGGTGGACCCTTCCTGGCGCATCTCGCTCGGCCGCAGCCTGGCGGTCTACCGCCGTCTGCTGGACATGGGCATGCCCGCGGACAAGCTGCGCGTCGAGGCCTTCGGCCGTTTTCACCCGCGCTTTCCCACGGACACAGAGGACGGCCGCAGGATGAACCGGCGCGTGGACCTCGTGCTGGACAAGCGCAGCCGGGAACTCGAACCCGCGGTGGCCGGGGCCGTGCAGGAGGAGAAGAGCACGGACGAATACCGCGTGGGCGGGTTCGTCTTCCGTGTGGACGGGCCGGATGGCAACGCCACGAACGGCAGCGCCGCGGAGGGCCGCTAGATGGCCCGCAGGGAACGGAAGAAGTCGGGCGGGCCGGGCCAGGGCTGGCTCGTGACCTTCGGCGACATGATCACCCTGCTTTTGACTTTTTTCGTGCTCTTGCTCACTATGGCGTCAATGGACCAGAGCTTTCTCACCCGCGTCAGCGTGTTCAGCAAGGACATCGGCTTCCTGACCTCGCGGGGAGCGGGCAAGGTGCCCAGCCGCATCCGCATGATCATCGAACTCATGGAGCGGCCGCAGGACGTCCTGCTGAACAAGGACAGGATCAAGGATCTGCTCTTTCCGGACGAGGTCCTGCCCGCGGAGATCGACCGCAAGACCCTGGAGGAGAACCTGCAGATCCTGGAACGGCCCGAAGGCGTGGCCCTGGTGCTGACGGACAAGCTGCTCTTCGAGACGGGCAGCTCCCAGCTCGGCCCGGCGGCCGAGAGCGTCCTCGCCCAGGTGGCGCACCTGATCACGCTGCTCAACGTGCCGGTGAACGTCTCGGGGCATACGGACATGGTGGGCGGGGAATCGGACCAGAATTTCCTGCTTTCCGCCGAACGGGCGCAGTCGGTGCTCCGCTACCTGCTCTCGCAGCGGCTCGATCCCATGCTCTTCTCCGTCTCGGCCTACGGCCCCAACATGCCGTTGGTCCCGGAGCAGGGCGAGGACCACGCGAAAAACAGACGGGTTGAAATTCTCGTCAAAACCCAGCAGCCTCTGGGCAGCTATTCCTGAACGGGAGACACGACGTGGCTGACGAACAATCGCAGGACGCGCCGAAAAAGAAACGGCTCGGCATGATCAAATGGATCATCCTCGCGGCGGTGATCCTGGCCCTGGGCGGAGGCGGCTACTTCGCCTACCTGAAGTTCTTCGCCGCGCCCAAGGAGGCGTCCGGAGAGCAGGCCTCGGCCAAGGAGAGCGGCGACGCCCCGCCCGCGCCGAGCGAGGTCAAGGGCTACAAGGATCTCGTGACCCTGCCCACCTTCGTGGTCAACCTCGCCGACCCGCTGGGACGGCGCTACCTCAAGCTGAGCATGGACGTCGAGGTCTCGGACGAGAAGGCCGCGGCCGAACTCAAGAGCAGTGAGTCCAAGATCCGCGACGCGGTGATCCTGCTGCTGTCGAGCAAGTCGTTCCAGGAACTGTCCACCATCGAGAGCAAGATTCTGCTCAAGAAGCAGATCGTGGAGCGGCTGAATCAGGTCCTTGGCGGCCCCAAGGTGCTCCGGGTGTTTTTCACGGAAATGGTCGTGCAATAGGGCGGCCCGGCCGCGGCCCGGCCGCGGCCCAAGACGAGAGGTGCTGAAATGGCTCCAGACGACATTGATCAGGACAAGCTCGCCGAAGAGTGGGCCCAGGCCCTTGCCACGGAGGAACCCGAGCCGTCCGGAGACGGCGGCGGGGGCGACGGCGCCCTTGCCGACGAGTGGGCGGCGGCCCTGGCCGACCAGGAGGAGACGGGCCTCAAGAAGGAGAAGGAACAGGACTACCTCTCCTCCAAGAGCCGCACGGCCGAGTTCAAGGATTTGACGCAGGACGCCAAGGCGCCCCGCCAGGAGACCACCAAGCGCGACCTGGATTTCATCCTGGACATCCCGCTGGAGGTCTCGGCAGAACTGGGCCGCACCAAGCTGCTGATCAACGAGCTTCTGCAGCTCGGCCAGGGCTCGGTGGTGGAGCTCAACAAGCTGGCGGGCGAACCCCTGGAAATCTACGTCAACGGCAAGCTGGTGGCGCGCGGCGAGGCCGTGGTCATCAACGAGAAATTCGGCGTGCGCCTGACGGACATCATCAGCCCCATCGAGCGGGTGAAGCAGCTTGGATAACGCCACCGCCGCCCTCGCCCTGCCCGCGACCACGGGGCCCGGCCTGCCGGACATCCTGAACGTGGTCGGGTCCCTGGCGCTGCTCCTCGGCGTGCTCTACGCGGGGTTCTGGCTGCTCAGGCGCTTCGGGCCGCGCGCCGTGTTCGGCGGCCCGCGCGGTTCCGCGCTCAAACTGGAGGGGCAGTTGGCGCTCGGGCCGCGCCGCAGTCTCGTGGTGGTCCGCTTCTTGAATAAGAGGCTGGTGCTCGGGGTCACCGACCAGAGCATCACTCTCTTGCACGAGGCGGAAGATGAACCAGACCGCGACGGAACGCAGTCATTCGAGAAGGCCATGGACGCGGCCGGCTCTCCTGGCGACGGCAAGCCTTAGCGCCATCCTGCTGCTGGCCCTTGCGGGATCGGCTTTTGCCCAGAATATCCCGTCCCTGACCATGAATCTGGCCGCGGGCCAGAGCGAGCCGGAGAAGGTCTCCCTGCTGCTGGAGATTCTCTTCCTGCTCACCGTGCTTTCCCTGGCCCCCGCCATCCTGTTGACGGTGACGTCCTTCACCCGGATCATCATCGTCTTCCACTTCCTGCGCCAGGCCATGGGCACCCCGGCCATGCCGCCCAACCAGATCCTGGCCAGCCTGGCCATGTTCATCACCTTCGTGATCATGCTGCCCGTGGGCAAGCAGATCAACGAGCAGGCGCTGCAGCCCTACATGAACCAGACCATCGGATTCACCGAGGCGCTGCACCGCGCCGAGCAGCCCCTGCGCGAATTCCTCTTCAAGCACACGCGCGAGAAGGACCTTTCCATCTTCTACTCCGTGACCCGCATGGAAAGGCCCGAAAACAAGGACGGCGTGCCCACCATGATGCTCATCGCGGGCTACGTCATCTCCGAACTCAAGACCGGCTTCACCATCGGCTTCATGATCTACATCCCCTTCCTGATCCTGGACATGGTGGTCTCCAGCATCCTGCTGGCCATGGGCATGATGATGCTGCCGCCGGTCATGATCTCGCTGCCCTTCAAGATACTGCTCTTCGTCATGGTCGACGGCTGGAACCTGCTGGTCGGCTCCATCGTCAACAGCTTCGCATAGGAGATCACCGGCATGACGCCCGAATTCGTCATCGGCTTCGCCAAGCAGGCCATCGAACTGACTCTGCTCATCTCCCTGCCCATGCTCGGCGTGGGCCTGGCCGTGGGCGTGGTGGTCTCCGTGCTGCAGGCCGCCACCCAGATCCAGGAGATGACCCTGACCTTCGTGCCCAAGATTCTCTCCATCTTCGTGGCCCTGCTGCTGGCCTTTCCCTGGATCATGGACAAGATGATCAACTACACGCGCGAAGTTTTCATCAACCTGCCCAATTACATCCGGTGAGGCGGGCGGGAGACGGCTCGGCGTCAGCCGCGGGGCGCTTGGCGCGCCGCGGCGAAGTGCGAGGCGATGACCGCGCCCGCCTGGGCCACGTTGAGCGAATCGAAGCCGCCCGGCATGGGGATCATGAGCTTCACGCCGCAGCGTTTGGCCACCCCCTGGCGCACGCCGTTTTCCTCGTTGCCCAGCACGAGCACGGCGGGCAGGTGCAGCCGCGCGGCATAGAGGCTTTGCGCGCCCGGCCCGGCCTCCGCGCAGTAGATGGGCAGCCCCTCGTTCTCCAGCCGGTCGAGGCTCTGGGCGAGGTTGGTGACGCGGGCCACGGGGAAATGCGCCAGGGCTCCGGCCGAGGACTTCCAGGCGCCTGCGCCCAGGCGCGAGGAGCCGTGCTTGGGCAGCACCAGCCCGGCTGCGCCGAAGGCGTGCAGGCTGCGCACCAGGGCGCCGACGTTGCGCGGATCCTGGACCTGGTCCAGGGCCACGATGAGCGGCAGGGGGGCGTCGTGCAGCCCGGCCAGGACGTCGTCCAGGGTCTTGAAGTCGAGTGGGACGATCAGGGCGACGACGCCCTGGTGGACGCCGCGCCAGAGCCGGTCCAGCTCCTCGCGCCCGGCTAGGCGGTAGCGCACGCCCGCGACGCGGCAGGCGTCGAGGATACGGTCCGTGGCTGCGTCCTTCAGCCCTTTCTGCACGAGCACCGACTCCACCCGCTCGGGATGGGCGGCGAGCACCTCGGCCACCGGATGGCGGCCGGCCACGACGAGTTCCTCGCTTCCGGTTTCCTGCTTTTCGGCCACTGTACGCTCCGTTCGTTGCATATTCAGGAAGCTTGCCGCGTTTCGGCGCGGGTTGCCCTGGATACGAAATTAGGCTAGGGATAGGCAACTTGTTCTGACGCGACCGATTTCCGCTGACGCTCTCCTTCGCGATTTCACCGGTTGCCTGACGATTCGACACCGACACTGACGGGAAAACGCCAGCGCATGCAGATTGTTACACGAAAGACCGCAACCAACCGCAAGCTGTCCAACAGCTTGAAGTGCATCACGTTTCTCTGTCTCGCCCTGTTTCTCTCCGCATGTTCCGCAAACATGCGCCAGACGCCTGCGTCCTTCCCCAAGGCCCAGAAGCAGGAGCGCAGCCCCGCGAGCATCGAGTTGAGCGAAGGCGACGAGGCCGAAGCGGCCAAGGGTGCGCTCACGGCCGACCAGGAACGCGCCCTGGGGTCCGAGTCGGACATCAGGTTCGACCTGGACCAGCGCGAGACCGAAGAGTTCATCAAGTATTTCAAGCTGTACACCGCCAGGGACGAGAACGGGCAGCCCATGCGCGGCCGCGCGGCCTTCGAGAAGTGGCTGGCGGACGCCGCCCCCTATCTGCCCTACATCCGGCAGGTCATCCGTGAACGGGGCCTGCCCGAGGACCTGATCTTCCTGCCTTTCGCCGAGTCCGGCTTCAACAACTGGGCCGTTTCCAGGGCCGGCGCCGTGGGCATGTGGCAGTTCATGCCCTTCACCGCGCGCAAGAACGGCCTGAAGGTGGACTGGTGGATCGACGAGCGCCGCGATCCCTACAAGGCCACGGTGGCCGCTGTCGATTATCTGACCCGCCTCTACGAGATGTTCGGCGACTGGTATCTGGCCCTGGCCGCGTACAACGCCGGAGAGGGCAAGATCAGCCGCGTGATCCAGAAGACGGGCAGCAGCGACTACTACGAGATCTGCAAGGCGGGCGACGCCCTGAAGGCCGAAACCCGGCATTATGTGCCCAAGATTCTGGCCATCTGCAAGATCGTGCGCAACCTCGACACGCTCGGCTTCGCGCCCATCGACTGGAACGCCGATCCGGGCCTGCAGGAGGTCAAGGTCAAGGGCGGGACCGATCTCATGGCCCTGTCCAAGACCTGCGGGCTCTCCTGGGAGGATTTCGAGGAGCTGAACCCGGCTTTCCGGCGTACCGTGAGCCCGCCGGAATACGAGTCCTCGATCCGCCTGCCCGCTGCGAAAGCGCCGTACGCCATGGCCTACCTGGGCAAGCCCGAATCCCGGCCCTTTGCGGGCTACGCCAAGTACGAGGTGCGCTCCGGCGACTCCTGGTGGTCCATTTCGCGCCGCCACGAAGTCCCCATCCCGGTGCTGCGCAAGATCAACGCCGAGTTGGCCGCCTCGACCCTGCAGCCAGGCCAGGAAATCATGATCCCGGCCCAGTCCCGCAACGACGCCACCGTGGCCGCCCCCAGCGGCACGCGGACCGCCCAGGCCGAGGCCAGATCCGCCGCGGCCGAAAGCGACGGCAAGGCCGCCAAGACCCGCTCCCTGGCCGCCAAGCGCGCCAACTACACCGTCAAATCCGGCGATTCCGTATGGAGCATCGCCCGCCGCTACGAGGTCAGCGTGGACACCCTGCTGGCCTCCAACGGCATGAAGACCGGCAAGGATCTCCGCGTGGGCCAGAAGCTGTACATCCCGGCGGTCGGCGAGGCCGAGACCCGGGCGCAGCAGACCAAGGCCCGGAGCGCGCTCAAGGACGTCACGCACCGCGTGCAGTCCGGCGATACCATCTGGAACATCGCCAGGCGCTACAAGGTCGATCCCAAGACCATCCTCGGGTACAACAACCTCGACCGTGACGCGGTCCTCCAGCCCGGACAGGAGATACGGATACGCCTTGAATAGGACGCGAGCGTCGGAGTGTGCGCTCCCGGAAGGATTTTTGATTTTAAGCTGTTGATATAGCTGAGTAAACGAAGAAAAACGAAAAGGGCTGCATGGCTTCTCGCCGTGCAGCCCTTTTATAATGATCTTTTTGTATGACTATATGTGTGCTATACTGGGCACCGATTGGTATTTCGCGCGGCGGGCGGCGACCTGTCGGCGTGGGAGGTCAGCCGTGCGCCAGGGCCTGGGAGCAGAGCCGTCTGGCCAGGGCGATATCCATCTCCAGGCCGGTCCAGAGGCGGAACTGCGCCGCAGCCTGCTGCACGAACATCTCCAGGCCGCTGACGGTGCGGCAGCCCGCGGCCTCGGCCTGCGCCAGGAAGCGGGTCTGCAGGGGGTTGTAGACCATGTCGTAGGCGAGCATTCCCGGCGCGAACGCGGACGCCTCCCAGGGGGATTCATGGACGTTCGACCCGGCCATGCCGAGGGGCGTGGTGTTGACCACCAGTTCCGCGCCCCAGGCGAAGCGCGCCTCCCAGGACAGGGCCTCGCCGCCGAGGTCCCGGCAGATGTCCGCGCTCCGGGCCGCGGTGCGGTTGGCCACGCCGATGCGGGGGACGCCGAGGCGTTGCAGCCCGGCCACGGCGGCCCGGGCCGCTCCGCCCGCGCCCAGGACGAGGGCCGCCCCGATGCGCCCGCCCAGCGCCGCGAGCGGCGCTATGAAGCCCGTGACGTCGGTGTTCTCGCCGACCAGCGCGCCGTCCTCCCAATAGAGAGTGTTCACGGCCCCGACGTCGCGCGCCCGCGCGGTGAGTCTGTCGCACAGGGGCATGACCGCTTCCTTGTGCGGGATGGTCACGCTGCAGCCGTGGATGGGGAGCGTGCGCACCGCCTGCATGAAGGCGTCGAGCCGGTCCTGGGGCATGGGCCAGGGCAGGTAGACCGCGTCCACGCCCAGCGCATCGCACATGGCGTTGTGCAGCATGGGGCTGAGGGAATGCCGGAGCGGATGGCCGATGATCCCCAGCAGGCGGGTCGCGAAGAAGTTGTTCAGCATGCGGACTCTCCGGGCTTGCGGCGTGGCGCGTTCTCGTGCGGGTCGCCTTCCACTACAGAGGCATGCCGGCGGCAGTCAATTCCATCTGCCCCCGGCGGACCGGGGCAGAGCGCTCTGGACCCGGTGTGCGAGCCGTGCGGCCCGGTTTTGCCGTCTGCGGCGGTTTTGCGGTGCGCCCCTGCCCGTGGCCCCTGCGCCCCGGTCGGCGCAGCCAGGGGGCGCTGGCGGCCCAATCCGCGCGTCCTCCCGAAACGCTTGCGGGCTCCGCACCCTGCCGGTCGGCAGGGTGCGGAGCCCGCACAATGCGCATCGAGCGGGGCCGCCCGCGGGGGGCAGGCTACTTCGCCTTCGCCGCTTCGCTCGCGCCCGCGCGCAGCGCCTCCACGTTCTTGGGGATGAGGTGGCTGTAGTGGCTGGAGATGACCTCGGTGAGGCTTTTCTCCACCGTGGTCAGCGGCAGGCAGCCCGTGGCCTGGACATAGGCCCCCAGCGAGACCATGTTCACGAGCCTGGGGTTGCCCAGCTTGTCGGCGATGTCGTTGCAGGGCAGGGCCACGGTGCGCACCCGTTTCTTCTCGATCAGGGACGGATCGATGAGCGAGGTGTTGACCACCTGCACGCCGCCGTCCCGCAGCCGCGGCTGGAACTTGTCCAACGAGGGCCGGTTGAGCACGATTGTGCTCCGGGGGGAATGGATGATGGGCGAGCCGATCTCCTCGCTGGAGAGGACCACGGTGCAGTTCGCCGTGCCACCGCGCATCTCCACGCCGTAGACCGGGATGTAGGTGACGTTGAGTCCGGCGTGCATGCCCGCATAGGCCAGCAGGTTGCCGATGAGGAGCACTCCCTGGCCGCCGAATCCGGCAATGATGACGTCCTGGTACATTAGGCGCACACCTCCGCGTCGGCATCCTTGAACACGCCCAGAGGGAAGTAGGGAATCATCTCCGCGGCGATGCGCTCGTTGGCCTTCAGCGGCGTCATGCGCCAGTTGGTCGGGCAGGTGGAGAGCACCTCCACGAAGCCGAAGCCCGTGCCCGCGGTCTGCACCTCGAAGGCGCGGCGGATGGCCTTCTTGGTCTGGTTCAGGTTCTTCACCGTATCCACGGCCGTGCGCGCGCAGAAGGCCACGCCGCCGAGCGAGGCGATGATTTCGGCCATGCGGATGGGCAGGCCGTGCGATTCGGGGCAGCGGCCCGAGGGGCAGGTGGTGGTCTTCTGGCCCTCCATGGTGGTGGGGGCCATCTGGCCGCCGGTCATGCCGTAGACCGTGTTGTTCACGAAGACCACGGAGATGCGCTCCCCGCGGTTGGCCGCGTGCATGATCTCGGCCATGCCGATGGAGGCGAGGTCGCCGTCGCCCTGGTAGGTGAAGACGAACTTGTCCATGCGCGCCCGCTTCACGCCCGTGGCCACGGCCGGGGCGCGGCCGTGCGGGGCCTCCACGGCGTCGACCTCAAGGTAGTTGTAGAGGAACACGGAGCAGCCGATGGAGCTGACCAGGATGGTCTTTTCGCGCAGTTTCATCTCGTCCAGGATCTCGCCCACCAGGCGGTGGATGGTGCCGTGGTGGCAGCCGGGGCAGTAGTGCGTCGCCCGGTCGTAGACGCTCTCGGGTTTTTGGAAGACGATCTTTTCGCTCATGGCTTACCCCTTCTTCCCTTTGGCCGCGGGCTTTTTCGCGGTCGGCGCGGCCTTGCCCCGGATTTTCGCGGCGGCGGGCGTCTTCTTCGTCGCGGCTGCCGCCTTGGCGGGAGTGGGTTTGGCGGCTTTTTTCGTGGCCTTGCCCGGGGCGCCGGTCTTCTTGGCCGCGCCCTTGAGGCTGGCCAGGATGGGCTTTTCGAAGTCGTCGGGGATGGGCATGTTGCCCGGCAGCACGCTGAAAAAGTCGCTGTCCGCGGCGGGCAGGACCGCAAGGCGCACGTCCTCCACCATCTGGCCGAGGTTGTGCTCGATGGTCAAAAAGCGTTTGCCCTTCGCCGCCAGGGCGGCCAGCGCCGCGCTGGGGAAGGGGAAGAGGGTGATGGGGCGGAAGAGGCCGACCTTCCTGCCCTTGGCGCGCAGGGCGCGGACGGCGCTCTTGGCGATGCGGCCGATGGTGCCGAAGGCCACGACCACCAGTTCCGCGTCGTCGCAGGCGAAGGCCTCGTAGCGAATCTCGGCCTTCATCTTCTCGTACTTGGCCTTCAGGCGCAGATTCTGTCCGGCCAGAGCCCCGTCGTCGAGGAACAGGGACTTGAGCAGCCGCGTGGGCCTGCCCTTGGCCCCGGTCAGGCACCAGTCCTGCGCCTCCTTGGGATTTTCCTTGCGGGGCTTGGCCGGGGTCACGGGCTCCTTCATCTGGCCCAGGATGGCGTCGCCCAGGATGAGCACCGGGTTGCGGTATGTGTAGGCTAGGTCGAAGGCCAGCCTGGTCAGGTCGTAGGCCTCCTGGCAGGTGGCCGGGGCCAGGACCAGGGTGCGGTAGTCACCGTGGCCGCCGCCCTTCACGGACTGGAAGTAGTCGCCCTGCGAGGGGCCGATGTCGCCCAGGCCCGGCCCGCCGCGGTTGATGTTCACGATGACTCCGGGCAGGTCCGAGCCGGCCATGTACGAGATGGCCTCCTGCTTCAGGGACATGCCCGGCGAGGAGGACGAGGTCATGGCGCGCACGCCCGCGGCCGCCGCGCCGAGCAGCATGTTGGCCGCGGCCACCTCGCTCTCGGCCTGCACGAACTGGCCGCCCGCCTTGCAGATGGCCGAGGACATGAACTCGGGGATGTCGTTCTGCGGGGTGATGGGGTAGCCGAAGAAGCACTTGCAGCCCGCGGCCAGCGCGCCGTGGGCAATGGCTTCGTTGCCCTTGAGGAAGATGCGCCCGGCCATCACTTCTTCTCCTTCTTGCCGCCCGCGGCCTTGCCTTTGGCAGCGGGCTTTTCGGACTTGTACACCGTGATGCAGCAGTCGGGGCAGAGCTTGGCGCAGGAGGCGCATGCCGTGCACTCCGCCATCCTGCCCTCCGGCACCTCGGCGACTTTGTACCCCATTTTGTTGAATCGCTCCGACTGCACGATCAGGCCCTTGGGACAGGCCGTGGTGCAGAGGAGACAGCCTTTGCAGCGTTCCTCGCGAATCACGATGCGGGACATTTCCGGCTCCCCTGAAACGAATTGCCCCGGACGGGGCTTAGAGGATGAGCATGGCGTCGCCGTACGAGAAGAAGCGCAGCCTCTCCCCCACGGCCCGGTCGTACGCGGCCCTGACGCGATGTCGTCCTGCGAACGCTGATACCATGATTATCAGAGAAGATAAAGGGAGATGGAAATTCGTGAGCATGTGTCGCACCACCTGGAAGGAGAAGCCGGGCCGGATGAAGATCTCCGTGGTCCCGGCAAAGGGCGCGACCTCGCCCAGACGGGCGAACGCGCCTTCCAGGGCGCGCACCGCCGTGGTGCCCACGGCCGTCACCGGCCGCCCTTCGCGCCGCGCCCTGCCCACGGCCTCCGCCGTGGCCTCGGGAATCTCGATCCATTCGCGGTGCATGCGGTGCTCGCGGATGTCCGCGCAGCGCACCGGGCTGAAGGTGCCGTAGCCCACGTAGAGCGTCGCCTCGGCCCATTCGATGCCCCGCCGGGCAAGCGCCGCCCGCACCTCCGGGGTGAAGTGCAGGCCCGCCGTGGGCGCGGCCACGGAGCCCGCCTTGGCCGGATCGGCGTAGATGGTCTGGTAGCGCTCCAGGTCCTCGGCCTCCGGCGCGCGCTGGATGTAGGGCGGCAGCGGCAGTCTGCCGAGACGGTCGAGCAGTTTCGGCAGGGAGTCTGGCCCGCCTTGCCAGGAAAGGCGCACGTCGTGGCGGCCGAACTCCCCCTGGGCCAGGATGCGCGCGGTCAGCTCCGGGCCGAAGCCGATCTCTTCCCCGACGCGCAGGCGTTTCGAGGCGCGCAGCAGGACCTCGGCGTCCGCGGCGGATCGGCCGGGCAACGCGTCCGGGGCCGGGACGAGGAGGGGGGGAGGGGTGAGCAGAAGCATCTCCACCCGCCCGCCGCTGACCCGGGCGCCCGGCACCCGGGCGGGGGCCACGCGGGAATTGTTGGCCACCAGCAGCGCGCCCTCGGGCAGCAGCCCGGGCAGGTCCGTGAAGTCGAGGATGCGTTCGCCCTCGCCCGCGCGGTCCAGGACCATAAGGCGCGACGCATCGCGCCGTCCGGCAGGATGCTGCGCGATCAGCTCTTCGGGGAGATCGAATCCATAGCTGTCGAGATCGTGATCCATGTCCGCCGTCATGTGCAGGTCCTTGCTTCGTTGCGCTTTGCCCCAAGCTACGCTATGACCCCAAGGATATGAAGCCCGGCGGGCGGCATGCAGAGCGCCTTGGCGCGCCCCCGCTTATCCCAAGCCCGAGCGAGAGACAAGGAGGAAACAGGTGATGCGAAACACCCTGCTGCGGCTTTGCGTGCTGCTGCTGCTCGTGGGCCTTGCGGCCTGTACGGCGAAGTCGTCCAATTCCGGCAATACGTCCGCGGGGGGCGGAGCCAGCGAAGGCCAGTACGAAGAGGTCCATTACTACTACGACTTCGACGACATCCTGATCCACAAGGATCTCAAATACGACATCAAGGACTCCACGGTGCTGGAGGCCGACTCCTTCAAAGTCGGGTTCCAGGTCTTCTCCGGCCGCATCGAGCCCCTGAGCCTGGTCAACTTCTTCATCGAGAACATGTCCAAGGACGGCTGGAAGAACGTCTACTCCCTCAAGGGCAAGAACTCCGAACTGATCTTCGAGAAGCCCGGAAAGCGCTGCACCATCAAGGTCCGGGACGAGGCCTTCAACACCAAGGTCGAGATCCAGGCCGTGGTCATCAAGGGCACGCCCGAGACGACCGCGCGCTCCGGCGCGCAGCAGTCGCCCCGCTCCGCTCCGTCCTCTTCCGGTTCCGGCGTCAAAACATCCGGAGGCTCCGCGGGCGGGGTCCAGGATCGCACCCTGAGCCAGTAGCCCATGAGCGTGCAGCCGTTCTTCAGCAACTTTTCGGGCAAGCGCGTCCAACTCGGGGTTTGCGGCTCTGTCGCCGCGTGCAAATCACCGGAATTGCTCCGGTTGTTCCTTTCAGCCGGGTGCAGCGTCGGCGTCACGTTGACGAGCGCCGCGCAGCAGTTCGTGCGGCCCCTGCTCTTCGAGGCCCTGGGCGCGGCCCCGGCTTACGGCGGCATGTGGCCCGGGGAATCGGCCGCCCCGGCCGACGTCTTCGGCCATCTCGAGCCCGCCCAGAACGCCGACGTCTTCTGCATAGCCCCGGCCACGGCCAACACCATCGGGAAGCTGGCGAACGGCATCGCCGACGACATGCTCTCGGCCCAGGCCCTGGCGTTCAAGGGACCCCTGGTTCTGGCCCCGGCCATGAACCCCCGCCTGTGGGAGGCAGAGGCCACGCGCGAGAACTGGGAGAAGCTCAAGCGTCGCGGCTGTGTCTGCCTGGAGCCGGGCCTGGGGAGCATGGCCTGCGGCGAGGAGGGGCAGGGCAGGCTCCCCGCCCCCTACGAGATCTGCATGCGCACCCTGCGCGCCGTGGCCCCGCAGGATCTGGCTGGGAAGAGCGTGCTCGTGACCCTCGGCCCCACGCGCGAGATGTGGGACGGCGTCCGCTTTTGGTCCAATCCCTCGTCCGGCATGATGGGCGCGTGCCTGGCCGCCGCGGCCTGGCTGCGCGGGGCCGAGGTCACGGCCGTGGCCGGTCCCTGCGACGTGCATCTGCCCGAAGGCGTGCGCGTCCTGCAGGTCCGCTCGGCGCGGGAGATGTTCGATGCGGCCATGGTGCTCTGGCCGTCCGCGGACATCGGCTGTCTCACCGCCGCGGTGGCGGACTTCCGCCCCATCCCCGTGGGCCGGGAGAAGTACAAGAAGGATCAGGCCGCGGACGGCAGACTGTCCGTCGAATTCGAGATCAACGCCGACATCCTGCGCACCATGGGCGAAAACAAGCGGAAGGGGCAGGTGCTCATCGGCTTCGCGGCCGAGACCTCGAACCTTCTTGAGAACGCCAAGCGCAAGCTCGCGGGCAAGAATTGCGACATGCTGGCCGCGAACATCGTGGGCGTCCCGGAGAGCGGCTTCGACTCCGAGACCAACCGCATACTCCTCCTTGACCGTACCGGGCGCGAGGAATCCTGGCCCGTACTCCCCAAATCCGAGGCCGCCTGGCGCATATGGGATCACGTTTCGCTGCTCTCGACCTGAGCGAACGGCTCAGGCCCTGGCATCAGCTTGGCGTCCGCTTCCTGTGGAAGGAGGGGACTGACCTCGCCTGGCCGCAGGCCGGTGCGGAGCCGCCCGCAGCTTCGCCGCCGCTCCGGCCCCAGGCCGCGCCTGCGCGCCCCCCGGCGTCCCCGGCCGAGCCGGGGCGCGTCCCGCCCCCCGGCGCGCCTGCCCAACCTTCCGCGGAAGCCTCCTCCAGTCCGGCCCTGGAAGCCTTGGAGCAAGGCCGCGCAATGGCTGGGATCGAGTCCTGGCCCGCGCCGTGGGACACGTATCTGCAACGTGTCCACAAGACTGCGGAGGTGGTGTTCAGCTACTGGGAGCTTGCCCAGGACCTGGGGGATGCGCCCGATCCGGACCGCCGCGATCTGTGGCGGCGGCTGCTGGCCGGGCTTGCCTGGCCTGCCGGGACCGTGGCCTTCTGGCCGGTCTGCGCTCCGGAGTCCGGAACCCTGCTGGCCAAGCCCGCCCTGTTCTGGCGCGGCGTGGTGGAAAGCGAGGTCCAGACCGTGGCCGTCTTCGGCAGGCGGGCCAATCTGACCCTGTTCCCCGACCGTCCCTACCGCTGCCGCCCCTTCCGCCTCGGCGGCATCCGCGTCCTTGTCCTGCCCGAACCGGCCGACCTGACCGCCGGGGATGCCGCCGCCAAGCGGCTGGCCTGGGACGCCCTGCTCGCCCTGCGCCCCCGTTGATTGCGCGTCGTCCCCTCTGCGCAGCGCGCAGCGCGAAGTTTCTTGCCCGGCCATGACGGCTGATGTACTGATGGGAGCATGATTAGAACCCTTTGGCGCATTCTGCTGGGCCTGTGCCTGCTTTCCGGCCTCGTCGCGACGCTTGCCTCGGGACGTACGGCTCCGTCCGCGCACACGCCCGGCGCGGAGAACGCGACCCTGTCCGCCGTGCGGGCGGTACGCATCGCGGGCGGCATCAGCCCGGCGCAGGCGGACCTGCTGCGCGAGGCCCTGGACGCGGCCGAGCGCCGGGGAGAGGGCATGCTCGTGGTGGTCCTGGACACCCCCGGCGGCTCGGGCGAGGCCATGCGCGACATGGTCAAGACGATTCTGGCCGCGCCCGTTCCCGTGGCGGTCTGGGTGGGGCCTGCCGGGGCGCGCGCCGCCTCCGCCGGAGTCTTCCTGGTGGCCGCGGCCGACCTCGCGGCCATGAGCCCGCAGACCACCATCGGCGCGGCCTCGCCCGTGGGCATGGACGGCGGCGATCTGCAGGGGACCATGCAGGCCAAGGTCAAGAACGACATCATGAGCTTCGTGCGGGGCGTGGCCCAGGCGCGCGGCCGCAACACGGACTGGTACGAGGATGCCGTGGACAAGGCCGTGAGCATCACGGCCGAGGAGGCGGTGCTGGAGCGCGTGGTTGACCTGCTGGCCGAGAGCGTGGACGATCTGCTGGCTCAGGCCGGGAGCAGGGGGGTGACGTTCCGCGGCCGGACCGTGCGGTTCGATCCCGAGGCGGTGACGCTGGTGGAGCATGATCCGGGTTTTCGCCATCGCGTCCTGTCCTGGCTCATCGATCCCCAGATCGCCTATTTCCTCATGCTCGGCGGCATGGCCGGACTCTTTTTCGAACTGACCACGCCGGGGGCCGTCCTGCCGGGCGTGGTCGGCGGTCTGTGCCTGCTCCTGGCGCTCTACGCCATGTCCGTGCTGCCCACCAACGCGGCAGGACTCCTGCTCGTGCTTTTCGGGCTCGTGCTCTTTTTCCTCGAACTGCACATCACCAGCTACGGCATGCTTTCCGTGGCCGGAGTAGCGGCCCTGTTCCTGGGCTCGACCATCCTCTTCAGGCCCGGAGAGGGCTTCGAGGCGCTGGACATGGCGACCATCTCCGTCACCGTGGCCGGACTCTCCTGCCTGCTCCTGGCCGCGGTCTGGCTCGCGGCCAGGGCGCAGCGGGCGCGACCCGCGGGCGGGCTGCAGGCCATGGTCGGCGAGGAAGGCGCGGTCCTGTCCTGGGACGGGCCGCGCGGCCTCGTGCGCGTGCGCGGCGAGATATGGAGCGCCGTCTCGGCGGCCCCCCTGGCCCCCGGCGACCGCGTGCGCGTGGCCGCCGCCCGTGGGCTGATCCTTGACGTCACGGCCGCGCCGCCCGTCGCGGCCCGGACAAACGAATCGGAGGAGTCATGATCACGTTTCTACCCTTTGCCGCCCTTGCCCTGTTCCTGCTCATGGCCTCGCTGCGCGTGCTCAACGAGTACGAGCGCGGGGTCATCTTCCGCCTCGGCCGCATCATCAACGCCAAGGGGCCGGGGTTGATCATCCTCATCCCGGTCATCGACCGCATGACCCGCGTCTCCCTGCGCGTCATCACCATGGACGTGCCGACCCAGGACGTGATCACCCGCGACAACGTGAGCGTGAAGGTCAACGCCGTGGTCTACTTCCGCGTGGTCGATCCGGTCAAAGCCATCATCGAGGTCGAGGACTACATGTTCGCCACCTCCCAACTCGCCCAGACCACGCTGCGCAGCGTCTGCGGCGGCCAGGAACTGGACGGCCTGCTCTCGCACCGCGACGAGGTCAACCAGCAGATCCAGTCCATCCTGGACCTGCACACCGACCCCTGGGGCATCAAGGTCACCACGGTCGAGCTGAAGTACATCGACCTGCCGCAGGAGATGCAGCGGGCCATGGCCAAGCAGGCCGAGGCCGAGCGCGAGCGCCGGGCCAAGGTCATCAACGCGGAGGGCGAGTTCCAGGCCGCGGACAAGCTGGCCCAGGCAGCGCGGATCATCACGGAGACGCCCGAGGCCCTGCAGCTCCGCTATCTGCAGACCATCCGCGAGATGGCGGCCGAGGGCAAGGCCTCCACGGTCATCCCCATCCCCCTGGAACTCCTGCGCCTGATCCCCAAAGGCTAGGGCTGGCGCGTCCGCGCGAATTGGGCTATAGCACCGGGGCCGCTGCGGCGCGGCTCCGGCGCGCTCTGCGCATCCTTGGCCGCCGCGCGATACGATCATCACAGGGAAGGGCAATGAAGGCACTCGTCACCGGCGCTGCCGGCTTCATCGGATTTCATCTTTCCAAACGGCTGCTGGACCGCGGCTACGAAGTGGTCGGCCTGGACGCCGTCACCGACTATTACGACGTCGGGCTCAAGCGCGCCCGGCTGGCCATCCTGAACGAGACCAAGGGGTTCACCCACGCGGAGATGGACCTCAGCGATCAGGCGCGGATGCAGGAGCTTTTCGAGACGCAGCGCTTCGATTACGTGATCAACCTGGCTGCACAGGCCGGGGTCCGCTACAGCCTCATCAATCCCAAATCCTACGTCGACGCCAACATCGTCGGATTCTCCTACATCCTTGAAGGATGCCGCCATACCGGGGTCAAGCATCTGGTTTTCGCCTCTTCCAGTTCGGTCTACGGCCTGAACACCAAGATGCCCTTCAGCGTTCACGACAACGTGGACCATCCCATCAGCCTGTACGCCGCCTCCAAGAAATCGAATGAATTGATGGCGCATGCCTACAGCTATTTATTTAAGCTTCCCTGCACCGGCCTGAGATTTTTTACGGTCTATGGTCCCTGGGGACGCCCGGACATGGCCCTCTTCCTGTTCACCAAAGGAATTTTAGAGGGAACCCCGATCAATATTTTCAATCACGGCAAGATGCGGCGCGATTTTACCTACATCGACGACATCGTCGAAGGCGTTGTCCGCGTGACCGAGCACATCCCCTCCGGGAATTCCGCCTGGAGCGGGGACACGCCCGATCCGAGCACCAGCCCGGCCCCGTACAAAATCTATAACATCGGAAACAACAACGTCGTCGAGCTGGAACGCTACATCGAGGTGTTGGAAAACGTTCTCGGGAAAAAAGCGATCCGGAATTACATGCCCTTGCAGGCGGGTGATGTCCCGGCGACTTATGCCGATGTCGACGATCTTGTCGCGGATGTGGGCTTCAAACCCAACACGTCCATCGAAGAGGGCATCGCTAAATTTGTGGAGTGGTACCGCTGGTACTACAAAGCCTAGAAAAGCTTTTTTGGAAATCTGAAAGCCCGGCCCGCCGGGCTTTTTATTTCTTTTTTTGTTTTTTCCACCTTTTTAACTTCCCATCGTTTCCGGATGACGGTAGCAAACATCCATGCCAGTCTGGCTCCCAAAGGGTACATGTTTCACGTGAAACATGAAGAACTTCGGGATTCTTCGCGACAACAGCAAAGCAATCCGGTGGGTTAGAGCGCATGGCACGTCAAATCGTCATTGCCAACCAGAAGGGCGGTGTGGGGAAGACCACGACGGCGGTCAACCTGGCATCCTGCCTCGCGGTCATGGAAAAGCGGGTGCTCCTGGTGGACTGCGACCCCCAGGCCAACGCCTCCAGCGGCCTCGGCTTCGTCACCGAGGAGGGCAGGCCCAACCTCTATTCGGTGCTGTTCCAGCCGGAAAAGGCCGCCGAAGCGATCTGCGAAACCGGGCTTCCCTTCCTTTCGCTCCTGCCGTCCTCCCAGGACCTGGTGGGCGCGGAGCTGGAGCTGGCCGACAAGCTGGGGCGCGAGTTCTATCTGCGCGATCTCGTCGAGGGCGTGGGGCCGGATTTCGACTTCGTGATCCTGGACTGCCCGCCCTCGCTCGGGCTGCTCACGGTCAACGCCCTGTGCGCCGCAACGGAGCTGCTCATCCCGCTGCAGTGCGAATACTACGCCATGGAGGGCATCGCGCAGCTCCTCAAGACCTTCACCCTGGTGCGCCGCCGTCTCAATCCGAATCTCGCGCTGCTGGGCGTGGTCCTGACCATGTACGACAAGCGCAACCGGCTTTCCGGGCAGGTCAAGAACGAAGTGCGGCGCACGCTGCCGGACTATCTCTTCGAGACCATCGTGCCGCGCAACGTCCGGCTTTCCGAAGCGCCGAGCTTCGGCAAGCCGGTCATCTCCTACGACATCAAGTCCGTGGGCGCCGCGGCGTATCTGAATCTGGCGCAGGAAGTGGTCAAGCGCAGGTCGCGCTAGGGGGAGTCGCCTCCCCCAGGCGCGCTAGGTGAAGTACTGGCGGTTGCCGTCGTAGACGGCGTTGAGCCGGGGGTCCTTCTTCTCGTGGAAGGGCTGGGTTTCGGTCTTGATCTGATCCTTGAAATGGCGCTTGAGAATGCGGGCTTTGCAGTCCATGCACTGGAAGGTCACGAGGCCGCCCAGGGTGGCGCCCCGCAGGCGGAATTTCCTGGGCTCGTCCTCGCGCCAGTCCCGGGTGGACTGGCCGCAGGCCCCGCAGGTCACGTCGTAGTCGTGCGGATACCTGAAGTCCCAGTACTGAGTCAGGGTTTCCCAGTCGGCCAGGGGCTCGGGCTGCTCCGGCTCCGCGACCGGGGCCGAGGAGGGCAGATGGGGCCGCACGAGATGTTCGACCTTGGCCCAGACCTCTGCGCTGAGCTGCACGCCGCGCAGAGTCTCGGACTCGTCGAAAAGATAGAGGACGGCTGGCGTATCGGACACTACTGACTCCTTGTTCAATGGGGTGGCGGCGCGGACCGTCCGGCCCGCGCCGTGCAGAGACAATAGGGTACATTCGCCAGGAGTCAAGAAACCGCCGCAAGGCGATGACGGAGTGCACAAATGCCTGAACCTTCCCGCGGACTCGGCCGGGGGCTGGACGCGCTGCTCGGCGGCGTGGCCCAGGAGGCCGGTGCGGCCGACGTGCGCCGCCTGCCCATCACGTCCATCGTTCCCAACCCGCATCAGCCCCGTCGCACCTTCGATCCCGAAGGCCTCAAGGACCTGGCGCGGTCCATCCGTTCGCAGGGCGTGCTGCAGCCCATCCTGGTGCGCCGCATCCCCGGCCGCCGGGACGAATTCGAACTGGTGGCGGGCGAGCGCCGCTGGCGGGCCTCGCAGATGGCCGGGCTGACCGAGATACCGGTCCTGGTCAAGGACCTGGACGACAACGAGAGCCTGGCCATCGCGCTCATCGAGAACCTGCAGCGCGAGGACCTGAACCCCATCGAAGAGGCGCGCGGCCTGCGCGAACTGCAGGAGCGGCTGGAGCTGTCCCAGGAGGAGCTGGCCGGCCGCGTGGGCAAGAGCCGCCCGGCCGTGGCCAACGCGCTCAGGCTCCTGACCCTGCCCGAACGCATCCAGGACGATCTGCTCAAGGGCGACCTGACCGCGGGCCATGCCCGGGCCATCCTGGCCATCGCCGATCAGGCGGTGCAGGAGTCGCTCATGGAGCGCATCGTCCAGACAGGGTTGTCCGTGCGCCAGGCCGAGGCCCAGGCAGCCTTCTGGAAGAAGAACGGCGAATTGCCGGGCGAGGGCAGCGTGGTGCGCATCGGCGCGGGCCGTCGCAAGGGCCAGGCGCGCGAGAAGAGTCCGAGCTTGGACGACCTGGCTGGAGAACTCTGCGGCCGCTACGGGGTCAAGGTGACCTGTACCGGCACGGACGAGCGGGGTCGCATCAGCTTCTACTTCACGAGCAAGGAGGAGTTGGAGGGGCTCATGCGGAGGTTTTCCGAGTAGTCCGCCGAGGGGGGGAACATGGCAGGACAGGTCGAACGGCTCAGGCACCTGATCAGCGCCAACCAGAGCCTTGCCGAGATCGAATCCCTGCCGGTCCTGCTGGACCGGCTGTTGGAGCTGGCGCAGGAGGTGACCGCGGCCGAGGCTGCGTCGGTCCTGCTCTGGGAGCCGGAGCGGGAGTTGCTGTCCTTTGCCCATGCCCGCAACTCGGTGCTGGGCGAGAGCGCCTCCGATCTGCTGCTGCGCAGGATCACGCTGCGCCTGGGCGAAGGCGTGGCGGGCTGGGTGGCAAAGGAGCGCGCCTCGCTCATCGTGCGCGAGGCGCACAGCGACCGCCGCTTCTCCGGCACGGCCGACCGCTCCACCGGGTTCGTCACGCGCTGCCTGCTCTGTGTGCCCGTGCTCTACGGCGAGGAGTTGCTCGGCGTGCTCCAGGTGCTCAACGCCACAGGGCGGGACTGCTTCGATGCGGCGGACCAGGAACTCCTGGAGAGCTTCGCCAACCTCGCGGCCGTGGCCATCGTCCGCTCGAAGCTCCTGGAGGAGCGGCTGGCGCAGCAGCGCCTGCATACCCAGCTTGAGACCGCCGCCCGCATCCAGACCCATTTCTGGCCGCGTCTGCCCGATCCCGGCCACGGCAGCCGCCTCTGGGCCGTGTCGCAGCCCGCGGCCTTCGTGGGCGGGGATCTCTACGACTGCATCCCCCTGCCGGACGGCAGTCTGCTGCTCTACGTAGCCGACGTGGCCGGGAAGGGCCTGCCCGCGTCCCTGGTCATGGCCGCGCTCTGGTCGCGCATCCGGGCCGAGTCCCAGGCCCACGCCTCCCTGGGCGGACTGCTCGGGGCGGTCAACGAGGCGCTCGTCGAGCTGCTCGACGGCGACATGTTCGCCACGGCCGTGATCGGGCGCTACCATCCGGCCACCGGCCGCCTGGCCTTCGCCTCGGCCGGGCATCTGCCGCCGCTCTGGCTGCGCGGCGGAAACCTGCTGCACTCGCCCGCGACCAGAGGCTTACCCCTTGGAATCGTTGCCGGGTTGTCCTATGAAGCGCAGGAGATCGCGCTCGAACCCGGGGATGCGGTGCTTTTCATCACGGACGGGGTGACCGAAGCGCGCAGCCGGGACGGCGGATTCCTGGACGACGCCGGGGTGGAGCGGGTGCTCCGCGGCGTCTCCACGCGGCCCTGCGGCCCGGTGCTGGCCGCGGCCGTGGCCGACTGGCAGGCCGGAGTCCCGGCGGCGGACGACATGACAATCTTCGAGATCTGGCGCGAAACGGACTGAGGTCCGGCGCAGGAGGACACGATGGGCAAGACTGCAGGATCGGGAAAGTACGGCATGGAGCTGGACGGCGACGTGCTGCGCATCACCGGGGAGCTGGACTACACCGTGTCCCAGGAGGCGCGCGTTGCGCTGCGCGAGCTGCTGGACAGCGGCAGCGGTCCTCTGGCCGTGGACCTGGGCGGACTGGCCTACATGGACAGCTCGGGCCTGGGCGTGCTCCTCGACATGCGCAAGTTCCTCGGCGCCAAGGGCCGGACCATGAGCATCAGCAAGGTGACCCCGCACGTCTCCAAGGTCTTCGAGGTCACGCAGGTGGGCAAACTCTTCGGGCTGTAGGGGCCGGGCCGTGTTCAGCGCCATCCATCTCATCGCCGAGGAGCGCATCCGCGAGGCCGAGCGCAGGGGGGAGTTCGCGGATCTCCCGGCCTGCGGGCGGCTGGAACTGGACGCGTATTTCGCGCTCCCCGAAGACCTGCGCATGGCCTACACCATGCTTAGGAACTCCGGCCATCTGCCCGAGGAAGCGGTGCTGGCCAAGGACATCGAGACCACCCGCGACCTCCTGCGGCACTGCGGCGACGAGGCCGAAAAACACCGGCGGATGCAGAAGCTCAACTGGCTGACCCTGAAGCTGAACGCCCTCCGCAACCGTCCCGCATACCTCGACGGAAGCCCCTACTACGACAGCCTCGTGGATCGCGTGTCGGTCCGCGACCCCGGCGACTGACGCGCCGTGCCCTGCGGTACTCCCGGCTACGTCTTGCTGATGAGCGCGGCGTAGAAGAACTCGCCCAGCGGGGAGTCGGGGTCCGCCGCGCGTTCGATCCGGAGCCGGGCGTCCCTGTGGCTGGACAGCAACTCCGCGACGACCTTCTCGTTCTCGTCGCGGTTCAGGGTGCAGGTCAGGTAGGCGACGGCTCCCCCCGGCCGCAGCAGTCCCCAACAGACATCGAGAACACGGCGCTGCAACACCGCAAGCTCCCTGCAGTCCCGGGGCGTGCGCTTCCACTTGCTGTCCGGTCTGCGGGAGAGCACGCCCAGGCCGGAGCAGGGGGCGTCGATGAGGATGGTCCCGGCCCAGGCGGGCAAGGGCGGCTGATCCGCCAGGGCGCGCACGGCCGGGATGGGAGCGAGACCCAGGCGGCGGCATTCGGCGGCAAGCCCGGCGATGCGCGCGGCGCTGGGGTCGGAGGCCAGGGCAGGGGCATGTCCGGCCTCGGCCAGGAGCAGGCTCTTGCCGCCGCGTCCGGCGCAGGCGTCCCAGACCGGCCCGGGCCATTCGTCCGGCGCAAGGCCGAGCACGGCGAGCTGCGAGGCCGCGCTCTGACGCGAGAGGGCTCCGGAGGCGAGGAGGGGGCCGATTGCGGCCGCCGTGATGGATCCGGGCGCGAAGGCCAGGCAGTTTCCTTCGTCCAGCAGCAGCCCGGGGCGGGCGAGCAGGTCCGCCCGAAGATTTTCGTGACCGCCGTAAAGGGGGTTCAGACGCATCCCAAGGGCAGGGGCGCGGCCCTGGGCTCTCAGGGCGGCCTGGACGCGATCTTGGGGCATTTGCGCGCGCCAGAGGCGCACGATCCATTCCGGGCAGGAATGCCACCGCGCCAGGAAGGCGGCCTCGTCTTTCGCGCCCTGCCGGTAGAACTCCGGGTCGTGCGCCGCGTCGCCCAGCTTGGCGACCTTTCGCAGCACCGCGTTGCACAGTCCCGCCAGCCCCTGGCCGCAGTCCGCGCGGGCCGCGCTGACCGCCCAGTCCACCGAGGCGTAGTCCGGCACCTTGTCGAGGAAGAGGAGTTCGTAGGCCGCGATCGCGAGGATGTCGCGCAGCTTGGCGGGCACGCGGCCCGGGTCGTCCAGGAGGCGGTCGAGCAGGGCGTCCAGCCTGCCTCTCAGGCGCAGCGTCCCGTAGACCAGCTCCGTGGCCAGTCCGGCGTCGCGGGCGTCCGGCGCGGTTTTCCGGATGGCGGCGTCGAGTGCGGGCTGCAGATCAAGGCCGCCGCGCAGGCAGGCGCGAAAGGCGGCCAGGGCGGCGACGCGGGAAGGGGGAAGGGCGGCGGAGCGCTGGCGCGGCCTACTCATTCGGCCACGCGCACGGGCGCGTCGTCCTGCTCGGCTTCCACGGCGCGAGGGGCGCGGCCCAGCGTCTCGGCGGCCGCCGCGGCCGCGGCCTCCTCGCGGCGGCGCAGGGCCGCGGCGCGGTCGTCCGGGGCCAGGAAACGCCGGATGGCCTCCTCCAGCCTGGGCAGGGCCACCAGGGTGTCGAGGCAGGGGCCGTGCGGCCGCTCGTTGAGCACGCCGTAGACCGGCAAGGGGTAGGTGTCCTGGATGCCCTCGGCCAGATCGCGCTCGCAGGCCACGGCCAGGATCAGGCGCGGCCGCTTCTGGACCACGATGCGGCGGGCGATGGTGCCGCCCGTGGCGATGGCCAGCTCGATGCCGTAGAGGTCCGAGAGGCCGATGAGGCCGTCGATGGGGCATTTGCCGCAGCGCTTGCAGTTGCGGATGTCGTAGGTCAGGCGCACGGCGCATTTGCTGCGTTGCAGGCAGTGGGGCATGAGCAGCAGGATCTTGGAGGCGGGATAGGTCCCGGCCTCGCCGTCCACGAGTTCGTTGTTGACCTTGATGAACGAGGCGCGGACCTGCTGCTTGGAAAAGCCCAGGGTCTTGCCCAGCAGGGTCATGAGCGGCAGGAAGAGCTTGACCGTGAGGCCGCGCATCCGGCGGAAGAAGGGCAGGCTGCGGCCGGTCATGATGTTGATGATCAGGCCCAGCGAGGCCCAGGCCACGAGCAGGATCAGGCCCAGAAGCAGCCCGCCGAAGACCCACGAGGCCGCGGGGTGGATGTTGTGGAAGCCCACGTAGGGAATCCACCACAAAAGGGCGAGCAGGCCGCAGACGAGCACGCTCGTGCCCACGATGAGGCCGATGAAGAGCCGCTTGCGCGCGGGCTGCGCCGCGTCGTTCAGGTCTGCGTTGCTGGTGTTCCCGGTCATGGCGTCCGTCCGGCGGGAAGTATGGCACATCCCGGCGGTCCTTGAAAAGCGGCGCGGCGCTAGAGCCCTTCGCCCGTGCAGGCGCGCGCGCCGCCTTCCGCGCAGGCGTCGAGGTAGCCGCAGGCGAAGGCGCGGCCGTCCATGGGCTTCTTGCCCTGGGGGTGCAGCGTGGCCAGGCGGTAGACGCGGTCCTGCGCGGCGATGTCGAGGAAGCAGCCGTCCGCGTCGTCGGCCGGGCCGATGACGTCGCCGGGCGCGGCCCAGCCGGGGCGTTCCGGGCCGATCCGGCCGGGCAGCACGCCCACGCGCAGGGGCTTTTCCCGGCCGGGCAGGGAGAGGAAGAAGTACGCGCCGGGCCAGGGGGTCATGGCGCGGATGCGGCGGTGGACCGCCTGGGCTGGCTGGGTCCAGTCGATGAGGCCCTCCTCCTTGCGCAGCTTGGGCGCGTAGGTGGCCTTGTCGTGGTTCTGCGGAATGCCGGCGAGCTTGCCCGCGCGCAACAGGTCCATGACCTCGCAGAGCATCTCGCCGCCCATCACGGCCAGCTCGTCGTGCAGGGTCTGGGCCGTGTCGTCCACGCCGATGGCCAGGGCGCGGGCGAGCAGCATGTCGCCGGTGTCCAGTCCCTCGGCCATGCGCATGATGGTGATGCCCGTGGCCGGGTCGCCGTCCAGCAGCGCGCGCTGGATGGGCGCCGCGCCCCGGTGGCGGGGCAGGAGCGAGGCATGGACGTTGAACGCGCCGTATGCGGGGATGTCGAGCACGCTTTTGGGCAGGATCAGGCCGTAGGCCGCCACGAGCAAAAGGTCGGGAGCGAGCGCCCGCAGCTCCTCCACCGCCTCCGGGGTCTTGAAGTTCATCGGCTGGCGCACGGCGAGCCCGTGCTCCAGGGCCAGCTTCTTGACCGGCGAGGGTTGGCAGACCTGGCCCCGGCCGCAGGGGCGGTCGGGCTGGGTCCAGACCCCCACGACCTCGCCGTGCGGCCAGTCCAGCACCTTTCGCAGCACCTCGGCCGCGAAGTCCGGGGTGCCCATGAAGACGAGCTTCAGAGTTTTCTGCCCAGGCGTATCCATTTCCTGACCTTGGCGTCGTAGAGGGTGCGCTTCAGCCGCGAGATGCGGTCGATGAAGAGCACGCCGTCCAGGTGGTCGATCTCATGCTGCAGGCAGACCGACTTCATGCCCTCGGCCTCGATCTCCACGGCGTTGCCGTCCAGGTCCAGGCCGCGCACGGTGCAGGTCTCGGCGCGCGTCACCTCGGAGCGCAGCTCCTTGACCGAGAGGCAGCCCTCGTCCGAAACGACCTCGCCCGCCGAGCAGATGATTTCCGGATTGACGATGACCAGGGGCTCCTCGCGCTTCTCCGGGCCGGTGACGTCCACCACGATGAGTCGGATGGACTCGCCCACCTGGGGCGCGGCCAGGCCGATGCCCTCGCTGGCGTACATGGTCTCCAGCATGTCCTCGGCCAGTTGCCGCACCTCTGGGGTGACGGCGGCGATGGCCTCTGCCTTCCTCTTCAGGACCGGGTCCGGGTACTTGAGTATCTTGCGCTGCATGCTCGTTCCGTACATTTATTCCGCGGGCGTCCCGGGGGTCGCCGCGGCCTTGTCCTGCGGCCGCTCGCGCAGCTTGATGTGCAGTTCGCGCAGCTGCCGCGTGGAGACGTCCGAGGGCGATTCGGTCATCAGGCAGGTGCCCTTCTGCGTCTTGGGGAAGGCGATGACGTCGCGGATGGACGACGCGCCCGCCATGAGCATGGTAAGTCTGTCCAGGCCGAAGGCAATGCCGCCGTGCGGGGGCGCGCCGAACTGCAGGGCGTCGAGCAGGAAGCCGAACTGGCCGCGCGCCTGTTCCTCGGAGAAGCCGAGGGCCGCGAGCATCTTGAGCTGGGCCTCGGCGTTGTGGATGCGGATGGAGCCGCCGCCCACCTCGTAGCCGTTGATGACCATGTCGTAGGCGCGCGAGAGCACCTTGCCGGGCTCGGTGGCCAGCAGCTCCTCGTGGCCGGGCTGGACCGAGGTGAAGGGATGGTGCTTGGCCATCCAGCGCTTCTCCTCGGGGTCCCATTCGAGCAGGGGGAAGTCCGTGACCCACAGGGGGGCGAAGCCGCCCTCCGCGATCAGGCCCATGCGCTCGCCCATGCGGCCGCGCAGGTAGCCCAGCGCGGTGTTGACCATGTCCGCCGGTCCGGCCTGGAAGAAGAGGATGTCGCCGGGCTTGACGGCCAGCCGCTCGGCCACCGCAGCCTTCTCCGCCTCGGAGAAGAACTTGACGATGGGAGACTGCCACTCGTTCTCGCGCACCTTGATCCAGGCCAGGCCCTGCGCGCCGTAAATCTTCACGAACTCGGTCAGCTCGTCGATCTCCTTGCGGGTGAAGACCTCGCCGCCCTCGACCTTGAGGCATTTGACCAGCTCGGCCTTGGCGAAGACCTTGAAGTCCGAGGCCGTGAAGATGTCGGTGCACTCGACGAGCTTGAGGCCGAAGCGCACGTCCGGCTTGTCCAGGCCGTAGTCGCGCATGGCCTGCTCATAGGTCATGCGCGGGAAGGGAGCGGGCAGCACGATGTCCAGGCAGTCCTTGAAGAGCGTGCGCACCATGTCCTCGGCCATGTCCATGACCATGGCCTCGTCCGCGAAGCTCATCTCGATGTCGATCTGGGTGAACTCGGGCTGGCGGTCGGCGCGCAGGTCCTCGTCGCGGAAGCATTTGACGATCTGGAAATAGCGGTCCAGGCCCGAGACCATGAGCAGCTGCTTGAAGAGCTGCGGGGACTGGGGCAGGGCGTAGAACTGTCCGGCGTTCAGGCGGCTGGGCACCAGGAAGTCGCGCGCGCCCTCGGGCGTGGACTTGGTGAGCATGGGCGTCTCGATTTCGAGGAAGCCCAGGGAGTCCAGGGTGCGGCGCACGCTCTGGGCCGCCTTGTGGCGCAGCACGAAATTGCCGGCCAGCTTCCCGCGCCGCAGGTCGAGGTAGCGGTACTTGAGGCGCATGGGCTCGCCCACCTCCACGCGGTCCTCGATCTCGAAGGGCGGGGTCTGGGAGGTGTTCAGCAGCTTGAACTCCGTGACCTCCACTTCGATCTCGCCCGTGGCCATCCTGGGGTTGGCCATGCCATGGGGCCGTGGGCGCACGCGGCCCTTCACGGCCAGCACGTATTCCGAGCGCAGGGCGTGGGCGCGGGCGTGGGCCGCCCCGGCGATGTCCGGGTCGAAGACGATCTGCGTCAGGCCGTCGCGGTCCCGCAGGTCGATGAAGATCAGGCCGCCGTGGTCGCGGCGGTACTGCACCCAGCCCATGAGGCAGACCTCGCTGCCGATGTCCGAGGCACGAAGGTCCGTGTTGCGGTGGCTGCGGCGCCAGCCGCCCAGCTCGTCGATGGTGCGCGCGTTTTCCATGTGTCGTGTGGCTCCGTTTCCCGGCGGGCGGCTCTGTGCGGGCCGGGGGAAGATGGTCGGGTTATTTTCCGAGGGCGCTCGCGGCGCGCTCCATGGGAACGGTGGTCTGCTCTCCCGTGGCCAGCGACTTGACCACCACGGTCCCGGTGGCCAGCTCGTCGCCGCCGATGATCAGGCACTGGCGCGCGCCGGAGCGGTCCGCGGCGCGCAGCCTGCTTTTCATGCTCCCGGCCTCGTGGTCGCACAGGCCGGAGAACCCGGCGGCGCGCAACTGCTGCGCCAGGGAGAGGGCGGCGGCCAGCCCGGCCGGGTCGAGCACGGCGATGTGGAAATCGGGCTTCTCGGCCGGACGTCCGGCCAGCAGCAGGGCCAGGCGTTCCATGCCGCAGGCGAAGCCCACGCCGGGCGCGTCCGGCCCCCCCAGGGTCCGGATCAGGCCGTCGTAGCGGCCGCCTCCGGCCACCGAGGACTGGGAGCCGATGTCGCCGGACACGACCTCGAAGGTCGTGCCCTGGTAGTAGTCCAGGCCGCGCACCAGACGCGGGTTGAGCACGTAGGCCAGACCGGCCCCGGAGAGGGCGGCCCGGACGATGTCGAAATTGGCGCGGCAGCGGCCGCAGGCCTTGTCCTGGATGCTCGGCGCGGCGGCCGAGGCCTCGCGGCAGCCGGGGACCTTGCAGTCCAGCACGCGCAGCGGGTTGGCGGCGCGGCGGCGGCGGCAGTCCTCGCACAGGGCCTCGTCCGGAATCTTCCCCAAAAACTCGGCGAGCGTGGCGCGGTAGGCGGGGCGGCAGTCCGGACAGCCCAGGGTGTTGATCTCGAAGGAGAGCCTTTCGAGCTCCACGGCGGTGAGGAAGTCCGCGAGCATCAGCAGCACCTCGGCGTCCGTGAAGGCCGAGGGGGAGCCGAAGCACTCCACGTTGATCTGGTGGAACTGGCGCATGCGGCCCTTTTGCGGCCGCTCGTAGCGGAACATGGGGCCGAAGGTGAAGTACCTGTAGACGCCGCCGGGCTGATACGCGCCGGACTCGATGAAGGCGCGCACCACGCCGGCCGTGGCCTCGGGGCGCAGGGTCAGGGAGCGGCCCTTGCGGTCGGGGAAGGTGTACATCTCCTTGCCCACCACATCGGTGTCCTGGCCGATGCCCTTGGCGAAGAGTTCGGTGAACTCGACCACCGGGGTGCGCAGCTCGCCGTAGCCGTAGCGCGAGAACACCGCGCGGGCGGTGTTCTCAAGGAACGTATACTTCCCGGCCTCGTCGGCGAACAGGTCCGCGAAGCCTTTTATCTTCTGGATTTTGGCCATCTTCCACTCCGTGGCGCACCAGGGTGCTGAACCGCTTGTCCTTAGTGGATTCAGGCAGGGTTGTCAAAAATGGCAGACAGGGGGCGGGTGTCGCGGGGAGCTGTCGCAAGATGATTGTGAAAAAGGGAAGAGGAGGGGTTATTATGATTGGGCGTGTAACAGTTCGTCGAGGATGTTTCGGTGTTTCTTGCTTATGTAATAGCGAATGATACGTTGTTCAAGTAGGGGCATCTTGGTGTACAAACTAGGATTTGTTGCTATAGAAATAAGTATCAAGTAGGGCCAAAGTTCTTTGGAGCATCTGTCAAGGAGTGAAAGGCTGTCAATATTTGCAAACGTTTGGCTTGATTTTGTTGATGAAGAAAAGAAGGAACTGTTGTGGACATGTACATATCTACTAAGTATGGAATACCATTCGCCGATTGTCTTCGTAGCTTCGCCACCTAGCTTATCAATAATTTTTGTGCCCTTTAGTTTTCTGATATATTCAAGTAAAAATTGAAACGTAATTTCTTTATAGGCGAGGTCTTCGCAGGTCCATTCATATTCAGTGGGATGGGTTGAAAAATATATATGCTTTAATGTCAGCTCAATAACCTGTCGGTTTAGAACTGCTGATGAGTTTGGTAGATTCCGTACTTGCAAGATAATAGAATTCCGTAAAATCTCAACTCCGGCAGACGAAAACTCATTTCGCTGCCGCTTTTTTCCAGCAGCAGTGAGAAGGCAAGCTAAGCCAAGATATCGTATATATATTGGTCTGAGCTTTGGGTGTAGCTTTTGTAAAGCTGATTTCGGAATACACCATTGAAGTTCAAGGTGAGTGTAGAACCAGTCAAGCTGGTTTTTAATGAATTTAAGTAGCTCCTTGCTCATTTTACAAGAAGATTGAATAGTGCGGTGTAGTCAGCGAGGCTAGAGTTGTTACGCGTGTGATCTGCGAGTCTTCGGAGTATGTCATGGCGCTTGCTATTTGGTAACTTGTTCATTTCGTTTTGCATTTTGCGAACCAGATCGCGCCTTCCCCGTTTTTTATAAATGTCTAAATCGATATTAAGATTTGTATTTGCGGATATGAAATTAATTAAAGAGTCCATTGTGGGAAAGCTATGCTCGTCCATAAGTATTCTTGATAAGATGTCATCATATGCATTGTCCGTGAATTGTTCGCCTTTGTTTAGCTTTGTGCGCGAAGATATGCGTGAAATTCGGACGGAGCTGTTGTTATCATTTTGAAATGAGAGCCCTTTGTTTATATTGCTATAGTTGCGGACCATATCCGCAAGATGTGTAGACAAATTATTGTCACGGAGTATTCGCTCAAGAGCTAAAAGTTCTTTCGAAGAAAATGGTTTTAGCAATGCTATGAATTTCGTAATGGTGCTATTCATCTGCAAGTTCCTCTATCTTCTTTTCCATCTCGTGTGCAATATTGTTGAGTTCATGAACCGCATCGCTTTTGCCTCTTAAGCCGCGCCCGGTGACTTTTTGCACGGGCATCGACTGCCATATCGCTTTTTCATAAACCTTCAGTACAGTCATTTCTGATTTGAACACGTCAACTTTTATTGGTGAACTTTTCAAGGCTTCTTTTACGCGATTGATGGAATCGTTAGTTGTCTGGTCTTTTTGCCGTGGAACCCTTGTAAAAACAACACCGAGCGGTTTTATGCTGTGCGTGTCGTGGAGGTCTTCCTTAAAAGAAGATAGGGTACCAAGGAACTGAGGCAATCCCAAGGTCGAAAAATAATCTGGCGTTACAGGTATTATGGCGTAATCGCTGGCGGCAAATGCACTTAGTGTTAACACGCTTGGGGTTGGTGGGCAGTCAATAAATATATAGTCGTATTCTTGTGCATATTTTTTTAAATATTTGTCGAGAAGGTATTCCTTTTGCGATGGGTTCCGAAGTGTTTCGTACAAGTCTATCTGCGATGGAATGATGTCAAGAGTAATTTTCGGGTCTCTATTAAGGTACCAACGTTGCTGGATAAACTTTTTAGGATCAATTTTGGATACGGGATGCCCTTTAATCTTTGGCGGTTTTTCGTATATTCTGTATATTGTCTGACCATCATCTTTCTGGAGGTATGCTATGTAGTGCGCAGGGGGCATCAGAATTGAAGTCGCATTAAACTGTGGGTCGTTATCAACGACAAGAATTTTTTTACCTGATGAAAATACTGAGAAAGCCAGGTTTACACATAAAGTTGTTTTCCCGACCCCACCCTTCATGTTGGCAAAACAAATAACTTTACCCATTGTTAAATCCTCAGATTGAGGTCAGGTGGAAAAAAATTGTAAAACACCTCTGCACACATTTTTATATAGATGCAGAATTTTTCATTCTTCATCCAGCATCGAAACGTCGCCGGGGTCGGTGCCGAGTTCCTCGGCTTTCAGCAGGCGGCGCAGGATCTTGCCCGACTTGGTCTTGGGCAGGTCGGCGCGGAATTTGACCGACTTCAGTTCGGCCACGGGCCCGAGTTCGCGGCGCATGTGGTCCTTCAGCTCCTTGCCCAGTTCCTCGCTCTCCTCGAAGCCGTCGCGCAGGGTGACGAAGGCCTTGGCGATCTCGCCCTTGATCTTGTCCGGCACGCCGATGACCGCGGCCTCGGCCACGGAGCGGTGGCTGACCAGGGCGCTTTCGAGTTCGGCCGTGCCCAGGCGGTGGCCCGCGATGTTGATGACCTCGTCGGCGCGGCCCTGCATCCAGAAGTAGCCGTCCTCGTCGCGGCGGGCCACGTCGCCCGCCAGGTAGACGCCGGGGATCTTCTCGAAGTAGGCGCGGAACGCGGCCGGGTCGTTCCAGACGTTCCGCATCATGCCCGGCCAGGGCCGCCGGATGACGAGCAGGCCGCCCTTGTGGGGGGGCACGGGGTTGCCCGCGCGGTCCACCACGTCGGCCTCGATGCCGGGCAGGGGCTTGGACACGCTGCCGGGCTTGAGCAGGCCCACGGGCATGGGCGCGAGCATGATCTGGCCGGTCTCGGTCTGCCACCAGGTATCCATGACCGGGCACTCGCCGCGTCCGATGGTCTGGTAGAACCAGACCCAGGCCTCGGGGTTGAAGGGCTCGCCCACGCTGCCCAACAGGCGCAGGGAGGCGAGGTCGTGCTGGCGCGGGAACTGGCTGCCGTAGCGCATGAGCATGCGCACGGTGGTGGGGGTGGTGTAGAGCACCGAGACCCCGTGCTTGGCCGTGATGTGCCACATGCGGTCGGCCTGGGGGTAGAGGGGGTGGCCCTCGTAGAGCAGGGTGGTGGTCCCGGCCAGGAGCGGGGCGTAGACCACGTAGGAATGGCCGGTGATCCAGCCGGGATCGGCGGTGCACCAGACGATGTCCGTGGGCTTGATGTCGAAGACCCAGGTGAGGGTGTGGTGGACGCCCACCATGTAGCCGCCGTGGGAGTGCACGATGCCGCGCGGGCTGCCCGTGGTGCCGGAGGTGTAGAGCAGGAAGAGGGGATCCTCGCTGTCCATGACCTCGGTGTGGGCCTCGGGCTTCTCGTGGCGCACGATGTCGTCGTACCAGACGTCGCGGTCCGGGTTCATCTCCACTTCGAGGTTGGCGCGGCGCACCACCACGCAGACGTCCACGGCGTCCCGGTCGTCGTGCAGGGCCTCGTCCAGGGCGGCCTTCAGGGCCACCACGCGGCCGTTGCGGTAGAAACCGTCGGCGGTGATCAGGCACTTGGGCCGGGCGTCGCGCAGGCGGTCCTTCAGGGCCCGGCCGGTGAAGCCCGCGAAGACCATGCAGTGCACCGCGCCGATCTTGGCGCAGGCGAGCATGGCGATGACGGTCTCGGGCAGGGAGGGCATGTAGATGACCACGCGGTCGCCCTTGGCCACGCCCAGGGAGCGCAGCGCCCCGGCCAGCCGGTTCACGGCGCGGTAGAGTTCGAAGTAGGTGAACTTGCGGATGTCGCCGGGCTCGCCTTCCCAGATCAGGGCCAGGCGGTGCTTGTTGCCGGTCTTGATGTGGCGGTCCAGGGCGTTGTGCACGATGTTGCACTTGGCCCCGGTGAACCACTTGCAGAACGGGGCCTGGGACTCGTCCAGCACCTTGCCCCAGCGCTTGAACCATTCCAGTTCGAGCGCGGCGGTCTCCCAGAAGGCCTCGGGGTCGTGGGCGGCCTGCTGGTAGGCGGCGGCCAGCTCCTGGGGGTTGACGTTGGCCTCCATGACGAGGCCGGGCAGGGGCCTGAACACGCGGTCCTCCTGCAAGAGGCTGTCGACGGCGCCGGGCTGGTCCATGCTCAATCTCCTTGGGGCGCGTCCGGGAAGGACGCGCCGGGCCGCTCCCCGCATCTGGGGAGCCGGACTTCCATGTACGATACGCCCGCGGCAAGGGGGCGGAAAATTCGGCCGACGGCAGGGGCGGGCAGGCGGACGGTCATGGTCACAGCCCCAGGATGCCTTTGAGTTCGGCGATGCGTCTGCGGCTCACGGGCAGCTCGATGCGCGTCTTGCCCTTGATGGTGGTGCGCAGCATGAAGTTGGAGCCGGGCAGGGAGGCGATCTCCGTGACCATGTCCAGGTTGACCAGATACTTGCGGTGCACGCGGAAGAAGCGGTGGGCGCGCAGCCTGACCTCCAGGTCCTTGAGGCGGTGGGAGGTCAGGAACTTGTTCTGGGCGGTGTGGACGTAGGAGTAGTCCTCGTAGGCCTCCACGAAGATGATCTCGTCGTAGGGCACCAGGATCAGCTTGCCGTCCAGGGTGATGGGCAGGCGTTCGATCTCCGGGCTGCGGCCCTTGAAGTCCCAGGCCTGGCGCAGGGCCGAGAGGAAGCGGTCCTCGTCCTCCTCGCCCAGGGGCAGCTTGACCAGGCCGCCCTCGTCCTCGTCGTCGTCCTCGTCCCGTCCCTGGGACCAGGCGCGGGGTTCGGGCAGGGGGGCTTCCTTGAAGGTGGAGCGGAAGGCCCGCAGGCGTTGCAGGGTCTTTTCGAAGCGGCCGGGCTCGGCGGGCCAGCGCAGGTAGTCCAGGGCCTCCAGCTCGAAGGCCTTGTAGGCCAGGGATTCGTCGCCCGCCACGAAGACCAGGGCGGGCCGCCGCTTGCGCTGCGTGAGCATCTGGGCCAGCTCCGCGCCGGAGACGCCGCCGGGCAGGTCGAAGCCCAGGAGCAGCGCGCCGTAGGGCACGGCCTCGATGAGTTCCATGGCCTCGAAGGCGGTCACGGCCTCGCCCACCACGCGCACGAAGTCCACGACGCCGAGGGCCTGACGCAACTCGGCCCGGACCTGGGGGTCCGGGTGCAGCAGGAGGATGCGGAACTTGTCCATGCGCTGTCCGGGTGGTAGGGGATTGCCTAGCCTCGCGGGAACCTAGCCGGAATCCGGGCGTCCCGCAAGGCGAAGGGAGCGGCCGGTGCGCCGCGGGGAGGCGTGTCGATGGACAGGGCGCAGGCCGCTCGGATCACCCGGACCGGGCAGATCGGGGAGATCGTCCGCGATTTTCTGGCCGATCCGGAGGTGAACCGGCAGGGGCCGGACTGTGCGGACCCCTGCTTCGGCGAGCCGCTCCTGGCCGTGGCCGCGGGCGACGATCCGCTCTGGGAGTTCCTGAAGGCGGACATCGGCGAGTTTTTCTGGCGGCCCGAGGAGGCCTTCCGCCTCTTCTTTCCCGAGGCCTCCGAGCCGGGCGGGCGGCTGCGGGTCATCTCCTGGGTCCTGCCCCAGACGCCCGCCACCCTGGACGCGCAGAAGAAGGAGAAGGCCTACCCCAGCCTGCCCTGGAGCCGGGTGCGGCACTTCGGGGAGATGATCAACGAGAACCTGCGGCGGCACGTGGTCGAACGGCTGGCGCGGGCCGGGGTGCGCGCCTGCGCGCCCGCGCTGCATCCGTCCTTCGGCGGCCGCATCTCGGACAGATACCATTTCGCGTCCAACTGGTCCGAGCGCCACGCGGCGTACGTGGCCGGGCACGGCACCTTCGGCCTTTCGGACGGGCTGATCACCCGCGTGGGCAAGGCCCACCGCCTGGGCTCGGTGGTGGCGTGCGCGGAGCTGCCGGTCACGCCGCGCGAGTACGGCGGCCCCTACGACTGGTGCCTGCACCACGCCACGGGGAAGTGCGGGGCCTGCGCCCGGCGCTGCCCGGCGGGATCGGTGCGGCCCATCGAGCAGGGCAGGCGCGACAAGCAGAAATGCTTCGACTACATCCGGGGCACGACCATGGGGCACGTGCGCGACCGCCAGCTCGGCGTGGAGGTCTCGGCCTGCGGCCTGTGCCAGGCCGGGACGCCGTGCAGCCGGGGCATCCCCGGGGGGCTGCCAGGCCGCTGAGACCGGACCGGAAAGACATTCGACAGCGGCTGCCGGATGCCGTACAGAGGGAGGCCTTTCCTCGCGGCCCAAAAGCGGGTAGAGCGTTGCCGACGCATGCCCGGCGCTCCGGCCGGGGACTCCTCGGACACCTATGGAAAAAATACGTAATTTCAGCATCATAGCGCACATCGACCATGGCAAGTCCACGCTCGCCGACCGCATCCTGGAGATCACCGGGCTGGTCGGGGACCGTGAGAAGCGCGAGCAGTACCTGGACCGCATGGAGCTGGAACAGGAGCGCGGCATCACCATCAAGGCCCAGACCGTGCGCATCCCCTACCGTTCCAGGAACGGCGGGGACTACATCCTGAACCTCATCGACACGCCCGGCCACGTGGACTTCTCCTACGAGGTCTCGCGCTCCCTGGCCGCCTGCGAGGGCGCGCTGCTGGTGGTGGACGCCACCCAGGGCGTGGAGGCCCAGACCCTGGCCAACGTCTACCTGGCGCTGGACCACGACCTGGAGGTCATCCCGGTCCTGAACAAGATCGACCTGCCCTCGGCCGAGCCCGAGCGCGTGAAGCAGGAGATCGAGGAGGGCATCGGCCTGGACTGCGCCCACGCGGTGATGGTCTCGGCCAAGACGGGGCTGAACGTGGACCAGGTCCTGGAGGCCATCGTGGAGCGTCTGCCGCCGCCCAAGGGGGACGCGGACAAGCCGCTCAAGGCCCTGATCTTCGACTCCTGGTACGACACCTACCAGGGTGTGGTGGTGCTCTTCAGGATCATCGACGGCCGCGTGCGCACGGGCCAGAAGATCATGATGAACTCCACCAGGGCCGTGTTCGAGGTCGGCTCGCTCGGCGTCTTCTCGCCCGAGGCGCTGGCCGTGAAGGAGCTGGGGCCCGGCGAGGTGGGCTTTCTCACGGCCTCGATCAAGGATCTCTCCGACGCCCACGTGGGCGACACCATCACCGAGCCCGGGCGGCCCACGCCCGAGCCCTTCCCCGGCTTCAAGACGATCAAGCCCATGGTTTTCTGCGGCCTCTACCCGGTGGAGCCCGCGGAGTACGAGCCGCTGAAGATGGCCCTGGAGAAGCTGCAACTCAACGACGCGGCCTTCTCCTACGAGCCCGAGACCTCCCAGGCCCTGGGCTTCGGCTTCCGCTGCGGTTTTTTGGGCCTGCTGCACATGGAGATCATCCAGGAGCGGCTGGAGCGCGAGTTCCAGGCCAAGCTCATCGCCACCGCGCCCTCGGTGGTCTACCGCGTTACCACGGTCAAGGGCGAGGTCTTCGAGATCGACAACCCCTCGAAGATGCCGGACGTGACCAAGATCGCGGAGCTGGCCGAGCCCTGGGTGAAGATGGAGATCCACGTGCCGGGCGAGTACGTGGGCGCGGTGCTCAAGCTCTGCGAGGAGAAGCGCGGCATCCAGAAGGACATGCGCTACCTCACGGCCACGCGCGTGATCATCACCTACGAGCTGCCCTTCGCCGAGATCGTCTTCGACTTCTTCGACAAGCTCAAGTCCGTGACCCGGGGCTACGCCTCCATGGACTACGAGGTCACGGAGTTCCGCGGCTCGGACCTGGTCAAGCTGGACATTCTGATCAACGGCGTGACCGTGGACGCCATGTCCACCATCGTGCACCGCACCGGGGCCGAGCGCATGGGCCGCAAGCTGGCCCTCAGGCTGAAGCGGACCATCCCGCGCCAGCTCTTCGAGGTCGTCATCCAGGCGGCCATCGGCAACCGCATCATCGCGCGGGAGCGCAACGCGCCCATGCGCAAGGACGTGACCGCCAAGTGCTACGGCGGCGACATCACCCGTAAACGCAAACTCTTGGAAAAACAGAAGGAAGGCAAGCGCCGCATGAAGCGCATGGGCAACATCGAGCTGCCCCAGGAAGCCTTCCTCGCAGCCCTCAAGGCGGGCGACGATGAGTGACGACATGAACCCGAGAACGCTCAAGCTGATCAAGGAATACGCCGAGGCGCTGGTCATCGCCCTGGTCCTGGCGCTGTTCATCCGCGCCTTCGTGGTCCAGGCCTTCAAGATCCCGTCCGGCTCCATGCTGCAGACGCTGCAGATCGGCGACCACCTGCTGGTGAACAAGTTCATCTACGGCGTGCGTCTGCCCATCGTGCACACGCAGGTCATCCCCGCCACCGATCCGAAATTCCAGGACGTCATCGTCTTCGAGTTTCCGGGCGCGCCCGCGCACGGCGGGGCGGTCTTCTCCATGGACGACATGCAGGTGCGCGCGGGCGCGGGCGGCAAGGACTTCATCAAGCGGATCATCGGTCTGCCCGGCGACGTCATCGAGGTGCGCGACAAGGTGGTCTACCGCAACGGCCAGCCCCTGTCCGAGCCCTACGTGCAGCACGTGGACCCGCGCACGGCCATGGGCCGCGACATCATGCCGCCGGTGACCGTGCCCGAGGACCACTACTTCGTCATGGGCGACAACCGCGACGAATCCTACGACTCGCGCTTCTGGGGCTTCGTGCCGCGCGAGATGATCCTGGGCAAGGCCCTGTTCCTTTACTGGTCCTGGGGGCCGGGCGGCCTCACGGACGTGCGTTGGGACCGCCTCGGCGACTGGATCGAGTAGACGGCGACAAGGCCTCAACGCGAACGGCCCGGACATGGAGCGCTCCATGTCCGGGCCGTTCGCGTTTGCTGGCGCGCCTTACTCCCCCCAGGTTTCGCGGCTGCGCAGAGCCTTCTTGCGCACTCCGGCCCAGGTCTCGGTGGTCAGGAAGGATGCGGGCCACTGCGCGAGCATCATCTCGAAGAGCACCCAGGGCACGGCGAAGGTCCACTCGTCGGTCTTGAGGAACTTGCGCTCCGAGGGGTCGGCCCCGCCGAGCACGGCGCGCGGCCTGCCCGCGGCGAGGTACCTGAGCGGCCAGGTGACGATGTTGGCGCAGCCCGCGCCGAAGGGGGCCGCCACCACGTCCGGGTCGCCGGTGGCGAAGACGGCCAGGGTGCAGAGGCCGGAAAGGACCTCGCCCCGCGCGAAGAAGACCACCACCTCCGGCGTCTCGCGGACGCCCTCGAAGAGGCGCAGGGGCTGGATCACGCAGCAGCGTCCGGGCGCGGGTCTGGGATCGATGCCGGTGAAGAAGGCGCGCACCTCCTCCGGGGTCCGCATGTATTTCTCGCCCTCGGCCGCGCCGGGGACGCCGCTGGACACGTAGCGGCAGATGAAGTCCGCCTGCGGCTTGTGGAAGCCCAGGAAGAAGGAGCCGCCGGGGCAGCCGTAGGCCTCGGCCTCGAACCAGGCGGGCTTGCCTTTCTTGCGCGCCAGCCAGGTCTGGCCGAGCACGCAGGAGAAGTTTCCCCACATCGCGCCCCAGTCCATCTCGCCGCGCTGCTCCTTCTCGAAACTCACGCGCGGTCCGGGTTTGGGGTGAAAGCCGTCGGCGGGCGGCGTGTCCGTGTAGTACACGCCCATGGGCTCCTCGCCGTGTCCCAGGGCCTCCAGCAGGCCGTCCAGCGCGGGTCTGATCGCGTCCATCTCCGTCTCCTCGCGTCGCAGCGCCCGGCGGGGCCGCAGGACCGGCCGGGATGAAGGGTTCACGCCATGTTGCTCCAGATGGTCTCCAGCATCCGCCTGAACTCCGCCACCTGCCCGGAGGAGCACCCCCGGAAGGCCCGCTCCAGGACCGCCGTGGGGATGGGGAGCAGCACGTCCCTGAGCGTCCGCCCCTCCGGCCTGAGGAAGACCCGGTAGCTGCGGCCGTCGTCCGGGTCCGGGCGGCGTTCCAGGAACCCCCGGTCCACCAAGGCGTCCACGAGCCGGGTGATGTTCGGCTTGTCCTTGCAGAGATGCCCGGCCAGCTCCACGGGCGTGCGGCCGTCGCGTTCCCAGAGCAGGGCGAGCACGCCCCACTGCTCCATGGTGATGTCGCGCCCGTGGTCGCGGAAGGCCGCGTTTCCCGCCTGGCGCAGCCTGAAGGCGACGCGCTGCAGATGAAACCCCAGGGAGTTGCGCACGGGAAACGGCGTGAGATCGAGTTCCTGGTCCATGTGCGATGGTCCTTTGCGAACATGGTTAACATGTTAACCATGCCCCTGCAAGGGGGGGGCTGAAAAAACGCGCCCGCGGAGCGCCCGCCGTCTGGTCTTCGGCCTGGGCTTGGTCTATAGCTCGGGTTCCAGACCGCGCCGGAGAGCCCGCCGGTCGCCCGCAAGGAGAACGACGTGAAGCACACCATTTCCGCCCTGGTCCGCAACCGGCCCGGCGTGCTGGCCGACATGGCCCAGATGTTCAAGACCCGGGGCCTGAACATCCGCAGCCTGGCCGCCGGGGAGACCGAGGACCCCGGAACCTCCCGCCTGGTGATCTGCGTGGAGGCGGAGAACGGGGACATGGACAGGGTCACGCAGGAGCTTCAGGCCATGCCCGAGGTCATCCAGGTGGACGATCTGGCGCGCAAGGAGTTCGTGGACCGCGAACTGCTGCTCGTGAAGGTCGCCATGGAGCGCGAGACCCTGACCCAGCTCATGCAGATTTTCGAGGTCTTCCGGGCCTCGGTGGTGGGCATGGGGCAGGAGAGCATCACCGTGGAGATGGCCGGGGACCAGGAGCGCGTGGAGGGGCTGATCAAGCTGCTCAAACCCTTCGGCATCAAGAGCCTGTGCCGGTCCGGCATGATCGCGCTCAAACGCGGGGACGAGTAGGCCGTGCGCGACCGGCCCGTGCGCATCGAGCGCCTGCGCGATCTGGTCCTGGCCTGCCGGGGTCTGGCCAGGGCGCGGGGCGGCATGCCCCGCGTGGCCGTGGTGCGCTGCGCCGAGGGCTTCGTGCTGCGCGCGGCCAAGGCCGCCTGGCGTTCGGGCGTGGCAGAGCCGGTGCTCATCGGCGACATGTCCGCGGCCAGGAGGCGCGCCCGCGAGCTGGGCCTGGACATCGCGCGCTTCGAGGCCATCGACGTGCCCGACGACCAGGCCGCGCTGGACGCCGCGCTTGCGCTCTACAAGGCGGGCGCGGCGCAACTCCTGATGAAGGGGCTGATCAGCACCGCGGCGCTGCTCAAGGCCGTGCTGGACAAGGAGAAGGGCCTGCCGCCCAAGGGCGTGCTCTCGCACGTGGCGCTCTTCGAACGGCCCGGCTCGGGCAGGCTCATGTGCCTCACCGACGCCGGGGTGAACATCAGGCCCAATCTGCAGCGCAAGGCCGAGATCGTGCGCAACGCCGTGGGCGTGATGCGCGCCCTGGGCGTGAAGAGGCCGCGCATCGCCATGCTCGCGGCCACGGAGAAGGTCAACTTTCCGGCCATGCCCGCCACCCTGGACGCGGACCTCATCGCCAAGATGGCGGAGCAGGGCGAGTTCGGTCCGGCCCTGGCCGCGGGGCCGATCTCCCTGGACATCGCCATCTCCCCGCGCGCGGCCAGGGTCAAGGGGTACAGGCATGCGGTGGCCGGGCGGGCGGACATCCTCTGCGTGCCGGACATCGAGAGCGGCAACGTGCTCTACAAGTCGCTGAACTCCTTCTGCGAGGTGGACATGGCGGGCATCGTGGCGGGCAGCGAAGCGCCCATCGTGGTGCCCTCGCGCGGCGACCCGGAGCGCACCAAGCTTTACTCCATCGCCCTGGCCGCCTGGCTCGCGGCCTGCGGCTGCCGGGAGGGGCCATGAGCAGGGGAGTGAAGCTCCTGGCGATCAATCCCGGCTCCACGAGCACCAAGGCCGCGGTCTTCGCGGTCCGAGACGGGACGCCCGACCTGCTCTTCTCCGTGGAGGCCGGGCACGGGCGCGAGGAGTTGGGCGCCTTTGCCTCCATCGCCGCGCAGAAGGATTTTCGCGCCGCGGCCGTGCTGGCCGCGCTGGCCTCGCCCGAGGCGCGGCGGGCAGGGGCAGTGGGGCCGTACGCCGCGGTGGTCGGCCGGGGCGGGCTGCTCCGGCCCATGCCCGGCGGGGTCTACGCCATCAATGCGGCCATGCTGCGGGATCTCGCCTCGGAGCGGTACGGCAGCCACGCCTGCAATCTGGGCGCGCCCCTGGCCCTGGACTTCGCGGGGCAGTGGGGCTGCCCGGCCTTCATCGTGGACCCGCCCGTGACCGACGAGCTGGACGAGGCCGCGCGCCTCACCGGCCTGCCCGAGGTCAGGCGGCGCAGCGTCTTCCATGCCCTGTCGCAGCGCGGCGCGGCGCGCACCGCCGCCCGCCGCCTCGGCATCCGCTACGAGGAGTCGGGCTTCATCGTGGCCCACATGGGCGGCGGCATCAGCATCGGCGCGCACCGCGCGGGCCGGGTGGTGGAGGTGCTCAACGCCCTGGACGGCGAGGGGCCGTTCAGCCCGGAGCGGGCGGGCCGCCTGCCCGCGCTGCCGCTGCTCACGATGCTGGAGCAGGGCGGGACGACCATTCCCGAGCTGCGCGCCCGCATCCTCACCCAGGGCGGCCTCTTCGCGCACCTGGGCAGCAACGATCTGCGTGAGGTCGAGGCGCGCATCGACGGAGGGGACGCGCAGGCGGCCCTGGTCTTCGAGGCCCTGGCGCGCGGCATCGCCCGCGACGCGGCCTCCCTGGCCCCGCTCTTCGTGGATCAGCGGAACTGGACCGCCTCCGGCCCCTGCGGTGAACTGGCCTTGCACGCCGTGGTCCTCACCGGCGGCATGGCCCGCAGCCTGCGGCTGCAGCAGACCCTGCGCGCCCGCCTCTCCTTCCTCGCGCCCGTGCTCACGGTCACGGGCCTGGAGGAGATGCAGGCCCTGGCCGACGGCGCGCGGCTGGCGCTGGCGGGAGAGGTGACGATCCAGGGGTACACGGCCTGACCTGGGCAGCTGCGGGAAGGGCGTGCCGCGTTCTACCCCGCCACTTCCGCGAATTTTCCGCCGGTTAGGGAAGCGAGGTCTTTGGGCGAAAGCTCGATTTCCAGGCCGCGTCGGCCCGCGCTGACGAAGATGGTCCGGTGCGCTTCGGCCGAGGCGTCGATGACCGTGGCCAGTCGCTTCTTCTGCCCCAGCGGACTCACCCCGCCCACCACGTAGCCGGTGACGCGTTCCACCACCGCCACCTCGGCCATGGCCGCCTTCTTGGCCCCCACGGCGCGGGCCAGGAGCTTCATGTCCAGCTTCTGCATGACCGGCACCACGGCCACCACCAGGGCGTCCCCCGCGCTCGCCACCAGGGTCTTGAAGACCCGGTCCGGGTCCACGCCCATCTTGTCCGCCGCCTCCCGACCGTAGGACGCGGCCGAGGGGTCGTGTCTGTACTCGTGGACCGTGTAGGGAATCTTGGCCTTTTTGGCGCGGTAGATGGCCGGGGTCATGCGCTCTCCTGTCTCCCGCGGAGGTGTCGTAGCGGGCTCGATCTGCGGTTCAGGCCTTGCCCAGGGCCTTGCGCAGGGCATCGCCGAAGGCCTGCATCATGGGCATGGGCGCGAGGCTGACCCTGATCCAGCCGGGGAAGCGGAAGCCGGTCATGGTCCGGACCATGACGCCTTGCAGGAGCAGCTTGCGGGCCAGCAGCGTGTCCGAGACCGGCACCTTGAGCATGGCGAAATTGCCCTCGCCGTCCTGCACGGCCAGCCCCAGCTCGCCCGCCAGGGCGTGCACGTAGGCCCGCGCCTCGGCCACCATGGCCCGCGTGGCCGCGATGTGGCCCGCGTCGTCAGAGAGCGCGGCCAGGGCGGCCGCCTGGCCCAGCCCGTTCACCGAATAGACGATGTGCGTGCGCCGAATCATCTCCACCACCTCCTCGGTCCCGCACAGCCAGCCGATGCGCAGTCCGGCCAGGGCGTACATCTTGGAGAAGGTGCGGAAGACAACCACGTTGGGGTGGCGCTCCATCAGCTCCATCCCGTCGGGATGGTCCGGCTTGTCCACGTACTCGAAATAGGCCTCGTCCATGACCACGATGGCCCGTCCGTCCACGCGCGCGAGGAAGTCCTCGGTCGTGTCCAGGTTCCAGCGGCCGCCGGTGGGGTTGTTGGGGTTGCAGACGAAGACGATCTTGGTGCGCTCGTCCATGGCCTCGAGCAGGGCCTCGGGGTCGTAGGCCCCGTTCCTCAGGGGCGTAAGCCTGGCCTCGAATCCTGAGAACTCCGCCACCCACTCGTAGACCGCGAAGGTCTTGTCCGCGGTGACGATGTTGTCGCCCGGGCCGCAAAAGGCCTTGATCACGCTGGCGATGACCTCGCACGAGCCGTTGCCCACGAGGAAGCGGCCGGGGTCCTTGGCGAAGCGCTTGCCGAGCGCCTGGCGCAGGTCGTAGCAGTCGCCGCTGGGGTAGAGGGCCCCGCGCCCGGACTCGTATTCCGCGATGACGCGCGCGGCCGCGGGCGGCGGGCCGAGGTGGTTCTCGTTGTTGTGCAGTCTGAGCAGATGCGGGAGGCCGTGCCGCGCCAGGAAAACGTGGTCCGGCGGGCTCGGCGCGTAGGCCTCGAAACGCCGCACGTGCTCCGGCGCGAGTTCGGACAGGGGCCTACGGCTCATGTCGCAGCACCAGCACGTCCGAGCGGCCGGCCAGGGGATGCAGCAGCACGGGTCTGAAGCCGTGCTCCATGAGCGTTTCGGCCAGCCCGGCCTGCCAGGCCAGGGCGAGGTCGAGGTGGACGAAGACGTTGCGCACGCCCTCGGCGTGCAGACAGCAGGCGTGCCGGACCGCGTTCTCGCCCGCGTCCGTCCCGTTGAGCAGGGGCGTGAGCACGGCCTCGGCCCTGGAGGCGCGCACCTCGGTGCCGAAGAGCGAGCGTTCCGGGACGCGCCCACCCTGGGGGGTCACGAACCGGATGTCGCGCAGCAGAAAATGCCGTTCGTACGCGGCGCGCAGGAAGGCCTCGGTGGCGGGGCAGGACCAGACCGCCGCGCCCATGTCCTCGGCCATGTGCCGGTGGCAGGCCTCGAAGCGTCGCCGGGTCCCGTCCGGCAATTCGTACTCCACCTCGCCCAGGCTCTCGAACTGGCCGCGCGGCAGGTCGGCCACGGCCGCTGGCGTGAAGACGCCCTTGGTCTCGCTGCGCGCCACCTGGGCCAGCATGCCGTCGCACAGCAGTTCGGCCACGGCCGCGCGGGCCTCGTCTGCCAGGATGTAGGGACCGCGGAACGAGACCACGCCCTTGCCCGGCGGCGTCCAGAGGATCAGGCCGCAGGCCCGGCCTTCACTGTCTTGGGCCAATCCGGCGCAGAGCTCGCCGCCCTGCACGAGGTCGGCGACCATGCCGGGCCGGTCCATCCACTCGGCCAACTCGAAGGCGGGGTGAAAGTTCGCGGCCTGGGCCACGGCCCAGGAGAGCTCGTCCTGTTCCGGCGCGGCGGTGAAGGCGAGAGGAGGACGGGGCGGGACGCGGGGCTTCTCGGGAGCCGGGGGCCGGGGATAATCCTTGTGCTGGCGCAGGATCAGCCGGAAACGGCCGGGCCCCGGCTGGTCCAGGGCGAACCGGTCCACCGAGCGCGCGGCCAGGAGCAGGCCGAGGTTTCCGAAATCCTCCTCGGCCGCGAAGTCGCAGGCCTGCTGCCGGGCCGTGACGTTCATGCCCGCCAGGTCCAGGGTCTCGGCCGCGAAATCGAGCCGGGCCTCCACTCCGCTTGCCCGGGGCAGCAGGGTCAGTTCCACGGCCTCGCGCAGGGTGCCTTGGCGCAGCAGGTGGCCCAGCACCTCCTCCACGGCCAGGACCAGGCGCAGCGTCCGCCCCTTGCCCAGGCCCAAGGTCTGCGCCGCCTGTTCGGCCGTGGCGCAGGCCAACCCGAGGAAGCGCTCCTCGGCGGGAAGCGCGAGGCGCACCCCGCTCGCAAGCTTGGTCATCTCTCGATTTTCCATGTTCCCGGCATAGCCTTCAGCCCCTTGCCGCGCAAGGTGTTTCCTGGAAAGGTCTTCCTGTTCCAGACTGGGAAGCGCGGTCCGGTTCAGGCCCGGCCCTTCACGCGCCCCCGGCCGCGAGAGAAATCGTCCGGCGCCATTGCCCCGCTCTAGCCCTTTTGCTAGCCTCGGCAACCATGAAGCGGCAAGGAACGTCCGTGCCCCAGGAGTTTTCCCAGATCGACCGTCGCCATCCCCGCAACGACGCCCTGCCAAAGGCGCTCGGTCTGGAGCGCTTCGCCGCCGACCACTATCCCGAAGGCCTGCTCTGGGCCGGGGCCAGGCGGGCCGGAATCCCGCACGCCCGCATCCGGACCGTGGACGTCTCGGCCGCCGCGGCCCTGCCCGGAGTGGTCCGCGTCCTGACCCGCGCCGACGTGGCGGGAAGCAACCTGCAGGGCATCGTGCACAAGGACCAGCCCGTGCTGGCGGGCGACAAGGTCCGCCACTGCGGCGACGCCGTGGCCCTGGTCCTGGCCGTGGATCGCGAGACGTTGGCCCGCGCCCTCTCCCTAGTCCGTCTGGACCTTGAGCCGTTGCCCGGCGTCTTCGATCCGGCCCAGGCCCTGAAAAAGGGCGCGCCCCTGGTGCATGAGGGGCGCAGGGGCGGCAACGTCCTTGTCCGCGCCTCCATCCGCACCGGCCGTGGCGCGGCCGTCCTGCGCGAATGCCCGGTGGTGGTGCGCGGAACCTTTTCCACGCCCATGCAGGCCCACGCCTTCATCGAGACCGAGAACGGCACGGCGCGCCTGCTGCCGGACGGGACCCTGGAGATGACCGTGTCCACCCAGGCCCCGTTCCGCGACCGCTTCGAGATCGCCCAGGCCCTGGGCCTCGATCCCATGCGCATCCGCGTCGTGGCGCCCTACCTCGGCGGCGGTTTCGGCGGCAAGGACGGGGCCACGGTGCAGTGCCTGCTGGCCCTGGCCGCGCTGCACGCCGGGGGCCGCCCGGTGAAGATGTGGTGGGAGCGCGAGGAGTCCATGCTCGCCGGGTACAAGCGCCACGCCGCGCGGCTGACCTATGCCCTAGGCGCGGACAGGGACGGCACGTTGCGGGCGCTGTCCTGCCGCATCGTCATGGACTCCGGGGCCTACGCCCATCTGGGGGGGGAGGTCATGGCCCTGGGCATGGAGTCGGCCGGAGGCCCCTACCGCATCCCGCACGCCGACATCCGGGGGCTCTGCGTCTACACCAACAATCCCGTGGCCGGGGCCTTCCGGGGCTTCGGCGCGGCCCAGACCGCCTTCGCGGCCGAACGCATGATGGACCGCCTGGCCGAAAAGCTGGGCATGGACCCCCTGGAGCTTCGGCTGAGGAACGCGCTCCGGCGGGGGGACAGGAACGCGGCGGGCGTGACCATGACCGCCTCCACGGGCATGGCGGCCTGCCTTGAGGCGCTGCGCGCGCACCCGGCCTACGCCGCGCGCGAGGCGTGGAAGCGCGCCGCCCCGCCCCATGCGCGGCGCGGCGCGGGCGTCGCCGCGGCCTGCATCGGCGTGGGCTACGGCCGGGGGCTGCCGGACGCGGCCACGGCCCGCATCGAACTCACCGAAACCGGGACCTTCCGCATCTTCAACGCCGTGCCGGACATGGGCCAGGGCAACGCCTCTGCCTTCGCCCTCATCGCGGCCGAGGCCCTGGGCCAGTCTCCCGCGTCCTTCGAGCTGGTGCAGCCCGACACGGCCTGCTGCCTCCCCTCGGGCTCCTCCTCGGCCGGGCGCACCACCTACACCTACGGCAACGCCCTGGTGCGCGCCTGCGGGGCCTTGCGTGATCGTCTTCTGGTGCGCGGGGCCATGGCCCTGCTGGCCGACGACACGGCCGACCTCACGCTCGCGCCCGGCGCGGTGCGGCACGTGAAAAGCGGACGGGCGGTTCCCCTTGCCCTGCTCGCGCGCATGATGATCCTTGAGGACCGCACGGCCACGGCCGAGTTCGTCATGCCCGTGACCCCGGACGCCACGGGCGGCAAGGGATTCGTCATCGGCTTCCCGCACCTGCTCTTCGCCTATGCCGCCGTCCTGGCCCTGAGCGAGGTGGACGAACTCACCGGGGCCGTGCGCGTGCGCCGTTTCGTCTCGGCCACGGACGGCGGCCGCGTGCTGAACCCGCAAGGGTTCGAGCAGCAGGTGGCTGGCGCGCTCATCCAGGGCATGGGCTGGGCCCTCAGCGAGGACGTGCTGACGCGCGAGGGGCGCATCCTGAACCCCGACCTGTCCACCTATCTCGTGCCCACGGCCGCGGACGCGCCCGAAGTGGACTGTCTGGCCGTGGACAGCGTGGAGGAGACCGGCCCCTTCGGCATGAAGGGCATCGGCGAGGTCAACCTGAACGCGGCCCTGCCGAGCATCGGCGCCGCCGTGCAGGACGCCTGCGGGGCGCGTCTGGACGCAGCCCCCCTGACCCCGGAGAAAGTTTTGGGCGCGCGGCCGCGCCGCGCCCGGAGGACGCCGTGACCATCCGTTTCCTGCTCAACGGCCGCGAGGTCGCTTGCGAGAGCGCTCCGGACCGTCGCGCCGTGGACCTTCTGCGCGAGGAGTTCGGCCTGACCGGGGTCAAGGAGGGCTGCGGCGGCGGGGAGTGCGGGGCCTGCGCCGTGCTCGTGGACGGCAGCGCGCGTCTTTCCTGCCTGATGCTCGCGGCCCAGTTGGCGGGCCGCAGCGTGGTCACCGTGGAGGGGCTGGGCACGGCCGAGGCCCCGCACCCCTTGCAGACGGCCTTTGCCGAGCACGGCGCGGTGCAGTGCGGCTACTGCGCGCCGGGCATGCTCATGGCCGCCGCCGACCTCCTGGCCCGCGATCCTTCGCCGGACCGGGAGGCGATCGCCGGGGCCGTTTCCGGCACGCTCTGCCGCTGCGGCGGCTACGGGAAGATCGTGGAGGCGGTGGAGCGGGCGGCCGAGGCCATGCGGCCGGGGCCGGTGCGAAAGGCGCTCCGGAAGAAGCGGGGGGGCGCATGAGCCGGGTGCACGCGCCCCGCGGCCTCGCCGAGCTGCTCGCCCTGCGCGCCGATCTGCCCGGGGCGGCCCTCATGGCCGGGGGCACGGACCTTGTGCCCCGCAGCCGGGCGCGCGGCGGCCTGCCCGAGGACGTGATCCTGCTGCAGGACGTGCCCGAGCTGCACGGCATCACCAGCGGAAAGGGGCTCCTGCGCATCGGCGCGGCCGCCACCCACGCCGCGCTCCTGGCCGATCCCCGCGTCGGCCGGGGCCTGCCTGTGCTGGCCAGGGCCCTCGCCTGCCTGGCCTCGCCCGCCATACGCAACATGGGCAGCATCGGCGGCAACATCTGCACCGCCTCCCCGGCGGGCGACACCCTGCCCCCGCTGCACGTGCTGGAGGCGCGGGTGGAACTGGCCGGGCGCGAAGGCGTGCGCGAGCTGTCCCTGGCGGAGTTCATCCTGGGGCCCGGCCGTACCGCGCTGGGTCCCGGCGAAGTGCTCTGCGCCGTGCTCGTGCCGCGTCCCGAGGGGTTCTCCCTGCAGCATTTCGAGAAGGTCGGCCTGCGCGGGGCCATGGCCATCGCCGTGGTCAGCCTCGCGGCCATGCTGCGCCTGGACGGCCGGGGCCGCGTGGCCGAGGCCAGACTGGCCTGGGGCAGCGCCGGACCGGCCGTGGTGCGCTGCCCGGCGGCCGAGGCCGCGCTTCTCGGCCGCCGCCCCACCCTGAGCGCCCTCAGGGCCGCCGCCCGCCACGCGCGGGCGGCCGTCCGGCCCATCGACGACCTGCGCGCGAGCGCCGCCTACCGCCGGGAAGTCGCGGGCAACCTTCTTCTGCGCCTCGCCGATCTTTCCTCGCGCTAGGCCTGCGCGTCTCCCCGCCGTCCAGGGGCTCCTGCCCAGGCGGCGGCGCAGGCCGCGACGACGGGCAGGGCGGCGCAGGCGTACAGCGCCCCCCAGGGCATGCCGCCCGCCAACAGTCCTGCCCAGAGCAGCGGGCCGAGGAAGAAGCCCGCGTCCATCATGAAGAGCATGAGGTTGCTGCTCAGGCCCCGGAACTCCGAGGCGGAACGCAGGAACATGGCCGAGGAGAGGAGCGGCAGGGCCACGCCCTGGGCCAGTCCGTAGCAGGCGGCCAGGACGAGGTGGGCGGGCAGGGAGGCGGCCCGGCCCAGGAGAGCCAGACTGGCGGCCAGCAGCAGGAGGAAGGCGCAGGCGGCGCGGCGTTTGTCCAGGCGGTCGAAGAACGGGGCTCCGGCCAGACGCACGCTGATGGTCGCGCCGGTGACCACGCTGAAAAAGAGCCCGATTTCGTCGAGGCCAAGACCCAGGAAGCGTTCCTTCATGAAGAAATAGACCGAGGTCGTGCCCAGGAAGACCAGGAGGTTGGCCGCGAGCAGGGCCGCCACGCCGGGTCTGCGCAGGTTTGCTGCGATTTCGGACGCGGAGGGCCGCTTCCGTCCCTGGTGCGGGCAGGCGGCCGCCATGCTCCTGGTGGTCCGCAGCAGCGGCCAGGCCAGGAGCATGGCCGGGAGCATGGCCGGGGCGACCAGCGCGTAGGCATGGGCCGCATTGCCGGTGGCCGGGATGATCCGCTCCACGAGCAGCGGCATGAGCGCGAAGGGCAGCTGGGTCATGACCGTGAAGACGCCGAAGGCCTGGGCGCTTCTGCCCTGCGGCACGAAATGCACCAGGATGGCGGTGGCGGCCGAGACGAGCGTCACGAAGGCGGCGCCGTGGAAGAGGCGCAGGACGGCGATGGCCGGGACCGTGAGGGCCAGGGGATAGAGCGCCAGGGCCAGGCCGCTGGCGGCCATGCTCACCAGGAGCACGCCCGCGGCGTTGCGCAGCGTGAGCAGCGGGCTGACGACGGGACGGAGGGCGAAGGCGGCCATGGGTTCGAGGCTGAGCAGCAGGCCGTGCCAGGCCGGGGGGATGCCGATGCGCTGCAGGTACGGGGCGAAGCTGTAGAAGACCGCGATGTTGCTGAAGGCGAAGAGCGCGGCGAGGTTGATGACGATGAAGCCGTAGCTCCAGAGGGTGCGCGGGGTCTGCCCGCCGTCTGTTTCCTGGGACATGCCGCGTGTCCTTGTCTGCGTGATGGAGCAGGGATAGCCGAGGCGCGGCGGCGCGTCCACTGCCGATTCTTCCGCAGCGGGATCACTCCCCTCGCAGCAGCTCCCGGATGCGTTCCCTGATCTCCCCGAGGTCCGGCGCGGCCGGGTCGCGGGGAGGCGGGGCGGGCGGACGGAAGGCGGCGAGGAGGCCGCTGCCGCCGCCTCCCAGGACCATGAGCGTGTCCGCCATCTTCACCGCCTCGGCCACGTCGTGGGTCACGAGCAGCACGGTCATGCGCCGCTCGGCGCGCAGGTCCAGGAGGAAGTCCTGCATCTGCTCGCGGGTGATGGCGTCCAGGCCCGCGAAGGGTTCGTCCATGAGCAGCACGGCGGGCTCCAAGGCCAGGACCCTGGCCAGGGCGAGACGCTGCCGCATGCCGCCGGACAGTTCGCGCGGCAGGCTGTCCTCGCGTCCCGCAAGTCCCACGCGGTCCAGCAGCAGCCGCGCCCGTTCGCGGCGTTCGGCCTGGGGCACGTTTCTGGCGCGCAGCCCCAGGGTGATGTTCTCCCGGGCCGTGAGCCAGGGAAAGAGCGCGTCCTCCTGGAAAACCACGGCGCGGTCCGGTCCCGGTCCGTCCGGCGCGCGCCCGCGCAGCAGCACCTGGCCCGCGTCCGGCCGGGTGAAACCCGCCAGGATGTCGATGAGCGTGCTTTTGCCGCAGCCGCTGGGCCCCAGCAGGGTCAGAAACTCGCCTTCCTCCAGTGTCAGGCTCACCCCGGGCAGGACCGTCCGTTCCCCTCCGTTCATGCCGAAGGTCTTGACGATGCCCTGGACATCGAGAACCGGCGGGGCGCTCCGCGCCGTACCGATCACGGCAGCCTCCTGCAGCTCTTGAAGGCCGCGCGCAGGAGCAGGACGAGCAGGACGTCGGCCAGCCACCCGGCCAGGGAGACGAGCAGGATGCCGACCACGACGAGGTCCACGCGGCCCATGAGCCGCGCGTCCATGATCATGGCCCCGAGTCCTTCCGTGGCCCCGGTCATCTCACCCAGCACGAGGTAGGCGAAGCTGAGGCCCAGCCCGATGCGCAGGCCGGAGCGGACAGGGCCCGCCGAGGCCGGGAGCACCACGTGGCGTACGAGGCCGAGGCGGGACAGGCCGAGCATGGCCCCGGCCCGGAGCTGCACGGCCGGAACGGCTGCCGCGCCGGCCGCGGCGTTCAGGAAGAGCGGGAAGAAGGCGGCCAGGGCGATGAGGAAGACCGTGGTCCTGTACCCCACGCCGAACCAGACCAGGGCCAAGGGCAGCCAGCAGATGCCGGGCACGGAGCGCAGGCCGTTGATCGCGGGGGAGAGCAGGCGGGCCAGGAGCGGCAGGCGGCCCGAGGCCAGCCCGAGCGGCAGCCCCAGGGCCACGGCCAGGCAGAAGCCGCCCAGCACGCGGGAAAGGCTGGCCGCGAGGTCGGTCGGGAAGCGGCCGGAGTAGGGCGAGGAGGCCGCGCCCGGGACTCCGCCCAGGACGTAGTCGCACAGGGCCCGGCCCACGGCGGGGGGGGAGGGGAGCAGGTATTCGGGCAGCATGCCCGGCCCGGTGGCCCAGAACCAGGCCCCCAGTCCGGCCAGGGGCAGGGCCAGGGGCAGCAGGCCGCGGGACAGACTGCGGGCCATGCCGGGTCACTGCCCCCTGGCCGCGCGCACGAAGCGGGTGTCGATGAGCGCGGCGTAGTCCGGCTCCCGCTCGATCATGCCCAGCGCCTTCATGCGCTTGCCGAGGGCGGCGACGCGCGCGACGAAGGCCTCGTCCATGTCCCAGGTCAGGGCCATGTTCGGGGCGGCCAGCCGTAGCACGTCCAGGGACGCGCCGAAACGGGACGAGGCCTCGGCCAGCCAGAACGCCGCGTCCGCGTTCAGCCCCTCGGTGGCCCGGACATGGGCCGCGACCATGGCCGCGACCTTGTCCGGCTGCGTGTCCGCGGTCTCGCTACGCACGATCATGCCCGCGTTGATGGGGCCGATGGAGTCGTCGAAGTAGGGGTAGGCCAGAATCTCGCCGTAGCCCTGCAACTTGGCCTGGGTGGGCAGCGGCTCGCCCGAGAGGAAGGCGTCGATGTCCCCGCGCGCCAGGGCCGTGCCCATGTCGAAGAAGTCCACGCGCAGCAGCTTCACGTCCCTGTCCGGGTCGAGCCCGGCGCGGGTCAGGGTCTCGCGCAGCAGGATCTCGTGCATGGTGCCGGGCACGTAGCCGACCCTGCGGCCCCTCAGGTCGACGACGCCCCGCACCGGGACGCCCTTCCTTGCCACCAGGGCCGAGCACTTCTCGCACAGGGAGGCCACGAGGCGGATGGGCTCGCCGCGCGAAGCCGCCTGGATGGCCAGGACCAGGGTGGTGCCGGTCATGTCCAGGCTGCCGGAGAGCAGCGCGGCCTTCTGGTCTCCGGGATTGGTGAAGGGCAGGACCGTGACCGCCGCCCCGGGCGAAAAGCGCTCGTAGAGGAAGGGCTGGATGGTCTGCGCGGTCTTCCAGGTGCCCACGCGCCAAGCGTCCTGGGCGCGGGCCGGGGAGGGGGCCAGGGCGAGGCCGAGGAGCAGGACCAGGGTGAGGAAACGGGCCATGCCGGCTCCTTGTCGTGCGGTTACAGCCTGGACGGGCAGCCCGGGTCCTGGGACCTTCGTTCGGGCGCGGGACCGAAGCAGTTGGAGGGCAGGGCGGGGTCCAGGCCCACCTCGCGCAGCAGCGCGGCGCAGGACGCGTTGCTGCTGCCGCGCCCCTTGCCGGTGTCGGCCTCGCGGTCGCGCGGGCTGGAGCCGACCTCGGGGAAGACCAGGTTGGCCCCGGCCAGGAGCGAGACGGCGTTGGGCTCATGGGTGCAGTGCGCCCGCGCCGCCGCGCCCATGACCAGGCGGCTGACCGCCACCATGCGGGCCATCTCGCGCTCGTTGATCATGCCCTCGGGCTCCTTGGGCGAGCCCGGGAAGTTGATGCGGCGCATGACCCCGGAATAGACCGCGCCCATCTCGCGCGCCAGGACCATCAGCCCGGCGATTTCCTCGGGCGTGTGCTCCGGCCCCGCGGGCTCCACGCAGTTCATCCAGAGCAGCCCCACGTCGCGGAAGACCGCGATGGTCCGCTTGCGCAGTTCCGGATCGAAGGGCGTATCCCGGCCCTCGCCCAGGCGCACGGAGTGGTAGCAGCCCACGTATCCGGCCTGCAGGAGCCGTTCCCCTTCCTTGTGCGTGATGTCGCGGGTGTTGGCCACCAGCGGGGTGGACACGGCGCGGCCCAGCAGGCGGCCGATCTCAAGCAGCCGCTCGAAGCTGTAGGCGCCCGTGGTCATGAGGTTCAGGGCGTCCGCGCCCGTGGCCTCGGCCTCGCGCGCCCAGGCCACGATCTGCTCCTCGGGGAACTCGACCTTCTCCACGAAGGCCCCGGCCGTGCGAGTCAGGGAGCAGAAGGCGCAGTCGAAGCGGCAGGGCTCGACGTTGAGGCCGATGTGGAAATGCCGTTCGCCCTTGTTGCCGAAGGTCAGGCGGGACATGCGCGAGGCCGCCTCCATGACGGCGAAGACCTCGCCGGAGCAGAGCGGCAGGCGCAGGAGCTGGGCCGCCTCGTGGGCGTCGATGCCCTCCATGTCCTCGGCCTTGCGCAGGATGTCGTCGACAGCGGGGGAGATGCGCCAGCTCATGGTCGTCCTTGTGGTCTGCGGCCTCGGCGGCGTCCTGCGCCGCCGGGAAGAGGAGCATACGCGAAGACGGGGCCGAACGGAACACGGGGCCGGGCCTCCGGCCCCGTGTCCGTGCGAAAGCCAGGCCCGCGCGGACGCGGGCGGTTCAGCCCAGCATCTCCAGGAAGGCCTCGATGCGGACTTTGAGCTGTTCGGCGTCGGCCTCGGAGTAGTCAGTCTCGATCTGCAGGTAGGGCAGGCCCTTGTCCTGCACGAAACGGCGCACCAGGCCCGCCTCCACGTTGTAGGTGTGGCAGGCCTGCCAGGTGAGGTCCACCACGGCGTCCACCTTGAACTCGCGCATGAGTTCGTCCAGCAGGTCGAAGCGGGCGGTGTTGGGCGACATGATGGAGCAGGGCGTGGCCAGGTAGCGTTCGGCCAGGGCGTCCAGCGGGGCCTTGTCCGTGGCCACGGGCGCGGCCTTCTTGTAGCCGGTGCAGTTCTCGAAGGCCACCACGCGGGCTCCGGCGTCCTCCAGCAGCTTCACCACCTTGTGCGAGCCCATGCCCACGGGCACGCCGGTGAGCAGGATGCGCGGCCCCTCCTTGTCCGTGCCCGGAGCGGCGGCCCGGACCTCTGCCACGATGTCCTCAAGCAGGCCGATGACCTCCTCCTTCTCCACGAAGAACCCGGCCTTGAAGAGCACCTCCAGGACCTTCATGCCCGAAAGCGGGGCGGGCCTCATCTTGGAGAGGTCCATGAAGGCTTTGAGCGCCGCGCGCTCCCGGTTGCCCAGGGCGATGGCCCTGGCCAGGGCCGCGTCGTCGATGGTCACGCCGAACTCCTTCTCCAGCCGCTCCACCAGGCGGCGCATCTCCGCCGCCCAGAAGGCGCGGGCCTCGGGCAGATGCGGGCCGTGCGGCAGATAGAGCAGGTGCAGGGGCTTCTGTTCGGCCATGAACTCGAACATCTTCTTCTTGCCGTCGCAGGTGGTGTCCGCGACGATGAGGTCCGAGGCGCTGAAATAGGGGCAGGTGCCCTGCACGGCGAAGCCGTAGCTGCTCTTGATCAGCGGGCAGAGGTTGCGCGGCAGGGTCTCCTCGGCCGTGGCGATGGGGTCGTTGCGCGTGCCGCACAGGACCATGGGCGCGGCCCCGGCGGCCAGGGCGATCTCGGCCGGGGAGTAGAGGCAGTACAGGCCCACGATCTTGCGGCCCTGCTCCTTGGCTTCCTTGACGCGCAGGGGATTCTTCTCGGCGGCGGTGGTCAGGCGGTCGACGGATGCGAAGCTCATGCGTGTTCTCCCAGGTCAGGGTTGAGGGTCGGAAAGGGCGAGGCCGTCGGCCGCGATGAGCGCCGCGCCGATGGCCCCGGCGTAGAGGGCGTCCGGAGGCGTCCGCAGCTCCACGCCCAGGCCCCGGGCGAGGAGCCCGGCCATCTCGGAACTGCGCGCGAGGCCGCCGGTGAAGACGCAGACCGGGACCAGGGGCACGCGGCCGGACAGGGTCTTCAGCCGCCGGGCGATGGAGTCCATGATGCCCGAGGCCAGGGCCTCCACGGCCGCGCCCTGGGCCGTGAGGCCGATGATCTCGGTTTCGGCGAAGACCGCGCACATGCTGGACAGGGCCAGGGGCTCGGCGCTCCGGGCCGCCGTCCCGAAATCCTCCATCGCCAGCCCGAGCGCCGCGGCCATGTTCTGGATGAAGCGGCCGGTGCCCGCGGCGCACTTGTCGTTCATGACGAAGTCGCGCACCGAGCCGTCGGGATTCAGGGCGATGAGCTTGGAGTCCTGGCCGCCGATGTCGAGCACGCTGCGCGCCTCGGGCACGAGATGGCGCGCGCCGCGCGCGTGGCAGGTGATCTCGGTGACGCGGCGGTCGGCAAAGGGCAGGGCCACGCGGCCGTACCCCGTGCCCACCACAGCGGCGAGATCGCCCCGCGCCGCCCCGGCCTGGGCCAGGGCGTCGTCGAGCACGGCCTCCCCGGCCCTGGGCGGCGAATAGCCCGTGGGCGCTTCGGCCCGGCCCAGGATTCCGCCGTCCGCCGCATGAAGCACCACGGCCTTGGCCCCGGTGGAGCCCACGTCCACGCCCGCGACGATCACGCGGCCCCTGCCGGGCACAGCCCGGGCAAAACACCCCGGTTCATATGTTTTTTCAAACAATATGAAGTTCTTACGAGCATCGCTCACCTCGCTGGGCAGTATGGTGGTCATCGGCTCTTTTGGGGCGCGCCGTCAAATCGATTATGAGAATGCTTTCGGCCCCACCAATAGGCCATGCCTATCCTCCCGGCCGAATGGCCCGCCGCCGACCCGGCGACGCGCCCCTGGCCTTCCGCCCCGGTATCGCCTATACTGCCCGTGCGACAGAGTCTCCGGTCTGCGCCCATCGTCCACCCCAAGCCCGAGGCCGCCCATGCTCTGCACGGTCCGCACCGCCGCGCTCGCCGGCATCGACGCCATCACCGTGGCCCTGGAGGCCGACGTGGCGCGGCAAGGGATGCCTGCGTTCACGTTGGTCGGCTTACCGGACGGCGCGGTGCGCGAGGCCAAGGAACGGGTCTTCGCGGCGCTCAAGAACTGCGGCTTCCGCATGCCGCCCGCGCGCATCACCGTGAATCTGGCCCCGGCCGACGTGCGCAAGGAGGGCAGCGGCTACGATCTGCCCCTGGCCGTGGGACTGCTGGGCGGGGCCGAGGTGGTTCCGGCCGAGACGGCCGCACGCTTTTTCTTTGCGGGCGAACTGTCCCTCACCGGCGAACTCAGGCCCGTGACCGGCGTGCTGCCCCTGGCCGTGCGCGCCAAGGCCGACGGCGCGGCCGGGATCATCGTGCCCAGGGCCAACGCGCGCGAGGCCGCCGTGGTGGAGGGGTTGGCCGTCTACGGCGCGGCCACCCTGGCCGAGGTCGTGGACCACCTCAGCGGCGAACGGCCGCTTCCGTCCGTGCGCACGGACGTGGAGTCCCTGTGGCGCGAACGCGAGACCTTCCACGTGGATTTCGCCGAGGTCAAAGGCCAGGAGCACGCCAAACGCGCCATCGAGATCGCGGCCAGCGGCGGGCACAACCTGCTCTTCTCCGGCCCGCCCGGCAGCGGCAAGACCATGCTCGCGGCGCGCGTCCCCACGGTCCTGCCGCCGCTCGGCTTCGACGAGGCCCTGGAGGTCACGAAGATCTACTCCGTGGCCGGCATGCTGCCCGAGGACCGGGCGCTGCTCGTCACCCGGCCCTTCCGCGCGCCGCATCACACCATCTCCGACGCCGGGCTCATCGGCGGCGGGGCCGTGCCCCGGCCGGGCGAAGTCTCCCTGGCGCATCGGGGCGTGCTCTTCCTCGACGAACTGCCCGAATTCAAGAAGCCCGTGCTCGAAGTCCTGCGCCAGCCCCTGGAAGGCGGCAGCGTGACCATCTCCCGCGCCGCCGTGGCCCTGTCCTACCCCGCGGACTTCATGCTCGTGGCGGCCATGAACCCCTGCCCCTGCGGCTTTCTCACGGATGAACGCCACGCCTGCACCTGCACGCCCCAGGCCGTGGCCCGCTACCGCGCGCGCCTCTCCGGGCCGCTGCTCGACCGCATCGACCTGCACGTGGAGGTCCCGGCCGTGCCCTACGAGGACCTGCGCGGCGTGCGCCCCGGCACGGCCTCGGCCGACATCCGCGGCCGCGTGCTGCATGTCCGCCGCATCCAGGCCGACCGCTACGCAGGCGAACCCATCCGCCTCAACGCCGAACTCTCGGGCAAGCTCCTGGACCAGCACTGCGCGCTCGGCCAGCCCGAATCCGCCTTCCTGGAAAAGGCCGTGCGCTCCCTGGCCCTCTCGGCCCGCGCCTACACGCGCATCCTCAGGCTCGCGCGCACCATCGCCGACCTCGCCGGGGAAGACCGGCTGGCCGTGCAGCATCTGGCCGAGGCGATCAACTATCGCAGCATGGATCGGGGCGGGCTGGTCTAGGCTGGGGGGGAGGAAGACGCCTCCGGCGACCGGGGGGCCTCAGGCCCCCCGGTTTTGGGGCGTGCCAGGGTGCGGAAAATGACCAGACGGGGGGCAGGGCGGAGTTTTTCGTTTCCGCCGTCCCCGGCGGGAACGGAAAAAAACGTCTTGGATCTTGCCCCGCCTTCCTCCCGTCGACAACCGTCCCTTCCCGATAGCCGCATCACCGTCGTGACCACGCATGCCGGGACAGCGGTCGTGCCGCGCAGAGATTGGGGTTCCAAGGGGCCTCGGCCCCTTGGTTCATTCCCTACTTCCCCTCGATTCCCCGAAACTCCCGCCGCGCCATGACCACCTTCCACAGGTACCGCCGCGTCTCGTCGGCCGGGTGCTTCTGCGTAATGACATCGTAAACCTGGTCGGGCGGCATGCCGTTGATGCGTCCCAGGGCTGCGTCCTTGTCGGCGGCGAAGGTGCGCAGGACCGAGCCGGGTCCGCCGTTGTAGGCGGCGATGGCGCAGTATTCGCGCGAGATGGGGTCGTCCACGGGCGCGATGAGCCGGGTTTGCAGCAGGTGCAGGTAGGCCGAGCCGTAGCGGATGTTGGTTTCGGGATCGAGCAGCTCGTCGGCGTTCGGGAAGCCCGGCTTGCCGTTCAGGAACTCGTAGACGTCGCGGCCCGCCGAGCCGGGCACGACCTGCATCAGGCCGAAGGCCCCGGCGTGGGAGACGGCGAAGGGGTTGAAGTCGGATTCGACGCGCATGATGGAGAGCACGAGGCCGGTGTCGAGGCGGTAGGCCGCGGCGTGCTGTTTCGCCAGGGGGAGGTATTTGGCGGCCTGGCGTTCCAGCCGTCCGGGGGCCATGTCGATGCGCACGAAGCGCACCAGGCTGTCCTTTTCCGGCCGGGAGCCCTGGCGCTCGGCCAGGCGATTGGCCAGGAGCCAGTCGGCGTAGCGCTCGGCGCGCCATTCCCAGCGGATGTCCTGGTTTTCGTGGTCGAGCACGAGGCCGAGCAGGTAGGGTTCGTCGCCCAGGCGGATCTCCTTGTCGGAGAAGAGGTCCACGCTGCGCGGGTCGCGCGGGGTGAGCAGGGTGACGACGATGGCCTCGCGCAGGGCGCTGCGGGGGTCGGTCTGGTCCACGGTCTCCACGGTCACGGTTCCGGCCTCGAAGTCCACGATGGCGCGGGTCTTGTAGCCGCGCAGGTACTTCACGTAGCGCTTGGGCGAGGGGACCTCGGCGTCCTTGGCCCCCCACTGGTCCCCTGCCTTGCCCTTGAGGCCTCCGAAGAGCTTTTGCAGGGCGGCCTGCATGGCTTTGACGTCGCGGTCGAGCTGGGCCGGGTTGGCGGCGTAGTTCACGGCGCGGCGGCCGAGCACGCGGCCCACGGTGGAGGGCGAGGGGCTGGAGGCGATGGTTACGGCGTCCGAGACGGTGCGGCCCGAGCAGGCGGGCAGGAAGAGGGCGGCGAGAAGCGCGGCGCAGAGGAGCAGGGCGGTCGCGCGGCGGGAGCGCCGCGCGCGTGGCGTCGTGTGGGGCATCCGGCGTTGCATTGTGGCGGAAAAGGGCCTATTTGCCAAGCTCCCGGCGGGCGCGGCGGCATGGCCCGGTTCCGGCGCGGGACAGGAGACACGGAGTACGCATGACCGTCTGGTTCGACAATTTTCTGCTCGCCTTCATTCCGCTCTTCGTGGCCATCGACCCCATCGGCATGGCCGGGCTGTTCGTGGGGCTCACGGACGGCATCGAGGACGAGACGCGTAACCGCGTCTCGCGCCAGGCCGCGGTCACGGCCTTCGTGGTCACGCTGGCCTTCATGGGCCTCGGGTCGTTCATCTTCAAGGCGCTGGGCATCACCATCGCGGATTTCCAGATCGCGGGCGGCCTGATCCTGCTCATCGTCAGCGCGCGGGGGCTTTTGGACCTTGAGCGCAAGGCCGTGACCCTGCACGAGGATTTCGGCGTGGTGCCGCTGGGCCTGCCGCTCATCGCGGGTCCGGCCGTGCTCTCGGCCGTGCTGGTGCTCAAGGACGCGGCCGGGCTTTCGGCGACCATCGCGGCCATGAGCCTGAACATGTACCTGACTTATCTGTGCATGCGGCACGTGCGGGCCGTGGTGCGCGTGCTGGGCCGCCGGGGCATCCGGGCGGTGTCCAAGCTCATCGCCCTGCTCCTGGTGGCCTTTGCCGTGCATATGATCCGCGTGGGCTGGCAGACATTGTAACTCCGGACGAAAGGGGACGCCCATGCGATCTGCGGCGCTCAAGGCCGACGGACTTCTTCTGCTCACCGCCGCCATCTGGGGCGCGGCCTTCGTGGCCCAGCGCGCGGGCATGGAGCATCTGGGGCCCATGGCCTTCAACGGCATCCGCTTCGCGCTCGGCGCGCTGGCGCTGCTGCCCCTGGCCATGCGCAGCGCCGGGACCCCGGCCGACCCGTATTCGCCCAAAGGCGCGCTCCTGGCCGCGCTGGCCGCGGGCGTGGTGCTCTTTTTGGGCGCGAGTTTTCAGCAGTGGGGCATGGTCTACACCACGGCGGGCAAGGGCGGCTTCATCACCGGCCTGTACGTGATCCTGGTGCCGCTCATCGGGCTCCTCTTCGGGCAGCGGCCGGGCGCGGGCTGCTGGGTCGGCGCGGTGCTGGCCGTGGCCGGGCTCTATCTGCTCTCGGTGACGGGCGACTTCAGCATGGAGTGGGGGGACGTGCTGGTGCTCATCAGCGCGTTTTTCTGGTCCGGCCACGTCCTGGTGGTGGGCCACGTCTCGCCGCGCATGAACCCGGTGCGCTTCGCCTGCGCGCAGTACACGGTCTGCGCCGTGCTCTCGCTGCTCTCGGCCGTCGCCCTGGAGGAGACGACCCTGCGGGGGGTCATGGGCGCGGCCATCCCGATTCTCTACGGCGGGCTCATGTCCGTGGGCGTGGCCTACACCCTGCAGGTCGTGGCCCAGCGCGACGCGCATCCGGCCCACGCGGCCATCCTGCTCAGCCTGGAGGGAGTCTTCGCGGCCCTGGCGGGCTGGGTGCTGCTGGACGAGACCATCCCCATGCGCGGCCTGCTGGGCTGCGTGCTCATGCTCGCGGGCATGCTGGCGGCGCAGGCCGACGAACTCAGGAAACCCCCGGCCGGGTAGGCTCAGCCGCTGCCCGCGCCCGCGCGGTCCATGTCCTCGCGCAGCAGCCGGGCCAGCTCCAGGACCTGCTCCCCGTCGAACCAGCCATCGTGAAAGCCCGGCACCTCGCGCACCGCGAGGTCTCCGGCGGCCAGCTCCGAGAGGCTGCGCAGGCGCATGGCGCGCCACTCCCAGGACAGGTACAGGGTGATCGGCCCCTCGTACGGCGCGGGCGCGTAACGGTCGCAGGCGCGGTAGAAGGCGTCCACGAACAGGGCGTTGCGCACGGCCGAGGAGCGGCCCGCGCCTGTCCGTCCCGCCTGCAGCCGGGAGAGGGCCAGCCGGGCGTCTATGCGCCACTGCCGCAGCTTCTGGCGCAACTTGTGGCGCAGATAGGCAGGCCCGAAATGGCGCAGGTTCTGCAGATGCCGCCCCACGGCGCGCGCGCCGCTCTGGGGCGCCCAGACTCCGTCCAGGAAACCCAGGAACGGAACGTTCTCCTTGCTCGCATGGAGCTGCCGAGCCATTTCATAGGCTATTTTGGCGTCCATACAGTATGCTGCTATGTAATACGGACCGCTTGGCGATATGGATTTCATCTCCGCGATGTAGCGGGAGGCGATGCCCGGCACGTCGAGGTCGGGCACGGAGCCGTCCGGCGGCTGCAGGCCGAAGATGTTCAGCGACCAGAGGGGCTGGTCCTGGCCCAGGGCCTCGGCCAGCGGCGGCAGGAGCAGGTTGGCGCCCACGAAGAAGAGCGGGGGGCGGCCGCCGCCGGGCTGGATGGGGTCGAGGAGTACGGTCCGGCCCGCGGCCGCACCGCCCTGCCGTACAGCCCGCACCAGGGCGGCGAGGCCCCGCACGGTGCGCGCCGTGAACAGGGCTTGGGCGGGAAGCCCTGTGTCCAGTTCCATTTCGATACGCGCCAGGGTGGACAGGGCGGCCAGGGAATCCCCGCCCAGCTGGAAGAAGTCGTCGTCCGGCCCCACCGCGTCCAGGCGCAGTTCCCGTCGCCAGATGTCCGCCAGGCGTGCGGCGAGGCCGTCGTCGTCCGGGAGCGCCCCGGTCTGGCCCGCAGCCTGCGGGAGCGCGGCGGGCGTATCCGGAAAATCCGGCTCCACGGGCGCTTCGAGGCTGCGGTAGTCGACCTTGCCGTGGGCGTTGAGCGGCATCCCCTCCAGCAGGAGGATGCGCGCGGGCCGCATGTAGGCGGGCAGACGTTTGGCGAGCCGGGCGGCGAGTCCGGCCGCCCGCGCGGGGTCGGTGCTGCGGTCGTGCAGCACGGCCCAGGCGAAGAGCCGTTTGTCCGCGCCTTCGCCCGCATCCTTGACCGCGGCGGCGACCACGCCCTCTTCCGCGGCCAGGGCGGCCTCGACGCCGGAGAGTTCCACGCGGAAGCCCCTGATCTTGATCTGGCGGTCGCGTCGGCCCATGAGCGCGAGCTGGCCGTCGTCGCGCCAGAGCGCCAGATCGCCGGTGCGGTAGAGGCGGGCCTCGGGAATCTCGGCGAACGGCCCGGAGAGGAAGGCTTCGGCCGTGCGTTCGGGCTTGTTCAGGTAGCCCAGGGCCGTCTGGGCTCCGGCCAGGCACAGTTCGCCGGGCGTGCCCACGGGCGCGAGGCGCATGTCGGGCAGGCAGATGTAGGCTCGCACCGAGGGCAGGGGAAAGCCGATGGGGGGCTCGCCGCCCTCCGCCTGCCCGGTCAGGTCCGCGGCCGTGGCCACCACGGTGGTTTCGGTGGGACCGTACGTATTGAGCAGGCGGATCCGGCCGCCCACGCGCTTCCGCCAGGCCGCCAGAGTGGAGCCGGGGGCGCTTTCGCAGCCGATGATCACCTGCCTGACGCCCGGCGGGAGCGGATGCTGCGCGAGGCCCTCCACCACCAGACGCCAGAAGGAGGTGGGCAGGGCCAGGACCGTCACCCGCCACTGCCGCAGGAAATCGAGGAACGCGGCCACCGAGGCCAGGCAGTCGTCGTCGCGCAGGACAACTGTCGCCCCGGCCGCCAGGGCGCAGTGGATCTCCTCCACCGAGGCGTCGAAGGAGAGCGAGGAGAACTGGAGCATCCGGTCGTCCGGCCGCAGGGCGTAGGCTCCGGCCGAGCCGCGCAGGTAGGCGGAGAGGGCGCGCCGGGGAACGACCACGCCCTTGGGCTGGCCCGTGGTGCCCGAGGTGTAGACGAGGTAGGCCGGGGTCTCGGGCGGAACGGGGGCGGCCGGGGGCGGGACACGTCCGTCTGGATCGGGCGGCAGATTTTCCAGCTCCAGGAGCGCCTGGTCCGGGCGCATGCCGTCCGGAGCGCCCCGGCCGGTCAGGACGAGCTTGGCTCCGCTGTCGTGCAGGATGTAGGCGATCCGTTCGGCCGGATAGGCAGGGTCCAGGGGCACGTAGCAGGCCCCGGCGCGCAGGGCCGCGACCATGGCGGCCACCGCCCAGGGGGTGCGCGGCAGGCAGAGGGCCACGCGGTCCCCGGGGCGTACGCCCTGGTCGGCGAAGAGCCGGGCGAGGCGGCCGGAACGCTCCATGAGCCGCGCCCAGGTCCATGCCCCCGCCGGGCCGTCCAGGGCCAGCGCGTCGGGCTGTCTGGCCGCGTGCGCCGTCAGGATTTCGTAGGCGTCCGGACTGCCGGAGAGCGTGGCGGAATTGCGGCCGAAGGCCGTGACCAGCCGCTCGCGCTCCCGCGGCGGCAGGACCTCGATGCTGCCCACGGCCGCGTCCGGCTGGGCCGCGGCCAGTCCGGCCAGGGTCTGGCCGAGAGCGTCGAGCAGCCGCTCCGCCTGCGCTTGGTCCACGCGGCCGAGGTCGTGCTCCAGAGTGAGGTCGAGGGTTTCCCGGCCGGTCACGGACAGGCCGAGGGGCACGGGCGTGCTCCCGGCCAGGAAGGCCCTGGCCCCTGGCCAGAGGCCCGAGGCGTCCAGGTTCTCCTGCAGGCTCGCGGGCGAATAGGTGAGCACGCTGTCCTGGCGGACCGGGGCGGGAGGACCCCCGGCCGCGTCGCGCTGCCGGGCCGTATCCAGGTGGGCGTGCTCCCTGCCTGCGCGCCATTCGGACGACAGGGAGGCCAGCCAATGGGCCAGAGGCTCGGCGGGCGCAACGGCCACGCGCCGGGGAATGACGTTCATGCACGGGCCGAGCATGGCCGCGCCCTCCGGCGACCAGTGGCGCAGGGAGCGCACCGCCCCGAAAAAGACCGCCCGCTCCCCCGTGTGGCGCGCAAGGACCAGGGCCCAGGCGGCCTGGAGCACCGCGCCGAGGCCGCCGCCCGCGGCTTCGGCCAGACGGGCGAGGCCCGGGCCGAGGCCGTGGAGGGATCGCCGCAGTTCACCCCGGCCGCGTCCGGGCCGGGGGGGCTGCGCGGGCAGAGAGGGCGCATCGGCCGCGCCCCGGAACCGTTCCCGGAAAAAGGTCGCGGCGGCCTCCGCGTCCTGCCGGCCGAGCCAGTCCAGGAAGGAGCCGTAGGCCGGGGCGGGGGACGCGTCCGGCACATGGCCCGCGCACAGGGCGCGATAGTCCGCGAGGAGCTGCCCAAGTCCCAGGGAGATCCCCTGTCCGTCGGCCACGGCGTGGTGCACGGTCCAGACCAGGGCGTCCTCGCCGCCGGGCAGGCGCAGCAGGGCCAGGCGGTGCAGGGGAGGGCGGGAGATGTCGAAGCCGCGCTGCCTGTCCGCGGCAAGGAACGCCTCCAGGGTGGACGCTGCCGCGTCCGGGGCGGAATGCGAGAGGTCCCGGACCTCCATCTGCGGCAGGACCGGCTCGTGCAGGCAGAGCAGAAATTCCGGCCCCTCGCGCCGGAACGAGGCCGAGAGCAGATCGTGGCGGGCGGCCAGACGCCGCAGGGCGCGGGCCATGAGCGTGTCGTCGCAGCCTCCGGGCAGGCGGCAGACGGCCTGCAGCACGTATACGCCCTGATGGCGTCCGCCGAGCAGCGCGGGCAGCAGCATGGACGTCTGCAGCGCCGCGGCGGGGCGGGCGGCCCGGATGGGCGGGACGGGCTGGGCTGGCGAGTCTGACCGGTTCACGGCGTGGTGGCGCTCCAAAGGGGGCGGCCATGCGCCCGGCAGAACGCCGGACGTCTCCCCCCGGAAGCGTCGTACCAGCAGGCGGGGGCTCTGTGAACCCCGTTCCGCATCTGTCGCGCAAGAAAAATCTTGCATCCTTCTGACATGATTTTGTAAACTAAAATTTCGGCCAACAGGCTTTCTGCACAGAGGAGGACACCGTGCCCACACCGCGCGGCAAGCAATACGACGTGATCATCGTGGGCGGCGGCCCGGCCGGGCTTTTCGCCGCCTACCATCTGGCCGAGCATTCGGACCTTTCGGTCATGCTCATCGACAAGGGCAAGGGGCCGGACAAGCGGCGTTGCCCCATCGCCCAGCAGACTTACAAGGACTGCGTCAAGTGCAAGCCCTGCCACATCCTGGCAGGCATCGGCGGGGCCGGGCTCTTTTCCGACGGCAAGCTGAACTTCATCCACATCCTGGGCAAGACCGACCTGACCCAGTTCATGCCCGTGGACGCTGCCAAGGCGCTCATCGACGAGACCGAGATCATCTTCAACCGCTTCGGCATGGACGGCCCGGTCTATCCCACGGACATGGAGGCCGCCCGCCGCATCCGTCAGACCGCGCGCAAGGCGGGCATGGAGCTTTTGCTCATCAAGCAGAAGCACCTGGGCTCCGACAACCTGCCCGGCCACATCCAGGGCATGCACGACTACATCACCGGCAAGGGCGTGACCATCCGCACCGGCGAGGAGGTCGGGGACGTGGTCGTGAAGAACGGCCGCATCGCCGGGGTGTCCACCTCCAAGGGCGAGCACCGCGGCCGCAACGTCATCCTCGCGCCGGGCCGCGTGGGCGCGGAGTGGGTCAGCGGCGTTGCCCGCCGCCTGGGCCTGGGGCTCGCGCAGCGCGGCATCGAGGTCGGCGTGCGGGTGGAGCTGCACAACGACATCATGAGCGACGTCACGGACGTGATCTACGATCCGACCTTCTTCATCCAGACCCAGAAGTACGACGACCAGACCCGCACCTTCTGCACCAACCGGGGCGGGTACGTGGCCATGGAGAACTACCAGGACTTCGTCTGCGTCAACGGCCACGCCTACATGCACAAGAAGTCCGAGAACACCAACTTCGCCTTCCTCTCCAAGGCGGTGCTCACCGAGCCGGTGACCGACAACCAGGCCTACGGCGAGTCCATCGGCCGCCTAGCCACGATCATCGGCGGCGGCAAGCCCATCCTGCAGCGCTTCGGGGATCTCAGGCGCGGCCGCCGCTCCACCTGGAACCGGGTGCGCAAGGGCTACATCCAGCCCACCCTGACCGACGTGACCTGCGGCGATCTGGCCATGGCCCTGCCCGAGCGTATCGTGACCAACCTCATGGAGGGGCTGATCAAGCTCGATGCGGTCGTCCCCGGCGTGGCCAACGACGAGACCCTGCTCTACGCTCCCGAGATCAAGTTCTTCGCCACCCAGGTGGAGACGGACAGCGACTTGCGCACCGCCGTGCCGGGCATGTATGTTGCGGGCGACGGACCCGGCGTGGCCGGAAACATCGTCTCGGCCGCGGCCACCGGCCTGATTCCGGCCAAAGCGATCATCGCCGGGGAAAAGGGAGGAAAGGCGTGAAGTACATCCTGTTCGAGGATTTCGCTGGCAAGTCCGTGCCCTTCATCTTCCCCGAGCGCATCGCCTTCGACGAGATGCGCGAACAGATTCCCTATTCCACGGTCCGCTCGGCCGGGTACGTCTCCCTGGCCGCGGACGGGTTCCACTGCTACGGCGAGGCCAAGGAGCTGGACGCCAAGGCCCAGGCCGACGACGCGGCGCTCATCACCCGGCATTTTTCCGAGGGCTGAGGCCCCCCGCCAGACGGCGCAGGGCAGGGGAGCGGGACTGACCCGCTCCCCGCGTTTTCTTGTCGGCCGCCGGGCCTGCGGGGCACGGGAAAATACGGAAAACCCCTACTAGCGATGGCTGCCGCGATTCGCTAAAAAATTCGACATCTTTGGGCAAGCGTTTGTCTCTGAGGGGGGAAAGCCTTGTCGATCTTCCATTCGCCCGCCACAGGTGCGGCCGCGACCCGGGAACAGGTCATGGCGCAGCTGGACGGCAAGAAACTCACGCGCCTGCCAGGGGCGCGGTGCCGGATCGACCCCGGCGCGTTGAGCATCGTCATCCTGCACTGCCTGGGCCGCAAGCTCGAAGGCCGCTACGTGGGCACGGACGAGGACAACGTCCTGATCTTCCGGCTGCCGCCGGTGGCCAAGCTCAAGGAGCGGCTGCTCGTGGACAACGGCGTGGTGGTCAAGTACGAGCGGCAGGGCTGCATCTACCAGTTCCAGTCCCATGCGCTCCGGCTCATCTACCGGCCCGTGCCCATGCTTTTCACGGCCCTGCCGACCTCGCTCTTCCGCATCGACCTGCGCACCACGCAGCGCGTCTCGTGCCTGCTGCCCATGACCCTGCGCGGCAAGCACGGCGAACACGAGGGCGTGATCTGCGACCTCTCGGAGAAGGGCATCCTGGCAAAATTCAAGATCTCCGCCCCGTCGGGCCTGCGCAAGGTGATGCCCGGGGACAGGCTCGTGGCCAGCTTCAGCCTGGGCGAGTTCGGGCTGATCATGGCCGGGGTGACGGTGCGGCGTATCGAATCCGGCCTGGGCTCCCTGAGCCTGGGGCTGCAGATCGCGGAACTCGACGAGGTCGAGTCCCAGGCGGTCAAAAGCTACCTCGACAAAGTCATCGGCATCCTGAACTGAGGGACGTATGGAACTGCGGATCGCCGGGGCCTTCGCCACGGACTTCGGCCGCACGCGCGGCATGGGCGGCACGGCCAGGGAAGGGCGCGAGCGCCTGTTCTGGTTCGTGCTCAGCGACAGGGACGGGTGCGAGGTCTTCGCGCTCAATGGGCAGAAAAACGTGACCGCGATGCGCAAGCGCATCGGCGCCGACGAGTTCGCGCAGGGCTTCGTCCCGGACCCGGCGCTCTGGGCCGAGACCTTCATGCCGCTGCTTGACGCCCTGCTGCATATCCTGGAGGCCTCGCGCGGCGTGCCCGACGTGGCCCGGCTCTCTCCGGCGGAAAAGGGGCTGCTGCTGGCCTTGCGCACGGCCGTGGCGGGACAGGAGGGCGACCGCAGCGCCCTGCTCTTGAAGCTGCTGCGCGAAGCGGTGGAAAAGAGCGGGGAGATACTGTTCCGCCAGTGCAGCGAGAGCAACGCCCGGGGCATCCGGCTGCGCAAGGAGAACGATCCGGACGGGGCGCTGGAGCATTACCTGGTCGCGCACCGGGCCTCGCCGCAGGACGAGCACCTGCTGTTCAACATGGCCCGAGCCCATTTCGAGAAGGGAGAAACCGACGCCTGCCGCGACCTGCTCGGCAAAAGCCTCGCCCTCAGGCCGGACTTTCGCGAAGCCAGGGCCTTCCTGCGCTGGCTCGACGCGCGGGCCGTCCGCGCAGACCATGCGGCCCGCCCGGACGGCTCCGCCCGGACCTGATTTCAGGCCCCCCGGTCCTCGTCGGCCCGGGCCTGGCGGTGGGCGATGAGGTGGTAGCGGAAGACCCACTCGCCCAGCACCGGGACCTCCTCGCCTCCCTCCAGCCGTTTCCAGCGCGGCAGGCCCAGGTGGTCGGGCGCGGCGTGGCATTCTATCCTGAACCCCGCGTCCAGGAGGTCCTCGGCGCGGCGGTGCTCGTTGCGCACCTCGCAGGCCAGCCAGTGCTCCGAGGATTCATCGCGCACGGGATCGCCGAGTTCCAGGCGCACGATGACGTGGCGCTGCGTCTCGGCCATGTCCCGGCCGCCGGGCGGGGGCGGCAGACTGCCGAGCCTGAGCCCGTTGCCCGAGATGTCGAGCAGGCGCACGCCGCCGCCTTGTCCCGCCCGCCACTCCAGCATGGGGTCGCCCAGGGCGTCCCTGTCCAGGGGGTCGCCGTTGCCCGGCGACTCCGCGGACCAGACCTCCACGGCCTTCAGGTAGCCCTCGGGGATCTCGGTGCGCAGAGAGGAGCGGCGCGAGTAGAGCTGCATCCGCTCCGGGGTGGCCAGGACCACGATGCCTTCGCCCCTCGGTCCCTGCCCCACGTCCGTGATGGTGCTTTCAAAGCTGTAGAAGCTCATGCCGCGCGCGTTCTTGCCGGTGACGAAGGCCTCCACGGGCAGTCCCTTCAGCGCCTTGCCCGCGCGCACGTTGGCGGGCAACTCCAGGGTCATGGACGTCTCCTGGGCGTCCAGAAGCAGGGTGGAGAGCAGGCGCTCGGCCAGCACTCCGTGCCGGATGCGCATCTCGAAGCGGTGCTTGTGGTCGGCGGCCTGCCGCAGGATTTCGAGAACCCCCTGACGGGTGGAGACCAGCATGGGGTCGATTTGTGCGGCCTGACGCGGGCGCAGCGCCCTGCGGAAGAGCAGGAAGGTCGCGAGCACCCCGAGGATGCCGGCGGCCAGGGCGAATGTGGTCGTCTGATGCTCGAACATGGCTGTGAACATACCCCCCCTGAATGAACGATGCGCGACGCATGCGGTGAGGCGCGCGCCGGGCGACGCTAGCCTGCCGAAAAGACGGTTTGGAGGCAAGATGCGAGAATTTTTCTGCACGTCAGGGCGGCCGGGCGGAGAGGTCGCCCGGCCGCGGAGACGAGGAGCAAGGAGGCGAGGAAATACGGCTGGTTACTGCTGGTTGAGGCGGGCCATGCGGGCGTCCCAGACCCGCTTGCCGATCTTGCGGCCGAGATCGGCCTGGCGGGCCTTGAGCAGCGCCTCGGCCGCCTCCTTGTTGCCGGAAGAATGAAGCAGACTGGCGGATTCGAGGTCGCGCAGATATTTCTCGCACTCCCTGACGATGCCGGACAGGTCCAGGGCTTCGAGGTCCTCGGACACGCGGACGGAACGGACTTTGCGGCTCACGGCTGCTCCTTTGCGTAACACGTTTCGCATTACATCTTTCCACCAGAACGTCAATGGATGTGTCGGGAGTACGGCTGACAATGCGGTGTCTGGACGGCGACAAGGAGAGCGGAGGGCTTCTTGCGGGATTTTCTGCTTGCCCCCTGCCTGCGCCGGGGGCTACGTGCACAGCACGACACGGAGGGACCCGCATGCCGCCCGAGGAATTCGACTACAACCGCGTGATGTGCGGCACGATCCCGCGCATGAAGGCCGACCTGGACGCGGCCCGGGGGGACGAGATCGTCTTTCTGGTCAGGACCGCCATGCTCGCCGAGATCGTCAGCGCCCTAGGCGTTGCGGACGGCTGGGAGATGGAGGTGGAGGAGCGCGGGGAGGCGGCCAGGGTCGTGTTCAGGAGGACGCGCGGCAGTGGGGACGACCTGCTGCGCCTGGTCTGAGACGGGCCTCAGGCCCGGCGCAGCCGCGCCAGGAGCAGGCCGAGCCCCATGCCCAGGGCCGTGCCCAGGGCGTCGCAGACGATGTCGGCGAACTCGAAGGTGCGGCCCGGGGTGAGGTGCTGCAACGCCTCAAGCGCGATGCCGTAGGGCAGGACGAGGATGGCCAAGCGCGAGGCGCGTCCGCGGCGGCGCTCGAAGCAGTAGGGCAGGGCGGCCAGCCAGATCCAGACAAGAACATGAGCCCAGTAGTCCTTGCGCACCTGCAGCATCTCTCCGGTCATCAGGCCGGAACCGGGGTAGAGGGCCAGCCCCGCCGTGAGCGCCAGGGAGAGCAGCCAGAGCGCGCGGGCCGACCGTTCGAGGCGCTGCGTCCGTCCGCCCCAGGGGCCGTCCACTTGCAATTGCCGCTGTTCGGGATACATTCCGGCGGTGCCAATCCTTTTGGAGGAGTGTGATGGAACAGGAAATCTACGAGGAAGACCTCATCGAGCTGATCGAGAACGTGCTCGTGCCGCTCGAAAAATATTTCACGACGTTCGTGGACATCGGCGTGGACGATCAGGAGCCCCGCCGCGTCTTCGTGGACGACATCGGCAAGGCGGGGCTGGCCCTGACCAGCCATGCCCAGGACGAGATCCGCACCGCCGTGGAAATGCTCTACCAGAAAGTGGGGCGGGTCAAGGTCCGTCGCGCGGGCTACCACAACCGCATGGGCGTGAGGCCGCGCAAAATCCTCGACGTGGACATCGCGGGTGGCGGCGCGGAGGAAGGCTGGGCCAAGCACTGAGGCGGCACGGCCGCCTCAGAGGATGTGGCGAACGGTTCCGTCCACCTCCTCGATCTGCGCCAAAGGCACCAGGACCATCACTTCCGGCTTCAGCGCCTGCGATCTCCTGAAATTCGCGAGCTTGAGCAGGGTCGGCTCGGTCAGTTCCTGGCCGCTGACCATGAGCAGCAGCCCGTTGTCCGCCAACATATCCTCCTGCAGCACCATGCCGGGGCGCAGCTTTCCGAGCTGCAACGTCCGGCGGGCGAAGCCGGTTTCGTCGCAGACCGATTTCTCGAAGGCGAGGAAGAGGTCCTTGTCGTACCAGCCGGTGCGCCCCCGCATCACGTCCAGGGCGTCGAGACGGCCGTGTCCCTGCTGGGTCAGGGCGTCGTAGTCCAGGACAAGTTTGAGCACCCTGGCCGGAAGCGGCAGATCGGGATTGTCCGAAAGCCGGACGTGCTGACGCCGGATGGCCTCCGCAACATCTTCGAGATACGGTATCTTGGAGAGCAGATCCGCGCTGACCGTGGGAATCATGGCCAGGACCTGGGCGTCCTCGCGGATCGACCGGGTGTCCCGGCCGTCGTAGGTGATGGCCTTGGCCGCGATCTCGGGCGGCGTGAAGATGAGCCCGATCTGGGAGAGCATGGCCGCGGTCTCGATCTTCCAGAAGTTCGGCAGGCCGCGGCGCTTGTGCAGCTCCCTGACCAGGCGCTTGGAGCGCTCGGCCCGGCCGTAGGCCTCGGGGTTGGCCAGGGAGACGATCTCCGTGAGCAACTCGACGCAGCCCTTGAGCGTGCGGCGCAGGAAGGTCTTCTCCGTGGTCACCAGCCGGTGCTGCTCGATGGCCGCCTCCAGGACGTGGATCAGGGTCTTTATCTCGCAGGGCTTGGTCAGGAAGCGGAAGACGCTGCCCTCGTTCACGGCCAGGATGGCCGTCTCAATGTCGGCGAATCCGGTGAGCATGATGCGCACCGTGTCCGGGCAGCAGCCCGCCACCTTGGCCAACAGCTCCACGCCGTCCATCCCGGGCATGCGTTGGTCGGCCACGACCACGGCGTAGGGCTCCTCGATCTGCAACCGCGCCAGCCCGTCCATGGGGCTCGTGGTGGTGGTGACGTCGAAACGGCCCGTCAGGTTGCGCCGGAAGTTGGCCAGAATATTCTCGTCGTCGTCGATGAACAGGACGCGCTTGTTCATGCCGTAACCTCGCGAAGGGATGCGGCGCAGGCCTCCCGCCATGCGGGAAGCCGCTCCAGATAGCCGGTGAGGGCCAGGAAGGCCTGGTCCATCTCGCGGGTGATGCCGTCTCCGGGCGAGAATTCGCGCTCCAGGGCATCCGCCGCGTGCAGCATGGCGAGAAGCCCGAAGCCTCCTTCCACGCGGCGCATGGGATCGTGGTGGAAGGCCACGGCCCAGGCTATCTCCGGTGGAATCCCCCACAGGCCCATGATGTAGGCCCCCAATTCGGCGTGCCCCGCGCCGAAGGCGGCGCGCTCCACCTCGTGCAGGGGGGCGCCCGTCCGCTCCGCCTCCTGGCGGACGTCGCGGGAGGAGTCCGGAAAGTTTTCCGCCAGCACGAGCAAGCCGATGTCGTGCAGCAGTCCCGCCAGAAATCCGGTCTCCGCCATGTCGGCATCGCCCGTCTCCATCCGGACGATGAGCCGGGTGCAGTGCGCGGTGTGCAGGCAGTGGTGCCAGAGGGCGTCGATGTCGAGCAGGGGCGGACGCTGGGGATCTATGGTGCGGAACAGTTCGTGGAAGAGGACGAAGGACTTGAGCGCTGTCGTGCCCAGGAGGCGGACGGCGTCGCACGGGTCGCGGATTTCCCTGGACAGCCCGAAGAACGAGGAGTTGCAAAGTCTGAGGATGGTCGCCGTCAGGGCCGGGTCGTCGGCCACGATGCAGCCCACGTCGTGCAGGGAGACGGTTTCGCTCGCCAGGGCTCTGGTCATGCGCAGGTAGGCTTCCGGCGCCACGGGCAGGGAAGTGAGGCGGCCCACGAGGCCCGCCAGGACCGGGTCCGTGATGAAGCTGCGCAGTTCCGCCAGGTTCCTGACCGTGGCCAGGAGGTCGCCCACGGGCACGGGCTTGAGCAGAAGCTGGTGCGCGGTGCGGGCGTATTCCAGGGCGCGCCTCGCGTCGTACTGGCCGGTCAGGAGCAGCCGCGCGGCCGTGGGATGGAGGCGGGCCGTCTCCCGCAGCAGTTCCGCGCCGTCCATGTCCGGCATGCGCAGATCCGCGACCACGACGTCGAATTCCGCCCGGCCGAGCAGCGCCAGCGCCTTTTCCCCGCCCGGGGCGAAGGACGCCTCGATGTCCTTGCCGCGGACCATGATCTGGCGGCGGAGCATGTCCAGCAGGGCGGGCTCGTCGTCGACGAAGAGGACGCGCGGTCTCATGGGGCCTCCTGGCCTCCGGGGGCGCCCAGCGGCAGACGGATGCAGAACTCCGTGCCCAGGCCGGGCGTGGATTCGAAGCCGATGTCGCCGCCGTGCTGGTCGATGATCGAGTGGGCGATGGCCAGCCCCTGCCCGGTGCCCCTGCCCGGGATCTTGGTGGTGAAGAAGGGATCGAATATCCGGTTCCGGTGTTCGGGCTTGATGCCCGTCCCCGTGTCGCCGATGAGAACCGCGACGCCGTCTCCATCCCGCCTCGTCGCGACCGTGATCCGCCCCTTGCCTCCCGAAGCGCCGATCTTGTCGGCGATGGCGTGGGCCGCGTTGACCACGATGTTCAGGAAGACCTGGTTGATCTCGCCCGGACTGCACCAGACAAGAGGCAGGTCCGGATCGAGGTCGAAGACCGCCTCGGCGATGTGTTTCCATTCGTTGCGGGCCACCTCCAGAGTGGCGGTCAGCGCCTTGTTGAGGTCCGTCGGCCTGCGCGACTCGCTCCCGGGGTGGGAGAAGCGGCGGATGCCCTGCACGATGGTCGACACCCGCTCCACGCCTTCCTTGGTCTGGGCCACGGCCTGCGGCACCTCGGTGCGGAACATGGCCAGCCGTTCCTGCACGCGCTCCCTGACGTCGGCTGTTCCGGCGGCGTCCAACCCCGCGTCCAGGGCCTCGCAGAGGCGGGTCACGACCTCCTCGTAAGCGGCAAAGGCCGTTTCCAGGAATTCGACGTTTCCTCCGACGTACTGGATGGGGGTGTTGATCTCGTGGGCGATGCCCGCGGCGAGCTGACCTATGGACTCCAGCTTCTGGGACTGCATGAGTTGGCGTTCCATCTCCTTCTGGCGGCTGATGTCGAAGAGCACGCTGACCACCTTGAGTTCCCCCTGCATCGCCGCGGTGACCACGGTCTGGATCACCGGCACGATGGAGGCGTCGGGCTTGAGCAGACGCATTTCGCGGTGGGTCTCGTCGGAGGAGAGCAGGGCCTGGTGCTGGAGCGGCTCGTTGCGCAGCCCGAGGAACTCGATGTCCGCGAAATTGCCGCCGAGGAGTTCGATCCTGCTCCTGCCCGTGATCTCCGAGGCCTTGTCGTTGCAGTACAGGATGGAGAGATCCCCCGGGTCCACGACCAGGATGGCGGCCTCCACGCCGTCCAGGATGCGGCGCAGGAGCGTGCGTCCCTCCCGGGCCTCCTTTTCCTGGTGCCGCAGGGAGGAGATGTCGCTGATCTCCGCCACCACGCAGGGGGTAGTGCGGGCGGCGTGCAGCAGGCGGGAGAAGGTGATCTGATAGGTGCGCAGCACGCCTTCGAGGGAGGCCGCGGTCTCGATGCGCCGCTGATCCGTGTCGCCGTGGAGGAATTCCTCGATGTCCTCGGCCAGCCAGGGAACGACCTGGGCCGCGGTTCTGCCGCGCCAGGGGGAGCCGGTTTCCCCGCGCTCTGAGCGGGGCAGCGTGCCCGGCGTGGAGACCGCGGGCGCGCGTAGCAGGGCCGAGGCCGAGAGGTTGCAGTCCAAAAGAGTCAGGGTGTTGTCGAAGACCATGACCGGCGTGGTGATGTTCTCGAAGATGGGGCGGTACTGCGCCTCGTCGAGAAGCGGCCCGCAGGCCGCGTCCCCAGCGTGGCCGGGAGAGCGCTTCGGCCAGTTGTGCGGCGGGAGGCCGGTCAGGCGGCTGAAGAGGATGTCCGTGAGACGCCGCAGCTCCGTCTCCTCGTCCGGCGCGGTCTGGCGCAGTTCCTCAAGGCAGGCCGTGCGGCAGCAGCCGAGCAGCCCGAGAAAGAGCTTCAGGCGGCGTGCATGGCCTGGCCAGGACTCCTGTGCGCCGCACTCCGTCAGACAGGCGGCATCCAGGGGGCGGTCCGCCCGCAAGGCGCACGGGAGTGAACGGAAAAGGCCTTTGACCAACGCCTGCCCCGCCTCGTCGGCCACCTGGGCGAGATCCGGCGGCGTCTGCCCGCGGGCCAGGATCAGGGCGCGGCTGACCAGGCGCTCCGCAGCGGCGTCGAGGATGGCGGCCAGACGCTGCCGTGTCCGCCTCTCGCCCAGGTGTTCCGGACCCGATGCAAAGCCGCCGTCCATCACTGCTCCTGTCGTCTGCCGGTCCGGGGCCCGCCTGTCAGCCCGCCCCTGCCGGTACGGAGGTCCGCATGGAGTCGATGAGCCCGATGAGCTGGTCGAAGTCCACCGGTTTGGCCAGGTGGGCGTCGATGCCGGAGCGGATGATCTCGTCGCGCTCGCCGGGCAGGGCGTAGGCCGAGACCGCGATGACCGGCGTGCGGCGGGATGCCCCGGATTCGAGGCGGCGTATGGCCTGCGTGGCCTCCATGCCGTTCATCCTGGGCATCTGGATGTCCATGATCACCGCGTCGAACGGGCCGCCCCGGAAAAGCTCCACGGCCTCCTGGCCGTTGCCCGCGCAGTCCACTGTCCAGCCGGCCCGGGTCAGGACGTGGTTCAGGGCCATCTGGTTGATCATGTCGTCCTCGGCCACCAGCACCCGTCCCCGCCCTGCCGCCGCATCCCGGTCCGGCGCGGCGGGCGGCGGTCCGGACAGGGACGGCTGGGCGGAGACGGCGGGCCGGGCGGCCGCCTCCGCTTCTGAGGGCAGGCGCAAGGGCAGACTGACCAGGAAGGTGGTTCCCTGGCCGGGCTCGCTCGAGACGCAGACCTCTCCTTCCAGCATGATCGCCAGCCGCCGCACGATGGAGAGGCCGAGCCCCGCGCCCTGAAAGCTCCGGGTGAAGGTGCGCTCGACCTGGGCAAAGGGCTGGAAGAGATCCCCCAGTCGGTCGTCCGGGATGCCGATGCCCGTGTCCGCCACGCTGAGCAGCAGGCGGGGCCGGGCGTGGCCCAGAAGCGGCAGGATGTCGGCTTGCACCGAACCGCGCTGGGTGAACTTGATCGCGTTGCCCAGCAGGTTGAGCAGGATCTGCCTGATCTTGCCCGCGTCCCCGGCCAGAAGTTCCGGCGTGGCGGGGTCCACGGACACTTCCAGGTCGAGACCTGCCTCGTGGGCCGGACGGGCGAACAGGGCGGCCATGTCCGCGGCCAGGGCGCGCGGGGCGAAGGTGGATTCCTCGGGCTGCTCCAGGCCCGCCTCGATGCGCGAGAGTTCGAGGATGTCCGCCAGCAGCCGGGTCAGGCTGCGGCAGGAATCCTCGGCCGCGGCCACGTAGTCTTGCTGCTCGGCGTCCAGACGGCTGGCCGCGAGAAGCTGCAGCATGCCCGACACGCCGGAGAGCGGCGTGCGCAGCTCGTGACTCATGTTGGCCAGGAAGACGCTCTTGGCGCGATCCGCGGCCTCGGCCCGCTCCTTGGCCTCCAGCAGGGCGGCCTCGGCTTGCTTCTCGCGGGTGACGTCCATGGCCACCACGCCCACGAAATCCACCCGGCCCGCGTCGCCGGTCACCGGAAAGACCACGCTCTTGAAGACGTGGCGCGTGCCCATGACCTCCAGGGCGTTCTCCGCCTCCACCGCCGGGCCGCCGGCCAGGACGTCCGCCACGGAGCGGGCCGTCGCCTCTTCCGGCGCGCCGGGGAAGATCGCGGGCAGCGGCCTGCCGGACAGCTCCGCCGCCTCCGCCCCGGCCACCCGTTCCAGGGCCCTGTTGGCCATGAGCAGTCTCCCCTGGGCGTCGAGCAGGCAGGCGGGCGTGGGCGTGCCGTCGAGGAATCCCGAGAGCTGGCGGCCGAGACGGCGTATCTCGGCGTCCTTGCGGGCTCCTTCGGTCACATCCTCGATCAGCGTGCTGATGAACGGGTGGCCGTTGATGCGCACGAGGCTCGCCGAGATCCTGACCTTGCGCGTCTCGCCGCCCGCGGCCATGTGGTCGAGGAGGAAGACGTTGCGCGAACCGTCGAGAATTTGGGCCATGTGCTCCCGGATGACAGGCTCGGGGTCGGTGTCGATGCGGCCCAGGGGCATGCCTTTCAATTCCCCGGCGGCGTGGCCGTAGAAGGCCGCGGCCGCGGCGTTGGCGTGCATGATGGCGGCGGTGGCCGGATCGATGAGGAGCATGGGAAAGGCGCTCTGCTCGAAAAGCCCGGCGAAGACCGAGAGCTTGTCCTCGTAGGCCTGCTTGAGGCTCGCGAAGAGATGGTGGAGAAGCCAGCCCGTGCCGAGGACGAAGAGCCAGCCCTTGAGCGTCTGCAGGTTGGTCAGCATGTCCGTATCGCTGACCATGGCCGTGAGCAGGCGGTCGGAGAACATGATCCAGGCCGAGAAGATCAGGATGTACAGGGCCGTGATCATCCCCGGGGAGGAGCGCGCCTTGCGCATGGCGGGAAAGAGTTCCTTCATGGTCGGCTCACCGCCCTCGGGCAGGGGCATCCCGGCGGGCGCGTTTTTCTGCGTATACCTCTATACATACTCCTCGGGGAGGGTTTTGCCCAGAGTTTTTGCACGGCCGCGTCCGCCGCGCCGCCTTTCCGGAAAGGCGGCACGGCGGGACGTCGTGTTCAGCCCCGGCGGGCCTTGAATTTCCTGCGTCTGGCGTGGAGGATGGGTTCGGTGTAGCCGCTGGGCTGCGCCCGGCCCGTGAAGACGAGGTCGCAGGCCGCCTGGAAGGCCAGGCTTTGTCCGAAGTCCGGGGCCATGGGGCGGTAGGCGGGGTCGCCCGCGTTTTGGCGGTCCACCACCGCGGCCATGCGCTCCATGACCGCCCGGACCTGGGCCTCGGTGCAGACGCCGTGCCGGAGCCAGTTGGCGATGTGCTGGCTGGAGATGCGCAAGGTGGCGCGATCCTCCATGAGTCCCACGTCGGAAAGGTCCGGCACCTTGGAGCAGCCGATGCCCTGCTCCACCCAGCGCACCACGTAGCCGAGGATGGACTGCGCGTTCAGCGCCAGTTCCTCCTCGATCTCGGCGGGCGAGGGACGGTCCGTCATGAGCGGAAGCCGCAGCAGGTCGTCCAGTCCGGCGCGCCGCTTTGCGGCCAGTTCCCGCTGCACCGCGAAGACGTCGCAGGCGTGGTAGTGCATGGCGTGCAGCGTGGCCGCGGTGGGCGAGGGCACCCAGGCGCAGTTGGCCCCGGCCTTGGGGTGGCCGATCTTGGTCTGGACCATCTCGGCCATCATGTCGGGCTTGGGCCACATGCCCTTGCCGATCTGCGCCCGGCCCGAGAAGCCGCAGGCCAGGCCCACGTCCACGTTCCAGTCCTCGTAGGCCGCGATCCAGGGCTCAAGCTTCATGGCGTTCTTGCGCACCACGGGTCCGGCCTCCATGCAGGTGTGGATCTCGTCGCCCGTGCGGTCGAGGAAGCCGGTGTTGATGAAGATGATGCGGTCCTTGGCGGCGCGCACGCATTCTTTGAGGTTCAGGGTCGTGCGGCGCTCCTCGTCCATGACGCCGATCTTCAGGGACAACGACGGCAGACCCAGTTCCTGCTCGATGGCCGCGAAGAGGTCGCAGGCGAAGGCCACCTCGGCCGGGCCGTGCATCTTGGGCTTGACGATGTAGACGCTGCCCGCGCGCGAGTTGCGGCAGCGGCCCAGCCCCTTCAGATCGTGCAGGCCCACGGCCGCGGTCAGCATGCCGTCGAGGATGCCCTCGGGGATTTCGCCGCCCGCAGCGTCCAGGACCGCGTCCGTGGTCATCAGGTGGCCCACGTTGCGCACCAGCAGAAGGCTGCGGCCCGGCAACACGAGGCGGGAGCCGTCCGGCGCGGCGTATTCGCGGTCGGGGTTCAGGCTGCGGGCCACGGTTCTGCCCGCCTTGGCGAACGTGGTTTCGAGGTCGCCCCGGAAGAGGCCCAGCAGGTTGCGGCAGACCAGGGCCTTGTCCGCGCCGTCCACCACGGCCACGGAATCCTCGCAGTCGAGAATGGTGGTCAGGGCGGATTCAAGAAGCACGTCCCTGACCCCGGCGGGACTTTGCGCGCCGATGGGGTGGCTGCGGTCGATGCGCAGTTCGATGTGCAGGCCGTTGTTCCGGAGCAGTACGGCCGAGGGCGTTTCGGCAGGTCCGGTATAGCCCGCGAACCGTTCCGGCCGGGCGAGGCCCGTGACCGCGCCGTCCGCAAGCCTGACAACGAGGCGGCCGCCTTCCACGGCGTAGAGGACGGCCGCGGCATGGGAGCCCTGGGCCAGGGGCGCGGCCGTGTCCAGGAAGGCGGCGGCCCGGGCCATGACCTTGGCCCCGCGGCCGGGGTTGTAGGCCAGGCCTTTTTCCGCGCCCGGCTCCTCAGGGATCAGGTCCGTGCCGTAGAGCGCGTCGTAGAGGCTCCCCCAGCGGGCATTGGCCGCGTTGATCGCATAGCGTGGGTTGGTCGAGGGGACCACGAGCTGCGGTCCGGCGACGGAGGCGATTTCGGGGTCCACGCCCGAGGTGGTGATGGCTACCTCCGGCCCTTCGGGCAGGAGGTAGCCGATCTCCTCCAGGAACGCCCGGTAGGCTGCCGCGTCGTGCGGCTGCCCGGCGCGCTCCCGGTGCCAGGCGTCGATGGCCTTCTGGAGCCGTTCCCGCTCGGCCAGCAGCGCCGCGTTGCGCGGCCCCAGGCCGGCCACGATGCGTTCAAGCGCGCCGAAAAATCCTTCCGGCGTCAGTCCTGTTCCCGGCAGGACCTGCGAGATCACGACCTCGTAAAGCTCCTGCGCCACCGACAATCCGCCCGCCCGCACCCGGGCCTTGGCTGCTCCGCTCATGCCGTTCTCCTGCCGCGCGCTGTTTCGCCCTGGTCCCGGCGCGCCGGGACTCGGCCGCGACTCTACATGGCGAGCCCGCCGCGCGCCACCCCGGTCTGGGGCAGGGCCGCGGTTTTTTCTCCGGAAGGTCCCGTGCTGGACATCCGCCCCCGCTTGTGGAATAGCATTGCACACAGGATCATGTCGTTTCATGCATCGTCGCCGCATCCGTGCGGGCCAAGGGGAAGGGATCCGGCTCATGTCTTTGCTCTCGGGCAGCCTCACCCTGCGCAGCGCTCCGAAGGTCACCCCCGAGGAGTTCACGGCCCTGCGCGAATTCATCTACGGCCTGACCGGCATAGACATCCCGGCGCAGCGTCAGTACCTCATCGAAAACCGCCTCGGGCCGCGGCTGGGCGAACTCCACATCCCCTCCTTCGGGGAGTACCTCAAATACCTCAAGTTCAGCCGCGAGAAAGACGCCGAGTTGAAGCAGCTCTTCGAGCTGATAACCACCAACGAGACCAGCCTCTTCCGCGACACCAAGCAGCTTGAGGTGGTGCGCGACAAGCTGCTCGCGCCGCTCCTCGAAAGCCTGGAGAAGTCCGGGAAGAAGGAGTTGCGCATCTGGTCCGCGGGCTGCTCCTCGGGCGAGGAGCCCTACACCCTGGCGATCATGCTGCACGAGCTTTTGCGCGTGAAGCTCATGAGTTGGCGCATCGACATCATGGCCCACGACCTCTCCCCGGCCATGATCGCCAAGGCCCAGGCGGGCGTGTACGGCGAGTACTCCTTCAAGACCACGCCGCCGGACATCCTGGACCGCTACTTCACCAAGCGGCCCGAGGGCTTCGAGATCAAGGCCAACGTCAAGCGGCTGGTGCGCTTCGCCACCCTGAACCTCAACGACCAGGCCGCGGTCAAGGCCCTGCCCAGGTCGCACATCGTCTTCTGCCGCAACGTCATCATCTACTTCGACACGGAGATGAAAAAGAAGGTCCTTTCGGGCTTCTACGACAACCTCGTGCCCGGAGGGCACCTCGTCCTTGGCCACGCCGAGACCATCCACGGCGTCTCCCGCGTCTTCACCCCGGTGCACCACCCCGGCGGCATCGTCTACAAGCGCGAGGGCTGAGCAATGAGCGCTGTTCGGGTCTGCACAGAGCATCTTGAGCCGGGCATGGTCCTGTGGGCCAACGTGTCCGGGATGGACGGCGGCGTGCTTCTGGGCAAGGGCGCTCCGCTCTCGGCGCAGGACATCGGCCTGCTCGCCGAGGCCGACATCCCCTGGGTTCACGTGCAGCGCGAGAGCATCGCCGATCCCCGGGAATGGGAGGAGCGCACCTGTCTGGAATACGTCCGCCGCTTCTTCGTCTTCGTCAACCCGGACGAGCCGTTCTTCATCCAGCTCTTCCGCGTCGCTGTCCGGCGCGTGCTCGACGCGCGCAGGCACGGCTTCGATCTGCGCTGCGCCGACGAGATCCAGGCGCGCAACGTCGAGCACATGAGCGACGTCTTCTTCCGCAACGACCTGACCGTGGACAAGCTCGTGTTGCACGAGACGCAGCTGGCCTCGTTCCCGGACATCTATTTCAAGCTCAAGCAGGTCATCGAGGAGCCCAACAGTTCGGCCAGGGAGATCGCCCAGGTCGTGGGCTCGGACGTGGGGCTGGCCGGGCGGCTGCTCAAGCTGGTCAACAGCCCGTTCTACGGCCTGGCCTCGCGCGTGGACTCCATCGAGCGCGCCGTCTCCCTGGTGGGATCGCAGGAACTGTCCACCCTGGCCCTGGGCATCACGACCATCAATTTCTTCAAGGACATCCCGCCCGAGCTGGTGGACATGCGTGTCTTCTGGCGGCACTCCTTGTCCTGCGCGGTTTTCTGCAAGCTGCTGGCGGATTACGGCGGCCTGCCGCGCGAGCGCATGTTCATCGCCGGCCTGCTGCACGACGCCGGACGGCTGCTGCTCTTCAAGGATCTTCCCTACGCCTCGGTCCAGGCCATGCTCTACGCCCGCTCCAACATGCTGCCCCTGCCGGACGCGGAGCAGGACGTCTTCGGCTTCACCCATGCCCAGGTGGGGCAGCGGCTGCTGGCCGAATGGAACTTCCCCGAGGCCATCGTCGCGGCCGTGGGCCACCACCACGACGCCGCGCTCACCCCGGACTCGGCCGAGGCCGCCACGGTGCAGCTGGCCGACATCCTGGCCAACACCGCGGAGATCAGCGCGGGCGGAGTCTACGTGGTGCCGGGCTGTTCGTCCGAGGCCGTGGCCAGCGTCGGCCTGCCCCTGGCCGACATCACCAAGGTCCTGGCCGCGCACGACGCCGCCATCGACGAACTGGTGAAGGCATTGCTCTAGAACCTGTTCCGGGGTAGGAAGCCTTCCGGATCGTCCGGATGAAAATCAGCTACAACGTCGACTTCATCAATCCCTTCCTCGCGGCCGTGATCAGCGTGCTCGGGACCATGGCCCACGTCGAGGCCAGACCCGGAAAGCCCTACATCAACGCCGCGGGCTTGGCCGTGGGCGACGTCACCGGCCTCATCGGCGTGACCGGATACTCCCGGGGCTCCATCTCCCTGACCCTGGAGCAGGGCGCGATCCTGGCCATCGTCAACAACATGCTCATGGAGAATTACGCCGAGATCAACGCGGACATCGTGGACGCGGTGGGCGAGCTGACCAACATGGTGGCGGGCCAGGCGCGCGCCGCCCTCTCGGAGCAGGGCATGAGCTTTCAGGCCTCCACGCCGTCGGTGGTGGTGGGCAAGGGGCACAAGATCCAGCACACGGCCAGGGCGCCCATCCTGGCCATCCCGTTCTCCACGGACCACGGCAATCTCGTGGTCGAGGTCTGTTTCGCCGGTTCCGAAGCCGGGGCCGGGCTCGCCTCCGGCTGAACCCGCGGCCTTTTGCGGGCCGGGCGCGCTCTTGTCCGTGGCCCGGTTTGCGGCTATGTCTTGGCGCTTCACGACTCCAACGCCGCGAGCACGACCGCCATGCAGATCCGTCTCCCCTTCCTCGGCATCCCCTCCCGCGCCCCGCTCGACGGGCTGCTGGCGCATTACGAACCCATCGCCAAGGGGCTCACGGTCATCGAGCGGGCCCTGGCGGGCTACCTGCACGACGGCGTCACGCGCGGCTTCATGGCCCTGACGGCGGAGCTGGACAGCCTGGAGGCCGAGGCGGACAAGCTCAAGCGCCACGCGCGCAACCATCTGCCGCGCGGCCTGTTCATGGCCGTGGACAAGACGCTCTACCTCAACTGCTCGCGCAGCCAGGACGACATCATGGACCATGCCCAGGACGCCCTGCACTGGCTGGCCATGCGCCAGGCGGCCACGCCCCGGGGCATGGACGAGGACCTGCAGGGCTTCCTGGCCGAGGCCGCGCGGACCGTGACCCTGCTCCGGCCCGCCCTGGCCGCGACCGTGGCCCTGGTGCACCGCGACGCCGCGGCCGGAGAGGACGGGCGCAAGGCGGTCAAGGAGCGCATCCATGCGGTGCGCGAGCAGCACACGAAGGTTTCCAAGGCGCGCGGCAGACTGGTCGGCGCCATCTACGGGGCGGACCTGGACTTCAAGGACATCTACCAACTCGTCCACTTCGTGGACTGCCTGCGCGGCATGAGCCACAGCGCCGAAGGCTGCGCCGACATCCTCCGCGCCATGATCGCGCGTTAGCCGGGCGGCCCGGCGTCATCCGCCCCGGCCGGTTCCGCCGATGCGCAGCACGGGCTTGACGGTTCGTCCGGCCAGGGAATCCGCCATGGCCTCGTTGATCTCGCCGAAATCGTAGAATCGCACCAGACGGTCGAAAGGAAAGCGCCCGGCGCGGTAGTGAGCGATCATTTCCGGGATGAAGCGCTGCGGCGTCGCATCGCCCTGGATCACGGCGCGCGCCGTGCGGCCGCCGGGCAGTCCGGCCGGGGCCGCGGCCCCGGTGAGCAGGGCGGCGCTTCCTTCGGGCGCAAGCAGGTCGAGGGCAAGGCGGAAGAGCAGGGCGCTGCCGCTGCTCTCCACTGTATGGTCCACGCCCCCGGGCGCGATGGCCAGAACGCGCGCGGCCAGGTCGCCGCCGTCTCCCTGCGCGCCGCCCGTTACGGTGTGCGTCGCGCCCATCTCCCTGGCCAGTTCGAGGCGTTCCGGCACGCGGTCCACGGCGATGATCGGCCCAGCGCCCGCGATGCGGGCGGCCATGACCGCCGCGAGGCCGACCGAGCCCGTTCCCAGGACGAGCACGCTCCGGCCGGGCCGGACGGCCAGGGAGTTGAGCACCGCCCCCGCGCCGGTCTGCAGGCCGCAGCCCAAAGGGGCCAGCAGGCGCAGGGGCAGGCCCTTGTCCACCCTGACCATGTTGCGCTCCGTGACCAGGGCGTGCGTGGCGAAGGAGGACTGGCCGAAGAAGTGGCCGCGCACGCCGCCCGAAAGGGCGTTGCTGCCGTCCAGCCGGGCGAAGCCGAAATTGGCCTCGAAGAAGCGTTCGCAGTGCGCCGGGCGTTCGTTCAGGCACTGGGGGCAGCGGCCGCAGGACTGGTAGGAGAGGACCACGTGGTCCCCCGGGACCACGCCGGTCACCCGCGCGCCCGTCTCCTGAACCACGCCCGCGCCCTCGTGACCAAGCACCACGGGCCACGCCTCCCCGCTCTCCCAGATGGCGATGTCCGTGTGGCAGACTCCGCTGGCCGCGAGGCGGATCAAGGCCTCGTCGGGCCGGGGACCCTGCAGGCGGAGGTTCTCGATGCGCATGGGGACGCCGCCCGCGCGCAGCACGGCGGCGCGGATGGCGTGGTCGCGCGCGGCCGGGTCGACGGGACCGGGCGAGGAGGGAGAGGAGGGACTGCGGCGGGGCATGCGGCCTCCTGTGCCGGACGGGCTTTCCGCAAGCCTACACCCCGCGGCAGGCGCGGGAAAGCCCCAGGCCGCGGAAAAAGAGCCGTCCGCCGCGTCGCGTCCCGTGAGGACGGAGGAGCTACATGTCCAGGCCGAGCAGCTCCATGGCCCAAAAGCAGATCGAGGCCACTAGGCCCGAGGCCGGGATGGTCATGACCCAGGCCATGATCATGGATTCGGCCACGCCCCAGCGCACGGCCGAGAGGCGCTTGGACGCGCCCACGCCGATGACCGAGGCGGAGATGGTGTGCGTGGTGGAGACCGGAGCGCCGATGAGCGAGGCCCCGGTGATCACCAGGGCGGCGGAGGTCTCGGCCGCGAAGCCGTGGATGGGCTCCAGCTTGAAAATCTTGTGGCCCATGGTCTTGACGATCTTCCAGCCGCCCATGGCCGTGCCCAGGCCCATGGCCAGGGCGCAGGAGACCTTGACCCAGCCCGGCACGGTCATCTCCGGAATCTGGTGGAAGGTGAAAAGGGCCAGGGTGATGATGCCCATGGTCTTCTGGGCGTCGTTCATGCCGTGGCTGGTGGCCATGAAGGCCGAGGAGACGATCTGCAGCTTCTTGAAGGCCGTGTTCACGGTGCGCGGATGGGCGCGCACGAACAGCCAGGACAGGGCGAGCATGAGCAGGTAGCCCACGGCGAAGCCGGAGAGGGGCGAGAGGACCAGGGGGATGACGACCTTGAGCGCGATGGACTTGTAGTGCAGCACGCCCCAGCCGCCGTGGGTCACGGCCGCGCCGATGAGGCCGCCGATGAGGGCGTGGGAGGAGGACGAGGGCAGTCCCCAGTGCCAGGTCAGCAGGTTCCAGAAGATGGCTCCGAGCAGGGCCGCGAGCACCAGGGTCTGGGAGCCCGCGACCATCTCCGGGTTGACGATGCCGCTGCCGATGGTCTTGGCCACGTGGGTGCCGATGAATGCGCCCCCGAGGTTGAGCACGGCCGCGAGCAGGACCGCGGTGCGCGGCGAGAGCACCTTGGTGGAGACGATGGTGGCGATGGCGTTGGCGCTGTCGTGCGCGCCGTTGGTGAAGTCGAAGATCAGGGCGACGAGAACCACCACGCCGAGGAAGAACAGCGTCGGCTCAGGCATTCTTGAGCATCACTCCTTCCAGGATGTCGGCCAGGGCCTCGGTGCGGCTCACGGCCTCCTCGATGCGGTCGTAGATGTGGCTCCACTTTATGATCGAGAGCATGGAGCCGGGGGTGGCCGTCGCGTCGTCGTAAATCTCGCCCAGGGCCACGAGGAGGATGGTCTCGGAGTCGTATTTCAGAGCCCTGACCGTCTCCAGGGGGGACTCGAAGCCGTTCTTGGAGGAGAGCAGGGAAAGCATGGTCCCGGTCTCCTCGATCATCTGTGTCAGGTTGGCGATGAGCTTGCGGGCCGGATACTTGACGTGTTCGACGTCGTAGAGCCCGATGCGCGTGGAGATGGCCTTCAGGAGGTTGAGGATGCGCTCCTGGGAGAGGTTGATCTCGTGGATGTCTTCGCGGTCGATGGGGGTGATGAAGGTCAGGGAGAGTTGGGTGGCGATGTCGCGGCAGATCTTGTTGCCCTCGCTCTCGATGAGATTGATCTTCATGCACTTCTCCTCCACGCCCTGAAAGTCGTGGAAGATGTCGTGCAGCACGCCCGCGGCCTTCTGCAGCTTGCGGTTCTGCAGTGCGAAGAGTTCGTAGAATTTCGCTGTCTTGGGGAAAAGGGTGAAGCCCATGGCTGCGTCTCCGGCTGTGTCGCGTGTCGCCGCTGGCGGCGGCCCGGCCTTTCCCGGCGATCCGTGCAACGCATTTTACGAACGCGTGACGCATCGGTTGCACCAAGGTTACGGAAGGGCAGCGCGTCGTTATCCTGGAATCGCCTCGATGAAAAGTGGGGACGGCCATGCGCGGCCGGAGCCGCTCGGCAGGGGGCCGGCCGCAAGGGACGGAGCGCGGGCGGGGAGGGGAGCATTTTTCCGGCTCCGGCCGGGCGGTCGGCGGCCGAGGAGGAACGCCGGTTGCATGGCGCTTGCCGACGGGAAAACAATTCCCAGGAGGCTGGCATGACGTTGATCAGTTCGGAGTACGACGCCCTCGCCGCGCCCGAGGGCCAGCCCACGTCCGAGGTTGCCGGGAAGAGCGGAAACGAAAGCGCGGCGCGTCTGCGTTTCGGGGATTGCCTAGCCGAAGAGATCTCGGTGATGGGCGACGGTTCCTCGCTCAAGGCGGCCGTCTGCAAGATCCCGGACGAGATGGCCGCGCGGCTGCGCGAGATCTGGATGGGCCAGTTCAGGACGCTGGCCGAGCCGACCATGGCGGACAACCATCCGGGCAACACCTACGCCACGGTCGAGGTGGGCGGCAAGGTCGTGGCCACGGTCTGCAACAGCGGCTGCGCCGCGACCTCGAACCAAACCTACGGGTTGATCGCGAACCTGCCCAGCATGGGCGCGGGAGAGAGGCTGACCGGTCCGGCGCTGGCGCAGAAACGCGCGGAGGAAATCGCGGAGCGGCTGGGAGGCACAATCCGCAAGGCCGCCACGGCCAAGACGCAGACGGAGTGGGAGAGCAGGCCGCCCCTGCGCTTCACCTACGATTACGCGGCCATGAACGAGGCCCTGGCGAAGTTCGGCGACCAGATGCCGGCCTGGCTCACAGCCGGAGGCGGCATCCCCGGCGCTCCGGGGTAGTTCGCGTCCGTGGCGCGGCGGGACGTCCCAGCACAGGCGGCCGCACACCCTGGTGCCCGGGGCGGGACTCGAACCCGCACGCCCGTTTCCGGACTAGGGATTTTAAGTCCCTTGTGTCTGCCATTCCACCACCCGGGCAGGGTGTGCGATTCCTAAACCGCTGGCGAGCGGGGCGTCAACCGGCGGGCGGAAGCGCCAGGCGAAACGGCCGACGCGCGGTCCGCCGTCCGGGCGGGGCGGTGGGGAGAGATGGAGGCCGGGTGGACGGGGAGTGGGACGGATCGCCCCGGCGGCCGCCGCATGGGGGCCGACCGCCGCTTCGGGTGGGGCCGGGATGGGAATCCCGGCGCGGCCGTTTCCGGCGGTTGCCCGCCGGGCCAGGAGGGCGTAGGATTCCGCCATGTTTCTGTCCCTGCGCGTCGCCCTGGCCTCGCTCAAGGCCCACCGCCTGCGCACCGTGCTGGCCATGCTCGGGGTCTTTTTGGGCGCGCTGGCCCTGACCGGGGTGCAGCACGTCTCCAAGGCCATGGTGCGCAAGGCCGAGCTGGAGGTGGAGCGCTTCGGCCCCAACCTTTTCGTGGCCCAGGCCGGGCAGTTGCGCTTCTTCCGCAGCGGCACGGTGCGCCAGGACAGCGCCGCCAAGACCTTCACCCTGGGCGATGCCCGGGCCCTGGCCGGGGGCCTGCCCGGCGTCCTGGCCTGGGCGCCCTTCATCTCCTCCACCATGCCCATCCGCGCGGGCGACAGGAAGGTGCCCAGCCGTCTCGTGGCCACCTGGCCGAGTTTCGAGCACGTTCGCAGCTTCGGCCCGGAGAGCGGGCGTTTCTTCTCCTGGGAGGAGGAAGAGCGGCGCGACAAGGTCGTGGTCCTGGGGCGCAAGATCGCGGAGCGGCTGTTCGACAGGCCCGAGGCCGCGGTGGGCGAGCAGGTCTTCTTCTTCCGCGCCGCCTTCCGCGTGGTCGGCGTGATGGAGGAAAAGGGCCGGGACCTGGCGGGAGACGACCAGGACGAGCAGGTGCTCATGCCCCTCTCCACCTACATGCGCCGGGCCGCCAACCAGGACTGGATATCCGGCGTCTACATGCAGCTCGCCCCGGGCGCGGACGGCGAGGGGCTCAAGCCCGCGGCCGCGGCCATCCTGCGCAAGCGCCACGCCATCGCGCCGGGCGGGAAAGAGGACTTTTCCGTGATCACGGCCAAGGAGACCATCAAGCTGCAGAAACAGGCCCTGGACCTGGTCTTCACCCTGGGCGTCATCTCCTCGTCCGTCTCCTTCGCCGTGGGGGGGCTGGGCATCCTCTCCATCATGATCCTGCTGGTGCGCGCCCGGCGGCTGGAGATCGGCGTGCGCCGCGCCCTGGGGGCCAAGCGGCGGGACATCGTGCGCCAGTTCCTGCTGGAGGCGGGCATGATGAGCGCCGCCGGAGGCGTCTCGGGCGTGGCCGCCTCGCTGCTGCTCACAGGCGGCCTGGCCGTGGCCGGGACCTTCCCCTTCGTCTTCGACGCCGCCCTGGTCGCGGGCGCGCTGGCCGGGTCGGCCCTGGTGGGCGTGGCGGCCGGGGCCTACCCCGCGGCCCAGGCCGCGGGCGTCGCCATCCTGGACGTGCTGCGGGAACAATAGGCCGCGTTCAGGCTGTGCGGCCGGGTGCCTCGGGCTGCTGAATCCAGTCAAAAAATCCGTCTGAACGTCGTTTACAAAGTGAAGCGTCTGGGGTAGATGGCGGGGCCATGGGAACCTCAGATCGCAAACGACGTGAACAGGAGCGGATGCGCAAGGCCATCCTGGACGCGTCCCTGGGACTCTTCGCCAGGGGCGGGATCAAGGCCGTGTCCATGCGCAACATCGCCGAACGCATCGAGTACAGCCCCGGCACCATCTACCGCTACTTCGACGGCAAGAGCGCCATCCTGCGCGAACTCAGACTCGGCGCTTTCGCCGAGTTCTTCGAGCGCATCGCGGTGCACGAGGGCGTCGCCGATCCGGTGGAGCGCCTCCGCAAAGCCGCGCGGGAGTATATCAGCTTTGCGCTGGAGCATCCCGAGTATTACAACCTGATGTTCAATACGCCTGACGCTCCGTCTGTCGAAGACCCGGACGGCGTGTATCCGCCCATGAAGACATTGCGCAAGTTCGTGGAGTATGTGGAGGCCAGTCTGGCGGCCCGGGGCCTCCCGGCCGAGAACGCGCAGCTCGTGACCACCTCCCTGTGGGGCACGCTGCACGGTCTCTCCGGGCTCCTGCTGGCCGGGTCCATGCGCATGCTGCCAGAGTCGCAGCGCCTGGACGCGGCGCTGGACGCCCTGGACTACGCCCTGCGGTAACCCCATGCACGCCCCATCCGTCCGGTGCGCCCTGGCGGCGCTGCTCTGCCTGTGCTGCTGCGCCGCTGCTCTGCCTGCCCTGGGGCAGAAAGCCCCCCTCCCGGCCTGGGTCTCTGGCGAGATCTTCCAGGCGCGCAGCGCCCCGCGCGAGGCGCTGCTGACCGGGTACACCCGCCCCCGCTACGTCATGGAGCTGGTGGGCGAGGAGGAGGGCCGCTGCCAGAAGGTCCTGGCCGACGTGGGCCAGGAGCTGGGCAGGGACGGGGTCTACGCCCTGCTCGACACCACCTTCGTCGAGCTTGAGATCAGGAAGAACCAGGCCGAACAGAAGCGCATCACGGCCAATCTCGATTTCATCGCCAAGGAAGTGGTGCGCTACCGGACGCTGGTGCAGAAGGACCTCTCTGACCAGTCGAACCTGGACCGGTTGTCCAGCAGCAAATCCCAGAACGAGTTCGAGCTGGAGTCGTTGCGCGTCGAGGAGGCGCGCCTGAAGGAGCGCCGCGCCCGTTTCGCCGTCAAGGGCAGGCCGGGCTGGCGGATCATCGCCCGCAGCCTGCAGCCCGGCGAGTGGGTGCGCCCCGGCGTTTCCCTGGGTCAGGCCGGGGACTTCGGCACGCTGCTCGTGCCCTTCGCCCTGTCCAGCGACGAATACGCCGTGCTCAAGGCGGCCGGGGAGCTTTTCCTGCGCTTTCCGGACGTGCCCGGCGGCCCGCGGGTGGCAGTGCGCCTTGAACGCGTCTCCCCGGACTTCGATCCCGAGACGCGCAAGATCAACGTGGACCTAGCCGTGAGCGGCGGCCTGCCCGAGATGCGCGGAGGCCTGAAGGCCGAGCTGGCCCTCGCCCTGCCCGATCCCGCGGGCGTGGTCCTGGTGCCCCAGGCGGCGGTGCTGGAACGCTACGAGGAGCACTGGCTCTCCCGCGCCACGGGCGAGAACGTCAAGGTCTTCGTGCTCGGCTCCGGGCCGGACAACACCTACCGCGTGCGCGGGGACGGCGTGCGCCCGGGCGAGACCTTCCTGGTCGCGCCCAAGCTCTAGTCCGCCCGTATGCAGGCGTTCTTCCGGGCCATCCTGGCCCAGCGCGTCCTGACCAACCTGCTCTTCGTCATCGGCATCGTGGTCGGCCTCTTCGCCCTCGCGAGCCTGCCCGTGGAGCGCTATCCCAACGTGCAGATGGGCAAGGTCATGATCACCACGGTCTATCCCGGGGCCTCGCCCCAGGACATCGAGGCCCTGGTCACGACCAAGATCGAGGACGCCCTGGACGACCTGAAGTACGTGGAGTTCGTCCAGGCCACCTCGTACCGCGACCGCTCCGTGGTCGTGGTCAAGTTCATCGACGACACGGACTACGACACCCTTTACACCGAGCTGCGGCTCAAGGTGCTCGGGCAGATGAACGAGCTGCCGCGCGGCATCGATCCCCCCACCTTCACCATGATCGACGTCAACGAATGGATGCCCGTGGTCACGGTCAACCTCGTGGGCGAGCGCTCCAACCGCGCCCTCGCGCTCATGGCGGACGAGATGAAGCTGGAGCTTCGGCGCATCCCGGGCGTGCAGGAGGTGGAGGTCCAGGGCGAATATACGCGCGAACTGCACGTCGAACTCTCGCCCACGCTCATGGCCACCTACGGCGTGACCATAGACGACGTGGCCCAGGCGCTGCAGAACGCCAACATCAGCGTGCCCGCGGGCAGCTTTGAAAACGCCTCGGGCGAGTTCATCGTGCTCGTGGACGAGAAGTTCCGCACCCGTTCGGACGTGGCCCGGGCCGTGATCCGGCGCGACGGCGACGGGGCCTTCCTGACCGTGGGGCAGGTGGCCCAGGACATCCGCCCCGACTACCGGGAGCCGGCGGTCATCTCCTCGGTCAACGGCCGCGACGCCGTGCAGCTCAACCTCAAGAAGACCCCGCAGGGTAACGCGCTGGACATCGTGCCCGAGGTCCTCCGCATCGTGGAGCGCTTCAGGCCCACTTTGGAGCGCGACGGGGTCGAGGTTTTGCTTTCGCGCGACCAGCGCGACCAGATCGGCGAGTCCATCTCGACCCTGGGCAGCAACCTGCTGGCCGGCATCGTCCTGGTCTTCGGCATCATCCACCTCTTCATGGGGCTGCGCAACGCCACCCTGACCGTGGTCGGCATCCCCTTCTCCTTCCTCCTGACCATGGTCTTCATGTGGGTGGGAGGCTGGTCGCTCAACGAAATCACCCTGTTCTCCTTCGTCCTGGTCTCGGGCATCATTGTGGACGACGCCATCGTGGTTCTGGAGAACATCTACCGCCATCTGCAGGAGGGGCGGCCCATGCGCGAGGCCATCGTGCTGGGCGCGTCCGAGGTCAGCCTGCCCGTGGTCGCGGCCACGGCCACCACCGTGGCCGCCTTCCTGCCCATGCTCATGATGAGCGGCTCCACGGGCGAGTTCTTCGCCCAGATTCCGGTGGCCATCTCCGCGGCGCTCGTCGCCTCGCTCTTCGAGTGCCTCATCACCCTGCCGCCGCATTTCATGGACTGGCCCGGCCGCAGGAGCGCCATCCACGAGGCGCGTCACGTGCACACGGCGCAGAGCGAACGGCGGATCATGCGCCTCATGCGGGCCGGGGCGGCGCGGGTGGTCGGCTTCACCATGCGCCATCGCGTCAAGAGCCTCGCCATCGCCGCGGCCGCCTTCCTCCTGGCGCTGTTCATCCTCGGCGTCTCGGTCTCGGGCGTCATGCCGCTCATGCGCATCAAGTTTTTCCCCGAGGAGTATTTCAACTACATCATCGACGTGCAGGGTCCGGCCACCACCTCCACGGCGCAGCTCAACGAGCGGCTCAAGGCCATCTCCGCCCGCCTGCTGGCGGGAGGAGAGGGGCAGATACGCACGACCACGGCCACGGCGGGCATGATGTTCAACGAGGACTACGAGGCGGAGATGGGCTCCAACATGGGGGCCATCATCGTCGAGCTGCCGCTGCCGGGAGACCAGGCGTTTCCCGACAATCCGGACAACTCGCCCTCGCTCCATCTGGACTGGGTGCGACGCCACCTCGCGCCCCTCGCGGACGAGGGCTGGACCATCCGGGTCCGGCCCGAGCCGGGCGGCCCGCCTTCCGGCAAGAGCATCAACGTCCGCGTGGTGGGGCCCAACCCGGCCAGCGTCGCGGCCCTGGCCGAGGAGATCAAGCGCTTCCTGCGTTCGCGCGAGGACATCTTTCCCCATTTGCTCGATTTCGGCGACAACCTGGGGCGCCCGGCCCGCGTGGTGCGCTTCCGGCCCGATCCCGAGCGCTGCGCCGAGTACGGCCTCTCCCCGGCCCAGGTGGCCACCTTCGCGGCCACCATCCTCGATGGCCGTTTCGTGGGCGAGTACCGCGCCACGGACGAGGACGTGGACATCCGCCTGAAGATGTCGAGCGTCCATCTGGAGCGGCCGGAGCAGGCCCTGGACCAGGTGGTGATCCAACATCCGGCGGGGCCGGTGCGCCTGGGCGACGTGGCGGCCATGGAAACCTACACCGAGCCCTATAAGCTCAACCGCTACCAGGACAACCCCACCGTGGCCATCTCGGCCAATCTCAGGGAGGGCGCGCCCGTCTCCGTGCCCGGCATCGTCCGCGCGGTGCGGGAGCACCACGCCGCGGTCAAGTTCGACTACCCCGGCGCGGAACTGACCTTCGCGGGCGAGTTCGAGACCACGCAGCGCTCCTACACGTCGCTGCTCTACGCCTACCTCGTGGCCCTGCTGATCATCTACATGATCCTGGCCACGCAGTTTCAGTCCTACACCCAGCCCATCCTGATCATGACCACCATAGTCTTTTCGCTGACCGGCGTGATCCTGGGCAAGTTCCTGACCCAAGGGCTGTTCACCGTGAACTCCTTCATCGCCACCATCGGCGTGTCCGGCGTGGCGGTCAACGACGCCATCGTGCTCATCGACTTCCTCAACCGTCTGCACGCCCAGGGACTGGAGCGCAAGGAGGCCATCTTGGAGGCCATCCGGGTGCGCCTGCGCCCCATCCTGCTCACCACCCTGACCACGGTGCTCGGCCTGCTGCCCATGGCCGTGGGCTTCCCGACCTACTCCCTGGTCTGGGGCTCCATGGCCTCGACCTTCGTCACCGGCCTGTGCACGGCCACGCTGCTCACCTTGTTCATCATCCCCATCCTCTGGGACATGCTGCACGGCTTCCACGACTGGCTCGCGCGGCGTTTTCCCCGCGCGCCCCTCGCGGAGGACTGAACAGCGGCTCCCTCGAAACACGCGGCGGGCGCTCCTTCTGGAGCGCCCGCCGCGTGTTTCGAGGCTCTTTGCGGAATGGTCATTCCATGCGGCAACCCCAGAGCTTGACCCGGCCGCCGCCGTATTCCGTGACCTTGCCCTTGAGGCGCACCTTCTGGCCGACCTTGAGCTGGCTGACCACGGGCCGCTGGGATTCGGTGAAGTGGCAGACGATGTCCGCGGCGAAGCCCGAGAGGCCCTTGAGCCCGACGTAGGTGTCGCCGTATTCGCGGATCTGGATCTCCGCCACCTCGGCGCTGACCACCACGACCTCGTTGAGATAGCGGGCCGAGGCCTCGTTCTCGCTGTGCTGGAAATCGTGCACCAGCTTGTGGCCGCCCACCACCAGCCGGGGGGACGCCATGGCGACCTCGCGCTCCACGCGGTCGTGATACTGCAGGATGGTTTCCGGCTCCCGGCTCCTGCGGCCCTGCTGGACCACGATGGGCGTGACCTTGCCGTCGAGCAGGTCGGTGCGCGTGAGTAGCACGCCGTCCCCGTCGTAGGCGTCGATCATGGGACGGCCGTCCGGCGCGAGATAAATCTTGGCGCGGACGCGGCCCTGTCCGTCCGTGAGTCTGAACTCCTGGGCGGCAATGCGTTTTTCCATGGCTCCCCCGATTTCGGACCGCATAGCACACACTGCGTCCGGAAGCCACATCCCCCCTCCGCCCCTGCGCGGCGGCTTGTCATTGCGGCCGGATTGCGTCACAACCGGCATGGTCCGGCACAAGAGCATGCGGGCTGAACGGCGTTCTCCCGTTGCGGCAGCCGGGCAATTGCCATAGGCTGGCGGGGCGTTGCACTCCCACTTCAGGCGGACGGGCATGAACTCGACGAACATCAAGACCTTCTACCAGGGCCAGGTGATCTTCCGCGAGGAGCAGGAATCGGGCATCGCCTACATGATCCGCAAGGGATCGGTGAACATCTACAAGGTCATGAACAACAAGAAGGTCATCCTCGACCACCTGGGCGAGGGGGAGATCTTCGGGGAGATGGGGGTCATCAACCCCGGCCGCCGCACGGCCAACGCCGAGGCGGCGGAGTTCTGCGAACTTCTGGTGCTCACCAACCAGGTCCTCTACGGCCTGCTCAAGCAGTGCCCCAAGACCATCCAGTTTTTGACCAAGGCCCTCATCCGCCGCCTCAAGCGGACCACGGCCATGATCCCCGAAGGCACGCACCAGAGCACCTTCCTGTCCATCTGCCGCCTGCTGGAGATGGCCTGGAGCGTGCACAGCCTGCTGCCGCCAGAGGAGCGGAAAAAGGACCCCAATCACGACCTCGGGCTCAACTATTTCCAGTTCGTGCGCAAGGTGAAGTCCATCATCCTCGTGGCGGAGATGGAGATCGACGCGGCCCTCGAACGGCTGGCCAAGCTCAAGGTCGTGGAGATCAACTCGCTGCGTTCGGCCAAGATCACCTTCCCCGAGCGCTTCATCAAGATCATGGACCCCGCCACCTTCGCCGAGGTCTGCCTCAACCTCTACAAGGAACTGCAACGCTCCGACTTCACCCTGCGCGTGGAGATGGAGCACCTGGACGTCTACGACTTCGCCGAGGCCGTGGGAACGACGCCGCAGCTCCTCTACCAGAAGATGGCCGCGGGCGAGATTCCCGAGGGCCTCTTCTTCTTCCACCGCAGCCGGGGGCTGGACTGGGCCGCCAAGCAGGACAAGGACTTCTTCAGGAGCGTGGCCAGGAAGCGCAAGAAGCCCGAGGAGCTGCGGGACATCGTGGACGTCCTCTACGTGGACAACGCCACGCTGAAGACCGCCTTCGAGCGGCTGGGCTACTACAAGCTCGGAGTGCTCGTGGCTCTCGCGCCCACGGACGAGGTCAGGGAGCGCATCCTCGGCAACCTGGCCAGGAAGATCGCCCAGGTCGTGGAGGGCGAGGCCAGAAGCAAGGAGGCCGTGGACGACGCCGAGGCCGCCGACGTGGTCGAGGAGCTGTTCGAGACGGTGCGGGAGATCAAGGGCGCGAACGCGGGCAAGGGAGGCGGGACGAAATGAACGTCGCCACGGTGCTCGGCTTCCTTTCGGGTCTGACCGTGCTCTGCTGGGCGGTCTGGCTGTCCACGGAGAACGTGCTGGTCTACCTCAACCTGCCGGGCGTGGCCATCGTGCTCGGCGGCGTCATCGCCTCCACCCTGATCTGCTACCCCATGCGCGAGGCGGCCCGCATCCTGGGCGTCTTCCTCACCGCCCTGGGGGCGGAGGAGGTGCCCACCCACAACTACATCGCCGAGTGCGTGCATCTGGCCGACACGGCGGCGCGCAAGGGCCACGCCGCCCTGGAAGGGGAGATGCGGCGCATCGACAACGAATTTTTGAAGAACGGCCTGCAGATGGTGCTGGACGGCTATTCCCCGGCCGAGATCAGGGAAATTCTGGACAACCGCATCCAACAGTACTTCGACCGGGAGATGAACGCGGCGGGCATCTACCGCACCATGGCCCGGCTCTCCCCGGCCTTCGGCATCATCGGCACGCTCATCGGGCTCATCGCCATGATGCAGGCCATGAGCACGGACATTTCGCAACTCGGCCCCGGCATGGCCGTGGCCCTGACCACCACGCTCTACGGCGCGCTCTTCGCCAACATGCTGTTCCTGCCCATCGCCATCAAGGTGGAGGGACGCATCGGGCAGATCGCGATCATGATGCAGGTCATGCGCGACGGCATCCTCTTCATCAAGGAGAAGACGCCGTCGGCCATCGTCCTGGACAAGCTCAAGGGCTATCTCCCGCCCAGGCGCTGGGCCTCCATCCACAAGCGGTAGCGGGCCATGCTCAAGCTGCGCAGGAAGACCGAGGACGAGGAGGGCTGGAGCCTGACCCTCGCCGACATGATGACCCTCATCCTGTGCTTCTTCCTGGTCATCGCGGCCATCGCCCGGCCGGACCGGCAGGCCCTGGACTCCGTGGCCAGGAGCATGAAGACGGCCATGAAGGGCGAGGCGGCCGGGACCCCGGCGGGCGAGGTGCGCGGCCCGGACACGGGGCGCAGGCTGTTCGAGGTCCAGGTGGAGCTGGTCCGGCTGCTGCGCGCGGACAAGGGACTGGTGGACGTGAAGCTCAGGCCCGACGCCGTGCTCGTGGAACTGCCGGGCGACGTCAGCTTCGTCTCCGGCAGCGCGGACCTCACCGAGGCGGCGCGCGGCGTGCTGGAGCGCCTGACCCCGCCCCTGGCCGGACTGGGCTACCCCGTGGCCGTGGAGGGGCACACCGACGACGTGCCCATCGCCTCGGCCCGCTTTCCCTCCAACTGGGAACTCTCGGCCGCCCGCGCGGCCGCCGTGGCCCGCTTCCTCATCGAGCGCGGGGTGGCGCGGGAACGGGTGGCCGTCGTCGGCCTGGCCGAGACCCGGCCCCTGGCCCCGAACCGCGACGCCGCGGGCAAGGCCGCGCCCGCGAACCAGGCCCGCAACCGCCGCGTGGCCATTCTCGTCCGGTTGCCGGAGGCGTAGGCCCGCCCTCGGTCCGCGCGCCGCCGCGCCGGGCCAGCCGGTTTTCCCGCGCAATGCGGAGGAATCTCCGTGGCTGGGGAAGGGCGCGAGGCCAGGTTCTGCGCCCCTCGCCCCGGCGTCAGCCCGGCAGGCCCGAGGGTTTGCCCGCCAGGCCGCAGAATCCCAGGGCCTCGTCGCCCGTCCTGTCCGGATCGGCCCAGCGCCACATCATGCACATGGCCGCCTGGCAGAACTTGAGCTTGTCGTCGTGGGTCTTGAGCAGGGGGCAATAGGAGAACTTGGCCTGGCTCGGCTTGACCAGCATGGGAACCTCCGTGCGTCGTTCGGGGCAGGCTAGCACAGGCCGGAGCGGGCCGCCACGGGTCTTGCGGCCCGCTCCGGCCTGGGGCATGGTGCGGCGAGAAATTGTTCGGGAGCGGTGCGGGGACCGGCGGAAGATGGGCGGAAAACAGTCCGGGCAGGAGCAGAAGCGGCGGCGCGTCTGGCGCAGGCGCACGGCCGAGAACCGCGAGGGCGTGGCCGTGGGCGCGTCCGAGGTGCTGGCGCGCGTCCTGGCCCGGCTCGGCGGCTCGGACCGCATCCGTCTGGTGGGGCTGTGGCGCTCCTGGTCCGAGGTCCTGGGGCCGGAGATCGCGGCCCTGGCCCGGCCCCTGGGGTCCCGCAAGGGCACGCTGCTGCTCGGCGCGGACGATCCGCTGGTCATGCAGGAGCTGGGCTTCCTCGCCCCGGAGATACTGGCCAGGGTCAACGCTTGGCTGGGCGAGGACCACTTTGACAAAGTCGCCTTTGAATTGCTAAGTGGCCGGTTTCCGCTCGATGCCGTCGCCGTGCCCCAGCGGCGGCAGCCGCCGCCCCTGGCCGAGGGGCCGCGGCAACTGGGCGGACTGGCGCGGCTTCTCGCGTCGGACGACCCCGTGGGGCGCAGCTACAGAGCCTATGTGCGCCGCTTTTCAGGCGGACGCGATACCGGAGGAGAACCATGAGCGACGTCATTGAAGTCAAGTTCGAGGATCTGGGTCTGACCAAGCCGTTGGAGAAGATGACCCAGAAGGAACTGCGGGAAATGTGCGTGGAAAAGCTCCCGCAGATCACGGGCGCGACCAGCCGCAGCAAGGAAGAGCTGGTGGCCACCATCAAGGAGCTGTTCGGCATCGAGGATACCGAACCCACGGCCGCCGAACTGAACAAGGAGAAGATCCTGAAGTTCAAGGCCCAGATGCGCGCGGTCAAGGCCCAGCGCGCCGAGATGACCTCCCGCAAGCAGCGTGAGATCGCGCGCCGCAAGATCAGCAAGCTGAAGAAGCAGACCCGCCGTCTGGCGAAGATCGCCTAGCGGGCCCCTTGACATTTCGGGGAGCGGTCATTAAAAGGCTGCTTCCCAATGCTGGGGGATCGTATAGCGGCAGTACTACGGGTTCTGGCCCCGTCAACCTAGGTTCGAATCCTAGTCCCCCAGCCAAAGAGAATCAGGGGGCCTCACGGCCCCCATCAAGCGTCCCTATCGTCTAGCCTGGCCCAGGACACCAGCCTTTCACGTTGGCGACGCGGGTTCAAATCCCGCTGGGGACGCCAAAGAATTCAAGGGGTTGCGAGAGATCGTAACCCCTTCTTCTTTGCTGGAAGTAAAAAAGGAAGGCGTTTGGGGTCAACGCCGCGCCATCTCGATGCGCTGCTCCCCCTCGGCCAGTTCGGGCAGGAAGAAGAGGGTGACGGTGGCGCCCTGGCCCTCGCGGCTGGCCAGTTCCACGCGGCCGCCCGCCTCCTCCACGATCTTCTTGATCATGGCCAGCCCCAGACCGTAGCCCTGTTCCTTGGTCGAGTAGAAGGGGCTGAATATCCGCTCCATCTCCGAGGCCGGGATGCCCGGACCGTTGTCCGTCACGCGCAGGGAGGCGAACTGGCCGTCGAAGCCCGTGGAGACGTCGATGCGGCCGCCGTGGGGCATGGCCTCCACCGAGTTCTTGATGAGGTTGATCAGGCATTGCTTGATCATCTCCGCCTCGCCCCGCACCTTGGGCAGCCCCTCCGCCTGGCTCAGGGTCAGCTCGTAGCCCTGGTGGCAGTAGCCGATGCGCATCAGCTCCACGGTCTCGGCCGCGGCCTGGCTCAGGTCCGCCGCGGCCAGGGGCCTGTCCTCCGGCCGCACGAAGCCGAGGATGCTCTTGAGCAGCCGGTCCAGCCGTCGCGTCTCCTCGGCGATGATCTTGACCTTCTCCAGCTCCGTCTCCGTGAGGTTGGGCGACTTGAGCAGCGAGTTGACGAAACCGCCGATGGCGAAGAGCGGGTTCCTGATCTCGTGCGCCAGGTAGGTGGACATCTCGCCGATGGCCGCCAGCTTTTCGGTCTGCTGCAGGTTGCGCTCGCGCTGCGTGCGCGCGGTGATGTCGCGGCGCATGACCAGGATGTGCGTCAGGTCGCCGTGCTTGCCCAGGATGGGGTAGGTGTAGATGCGGAAGTAGCGCAGCCTGCCCTTGGCGTCCACGCGCGTGAGCATGGCCTCGGCGTTCTGCAGGGTGCGCGCCGTGGCCGCGAAGGGGCAGAGCGCGTCGGGCGAGGCGCAGAAGCTGCCGCCGTCGTCCATGATCTCGACCTCGTGGCAGGGCTTGCCGATGAGGTCCTCCTTCTTCCTGCCCGTGCGCTCGGCCACGTTCCTGTTCAGGTCCACCACGCGCATCTCGCGGTCCAGGAGCAGGATGTCGTCGCGGACCTCGTCCACGATGGCCTGGAGCATGTCGCGCTGGCTGCTGAGGTTGAACTGGCAGTGGCGGTTGGCCTGCAGCATGTTGTGCAGGCTGCACAGGAAGACCGCGGCCGCGTGGTCCACGAGCGAAACCGAGGTCGGCAGGGCGCCGCGCAGGGTCTTGAGCGTGGTCATGGAGCCGGTCAGCTCGACGATGAGGTTGATCTCGGGGTGCGCCGCGAGCAGGGCCTCGACGGTTTCATACACCGGCGAGCCCTTCTTCCGGGCCGCGTCGAGATGGCCGGGCAGGGTGATGGCGCCCTTGGACACGCCGCACAGGCGCATGGGCGGCATGTAGTCGGCGTATTCCCCGTTGTCGATGATGGACAGCAGGGTCAGAAAGCCCGGTCCGGTGCCGACGATGCCCACGTTGAACATCAACTCGGCGGATTCGAGGATGCAGTAGTTGTCGCCCGGAAGACCCAGCTCCGGATCATGCTCGCCGCTCATGGTCCTCCCGCCTTGTCCCTCGGCGGCTCCCCTCCGAGCCTGCATGCGCCGCCCGTCTGGCGGCGTGATTCCTAGTTACGTGCAGCAGGGCGGGTTTGCAACCCGCAAGTTCCGGGATCACTCCTCGCCGGGGGCGTCGTCCTGCGCAAGGGGGAAGGACAACTCGAAACGCGCGCCGCCCTCGTCCGAGCGGCCGGTGCGGAAGCTGCCGCGGAGTTGGGCCGCCAGCCGGGTCACGAGCTGCATGCCCAGCGTCTCGCAGGCGAGGGGGTCGAAATCTTCGGGCAGGCCTGGGCCGTCGTCCTCCAGCACCAGGAAGCCGCTGCCCTCCTCGGCCCGGATGGAAAGCCTGAGCAGGCCGCCGCGCCGCTTTGTGAAGGCGTGCTTGATGGCGTTGGTGGCCAACTCGTTGAGCACCAGGCCGCAAGGGATGGCGAGCTGCAAGGGCAGCGGCAGGGAGTCCGCGCGCATGTCCACGCGCACCCCCCCGGCCCCGAAGCCCTGCATCAGGCGGGTCAGGAGCTTGCCCGCGTACTCCCTCAGGTCCACGCTGGTGAAGTTCTCCGAGCGGTACAGCTCCTCGTGCACCAGGGCCATGGTGGCGATGCGGCTCTGGCTCTCCATGAACAGGTTCTGGGTGGCCTGATCCCCGATGTTCAGGGCCTGCAGGTAGAGAAGGCTGGAGATGATCTGCAGGTTGTTCTTGACCCGGTGGTGGATCTCCTTGAGCAGGATATCCTTCTCCTCCAGCGAGGCGCGCACCCGCTCCTCGGCCGCCAGACGCTCCGTGACGTCGTGCAGGATGCTCTCCACGTAGACCAGGTTCCCGGCGTCGTCGGTGACGCCGCGGGAATGGGCCTCCAGCCAGCGGATGTCCCCGTCGCGGCGGCGGATGCGGAGCTGGAAGGACTGCGGCCCCTCGGTCCGCAGGCGCGTCAGGAGATCGGTCCGCGCGCCCGGATCGACGTACAACTGGCGCTCCAGGTCGGTGTAGTGCTCGATGGCCTCGTCCGGCGAGTCGAAGCCGAAGATGCGCGCCGCCGCCGGGTTGGCGGAGAGGAGCGAGCCCGCCGCCGTGACCTGGATGATGCCCTCGGCCGCGTGCTCGAAGATGGAGCGGTATTTCTCGCGTGAAAGGCGCAGAGCCTCCGCGCGTTCGCTCACCTTGCGGGCCATGGCCCGGAATTCCGCGGCCATGACCTCCAGTTCGCGAAAGCCCTCCGTCCCGGGGGGCAGGTCGCCGTATTCGCCGCGGGCCATGTCCTGGATGGCCCGGGTCAGCGCCGAGACCGGCTCCTCGATCTGTCTGTGCAGGCGTCTGCCGAAGAGCCAGGCCAGAAAGCCGACGTAGGTCAGGGAGATGGCCAGGACCGTGGCCGCCAGTCCGGCGATGGGCATGAGCACGGCGCGGGCGGGCTTGAGGATGACCACCCGCCAGCCCAGGGCGCGGATGGTGACCACGGAGCCAAGCCAAGCCTGGTTCTCGTGCAGGAAGAAGGAGAAGTCCGCGGGGCGGTCGCCGAGGTCCTACAGCAGGGGCAGACCGCCCAGATTGGCCTGGCGGCGCACGAGTTCCTCGTCCGGGTGGGCGATGACGTTGCCGTAAGCGTCCGTGAGGATGATCACTTCGGCCAGGCTGGGGCGCGCGAACTGGCCCAGATGCTTCTGCAGATGTCCGAGGTCCAGTTCGCCCACCACGGAGCGCCCGGATTCGTCGCGGTGGCGCATGAAGATGGTCATGGCCCCGGTCTCGGCGGAGAAGAGCGGCTGGGAGATGATGTTCGTCCGCTCCCCGGAGCCGGGGAAGTAGAGCGGAAAGTCGAGCCCCGGGCGGCCCGCGGGGAAGGCCTCGGTGACGATGTTGTCCGCGTCGAGCAGCAGGATGCGCTCGAAGCGCAGGTCGGACTGCAGGCTGCGCACCGCCGCGGCCATGGTCGTCCGCCCCCCCGCCAGGGCGTGCAGGCGGTTCAGGTAGCCCAGGGCAGAGGTGGCGCCTTCGAGGTAGTTCTCCACGTAGCGCGCCAGGGAGGCGGCCAGCAGGCTGTCCTGTTCGCGCACGCCGTCCAGCCGGGAGCGGGCCAGGAAGACGCAGAGTCCGGCCAGGAGGAGGATCAGGGGAACCGCCATCCACGGCAGCAGGCGGGTGCGCATCAGGCTGCGCAGGGAGGGGCGGCGGGCGATCACGGCTGCAGCTCCCGCAGGGTCACGAAGGTCTGATCGCGGATCGTGAAGTGGTAGTAGGGCCGTTGCACGTCGCCCCAGGCGTCGAAACGCAAGGGGCCTTGCACGCCCTGCACCGGGCCGAGCGTCTTGAGCGCCTGGACGAGTCCGTCCGCGTTCCCGCGCGTGCGGCCGAGGGCCTGCGCCAGGACCTGCACGGCCTCGTAGCCGTAGCTGGCCGCGAAGCTCGGGGCGTGGCCGAAGCGGTTGCGGTAGCGCCGCTTGAAGTCCTGGAAGGCGGGCAGGGGGTTGCCCTCGTCGTACCCGGCGGCGAAGACGATGCCTTCCGCCGAGCGCCCTCCGGCCTGCAATATCTCCTGGGTGAAGGCCCACATGGAGCTGTAGATGGGAATCTCCGCTCCCGACAGTCTGAGGTCGCGGGCCAGGAGGGCCAGGTCCCGCGCCGACAGGGCGGCGTAGACGGCCTCGGCCCGGGAGGCGAGCAGCCGCTCCGCGACGTCGCTCCAGGAGCGTTGCCTCGCGCCGTGCAGGCGGATGTCCGCGGCCTCGACCCCGCCCGCCGCGGTGAAGGCGGCCATGAAATGTTCGACCTGCGACAGGGCGAAGGCGGCGTTGTCCAGGTCGCAGACCGTGGCCACGCGGGTCAGGCCGTCGGCCCGGCACTGACGGCCCAGGGAGGAGGCCCAGACCGAGCCTGTGGGGATGACGCGGAAGAAGTTGTCGTCCCGGCCCGAAAGCATGGCCGTGGACACCGTGGGGGAGACGACCGCAAGCCCCAGGGCCGCGGCCTGCGGTTGTACGGCCACGGCCACGGCGCTGGTCATGGGGCCGACCACGGCCACGGCCCCGCGCTGGCCCAGCGCGCGCACGGCGGCGCGGCCTTCCGTTTCGTCGTTGGCGTCGTTCATGGGCCGTAGGAGCAAGGGGTGACCGGCCACCCCGCCCGCGGCATTGATGTCCTCCACGGCCAGGGCCGCGCCGTTGCGGCCCTGCACCCCGAGATCGGAGAGCCTGCCCTCCAGGGGGCCGAGGAAGCCGATGACCACGGGCTCGGAGGAGCAGGCCGGCACGAGCAGCAGGGTCGCCAGGGCCAGCATCGGGAAGAGGCGAGACAGGGAGCCCATGAAACCTCGGCGGTTTTTGCGACGGTGACTGACGCCACGCTTACCTTAGCGGACGAAATGCTTCAATGCCAGCGGGAGGGCGTTCGCCTTTGCAGGGAACCTCCCGGGGAGGTGGGGCGGAAAATGCCGTCCCGCCGATTGAACTGCGGCGTGAGGCGATATATGGGATGGGGCAAAACCTGTAAGGAGGCCAGCCATGTTTCTGGAGGAAGGCAGAATATGGGTCACGCCCGGCGGCGACCCGCGCTGGGTGGAGGAGGAAGGCGGTTTCGTGCGCACCATGACCCTGGCTTCGGCGGCGCAGGCCTCCGGGCTCGGGGCGCTCTCGGCGGGCGGCTTCATCAGGTTCCTGCAGGGCACCTACCGCAGCGGCGCGGAGCTGGACGTGCAGGACACGCCGGGGCTTGCGCCCGGATCGGTTCCGATAAGCGCCTACAACTTCGTCTCCCTGTACGGCGAGCCGGAGAACCCCATTCGCATACAGGGCATGGGGCCGCGCACGCGCCTGGTGGGGCCGGGCATGACCGTCTGCCAGTTCCTGGGCACCAAGCCCACGACCTCGGATTACGCCTTCTTCCGCTTCACCGACTGCGAGTGGCTCGAAATCTCCGGCTTCGACGTCTCCGAGTCCTGGCCCTGCTTCATCTTTCTGAACAACTGCCGCTACGTGACCATCCGCGACATCACGGCCCGCGGCTCGCAGTACCTGCTCTACGCCACGGGTGCGAACTGCCACCACATCGAGGTCCGGAACGTCTCCTGGCACCAGGACAACACCGGCTCCCTGTGGCGCAACACGGCTTGGTTCGACGTCAAGTACGGACCTTACAAGTACTACAACGGGGCGCTCTTCGGCTCCAAGGACATCCTGGGCGGGGTGGTGGTCCGGAACTGCGAGACCTTCGATTCCTTCAACGTCGTGCGCATGACCGGCAAATGCAAGGAGACGCCAAACTGCAACTGGAACGTGGAGATCGCTGACAGCCGCTTCCACCGCACCCGCGACAACGTGGTGGAGCCGGAGAAATCCGCCCGCAACTGGTGGGTGCACGGCAACGAGGTGGCGGACTGCCACGCCTGGTTCAGTCTGGACGAGGTCAAGGGCGGCTACTGGTACTGGTTCAACAACACCGGCCGGAACCTGACCAAACCCGGCGAGCCCGGCGACCCCAACTCCGGCGGCAAGGTCTTCAAGTTCGCCGAGGGCGACCGGCCCTCCGATCCCTTCTACATCTTCCACAACTCCTGGTGGATCGACATCCCGCTGGCCAAGACCGGCGACACGGACAAGCTCACCCACATGGGCAACGCCATCGACAACACGCGCTCCAAGAACCCCCTGGTGGGCGAGACCTTCCCGCAGGAGGGGCCGTGGCCCGACAGCGTGGTCATGGACGGCGACCTGTGCTCCACGCCGCTGCAGGAGCGGCTGGCCGAAGCCGGGCAGGAGCGGCGCGGACGCTTCGGCGCGGGCAGACTCTTCGTGGCCCCGGCCAAGGGCAACATGCGGCTGAAGGCGAAGTTCCGGGACCTGCTGCTGCCTGGCTTCACCATGAAGGGCGGCAAGGACTGGCCCGCGCCCGAGGATTGGACCCAGCCCGAGGCCCCGGCCGGGGCCTACATGGACGGCGAATACGGCCCGGCCTACGCGCACCTGCCCTGGCCGAGCGAGAAGAGCAGTCCGATCGAGCGGCCGCGCGTCTCGCAGGTGCGGCGGCCGCGCGCCCCGGGGCAGGGCTTCCTGCTGTACTTCACCGTGCCCCTGGCGGCCGGAGGCTGCACCGTGACCCTGAAGGGAGCGCGGCGCACGGCCGAGGTCCCGGGAACGATCGTCGGCCGCACGCTCGCCTTCCCGCTGCCCGAGGGTTGGTCTTTGGAGGCCGGGAGGCGGGCGCGCATCGTCCTGCCGCAAGGCATCGCGGGAGAGAACGCCCTGCCCGCGACCCTCTGGGCCTGCCCGGACCCGCTCGTCGAGCTGGCCCCGGCGGCGCGGCGCGAGAAGCTCGAATAGCCGGAAAGGCCAGGGATAAGGACGAGCGGCGATGCAAAGGCCCGGGGGGCACCCCCCCCGGGGCCTTCCGGCCAACGTTTTCCGCAGACGGTCAGGTCTCGATCATGATCCGCCGGGCCTTGGCCTCCTCGGCCAGGGGCAGGGCCAGGGAGCGCAAGAACGAGCCGGAGTTGCGCTCGATGCGGTGAGAGAGGAACGCCCCGCTCAGGAGGCGCAGGAACGCTCGCGGCTGCCCGCGTAGAGGTCGAAGACCAGCAGGCGGCATTCGATTTTCGCGTTCCAGAAGGGGATGCGGCGGGAGGGCCGCAGGCCGATGCGCTTGGCCAGCTCCGGGTTGCCGGTGAAGATTCCGGCCCGCCAGCCCTGGCAGCGCTGCTTCAGCCAGTCGCCCATGGCCGGATAGAGCGCGGCGAGCTTGTCGTCGCCGCCCAGACGCTGGCCGTACTCCGGGTTCATGACGACCAGTCCGCCCGTGTCCGAGGGCGCGAGCGGCAGCGGCGTGGCGCGGAAGTCGCACGCCGTGACCGCGATGTACTCGCTCATGCCCGCCCGGTCCGCGTTGGCCAGGGTGGCGGCCACGGCGCGCGGGTCGATGTCCGTGGCCACGATGGGTGCGGGCGCGGGCCGCATGGAGCGGCGCGCGGCCGTGCGCATGGCCCGCCAGGCCTCCTCGTCGAAGCCCTGTAGGTGGAGGAAGGCGAAGGCCTCGCGCAGCAGGCCCGGCGCGGTGCGCGTGGCCATGAGCGCGGCCTCGGCGGCCAGGGTGCCGGAACCGCACATGGGGTTCACCAGGGGCAGTTCGGGGTCGTACTCCAGGGCCAGCAGGCAGGCCGCGGCCAGGGTCTCCTGCATGGGGGCCTTGTGCGGCTCCAGGCGGTAGCCGCGCCGGGCCAGCGGCTCGCCCGAGGTGTCGAGGTAGATCGTGGCCGCCTCCCCCCGCCAGTGCAGGAAGACCGAGGCGGCGTCGCGCTCGCGGCCCGAGTCCGGGCGCGCGCCGGTGGCCTCGCGGAAGCGGTCCGCGATGGCGTCCTTGAGCCTGAGGTTCGGAAAGCGGGTGTCGCGCACGGTTTCGTTGCGCACGCTGGAGGAGACCGTGAAGGCCGCGCCCGGCGCGAACCAGGACTCCCACGGCAGCCCGAGGGCCGCCGCGTAAAGGGCCTCGGCGTCGGCGGCCCTGCCGCGCCAGACCTCGTAGAGCACCCGGTGCGCCGTGCGCAGGTGCAGGTTGAAGGTCATGCAGTCGGCCGGGCCGCCTTGGGTCAGCACGCCCGCCTCCAGCGCCTCGGCCGGGAACCCGAGCGCCCGGGCCTCGTCCGCCAGGAACGGCGCAAGACCCTGGGGACAGGTGAGGAGGATGGGAGCGCGTCCGGGAACGGCCATGCGTGGTCCTGCCGGGGCGGCCGTCTACAGCCGCGGTTCGCCCGCCAGGATCAGGGTGGCCAGGGTGCGGTCCACCTTGGGCAGCTTGCCCGCCTTGTTGCCCAAAAATTCCCGCTCCAGCGCGGCCAGACGCACGTAGAAGGGCGTGCGGTCCAGAATCGGCGGCTCGTCCCAGCCCTGTTCCCGGATCAGCTCCACGCTGCGCCAGCAGCCCGGGAACTTGCGCATGCCCATGCGCGGGTCGAAGACCGTGTTGGGCACGCCGTGCAGGCGGCAGATCATCAGGCGGTGGGAGTAGAGCGAGCAGCGGCCGTCCACGTTTACCGGGCACATGAGCTGGGGCACCGCGCCCATGTCCAGCATGGCCTGGGCCTGACGCACGTTCTCGCCCGCCTTGCGGACGATCTCGCCCCGTTCGGCCTCGGGCAGGGCCTTCAGACCCTTCCAGAAGTAGGCCCACTCCACGTAGGTGTGGTGCTCGAAATGGCTCACGCAGCAGTTGCGTTCGCACGCGTCGCAGGTGTGGCCCATCTGGTCGGCCACCTCCTGAAAGGCGGTCTGCATGTCGCGGTAGATGGCTTCGAGCTTGCGGAATATGGTGGCGCGGCTCATGCGGCGTCTCCTTTGAGGGTGTGGATGATGCGGCGGACCGCGGCGTCCGGCTCCATGGCGTCGGTGCAGACCGTGAAGTCGGCCCATTTGGCGTAGAGCGGCCTGCGCTCCGCATAGACGTCGTCCGGACACATGCCCGGGGGGCAGACGAAGGCCCGTCCCTCGGCCCCGCCCACGCGTTCCTTGAAGACCGGCAGGCAGATGTCCAGGAAGACGATGGGGCCGAGCAGCCGCAGCCGCTGCATGGCCTTTCCGGAATAGATCACGCTGCCGCCCGTGGAGATCACGCAACGCTGCGCGGAAAGGCGGGAGACGACCTCCTCCTCGATGCGCAGGAACCCCTCAAGGCCCGCGGCGTCCATCACGGCCTGCAGGCTCTCGCCGTGGGTCGCCTCAATGAGGCGGTCGGTGTCCAGCCACTCCCAGCCGAGTTCGGCTGCGAGCAGCGGGGCCAGGGTGGATTTGCCCGCCCCGGCGATGCCCACCAGGGTCAGACACATGGAATCGTCAAGCGGCACGGAAAAAACCTCGCTCAGCGGCTGCGGGCGCGGGCTTCCCCCGCCCGGTCACTCGGGGCGGGGACAGCCATACCGCATCCGGGACCGGAGGGCTAGCCGCCCAGATAGGCCTTCTTGACCTCGGGATCGTGCATCAGCGTCTCGCAGGGGCCGGAGGCCACGATCTCGCCCGTGTCCAGCACATAGCCGCGGTGGGCGAACTTCAGGGCCAGATTGGCGTTCTGCTCGATGAGCAGGATGGTCATGCCTTCGGCGTTGAGCTGCTTGAGCGCCCGGAACATGTCGTACATGAGCAGCGGCGCGAGCCCCATGGAGGGCTCGTCCAGGAGCAGGAAGGTGCAGCGGGTCATGAGCGCGCGGCCCACGGCCAGCATCTGCTGCTCGCCGCCGGAAAGCTGTTCGCTGCGCTGCTTGCGGCGCTCGGACAGGCGCGGGAACAGGGCGTAGACGCGGTCGTAGTCCTCCCTGATGGAGGCGTCGCGGGCGCGGGCGTAGGTCGCCAGCTCCAGGTTCTCCTCCACCGTGAGGTTGCCGAAGATGTGCCGCCCTTCGGGGGCCAGCGCCATGTGCAGCTTGGCCACCACGTCGTGCGGCGCGGCCTTCAGCAGCGACTCGCCCTCGAACAGGATGTCGCCCGAAACCACGCGCGGCGCCTCGGGCGGCGGCAGACGCATGATCGAATGCAGCGTCGTGGTCTTGCCCGCGCCGTTGGCCCCGATCAGCGTCACGATCTCGCCCCGGTCCACCCCGAAGCTGATGCCGTGCAACGCCTCGATGTTCCCGTACTTGACCACCAAATCCTTGATCTCAAGCAGCATACGCGTGCCTCCGGCGGCCAGGGAGGAGGGGGAAAACCCCTTTGAAAAGGGGTTTTCCCCCTCCCCCCTGGCCCCCCCGCTCCTTTTCCCTAAACGTTTTATTGCGCTTCGCGGGCATGCACGACAGGCCCGCTGTTCATGTCCTCATTTGTCTCTCTCGCCTTGAACCGTCTTCGGCGCTCGTGGAAATCGCGGTCGGCGCGAGAGCGGGGGCAAGGCGGAATGTTCAGGTCCCGCCGCCTCGGCGGGGCCTGGAAAAAACGTCTTGAATCTTCCCCAGCCTTCCCACCGCGACCGGCCGCCTCTTCCCGACCGGCATGCCGTTGTCGCGCCGTGGCGGGTCACGATAAACGTCGTTCGGCTCAGAGATCGGGTCGAGGGCTCTCGGCCCTCGCCGCCGGAGGCGTCTTTGCGACAGCCTCTGACGGCTAAATCTGGTCGTCGCCCAGGTACGCCTTGATGACGACCGGGTTCTTCTGGATCTCCTCGGGCGTGCCCGCGGCGATCTGGCGGCCGAAGTCGATGACCTGGATGTACTGGCACAGGCTCATGACCACGGTCATCTGGTGTTCGATCATCCAGATGGTGATCTTGAATTCCTTGTGTATCCAGCGCACCAGGTCGATGAGCCCCTTCACGTCGGCCGAGTTCAGGCCTGCGGCGGGTTCGTCCAGGAGCAGCAGTTTGGGTTTGGTGGACAGGGCGCGGGCGATCTCCACCTTGCGCTGCAGGCCGTAGGGCAGGTTGCGCGGCAGTTCGTCCTTGAAGCGCAGGAGGTCCAGGGCTTCGAGCAGTTCCAGGGCGGTGCGGTCGATGCGCGCCTCGTTGTCCAGGAAGCGGCGGGTGCGCAGGAAGGCGTCCCAGCTCGTGTAGCCCATGCGCGAGTGCTGCGCGATGCGGATGTTGTCCAGCACCGAGAGGTCGTGCCACAGGCGGATGTTCTGGAAGGTGCGGGAGATGCCCAGGGTCGTGACCCGGTGGGGCTTGAGACCCGCCGTGGGCGTGCCGTCGAAGACGATGCGGCCCTCGGAGGGCGTGTAGAAGCCCGAGACCATGTTGAAGACGGTGGTCTTGCCCGCGCCGTTGGGGCCGATGAGGCCCATCAGCTCCCCGCCTTCCATCCGCGTGGAGAACTCGCTGACGGCGGTGAGGCCGCCGAAGCGCATGGTCAGGTTGTCGACGTCGATGAGGGCCATGTGCGTCTCGCTATTTGAACTTGTAGTACTGCCGCAGCCGCGGGAAGAGGTCGGCAAGCTCGCGCGCGCCCATGATGCCTTCGGGCCGGAACATCATGAGCATGATCAGGAGCAGGGGGATGATCACCCATTTCCAGACCTGGGTCAGTTCGTAGCCGTCGGGCAGCAGCCAGACCGCGTGCAGGAGCGTGTCGAGCATGGGGATGATGAAGCGCAGGCCTTCCATGAGGAAGGTGATGAGGAAGGCCGCCATGACCGCACCGGAGATGGAGCCCATGCCGCCCATGTAGACCATGACCATGATCTCGGTGGACTTGAGAATGGTGAAGTTGCCGGGGTTCACGTAGCCCAGCACGTGGGCCATGAGGCCGCCCGCCAGACCCGCCAGGCCCGAGGAGAGCATGAAGGTCACCAATTTGATGCGGTTGGTGTTCACGCTCATGATCTCGGCCGCCACCTCGTCCTGACAGATGGCCATGACGCCCTTGCCGTAGGTCGAGGAGACGTAGCGCTGGATGATCCAGACGCAGAAGACCGCGCCCGCGAAGGTCCAGATGATCATCCAGGGCAGGTCGATGGTGGAATTCATGGCCGCGACCACCCGGCTCATGCCCATGAAGCCGCGCGCGCCGCCGATGGTGTCGATGTTCTCGATGGAACTCTTGATGATGTAGCTGGCGGCGATGGTGATGATCGCGAGGTAGTCGCCGCGCGTCCGGAAGGAGGGCAGGGCCACGAGCAGTCCGGTGACGGCGGCCGCCGCGCCGCCGACGACGAGCGAGAGCGGGAAGAACCAAAGGGCCGCGCCGGAGGGCAGCAGGGCGGGGCCGAACTTGGAGTCGGTCAGGAAGAGCACCGTGAGCAGCGAGGAGACGTAGGCCCCCACGGCCATGAAGCCCGCGTGGCCGCAGGCGAACTCGCCCATGTTGCCGTTGATCAGGTTGAGGCTTGTGGCCAGGATGACGTTGATGCCCACGAACATGAGCACGGTCTGCATGTAGCCGTCCAGCACGCCGCCCATGGACAGGCCGACGCAGACCGCGAGGCTGGCGAGCAGGACCAGGGGGACCGAAAGGCGCTGCAGCATGGTGTCGGTCCTCCTAGATCTTGGTGGTCTTGGCCATGCCGAACAGGCCGGTGGGCTTGTAGGACAGGATCATCAGCAGGATGGTGAAGCTGATGAGGTCGCGGAAGGTCGAGGGGAAGACCGCCACGACCATGATCTCCACGAAACCGAGCAGGAACCCGCCCACATATGCGCCGCGGATGGAGCCGATGCCGCCGACCACTGCGGCGATGAAGGCCTTCCAGCCGATGAGCGCGCCCATGTAGGGCTCCAGCACCGGATAGGACATGGCGAAGAGCAGGCCGCCCAGGCCCGCGATGGAGGAGCCCAGGACGAAGGTGAAAATGATGATGGCGTCCACCGGGATGCCCATCAGCGGGATGGCGAAGCGGTCCCAGGAGATGGCGCGCATGGCCATGCCGATCTTGGTGCGGGTGACGATGATCTGCAGCAGCACGAAGACCAGGAAGGCGGCGAGGATGACGCCGATACGCAGGTTGGTCACGGAAAAGAGGCCGAAGTCCCAGACGGTCTCCTCGATGAGGGCCGGGAACTTGCGGCGGGAGGCGCCGAGCAGGGCCAGGTTGCCGTTCTCCAGCACCAGGCCGCACATCAGGGCGGTGATGACCACGTAGAGACGGTTCGCCCCCTTGCGCCGCAGGGGCCGGTAGGCCACGCGCTCCAGCGTCACGCCCACGGCCGCGGTCAGGATCATTGTCAGCGGGACGGCCAGGGCCAGCACCAGCCAGCCGGGCATGTCCGCGGAGAAGAGGCCGAACTGCTGGCCGAGGAAGAGCGTGGCCACGAAGTAGGCGATGTACGCGCCGACCATGAAGATGTCGCCGTGGGCGAAGTTGATGAGCTGCAGAACGCCGTACACCAGGCAGTAGCCCAGGGCGATGAGGGAGTAGAAGCTGCCCCACTGCAGCGCGTTCAGCACATTCTGGATGAGGGTCTGAAGAATCGTCTCCATGTGGCCGCCTTTTCTGAATGAAAAGTTCCGGGAGGCGGTGTAGACCGCCTCCCGGTTCGCCGTCAACCGCTCATTTCCGAACGGTTGTCTGCCCAGGCTACGGGCAGACCGACTTGTAGAACGAGAACTCGCCCTGGTCGGTGATCTTCACGACCACGGCGCACTTGATGGGATCGCCCTCGGCGTCGAACTTCATGGAGCCGGTGATGCCGTCGAACTTCTCGATGCCGGCCAGGGCGGCGCGGACCTGCTCGCGCTGGGCCGCGATGTCGCCCTTCAGGCCGCCGGTGTTCTGGACGGCGGCGAGCATCATCTTGGTGGCGTCCCAGGTCAGGGCGGCCACGTCGTCCGGGGTCTCGCCGAACTTCTTCTGGAACTTGTCGATGAATTCCTTGGTCGGGCCGGTGGCGCCGGCGGCGGCGTAGTGGGTGGTGAAGAAGAGGCCCTTGCAGGCGTCGCCGCACAGGGTCATCAGCTCGGCCGAACCCCAGGAGTCGGAGCCCAGGATGGGCTTGTCCCAGCCCAGCTTGCGGGCCTGGGGCACGATCAGGGCGACTTCGGAGTAGTACTGCGGGGTGAAGAGCACGTCGGCCCCGGAGTTGACGATATTGGTCAGCTGGGCGCTGAAGTCCTGGTCCTTGGTGGTGAAGGTCTCGTAGGCCACCACGGAGCCGGGGCCGTTGATCTCTTCCCAGGCCTTCTTGAAGAACTCGGCCAGGCCCTTGGGGTAGTCGGAGGCGATGTCGAAGAGCACGGCGGCCTTCTTGGCGCCGAACTCGGCCGTGGCGAACTTGGCCGCCACCGGACCCTGGAAGGGGTCGAGGAAGCAGGCGCGGAAGACGAAGGGGCGGCCCTTGGTGGTCGCCGGGTTGGTGGACCAGGGCGAGATCATGGGCGTCTTGTTGGCGTTGGCCACTTCGCCGGCCGGAATGGCCTGCTTGGAGGCCTGGGGGCCGATCAGGCCCAGGACCTTGTTCTGCTCGATGAGCTTGAGGGCCGCGGACACGGCGGATTCGGCCTTGGACTCGTTGTCCTCGTAGAGGAACTCCACGGGGTACTTCTTGCCCGCGACCTCCAGGCCGCCTCCGGCGTTGATCTCTTCCTTGAGCATCTCGGCGGCCTTGCGGGACATGTCGCCGACCTTCGGGATGTCGCCGGTGATGGGAATGGGGAAGCCGAGTTTGATGGACTTGATTTCGTCCTTTTTCTCGCCGCCGCAGCCCGCCGCGAGGGCGAGACCGAGCAGGGACAGAAGGGCTAGGGGGAGGAGCCGTTTGAGAGACATGCGCATGGTCGTACCTCCGTTGATGCTCGTGAAAGAAGGGTTCAATGCCGCGGCTGGTCTTGTAACCAGAAAAGGGAAGAGGTTTCAAGGCAAACACGGGCGGGCGGGACAAGTAATTTCAATGGGTTGGGGATATGTTGCAAAATAAGGAAATCGGCGCTCCGGCGCGGAGCCCCCGCATGCTCCCCCGAGGGCTTGATGCGGCAAGGCACACGTAATGTTATTACGTGTCCAAGCTTGTCGATCTGTGTCAGGTTGCCGGGAACCGGAGGGGATCGGGTGGATTTTTCGCAGAGCACACGGGCGTTCGGGAGGCGCATCCGCTTCCTGCGGAAGCTCGAAGGCTGGACGCAGGCCCAGCTCGCCGAACAGGCAGGCATCTCGCTCGAACATCTGAACAAGCTGGAGCGCGGGGCCGCGGCCCCGTCCTTCAAATCCATCTGCCAATTGGCCAGGGCGCTGCATACCGAGCCAGCCAACCTGCTCCTCTTCTCGGACGGCGAGGACGCCCCGTCCGAACGCCGCGCGGACGCCCTGCGGCACATCTCCGGACTGGGCGGATGGCGGCAGGACCTGCTTTCGGGCCAGATCGTCGCCTCCGCCGGGCTCTGTCGCCTGCTCGGCCTCCCGCCCCGCCAGATCACGAGCGAGCGCTGTCCGGTCGAACCGCTCGTGGCGGCGGCCGACAAGGCCGTCTACGACGAGGCGCACGAGAGGCTGCTCAGGGGCGAGAGCGTGGGGCCCATGACCTTCCGCATCCGGCGGACGGACGGCGAGACGCGCCACGTGGCGGCCATGGCCGAACCGGTCTGCGACGCCTTCGGCGTCATGCTGGGCAGCCACGGCTGCATCGTGGACATCACCGAGCCGCTGCGCCTGGAACGCTCCCTGTGCGGCACGCGCGAAATCCTCGAACGGCGGGTGCAGGAGCGCACCGAGCGGCTCGACCAGACCATCGCCCGCCTGGGCGCGCTGATCGCCGAGCAGGAGCGCACCGCCCGCATCCTGCGCGAAACCGAGGGGCACATGCGCCTGATCCTCGACTCCCTGCCCATCCTCGTGGCGCAGGTGGACAAGGAGGAGCGCATCCTTTTCGTCAACGACCGCTACGCCCGCTATCGCGGCGGCGTCCCGGCCGACTACATCGGCCGCAGCGTGCGCGAGGTGGTGGGCGAGGAAACCTACGAAAACCTCAGCCGCGAGAACGTGCGCAAGGCCCTGGGCGGCATCCGCTCCATCGACGAGATCCGGCTGGCGATGCCGGACGGCTCCCGGCCCTATCTCTACGCCCAGTGGATACCCTCCAGCGATGACCAGGGCCGGGTGGACTCGATGTTCTACTGGGCGCTGGACATCTCGGAGCGCAAGTTCGCCGAGGAGGTCCTGCGCCAGAGCGAGGAACGCTTCAGGGTGCTCGTGGAGAGCCTGCCGGACATCTACTGGGTCATCGACGCGAACGGCCTCAGCTACCTCAGCCCGGCCTTCGAACGCTACTTCGACCTCAGCCTGGAGCAGGCGCGCGAGAATCCCGCCCGCATCCTCGACCATATCCATCCCGAGGACCGCGACGCCCCGGCCCGGGTCCTGCTCCGGGCCTGGAGCGAGGACACCCGCTACGACTACACCGTCCGCGTCCGAAACCGCACGGGCGAGATATTGCTCGACGTGCACAACGCGCCGGTGCGGGATGCGAACGGCGACGTCGTCCAGGTCGTGGGCGTGGCCCGCAGGGTCGGCGGGGACTGATCCCGCGCCCGCGCCGCGCTTGTCGGGGGAGGGCGGATGGTGTACCACAGCCTCTCCCTGAACGATGCACAGCGCGAGGCCCTTCATGTCCGAGCAAGCCCTTTCCCGCGTCATGGACCACGCCGCCGCAGGCGCGGCCCTGCGCGAAAAGTACTTCGCCGAGCACGGCCCGGCCGTGGTGGACGTGGCCAGACTCATGGCCATGAGCCTGGCCCGGGGCGGCAAGCTGCTCTTCTGCGGCAACGGCGGCAGCGCGGCCGACGCCCAGCATCTGGCGGCCGAATTCGTCAACCGCTTCGAACTGGAGCGCCCCCCCCTGCCCGCGCTGGCCTTGACCACGGACACGTCCGTGCTTACCGCCATAGGCAACGACTACGGCTTCGACCTGGCCTTCAAGAAGCAGGTCCAGGCCCTGGGCCAGAAGGGCGACGTGCTGGTGGCCGTGTCCACCTCGGGCAACAGCTCCAACGTGGTCCAGGCCTTGAAGGCCGCGCGCGAAAAGGCGATGCTCACCGTGGGCATGACCGGCCAGGGCGGCGGCGAGATGGCTCCGCTGTGCGACGTGCTGCTGGCCGTGCCCCACAAGCGCACCTGCCTCGTGCAGGAGATCCACATCACCGTGGGGCACATGCTCTGCGACCTGGTGGACTACTTCCTCTTCGAGGCCGTAAGCGAACTGACCCCCTATCTCGATTCCACCCCGGAGGGTTGACCATGCCTATCTTTGAATACGTCTGCGGCGCATGCGGCAAGGAGTTCGAGGAACTCGTCTTCGGCGACGTCGCGCCCCCCTGCCCGGCGTGCGCCTCCACCAAGACCCGCAAGCTCATGTCCCGCTGCCGCCACACCAGCGGCGGCGCGGGGGGCGGCGACTACGCCCCGTCCGCCCCGTCGGGGGGCGGAGGCTCCGGCTGCGCGGGATGCTCCGGCGGGAGCTGCGCCACCTGCAAGTGACCCGGGGCGGCTTTGGCCGCGCCGTCCTCTCCCCACCGCAACGACAGGTACCCCGATGAAGTCCAAGCTGACCATCGCCACGCGCGGCAGCATGCTGGCCCTGTGGCAGGCCAACCACATCAAGGCGCTCCTGGAGGCCGAACACCAGGGCCTGGCCGTGGAACTGCTGGTGATCAAGACCCAGGGAGACAAGATTCTCGACGTGCCGCTGGCCAAGATCGGCGGCAAGGGCCTGTTCGTGAAGGAGATCGAGGACGCGCTCCTGGACCGCCGCGCCGACCTCGCCGTGCACTCCATGAAGGACGTGCCCACCGAACTGCCCGAGGGGCTCGTGGTGGGCGTCATCCCCGAGCGCGAAGCGCCCACCGACACCCTCTGCTCGGTCAACCACGACGGCCTCGCCGCCCTGCCGAAGGGCGCGCGCGTGGGCACCGCCAGCCTGCGCCGCCAGGCCCAGCTCCTCATCCGGCGGCCCGACCTGAACATCGAAACCTTGCGCGGCAACCTCGACACCCGGCTGCGTAAGCTCACCGGCGGGCAGTACGACGCCATCGTCCTGGCCAGCGCGGGCCTCAACCGCCTGGGCATGCGCGCGCCGAAGATGGAGGTCCTCGGGCCGCCCGATTTCCTCCCGGCCGTGGCTCAGGGAGCGCTGGGCATCGAGTTCCGCATCGAGGACGAGGAGACGGCCGGGATGCTCGCCTTCCTCGACCACGAGCCGTCCAGCATCTGCGTGGAGGCCGAGCGCGGCTTCCTCACCGGTCTGCAGGGCGGCTGCCAGGTTCCCATCGCGGGCCATGCCGTCATGCTGGACGCGGACACCGTGCGCCTCGAAGGTCTGGTCGCGGACCTGGAAGGCAAACGCGTCGTGCGTCTGGCCGCCACCGGCGACGCCGACGACGCCTGGGAACTGGGCCAGACCCTGGCCGAGGAGATGCTGGACGCCGGCGCCAAGGCCATCCTGGAAGAGATTTACGCGCAGGAATCGGCCGAGGTGTAGCCGAGAGGCTTCCGGCATCCGCAAGATTCCGCGGGATCGTTGCCTCCCCGCGTCCTGTGCCGATGCGGTGTGATCGCCGCGTCTTCGTTCCACCGTCATGGCCAGACAGGCCCGGCCAACCCCCGTCGGCCCAGGGGCGGGGATGCACGGGGCCTTTGGCCCCTTCCGGCAGCCGTTCAAGGAGCCTCTTCGCGAATTTTTCGGATGGCGGGAGCATCGCTGCCCGCCGGAGGCGTCTTCTCAGCCTCTGCGGCACTGCTCCATGAAGGTCTCCAGGGCCAGCAGGCTGGCGGGCTGGGGCGTGCCGTCGAAGGGCAGGGTGATGCTCGGCGCGCCGTGCTGTTCGGCCACGCGGCGCAGCATGGCCTGGCCGATGGTGCCGGGCATGCAGCCGAAGGGGATGGCGTTGATGATGCCCTTGGCGCCGCGCCGGAGCATGTCGATGGCCTTGCCCACGGTGAGCACGGCCTCGCCCTGGAAGGTGTCGCGCAGGTAGGGCGCGGCCAGCCCCAGGACCTCCGCGGTCCCGGCCTCGCGGGCGTTGAAGAGCCGTCGTCCGGCCGCCGCCTCCAGGGCGTGGGCCACCCTGGACTGCACGCGGCGCTCGATCCAGAGCTTCAGGAGCGCGCCCGCGTCCAGGTCCTGGCGGGCGCGGCGGCGGGCCATGTGGCCGACGTAGAGTACCCATTCGTCGATGGGCGCGAGCCAGACCCGGCCGCCCAGGGCCTCGATGCGCCGGACGAGTTCCTCGTTGGAGAAGCGCGAGGAGCGTACGAAGATCTCCCCCACCACGCCGATCAGCGGCCGCTCCTCCCCGTCCCGGGGCAGGGCGGCGAAATCCTCGCACATGGCGGCCACCAGGGCGGGCAGCCTGCCTGCGTCGCCGGAGAGATGCTCCTCCAGCCGGTCGGCCCAGGCCGCGTAGAGCGCGTCCGCCGCGCCTGGACGCCGTTCGCCGGGCCGGTATTCGTGCAGGCACTTGGCCAGCAGGTCGAAGCAGACCACGCCTTCCCAGGCGCGGCGCGAGTAACGCGCCCCGGCGATGCCCGCCTCCTGGTAGAAGCGCTTGCCCTGCACCGGCGAGAAGAGCGCGGCTCCGGCCAGTCCGGCCGCGTCCAGCACGCGGCGTTGCAGCGCGCCGTAGAGGCCGAAGCGGCAGGGGCCTGTGCCGCCGGGCATGAAGAAGATGGTGCGGTCCGGGTCGAAATCCGGAGCGCGCGCCGCTCCCAGCATGTGCGCCGAGGTCACGGCGCAGGGGTAGCACTCCTTGCCCGAGAGGTGGCGGCGCGCCAGGGCCAGGCTCTCGGGGTCGGCCTCGGGCAGGACCGCGGAGTCGAGTCCGCAGTGGCGGAAGGCGGCCACCAGGGCACGGGCGTGGTCGCACATGGGCGGCACCAGGACGCGGCGGCGCAGGACCGCCCCGCGCTCGCGCACGAAGCCGCCGCGCGCGGCCGGTCCCCCGTGCCTCCTGTCGGCCCGGCGGGCCGCGCCGCCCAGGCTGTCCAGAAAGGCTTCCAGCCGTGTCACCGCGCCCGCGTCCGCGCTGTGCTCGTCGATCTCCACGTGCAGCCAGGGCTTGCCGCCCGCTCCGCCCATGGCCTCGGAAAAGAAGTGGAGAATGAAGGAGTCCGGGCCGCAGGAGAAGTTGCCCACGAAGACCGGGAAGAGGCGCGGGTCCTCGCGGATGCGTCCGGCCGCGGCCAGGATGCGCTGGCCCGAGCGCCAGTACATGCCGGGCATGGTTTCGTCCTCCTCCCCGTCCAGGGGCAGGAAGTCCATGGGGAGGGCCGTTTCGTCCAGGCTGGCCAGTTTGGCCGGAATGCCCAGGTTCATGCCCGGGTCGAAGGCGTTGTAAGCCCGGCCCACGAGCACCAGGGCCCGGCCGGAAAGACCGGCCAGGACCTCGCGCCCCTTGTCCGCGAGGGTCCGCCGGAATGCGGCCTGGGCCGCCCGCGCCGGGCCGAGGGCGCGCCGCGCCTCGGCCGGGGGGACGCCCAGGGCCTCGGCCAGTTCGCGCGCCAGGGCCTTGTCGCCCAAGGGGCGGATGACCGCCGGGACCCGGATGTTCAGGTGCGGGAAGGCGGCCCGCGCCTGGTAGGGAAAGCTCTGGGTCAGGGGGCAGGCCTGGGCAGAGCGGCCCTCCCGGCTCCCGGCCGGGGCCATGTCCACGAAGCTCGGCACGAGCTGGCGTTCCACCCCGGCCTCGGCCAGGGCGCGGATGTGGCCGAGCGCGGCCTTGACCGGGAAGCAGGTGTCGGCCAGGGCCGCCTCCACGCCTCCGGCCACGAGGCGGCGCGAGGTGGGCGGCGAGAGCACGGGCTCGAAGCCCAGTTCCCAGAGCAGGGTCGTGAAGAATGGCAGCCGGTCGTGCAGGAAGAAGGCCAGGGGCAGCCCCATGCGGCCACGCGGCGCGGACCCGCCCGCCGCGGCGAAGGCGGCGGCGCGCGCCTCGTGGGCCGCGCGCAGGGCGCTGGCGCGGAAGGCGAAGAGGTCCTCGCGCGCCGCGGGCTTGCGCCGGATGTCGTACTTCTCGCAGCGGCCGCCGTAGAAAAGTCTCTCCTTGCGCCCCTCCAGGGTCACGCGGTTGATCTCGCAGCGGTTGTCGCACTCCCCGCACTGGAAGGAGGAGAGCGAATAGGCTTCGCGGGCCAGGTCGAAGCCCCTGAAGGTCGAGGGGCCGGGGTTCGCGCGCTTGTGGTCGCGGGCGATGAGGGCCATGCCGATGGCCCCGGTGACGTCGTGATGCGGCGGGACCACGACCTCGCGGCCGAGGCGCTTCTCGAAGGCCGCGACCACGGCCCGGTTGAAGGCCGTGCCGCCCTGGAAGAGCACGAGGCCGCCCGTGGGCCGCCCCAGGACCACGCGGCCGAGGTAGTTCTCCACGATGGAGTAGGCCAGTCCGGCCAGCAGGTCGCCCGTGGACGCGCCGCGCGCCAGGGACTCCATGAGCGAGTTTTCCATGAACACGGTGCAGCGCTCGCCCAGGCGGCAGGGCGCGGCCGCGTCCAGGGCCAGGGCGGCGAACTCGTCCTTCACGGAGATGCCGAGCTTCTCGGCCTGCTCCTCCAGGAACGAGCCGGTGCCCGCGGCGCAGGCCTTGTTCATCTCGAAGTCCACGATCACGCCGTCCTTGAGCGAGATGTACTTGGAGTCCTGGCCGCCGATCTCGAAGATGGTGGCCACGTCCGGGACGAAGGCCGCGGCTCCGCGCGCCTGGGCCGTGATCTCGTTCTTGACGATGTCCGCGCCCGTGAAGTCGGCGATCATGTAGCGGCCGGACCCCGTGGTCCCCACCCCGGCCATGCCGGTCGGCAGGCCGCGCGCCGCGAATTCCTCCGCGATCTCGGCCAGGCCCTGGCGCACCGCCTCGATGGGCTTGCTCGCCGTGCGCAGGTAGCGTTTGGCCACGACCCGGCCCGATTCGCCGACCACGGCCAGATTGGTGGAGATGGAGCCGATGTCGATGCCGAGATACAGGGCCTCGCCGGGCAGCGGGTCCTGCACCGGGGCCTCGCCGCCGCCGTGGCGCGCGGCGAAGCCGTCGCCCGGCGCGCGCAGGGGCGGCAGCCGGGGCATCGTCCCCGCGCCGCCCGCCTCTTCGGCCTGCAGGGCCGCGTGGCACAGCGGCCTGGCCTCGCCGCGCGCCGCGGCCAGGAGCGCCGCGCCCACGGCCGGGAAAAGCACGGCATGGTCGGGCACGAGCAGGGCGGGCAGGCCGAAGACCTCGCGCATGGCGCGGGCCACGCCCTCGTTCAGGGCCACGCCGCCCACGAAGAGCGCGGGCTCGGGCACGGGACGGCCGCGCACCACCGAACCCTTGACGTTGCGCGCCACGGCGAAGCAGAGTCCGGCGGCGATGTCCGGGAGGGGCGTGGCGATCTGCTGCAGGTGGATCATGTCCGACTTGGCGAAGACCGAGCAGCGGCTGGCGATGGGCGGCGGGTGGACGCTCTGCAGGGACAGGTCGGCGAAACGCTCCACGGGCAGGCCCATGCGTTCGGCCTGCTGGTCGAGGAAGGAGCCGGTTCCGGCGGCGCACACGGAGTTGAGGGCGAAATCCGCCACGCTGCCGCCGTCCAGGAGCACGAACTTGGCGTCCTCGCCGCCCATCTCGATGGCGCAGGCCGCCCCCGGGGCCAGGGCGGCGCAGGCCCGGCCCAGGGCGGCCAGCTCGTTGACGTGAGGCAGGTCGAGCAGCGCGGCCAGCGACTTGCCCGCCGAACCGGTGACGGCCGCGGGCAGGCAGGAGAAAGAGGGTGGAAGCTGCCCGAGCATCTCCCGCGCGGTCTCAAGCGGCCTGCCGCCGTGGCGGCGGTACTCCCCGGCCAGGATGCGGCCCTGCCCGTCGGTCACGGCCCACTTTACGCTCACCGAGCCCGCGTCGATGCCGAGCAGTGCGGCCCGGTCCAGGGGATCGGAGTTTTCCGGAGGCTGGTGCGAACGGGACGTCGGACGCATGGTCGGGCGTGTGCGCAAGAAGCGCGTTCAGTCCTCGAAGGGCTTGCGGTAGACGTGCGGCCTCGTCTTGCCCGCCCCCAGGTAGCGTCGCCTGAGGTAGCCCACGAAACGGCGCGACTCGCGCAGTTCGGGGTTCAGGTCCAGGGATTTGCGCAGCCGGTCCATGGCCATCTTCATCTCGCCCTTCTCGAACAGGGCTCGGGCCATGTTGTGGTAGATGTTCTCGTCGTCCGGGGCCAGGCTCACGGCCCGCTCGTAGAACTTGAGCGCCGTGTCGTAGAGCCTGGCCTTGCGCAGGCGGATGCCCATGGAGTTGAAAAGGTGTTTGTGTTCGGCGTCGAACGGCCCGGAAAGCCGCAGGATGCGCTCGAACACGTCCTGGGCCTTGCCCGCGCGATCCTTGGAGAGGAGCATGAGGCCGAGGCTGAAGTTGGCGCGGACGTTTTCCTCGTTGGCCTTCTGCGCCGCGGCCAGATCCAGTCCGGCCAGGGGCAGGCCGGACTCGTCGGACGGGCCTTCCAGCCCCAGGATGTCGTCGGCCTCGCGCTTCTTGCGCGCCACGCTCTCAAGGTAGAACTCGGGCTCGGGCTCGAAACGGTCCAGAAATCCCTCGCGCGAAACCGTCTTGGCCTCGCCCGTGGGCACGAAATTCCTGGACAGGGGCTGGACGCGGAACGTGCCGTCGGCCTGTTCGCGCACCAGCCAGTAGACCTTGCGCTGGATCTCGGCCCCGCTCTCGTCCGTGCTCACGGACTTGGTGGAGAAGATGCCCCGGATGACGTCCACGCCGACTCCCGACGGTTTCACGGCCCTGCCCGGCAGGCCCGGCCGCATATGCCCGTGCAACCTATAGCTCTTTCCCGCCACGGCTGGCAACCGAGCCGCCTTGAACTTGACGCCGCGAGAGGCTACACATGCAGGCTGACGCACCCGGTCCCGCAGGCCCGCACCCCGACCCGAGGAGCACGATGCCGCACGCCAAGAAGACGTTTCTGAACGACCCCCTCTGGTACAAGGACGCCGTGATCTACGAGGCGCACGTCAAATGCTTCGCCGATTCCGACGGCGACGGTATCGGCGATCTGCGCGGCCTCACCTCCCGCCTCGACTACCTCGCCGACCTCGGCGTCACGGCCCTGTGGCTGCTGCCCTTCTACCCCTCGCCCCTGCGCGACGACGGTTACGACATCGCGGATTTCATGCGCGTGCACCCCGACTACGGGACCCTGGGCGACTTCCGGGAGTTCCTGCGCGAGGCCCACGCGCGCGGCATCCGCGTGATCACCGAGCTGGTCATCAACCACACCTCGGACCGCCACGAGTGGTTTCAGCGCGCCCGCCGCGCCAAGCCCGGCTCGCGCCACCGCGACTACTACGTCTGGAGCGACGCGCCCGACCGCTACGCCGAGGCGCGCATCATCTTCAAGGACTTCGAGACCTCCAACTGGACCTGGGACCCGGTGGCCAAGGCCTACTACTGGCACCGTTTCTACTCCCACCAGCCGGACCTCAACTACGAGTCCCCGGACGTGCGGCGCGAGGTCATGCGGGTCATGGACTTCTGGTTCGGCATGGGCGTGGACGGCATGCGCCTGGACGCCATCCCCTACCTTTTCGAGCGCGAGGGCACCAACTGCGAGAACCTGCCCGAAACCTACGCCTTCCTGCAGGAGCTGCGCGCCCACGTGGACGCGCGCCATCCGGGCCGGATGCTCCTGGCCGAGGCCAACCAGTGGCCCGAGGACGCGGTGGCCTATCTCGGGGACGAGGCCGCCCCGGCCTGCCACATGGCCTTCCACTTTCCGCTCATGCCGCGCATGTTCATGGCCGTGCAGATGGAGGACCGCTTCCCGGTCATGGACATCCTCGACCAGACTCCGGCCATTCCCGAAAAGGCGCAGTGGGCCCTGTTCCTGCGCAACCACGACGAACTGACCCTGGAGATGGTCACGGACGAGGAGCGGGACTACATGTACCGCATGTACGCCCGCGACCCCAGGGCGCGCATCAACCTGGGCATCCGCCGCCGCCTGGCCCCGCTCATGGGGAACGACCGGCGCAAGATCGAACTGCTCAACGTCCTGCTCTTCACCCTGCCCGGCTCGCCCGTGATCTACTACGGCGACGAGCTGGGCATGGGCGACAACTACTACCTGGGCGATCGCGACGGCGTGCGCACGCCCATGCAGTGGTCCGCGGACCGCAACGCCGGATTCTCTCGCGCCAACCCCCAGCGCCTCTTCCTCCCGGTGATCATCGACCCCGAATACCATTACGAGGCCGTGAACGCGGACAACCAGGAGCACAACCGCTCCTCGCTGCTGTGGTGGATGAAGGGCATGATCGCCATGCGCAAGCGCTTTTCCGCTTTCGGCCGCGGCGCAATGGAGTTCGTGGCCGCGCGCAACCCGAAGGTCCTGGCCTTTGTCCGCGCCCATGGCGAAGAGGCGGTTCTGGTGGTGGCCAATCTCTCTCGCCACCCCCAGTTCGCGGAACTGGACCTTGCCCGCTGGGCCGGTCGCAGGCCCGAGGAAGTCTTTTCCGGCCAGACCTTCCCCGAGATCAGGGCCGAGGCCTGGAACGCGACGCTGGGTCCCTACGGCGCGTACATTTTCTCCCTGGCCGCGGTCCAGGACGGCGGCGAGACCCGGGCCGCGCCCCGGCTGGACCTGCCGCCCCCGGACGGCGGCTTTCTGGACCGCGACGTGCGCGAGGCCCTGGAGCGCGAGGCCCTGCCCGGCTATTTGCGCCGCCGCGGCTGGAGCGACGGCGATGCGTCCGTGCGCGCCGTGCGTCTGCTGGAGGTCGTGCCCGCGGGCACCGCGCGCGCCCCGGCCTGGCTGCTTCTGTGCCGCGTCGGCAGCGGCGAGCGGAGCCGGGCCTGCAACCTGCTGGTCTTCCTGGCGCGCGGCGAGAGCGCGGACAAGCTCCTGGCCGAGAGGCCGCGCGAGGTCGTCTGCCGCTTCGCGGACGCGGAGGACGGCCGGGGCGCGGCCGTCCTGGCCGAGGGGCTGCCCCTTGCCGAGCCTTGCGCCGGGCTGCTCGAACTGGCCGCCAGACGCCGCCGCATGCAGGGCTGGTCGGGGGAGCTCTCGGCCGTGACCTACGGGCCGCTGGCCAGAAAGGCCCTGGCGCGCAAGGACGCCTGCCGCACCTCGCTCGTCTCCAGCCGCAGCGTGAACACCCTGGTCTTCTACGGCGAGGAGTGGTTCCTCAAGATCTTCCGCCAGGCCGAGGACGGCCCCAACCCGGATGTGGAGATCGCCCGCCATCTGCGCGAACGGACGGGCTTCACGCGCACCCCGGCCGTGGCGGGCAGCCTGCTCTACCGCCGTCCCGGCAGCGACGAGCCCCTGACCGTGGCAGTGCTCAAGGAGTTCGTCCCGGCCGAGTCGGACGCGGCGCACGTCTGCCGCGGCCTGCTCTCGCGCTTCTTCGAGCGCGTCCTGGCCGAGCAGCCGGACCCGGCCCTGGCCCCGCCGCCCCTGTCCTCGCCCGCGCGGGCCGCCCTGGCGGAACCGTCTCCGGCCCTGCGCGGGCTGATCCCCGCCCCGGACCTGGAGTTCCCGGCCCTGTGCGGCCGCCGCACCGCGGAGCTGCATCTGGCCCTGGCGCGCGACACCGAGGACCCGGCCTTCCAGCCCGAACCCTTCACCCGCCTTTACCAGCGTTCGGTCTATCAGAGCATGCAGAGCGCCATGAAGCGCGCCCTGGCCCGGCTGACCCAGGCCATGCCTCTGCTCCCGCCCTGGCTGGCGCAGCGCGCGGCCGAGATCCTGGCCGGGCGCGACGGTTTGCTGGCTGTGTTCCAGGCCTTTGCCGGACGCGCCATCCGCTGCCGCAAAATCCGGGTGCACGGCGACCTGCAGCTCGCCCACATGCTCTGGACCGGCCGCGACATCGTTTTCATCGACTTCGAGGGCAAACCCGACACGCCCCTGCCGCAGCGCCGCCTGAAGCGCTCCCCCTTCCGTGACGTGGCCGACGTGCAGCGTTCGCTCAGCGCCCTGGCCTGGGAAGGGCTGCACACCGGCAGCCAGGTCCGGCCCGAGGACCGGGAGCGCCTCGCTCCCTGGCGCGACGCTTGGCAGGCCGCGGCCTTCGGCGCGTTCCTCACGGCCTATCTCGAAACCGCGGCCGCAGCCGCCTTCGTGCCTGAATCGCGGGACGACGCGGCGGCCATGATCGACGCCTACATCCTGGAAAAGGCCTGCCAGGAGCTGGGGCATCTGGCCGCCGGACTGGCCGAGGGCGGCTCGCCCGAAGGCCTCAGACCGCCCCTGCACACCATCCGCCGCCTGCTTCACGGCGCGCGGTAACCAAGGAGTCCCGATGCACCGTCAAAGCGGCGTCCTTCTGCACCTCACCAGCCTGCCCTCGGAACACGGCATCGGCGATCTGGGCCCCGGCGCGGCCTGGTTCGCCGATTTCCTGCACGCCGCGGGCCAGGGGCTGTGGCAGATTCTGCCCATCGGCCCCACCTCGCCCGCCATCGGCAACTCGCCCTACTCCTCCTTCTCGGCCTTCGCCGCCAACCCCCTGCTCATCAGCCCGGACCTGCTCATCGCGGACGGCTGGATGCTGCCCGAGGACCTGGACGGCCGCCCCTCCTTCCCCAAGGACCGCTGCGACTACCCCGAGGTCGAGGCCTACAAGCTCGGCATCCTGCGCCGCGCCTTCGACCGCAGCCGCGAGCGGCTGGCCGCGGAGCCGCTCTACGCCCAATTCCGCGAGGAACACGCCGTCTGGCTGGAGGACTACTGCCTGTTCGCGGCCATCAAGGCCGAGCACGGCGGGCGCGTCTGGACCGGGTGGCCGGCGGAACTGCGCGACCGCGACCCCGCCGCCCTGGAGGAGGCCCGCCGCCGCCTGGCCGTGACCATCGAGTACATGCGCTTCGAACAGTTCCTCTTCTTCTCGCAGTGGAAGGCCTTCCGGAAGATGCTCCGGGCGCGGCGCATCCACCTGGTCGGGGATGCGCCCATCTACGTCACCTTCGACTCGGCCGACGTCTGGGCCAACCCGGACTGCTTCAAGCTGGACAGCGAAAAGCAGCCCGAATTCGTGGCCGGAGTGCCGCCGGACTACTTCTCCGAGACCGGTCAGCTCTGGGGCAACCCGGTCTTCGACTGGGACCGCCTGCGCCAGCGCCGCTTCGACTGGTGGGTGGAACGCGTACGCCACAACGTGGCGCTCTACGATTTCGTGCGCATCGACCACTTCCGGGGCTTCGCTGGCTATTGGGAGATTCCCGCGGGCGAGAAGACCGCGATGAACGGCCGCTGGGTGGACGCCCCGGGCATGGAGTTCTTCGAAACCCTGGCCGCGTCCTTCCCGTGCCTGCCCATCATCGCCGAGGACCTGGGCGTGATCACCCCGGACGTGCGCGAGCTGCGCGACCGTTTCGGCCTGCCAGGCATGAAGATCGTGCAGTTCTGCTTCGGCTGGGGCATCGGCAGGAACGGCGACGCGCCCCACAACCACGTGCGGAACGCCGTGGCCTATACCGGCACCCACGACAACAACACCACCCGTGGCTGGTTCAGGGACGAACTGTCCGACGACGACCGGGCCCGGCTCTTCGCCTATGCGGGCCACGCCTTCGGCGAGCGCGAGGCCTCCTGGGAGCTGCTCCGCCTGACCTGGGGAAGCTGCGCGGCCTTTGCCCTGTGCCCCATGCAGGACCTCCTGGGGCTGGACCGGCAGGCGCGCATGAACACCCCGTCCAAGGCCAACGGCAACTGGGAGTGGCGGCTCTCCTGGGACCAGATCACGGGGGAGCTGACGTCCCGTCTGCGCGATCTGACCGAACTCTTCGGGCGTTGCTGAGCCGCAAGGCTGCGTGACGATTTCGCGCCGCGTCTTCTCGCGGTTGGACAGCCTGCGCGATTTGTGTGAAACTTAATGAATAGTCCAGCCCTGCGCCGTACGGCGCGGCCAACACCGGAGCGACCCGCATGAAAATACTCCGCGCGTCCCGCATGGACCGCTGCATCGGCTGCCATTCCTGTTCCCTGGCCTGCGCCAGGCAGGTGCACAAGAAATTCTCCTGGAACGCCGCGGGCATCCGCATCAAGTCCAGCGGCGGCATCACCACCGGCTTCGAGGCCAGTCTCTGCCTGGGCTGCGAGCCCGCGCCCTGCGCCGCGGCCTGCCCCACCGGGGCCTACAGCCAGCGCAAGGGCGGGGGCGTTCTGGTCAAAATGAAGCTGTGCATCCGCTGCGGCAAGTGCGCCGACGCCTGCCCGGTTGACGCCATCTACCTGGATGAGGTCGGCGAACCCCACGTCTGCATCCACTGCGGCCAGTGCGTGCCCTTCTGCCCGCACGACTGCCTGGAACTGCGCGAAAAGCAGGAACACGTCTGCGTGGGAGGAACCTGCGATGTCTGAGCATACCTTCCGCGTCTGCATTGTCCACTTGGACGAGGGCAAGGCTGAGATCGTCTCCTTCGGCGACAGGAACCGGCTCATCGGCGGTTCCGGCCTGGCCGCGGCCCTGTTCGAGAAATACGGTCTGCCGCTTGAGCCCTGGTCCCACCCGGACCAGCCCCTGATCTTCGCCATCGGCTGCCTGACCGGCTACTTCCCGCTCATGTCCAAGGTGGTGGCGGGCTTCAAGTCGCCCTACCACGACCAGTACGCCGAGTCCCACGCCGGCGGCCGCCTGGCCCTGTCCATGCGCTTCGCGGGTTTCGAGGCCATCGTCCTGCGCGGCCGGGCCAGGGTCCCGGTGGCAGTGCATGTGGGCTCCAGGGCCATCGAGATCAAGGACGCCAACTACCTCTGGGGCGCCAACGTCTTCACCACCGGCCGGGTCATCCGCCGGGCCTTCTCCGGCTCCTCGGGCCACCGCTCCATCCTGCGCATCGGTCCGGCCGGAGAGACGCTCTCGGCTTACGCCTGCATCAACGTGGACACCTTCCGCCACTTCGGCCGCCTGGGCTCGGGCTCGGTCATGGGCGTGAAGAACGTGAAGGCCCTCGTGGTCTCCGGCGACTCCGACATGGAACTGCCCGGTCCCGACCCCAAGGCCTACGCCAAGCTCTTCCAAAAGGTCCATCAGGACATGACCGCCACGGAGATGATGAGCAAGTACCACAACCTCGGCACCCCGGGGAACGTGATCCCGCTCAACGAGCTCTCCTCGCTCCCGATCCGCAATCTCCAACAGACTCGCGATCCAGATGCAGTGGGCATTTCCGGTGAAAAGTTTGCGGAAGATTTGCTGATCCGCAACGCGGCCTGCGCAGGCTGCCCCGTGGGCTGCATCCACGTGGGCATGCTGCGCGAACAGTTCCAGGACGAACACCGCTTCCAGATCCGCCAGGTTTCCTACGACCACGAACTGATCTTCGCCGTGGGGGCCATGCTCGGCGTGATGAACGCCTCGCACGCCCTGGCCCTGATGGACGAGGTGGAAAAGCAGGGCGTGGACGTGATGAGCGCGGGCGTGGCCCTGGCCTGGGCCACCGAGGCCCTGCAAAAGGGCGTGATCTCCCTCGAAGAGACCGAATACCCTCTGGCCTTCGGCGACCACAAGAACTACCTGGAAGCCCTCTGGTGCCTCGGGCACGGCAAGAACGAGTTCTACCGGACCCTGGCCCAGGGAGCCATGGTCGCGGCGAAAAAGTACGGCGGCGAGGACTTCGCCTGCGTGCTCGGCCAGGAAATGGCGGGCTACGCCTCGGGTGAGACCTTCTTCGCCAACCAGTCCATGTCCTTCCGCCATTCCCACCTGGACACCGGCTCCTACGGCTACGACCAGAAGAAACACGACAAGGACGCGGCCAAGGCCGTGGCCTTCTTCGTGGAGGACGAACGCGAACGCGTGCTCCTCACCTCCCTGGTCTCCTGCCTTTTCGCGCGCGGCGTCTACAAGAAGGGACTGCTCGCCGAATGCCTCGTGTCCGTCGGCCTGCCCGACCTCGCCGCCTCCATGGACAAGGCCGCGGACGAGATGCAGCGCCTGCGCTGGCGCATGCGCATGGCCACCGGCTACGAACCCGAAAAGACCACGGTCCCCAAACGCTTCATGGAAGTCGAGACCTGGGCGGGCAAGATGGACCAGGCCTACCTCGACGACGTCCGCAGCCGCTACGCCGTCGCCATCCGCGACCTGGGCAGGCCGGTGGAGCCGGGCAAGGGCTGAGGCGGGGACTGCCCCCGGCCCCCTCCCTGCGCCAGGACCTTGAGGGTCCTGGACCCGCGGCTCTGCGCACAGGCGTCAGGCCGGACATATCCCGGCACGGCGAGGGGACGAGAGCCAGGGGAAAGACTGCCCCCTGAGCGGCGGGACGGCTGGAAAGGAACCGAGACGATGTTGCCGGAGCGTCGGGGAAGACGCGCTATGCCGAGGGGTTCTCCATGGCGTGGGCCGTGACGAGCTGACCGCAGGCGGCGTTGATGTCCTGGCCCTTGGAGCGGCGCAGGATGGTGGTCACGTTCTTCTTGCGCAGCAGCGCCTCGAAGGCCAGGACGCTGTCCAGGACGGGGGCCTCGTAGGGGCTGCCCTTGGAGGGGTTGTAGGCGATGAGGTTGACCTTGGACTTGAAGGTCGAGAGCACCCGCACCAGGTCCCGGGCGTGCGCCTCGGAATCGTTGATCCCGCCGATGAGGATGTATTCGATGGTCACGCGCTCGCGGGGCTTCAGGGGGTACGCGCGCAGCTCGGCCACGAGCCTGTCCAGCGGCATGGCCTGGGCGGCGCGGGGCATGATCTTCTCCCGCAACGTTTGCGTGGGCGCGTGCAGCGACACGGCCAGGAGCCCTGCCCCGGACGCGCCGAAGCGGGCCAGGGTGTGCGGCAGGCCCACGGTGGAGACCGTGACGCGGCGCGGGCTGATGGCCAGCCCGCCCTCCTCGCGCATGGTGCCCAGGGCCGCGAGCAGCGTGTCGAGGTTCTGCGTGGGCTCGCCCATGCCCATGAACACGAGGTTGCGCAGTCCCATGGGCAGCCCGGCGCTCTCGATGTGCTCCATGGCCGCCAGTATCTGCCCCAGTATCTCGCCGTGCGTGAGGTTGCGCGTGAAGCCCATGGTTCCGGTGGAGCAGAAGGTGCAGGCCATGGCGCAGCCCACCTGCGTGGAGAGGCACAGCGTGTAGTGTTCCTTCTCCGGGATCAGCACGGTCTCGATGTGCTCCCCGTCCGCCAGGCGCAGCAGGAACTTCACGGTGCCGTCCTTGCTCGTGAGCACCGTGGCGGGCTCGGGCCGGACGAGCGAGAAGCTCTCGGCCAGACGGCCGCGCAGCCCCTTGGAGACGTTGGACATCTCCTCGAAGGAGCGCGCCCGCCTGCCCCACAGCCACTGGAAGACCTGGGCGGCCCGGAAGGCGGGTTCCCCGAGGCCGGTCACGGCCTCGCGCAGGCCCGCGAGCGTCAAGTCATGGATGCTTTGCATGCCGTGATGGCTGTCCTGTCGGTCCGTACGCCGCACACCCTTGCACCCGCCAGCCGTCCCCGTGCCCGGGGGCCTGAGCCGTCCAACTGCCGGGGGCATCTGTCCCGGTTCAGACGATCCGTTTCCCGCTCATGAAATGGCCGACCACGCGGCCGAAGAGCGTCCGCCCAAGCCAGGGGGTGTTGCAGCTCTTGGAGCGCATGGTTTCGCGCGACACGGTCCAGCTCCGGGCCGGGTCGAAGAGGACGACGTCGGCCGGATCGCCGGGCTCGAAGCGGTTGGTGGCGATGCCGAAGATGCGTCCGGGCGCGTGGCACATGGCGTCCACGAGGCGTTTCTCGCTGAGCAGGCCGCCCGGGGTCAGGGACCAGGCCAGGGAGAGGGCGGTGTCCAGGCCGGAGATGCCGCAGGGGGCCTGGTCGAACTCCACTTCCTTCTCGTGGTCCGCGTGCGGCGCGTGGTCCGTGGCCAGCACGTCGAGGACGCCGGATTCCAGGGCCTGGCGCACGGCCTCCACGTCCTCCTGGGTGCGCAGGGGCGGGTTGACCTTGGCCTTGGTGTCATAGTCCTGGCAGGCGGCCTCGGTGAGCAGCAGGTAGTGCGGGCAGGTCTCGGCCGTGACCGGCGCGCCGCGCGCCTTGGCGAAGGCCACGAGGTCCACGGAGGCCTTGCAGGAGAGATGGGCGAGGTGGATGGGCAGGCCGAGGTATTCGGCGAGCAGGATGTCGCGCGCCACCTGGGCGGCCTCGGCCACCCAGGGCTGCCCGCGCAGTCCGAGGGAGGCGCTGACCGCGCCCTCGTTCATGCCCGCGGCCGGGGCCATGCTTGGCTCCTCGCAGTGGTCGATGACCACGCGGCCGACCGTGGCGGCGTATTCCACGGCGCGGCGGAAGAATTCGGCCGTGGGCACGGGCAGGCCGTCGTTGGAAAAGGCGATGCAGCCCGCCGCGGCGAGGTCGGCCATGGGGGCCAGCTCCCTGGCCTCCAGGCCCTTGGAGAGCGCGCCGATGGGGTGCAGGCGCGGGCCGTGCGGATGCGCCCGGCGGGCCTTGTCGCGCATGGCCTCGGTGATGGAGGCGGCGTCGTTCACGGGCCGGGTGTTGGCCATGCACAGGACGTGGCCGAAGCCGCCGTGCGCCGCTGCCGTAAGACCGGAGGCGACGTCTTCCTTGTATTCCTGGCCGGGGTCGCGCAGGTGGACATGGGCGTCCACGAGGCTGGGCAGGAGCACGAGGCCCGGGGCGTCCACGACCTCGGCGTTTTCAAAGGCGCGGGCCGGGTCGTGCGGCAGGACGTCGAGGATGCGGCCGTCCGCGCACAGACAGTCCACGAGGCAGTCGGCCGGGCGGTCTTTCGTGCCGCAGGCCAGGCGGGCGGCGCGGATGACGAGATCAGGGCTCATTGCGCGGCCTCCTTGCGGGTCAGGTAGAGGAAGAGCAGGGCCATGCGCACGGCCACGCCCGAGGCCACCTGATCGAGGACCAGGGAAGAGAGGGAGTCGGCCAGGGCCGAGTCGATCTCCACGCCGCGGTTCATGGGGCCGGGGTGCAGGACGCGCACGTCGGGAGCCGCGCGTTCGAGGTGACGGGGGCCCAGGCACCAGCAGCGGGCGTATTCGCGGAGGTCCGGGATGAGTCCGGCCTGCATGCGTTCGAGCTGCAGGCGGAGGCACATCACGGCGTGCGCGCCGTCCACGGCGCGGGAGAGGTCGCCGAAGATCTCCACGGGCCAGGACTCGATGCGGTGGGGCAGGAGCGTGCGCGGGGCGCAGAGGCGCACCGTGGCGCCCAGGCGGGTGAGCAGGTCCACGTTGGAGCGGGCCACGCGCGAGTGGGCGATGTCGCCCAGGATGCACACGGTCTTGCCCGCGAGGCCGCCCCATTCCTGGGTCAGGGTGAAGGCGTCGAGCAGGGCCTGGGTGGGGTGGGCGTGCCAGCCGTCTCCGGCGTTGATGATGGAGCATTCCAGGCGCTGGGCCAGGAAGGCGGCCGCGCCGCTGGCGCGGTGGCGGATGACGATGGCGTCGGGGTTCATGGCCTGCAGGGTCAGGGCCGTGTCCTTCAGCGATTCGCCCTTGGTCAGGGAGCTGGACGACGAGGCCAGGGAGAAGGTGTCGGCGGAGAGCCGCTTGCCCGCCATGTCGAAGGAGGTCTTGGTGCGCGTGGAGGGCTCGGCGAAGAAGAGGACCACGCTCTTGCCGCGCAGGGTGGGGACCTTCTTCACGGGCCGCTGGTTGACCTCCTGGAAGGAAGTGGCGGCGGCGAAGATGCGGCGCACGTCGTCAAGGGACAGCTGGTCCGTGTCCAGCAGGTCCTTGTGGGGCCAGGGGGCGTTTTCGTTGCTCATGGGGAGGCCGCTTGGGGTTGCGGTTTTCAGGCCGCCGAAGAGTCTACCCGCTCAAGCCGACGGCAACAAGAAGAATGTTTCGTCGTGCGGCCTCGGCGTCAGGCCGAGGCGCGCATAGCGCGGGGCCGTTTCGCGCCGCCAGCCGATGACGTCGGGGAGATGGCGCTTTGGGACGAGGAACGCGCCGCGCGGGCGTCCGGCAGCCTGCCAGGCCCCGGCCAGATGGAGGAAGAGCGCGCGGCTGCGCGCCCGCTGGCCGAAGGCCGGGTGCCACGGTCCGGCCAGGATGGCGCGCAGCAGGGAGTCCTCGGCGGCCAACCCGAGGCGCGCCACGCGCACCCCTGCCCGCCACAGGCGCAGCGTGGTCAGGCCGCAGGCGGCCAGGGCCTTGGCCAGGGGCCAGGGGGCGTAGCCGCCGGATTCCCGGAGGCGGGCGAGCGGGGTTCCGGCCAGCACCAGGCAGGGGTGCAGGCGCACGGCCTCGGCCCCCAGGTCGGCGCACGCGTCCGCGTCGGCCAGCAGGTCCTGGACGCTGCCGCCGGGCAGGCCGGGCATGAGATGCACGCCCAGCCGCAGCCCGGCCGAGCGCACGGCCCGGCAGCCCGCGCGGGCCGCGTCCGGGCCGTGCCCGCGATGGCAGGCGGCCAGGGCCGCGGCGGAAAAGCTCTGCACGCCCAGCTCCACCATGTCGAGGCCCAGGCCGCGCAACCGCGCCAGCAGCGCCGGGTCGCAGACGTCGGGCCGCGTGGAGCAGCGTACGCCGCCGACGATTCCCCGCTCCCGGTACGCGGCGGCCAGGGCCAGGAAGCGTTCGGGCCAGCCGTCCGGCAGGGCAGTGAAGGCTCCGCCGTAAAACCCCAGGTCCACGGGACCGCCGCCGCGTCCGGCCAATTCGTCCAGACTCCGGGCCAGAGAGGCGAGGTGATCGGCTAGACTGCGCCGCGTCTGGCCGCTCTGCGCCTGCTGGTCGCAGAAGAGGCAGCGGCCTTTCGGGCGCGCGGCGTCCGCGGCCGGACAACCGGCATGCGGCAGGAAGACCGGCAGGAGCCTGGGCCGCTGGCCCGTGGGCTCGGGGTGGTGGAGAACGGCAGCGTCCATACAGGATAAAAATTATCAGGAATTCAGACTACATGGAAACCCGTAATTTTTTGTAAACATCTTGCCAAGGTGCCGGACCATGGTGAATATGACAATGAATTTGGCGTGTTATCCGGCGGATGGGAAACGTACCTGAAAAGGGGGCGGCGTGAGCCAGTCCGAGTGCATCTTCTGCAGGATCGTGCGGGGCGAGATTCCCTGCGCCAAGCTGTACGAAACCGGGACCGTCCTGGCCTTTCTGGACATCGCCCCGGTCCGGCCGGGCCATGCCCTGGTCATCCCCAAGGCGCATCACGCCACGATTTTGGACCTCGACCCCGGCCTGGGCGCGGACCTCGTGACCGCCTTCCGCACGGTGGGCGCGGCGCTCATGGCCGCCACCGGGGCCACGGGCTTCAACCTCGGGCTGAACTGCAACGCCTCGGCCGGGCAGTTGGTCTTCCACGCCCACTGGCACCTCATTCCCCGCGTGGAGGGAGACGGCCTGCATCTGTGGCCGAGCGGCGCCTACGCATCCATGGACGAAATGAACGCGCTGGCGGAGAGCATCCGCGCCCGGATCGCCTGATCCGGCGGCGCGACAACCGGAGGAGACTGCCATGAGCAGCAACGGCAACGGCAAGACGCTGACCAAGGCCGACATCGTGGACCGGATCTACGAGAAGATCGACATGAACCGGGCCGAGATCAAGGCGCACGTGGAAACCCTGCTCGATCTGATGAAGCACTCCATCAAGAAGGACCACAACCTTCTGATCTCGGGCTTCGGCAAGTTCGAGGCCTACGACAAGAAGGCGCGCAAGGGCCGCAACCCCCAGACCAGCGAAACCATCACCCTGACCCCGCGCAAGGTGGTCGTCTTCCGGCTTTCCCGCAAGTTCCGCTCGGAACTCAACGATCAGCAATGACGAACGCCTGAGGGAACTCGCGGCGCAGCGTCTCCTGCCCCTGCTCGGCCGCGTTCAGGCTGGGGAACACCCCCGCCTGGACGCGCCAGAAGGTCTGCCCGTCCACGTCGGCCTGCTCCACGCGGGTGTTCTTGTAGCCGTCCCTGACCAGGCGCGCGGCCAGCCGGTCCGCGTTGTTCCTGACCGTGAACGCCCCCACCTGGATGTAGAAGCGGCCCGCCAGATCCGTACCGGTGAAGCCCTCTATCCTGCCGATGGAGCTGATGCGCACGCGCGCCAGCCCGGGTTTGTCCGTGCCCAGTTCCCGGGCCGCGGCGAAGGAGAGGTCGATGACGCGCCGGTCCGGGTCCACGAAGGGGCCGCGGTCGTTGACCCGGACCTCGGCCACGCGGCCGTTCTCCAAGTTCTCCACCTTCAGCCGGGTGCCCATGGGCAGGATGCGGTGGGCCGCGGTCATGGAATACATGTCGTAGACCTCGCCGTTGGCCGTCTTGCGGCCGTGGAACTGCAGGCCGTACCAGGAGGCCAGGCCCTCCTCGCGGTAGCCGTCGGCCGAGAAGAGCGGCTCGTAGGTCCTGCCCGACTGGGTGTAGGGCTTGAAGGTGCCCTTGGGCGCGGGCGTGACCTGGGGCGGAGGGGCGTCCGCCGGTTTCTGCTCCGTGGCGGCCTCGCCTCCCCGCTTGCCGGTGCGCGGCGGGGGGCCCTGGTCGTAGGAGTGCAGGCCGCAGCCGGACAGCAGGGAGATGGCCAGGACGACGAGGACCGCACCCGCCAGGGCGCGGCCGCGGGAAGCGAGAAACGGCATGCTCAGGCTCCGATGTTCTTGCCCTGGGCCAGGGCCAGGGCCGTGGTCAGCGTGACCAGATCGTTGTTGTTCTTGCGCACCATGCCGCGAGCAGCTTGCAGCCCGCGCGGGGTTCGGCCGCGGTCAGGGCGAAGACGCGCTCCCGGGTTGTCACAAGGAACAGCGCGCCGGTCAAGACCTCAACCGTGGCCGAGCGCGTCTCCCGGTCCGGAAACGTGCCCGCCCAAGGGCCGGGCTTGCCGATGCGGCTGGCCGGTTTTGCCGTCTTCGCCGTGCTGCCTTCCGGCCCGCCGCCCGGAACGCAACGGGGCGTCCAGGGCCGTGCCCTGAACGCCCCGTTGTCCGGCGCGGCCTGCGGGCCGCGGACTAGAAGCCGTACCCCAGCTCCTGACGGATGGCCGCCGGGAGGTTCGAGGTCGGCGCGGGATCGGACTTCTTTTTGGACGAACCGGCCTTGACCCGGGCCTCCTTGATGTCCGCCAGGGTGAACCCGGAGCGCGGAATGGAGAAGACCTGGCCGGGGTAGATCAGGTCCGGGCTCTTCGTGATTTTGTCGCGGTTGGCCTTGTAGATCAGCGGCCACATGAAGGGGTCGTTGTAGATCTGGGCCTGTTCGGAGATGCGCCAGAGGCACTCGCCCTTGACCACGGTATGGCTGGTGGGGAGCTGCCTGTAGTTCATCTCGTAGATCTCCAGCGGCGTGGGCGCGGGCTTGGCGGGCTTGGCGATCACCACCGTCTCCTCGGCCGCGGGCTCTTTGGGGGCCTCGGCTTTCTGCTGCTTGGCGGCGCATCCGGCCGCGCCGAGCAGCGCCAGGGTCAGAATGATCACGGGAAGTCTCTTCATCGCGTCCTCCGCAAGGGTTCGTGCGCCAGGATAAAGCGTCAGACTTTCAGTTTTCTGAGCCAAGTATCAACTATCTCGCGTTCCTGCAACACGATATCCGAATCCGCGCCGTTGCTCCCGGCCCTGGCCAGGGCCGCGGCCGCCTTCTCCATCCAGCCGCCCCGGCGCAGGCTCTGCGCGGCCAGCAGGTACATCTCCTCGCTCTCCCCGCCGTAGACCGCGCGCAGCAGCTCGCGCCCGCCCTCGCCGAAGACCTGGCCCACCAACTCCGCCTCCTCGAAAAGGAAGCGCGCCAGCAGGGGGTTGCCCGCGTGCGGCTGCAGGTAGATGGGAAAGAGGCGGCGGCAATGATACATGATGAACCGGATGCGCCTGATCTCGCGCTCCATGCTTTGCCGGGTCTGGCGCAGGACCTCGTAAAGCTCCTGGCAGATCACGGACTCCTCGCGCGGCAGATCCTGGGACTGCATGTCCCGGAACCAGGGGGCGTAGGTCTGCTGCTGGTAGGCGTCCTCCTTGAGCTTCACGGTCTCGTGGAAGATGTAGCCCACGCACCAGTCCAGGAACTGCCCCACCAGGCGGGCGTCGCGGTCCGTGCGGAAGACGTGGTGGGCGGTGTCCTTCAGCCGCCAGAGCAGCCCCTTGTTGCGCTCCTCGCCCAGCAGGTCGCGCAGCACGGTGAAGTCCAGGCTGCCGTGGTGGTCGAAGCGCTGGAACTGCTCCTCCAGCGCCTTGGACGCCTTGCAGAAATCCCTGAGAGCGTCCCGCACGAACTGCGGCTTCTTTTTCCTGATCCAGGCGCGCGACATGATCCCCCTCCGAGGCCTGCTCCCGGCCGGAAAAGGTCCGGCCAGGCGCGGACAGGAAAGGACAACGGACGGCCGCTGTCAACCGGAAAGGCGGGCCTGCCGGCGGCGTTGCGGGCGGGGTGCGGCCGCAAAGCCCCGCGCCGTCTCGTGTGCCGCCCGCAAAACACGTAAAGTCGCAGTTTGCGGAAGACCGCCGGCGGCGTATCGCAGGGTCCGCCGCTAACGCCTCTTGAACTTGACTGCGGCCTCGGCGAGCTGGCGCAGGCGTTCGTCGGCGCGGCGCAGCAGGGAGCCGTGGGGAAAGCCGCGTTTGCCGCGCTTGCCCGCCGGGATGCCGGTGAGCAACTCCAGGGCCTGCTCGATGCTCTCCACCGGCCAGATGGAGAACTTCCCGGCGGCCACGGCCTCGGTGACCTCGGGCTTGAGCATGAGATTGTCCGTGTTGTCCGCCGGGATGAGCACGCCCTGCCTGCCGGTGAGGCCGCGGCGGCGGCAAACCTCGAAGAAGCCCTCGATCTTCCGGGTGACGTCGCCCACGGCCATGATGTGGCCGGACTGGTTGACCGCGCCGGTGAAGGCCTTGGAGAGGTCGATGGGCGCGCCGGAAAGGGCGGAGAGCAGGGCGGCCAGTTCCGCGCCCGAGGCCGAATCGCCCTCCACATGGGCGTAGGACTGCTCGAAGTAGAGCGAACCCGCGAGGATCAGCGGCTTGTCGTGGGCGAAGCGGTCCAGGAGATAGGACTTGAGGATCATCATCGCCTTGGTGTGGATGGGGCCGCCCAGTTCGGCCTCGCGCTCCAGGTCGATGATGCCGCCTTCGCCCACGCCCACGGTGCAGGCGATCTGGTGGGGCAGACCGAAGGTGTAGTCGCCGTAGGAGGAGACGGCCAAGCCGTTGACGCGGCCCACGGCGCGGCCGCTGGTGGGGGCCTTGATGACGCCCTTGTCGTACTCCTCGAGGAACATCTCCTCGTAGAGGTTGGCGCGAAAGTCGCGGGCCGCGCGGGCGCGGGCGAGCATCTCGCCGGAGACCAGATCGGCCCTCTCCAGGCGGGCCATGGCCGCGGCCTCGATCATCAGGTCGCGCACCAGGGGGAACTGCAGGGAGAGCTTCTTCTGGTTGTCCGCGAGGCGCGAGGAGAAGTCCACGAGCCCGGCCAGGGCCTCGCGCGAGAAGGGGGGCAGGCCGCCGCCGCGCACGATGTCGCCCACCTCGCGCAGGAAGGCCTTGCAGTTGGCGGGCGTGCGCGGGACGAGATCCTGCATGTGGGCCTTGATCTTGAAGAGCTTGCGGAAGCGCGGATCGTGGATGAGCAGGGTTTCGTAGAGTTCGTCCGTGCCGATGAGGATGACCTTGACGGAGAGGGGGACGGGCTCGGGCTCCACGGTGCGGGTGCGGGGCTGGTCGTGGTCGGCCGGGTCCTCGACGCGGCATTGGCCGGTGCGCAGGGCGCGCAGCAGCCCTTCCCAGGCCGAGGGGTGGGCCAGGACGTCCTCGGCCCGGATGATCAGGTAGCCGTGGTTGGCCCGGTGCAGGCTGCCCGCCTTGATCAGGGTGAAGTCCGTGGAGAGCGCGCCGAGTTCGGCCTCGCGCTCGATGAGGCCGAGGAGGTTGAAGTAGGTGGGGTGGTCCTCGATGATCACGGGCGCGCCGCCCTTGGCCGCGGGGCCGGAGTTGTCCACGAAGAGGTTGACCTGCATGCGGGACCAGAAGAGCTCCTGCCCGGCGCGCTCGCGTTCGCTGCGCTGCTCGCTGCGTTCGTCCTCCTCGCGGGGCATGGCCTGATCGAGGTTGTCCAGGATGTGCGCCTTGGCCGTCTCGATCCAGGCCGCGAGCTGGGGATGGGCGGCATAGGCCTTGGAGAGGGGGGCGAGGTGCTCGGCCAGGGCCGAGGTGACGACGCCCTTTTCCAGGTCCATCTCGTCCTCGCGCAGGCCCTTCTCCTCGGCCTGGATGCGGCGCAGCATCTTCATGAGCACGGAGAGGAGCTTGTCGCGGGCGCTGCGCAGCGCGGACTGGACCTGGGAGGGCAGGCGCTCGAAATCCGTCTGGCCGATGATCTTGCCTTCCCACAGGGGCATGAGGGTCATGCCGCCGTTCTCCTCGAAGCCTAGGGCGAAGCCCTGCGCGTCGGCGAGGCGCTCCATGTCCTGGTAGATGGCGTCGCGGCGGGAGGTGAAGCCCGCCATGAGGCTCTCGCGCTGCTTGTGGAAGGCGTCCTGTTCGAGACGGGCCGGGATGTCGTTCTGCAGCCTGGCCACGGCCTTGGCCAGGTCCGCCTTGAAGCGCTTGCCCGTGCCCGCGGGGGCCACGGCGAGGAGGGGCCGGTCCTGGTCCTCGAAGTTGTTCAGGTAGAGCAGGTCGGGCGGGCCGGGCCGTCTGGCGGCGCGGGGCGCGAGGAGACGGCGCACGAAGTAGGTGCGGCCGAGTTCGGGCTCGCCCGCGAGGAAGATGTGGTGCTCGCCGCCCGGGATGGCCAGGCCGAGTTCGAAGGCCGCTCCGGCGCGGGGCTGCTGCGGCTGGGACTTGCCGGAAAGGGGGATGGCCGAGGAGTCGGCATAGGGAACCCGCGGCGGATCGAGGCGGGCGGCAAGCTTGTGCACGGGCAGCGGTTTGGGTATGGGCATGGGCACCTCGGTGAGCGTATCGTGAAGACGCAGGGTAGAGTCTTCGCGGCCGCTTGTCACGAGGGAAGGGGGCCGGGACGATTGTGACGATTCGGGACATGCCGGGGCGGAGCCTTGCCGCGCGCGGGCTGGACGCACTTTTTTCCGGGCGGGGCGATTGACTTGGCATACTGTGCGTGATAGGGCACCTTCCTACTTGTGAATTCAAGAACGAATTGACATCGACCGTGCGGCACGCATCCGGGCGGAGGGGTTCGGAGCCGAGGTCGAGGGCCGAGCGCGGCAGTGACGAAGAAGTCCCACGGGGCCTGGGGGCTCCTTGCCAATGCGGCGACCATGGGCATTCACATGGTCAGTTGCACGTTCGTCGGGCTGGCGATCGGATACTTCCTTGAGGAATGGTTGTGCGGCCTCGGGTGGTGCGCCAAGCCGTGGGTGATGATCTTCTGGCTGGTGGCCGGCATCGCCGCGGGGTTCAAGAACATGTACGAAGAATCGAAGAAGCTGCAGAAGGCCGAGCGGGAAGAACGACATGGACAGGGCGGCGGGAATGATGGGCAAGGTCCGGCATAGCGTCGAATCCGCGCTGTACAGGCGCGGCTTCCGCCAGCCCGACGTGCGCCGCCTGGTGGCCCTGCAGATCATGCTGGCCGCCGGGCTCTCGCTGCTGTTCGCGTTCACGGGCATGTGGGGGGCGGCCTTCGCGGCAGGGGCCCTGATCGCCACCGTGAACTTCTACGCCCTGGCCCGTTTCGCCCAGATGGCGATCCACGTGCCGCAGGGCGCGGCCGGGGCGCAGGTGATGCGATTCTTCATCCGCCTGGGGCTCACGGGCGTGGTGCTGTATGTCCTGATCATCCGGCTGGGGGTGCCGCTCTCGGGCCTGCTCGCCGGTCTGACCACAGTGGTTGTAACCGCGCTCGCGTGGGGCGCTGTTCGGTATTCCGGGCAAAAAGTGAAGGAGGCGTAGACATGGCCGTCGCTGCTGGAGGACTTCCCCATCCGCTGCTGATTCTTCCCGAGCTGGCGAACGCGGTGGGGCTGCATGTGCCCAACCATGTGCTGTTCACCTGGTTCGTCATGGCCGTGCTGATCATCATGGCCCTGATCGTGCGCAGCTCCATCGCCATGGTGCCTGCGGGCATGCAGAACTTCTTCGAGGTCGTCATCGGCGGGCTGGAGGACTTCGTCGTCACCAACGTGGGCGAGGAAGGCCGCAAGATTTTCCCGATCCTGGCGAACATCTTCATCTTCATCTGGTTCATGAACCTCACCGGCCTCGTGCCCGGCTTCGACGCCCCCACGGCGAACATCAACACCAACGCGGCCATGGCCGTGATCGTCTTCCTGTATTACAACTACTGGGGCGTGCGCGAGCACGGCCTGGGCTACATCAAGCACTTCATGGGACCCATCCCGGCGCTCTCGCCGCTGATGCTGATCCTGGAAATCATCTCGCACTGCGCCCGCCCGCTGTCGCTGACGCTCCGGCTCTTCGGCAACATCCGCGGCGAGGAAATCGTTCTGGTGCTGCTCTTCACCCTGGCGCCGGTGGTCTCCACCATTCCGATGTACTTCCTCTTCGGACTGGCCAAGACCATCCAGGCCTTCATCTTCTTCATCCTGACGATGATCTACCTGAAGGGTTCGCTGGAGCACGCCCACTAAACACGGGGAAATGGTCTTAGACCACAACAACTACAGTTCAAAGGAGTTCCTATCATGCGCAAGATGCTGACCATCCTGTCCGTCGCCCTGGCCATGGTTGCCTTCGCCTCCGCCGCGTTCGCCGCCGAAGGCGCCGCCGCCGTGATCACCGCCACCTCCTGGGCCTCCGCCATGGGCATGGCCCTGGCCGCGGCCGGCTGCGGCATCGCTCAGGGCATGGGCCTGAAGGCCGCCTGCGAAGGCACCGCCCGCAACCCCGAGGCCGGCGGCAAGCTGACCGTCACCCTGATCCTGGGCCTGGCCTTCATCGAGTCCCTGGCCATCTACGCCCTGGTCGTGAACCTGATCCTCATCTTCGCCAACCCCTGGGTCGGCGGCGTCACGCTGCAGTAAGCTCCGGTTTCCCTTGGGGAGGCCCCCTTGCGGGCCTCCCCTTTTTCAGTGTAGGAAAGTGCGCGATTTCACAAATTTCACGCACTGAACAAACCGTGAGCAAGCAGTGAGCACGCTGAAGAGCGAACACATCCCCCGCGCCACGATCCAGCGCCTGGCCATCTACGTGCAGGTCTTGGAGAGTCTGCGCAACGACAACGTCGAGGTCATCTCGTCGGAACACCTGGCGCGCATCTGCGACGTGAATCCGTCCCAGATCCGCAAGGACCTCGCCTACTTCGGCGAATTCGGCGTGCGCGGCGTGGGCTACTACGTCCAGGACCTGAACACCTCCATCAAGAAGGCGCTGGGCGTGGACCGCACCTGGAACTGCGCCCTGGTGGGCGTGGGCAACCTGGGCCGCGCCATCCTGCGCCACCGCATCTTCAAGCAGCGGGGCTTCCACATCGCCGGGGCCTTCGACTGCGACCCCTTCAAGATCGGCGAGGTCGTCTCCGGCCTCGAGGTCATCTGCTCCCGCCGCCTGCCCGAAAAGGTGAAGGAGCTGTCCATCGAGATCGGCATCATCACCACCCCGCCCGAACGCGCCCAGCGCGCGGCCAACTACCTGATGGACGCCAACATCAAGGGCATCATCACCTTCGCGCCCACGCGCATCAACGTGCCCGAGAACATCACGGTGGAGTACGTGGACTTCTTCCACCACTTCTTCAACGTGGCCTTCAACATCACGCTGAAAGAACGCGAAGAGTAGTCCGGCTCCGGACCCCGTCTCCTGTCCGCCGGTGATCCGGCTTTTTGCGTTTGCGCGGTCCGGCGCGGCATGCGCCGTTTCCGCCGGGGCAGGCGGCAGGGCGCGGCAACGGAAAGGGCTGGCGCGCGGGCTCCTCTGCCCGCGCGCCAGCCCCGTCGCGTCAGGGGGCCGCAGTCCCTCAGGCCGTGCCCGGGCTCACGCCCGCGTCCGCGAAGCTGGCCATGTCGTTCCACATGGCGCAGGCGCACCGGACCACGTGCAGGGCGATGGCCGCGCCCGTGCCTTCGCCCAGGCGCATGCCCAGGTCGAAGAGGGGGCGCTCCCCGAGCGCTTCGCAGATATTCCTGTGGCCTGGCTCGGCCGAGGCGTGGGAGAGCAGGCAGTGCGCGGACACGGTGGGGCAGAGCGCGCGCGCCGCCACGTAGGCCGCTGTGGAGATGAAGCCGTCCACGGCCACGGTGATGCCCTTGCCCGCGCAGCCGAGGATGAGGCCCGCCAGGGCCGCGATCTCGTAGCCCCCCAGCGCCGCCAGGACGGCCAGCGGCCCCTTGTCCAGGGCCGTGCGGTTGACGTCGAGGGCGCGGCCGATGACCTCGGCCTTGCGCGCCATGGCCGCGGCGTCCAACCCCGTGCCCGGACCCGTGACCTGCGCCGGCGAGAAGCCCAGGAAGGCGCAGTACAGGGCCGTGGAGGGCGTGGTGTTGCCGATGCCCATGTCGCCCGTGCCCACGGCGCGGATGCCGTCCCGGGCGCAGTCCTCGGCCAGGTCCAGCCCCAGATGCAGGGCGGCCAGGCACTGTTCCTCGCTCATGGCCGGGCCGTGGGCGAAGTTGGCCGTGCCGGGCGCGACCTTTCGCTGGATGAGGTCCGGATGCTCGGGATAGCCCCCGCCGCAGGAGCCCGCGTCCACCACCTTGAGCTGGATGCCCGTGGCCGTGCACAGGGCGTTGATGCCCGCGCCGCCGCGCAGGAAGTTCAGCACCATCTGGCGCGTGACCTCCTGGGGGAAGAGCGAGACGCCCTCGGCCACCACGCCGTGGTCCCCGGCGATGGTGTAGATGCGCATGGGATCGGCGCGCGGGGCCTCGCCCCGGACCATGTACATGTCGAGCGCGATCTCCTCCAGGCGGCCCAGACTGCCGCGGGGTTTGGTCAGATTGTCCAGATGCGCCTGGCCTGGGGCGCGCAGGGAGTCGTCCGCCGGGCGGACGGCGGCGATGGCCGCTTCAAGTCGCGGGTGCATTGTTCCTCCGGATCGGGATGTGGGGGAAGCCGGGCCGCCCGGCAGGGCGGCCCGGGGCGTCGTCAACCGCCAAAATAGACGTGCTGGCCCGTGCTTTCAAGCACGCTGCGCCAGTAGTTGGAGCAGACGTCGATCTTCTTGCGGCCCTGCGTGACCAGGGTGAGCGGCATGTGCACGTAGTAGCCGTTCCACTTGGAGACGACCATGGCCGTCTTGCCCGCCATGGCCGCGTGCACCGCGTTCTGGCCCAGGAAGCCGCAGTAGATGCAGTCGTTGGAGTTGGCCGGGACCGAGCGCACCATGTAGCTGGGGTCGATGTACTTGAGGGTGTGGTCGATGCCCTCGTTCTTCATGTGCGCCGCGATCTCGGCCATGAGCAGCCCGGCGATGTCGCCCAGGCGCACGTTGCCCGAGGGGTCCTTCTCGCCGGTGGCCTGCAGGTGCTTCTGGCCCGCGCCTTCGGCCACCACGACCACGGCGTGGCCGCGCCGTCTGAGACGCCGCGTGAGCGCGGCGAGAAAGCCGCGCTCGCCGTGGATCTCGAAGGGGTCCTCGGGCACGAGTACGAAATCCACGTCGCGCAGAGCCAGGGCGCTCTGGGCCGCGATGAAGCCGGACTCCCGGCCCATGACTTTGACCAGGCCGATGCCGAAGGGCGCGCCCAGGGCCTCCACGTGCGCGCAGCGGATGGCCCCCGTGGCCTTGCCCACGGCGGTGTCGAAGCCGAAGGTCTGGGAGACGAAGTTGATGTCGTTGTCGATGGTCTTGGGGATGCCGATGACCGCGATCTTGACCTTGCGCGCGTTTACCTCCTCCACGATGCGCGAGGCCGCGCGCATGGTGCCGTCGCCGCCGATGACGAAGAGGCAGGAGATGTTCCTGCGCTCCAGGAAGTCCACGATGCGCTCCACGGACTGGGGGCCGCGCGAGGAGCCGAGGATGGTGCCGCCGAACTCGTGGATGTTGGCCACGGTCTGGGGCGTGAGTTCCAAGGGCGTGTGTCCGTAGTCCTCGATGAAGCCCTCCAGACCGTAGCGGATGCCCAGGACCGAGGAGACCTTGTAGTTGTGGTGGGCCTCCAAGACGATGGCCCGGATGACGTCGTTGATGCCGGGGCAGAGCCCGCCGCAGGTGACGATGGCGCAGCGCGTCTTGGTGGGGTCGAAGTAGATGCGCTCGCGCGGCCCGGCCATCTCCAGGGTGGGATTGGGGCCGCCTCCCGGGACCTGGGACGGATCGACGTAGACGTAGATGCGCGCGTCGTCCGGAATGAACCGGCCGCAACGCAGGTCCGAAGGTATCTTGGCCGGTCCGAGCACCGAAATCTGCAGGTCCTGGGGCAGCTCGGGCGGGGGCAGACAGGTCATGTCCTGGGGCATGGTCGTCTCCTTGGGGCGCTTGGGTCGCGCGCTCCTCCCCCGGAGTCCTACCCGCCGCACGTGGCGATGGCAAGGCGCGGCTGTTGACAGCCGCCCGGTCCGCCCTAATTGTGTTGAGATCGCGGGCCTGAACGGGTATGAGAGCATACTGCGTCGATCCTCGACACTGAAGGAAGGCACGGACGAAAGCCATGGGCAAGCTGAACCGGAATCTGTGGATGTTCGCGGAAGAGGACAGGGAGCGTCTGGACCGCCTGCTGCGCGAGCGCGGTCCCATGGGCGGGGGCGAGGGCGCCTACGTCTGGCAGCCCCAGGCCGACGTTCTGGAGACGGAGGCGGAATGGGTCATCCAGATCGAGCTGCCCGGCCTGACGCTGGACGAGGTGGTCCTGGAGGTCACGGGCCGGGACCTGGTGGTCTACGGCGAGCGGCGTTTCGTCAAGGACGCGGGCGGCGGGCCGGCCTACCATACCCTGGAGCGCTCCTACGGCCCCTTCGCCCGGGGGTTCGTGCTACCCAAGGGGCTGGACGCCGCGGCCGTGCGCGCCGTGCTGCGCGACGGCCTGCTCACCGTGACCGTGCCCAAACGGCCGCAGGCGCCGGCCGCGCGCCAGATACCCATCGCGGACTGAACCGTCCGGACCGGCCCGCGGAAAACGACCGTAAGGAGAACGCACGAGACATGACCAGCCAGCTCAAGACCGCGCTTCTGCTCGGCGTGCTGACCGCCATGATCCTGCTCATCGGCCAGGCCATGGGCGGGCGCGGCGGCCTGTACGTCGCCTTCATCCTGGCCCTGCTCATGAACGTGGGCAGCTACTGGTTTTCCGACCGTATCGTCCTGGCCATGTACAAGGCGCGCGAGGTCGCGCCGCACGACGCGCCGGGCCTGCACGCCATGGTGGACGAACTGTGCCGGAACGCCGGGCTGCCCAAGCCCCGGCTCTACATCGTGCCCCAGGAAGCGCCCAACGCCTTCGCCACGGGCCGAGACCCCGAACACGCCGCCGTGGCCGTGACCGAGGGGCTGCTGCGCGCCCTCTCCCCCGAGGAGCTGCGGGGTGTGCTGGCGCACGAACTGGGACACGTCAAGAACCGAGACATCCTGATCCAGACCGTGGCCGCCGTGCTGGCCTCGGTGATCATGACCCTGTCCAACATGATCCAGTGGGCCGCCATCTTCGGCATGGGCCGGGGCAGCGACAGGGAGGGCGGCTCCAATCCCCTGGCGGCCATCGCCCTGGCCGTCATCGCGCCCTTCGCCGCCATGCTCGTGCAGATGGCCATCTCGCGCTCGCGCGAGTATCTGGCCGACGCCACGGCCGCGCGCATGTCCGGACAGCCCCTGGCCCTGGCCTCGGCCCTGGGCAAGCTGGACAGCTACAGCCGCCAGGTGCCGCTGCGCGCCAACCCGAGCACCGAGAACATGTTCATCGTCAGCCCGTTCAGCGGCGCGAACCTCGGCCGCTGGTTCTCCACCCATCCGCCCATTCCCGAGCGCATCGCCCGCCTCAGGGCCATGGCCGGACGCTGAACCGCATTCGTCGCTGCCGGGCGGCCGGGGCGGGCGCAGAATTCGCCCGCCCCGGCCGCCCGGCAGCGTGTTTTCCGCCATCCACCCCAGTGCGCCGAAACCGGCTCCCGCAGGCAACATTCCGGCATTAAAGGATATTCCTTCTGGCATGGGCCATGCTAGGTCAGGAAGCGGCGGCAGGCCTGCATCCGTGCAGACCGGCCGCCACGGGAGAGGCCAAGATGCTCGTATGCCTTGCCACCTACCGGGACCGTCTGGCCGCCCTTCTGGAGGGGGCCACGGAACTCAGGCTCTTCGAGGTCCGCGCGGGCGGCTGGAATCTGCGCGGCTTTTCGCCGCGGCCCGAGGACTGTCCGGCCGGGCTGGCCCGCCTGCTCGGCGGAGCGGGCGTGACGATCCTGATCTGCGGCGGCGTCAGCGCCCAGCATCTGCAGTATCTGCACAGCAACGGCATCGAGGTCCTGCCCTGGATTTGCGGCACGGTTCCGGCGGTACTGGAGGGCGTCGCGCAGGGCGATCTGTCCGCTCTGGTCATGCCTGGTTGCCGGTACGAACGACCGGCCTGCCTGGAGCGGCCGGAAGGGGCGGGCGCGCGCCGCAAGCGGGCGGCGAGGGACGGCGCGCCGGGGCGTTCGGCCCGGGCCTGCGCCTGAGTGCGGATTGAGCACCCGCCGCAAAGGCGGGAGAGGACGAGATGCGGGCATGATGCGGACACGTCTTGCGGAAGAGGTGCGGGAACTCGAACAGGAACTGCACGCCCGGTTCGGGGTCAACGCCGCGGCGTTCGACGCCGCGGGCGCGCGCGTCACCGGCTTCGTGGCCTGGAGCAACCCCCTGTGCAAGGCCCTGAAGGGCAACCCGGCCTCGGCCTCGGCCATCTGCGCCGTGGCCAACAGCCATTTTATGCGTCAGGCGCGGCATACCAGGGAGCCTGTCACGGGCGAATGCGACGCGGGCTTCCTCAAGTTCTGCGTGCCGGTCTTCTCCGGCGAGGAGTTTCAGGGCGTGGTGGGCGGCTGCGGCTGTCTTGCGTGCGGCGCGGCGGTGGACGCCTTCGCCGTGGGCAAGGCCTCGGGGCTCAGCGGCGGCGAGATCTCGGAACTGGCGGCCGCCTGCCGGGAGATGAGCGACGAGGCCCTGACCCAGGCGATAGGCTTCCTGCGCGGCGAAGTCCACAGGCTGGTGGCGGGCGTCTGACCCCGCCGCGGCCCAAGCGCCTTGAGCAGAGGGAGGCGCCCATGTTCAGCAAGATACTGCTTCTGGTCACGCCCTCGGGCATGTGCGGCCAAGCCGCGGACACGGCCGTGGCCTTGACCGCGGGCAGCGACGCGCGGCTCTACGTGCTGTGCGTGCTGCACGCGGCCGAGCACTGCTGGGACGCGCTCTTCGACACCCCGCCCCCGCAGGAGGCCGAGGCGCGCAAGGCGGCGGTGGACGCCTACTTCCGGGCGCGGCTGGCGGCCGCCTCGGGAGGCGGGGAGCGGTGCGCCGTGGAGACCACCTGCGGCTTCACCGACGTGGAGGCGCAGCGTTTCGCCTGGCGCATAGGCGCGGACCTCATCGTGGCGGGCTGGGACCCCGATTCCCCCGAGGCGACGCGGCCGGGCCGGGCCGGGCAGACGGAATGCGTCGCCCGTCTGGCGCAGAACGCCCGCTGCCCCGTGCTCCTGGTGACGGGCGGCCCGGCGCGACCCGGGGCGCGGTTCAGCCGCATCCTGGCGGCCACGGATTTCTCGCGCGAGTCCGACCACGCCATCCGCTACGCGGGCCTGCTGGCACGGGGCCTGGGCGCGGAGCTGGACGTGCTGCACGTGGTGGAGGGCGACAGGCCGTTGCCGCCCGAGGCCCTAGAGGAGATCCGGCGCAGTCTGGCCGCGCACTACGGCGCGGACAAGATAAAAGGTCCTGTGGCCAGTTTCGACGTGGCCGTGGGGCAGCCGGGCAGGACCATCGTGGACCATGCCCGCGCGCGCGGGGCCGATCTCATCATACTCGCCCACCGCAGGCAGGAGGCCGACCCGCAGCACCCCGACCCCGGTTCGGTGCTGACCTACGTGGCTCGCAACGCCTGCTGTCCGACTCTGAGCCTGAACCGGGAATTCGTCACGGCCTGACGACCCAGCGCCTCCCGCCCATGCGGACGGGAGGCGCTGGCAGATTCCGATGCCGCGTCCGGCGCGCCGGGCGCGGCTCAGGCGTTCAGGCCCCGCAGCAGCGCGGCCAGGCGGCGCGCGTCGTCCGGGCCGGGCAGGGGCGGCAGCTGGGCCAGCACGCCCAGCCCTTCGCTTTTTTCGTGAAACTCCCCGGCGTCGAGCGCACTGACCACGGCGGTGTTGATGAAGGCGTCCACACGCAGGGACTGCGCGGCCAGATCGAGCGGGGCCGCGTCGGGCAGCCCCTGGTCCGCGACGAGGATGTCCGGACGCCGGGTTGCGGCCAGGGCCAGGGCCGCCTTGCCCGTGGCCGCGCTGGCGACGTCGAACCCCTCGCTACGCAGGGCCGACAAGAACGGCTCCAGGTCCAGGGGGCGCGGGCTGGCGACGAGGGCGAAGCGGGCCATGTCTAGCCGTGCCCCCCGCCGCAGGTGACCTCGGGCGTGAAGCGTTTCAGCTCCCCGGCGAGCAGGGCCTCCACGGCCCGGGAGACGGACGGCGCGGCCGCGCCGTGGTAGACCTCGATGCCCACCTGGTTGAAGCCCATGAGCGGGCGCATGCCCATGCCGCCCGCGATGAGCGTGGTGACGCCGTTCTGCGCCAGGTGGTTGACCGGCGCCATGCAGCCGCCCTGCTGGTGGGGAACGTTCGGCAGGGTGGTGACCTGGGTCACCTCGCCGCCGCTGATGTCCACCAGGGTGTAGAGGTCGCAGTGGCCGAAATGCTGTCCGATGGCCGCGAACAGGCCGCCGGGCTGCTCCGAGGGAATGGCGATGCGCATGTCCATGATCAGGCTCCTTGCAGTTCGTTGGGCGAAGGCGCGGCCGCGAGGCCCGCGGCGCGCTCGACGTTCTTCCAGATGGCGCGGATGGTCCGCCCCAGGGGAGACGGGGTTTCGGTGACGGCCTTGCGGTCGAGCATGGCCGTGGTCACGTCGGGATGGAAGGGGATGTGGCCCGCCAGGGTGTGTCCCTTGTCCCGGCAGTAGTCCTCGATGGATTTCGTCTGGTCGGGGTTCAGGTCGTGCTTGTTGACGATCACGGCCATGGGCAGGCGGAAATGGGCGCAGAGTTCGGCCACGCGCACGAAGTCGTGCACGCCCGAGGGCGTGGGCTCGGTGACGGCCACGGCCAGACTGGCCCCTGTGAGGGAGCTGATGACCGGGCAGCCGATGCCGGGCGAGCCGTCGCAGAGGATCATCTCCTTGTTCTGCGAGGTGGCCTGGCTGCGCGCCTCGCGGCGCAGCAGGGCGACTAGGCGGCCGGAGTTCTCCTCGCCGGGAGAGAGGCGGGCGTGGATCAGGGTGCCGAAACGGGTGGCGCTGACGTGCCACTCGCCGCAGGTCTTGGCCGGGAAGGCCACGGCCTTTTCCGGGCACCAGGCCACGCAGACCTTGCAGCCTTCGCAGCGTACCGGGTCCACGGTGAAGACGCCGCCCCGGGAGGTGATGGCGCCGAAACGACAGACCGAGGCGCAGATGCCGCAGCGGGTGCAGCGGGCCGGGTCGATGCGCGCCTCGTGGCCGGAGACGAAGGCCTCGCTCCTAAGATGGCGCGGGGCGAGCAGGATGTGCAGGTCCGGCGCGTCCACGTCCAGGTCGCAGAGAATCTTGTTCTTGGCGAGATGGGCGAAGGCCGCGGTGAGCGAGGTCTTGCCGGTGCCGCCCTTGCCGCTGATGACCACGATCTCACGCATGGGCGTCCTCCCCGGACAGGGCCAGGAGCTTTGCGGCAAGCTCCGAAAAGACGCCGCGCAGCCGTTCGTCCAGGCTCGCCACCACGCGGCCCCGCGAGTAGGCCTCGGCGATGGAGCGGTCGAAGGGGATCTCGGCCAGGATGGGCAGCCCCACGTCGCGGCAGTATTCGTGGATGGAGCCGTCGCCCAGGCCCGCGCGATTGATCACCACGCCCATGGTTTTCTTGAAGGGGGCGAAGGCCTCCACGGCCAGCACGAAATCGTGGAAGCCGAAGGGCGTGGGCTCGGCCACGAGCAGGATGACGTCGCTCTCCATGACCGCGTTCACCGCCGGGCAGCTTACGCCCGGGGGGGCGTCGATGATGGCGTCCGTGGGGCCGCGGCCGAGGAGCGCGAAAAGCCTCTTGAGGACCTCGCGCATCAGGGGCGGGCTCATGGCCTCGCCCACGCGCAGGCGGCCGGAGAGAAAGCGGATGTCGCCCGCCATGCCTTCGGCGACCGTGCCCAGTTCGCGCTTGCCCGGGGTCAGGGCGTTCTCGGGGCAGATGCCGATGCACCCGCCGCAGCCGTGGCACATTTCGGGAAAGACGAGAATGCTCGGCCCCATGCGGCTGATGGCCTTGAACTGGCACAGTTCGACGCAGCTCCCGCAGAGCGTGCAGCCCGCGGGATCGGGCACCGGCACTTCGATGTACGCGCGTTGCGTGGAGGCGATGCGCGGGTCCAGGAAAAGGTCGAGGTTCGGCTCCTCCACGTCCAGGTCCACGGCCGCCGCTGGCCTGGGCCAGACCGAGGCGAGGGAGGCGGCCACCGTGGTCTTGCCGGTGCCGCCCTTGCCGCTGGCCACGGAGACGATCATTTGTTGGGGCCGTCCGCGAAGGGGACCTTGCCGGCCTTGAACCGCTCCACGGCCTCGCGCACGGTGACGCCGGAAAGATCCTGGCCGACCTTGATCCCGGCGGCCGTGAGCGCGGTGAAGGCCTTGGGGCCGACGTACCCCGTGAGCAGGACGCCCGCTCCCGCGGCGGCGATGTTCTCGGCGGCCTGGATGCCCGCGCCGTGGGCCATGGCCTGCGAGGAGCCGTTGTCCACCCAGGCGGCCTCCATGGTCGCGAGGTTGACGATGGCGAATCCTGCGGCCCGGCCGAAGCGGGGGTCGATGGGGGAATCGAGGCCGGGTTCCTCGGCGGTGACGGCGACGATGGTCATGTCGGGCTCCTTTGGGGGACGCGGGGAGGCCTGCCCCCCCTGTTCCCGTACGATGTATTCGCCTCCCTCGATGCACAAGGCCCGGGCGTTGACCAGGGCCTCGGCCACGGCGCGCCGCGCGCGGGCCAGGATGCGTCCGAAGGTGTGGCGGGAGACGTTCATGCGCGCTGCGGCCTCCTCCATGGTCAGGCTCTCCAGGTCGGCCAGACGGATGGCTTCGAGTCCCTCCACCGGCAGGTAGCTCTCGGAAAGCTCCCGCAGGGGGACGCCGCGCGGCTTGAAATAGGTCGCGCGGGGGCTGGCGGCTATGCGCCTGCAGCGGGGAGGACGGGGCACGCGATCACCTCTGTTTTTGCTCAAACGAGCATTATGCCGTGCGACCGGACCTGTCAAGTCCGGTCGCACGGCGTGCTTCGAGTCTACGATCCGGAGCCGGCGCCCGCCCCGCGCGGGCCGGCGCCCCGCAGGCAGGAGCCGTCGCGCAGCCGGTAGCGGCGCGGCCCGAAACCGGGGCCGAAGGGGGCGGCGCTCACGTCGCCGTCGTTTTCCGTACCTTCGGTCGCTCCCTCCGGCCCGGTCTCCTCCGGCTGCGTCGGCTGTGCGTTGGGCCCGAGGCCCCGGCGGCACATGCCGCCCCGTCCCCGGCCGAACCCCTGGCCGCGGCCCGCGCCCTGTCCGCCCTGCATGCCCATGCCCTGGCCGCGACCCATGCCGCCGCCCTGTCCACGATTGCCGTTTCTCATGATCATTCCTCCTCGCGGGCGCATCCGCGTCCGCCTGCCGCGAGTCCGCGGCGTCCGTGTCCGCCTCCGCATCCTCGGCCCCGGCCGCCCGTGCAGCCGGGCATGCCGCGCGGCGTCCCGCCCTCGGGGGCGGGAGCGGCCGGGGTCTCCCCGGACGCCGGGTCGTCGGCGTCGATGCGGATGGCCATTCCCTGCGCCAGGGCGCGCGCAACGCTTGCGCGCGCCTGGGCCAGGATGCGGCAGAGGGTGGGGGCGGAAATTTCCATGCGGCGGGCGGCCTCCTCCTGGCTCAGCCCTTCGGCATCCACCAGGCGCATGGCCTCGATGCCGTCCACCGGAACGGCCACTCCCGTCAGGTCGGAAAGCGGCACGCCGCAAGGCTTGAAGAAGGTGACTCCATAGGTCCCCTCTATGCGCCGCCGTTTTCTGCACCGTCCCATTCCTGCCTCCTCATTTTGAAACTGATTTCAAAATAGGCAGGTCGGGGGAGCCCGTCAAGGGGGGGGCGGAATGTTGTGCACTGGCCGCGCGCAGACGGCGGAGGATGTCGCGAGGCCCGCCCGGCGCAGCGCGGGAGAATTCTGTGGGGATGGTGGCAGTGGAGGGGGGAACGCGGGGAGGGGCTTGCCCCTCCCCGCTGCCGGGGAGCTATTTGCCGATCAGCTCTTCGAGCGCGGCGAAGGCCGCGGGGATGCCCTCGGCGTCGGTGCCGCCCGCCTGGGCCATGTCCGGCCTGCCGCCGCCCGAGCCGCCGATCTTGGCCGAGACGTCCTTGATCAGGCTCTGGGCCGTGAAGCGGGCGTGCAGGTCTTTGGAGACGTAGAGGATCAGGGAGACCTTGCCGTCGTCCTGGGCCGCGGCCAGGGCGGCCACGCCCGAGGGCATCTTGGAGCGGATGTCGTCCATCTGTTCGCGCAGGGCCTTCACGGGCATGCCGGGAGCGTTCACGGTGAGCAGCTTCACGCCGCCGACCTCGCGCACGTCGTCCATGAGGCTCTTGCCCGCGCCGGAAAGCAGCTTGGCCTGGAGTTGCTCGCGCTCCTTGTGCAGGGCCTTGATCTCCTTTTGCAGTCCGCCGATGCGCTCGGCCAACTCGCCGGGCCGGGCCTTGAGCAGCGAGGCCGCCTGGGCCGCCTCGGCGCGCAGCCGGGCCAGCTCGCCTAGGGAATTGAGGCCGGTGGCGCCCTCGATGCGGCGCACGCCAGCGGCCACGCCGGACTCCGAGAGGATCATGAAGGGACCGGCCTGGCCGGTGTTTTCAAGGTGCGTGCCGCCGCACAGCTCCTTGGACACGCCGGGCACGGCCACGACGCGCACCTCGGCCCCGTACTTCTCGCCGAAGAGGGCGGTGGCGCCGTGCTCCAGCGCCTTGTCCACGGCCATGACCTCGCAGCTCACGGGAAGGGCCGAGAGGATGGCCTCGTTGACCCTGGCCTCGACCTCGGCGATCTCGTCCGGGGTCATGGCGCTGATGTGCGTGAAGTCGAAGCGCAGGCGGTCGGGGCCCACCAGGGAGCCCGCCTGCTTGACGTGGTCGCCGAGCACGGCGCGCAGGGCGGCGTGCAGGAGATGGGTCGTGGTGTGGTTGCGGGCCGTGGCCAGGCGTTCGGCCGCGTTCACCGCCAGGGTCGCCTCCTGGCCCCGCGTGAGGTCGCCCTCGGTCACGAAGACCTTGTGCACGTGCAGCTCGGGCGCGGGCTTCAGGGTGTCGAGCACGTCGGCCGCGCCGGTGATGGACTCGATCACGCCGGTGTCCCCGGCCTGCCCGCCGGACTCGGCGTAGAAGGGGGTCCTGGCCGCGACCACGTATCCGCCCTGGCCCTGGGGCAGCTTCTCCACCGGCTCGCCCTTGTCGTTCAGCACGGCGAGCAGCTTCGCCTCGGTCTTCAATTCCTCGTAGCCGGTGAAGGCGGACGTGACCCCTGTCTCCAGGAGCGCGGCGAAGCGTCCGGCCAGATCCTGCTCGCCCGAGCCCTTCCAGGCCTCGCGGGCGCGGGCCTTCTGCTCGTTCATGCAGACCGTGAAGCCGGGCTCGTCCACGGAAAAGCCCTGCTTTTGGGCCACGTCGCGCACGATGTCGATGGGGAAGCCGAAGGTGTCGTAGAGCTTGAAGCAGACCTCGCCCGGGACCACCGTGGCCCCGGCCTTTTTCAGGCGCTGCAGCTCTTCGGCCAGGATGTCCAGGCCCTTGCCCAGGGTGCGGGCGAAGCGCTCCTCCTCCTCGCGCACCACCTTGGCGAGGAAGGAGGTGTTCTCGACCAGTTCGGGAAAGGCCTCGCCCATGACCTCGGCGACCTTGCCGCAGACCTTGTAGAGGAAGGCCTCCTTGAAGCCCAGCAGCGTGCCGAAGCGCAGGGCGCGGCGGATGATGCGGCGCAGCTCGTAGGCGCGGCCCTCGTTGGAGGGCAGCACGCCGTCGGTGATCAGGAAGGCGGCGGAGCGCGAGTGGTCCGCGATGACGCGCAGGGCCACGTCGGCCTCCTCGTCGCGCGACTTGTAGGGCACGCCCGCCAGTTCGCCGATGAAGCCGATCAGTTCCTGGAAGAGGTCGCACTCGAAGTTGGAGGTCTTGCCCTGGCAGACGGCGGCGATGCGCTCCAGACCCATGCCGGTGTCGATGGAGGGGCGGGGCAGGGGCACGCGCTTGCCCGGCTCGATCTGGTCGAACTGCATGAACACGAGGTTCCAGATTTCCAGGTAGCGGTCGCAGTCGCAGCGGCCGATGCCGCAGTCCGGACCGCAGGACATGGCCTCGCCCTGGTCCACGTAAATCTCGGAGCAGGGGCCGCAGGGGCCGGTGTCGCCCATGGACCAGAAGTTGTCCTTCTCGCCCATGCGGAAGATGCGCTCCGCCGGGACGCCCGCCACGGTCTGCCACAGGCCGTGCGCCTCATCGTCGTCGTTGAAGACCGTGACGTAGAGCTTGTCCTTGGGCAGCTTCAACTCCTCGGTGATGAACTCCCAGGCGTAGCGGATGGCGTCGGCCTTGAAGTAGTCGCCGAAGGAGAAGTTGCCCAGCATCTCGAAGAAGGTGTGGTGGCGCGCGGTGCGGCCCACGTTCTCCAGGTCGTTGTGCTTGCCCGAGATGCGCAGGCACTTCTGGGAGGTGGTGGCGCGGGAGTAGGGGCGTTTCTCCTGGCCCAGGAAGAGCTTCTTGAACTGCACCATGCCCGCGTTGGTGAAGTACAGGGTGGGGTCGTCGCGGGGCACCAGGGGGGAGGACGAGACGATCTCGTGTCCCTGGCGGGCGAAGTAGTCGAGGAAGCGTGCGCGTATCTGGGCGGCGGTGATCATGCCTTCGGCTCCTTTCAAGACGGCGTCTGCCTGAAAAAGCGCGGGCCGGACCCGTGGGTTCCGGCCCGCGCGGCTGTGTCGGTGGTTATTCCTCGTCCTGCCCGGCGTCGTCCTTGGCCGAGAGGTCGATCATGCCCAGGTGCTGCATGAGGTCCTGCTCGATCCTGGCGGCCAGTTCGGGGTTGTCCAGGAGCAGGGCCCGCACGTTCTCCTTGCCCTGGCCCAGGCGTTCCGCGCCGTAGGCGAACCAGGAGCCGGACTTTTCGATGACCTTGGCGTCCACGCCCAGGTCGATGATCTCGCCCGCCCGGGAGATGCCGGTGCCGTACAGCACGTCGAAGGAGGCCTCGCGGAAGGGCGGCGCGACCTTGTTCTTGACCACCTTGACGCGGGCGCGGATGCCGTAGGACTCGTCCTGGTTCTTCAGGGTCTGGATCTTGCGGATGTCCAGGCGCAGGGACGAGTAGAACTTGAGCGCGTTGCCGCCGGTGGTGGTCTCCGGGCTGCCGTAGCCCATGGTGCCGATCTTCATGCGGATCTGGTTGATGAAGAGCACGGCCGTGCTCGACTTGTGGATGGAGCCGGTGAGCTTGCGCAGGGCGTGGGACATGAGCCGGGCCTGCCCGCCCACCTGGGTCTCGCCCATGTTGCCGTCCAGTTCCGCCTGGGGGATGAGCGCGGCCACGGAGTCGATGACGATGATGTCCACCGCGCCGGAGCGCACGAGCATGTCGCAGATGTCCAGGGCCTGCTCGCCGTAGTCGGGCTGGGAGATGAGCAGGTCGTTGGTCTTCACGCCCAGGCGGCGGGCGTAGCTGATGTCCAGGGCGTGCTCGGCGTCGATGAAGGCGGCTGTGCCGCCCGCCTTCTGGGCCTCGGCGATGATGTGCAGGGCCAGGGTGGTCTTGCCGCTCGATTCCGGGCCGAAGATCTCGGTCACGCGGCCGCGCGGGATGCCGCCCACGCCCAGGGCGAGGTCGAGGCCGATGGAGCCCGAGGGGATGACGGGGATGGCCTGGTGGGCCGCCTCGTCGAGCTTCATGATGGAGCCCTGGCCCCATTTGCGCTCGATGGTGGTCAGGGCGGTCTTGAGCGCCTCGCGACGGCTGTCGTCGACTGATCCGGCGGATGCTTTACGGGCCATTCGTGCCTCCGGGTGAAAACGTGGGCCGCGCCGCGCCTGGGGCGAGCGGCGGAGCCCCACGTCTGTAGCAGATGCGCAAACGCCGGGCAAGGCGCTGTTTTCGCGCCCTCGGGCAGGGCGGGGCTATCTGGAGAAGAGGATCTGCAGGCCCTTGTCGGTCCTGCTGGTTTCGGAGCGGTAGACCGAGCCGGGGTCGAGGTCGAAGACCGCGCGCAACCTGTTTTCGTGGCGGCCCAGCCGCACGCTTTTGCAGCCGTGGGAGCCCACGGCCAGTTCGCGCTGGCCGCGGATGGTCCAGTCGCCCGCGATGTCCACGATCATGCGCGACGGGTTTTCCAGGAAGAAGGTCTCGAAATCCACCTGCCCGCCCGTGGTCAGGGTCACGATCAGATCCTCGGCCGTGCGGCGCACGCTCACCGAGGCCGCGCCCTTGCGCAGCACGGTCTTGGGCGGAGCGGGCCGGATGCTGGCCGGCGCGTCCGGGGTGGGCGGGGGGGTGCGTTTGGGCGGCGAAACCATGTTCTGCGTGGAGGGCGGGCCCGCCGGGGCCGGGGAGGTCGGCGCGCCCTGGGGAGCGGCCGTTTGCGTGGTCGTCTGGGCAGGAGCCTTGGACGGCGTCGCGGGACGCGGCTGGGCCGGGGCGGACGGGGTTGTGGCCGCCGGAGCCAGGGGCTTGCCGGGCAGGTTTTTGGCCGGTTCGCGCGGCAGGGGCGGCTCGGGCAGGGCCAGGGGAGCGGTGGCGTTGGCCGCCGGAGGCGGCAACTGCTGCTGGGCCGGGGGCAGGCTGCCGTCCGCCTCGCCCGGCGAGAGCACCTTGCGCCGCACCGCCCAACCGTCGGCGGCCTCCTGTTCCGCGGCCTGGGCCGGGAAGGGAGGACAGAGGAGGGCAAGGGCCAGGACAAGGGCCGAAAGGGTGCGGGCGGTCATGTCGTCGTGTCGTGCTCGGGCGCGGCCGGGGGACCGCAAGCCCACGCAGTCAATACGGCGGATGTCCGGCCTTGGCAAGCCCGCTCCCTGGCGGCCGGCGCGGGGCTAGAGCGCGAACGCCTCGTGGCGGACGCGGGCGAAGCCCTGGGCGCGCAGCACGTTCCGGGCCAGAGCCATGAACCCGGCCGGGCCGCAGACAAAGGCCAGCGATTCGCGCGGCGCGCCCGCCAGCAGCGCCGCCAGGGCCGGGGCGTCCAGCCGTGCGCCGCCGGGGCCGCGCGAATGATGCAGGCGCAGGATCAGTCCGGGCAGGAGGGCGGGCAGGCCCTCCACCTCGGCCAGGTGCGGCGCGTCGGCCGCGTCCCGGTTGCTCCAGAGGAGGGTGATGCGGCGCGGGCTGCCGGTTTCGCTGGCGGCGAGGTGGCGGAGCATGGAGAGTATGGGCGTGATGCCCACCCCGGCGGCCAGGAAGAGCAGCGGCTCGCCGGACCGCGCGCCCGCCGTGAGGAAGCTGAAGCGGCCGTAGGGTCCGCGCACCAGGGCGCGGTCGCCTGGCGCGAGGGTTCCTATGCGCGCCGTGAAGTCGCCGCAGCAGCGGATGGTGAAGCGCAAGGCGGATTCGTGCGGGGCCGAGGCGATGGTGAAGGGGTGTTCCTCCTCGGGCAGGCGCGGACAGAGGAAGGAAACCAGGGCGAACTGGCCGGGCGCGTAGGCCGGGACGCGGCCCTGTTCCGGGACCAGGACGACCTCGTGGGCGTCCTGGCCCGCCGGGGTCACGGCCGCGACCGTGCAGGCCAGGGGCCGGGAAAGGCCCCGCGCCAGGAGGAAGAGCACGGCGGCCGCGGGCGCGGCCAGGGCGGAGAGGTGGAAGCGGCCGCCCACGAAGGCCGCGTGCAGGCAGACCAGCCCGGCCAGTCCGAGCGCGCCCGCGCGGTGCAGGGGCAGCCAGCGCGCAAAAGGCAGTCCGGCCAGAGGACGGAAGCGGGCCACGCCCGCCGCGGCCCAGAGCGAGACCAGGGCCGCCGCGCCCGCGAACAGGGGCCACTGCGCCAGGGCGGGCTCGGCGAGGTTCCGGCTCTCGGGCCAGAACACGGCGAAGGGATGGAGCAGGGCCAGGACGGCGGCCTTGATGCCGATGACGCGGTGCACCCGGAAGAGGCGGTCCAGCCCGGTCAGGCGGTCGAGCGCGCGCAGCCGCGCGGCGATGACGAACTGCACGGCCAGGCAGAGGGCCGCGGCCATGCCCAGGGCCATGCCCAGGGAGCGCCACCACTCCTCCGAGAGGGGCGCTGCGGGCCGGGAGAGGAACGCGGCCAGCGGGACGCCGGCGGCAAGGGCGAGGCAGGCCAGGGCCAGGGCGGCGGTCCCGGCGGCCTGCGCCGGGCCGGAGGGCAGGGGACGCAGGCTCATGGCCGGCACCCCCGTTCGCGCAGCTCCGCGCCTTCGGGCCGCACCAGGGCGAGGATGACGTGGGCCAGGGGCAGCTTGGCCCAGAGGATGGCGATGTCCGGGGCCGTGGACTTGAGGAGCACGGACCAGGGATCGGCCGGACCGAACCATGTGGTGGCGCTGTGCCAGGTCATGGCCACGCTGCCCACGATCACCGTGAACCAGGCCGCGAGCACGGCCAGGCCGACGCTTTTCGGCTGCAGGAAGAGCAGGGGCAGGACAAAGGTGTTGAGCAGGCCGAAGGCGGCCGGAGTCCAGTGGTAGATGGACTCCGGCACGGGGTGGATGCGCAGGTGCAGCAGGAGCCCGCCCAGGGAGAGCAGGAACCAGGCCAGGGCCAGCAGCCGGGCCAGGCGCGGGCGGACAAGGAGTGAGGGATCGGCGATGGTCACGGCCGGAACCTCCGGGGAGTTTCCGGGCATCCTAGCACATTTCGCGCGGGAGGAAACCCGTTCCGGCATGGCGGTCAATTGTTCGTGCGGCCCTGGTGGAACATGGCCAGCACGTCCACCTTGCGCGGGATCAGCCCCCGGCCGAAGGGCAGGGCCCAGGGCTCGCCGCGCAGCAGGGCGTCGGCCCACAGGCCGGTTTCCTTGGGAAAGAAGCGGCGGTTGTTGCGCACGAGATGGGCCTTGGCCGCGCCGTCGCGGGCCTGGGCCCGGTGCGAGAAGTTGGCGTCGTGCCAGTGGTGGCGGAAGAGGGGCTCGGGCAGGCGGGAGAAGGCCGCTCCGGCCAGGGCCATCTGGACCCAGAGGTCCCAGTCCTCGTAGGCCGTGTTTTCGCGCCAGCCGCGCGTGCGCGTGAAGCAGGAGCGGCGGAACATGGCCGTGGGCGCGAGGATGTTCTGGGTACGCAAAAGTTCCGGATCGTACCAGGGCAGGCCGATCCGCCGCGCGCTCCCGTCCGGCTCCACCTCGAAGTAGTCGCAGCAGGCCACGTCCGCCCCGGCCTCCAGCAGGGCCAGGAGGGAGGCCAGGAAGGCGGGCAGGGGCTCGTCGTCCGGGTCCAGGCAGACGACGTACTCTCCCCGGCTGGCGGCAATGCCCGCGTTGCGCGTGCGGCCCGGGCTGCCGCCGTGCGCGAGTTCCACCACGCGCCACGCGGCGCAGCCGAGGCGAGGCAGCAGATCGCGCGCGGCCTCTGCCGAGCCGTCCGTGCTGCCGTCGTCCGCGAGCACCGCCTCCCATTCCCCGGGCGGCAGGGTCTGGGCGGCCAGGGCCGCGTGCAGCCGGGGCAGGAAACGGGCGTAGTTCCAGCAGGGGATGACCACGGAGAGGCGCGGGGCGTCGTCGTGCATGTCCCGGCTTTACAGCATTTGGGGCATGGGGCACAATTGGCGTATGGTCAAGGTCCGGCAGCGCACCATCACCATGACCCTGTTCAACCGGCCGCACTATCTGAAAAAGGTGTTGGGCGCGCTGTCGCGTTGCGTCGGCGTCGAGCGCTGCCACCTCATCGCCTGCGTGGAGCCGGGCGACGACGAGGTCTTGGCCCTGGCGCGCTCCGTCTCGTTCACGAAGTCCACGCGCGTGCTCGTCAACGAGCAGGTACTGTCCTGCCCGGTCAACGTCTTCCAGGCCCTGTCCCTGTCCTTCCTGGAGACGGACTACAACATCCACCTGGAGGACGACATCCTCCTGCACCGCCACGCCCTGCTCTACTTCGAGCACTGCGGCCGGGCCTATGCGGACGATCCCGCGGTCTTCTCCGTGACCGCCTACAACAACCAGCGGCCGCCCGAGGACGAATGGGGCCGCGTGGCCCGCCGCGCCTGGTTCACGCCCTGGGCCTGGGCCACCTGGAGGGACCGCTTCGAGGAGATGCGGCCCCTGTGGGACTTCGATTACTCGCACGGCAACTGGGACAACAACCTGAACACGCGGGTGCGCGGCGCGCGCACGGAAATCTATCCCATCCTGGCCCTGGCCCAGAACATCGGCGTTGAGGGCGTGCACATCCCCTCGGCCGAGTGGGGCCGCACCTTCCACTACAACGATTTCTGGGCGGGCCGTGTGGCCGCGCCTCAGCCCCCGTCCTTCGAGGAAAGCCCGGACTGGTGCTGGACCCCGCACCAGGCCGATCCCGAGCAGCTCCGCAAGCTGCCGCGCGCATGGCTCAGGGCCGCGGGCATCCCTCTGCCGGAGGATGATTGATTCCGGCCATCCGTTGCCTAATCGTCTTTTTTGCGACAAAATAGCAGGATAGTCGGGGGAATCTTTCACGTCGTCGGCGGAGGAACGCGGGCGACTCTCCACTGGGGGGGCGTATGTCGCAGTCCAACATTCTGCTGGAAGCCGGGACCAACGAGCTTGAAATCGTCGAGTTCTACATCGACGAACGGGCCGGGGACCGCGTGTACCAAGGCTTCTACGGGGTCAACGTGGCCAAGGTCCTGGAGATCATCCGGCTGCCGCAGGTCACGCATCTGCCCGCGGCGGTGCATCCCTCGGTGCGCGGCACCTTCAACCTGCGCAACAAGGTCATCCCGCTGGTGGACCTGGCCATGTGGCTGGGCAAGGACACCCCGGCCTCGCAGAACGACAAGGTCATCGTCACCGAGTTCAACAACGTGGTCAACGCCTTCCGCGTCTCCGGCGTGACCCGCATCCACCGGCTTTCCTGGACGGCCATCGAGCCGCCGTCAAAGCACGTCTCCCACTATTCCGAGGATTCCGTGACCGGCGTGGTGCGCATCGAGGACCGCGTGGTCTTCCTCTTGGACATGGAGCGCATCGTGGGCGAGCTGAATCCGAGCCTGAGCCTCAAGGCCTTGGACGCGACCCAGGCCGTGGCCTCGGACTTCCGCTACCGCGCCCTCATCGCCGACGACTCGGGCACCATCCGCCGCATGATCGGATCGTCCCTGGAGCAGTCGGGCTTCGACGTCATCCGCACCATCAACGGCCAGATGGCCTGGGACCGCCTGGAGGAACTGCATGGTGCGGCCCAGACCGAGGGCCGCAGGCTTTCGGATCTGGTCCACGTCATCGTCTCGGACATCGAGATGCCTGGCATGGACGGCCATTCCCTGACCAAACGCATCAAGACAGACCCGCGCTTCCAGGGCCTGCCGGTGATCCTCTTCTCCTCGCTGATCACGGACAAGCTCCGGCACAAGGGCGACGCCGTGGGCGCGGACGACCAGATATCCAAGCCCGAGATGGCCACCGTGGCCGCCCGCGCCAAGGCCCTGGCCGACCGCTACATCGGCCGCGCGGGGTAGGGGCGAACCGTCTCTTTTCCCTCTACCCGAAGAGCTTGATGTCCGCGCCGAGCACGCCGACCACGGCGTCGCCCTGCATGATGGGCACGGACACGGTCAGGCAGTAGTCCCCCGAGGCCTCGGAGACGTAGATGGAGGAGAGGAAGGTGTCCTTGTTCTTCACCGCGCCCGCGAACCAGGGGCGGCCGGACCAGTTCTTGCCGCGCGCCGAGTCGGCGTAGGCGGCGCGGAAATCCTTGGGCGCGATGTTCTCCGTGATCTGGATGCCCGCGCCGTCGGTGAGGTAGAGCAGCTCCAGGAAGGGATGGCGGTCCACGGCGTGGCGCATGGCCCGCTCGGCGCGGTCGCGCGCCAGGCTGGCGACCTCCTTGCCGTGGGCGATCTGCTCCACCTCGGCCAGGACCTTGCCCTCGGAGATGATCCGGAAGACGCCCGACAGCTTCACCAGTTCCTGGATCTGCCCGTCGAGCCTGTGGATGGACTCCATGGCGCCGGTCATGTCGCGCGCCGTGTCCGCGGAGAAGCGGGCCAGGGTCTCCATGTTCCGGGCCACGTCCTCGCTGGCCGCGGACTGCTGCGAGCTGGCCGCGGCGATGGCCTGCATCTGATCCGAGGTGCCGTTGGCCAGGTCCAGAATCTCCCGCAGCATCCCGCCCGAGCGCCCGGACAGGTCCGTGGCGCGCGCCACGGCGCGGGCGGCCTGGTCCATGCTTGCAAGGCTTTTTTGCGTGCCGTCCTGGATGCCCCGGATCACGCCCTCCACCTCCTTGGTGGCGGTCATGGTCTTCTCGGCCAGCTTGCGCACCTCGTCCGCCACCACGGCGAAGCCGCGTCCCGCGTCCCCGGCCCGGGCCGCCTCGATGGCCGCGTTCAGGGCCAGCAGGTTGGTCTGGTCCGCGATGTCGCTGATCACGGTCATGACCTGCCCGATGCTCGCGGCCTTGCCGCCCAGGTCCGCCATGTCGCCGTGCAGCCCGGACATGACGCCGGAGAGCTCGGCGATGGCGTTCACCGATTCGGCCACCACCCCGGCCCCCTGGCCCGCCATGCCGCGCGTCCGTTCGGCGATCTGCGAGGCCTGGCTCGCGCTGCGCGCCACCTCGGCGTTGGTGGCGTTCATCTCCTCCACCGCGGCCGCGGCGCTCTCCACGCGGCCGCGCTGCACCTCGGCCCCGGAGCTGACCTTTTTCGCGTCCGTGCCTAGGGAGGCGGCGAACGCGGTGATGGAGTCCGAGACCTCGCGCAGGGTGGCCGAGGCCTCCAGCATGCTCTGTCTGGTCACGTCGTCGCGGCGCTTGGCCTTGAGCGCGCCCGCCGCCGTGAGCTTGTTGGTCGTGTGCCATTTCTCGGCCTGGTGTTCGGCGGCTTCGGCCCGTTCCCGCGCCGCGCGCAGGGCCTCGGCCAGTTCGCCCGCCGCGTCCGCGGCCCCGGCCAGGCAGGCGGGCAGCCGGGGCAGGGCGGCCGTTTCGCCGCGCGCGCCCGCCGCGGCGGCCTCGGCCAGCGGCCGCAGAGCCGCGCGCAGGCTGCGGGCCGTCAGGACGGTGGCGGCAAGGGCCGCCGCTCCGGCCAGGACGGCCGCGATCACGGCGGACTGCCAGACGGCGGAGGCGAGGGGGGCTGCGAGGCCTGCGGCCAGGGCGGCGCAGGCGGCAACGGCGGTGGCGGCGACGACGGGATTCATTCTGCTCTCCTTGGCGCGGAGGTGTGGAAAAACGGCAAGCACCTATACACTAATGTGGAATTGATCAAGTGACCTTTCCGTATTGTCAAAACGGTCCCGGAAGGTCTGGAATCCTGTATCCGCAAGGGTCGTCTCCGGACGGTGCTGGTTTCTCCCCATGGACGGATGCGCGCATTTGGGTATATTCCGCAAAGATTCCGACAACCGCACGGAAAAATAACAATCTTCGTGCCATTTTGGAGACCGGAGGTCCTGCATGAGCGCCCGCGATTCCCTTCCCTCCCTTTCGGGACCGCGCCGTCCCGCCATTCTGGCCGCTGTCCTCCTCCTGGCGCTGCTCGGCGCGGGCTGCGGCGGCGAGGACCGGAAGCCCGAGGCCCGGAAGGGGGAGCAGGCCGCGCCCCAGGCCGTGCCGGTCAAGGTGCTGGTCATGCGGCCGCGCACAGTGCCCATGATCTACGACTACACGGGTCAGCTCGAAGCCAAGGAGTCCGTGGAGATACGCGCCCGCGTGGAAGGCTTTCTGGAGCGTATCGCCTACGTCGAGGGCGGACTGGTCAAGCAGGGCGACCTGCTCTTCGCCATCGACAGGAAGCCCTTCGAGGAGGCCCTGCACCAGGCCCAGGGCGACCTGTCGCGCAACCAGGCCTCGCTGGACAAGGCCAAGGCCGACGACGCCCGTTATTCCGCGCTGTTCAAGCAGAGCGTGGTCAGCCAGGAGGAGTACGACAGGGTCCGCACCAGCTACCGCGAGGCCCAGGCCCAGGCGGCCTCGCTGACCGCGGCCGTGCAGGCGGCCCGCCTCAACCTCGGCTACTGCGACGTGACCTCGCCCATCACCGGCCGCGCGGGCAAGGCCCAGGTCAAGGTGGGCAGTCTGGTGGGCCGCAGCGAGAGCACCCTGCTGACCACCGTGGATTCGGTCGACCCCATCTACGTCAATTTCAGCATCTCGGAGCAGGAGTACCTCTCCTACATCCGCGCCGTGCAGGCCAAGCATGAGCAGGCGGACGAGTCTCCGCCCCTCTACCTCGTGCTCGCCGACGGCAAGGAGTACGATCAGGTCGGCAGGGCCGAGATCGCGCAACGCACCGTGGACCCGAGGACCGGCACGCTGCCCGTCCGGGGCATATTCCCCAACCCCACCGGCATGCTCCTGCCCGGCCAGTTCGCCAAGGTGCGGGTCAAGGCCGAGGACCGGAAGGACACGCTCCTCGCGCCGCAGCGCGCGATCATGGACACGCAGGGCCGCAAGACCGTCTACGTGGCCGGGGCGAACAACGTCCTTGAGGCCAGGACCGTGACCCTGGGCGCGGGCCTGGGCAGTTTCTACGTGATCGAGCAGGGGCTGGCCGCCGGGGACAAGGTGGTGGTGGAGAACATCCAGAAGCTCAGGCCGGGCATGTCCGTGGACCCCCAGGAAGTCCCCCAGGACGAGGTCGGCTTGCTGCCGGACGCGCCCGCCGCGTCGCCGAAGGGATAGGCCATGGTCCGCTTCTTCATCGACCACCCGGTCTTCGCCTCGGTCGTCTCCATCGTCATCACCCTGGCGGGCGCGCTCTGCCTGCTCGGGCTGCCCATCGCCCAGTATCCGGACATCGTGCCGCCCACGGTGCAGGTTTCGGCCTCCTATCCCGGGGCCAGCGCCGCGGTGGTCGAGGAGTCCGTGGCCACGCCCATCGAGCAGCAGGTCAACGGCGCGGAACAGATGATGTACATGCAGTCCGTCAGCGCCAACGACGGCTCCATGGTGCTGACCGTGACCTTCGAGGTCGGCCGCGATCTGGACATGGCCACCGTGGACGTGCAGAACCGCGTCTCCCTGGCCTCGCCGCAGCTTCCCGACGACGTCACCCGCCAGGGCCTGACCGTGAAGAAGCAGTCGCCGAACATGCTCGTCTGCGCCAACCTCATCGCGGACGAGGGCAGCGGCTACGACGCGCTCTTCCTCTCCAACTACGCCACCATCAACCTGGCCGACGCCCTGGCCCGCATCCCGGGCGTGGGCAACGTCCAGGTCTACGGCGCCGGGGATTACGGCATGCGCATCTGGCTCGATCCGGACAAGCTCGCCCGCCTCGGCCTCACCGTGGCCGACGTCATCGGCGCGGTGCAGGAGCAGAACCTGCAGGCCCCGGCGGGCCAGATCGGCGTGCCGCCCGCGCCCAGGGGCCAGGAGTTCCAGCTCACCATCCAGACCAAGGGCCGGCTGGCCGAGCCCGAGGAGTTCGGCGGCATCATCGTGCGCGCGGGCGCGGACGGCTCGCTCACGCGCATCCGCGACGTGGCGCGGGTGGAGCTGGGGTCCGAGGCCTACACCTCCTTCTCCCGCCTCTCGGGCAAGGACACGGCCTCGATCATCGTCTACCAGCTGCCCGGCGCCAACGCCCTGGACGTGGTGAACAGGGTCAAGGCGGCCATGGACGAGTTCGCCAAGGGGTTTCCCAAGGGCATCCGGCACCAGATCAGCTACGACACCACGCTCTTCGTCACCGAGTCCATCGACGAGGTGGTCCAGACCCTGTTCGAGGCCATGCTTCTGGTCTTCATCGTGGTCCTGGTGTTCCTGCAGAACTTCCGCGCCGTGGCCATCCCCATGCTCGCGGTGCCGGTCTCGCTCATCGGCGCGTTCGCGGCCTTCGAGCTGCTCGGTTTCTCCATCAACACCCTGACCCTCTTCGGCCTGGTGCTGGCCATCGGCCTCGTGGTGGACGACGCCATCGTGGTCGTGGAGGCGGTGCAGCACCGCATCGACTCCGAGAAGCTGGACCCGCGCGAGGCGACCCGGAAGGCCATGCAGGAGGTCACCGCGCCGGTCATCGCCACCTCGGTGGTGCTCATCGCGGTCTTCGTGCCCGTGGCCTTCCAGGGCGGCGTGGCCGGGCGGCTCTACCAGCAGTTCGCGCTCACGCTCTCGGTCTCCGTGGCCCTCTCCACCGTCGTGGCCCTGACCCTCTCCCCGGCCATGTGCGCGCTCATGCTCAGGCCGGTGCGGGAGGCGCGCGGCCCCCTGGGCTGGTTCTTCGCCAGATTCAACCGCCTCTTCGAAGCGGTCACGGTCCGGTACGAGGCCGCGGTCAGGCGCGCCATCCGGCGCTGGGTCCTGGCCTTCGCCGTGCTCGCGGTGGTCTTCGGGGCCGCCTGGCAGCTCATGCGCGTCCTGCCCACGGGCTTCGTGCCGGACGAGGACCAGGGCTACTTCATCGTCGCGGTGCAGCTCCCCGAGGCCGCGTCCATGGAGCGCAACGACATCATGATGCGCAAGGTCGAGGCGATCATGGCCAAGGAGCCCGCCGTCAAGGACGTGCTGGTTCTGGGCGGCCTGAACCTGCTGACCTCGACCAGCAGTTCCTACGCCTCGGCCTGCTTCGTCATCCTGCGCCCCTGGGAGGAGCGCCGGGCCCCGGGCATGGACGTGGCCTCGGTCCTGGGGCGGGTGCAGCAACAGCTTCTGACCCTGCCCGACGGCCTGGCCATGGCCTTCAACCCCCCGTCCATCCAAGGCCTGTCCACCACGGGCGGCTTCGAGTACCAGTTGCAGCAGCGCGGCGGCGGCAGCGTGGACGAGCTGGCGCAGGCGGCGGAGGTCTTCATGGCCGACGCGGAGCGCGACCCGGCCGTGACCAGACTCTTCACCACCTTCAGCGACAACGTGCCCCAGGTCTGGCTGGACCTGGACCGCGACAAGGCCAAGACCCTGGGAGCGCCGGTCGATCAGGTCTTCCGGACCCTGCAGACCTATCTCGGCGGCTACTACGCCAACGACTTCAACCGCTTCGGCCGCACCTACAAGGTCATGCTCCAGGCCGCGCCCGAGTTCCGGCAGCGCGTGGAGGACATCGGCCGCTTCTACGTGCGCAGCGGGGCCGGGGACATGGTCCCGCTCTCCACCCTGGCCTCGGCCCGGAGCATCACCGGCCCCGAGTACATCAAGCACTTCAACCTCTACCGCACCGTGACCGTCAACGGCGACACGCCGCCGGGCTTCAGTTCGGGCGACTCCCTGCGGGCCATGGAGGAGGTCTCGGCCCGGAGCCTGCCGCCGGGCTACGGCTTCGAGTGGTCGGGCATGTCGCTGCAGGAGAAGCGCTCGGGCGGCGAGTCGGGGCAGGTCTTCCTCCTGGCCCTGGTCATGGTCTTCCTCTGCCTCGCGGCGCTCTACGAGAGCTGGGCCATCCCCTTCGCCGTGCTCCTGGCCGTGCCGCTGGGCGTCTTCGGGGCCATGGCCGGGCAGTACCTGCGCGGCCTGACCAACGACGTCTACGCGCAGATCGGCCTGGTCATGCTCATCGGTCTGGCGGCCAAGAACGCCATCCTCATCGTGGAGTTCGCCAAGATGAAGCACGAGGAGGGCATGCCCATCGCGGACGCGGCGCTCATGGCCGCCAGACTGCGCTTCAGGCCCATCCTCATGACCTCCTTCGCCTTCATCCTGGGCGTCATCCCCCTGGTGACCTCCACGGGCGCGGGCGCGGGCGCGCGCCACGCCCTTGGCACCTCGGTCTTCGCCGGCATGATCGCGGCCACCTGCCTGGGCGTGCTGGCCGTGCCGGTGCTCTACACCACCATCGGCAGCCTGGCCGCGCGGCTGGGCGGGAAGAAGACGGCAAAGTAGCCGCTGACGCGCGCGGACATGCCGCGCCCGGCAGTGGACGCGGCAAGGGGAGCGCCCCCTTTGTTCCCGCTTGACGGGAGGGAGGGTTGCGCCTAATGGCAATGTATCAACAAACATTGATACAAAATATGTCGATAATTCAATTCAACAAGGCCCTGGCGGACGCCACGCGGGTGCGGCTGCTGGCCGTGCTGCTGCGCCATGAGCTGAACGTGGGCGAGCTGGTCGAGGCGCTCTCCCTGCCGCAGTCCAGCGTGTCGCACCATCTGCGCATCCTGGCCGAGGCCGGGCTGGCCGAGGCGCGGCGCGACGGCCAGTGGGCCTTCTACCGCTCGGCCAAAGAGGGCAGGGCGCACGAGTTCCTGGCCGCCCTTGCGCCGTTCCTGGACGGCGCGGAACACGACGCGGACCTCGCGGCCGCGGCCCGTGTGCTCGACGCGCGGCGCGCCGCGGCCCGCCGTTTCTTCGACGCCCACGCCCCGGACTGGCCCGAGATGCTGCGCGAGACTTTGGGCGGTTTCGATCTCGCGGCCCGCGTGCGCGAGCTCCTGCCCGCCTGTTCCTCTGCCGCCGACCTCGGCTGCGGCACCGGCCTGATGCTGCCCGTGCTGCACGAGAAGGCCCCGTCCGTCATCGGCGTGGACCACTCGCACGAGATGCTGGCCCAGGCCCGCGAGCGGCTGGCCAAGGCCCCTTGGGCGAGTCTGCGCGTGGGCGAGCTGGAGCACCTGCCCATGCGCGACGCCGAGGCGGACTGCGCCCTCATCTGCATGGCCCTGCACCACCTGGCCGAGCCCGGCAGGGGCATCGGCGAGGCCGCGCGCGTGCTCGCCCCGGGCGGCTCCCTGCTGCTCATCGACTTCGCCCGGCACGAGCGCGAGGCCATGCGCACCCGCCACGGCGACCTCTGGCTCGGTTTCTCCCCGGACGACCTCGCCGCGCACGCGGCCGCCGCCGGGCTCGACATTCTGGAAACCCGCGAGGAGAAGCTGGACAGCGGCCTCTCCCTCGTCTTTGTGACCGCGCGAAAACCGAAACCAACCCTCAATGGAGGCGAATCATGACCATCGAAGCGCTCGATCTTTCCCTGCCCTACAAGGTCGCGGACATTTCCCAGGCCGAATGGGGCCGCAAGGAGCTGGACCTTTCCGAGAACGAGATGCCGGGCCTGATGGCCCTGCGTGCCAAGTACGGCCAGGAGAAGCCGCTGAAGGGCCTGAAGATCATGGGCTCCCTGCACATGACCATCCAGACCGCCATGCTCATCGAGACCCTGACGGCCCTGGGCGCGGACGTGCGCTGGGCATCGTGCAACATCTTCTCCACCCAGGACCACGCCGCCGCGGCCATCGCCGCCGCCGGGTCCGCCGCGGTCTTCGCCTGGAAGGGCGAAACGCTCGACGAGTACTGGTGGTGCACCGAGATGGCCCTGACCTGGCCCGACGGCTCCGGTCCGGACCTCATCGTGGACGACGGCGGCGACGCCACGCTCATGATCCACCTGGGCGTGAAGGCCGAGAAGAACCCGAAAGTCCTGGACGAGGGCGGCAGCTCCATCGACTGGGTGACGCTGGTGAAGCGCATGAAGCACATCCTGGCCGCGGATGGCGGCAAGTGGACCCGCATCGCGGCCAAGGTCCGCGGCGTCTCCGAGGAGACCACCACCGGCGTGCACCGCCTCTACCAGATGCAGGAGCAGGGCGAGCTGCTCTTCCCGGCCATCAACGTCAACGACTCGGTGACCAAGTCCAAGTTCGACAACCTCTACGGCTGCCGCGAGTCCCTGCTGGACGGCATCAAGCGCGCCACGGACGTGATGATCGCGGGCAAGGTGGCCATGGTCTGCGGCTACGGCGACGTGGGCAAGGGCTGCGCCCATTCCCTGCGCGGCTTCGGCGCGCGCGTGCTGATCTCCGAGATCGACCCCATCTGCGCCCTGCAGGCCTGCATGGAAGGCTACAAGGTCACCACCGTGGAGGACGCGCTTCCCGAGGCCGACATCTACGTGACCGCCACGGGCAACTGCAAGGTGCTGCGCGGCGAGCACATCGAGGCCATGAAGAACGAGGCCATCATCTGCAACATCGGCCACTTCGACAACGAGATCGCCATGGACTACCTGGAAGGCTCCGCTGACTGGGAGCGCGTCAACATCAAGCCCCAGTACGACAAGTGGGTGAGCAAGAAGACCGGCAAGTCCGTGCTCGTCCTGGCCGAAGGCCGCCTCGTGAACCTGGGCTGCGCCACCGGCCACCCCAGCTTCGTCATGTCCGCCTCCTTCACCAACCAGGTGCTGGCCCAGATCGAGCTGGCCACCAAGACGCACGAGAAAACCGTGATGGTGCTGCCCAAGCACCTGGATGAGGAGGTCGCCCGTCTGCACCTGGACCGCCTGGGCGCCAAGCTCACCGTGCTCAGCCCGGACCAGGCCTGCTACCTCGGCATCGACGAGAAGGGCCCCTACAAGACCAACCACTACCGTTACTAGGCGCATCTTCCGGAGGGGGGCGGCCGCCCCCCTCCGGTGGTCCAGCTCCCCCTCGCCTGTCCGCTCCGTCCGCGCCGCCCCGGAGGCTTCATGACCCCGCTCCTGCGCGACCCCAACCTGCGCCTGATCTTCGGCGTGACGCTGATGGTGGTGCTCGGCGTCTCGTCCATCGTCCCGGTGATCCCGGACATCGGCCAGGCGCACGGGCTCGACCCGGCGCACGTGGGGCTGGTGATCGCGGCCTTCACCCTGCCCGGGGTCTTCCTCACGCCCGTCTGGGGGGTGGTGGCCGACCGGGTCGGCCGCCGCGTGGTGCTCCTGCCCGCGCTGCTCGTCTTCGCGGCCTCGGGCGCGGCCTGCTTCTTCGCCCCGGATCTCGCCACGCTGCTCCTCCTGCGCGTGGTGCAGGGGGCCGCTGCCGCGGCCCTGGGGGTGCTCTCCGGGACCCTGCTCGGCGACTACTTCATCGGTCCGGAGTTGGCCGCGGCCACGGGCCTGAACGCGGCCGTGCTCTCCGTGGGCACGGCGGGCTATCCTTTCCTGGGCGGCCTGCTCGGCGCCCTGGGCTGGCGCTGGCCGTTCCTGCTGGCGCTGCTGGCCGTGCCGCTCTGCTGGCTGGCGGCGCGGCGGCTGCACCCGCCCCGGCCCGCGCGCACCCAGACCCTGGGCGACTACCTGCGCGGGGCGCTCAGGGGCATGCGCGCGCCCGAGGCCTCGGGCATCTACGTCGTCTCGCTGATCACCTTCGTGCTCCTCTACGGCCCCCTGGTCACCTATACGCCCATCCTCCTGGCCCATCGTTTCGGGGCCGGATCCGTGAGCATCGGTCTGGTGATCTGCGCGGCCTCGTTCTTCTCCGGGCTGGCCGCCTCGCAGCTCGGCCGCATGGTCCGCTACGTGCGCGAACAGACCCTGATGCGCGCGGCCTTCGCGCTCTACGCCCTGGCCTTCGCCCTGGTGCCGTTCATGGACAGCCGCTGGGGCATGGTCCTGCCCGTGGCGCTCTTCGGCCTGGCGCAGGGGCTGAACATTCCGGGGATCATGACCCTGCTCAACAAGATCGCCCCGCCCGAGTACCGCGCCGCCTACATGGCGGCCAACGCCACGCTGCTCCGGGTGGGCCAGACCGCCGGGCCCCTGCTCATGGGCGGAGTCTACGCGCTGTTCGGCCTGGACGCGGTCTTCGCGGCCTCCTCCCTGCTCGGCCTCGCCATGTTCCTGATGTCCTTCCGGCTTCTTCGCTGAGCCTGAAAGAACCATTGCGGTTCAACGCCTTGCGGGGGCCGTGTCGGACTTCTTCGTGTCCCCCTGTTCCCTCCGGCCGCGCTTCCGTGTATATTTCCCCTCTAAGGGGCGAGCGCCCCAATTTCATTTTTGCAAGGAGTCCATTTCGCTGATGAATCCCCCTGCCGCTCCCGCTGACCTGCACAATCCCGCGCTCAACGCCAACGCCGAAGTCGTCCTCAAGAAGCGCTACCTGCGCAAGGGCCCCGAAGGGCAGCCCCTGGAGGACTACCGCGGCCTGTTCTGGCGCGTGGCCGCGAACATCGCCGCCGAAGAGGCCAAATACGAGAAGTCGCCCTACAAGCCCGAGGAGCTGGCGCGCGAGTTCTACGCGCTGATGACCTCCTGGCGCTTCCTGCCCAACTCGCCCACGCTCATGAACGCGGGCACGGAGCTGGGACAGCTCGCGGCCTGCTTCGTGCTGCCCGTGGGCGACTCCATCGACGGCATCTTCGACTCCGTGAAGCACGCGGCCATGATCCACAAGTCCGGCGGCGGCACGGGCTTCTCCTTCTCGCGTCTGCGCCCCGAGGGCTCGCGCGTGGGCTCCACCGGCGGCGTGGCCTCCGGCCCCATCTCGTTCATGAAGATCTTCAACACCGCCACGGAGCAGATCAAGCAGGGCGGCACGCGGCGCGGCGCGAACATGGGCATCCTGCGCGTGGACCACCCGGACGTGCTGCGCTTCATCGAGGCCAAGGTCCGCGAAGGCGACCTGAACAACTTCAACATCTCCGTGGCCCTGACCGAGCGCTTCATGCAGGCCGTGGAGGCCGACGAGTCCTACGACCTCGTCGCCCCCCATTCCGGCGAGAAGTGCGGCTCCCTGCGCGCCCGCGACGTCTTCAACCTGCTCGTGCAGCGGGCCTGGGAATCGGGCGATCCGGGCATCATTTTCCTGGACCGCATCAACCGCGACAACCCCACCCCGGACCAGGGCGAGATCGAGTCCACCAACCCCTGCGGCGAGCAGCCCCTGCTGCCCTACGAGGCCTGCAACCTCGGCTCCATCAACCTGGCCCTGCTGGCCGCCAGGGACGCCAAGGACGGCGTGGACTGGGAGGAGCTGGCGCGCGTCGTCCACCTCGCGGTGCGCTTCCTGGACAACGTCATCGAGGCCTCGGTCTACCCGCTGGACGAGATTTCGGAAAAGGTGCGCACCAACCGCAAGATCGGCCTGGGCGTGATGGGCTTCGCGGACCTGCTCTACCAGCTGGAGATCCCCTACGACTCGCTGGAGGCCCTGCACCTGGCCGAGAAGATCATGGGCTTCATCCAGGCCGAGTCCAAGAGCGCCTCCAAGCAGCTCGCGGCCGAGCGCGGCCCCTTCCCGGCCTGGAAGAGTTCGGTCTTCGGGCAGCGCAACGTGGGACCCTACCGCAACGCCACCACCACGACCATCGCGCCCACGGGCACGCTCTCCATCATCGCGGGCTGCTCCTCGGGCATCGAGCCGCTCTTCGCCCTGGCCTTCTCGCGCCACGTCATGGACGGCGAGAAGCTTCTCGAGGTCAACCCCTGGTTCGAGACGGCGCTGAAGGCCCGCGAGGCCTATTCCAAGACGCTCATGGACGACGTGGCCAAGAAGGGTACGGTGCACAACATGGAGCACGTGCCCGAGGCCATCCGCCGCGTCTTCGTCACGGCCCACGACGTGACCCCGGAATGGCACCTCAAGATGCAGGCCGCCTTCCAGAAGCACACGGACAACGCCGTGTCCAAGACCGTGAACCTGCCCCACGACGCCACCGTGGAGGACATCTGGAAGATCTACTGGATGGCCTACGAGCAGGGCTGCAAGGGCGTCACGGTCTACCGCGACGGCTGCAAGGCCAGCCAGGTGCTCTGCGCCGGCGACTCCCAGCCCGGCGAGAAGATGGACGCCAAGCCCGCCAACGGGCAGGTCGCGGTCAAGAAACGGCCCGACGTGGTCTACGGCTTCACCCAGAAGGTCAAGACCGGCTTCGGCGACCTCTACCTGACCATCAACGAGATGGACGGCAGGCCCTTCGAGGTCTTCGCGGTCATCGGCAAGTCTGGCCAGTCGCGCATGGCCAAGGCCGAAGCCATCGGCCGTCTGGTTTCCCTGGCCTTCCGCTCCGGCATCGGCGTGCGCCAAGTCGTGGCCCAGCTCGAGGGCATCGGCGGCGAATACTCGGTTTTCACCAAGAAGCGGCTGCTCAAGTCCATCCCCGACGCCATGGCCTACGTGCTCAGGCAGCGCTACCTGGCCGAGGAGATGGTGCAGGAGGACGGCGAGTCCCTGCGCGCCTCCTGCCCGGAATGCGACGGCGTGCTGGTCTTCGAGGAAGGCTGCAACAAGTGCCACAACTGCGGCTACACCAAGTGCGGGTAGCCAGGCCGAGGGCCTGGGCCGGATTCTGATCGGACGGACTTCCGGCCGGGCCGGCGTGGTCACGACGATGGCGCGCCGGCCAGGAAGGTCTGTCCTGTGCGGGAGTTGAAAGCACGAGGGCCGTGGGGTATGGCAGCCTGTGTCCGCCCCGGACCGCGACGCGCGGCGGGAAAGGGGATTTTCCCCTTCCCCGGTTCACCAAGGAGATCATGTAGGTGCTGGTCGAGCTTGAGCGGGTGTCGTTCAATTTCGGGAACAATTGGGCCCTGAAGGACGTGTCCCTGCGTCTGGACAAGGGCGAGTTCCTCTTTTTGACCGGGCCGTCGGGCGCGGGCAAGACCACGCTCATGCGTCTGCTGTACGCCGCCTTGCCGGTGACGCGCGGGGTGCGGGCCGAGGTCTGCGGTTTCGACCTCAAGAATCTGAAGGGGGCGCAGGTGCCGAAGCTGCGCCGCGAGATCGGCGTGGTCTTTCAGGATTTCAAGATCCTGCCCCGGAAGACGGTCATGGCCAACGTGGCCATGGCGCTGGAGGTGCGCGGCACGCCGCGCGAGCTGGTCGAGCGCCGGGTGCGCGCCGTGCTGCGGGTGCTCAAGCTCGAGGACAAGGCCTACGAGGCCTGCGAGCGGCTCTCGGGCGGCGAGCAGCAACGCGTGGCCATCGCCCGTTCCGTGGTGGTCAACCCCAAGCTGATCCTGGCGGACGAGCCCACGGGCAACCTGGACCTCGGCCTGTCGCGACGGCTCATCGAGGTGTTCCGGCAGTTCCACGCCTACGGCACGAGCATCGTCATGGCCACGCACAGCAGCGAGATCCTGCGCATGGCCCCGGAGGCCAAGGTGCTGCATCTGCAGGACGGCATGGTCTGCGGCGACATGTGTTCCGTGGAGTCGCAGCCGGGGCCGCTGGTCCAGCCCATGACCCAGGCCGAGCGCGCGGCCATGGAAGAGGACGCGGAGGGCGGATCGTGAACGTCGTTCGGCTTGCCGGGCGCGGGGTGCGCGACCTCGCCGACCACCCCCTGGCCCAGGTCTTCACCTTGGCCGCCGTGACCCTGGCCGCCTTCCTGGCCGGGCTCTTCCTGCTGCTGCTCTACAACATCGACCGGGTGATGCTGGAGCAGCGCGGCGAGGTGACTTTCCAGATCTACTGGAAGCCGGGCGCGGAGCAGAAGGAGATCGACAAGGCCTGGGAGGCCCTGCGCGCCGATCCGGCGCTCAAGACCATCGCCACCTTCACGCCGGAGCAGGCGTACGAGGAACTGGTGCGCTCCTTCGGCCGCGAGGTGGGCAGGGACGCGCTGGGCGCGCGCAATCCCCTGCCGGCCACGGCCCAGGCCACCTTCGCCGTGCCCACGGACGACGCCGAATGGGCGCGCGGCCTGCACCAGCGGCTGAAGGGCCTGGCGAACGTGCAGGACGTGCATTTCAACCCCCTGCAGATGGATCTGGCCAAGTCCTGGGTGAACATCAGCCGGGGGTTGGTCTGGCCGCTCATCGGCCTGCTGGCCCTGGTGGCCGGGCTGATCGTGGGCAACACCATCAAGCTGGCCCAGATCTCGCGCCTGGACGAGGTGGAGATCCTGCGTCTGGTGGGCGCGACGCGCTTCTACATCCAGCTTCCCATGCTCTCGGGCGGGGCCTTCCTCTGTCTGGTCTCGGGCGTGCTGGCCCTGCTGCTGCTGAAGGTTTTCCAGCTTCTGGTGCACAACGTCCTGAACATCCCCCCCCTCTTCCTGACCATCGAGTTCCTGCCCCTGTCCCAGGCGCTGACCCTGTTCGGCGGCCTGGTCCTGGTCGGTCTCACGTCGAGCTGGGTCGCGGTCAAGGAGTAGGCCGCCACAAGGCGCGTGGGCATGTCGTGCCGCGCATCTTGCCATCCCGCCCCGGCCGGGTCACAATGGGCGGCGAAACCCGGACCCCGCGCCGCGCCCTTGGGGCCGCGCGCCACAAGGAGCCCGACATGCCCAAGCGCAAGCCCCAGCCTGGCTACGACACCTCCGTCCCCGCGCTCGGGGAGGCGGCGCACGGCAATCCCCTGGCCTACTGCCGTTTCGTCTCCGACGCCTCGCGCGTGCGCATCGAGCTGACCGGCGAGGAAGTCTCGGGCCTGCCCGAGGACGGGACCCTGGCCCTGGACTTCGAGATCGCCGGGCCGCGGCAGAAGCTCTTCTTCGCGCCCGCCAAGACCAAGTGCGCCATCGTCACCTGCGGCGGCCTCTGCCCCGGCATCAACGACGTCATCCGCTCCATCGTCATGGAGGCCTTCCACACCTACGACGTGGCGGCCTGCATCGGCATCCGCTTCGGCCTGCAGGGATTCATCCACAAGTACGGCCACGACGTCGTGGACCTGACCCCCTCGGCCGTGCGCGACATCCACGAGTTCGGCGGGACCATCCTCGGCTCCTCGCGCGGACCGCAGGCCCCGGACGAGATCGTGGACGCCCTGGAGCGCATGAACGTGGGCGTGCTCTTCGTCATCGGCGGCGACGGGACCATGAAGGCGGCCTCGGCCATCCAGGACGAGGTCGCGTCGCGCGGCCTCTCCGTCTCGGTCATCGGCATCCCCAAGACCATCGACAACGACATCAACTTCCTGACCCGCTCCTTCGGCTTCGACACGGCCGTGGAGCAGGCCACGGCGGCCATCCGCTCGGCCCACACCGAGGCCGAGGGCGCGCGCAACGGCATCGGCATGGTCAAGCTCATGGGCCGCCATTCCGGCTTCATCGCGGCCCAGAGCGTGCTGGCCCTCAAGGAGGTCAACTTCGTCTTGATCCCGGAGTACCCCTTCGAGCTGGCCGGGGAGAACGGGCTGCTGGCCTCCCTGGAGAACCGCCTGCGCAGCCGAGGCCACGCGGTCGTCGTGGTGGCCGAGGGCGCGGGACAGCACCTCCTGGACCGGATGACGGAGCGCGACGCCTCGGGCAACCTGAAGCTCGGCGACATCTGCGGCCTGCTGCGCCGCGAGATGGGCGCGTACCTCACGGAGCGCGGCCTGGAGCCGACCATCAAGTTCATCGACCCGAGCTACATCGTGCGCTCCGTGCCCGCCAACGCCAACGACCGCGTCTACTGCGGCTTCCTGGGCCAGCACGCGGTGCACGCGGCCATGGCGGGCAAGACCGGCATGGTCGTGGCCAGGGTGCAGGACCGCTACGTGCATCTGCCCTTCCACCTCGTGACCTCGGCCCGCAAGAAGCTCAACATCGGCTCCGGCTACTGGCGCGCGGTGCTCGAATCCACGGGCCAGCAGCACCTGGGGCCGCGGCCGGAGGCTTGCGACATGTGATCCCGGCCGGCCAGCCGGGCCTGGACGCCGCCTTCCCGGACGCGTAAGAGAACGCCCCGGGCGCGGCCGCTTGCGGCCTGCGGCGCGCCGCGCCCAAGACCCGCGAGGAGGCGCCATGCTGTTCCAGCCCGCCATAGACCCCGTTGCCCTGCAGATCGGCCCCCTGGCCGTGCGCTGGTACGGCCTGATGTACCTCGTGGGCATCGGCGGCGGCTGGTGGCTCGGGCGCCGCCGCGCGGCCCGGCCGTGGTCCCCGGTCAGCCCGGCCCAGATGGACGACCTGATCTGGTACCTGGCCCTGGGCGTGCTGCTCGGCGCGCGCCTGGGCTACATGCTCTTCTACGACTTCGCGGCCATCTTCGCCGATCCCCTGCGCATCTTCGCGGTCTGGCGCGGCGGCATGTCCTTCCACGGCGGCCTGCTCGGCACGGTGCTGGGCATGTGGTGGTTCGCGCGCAAGGAGGGCGTCCCGTTTTTCGCGGTCACGGACTTCGTGGTGCCGCTCGCGCCCATCGGCCTGTTCTTCGGCCGCCTGGGCAACTTCATCAACGGCGAGCTGTGGGGCAAGCACACGGACCTGCCCTGGGGCGTGGTCTTCCGCGACCCCCTGGCCGGGATGTTCCCGCGCCATCCCTCCCAGCTCTACGAGGCGGGACTGGAGGGCGTGGTCCTCTTCTGCCTGCTCTGGTGGTGGACCGCCAGGCCCAGGCCCCTGCGCTCGGCCTCCGGCATTTTCCTCACGTTCTACGGGCTGGCGCGCTTTTGCGTGGAGTTCGTGCGCGAACCGGACGCCCACCTCGGGTATCTGGCTTTCGGCTGGCTGACCATGGGGCAGATCCTGTGCCTGCCCATGATCCTCTTCGGCCTGTGGCTGCTGACCACGGCCCGGCCCGCCTTTCGGCCCGGCCGGGCATAGGCGTTCGGCCGGGGACCTCCGGAACGGGCGCTTTTGCTTCCCGGCGAGTTCTGCTAGATTCGCCCGCGGCGAGGGGGGGCGGGCGCGCTGCCCGCGCCCTGACGCGCCTGTCGCCGCATACGGACCCACAAGGCCGCACCCGGCCATACGAGGAGAGACGACCCATGACGCAGCCCTTCAAGGATGCGGTCGCCATGTGCAAGACCATCCTGCGCAACGGCTTCGACGCCTACGTCATCAACTCCCGTTTCCAGCAGGAGCTGGAGCGCGGCGGGAGCGAGCAGGAGGTCGAGATCGCCACGGACATGCTCCTGGACGATCTGATCAAGCTCTTCCCCAACGCCTCCGGCCCGGAAGCGCCGGGCGAGGTGGGCGTGATCCGGGAGGGCGGCGTCTGTTTCCGCTTCCACGAAGTGAACCAGATGGAGACGGCCCATCCCGAGGCCCTGCTGGTCAAGACCACGCAGCGCCTGCAGGACAGGGCCAAGAGCCTGCGCGAGGACAAGTCCAGTCTGGCCTGCCCGTACATTCCGGCCGCCGCCGACATGTACGAGGGCTTCGCGGACATGAGCGAGGGCCGCGTGCGTCTGGCCGGGGAGCCGGGCCTGACCCTGAAGCGCAACCTGCTCTACGGCATCCGGGCGCTGCGGTTCGCGGCCAACTACGACCTGCCCGTGGAGGAGAACACCTGGATCTCCATCGTGCGCTCGGCCCAGCGCATCCTGGACTACGTGCCCGCCTCCGAAATCCTGGACGAGTGGCGCAAGGTCGAGGCCGAGAACATGTGGCGTTTCGTGCAGCTGCTCTTCGACTCCATGCTCCTGCACGGACTCATCCCGCAGCTCGCCGCCCTGTCGCGCCTTCAGCACATCAAGAACGAGAGCGGCGTGGAGGAGACGGTTTTCGATCACGTCGTCCAGGTCATGCGCCGCTACCCCGAGGAACTGCCCTACGACTGGTTCGGCACCGTGGCCTGCATGTTCCACGACGTGGGCAAGCTCTTCACGGCCGAGAACTACGACGGCAAGTGGCATTTCCACCAGCACCACCGCGTGGGCGCGCAGGTCGCGCGCAAGATTCTGAGCGGCTTCCGCATGCCGCCCGAGGACGTGGACCTGATCTGCCACCTGGTGCGCCACCACATGCGCTTCCAGTACATGCTCACCGAGCGCGGCGCGCGGCGCTTCATGGCCCTGGAGGAATACCCCCGGCTGATCGAGATCAACCGGGCGGACATCAAGGCGCGCGAAGGCAACTACACCAACTTCAACCACAACATGAAGCTGCTGGAGAAGGCCAAGACGCCGGAGGAGATGTCCGAGCCGCTGCTCAACGGCAACGAGATCATGGATTTCACCGGCCTGCGGCCCGGCCCGGCCATCGGCATCCTGCGCGACGCCCTGCTCAAGGCCCAGATCGAGGGTTTGGTGAGCAGCGTGCCCGAGGCCGTGGACTTCGTCATGTCCCACAAGGACAAGATATAGGCCCGCCTGCGGCCGAGGCATCCGGCCGCGCGCGAGCGCGGACGAGGCTGGCCCGCCCCCTCGCAGGGGCGGGCCAGCCTCGTTTCGGGGCGGCAGGGTCCGCCCCTCCGGCTCAGGGAGCGCCCGTCGCCGCTCCGCTCCGCTGCTCCAGTCCCTTGAACAGCTCCTCGATGCGCTGGCCCTCCTCCAGGATGACCTGGGCGTATTCGTGCTCGCGCGTGGTTCCGTCCAGGCTCGCGGCCAGCTTGCGGGCGAAGCCGCCCACCACCATCAGGGGGTTGCGCAGTTCGTGGGCCACGGCCTGCAGGGTCTCGCGCGTCGCGGCCATGTCCAGGGAGGCGAAGGAGGGCAGGGGGGCAGCCCCTCCCGGCGGATCGGGCAGGAGGTCGCGGAAGGCCGCCGCGGCCCGGGCCAGCAGGTCCAGGATGGCGCGGCGCACCTCCTGCGTATGCACCAGACGGTCGGCCACGTTGTACAGGCGGTCCAGGGAGCCGATGGCGATGTCCTCCACCGTCTCCAGGGGCGCGTCGAAGAGGCGTTGCGCCTCGGCGAGGAAGCCCCGGATGTCGGGCTGCTCGCCGAAGCAGGCCTCGGCGAAGAGGTCCGCGATGCGGCAGATGCGGACCAGCAGCGGAGTGGCGCGTCCGAGTCCGCCCTGGGCCGCGAGTTCCGCGGCCGCCGCGGCGCGCTCGGGCAGGCCCCAGGCCCGGAGCATTGTGGCGCTTTGGACCAGGACGTCGGCCTGCGGGGCGTCCTGCGGGAGAACGAACGACCCGCTTTCCCAGAGAAAGGCTACGATGGCCGCCTCGCCCGGGCTGCGCGCGTCGCAGAAGTCCTCCAGGGCGTCGGCGGCCATGGCCCGGCAGAGGGCGCGCCGCCAGAAGGGGCTGGATTCGGCGGGCCTGCCCGTGGCCTCGGACAGGGCCGTGCTGATGGAGGCGATGGCCGCCCACTTGCGGGCGAAGGGGAAGCCGGTGCGGACCACCGCCCTGGTCAGGACGTCCACCCGCCAGTTCGGGCCGAAGCATTCGCCCGCGGCCACACGCAGGTAGCGCACGGCCAGTTCGGGGTCGTTTTCGAGCAGGGTCACGAGGTCGCGGGCCGTGGCCTGCCCGTCGAAGCACAGATGCAGATAGGCGGCGCTGCGCGCTGGCAGGGGCGGGATGTCGGGAAGGGTCATGGGGCCTCCTGTGACCCCTTGCCTGTAGCCCACCCGGGCGGGACTGCACAAGCACGGAGAGCGGACGCCCCCTACCTGCCGCTGCCCTCGCACACCGGGCCGCGCCGGTCGCGGGCGAAGGAGTTGCCCGGAATGGACTTGGCGTACTTCTTCATCTCCGCAGCCCGGGCGCTGATGCCCGTCAGGGTCGCGCCCAGGCAGTCCACGATGGCCAGGGAGACCGAAACCAGGGGGAACTCGGCCAAGTTGCCCGCGCGGTCCTTGGCCACCAGGAAGCCCTGACGCCGGATGTCCTCGCAGTAGCAGGTGCGGATCAGGCGGCCGAAGCAGCGGGTCACGGCGCGGCAGATGCGCTCGGCGCGGTCCTGGGAGCAGAGGAGCACGAAGTCGTCGCCGCCCACGTGCCCCAGGAAGTCCTCTCCGGCCCTGCCGTGGCGCTTCACGGCCCAGGTCATGATCCGGGCCAGGAGCAGGATCACGTTGTCGCCGTCCTTGAAACCGTAGGTGTCGTTGTAGACCTTGAAGTTGTCCAGGTCGGCGTAGGCGATGCTGAAGGGCGTGTTCGACTCGCAGCGCCGCTCCAGCTCCAGCTCGATGGCCACGTTGCCGGGCAGGCCGGTGAGCGGATTCGCGCCCTTGGCCATCTCCACCTGCACCGAGGCCAGGGTGTCCAGGATGTGCTGCACCGAGACGATGCCCTTCAGGCGGCCCGCCTCGGTGACCACGATGTGGTCGTAGATTTTGTTCTTGTCCCGGCTCATGGCCGCGCGGGCGACGCGCTCCACGGGCTCTCCCGCCTCCACGACCAGGGCCTGGGCGTCCATGATGCGCGTGGCCTCGCGGTGGTAGTAGAGGGACATGCCGTAGCGCGTGGACAGGGCGCGGTCCAGGTGATGGCTCATGACCAGCCCCACGGGCCGCCCCTGGTCCGCGACCACGACGGCGCTGATGGGGTCCTTGCCCTGGAGCAGGTCCTTGACCTCGCTCACCCGCGTCTCGGGCGGCACCTCGTAGGCGTTTTCCAGCAGCTCCCTGACCGGGATGGAGCACTTGAGCTCGCGCTTGGCCACGATTCCGAAGGGGCTGACGCCGGCGGGCAGGGGCCGCTCGGGCACGGGCTTGGGGTAGTCCGGGACGTGCAGGTAGTAGCCCTGGCCGTAGTGCACGCCCAGCTCCATGAGGCAGGACAGCTCGGCCTGGCTTTCGATGCCCTCGGCGATGAGGCGACAGCCGATCTTGTCGGCGAAGGCCACGAAGGTCTCGATGAGGGCGCGCTTGACCGGATTCTTGTCGATGTCCCGGATCAGGGACATGTCCACCTTGATGAAGTCGGGCCGCAGTTCGGCGATGGTCCACAGGCCGGAATAGCCCGTGCCCACGTCGTCCACGGCCACCTGGAAGCCCTGGCTGCGGTAGTGTTCCAGGGTGCGGTGGAAGAGGGTGAAGTCGCGGATGGAGTGGCGTTCCGTGATCTCGAAGACCACGTTGGCCGGGGACAGGCCGCAGCGCGTGAGCAGCTTCAGCGTCTCGCCGGGCGAGAAGCCGGGATCGACCAGGGTGCGCGGGTGGATGTTCAGGAAGAGCTTCTGCTCCGGCTCCACCGTCCCGATGCGGTTGATGGCCGATTCGCGGCAGATCTTCTCCAGGGTGAAGAGCTGGCCCACCTCCTCGGCGAAGTCGAAGAGCGTGGCCGGGCTCTGGAAATAGCTCCCGGCCGGGCCGCGGGTCAGGGCCTCCCAGGCCAGGATGGTCCCGGAGCGGAAATCCACGATGGGCTGGTAGACCACGCGCAGCCGCGCCTCGGTGAGGATTTCCCGGAACTCGGCGAGCAGGCCGAGCTTGCTCTCGTCGAGTTCCCCCCGGGCCACGTGCTGGGCCTCGCACAGGGCGTTGTAGAGCGTGTGCTCCAGAGAGTGCGTGCCGACGCGCGTGACGCGGGCGTATCCGGCCCCGAGGTCCAGGGCCTGGCCGGTGAGTTTCAGCGAATGGCCCTTGAGGATGCTGCGCAGCTTGAGGCGGACGCCTCCGGCGATCTCGGCCAGGTCGCCCTCGGCCTCGGGGCCGCGGGCGCAAAGCAGCAGGACCTTGCCCTCCTGCAGCCGCTCGGCGTAGCTGAACTCGCATTTGCAGTATTCCCTGCACAGCGTGGCCGCCTCGCGGTTCATGACCTCCAGGATCACGGAGGTGATGTCCGCGCCGAAGAGGCTGGAGAAGACCATGAAGTTCCTGATCTCGAAGATGAACAGGGCGAGACTGCCCTCGGCCGCGAGGTGGTCCTCGATGCGGTTGCGCTCGGACAGGCTGAGGAAGCCGAAGGCGAAGGGCGTGTCCAGACGGCTGCGGCCCACGGGCAGAGGTTCCCTGAGGCCTGAGAATCCCCGGAACAGATCGATGACCATGCTCATGCCCTGCGTCCGCCCCTGCGGCAGGAAGGCCGAAGGGAGGCGGAGCCCTTCGGGCGGCACAGATGCAGCGGGCCTGTCTCGGACATGGGAACCTCCCGGGCGGCTCCTGCGGAAGAACTGCAAGCGGCCCGAATCAGGCGACTATCCCCGGCGTGTGGCGCGGCCGTGTGGGCGGCATGACGATTGGGTGACGGCGGCCGGAGCGGGTTTCTGGGCGGCCTCTTGCCAACGTCCCCGCACAGGCGTACGAGAGGCCCCCTGCCCGGTTGCCGGGCCGCGGTCGCCGGTTCGCCCCTTGCCAGTTTTGCCGACATGAGTAGATAGGTCCCATGGCCCCGACTCCTCTCGCCTCCTGCACCCTGCCCGCCCGAGATCCCCTCGGCCATCTGACGCGCGAGCGCCTGTGCGGTCTTATCGCCTCGGCCCCTCCGGCCGTGCGGCCCTCGCTGCTCGGCCTGGTTCTCTCCGTGCGGCGCGGCTTCGACGCCGCGGGCGGCCCTCCGCCGCTGGAGGACTGCGACCGGAAGCTGCGGGACTGGACCGATCTGCTCGAACTCCTGGTCGCCCTGCGCCGAGCCGCGGACGAAGCCCCGCGTGGGGCCGAGGCCCTGCGCCTGGCCCGTCTGGAGCGGCGGTTCGCCCTGCTGCGCAAGTCGCACGAGAAAAGCCTGCTGATGATCGAGATCATGTACGAACTCATCGACGCGGGCCAGGAATTCCAGCTCGTGCAGGAGGTCATGGAACAGAGCGCCGAGGTCCTGCGCCGCGAACTGGCCGCGGACATGTACGTCTGCCGCCTGCGCAACGAGGAGGGCGACTGGGAGAACGTGGCCGCGGACACGGCCCAGGGCCTCTCCACCCCCATCTTCGTGCACCACATGGAGGAGACCCATCCCTACCACCCGGTCATGCGCGCCGTGAACGACCGGCAGGGGTACATCGTGGTCTCCAACGACCTGCGCGGCACGGACCGCGGCGGCGAATCCCTGGACTGCACGCCGTTCCAGGAGGGCTACCGCACCCGCCTCTCCTTCATCCTGCGCGACGCCACGGGCAAGGCCTTCGGCCTGATCCTGCTCTACGAGCGCCGCGAGCGCTACTTCGACCGCTTCGACCAGGCCTTTCTCACGGACTGCGGACGCATCGTCTCCCTGACCGTGGGCCGCAGGCTCGAGGTCTGCCGCGACGCCCTGGCCAAGGCCGCGGGCGGCATGGCCCACGTGGGCAACAACGTCCTGGCGATCATCAAGAACTACGTGGAGATCGTGCTCGACGAGCTGGAGGACCTCAGACGCGTCTACGGCATCGGCACGCCCATGCCCGTCCCCTACGAGGCGCTGACGGTGGAGAAGAAGATGGAGTACCTGAAGAGCGCCATCGCCGCCGTGAACCGCCTCAAGCAGGCCATCATCCGCCTGGGCGAATCCGTGGAGCACCCCGTGATCATGCCCTACGTGCGCGGGGCCGAGGTCCTGGACCTCGAACCCGACCAGCACGGCTGAGCCGCGCGCCCGTCGTCAGCCGCCGTCCAGGAAGGTCCGCACCTCGGCCAAGGTCCGTTCCAGGGCGGTCCGCAGGCCGGGGAGGAGTTTCCCGGCCTCTTGGGCGTCCTCCCGGCGGGCGGCCTGCTCCATGCGGGCGGCCAGGTCCCGGCAGCGCGCCGCGCCCACTGCCCCGCACTCCCCCTTGAGCGAATGGCTGAGTCTGGCCAGGGCGGCCATGTCCCCCCGTTCCAGGGTCTGGGCGACGGCCGCGATTTTTCCGGGCGCGCCCTGCAGGAAAAGGCCGAAGACCTCGCCCGCGAATTCCCTGTCGCCGTCCACGTTGGCCAGGAAGCCGTCGAGGTCGAGTAGGGCGGCCTGCTCCCCGGAAGATTCGGCCGCGGCCGGGGGCGTCGGGGGCGGCGCTCCGGGGGGCGCGGCCACGGGCGCGAGCGCCGCGGCCAGCACGGCCAGGGTCGCGGGTTTGGGGACGAAGCCGTCCATGCCCGCAGCCCGGCACAACTCGCGGTATTCCCCCACCACGTGGGCGGTCATGGCCAGCAGCGGCGTTTGCCGCGCGGCCTCCCCCGCCTCTCCGGCGCGGATGCGGCGCGCGGTCTCCAGGCCGTCCAGGCCGGGCATCTCCAGGTCGAGGAGGACGGCGTCGAAGCGCTCGTCCGCCAGCCGGGCCAGGATGGCGCGGCCGTCGCCCAGGGCGGTGACGCTGTGCCCCAGGCGGGTCAGCAGGGTCTGCGCGACCTTGACGTTGACCGGATTGTCCTCGCCCAGGAGGAGCCTCAGGGGTCTGGCCGTCCCGGGGATGTCGGGCGTGGCCTCGGCTTCGGCCCGTGCCGTGTCTCCCGGTGCGAAGCGGGCGGTGAAGGAAAAGACGCTGCCCCGGCCGGGCTGGCTTTCGGCCCGGATGGTCCCGCCCATCTTCTCTACGATCTCGCGCGAGATGGTCAGGCCCAGGCCCGTCCCTCCGTGGTTGCGCAGGGGAGCGTCGCCCCCCAGGCGGAAGGGCTCGAATATCTCGTTCAGCCGGTCCGGGGGGATGCCCTGTCCGGTGTCCGTCACGTCGAAGGAGAGGCGGACGGCCTCCCCGTCGCCGGGGCTGGCGGGGGCGCGGTCCACGCGCAGGACCACCCCGCCCTCGTGCGTGAACTTCACGGCGTTGCCCAGCAGGTTGATGAGCACCTGGCGCAGCCGTCCCGGATCGCCGACCAGGGCGGGGGGCAGCCCCGGGGCCTGCTCCAGGTCGATGACGAGCCCCTTGCGTCCGGCCTGGACGCGCATGGTGCGCAGCACCGAGTCCAGCAGGTCGCCGAGCAGGAAGTGGCGGGACTCCAGGGTCAGGCCCACGGCCTCGATGCGCGACAGGTCGAGGATGTCGTTGATCACCAGGAGCAGGTGGTCCGCGGCGTCCTTGACCGTTTCGAGCTGGTCGCGCTGCTCCCCGGTCAGGGAGGACTGGAGCACGGATTCGGTGAGGCCGATGACCGCGTTCATGGGGGTGCGTATCTCGTGGCTCATGGCCGCGAGGAAGCGGCTCTTGGCGCGGCTCGCCGTCTCGGCTTCGGTCTTGGCCGTCAGGAGCTGCTCCTCCATGGCGCGCAGGTCCGAGATGTCCATGAGGCACTCGATGAAGCCCCAGACCTGGCCGTCGTCCCCGCGCACCGGGGCGGAGTAGACCTTGAAGGCCATGCCCAGCAGCTTCTCCTCCTCCGGCCGCGACTGGCGCGTGCAGACCACGGGCGAAGGCGAGGCCGCGTCCACGTCGCAGTACGGGCAGATCGAGGCCAGACCCTTCAGGGCCTCGTGGCACTTGCGGCCCACCACCTGCTCGCGGGTCAGGCCCAAGGCGGCGAGCAGCTTGTCGCCCGCGTCCAGGATGCGGAACTCGGTGTCGATGACGTGGACATGGCCGGGGATGGCCTCGAAGATGGCGCGCAGGCGGCTGGCGGAAGCGCGCTGGGCCTGCTGGGCGCGTTCGCGCTCCGCCACCTCGCGGGTCAGACGGGCGTTGGCCTTGGACAGCGCGGCCGTGCGCTCCGCCACCTTCTGCTCCAGGGTGGCGAAGGACTCGCGCAGTTGTCCGGCCATGCCGCGGAAGGCTTCGGCCAGCTGGCCGATCTCGTCGCCGCGGCGCAGGCGCACGGGATGGTCCCAGCGGCCGCGCGAATAGGCCTCGGCGGCCTGGCCGAGTTCCTCGATGGGCCGGACGATGCGCGCGGACAGGACGACGCCCGCGAACACGGCCAGGGCCACGGCCAGAACGCACAGCCCCACGGCGTCGCGGATCTTGCTCTGCATGCGGCCGAGCACGTCCGAGGCCGGCACCACCGCGGCCACCAGCCAGTCCAGCCCGCGGCCGTCGCTGAAGGGCACGACCTGCAGGTACTGCTGGCGGCCCCCCAGGTCGAATTCGGCGAGCAGCTCCCCGGACAACCCGGCCAGGCCGCCGGGCAGGGAGGCGAGACGCGCGGCCGCGGCCTGGATGGCCGGGGTGCCGCAGTCCAGGGCCGCGATGCGCTCGGGCTTGCCGTCGAGTTCCCGGAAGAAGCCGCCCTCCGGGGCGGCGGAGGCGGCCACCAGGTTGCCGTCCCGTTCCAGGATGAAGACCTGCCCCCCGCTGCTGACGTTCAGGCCGGCCAGGAAGTCGTGCAGGCCGGAGAGGACGTAGTCCACGCCGAGGACGCCGAGCAGACCGCCCGTCTCGTCGTAGACCGGCAGGGCCGCGGTCAGGGCCATGTCCTTGATGGTGAAGTGGCGGTAGAGCGGGCTCCAGGCCGGGCCGCGCGCCGCCGCTCCCGCCGTGTACCAGGGCCGGGTGCGGGGGTCGTACCGAGGGTAGACCTGGCGCAGTTCCCCCGCGTCGCCGAGGGGACCGGTGGCGAAGTTGTGGGAGTCACCGCCCGTCTGCCTGCCCGCGCGCACGATCTGCAGTTCGTCGCCGGGCAGGCGGCGCGCGCCGTAGAACTCGCCTTCGGGCGTGCCGAAGAAGGAGTAGAGGATCAGGGGATGGGCCGCCACCTGGTTGCGGAAGAAGCGCTGGCGGTTTTGCGGGTCGTCGAGGTCGAGCAGGCCCGAGCGCAGGGCAAGACGGTTCTGCTCGTTGACCAGGTGCGGGGTCTGCAGATAGTCGCGCAGCCGCTCCGTGACCCGGGTGAGGACTTCGGAGCGCAGGCGCAGGGCCACGTCCTGCACCGCGGGCTTGATGTCCGAGAGGCTGACCCAGGCGATGACCGCGGCCGTGGCCACGATGAGGGCCACGATGGGAACGGTGACGACCACGCGGAGCGGCGCGTGCCGCAGCCAACCGGCAATGCCGCCGGAAGCGCGATCCTCGTTCATGGCGGGCCTCGTGGGCGTTCGGACGTCAGTGGAGGAGAAGGGCGCTTCCCCGTCGCAACGCAGCGCAGCACCCCTATATTCAATCGCCCAGTCCGGGTCGGAAGTCAACCGGCCAAGGCCTGCGGGGTCAGGACGGGGAGGCCTCGGCCGGATGCCGGTCGAAGGCGTAGTTGCCCTTGAAGAATTCCTCCACGTACCAGTCGATCTGGGCGTCGTCCGCGAGGACCATGTCCAGGAGACGCACCGAGCCGAGCAGGCGGCCGAGGTGGTCCAGGGTGCCCGCGGTGCGCTCCTGGTCGTACTTCTTCATCTCGGCCCTGAGCCAGTCGCCGCGCTGCACCGCCCTGAATCCCAGTCGCCGCAGCAGGGAGGCGATGAGCCCGGCGCGGCGGGTGCGCCGGCCCACGTCGGCCGCGCCGCCCTTGAAGGAGAAGGTGATGTAGTTGTCGTTGACGTAGGGGCCGCAGAAGGAGTCCACCGTGGCGAAGTGGTAGCCCAGGCGGCCGTTGAAGTTCATGTACTCGCCGGAGATCACGGCGTAGTTGGCGCCGCCCAGGCGGCCCTCCATGTGGGGATCGCGGAAGACCGTCTCGGCCACGATGGAGGCGAAGCCCGTCATGCTCACGCCGGGCGTGCCGTGCCAGCGCACGCCGGGATGGCGCATGCCTTTCAGCAGGGCGGCGAAGGGGCGGCTGGCGACCTCGTCGGCCTGGGCCATGCGGGGATCGGCCAGGGGGACGAGGCCCCCGCCCAGGTCCACCACCAGGATGCGCAGGGGCAGGCCGGAGTAGAGGGGCACGGCGAGGCCCGCCTCCTCGTCTAGGTCGTCGGCGATGCGGAACATCTCGCGCATGGCCATCTCGTGCGCGAAGCGGATGATGTCGTGCAGGGTGCGGCAGCCCTCGGGCGTGAATTCGGGCTTCTCCGGATCGATGAGGGCGAGCGGCGCGATGTGCGAAAGGGCCTGCTGCACGGCCTTGTAGACCGGGCTGCCCTTCATCAGGTTCACCGGACCCCGTTCCGAGAGGATCTCCTCCACGCGGCCGGGGTATACCACGCGGTTGCCCGCGTCCAGGGTGATTTCCTGGCCGTGGCGCAGAAGCTGCGTGGCCTTGCCCACGCCCACCAGGGTGGGGATGCCGAATTCGCGCGCCACCGAGGCCATGTGGCCGGTGACGCTGCCCACGTCGGTGATGATTCCGGCCACCTTGCCCATGGCCGCGACGTAGGCCGGGGAGGTCTGCCGGGCCACGAGGATGGCCCCCTTGGGCACGGAGTGCAGCACGTGGTCGGACTGGACGAGGTAGGCCGGGCCCGCGGCCGTGCCCGGGCAGGCGGACTGGCCGCCGTAGAGCAGGGGGGCGTGGCCGGGCACGTAGCTGCAGCAGTCGGCCTGGTCGGCGACCAGGGCGCGGGACAGGGGTCTGGCCTGGAGCACGTACAGGCGGCCGTCGCGGGCCAGGGCCCATTCCACGTCCAGGGGTATGCCGAAATGGGCTTCGAGCCGCAGGCCGTAGTCGATGAGCACGGCCACCTGCTCCGGGGTCAGACTGGGGCGGCCCGCCTCGGCCTCGGGCGTCGCCTCGGCGGTTACGCCGCCTTCCGGCGAGAGGCGCAGCCGTCGCTCCTTCCTGGCCACCTCGCGGGCCACGACCTCGCGCCGCGCCCGCCGCACGCGCCAGAAGTCCGCATGCTCCGAGCCGTCTACCACGCTCACGCCCAGGCCCCAGGCCGCGGACACGAGCAGATCGTCCGAGGAGGCCGAGCCGGGGTCCACGGTGTAGAGCACGCCGCTGGCCCGGGCGTCGATCATGGTCAGGACCAGGACGCTCATCATCACGTCATTGTCCGAATAGCCCTTGGAGCGGCGGTAGAAGACCGCGCGCGGGGTGAAGGTGCTGGCCACGACCTCGCGCCAGGCGTCCTTCAGCCGCGCCGGGACCACGCCCAGCACCGTGGAATGCTGCCCGGCGAAGGAGGCCTCGGAGTCCTCGCAGGCGGCTGAGGAGCGCACGGCCAGCAGCACGTCCGGTCCGAAGGTGTCGGCCATGTCCAGGGCCTTGCCGTCCAGGGCGGCGTCGAGCTCGGGCGGCAGGGGGGCGGACAGGATGCGGCGGCGCGCCTCCCCGCAGGCCTTCTCCAGGGCCTCGGTGTCGGACACGTCCACGGCCGCGATGCGGCCCCGGATGTCCTCGTAGAGTCCCTGGTGGCGGAGGAACAGGGCCGCGGCCGAGGTGGTCACGGAAAAGCCGCGCGGGGTGGGCAGGCCCACGCGGTTGCAGACCTCGCCCAGGTTGGCGGCCTTGCCGCCGACCTCGTTCAGATGCTCCAGGGAGAGCTGCATGAGCGGCAGCACGAGGTGGGCGGAGGCGAAGGAGCGATGCTGCGTCAGAGTCTTGAGCGCGTCCACGCCGATGCGCTCGGCGGCCTCGAAGAGGTCGGGCCAGCGGCCCTGGGTGAGGGCACCCAGGTCCTCCACGATGTCGTAGACCGTGCCCGCGAGGGTCTCGGCCAGCCCCAGCGCCTCGTCCAGGGTGAAGGAGCGGTTTTCGTAGACCAGCCTCTCAAGGTCGGTCATCAGCTCCAGAGCCTGGTTGTTGCCCGCGAGCAGGCTCTTGAAGAAGCGGTATTTGCGTTCCAGGGCGGTTTCGTCGCCCGCGATGCGCCGCGTGGCCGGACTTTTTCTGAAGAACTCGAAGAATTTGAGCATGCCCGCTCCCCGGGACCGCACGGGCGGCCCGCCATGCTTCTCCTTAGCGGTTCGCGCGAAAGGGCGCAACGGTGCATGTCGGGACGATGGCTGAATGAGTATTCAGCTTGACTTTGGGAAAAAATTCCCATTAAGTCGTCCTGGCGGTCCGGCATGGAGCCGCGCCGGGCGGGAATGGGGGAGAGCCGTTCTTCCGATCAGTTTCCCTGTCAGGGTGCGGCGTTCCGGCCTCCGGAGCGGAATGGAAACCTTTCGGGCCATTTTCGACCATCTGCCGCAGCCCTGTCTCGCCTTTGACGGACAGTTGCGGCCGGTGCGGGCCAACAAGGCGGCGCAACTGCTCCTGGGCGGCGGCCTGCGCATTCCCGACTGGCTGGCCCGGGAACTGGCCGCCTTCCGCGTTTCCGCCGAAGCCGAGCGCACGCGGGAGCTGACCGTCTCCCATGCCGGGGGCGGCCGCTCCGTGTACCGGCTGCGCATGGCCCTGGCCGAAGGGCACGGGCTGGCGGCCATCATCACGGACATCACCGAGCGCCGCCGCGCCCTGGAGGAACTCGGCCGCCTGGCCGCCATCGTCAGCTCCTCGGACGACGCCATCGCCTCCGTGGATCTTACGGGCCGCTTCACCGCGGTCAACGCCGGGATGGAGACGATGTACGGCTGGGACGAGGAGGAGCTGCTGCGCAAAAGCGCCTTGGACCTCGCCGCTCCGGACTGCGCCGGGGAGATGCGCGGCATCCTGCGCAAGGTCGCCCGCGGCCGCCCGGTCCGGCGGCGCGAAACCCGGGGGCTGCGCAGGAACGGGACCGTCTTTCCCCTCAGCGCCACCTATTCGCCCATCGTCTGCTACGACGAGGTCATCGGCGTCTCGGTCGTCTCCCGCGACATCACCGAGCGCAAGCGCGCCGAGCGCGACCTGCTGGCCAGCCGCGAACGGCTGCGGGGCCTGCTCTCCGAGACCGTGGGCGCGCTCTCCGCGGCGCAGGGCATGCGCGACCTGTACACCGCCAGGCATCAGGAGCGCACGGCCTGCGTGGCCTGCGCCGTGGGCCGCAGCATGGGGCTGGACGACGAGGCCCTGGACGGGCTGCGCACCGCGGCCCTGCTGCACGACATCGGCAAGATGTGCGTGCCCATGGGCATCCTGAGCAAGCCCGGCAGTCTGCAGGAGCACGAGATGGCCCTGGTCCGCCAGCACCCGGCCGCGGGCCACGAGGCCCTTCGCACCATCTCCTTCCCCCGCCCCGTGGCCCGCATCGTCCTTGAGCACCACGAACGCCTGGACGGCTCGGGCTACCCGGCCGGACTCGGGGGCGGGGAGATGCTCCTCGAATCCCGCATCCTGGCCGCGGCCGACGTGCTCGAAGCCATGACCTCCCACCGCCCCTACCGTCCTGCCCGGCCCCTGCACGAGGCCGTGGAGCACATCCGGCAGGCCCGGGGCAGACTCTTCGACCGCCACGTCTGCGATGCGCTCTGTGACTGCCTCGCGGACGGCGCAATACCCGCATCGGCAAGAGAGGCATCCCCATGTCCGTGAAGAACAGGCTCATGATCCTGCTGGCAGTGGCCGTGATCGCAGGCGCGCTCATCACCGCCGCGACCCTGGTCGGCGACTCCATGATCAACCGCATGGACGAGCTGCGCGACAACGCCCTGGACGGCTGCATCGAGGCCCTGCAGGCCAGGCGGCAGGAGAAGAACTTCCTGATGCGCAAGGACAAGGCCTACGTCGCGAGAACCCTGGAGCACGTCGCCGCGGCTTCGGAAAAGCTTTCCGCCATCAGCCGGGGCGACCCGGCCAAGGCCGCGGAAAGCGACATGGCCCTCTCCCTGCTGGCCACCTACCGCAAGAACTTCGAGGCCATGGCCGAGATACACGTCACCGCGGGCCTGAACGACCTGGAGGGGCTGCGCGGCCAGTTTGTCTTCGCGGCGCGCAACCTGGAGAAGGCGCTCAAGGACAACGACGACAAGGACGTGCTCATCGCCCTGCTCCAGATGCGCCGCCAGGAGAAGAACTACCTCATGCGCCGCGAGCAGGAGTACCTGGACCGGATGAACAAGGAGAAGGCCCGGCTTGAGCAGCGTCTGGCCGAGGCCGCCTGGCTGGACGAGACCGGGCGCAAGGACCTGCTGGGCCATCTGGGCCGGTTCATGGAGGCCTTCGGCGCGGTCATCGGCAAGGAGGCCGAGGCCGAGAAGGCGGAAAAGATCCTGGCCGAGACCACGGAGCGGCTGGAGCCCGTGCTGGTGTCGCTGCGCGACCACTACGAGGCGCAGGGCGCGCTCGTGAACCGCCGCGTGGAGTATGCGGTGCTCGGCATCGAGGCGGCCGCGGGCATCCTGCTCTTCCTGACCATCCTCTGGATCATCCGCTCCGTGACCGCGCCCCTGTCCGCCCTGCGCGCCTACTCGGGCAAGGTGGCCGCAGGCGACCTCGCGGCCCGGCTGGAGGGCGTCTTCGCGGCCGAATTCGCGGCCCTCAAGGAGGACATCGGACGCATGGTCGAGCGGTTGCGTGAGAAGCTGCACGAGGTCGAGATCAAGGAGCGCCAGGCCCAGGACCAGGCCGAGCGGGCCGAGGCCGCCCGGGCCGAGGCAGCGAAGATGGAGGCCGCCGCCCGCGCCGCCCGTGACCGGCTGGAGCTGTCCGCGCGCCAGGCCGACGAGGTGGCCGCCCAGGTGGCGGCGGCGGCCGAGCAGCTCGCGGCCATGATCTCCCAGGTCAGCCGCGGGGCCGAGGCCCAGAACGAGCGCATGACCGAGACGGCCACGGCCATGGAGGAGATGAACGCCACGGTGACCGAGGTGGCGCGCAACGCGGGCAGCGCCTCGGAGACCGCGCGCCAGGCCAAGGACAAGGCGGCCGGCGGCGCGAAGATGGTGCGCCAGGCCGTGGCCGCCATCGGCGAGGTCAGTTCCCTGACCGAGGAGATGCGTCAGGGCATGGACGCCCTGGGGTCCCAGGTCGAGGCCATCGGCAGAATCATCGGCGTGATCAACGACATCGCGGACCAGACCAACCTGCTGGCGCTCAACGCCGCCATCGAGGCGGCGCGCGCGGGCGACGCGGGGCGGGGCTTCGCCGTGGTGGCGGACGAGGTGCGCAAGCTCGCCGAGAAGACCATGGGCGCGACGCACGAGGTCGAGGCCAGCATCACCGCCATCCAGGATGCCGCGCGCGGCAACATCCGCAAGATGCACAGCGCCGCGCAGGCCGTGGAGCAGAGCGCGGGTCTGGCCGCCTCCTCGGGGCAGGCGCAGGAGGAGATCCTGCAGCTCATGGAGAACAACGCCCTGCAGGCCGAGTCCATCGCCTCGGCCGCGGAGCAGCAGTCCGCGGCCAGCGAGGAGATTAACCGCGCCGTGGACCAGGTCAGCGCCATCGCGGGCGAGACCAGCCAGGGTATGAGCACCTCGCGCGAGGCCGTGCAGAACCTGGCCGAGCTGGCCGAACGGCTCAAGCACATGATGCAGGAGATGCTGGAGGCCTAGCGCTGGCCGCGGCCGGGGCGTCCGTGCGGACGCTGCGGCCGCGGACGGCCCGGATGGGGGGCGGCTCAGTCCTGGGCGGTATGGCCTGAGAGGTCGATGCAGCCCGCGAGGAAGCCGGAGAACAGCTCAACCTGCGCCGCGACCTCGTAGGTCTTGACGCATTCGGTGATGCCGTCCTCGCAGTTGTGGCAGGCCACGACCACCAGCTCCGCGCCCGTGGCGCGGATGCACTCGGCTTTGGCCCTGAGGGCCGCGAGCTTCTGCTTCTTGTACTCCGGCATCAGCCCCTGGCCGCCGCCGTTGCCGCAGCAGTAGGTCAGGTTGCCGTTCGGGTGCATCTCGCGCAGATCCGTGCAGACGTGGCGCATGAGCAGCCGCGATTCCTCGAAAAAGCCCGCGTTGCGGATGAAGTTGCAGGAGTCCTGGAAGGTCACGGGACCGGTATGGTGCCCCTTGACGAGCGGCAGTTTTCCGGCCGCGAAGCTGTCCGCCCAGACCTTGAGCGGCGGCAGGACCGTGAACGGGAACGACCTTCCCAGCCAGCGCGGCGCCTCGAACCCGAGGGCCTTCATGGAGTGCCCTCACTCCGCGGTGATCAGGGCCTTGACCCTGAGCGCCTCGGCCGCCTCCACGACCCGTTCCGCGAGCCGCGTGGCCGTGGGCACGTCGCCCGCGAACAGGCCGAGGTTGGTGGAGTCCCAGGCGCGCGAGGAGAGGGTGAAGTCCACCCGTGCGGCGTTGTAGAGCTTGAGATAGTTGAAGAGATTCTGCGGGTAGAACTTGATGTCGCGCGGGTGGAAGGTGAGCAGGAACTCGGCCCCTTCCTTGTCCACCGGGGCGTCGGCGTCCGGCATCTCCTCGCGCAGCTCTTCGAGCTGCCATTCCACCGTTTCGAGGAACTCCTCCTCGGTGACGCCGAGGTTGTTGCCGAATTCGAGGGCGTTGGCCATGCCCTTGGCCAGCCCCTGCGGGATCATGCCCGCGGCCACGGCCACGCCTCGCGCGGCGTGCACCAGCGGCGCGATGCCGATGCCGTGGGGGCAGTACATGGTGCAGCGCTGGCACATGGTGCAGGTGCCGTAGTCGATGTCGCGCAGGCGCTCCAGGAATTCCCGGTCCACCTCGCCCTGGCGGCGGTACAGCTCGAAAAGGGGCTTGAGGCGGAAGGCCGGGACGTGCTCGGGCGAGGGATTGGAGGCGTAGTAGTGGCAGCCCTCGGCGCACTGGCCGCAGCGCGAACAGATGGAGAGCCAGAGCGAGAGCCTGGCCCCGGCCTTGGACCGCATCACGCGGCGGATGGCGGCGCGGTCGACGCCGTCCGGCGAGAGGTCCGCGTCGTGCGCGGCGGCGTGGACTACCACGGCCCGACCCTCCGTTTGCCGAAGTCGCTCCCGGTGACGCCGCGCGAGAGGGCGAAGAGGAGCGCGTGGGACAGCTTGGTGAAGGGGATGGCCGCGAGCAGCACGTCGGCCGAGACCACGTGCAGGACCATCCACCACTCGTAGCCGGGCGCCAGGAGGTGCGCGGCGAGGCCGCTGGCGGGCGGCAGGGCCACGAGCAGGAGCAGCCAGAGGTCGCGCGGCTCGGAGAGGCCCCGCAGCTTGGGGTCGAGCAGCCTGCGGCCCGCCAGGACCACGAGTCCCGCCAGGGCCGCGGCGGCCAGAACGTCGGCCCAGAGGCCGGGCAGGACGGGCCAGGAGAGGCCCCAGGCCTGCTCCAGCAGGACCACGTGGGCCGACAGGAAGAGCGCGCCGCCGATGAGCGCGGCGTGAAAGACGAAGCCCGCGGCCGTGGCCAGGGGGTTGACCCGGTTGGTGACGTTCACGGGCAAAAGGTAGCGCAGGATGGAGAGCCCGGCCCAGCCCCAGCGGACGTTTTCGGGCACCGCGGCGGCCTCGCGCCGCATGAGCGAAAGAAAGACCACGCCCCGCACGGCAAGGCCCACGAGGCAGACGACGAAGGCCCCGAGGGCCAGCGGCCCGGCGAAGAGGTCGTAGAGCGCGCGGGTCACGAGCCGCCTCCGGTTGTGGCCGGGACGCGGGGCTCGCGGTGGCACTGGCCGCACATCACGGGGGCGCCGGGGGAGCCTGCGCCGACCGACTGGTGGCAGCCCAGGCACAGCCCGTGCCAGGCGTGGCGAAGGCCCAGCCGTCCGGAGTCGTCCGCCTTGTGGCAGGCCGCGCAGGAGGTCTCCAGACCCGGCTCCCAGACGTTCGCGCCCTTCTCGTAGACGTGGTGGCAGGCGGTGCAGTCGAAGGTGGCGGCGTGCGCCGCGTGGGAGAAGGAGACGGCCGGGCGCTCGGGCTTTCCGAAGGCCGCGCCGTCGAGGCGCATGACGTCGTCCTGGGAAAAGGCCGCGGGCGCGGCCAGGAAGAACAGGCCGACGAGCAGCCCGGCCAGGGCGCAGACCGCCGGGACGGACCGGATCGATCCTGTCCGTCCTGCCGCCGCTGCCGTGTCCCGCCGTGTGTACGCCATACCCGTGCGCCCTGTCTCCCGTCGTGTCCCGGTCGCGCAAGCCCCCGGGGGAAGGCGGGGTTCTTGTACCCGAGACCGGCCCGCGAGGCAACGGGTCAGGCGGGGCTTTCCCCGCCTCCGCCGCGCCTGCGCAGCCAGGTCTGCAGCTCGTCCAGGTAGGTGTAGACCACGGGCGTGAGATACAGGGTCACGACCTGGGAGATGATCAGACCGCCCGCCACCACGAGGCCGAGGGGCTGACGCGAGGCCCCGCCCGCGCCGTAGGCCAGGGCGATGGGCATGATGCCCGCGATGGCCGCCACGGTGGTCATCATGATCGGCCTGAAGCGCACCACGCAGCCCTCGAACACCGCCTCCACCGGCGACTTGCCCGAATGCTCCGCCTCGATGGCGAAGTCCACGACCATGATGGCGTTCTTCTTGACGATGCCGATGAGCATGATCACGCCCACGAAGCCGTAGATGTCCAGGTCGCGGCCGAAGACGAGCAGCGTGATCAGGCCGCCCAGGGCCGCAGAGGGCAGGCCGGAGAGAATGGTCACGGGATGCAGGAAGCTCTCGTAGAGCACGCCCAGGATGATGAAGATGATCACGATGGCCAGGAGCAGCAGGAACGGCACGCTGGCCGCGGATTCGTTGAACGCCGTGGCCTGGCCCTCGAAACGGTAATTGACCTCGGCCGGGGCCTCCTTCTGCGCCAGGGCGGTGACGGCGTCCACGGCCTGGCTCAGGGAATAGCCGTCGGCCAGGTTGAAGGAGATGGTCACGGAGGTCAGCTGGCCGGTGTGGTTCACGGTGATCGGCCCCACGCCCTCGGTGATGCGCACCAGGCTGTCCAGGGGCACCGGGGTCCGCGCGCCCGCCTCGAGGTCGGGCTGCACGTAGAGCTTGGAGAGCAGGTCGGGCCGCTGCTGGAACTCCGGCGCGACCTCGATGACCACGCGGTAGGTGTCCGTGGCGGCGTAGATGTTGGAGATCTGGCGCGAGCCGTAGGCGGACCAGAGCGTGTTCTCGATGGCCGCGGCCGAGATGCCGAGGTTGGCGGCTTTGTCGCGGTCGATGTCGATGACGAGCTGCGGCCCGTCGATCTGCATGTCCGAGTTCACGTCGCGCAGCCCGGGCAACTGCCGCATGCTCGCCTCCATCTTGCGGGCGGCGGCGTAGAGCGTGTCCGAGTCGGGCGCGAGCATGGTGAACTGGTAGAGGGCGCGCGTGGAGCGGCCGCCGATCTGGATGGACGGCGGGTTGTACATGAACAGGCGGAGGTCCGAGATGGAGGAGAGCTTGGCCCGCAGGCGGGCCAGGATCTCGTCGATGTCCGCCTTGTCCGCGCGTTCGTCCGACGGCTTGACCATGGTGAAGAACGCGCCGTTGTTCATGGAGGTGTTGGGGCCGCCCACGCCGACCACGCCCAGCGCCTTGAACACGTCCGGGTCCTCGGCGATCGTGCCGGTGACGCGCAGGATGCGCTCCTTCATGGTGTCGAAGGAGGCGCTCTGTTCGGCCTGGGCGTAGCCGTAGATCAGGCCGGTGTCCGTGGTCGGGATGAAGCCCTTGGGTACGATGACGAAGAGCCACATGGTCACGCCGAGCAGGGCGATGGAGAGCATGAGCGTGGCGAAGCGGTGGGAGAGGGCGAAGTGCAGGCTCTTCTTGTAGAGCCCCTCGACGGCGCTGAAGAAGCGGCCGGACTCGCCGATGCGCGAGTGGGCGCTCAAAAAGCGGCTGCAGAGCATGGGTGTGAGGCTCAGGGTGACGAAGCCGGAGACCATGATGGCGATGGTGATGGTCACGGCCATTTCGTTCAGGATGCGGCCCAGGATGCCCGCCATGAACATGATGGGCACGAAGACCACGGCCAGGGAGAGGGTCATGGAGATGATGGTGAAGCCGATCTGCTGCGCGCCGTCCAGGGAGGCCTGCATGGGTTTCTTGCCCATCTCCATGTGCCGGACCACGTTCTCCAGCATGACGATGGCGTCGTCCACCACGAAGCCCACGGCCAGGATCAGGGCCAGCAGCGAGAGGTTGTCCAGGGAGAAGCCCGCCACCTTCATCACCGCGAAGGTGCCGATGATCGCCGTGGGCAGAGCCAGGGAGGCGATGACCGTGGCCCGGATGTTCTTGAGGAAGAGGTAGACCACCACGATGACCAGGGAGATGGACAGGGCCAGGGTGAACTTCACGTCGTCCACCGACTCCTTGATGGTCTCGGAGCGGTCGTACATGACCTCCATCTTCACCGAACTGGGCAGGGTGCTCTGGATGGAGGGCAGCATGTCCTTGATGCTGTCCACCAGCTCGATGGTGTTGGTGCCGGGCTGGCGGCGGACGGCCAGGGTCAGGGCGGGCGTCGTGTTGTGGTAGGAGATGTTGTGGTCGTTGACCGTGGAGTCCACCGCGCCGCCGATGTCCGAGAGCCGGATCGGCTTGTCGCCGCGCCAGGTCACGATCTGCCGCGCGTAGTCCGCGGCCTGCATGAGCATGCCCCGGGCCTTGATGGTGTACAGCTTGACGCTGCCGTAGAGCGAGCCCACGGGGAGGTTGACGTTCTGCGCCTGGAACGACTCCACCACCTGGTTCACGCCCAGCCCCAGGGCCGCGAGCTTGTCCGGATCGAGCCGGATGTGCGGGGCGTAGGTCTGGTCGCCGTAGATGGCCACCTGGGCCACGCCCGGGACCATGGAGATGCGTTGCGAGACGAAGGTCTTGGCGTAGTCCGTGAGCGTGTACAGCGGCAGGGTCTCGGAACTCAGGCCGATGTAGAGCACCGGCGCGTCGGCCGGGTTGACCTTCTGGTAGGTCGGCGGGTTGGGCATGTTGTTCGGCAGGAAGCCCTGGGCCGCGGAGATGGCCGTGAGCACGTCCGAGCCCGCGCCGTCGATGTTCCGGTCCAGGTCGAACTGCAGGATGATGGTCGTGGAGCCCAGGGTGTTCACCGAACTCATGGAGTTGATGCCCGAGATCGTGGCGAACTGCTTCTCCAGGGGCGTGGCCACGGAGGAGGCCATGGTCTCGGGGTCCGCGCCCGGCAACTGGGCCGAAACCTGGATGGTGGGGAAGTCGATGGCCGGCATCTCGCTCACCGGGAGGGTGAGGTAGGCCGTGATGCCCATGAAGATGAGGCCGAAGGTGATCAGCGTGGTGGCGACCGGTCGCCGGATGAATGCGCCGGTCATTGCGCGCTGCCCTTCTCCGCTCCCTGGGCGGCGGCCGGGGCGGGCGCGTCCTTGGCCTCCAGCAGCGCCCCGGGGTAGACCTGGACCAGGCCGTCGGCCACGATGCGTTCGCCCGCGGCCAGCCCTTCGGCGATGACGATCTCGGAACCCACGGTCCGGCCCGGCCTGACCTTTCGGAGTTCCGCCTTGTCGTCCGCGGCGGCCACGAAAACGAAGTCGCCGTCCTGCCGCCGGATCAGGGCGTCCGTGGGGATCAGCACCTGGCTCTGTTCCGTGGAGAGGATCACGTCCACCTGCACGAACTCGCCCGGCCAAAGCGTGAGCCCTGTGTTGTCGAACTGGGCCTGCAGCGTGATCATGCCCGTCTTCGGGTCCACGGCGTTGTCCATGGCCGTGAGCACGCCCTGCTCGGCCGCGTCGCCCTCGGACTTGGCCGGGCGGGCCGTGGCCGGGAGCTGTCCGGCCGAGAAGTGCTTGCGCACCAGGGGCAGGTCCCCTTCGTTCACGGAAAAGCGCACCACGATGGGCTGCACCTGGTTGATGGTCAGGATGGTGTCCTTGTAGGCGTTGACCGTGTTGCCCGGGTCGACCTGCTGGTAGCCGACCACGCCGTCGAGGGGCGCGTAGATGTCGCAGTACCCGAGGTTGATCTGCGCGGCCTCCACGGCGGCCTTGTCGGCGCGGGCCTGCTCCTCGGCGGAGAGGTACTGGGTGCGGCGCTGCTCGTATTCGTCCTGGCTGACCACCTCGCGCTGCACGAGGTCCTTGTAGCGCGCGTGGTCGCGCTTGGCCTGCTCGGCCTGGGCCGCGTCCCGCTCCAGGGCGCTTTTGGCCTGGTGCAGGGCGGCCAGGAAGGGCGCCTGGTCGATGCGGGCCAGGAGCTGCCCCTTCTTCACGGTCGCGCCTTCGGTAAAAAGCAGGGCGTTGAGCACGCCCGTGACCTGGGACTGCACCGCCACGGAGTTCATGGCCTGGACGTGGCCCACGCCGCCCACGGAGAGCGCCGCGTCGCCGCTGCGCGCGGCCACGATGCCCACCCGCACGGCCTTGGCCGCCGGGGCTTCCTTCTTCTTCTCGCAGCCCGCGGCCGCGAGAAGGCAGAGCAGGACAAGGAGCAGCCAGGAGGCCGGGGTCTTTACGGTATGCATCTTTATGCCTTCCAATGCTCGGGTCAGTGCCGCGAAACGCCGCAGAGCCCTGACGACAGGCCTTCGGCTGTGCTTCCTTAGCAGAAGGTCGCTGGAATGCACAACTCCTTGCCGCGAAAGGGCGTGGTCCGAGGCGTTTTCTGAACGCCACGGGCGCGGATCGGGACCGGAACGGGCCGGAACGCCAAGCGTGGAGGGGCGATGAAGAACAACATGTCGGCCGAGGACGCCCCCCGGGGACGGTTGACGTCCGTCCGCCCGGCGGCTAAATGATATTTGAAGAAAATCTTTCTCTCCGGCAGCGATGTGAATGGAACCGTCGAACCGCCTCGAAACACTGCTCGAACGGCTGCGCGCCAGGGGGCTCCGTCTCACGCCGCAGCGGTTGGCCATCGTGCGCGCGCTGGTGAACCACCCGGGACATCCTTCGGTGGAGCAGCTGCACCAGGAGATCCTGCCCGATTTTCCCACCACCAGCCTGGCCACGGTCTACAAGACCGTCCACCTGCTCAAATCGCAGGGCGAGGTGCTGGAGCTGGCCTTCGGCGAACAGGGCAGCCGTTTCGACGGCCTGCGGCCGCGCCCCCACCCCCACCTCATCTGCACCCGCTGCGGGGCCATCATGGACCCCGCGGGCGACGGCCCCGAGGCCCTGGAGGCCCTGGCCGCGGAACTGGCCCAAAGGGCGGGGTTCTCCGTGAGCAGCCACCGTTTCGACATCTTCGGCCTCTGCCCCGCCTGCCGCGGCTGAAATTTTTTTTCGGCGGTTGACAATAGCGAGTATTTTTGGAAAATGATTCTCCATAAGGGGTGAAAGAAGGCGCTTTCGCTTGTGCGTATTCTTCTCCCCGTGGTACCGTTCCCGCAAAATATCGACAAAAGACTGCAAAAACCGGCTTTGCAAGGAGGAGACCATGGCCAGGAAGAAGAAGCTGACCACCAACGCAGGCGCTCCGGTGCCCGACAACCAGAACGTGCTCACCGCCGGGCCCCGCGGGCCGCAGCTCCTGCAGGACGTCTGGTTCCTGGAGAAGCTGGCCCACTTCGACCGCGAGGTCATTCCCGAGCGCCGCATGCACGCCAAGGGGTCCGGCGCTTACGGCACGTTCACCGTGACCAAGGACATCACCAAGTACACCCGCGCCAAGATCTTCTCGAAAGTCGGCAAGAAGACCGACCTCTTCCTGCGCTTCTCCACCGTGGCCGGGGAGCGCGGCGCGGCCGACGCCGAGCGCGACATCCGCGGCTTCGCCATCAAGTTCTACACCGAGGAGGGCAACTGGGACCTGGTGGGCAACAACACCCCGGTCTTCTTCCTGCGCGATCCGCTGAAGTTCCCGGACCTGAACCACGCCGTGAAGCGCGACCCGCGCACCAACATGCGCAGCGCCAAGAACAACTGGGACTTCTGGACCTCCCTGCCCGAGGCCCTGCACCAGGTCACCGTGGTCATGAGCGACCGCGGCATCCCGGCCTCCTACCGCCACATGCACGGCTTCGGCAGCCACACCTTCAGCTTCATCAGCCCCAAGAACGAGCGCTACTGGGTGAAGTTCCACTTCCACACCCAGCAGGGCATCAAGAACCTCACGGACGCCGAGGCCGAGGCGCTCGTGGGCAAGTGCCGCGAGAGCCACCAGCGCGACCTCTACGAGAGCATCGAGAAGGGCGATTTTCCGCGCTGGACCATGTACGTGCAGGTCCTCACCGAGAAGCAGGCCGAGAAGCTGCCCTACCATCCCTTCGACCTGACCAAGGTCTGGTACCACAAGGACGCGCCGCTCATGGAGGTGGGCGTGCTGGAGCTGAACCGCAACCCGGAGAACTACTTCGCCGAGGTGGAGCAGGCGGCCTTCAATCCGGCCAACGTGCCCCCGGGCATCAGCTTCTCGCCCGACAAGATGCTCCAGGGCAGGCTCTTCTCCTACGGCGACGCGCAGCGCTACCGCCTGGGCGTGAACCACCACCTGATCCCGGTCAACGCGGCGCGCTGCCCGATGCACAGCTACCACCGCGACGGCGCCATGCGTGTGGACGGCAACCACGGCAGCATCCTGGCCTACGAGCCCAACAGCTACGGCGAGTGGCAGGAGCAGCCCGAGTACATGGAGCCGCCTCTGGCCCTGTCCGGCGCGGCCGCGCACTGGAACCACCGCGAGGACGACGACTACTACTCCCAGCCCGGCAAGCTCTTCAGGCTCATGAGCAAGGAGCAGCAGGAGGCGTTGTTCGGCAACACGGCCCGGGCCATGGGCGACGCGCCCAAGGAGATCAAGCTGCGCCACATCGGCAACTGCCTGAAGGCCGACCCGGCCTACGGCGCGGGTGTGGCCAAGGCCCTCGGCCTGCCCCTGCCCAAGGGCACGTAGCGTCCTGAACCGAGGCGTGAAAAAAGCCCCCGCGACAGTCGTCGCGGGGGCTTCGTCGTCTCTGGAGCCAGCTTGGGGACTTGAACCCCAGGCCTGATGATTACGAATCATTATTTTTATCCTTCACAATCCGTCACGCATTATCACAATAATACTTTAAAATAATTGATTAAAAATTACTTTTTGACACGCTGTGACAGGTTGTGAAAAGGTGTGAAACGGACACCTGAAGGGACACATTTTCGGAGAAACGGACACCTGAACGGACACCTCAAAACGGGGTAAAAAGCGTGCTTTCGATAGCCAAAATCCGAGGTGCGATTGCCTGCGGACGGAAGGGCGAGACCAAAACTCTGGCGGCCCATGTCGAGTCCAAGGGCGGCGGCTCGCTCGTGCTTCGCATTCGCCCGGGCGCGAGGGGCGAACCTTCCGGCGCATGGTTCTGCGAATGGCGTCATGGAGGCCAACGTCACCGCATGGCCGTGGACAGGCTCGACATTGCGGCCATCGAAAGCCCTGGGCGACGCGACGAAGCGCTTGCGCACCTTGAGGCCGTGGTCAAAACCTTCGCTGAATACTCGCGGCAAATCCGAGAAGGCCTGGACCCAAGGACCGAGAGGGAACGTCGGGAGGCCGCGCGGCGCGAAGCCGAACGGATCGCCAACGAACGTGGAACAGTGCTGGACCTCTTCGGGGCCTACGTCGAGCACCTGCGGAAAAAACGCAAACGCTCCTGGCCCGTTGTGGAGCGCGCACTTATCACCGGCAGATATGCCGCAGTTCAGGCCCTCGGCCCGGACACGAAGGCAGCGGAAGTCTCCCCGCGCGACGTGCAACGGATTCTCCGCGCAGCTCACGCCCGTGGAGCGAGTATGGCCGCGCATCTGCGGTCGTATCTGCATAGCGCGTTCGCTTTCGGCATGGGCGATGAATTCAGCTATACGCGGCCACGACAGGACGTCAGCTTCGAGCTAACCTCGAACCCCGCAGCCGCCGTGCCAAGGGACCCGGACGCCTTCTGTGCGGGTGAGAGGCACCTCTCTTCGAGCGAAGTGGGGCGCGTCTGGCACGGGATATCTGATTGCGAACAGCAGACCGGGCTTGCCCTGAAGCTCATCCTGGCCGTGGGCGGCCAACGCGTTCAAGAGGTCGTCTTCGCGCGACGGACGGAGTTCGATCTTGATGCCCGCCTTTGGACTCTTCCAGCCGAGAGAGTCAAGAACGGCCGGGAGCACGTGGTCCCCCTGAGCGAACGTGCGTGCGCTATCCTGAGGGAAGCTCTGCACGTGGCCGGAGACTCCGACTTCCTGTTCCCGAAACGTGGGAAGCCCGAGGCGCACATGCCCTGCACGAGCCTGAACCGCGCGGCCCACCGCATTGCCGAGCGCCTTGGCATGGCTCCGTGGTCGCCGCGCGACCTGCGGCGCACATCCCGCACCTGGCTATCAGAAGCAGGCGAGGATGACGGAGTGCTAGACCGACACTTCAATCACGGTTTCGGAAACAGCGTCGGTCAGAAGCACTACGACCGGGCGCAGCACCTTGAAGAAAAGCGCGCTGTCATGGCCCGATGGGACCGCCTTCTGGCGCTAGCCCTTGGTGAGACGCCCGCCCCCATGCCTGATGAAACGTCGGCCGAGCAGATCGGGAAGGTGATCCCTTTGCGGGCAGCGAAATAGCCCGACCACGCCTCTGCGGCGGATAGAGGTATATATCCGCCCGCACTCAAATGCCGCACGGCCGAAGTCGCCCGGCACATCACGAGTGAAGAAGCCACTGTGGGCTGCCCTGGATTCCTGAGACAGAGGCAAGGCGGGTAAGGTTCTGCCCCTCTCACGGCCCGCTGAGAGTCGGTGCTTAGGTGGGGTACACCCAAGGGCTCATTTTGGTGTCGGAATCACGGTGCTGTGCCGAGAAAGCATGAAAAAAGCCCCTTCTCGTGCGCCCGGCCCATGAAGAAGCAAGATACGGTTGGCTCACTAATGGCCCGAGGAGGACATGGTGAGCGGAAATTTTCAGATTCTAGCGCAGAAGTGGCCGAGCGCTATCGTCGCCCGCAGCGAAGTTGGGAAATTCTCCGGAGGGCTCTTGAATCCGAGGACGCTGGCCAATTATGACTCTGCGGGAATCGGTCCTCGACGGGTAAAATTTGGCAAAAAAGTGGCGTACTTTGCCGAGGATCTTGTTGCTTGGATGGAGGGGCGCTTCCATGAAGGCGAGAGTTGAATCAACGGTCGTACCCAATGGCCCGCTATAGGTTTCGGATGCGCGGCGCCGGGGCATGATCGAGGTTGAAGGCGAAAGCGCGCATCGTGCGCGCCGTCCGTCATCTTCGGCGCTGCGCACCTGTCTTCTCCACGTCAACTCGCCCTGAACGTTGACCCTTGGCACCGGGTCGCCTATCACTTTCCAACTAGAACCAGCTAGGACCGACTTGGATGAGTTGGCCTCTCTCGCGGGCATGGACAAACTTCCCGTTGCGCGATCGCTGAATAAGAGAAGAGACAATGACCGAACAAGCACTCGAACAAGCACTGATCGGTAAACTGACCGAGCTCAAATATACTCACCGCCCCGACATCCGCGACCGCGCCGCCCTCGAAGGCAACTTCCGCGCGCACTTCCAGGCCCTCAATCGCGTCCAGCTCACCGACGGCGAATTCAAGCGCCTCCTCGACGAGATCATCACCCCTAACGTCTTCACTGCCGCGACCCTGCTTCGCGAGATCAACGGCTTCACCCGCGACGACGGCACCCCGCTCAACTACACCCTCGTCAACATCAAGGACTGGTGCAAAAACACCTTCGAGGTCGTCAACCAGCTCCGCATCAACACCGACAACAGCTTTCAACGCTACGACGTGATGCTACTGATCAACGGTATCCCCGCCGTCCAGATCGAACTCAAGAACCTCGGCATCAGCCCCCGCCGGGCCATGCAGCAGGTAGTCGACTACAAAAAGGATCCTGGCAACGGCTATACCAAGACCCTTCTTTGCTTCGTCCAGCTCTTCATTGTCTCCAACCAGACCGAGACCTATTACTTCGCCAATAACAACGATCGTCATTTCGCCTTCGACGCCGATGAAAACTTCCTGCCCATCTACCAGCACGCCGCCGAAGACAACACCAAGATCACCCACCTCGACGACTTCGCCGAGTCCTTCCTGCCCAAGTGTACTCTCGCCACAACCATCAACCGCTACATGGTTCTCGTCGCCTCCGAGCAAAAGATGCTCATGATGCGACCCTACCAAATATACGCCGTTAAAGCCATCGACCAGTGCATCCGCGAGAACCTTGGCAACGGCTACATCTGGCACACCACCGGCTCGGGCAAGACTCTTACCTCCTTCAAGGCCTCCACACTCCTCAAACTCAACCCCGACATCCACAAGTGTCTCTTCGTCGTCGACCGCAAAGACCTCGACCGCCAGACCCGCGAGGAGTTCAACCGCTTTCAGGAAGGCTGCGTCGAGGAAAACACCAGCACCGCCGCGCTTGTCCGCCGTCTCATCTCCGACGACTACGCCGACAAGGTCATCGTCACCACCATCCAGAAGCTCGGCCTCGCTCTCGACGAAACCAGCAAATACAACAAGCCCGACAAGAAAAACGGCAAGGCCACGTTCAAGCAGCGCCTCGAACCGCTCAGCGACAAGCGCATGGTCTTCATCTTCGACGAATGCCACCGCTCCCAGTTCGGCCAGACCCACCAGACCATCAAGAATTTCTTCCCCAAGGCTCAACTTTTCGGCTTCACCGGCACGCCGATCTTCCCTGAAAACGCCATTACCCGGCAGATCGAAGGCGACGTCCAGACGCTCCGCACCACCCAGGACCTTTTCCAGAGCGAACTCCACGCCTACACCATCACCCACGCCATCGAGGATAAAAACGTCCTTCGCTTCCACGTGGATTATTTCAAGCCCGACGGCGAAAACCCGCCTAGGCCCGGCGAGACTCTGGCCAAACGCGCCGTCATTGACGCCATCCTCGCCAAGCACGACGCCGCCACCGGTGAGCGCCGCTTCAACGCGCTCTTCGCCACGGCCTCGATCAATGACGCCATCGAGTACTACGAGCTTTTCAAGCAGGTCCAGGCTGAGCGCCAGGCTGGCGATCCCGACTTCGTCCCCCTCAAGGTCGCTGCCGTCTTCTCACCGCCCGCCGAGGGCAACCCCGATGTCAGACAGCTCCAGGAAGACCTGCCCCAGGAACTCGAAGACAACCTGCAGGAACCGGAGAAGAAAAAGGAAGCCCTCAAGGCCATCATCGCCGACTATAACGCCCGCTACGGCACGAATCACTCCATCGGCGAGTTCGACGCCTACTACCAGGACGTTCAGAAGCGCATCAAGGACCAGCAATACCCCAACCGTGACCTCCCCAAAAAAGGCGCGGAGAAGATCGACATCACCATCGTCGTCGACATGCTCCTGACCGGCTTCGACGCCCAATACCTCAATACCCTCTACGTCGACAAAAATCTCAAGCATCACGGTCTCATCCAGGCCTTCTCTCGCACCAACCGCGTCCTCAACGCCGCCAAGCCCTACGGCCATATCCTCGACTTCCGCGGCCAACAGGACAAAGTCGATGAAGCCATCACCCTGTTCTCCGGCGTAAGAGTCGAACGGGCGAAGGAAATCTGGCTTGTCGACAAGGCTTCTGTCGTGATCGAACAGCTCAAGGCCGCCAGGCGGGAACTGGACGAGTTCCTCCGGTCCCAGGGCCTCGACCCGCGCCCTGAAGCCGTCCCCAACCTCAAGGGTGACGACGCCCGCGCCGCCTTCGTCAAGCAGTTCAAAGAGGTCCAGCGCCTTACAACACAGCTCGACCAGTACACCGACCTCACCGACGAGCAGCGCCAGGAGATCGAGCAGACGCTCTCCAGGGACGACGCCCGCGCCTTCCGGGGCGTCTATCTCGAAACCGCCAAACGCCTTAAATCCAAACAGGACAAGCCCGGCGGCGACACTGCCGGGGGCGGCGACAGCGCCACGCAGGATGCGATCGACCAGCTCGATTTCGAGTTCGTCCTCTTCGCCTCGGCCGATATCGACTACGACTACATCATGAACCTCATCGCCCGTTTCAGCGGGAAAACACCGGCCCAGCAGGAAATGAGCCGCGATCAGCTCATCCGTCTCATCCGTTCCGACGCCAAGTTCATGGACGAGCTTGACGAGATCACCGACTACGTCCGGACGCTCGAAACCGGCCAGCCCCTCACCGAGGAGCAGGTCCGCAACGGTTATCAGCGCTTCAAGGACGAGCGCCACGCCGCCGAACTCGCCGCCGTCGCGGGCAAGCACGGCCTGACGAGCGAGGCGCTGCAAACCTTTGTGGACGCCATCCTCGACCGCATGATCTTCGACGGCGAACAGCTCACAGATCTGATGGAGCCCCTCGGGCTAGGCTGGCGCGAGCGCCGCGAGAAGGAACTGGCGCTGATGGACAACCTCGTCCCGCTCCTGAAGAAACGCGCGGCTGGCCGAAGCATCTCCGGACTGAACGCATATGAACAATAATCCCAGAGGGGATATTCGATGGAAAGCAATAAGATTCAAGCAATGACCGAAACATTCGAAGGCCACGCTCAGCAGACCGAAGGCGGGGTGGAATATTGGCTGGCTCGGGATCTTCAGGTCCTGCTGGGTTACACCGAATGGCGCAATTTCATGAAGGCCATTGAAAAGGCGGAAACGGCTTGCGATGTCTCGGGGCATCAGGTCTCAAACCATTTTGTTGACGTCAACAAAATGGTCGAACTAGGCTCAGGCAGCCAGCGCGAGATTGACGATGTCATGCTCACCCGCTACGCTTGCTATCTCATCGCCCAGAATGGCGACCCCAGGAAGCCGGAAATCGCCTTCGCCCAGACCTATTTTGCCATCCAAACCCGTCGAGCCGAAATTATCGAGCAGCGTTTGTTGGAAGTCGAGCGGGTTTCCGCACGCAAAAAACTATCCGAGACCGAGAAAGAACTCTCCTCAGTCATTTTCGAGCAAACAGGCGGCAACCAGAACTTCGCCCTGATCCGCAGCAAAGGCGATCAGGCCCTTTTTGGCAAGAGCACTCAGGCAATGAAGGCGCAGTGGCGTGTGCCCGACACCCGCCCACTGGCCGACTTCGCCCCGACGATCATTCTCAAGGCTAAGGACTTCGCCACCGAAATCACCATCCACAATGCCCGCGAGCACCAGATGCGAAGCGAGCCGCAGATTTCCAGCGAGCACATCACCAACAACCAGGCCGTCCGCGACACGCTGCTCAGCCGGGGCATTCGTCCGGAGGCGCTGCCCCCTGCCGAGGACGTCAAAAAGGTCGAGCGCCGCATGTCGTCCGACGAGAAGAAGGCACTGAAGAGTCCGGACAAACTGGAAAATCTATGATCTTCGTCGGCGAACAGCTCACCGATCTCATGGAGCCCCTCGGGCTAGGCTGGCGCGAGCGCCGCGAGAAGGAACTGGCGCTCATGGACGACCTGGTCCCGCTCCTGAAGAAACGCGCCACCGGCCGCACCATCTCCGGATTGAACGCATATGAGCAATGAGGCTGAAACGATGGAGAAGAGCACACGCATGTTGACGCCGAAGCGGCGATTTCCGGAGTTCCGAAGTAGCGGCAAGTGGAAATCCGATCTAATCGCGGATGTGGCGACGATCTCCAAGGGAAAAGGAATCTCCAAGGCAGATGTTACGAAGGATGGCGCTACTCCTTGCATCAGGTATGCAGAGCTTTACACGCTCTACGGCGAGGTGATTAACGAGGTGCGATCTCACACGAACATTTCACCTGAAGACCTTGTTCTGAGCCGAGCCGAAGATGTCATTCTCCCCGCGTCAGGAGAGACACGAGCCGACATTGCAACTGCGGCGTGCGTTATGCGCGATGGCGTAGCACTCGGTGGCGACCTCAACATTCTTCGATCGGATTTACACGGACCATTCTTCAGTTACCTACTTAACAGTCCCCTTCGGTACATGATTGCTCAGGTGGCCCAAGGCGACACCGTCGTTCACCTTTACCCTAGCCAAATCTCGACGATTTCGATTGCTTATCCCTCCCTAGCCGAACAGCAGAAGATCGCCGAGTGTCTGAGTTCGCTGGACGAGGTGATCACCGCCGAGGGCCGGAAGCTGGAGGCGCTCAAGGACCACAAGAGAGGCCTAATGCAGCGCCTCTTCCCCCAACCCGGCGAAACCCAACCCCGACTGCGGTTTCCGGAGTTTCGGGGAAAGGGAGAGTGGCAAAAACGAAAAATAACCAGCCTACTCACAAAGTCTGCAAGTCCGGTAAGAGTCAAGGCTAATGAAGCTTATCGGGAGATCGGCATTCGCTCCCATGGGAATGGAATATTTCACAAAGAGCCTGTGCGCGGGAAAGCACTGGGTGAAAAGCGGGTCTTTTGGGTAGAAGATAACGCCTTTGTGTTAAACATTGTTTTTGCTTGGGAACAAGCTGTCGCGGTGACGTCGGTGGCAGAAAGAGGGATGATCGCTTCTCATCGGTTTCCTATGTACAAAGCCAAACTTGGCAAGTCCGATGTTGGTTTCATCAAGTATTTTTTCCTAACCAACAAAGGAAAAGAACTGCTGGGTATAGCATCTCCTGGCGGAGCTGGAAGAAACAAGACCTTGGGCCAGAAGGCTTTCGAAAATTTAGAGTTTCTCTCTCCAGTTCAATTTGAAGAACAAGTAAAAATTGCACGCTGCCTGTCTTCTATCGACGAATTAATTTACGCTAAATTCCAAAAAATTTCCACTCTCATAGCCCACAAGCGCGGCTTGATGCAGCAGCTCTTCCCCGCACCGGAGGAGCAGTAGGCCATGACTGGACCTGTTTCTTTCAATGACCTGCCTGCACTAGCCCAACACCTGCGCAATGAGCTGGAGAACAAGAAATTCATCCTGCTCTACGCCTATAACGGTACGGGCAAGACGCGCCTGTCCACAGAGTTCAAGAATCTCGGGAAGGACGCTGAAGATGCGGACAAGCGCGACACGCTCTACTTCAACGCCTTCACCGAAGACTTGTTCACCTGGGACAATGACCTGGACAATGACAGCGAACGCACTCTGAAGATCTATGCGGGCTCCAGATTCTTCGCAGGCCTTGAAGAGATGGAGATGGACACCCGCATCCGCCCATTGCTCGACAGATACGTCGATTTCGATTTCCGCATTGATACCGAAAAGTGGGAAGTGATCTTCTCGCGTGAGGTTCCTGACGGAAAGGGTCACAGGACTGAGGACGGCATCAAGATCTCGCGCGGCGAAGAGAACATCTTCATATGGTGCTTCTTTCTGGCCATCGTGCAACTCGCTCTCGATGACGATGGGACCGGCCCTTATAGCTGGGTCAAATACATCTACATTGACGATCCAATTTCATCTCTTGACGAACAGAACGCCATCGCAGTGGCAACGCATATGGCAAGGATGCTCAAGAAAAAAGATAGCACACTAAAGACGGTTATCTCGACGCATCACACATTGTTCTTCAACGTGCTCTATAATGAGTTGAAACGGGGCAATAAATATTTCCTATGCAGAGATCGGGCAGGCGGTTACTTGCTCCGCGATACCAGAGACACTCCGTTCTTCCATCACGTGGCCGCATTGACTGAACTTTACGAAGCGGATCGCAGCGGCCAAGTTTATACACATCATTTTAACATGCTCCGCGGGATCATGGAGAAGACTGCCAGCTTCCACGGTCACGCCAACTTCTCTGACTGCATCAAGCGAGACGAGGATGACCTCGACGGCGTGTTACGCACCCGCATCATCAACCTTCTGAGCCACGGCAACTACTCGCTCTATGAACCGCGCGAGATGATGGACGAAAACAAAGAGCATTTTCATCGCATCCTGCATGATTTTATTCGCCGTTACCCCTTCAACCCAGAATTGTTCAACCACGCCGATACGGAAGAAGAGCGCAATGACTGAAAACGACCAGAAACAACTTGGCAAAATCCTCTGGAACATCGCCGATCAGCTTCGCGGCGCGATGAACGCGGATGATTTCCGTGATTACATGCTCGCGTTTCTGTTCCTGCGCTATCTCTCGGACAATTACGAGCAGGCGGCGAAGAAGGAACTGGGGCGGGACTATCCCGACCCGAATGCGGTGGGCAACGGCGGACGAACGCCGCTGTCGGTGTGGTATGCTGATAACTCTGGTGACATCGCGGCGTTCGAAACGCAGATGCGCCGCAAGGCCCACTACGTCATCAAGCCAAAGCATCTGTGGACGAACATCGCCAACTTAGCCCGGACGCAGGATTCGGAACTGCTGAATACGCTGCAGGAGGGTTTCAAGTATATCGAGAACGAATCGTTCGAAAGCACCTTTTCCGGGTTGTTCTCGGAGATCAACCTCAGCTCGGAGAAGCTGGGCAAGACCTACCAGGCCCGCAACGATAAACTCTGCACGATCATCCAGAGGATCGCCGATGGGTTGAAGGGCTTCTCGACTGATTCCGACAAGCTGGGCGATGCCTACGAATACCTGATTGGCCAGTTCGCCGCCGGGTCGGGCAAGAAGGCGGGGGAGTTCTATACGCCCCAACGCATAAGCGACATTCTGTCCGCCATCGCCACCCTCGACGGCCAGAACCCCAAGACCGGCCCCCGTAAGAAGCTGGCAAGCGTGCTGGACTTTGCCTGCGGGTCGGGATCGCTGTTGCTGAACGTCCGCCACCGCGTGGTCAAAGCCGGGGGCAGCGTCGGCATGATCTACGGCCAGGAGAAGAACATCACGACCTACAACCTTTGCCGCATGAACATGCTGCTGCACGGGGTGAAGGATTCGGAGTTCGAAATTTTTCACGGCGATACCTTGACCAACGACTGGGATATGCTCCGTGAGCAAAACCCAGCGAAGAAGCCGTCGTTCGACGCGGTAGTCGCCAATCCTCCGTTCAGCTACCGCTGGGACCCCAACGAGACCCTCGGCGAAGACATGCGGTTCAAGAACCACGGACTAGCGCCGAAGAGTGCGGCTGACTTCGCCTTTCTGCTGCACGGGTTTCACTACCTCAAAGACGAGGGGGTGATGGCGATCATCTTGCCCCACGGCGTGCTGTTCCGGGGTGGCAAGGAGGCGGCGATCCGCAGGAAGCTGCTAGACGACGGGCACATAGACACGGTGATCGGACTGCCGGCGAACCTGTTCTACTCGACGGGTATCCCCGTGTGTATTCTCGTGCTCAAGAAATGCAAAAAATCCGATGACGTCCTGATCATCAACGCCGCAGAGCACTATGAGAAGGGTAAGCGGCAGAACTATCTGAACCCCGAGCACATCAACAAGATCATCGACACCTACCAGCATCGCAAGGAAGAGGAGCGGTATTCCCGGCGGGTCGGGCTGGAAGAGATCGAAGAGAACGACTACAACCTGAACATCTCCCGCTATGTCAGCACGGCCAAGTCGGAACCGGAGATCGACCTGAAAGCGGTCCACGCCGAACTGGTCAAGGCGGAGGAGGAGATCAAGGCGGCCAAGGACAGGCACAACGCATTTCTCGCAGAACTGGGCCTGCCGCTGTTGCCGTAACGCTCTCGGCGGGCGCTACGCCTCCACCCGCTCCATCTCCTTCCTCACGCTCTACGCACTCCGCCAGTCTTCTTCAGACTGGCGGAGTGCGGGCGTGCTGCATATGTCTATTTCGAACCGAGATACTGGCTCACCACGCTATCCCGGTCGGGACCGTGGCCGAGTTCGACCTTGATGATCTGCCGCGCGTCCTGGTCGAGCTTGAGCCAGGCCGCGCCAGCCATGCGTTCCGCGTTGGTGCGGAACGCTTCCTTATCCGGGAACTTGCAGGGCGGCGGGAAGCCCGTGAGCTGCTGGTAGCGCGCCTGCGCATAGTGGTGGCGGTTGCCGTGCATCGAAGCACCTGCTCCGGCCCGAGTGATGCCGAGCCTGGCCAAAGTCGAGTAAACGAGCTTGCGCCACTGAGCTTCCCGCATGTCAGCGGGAATAAGCGACCCACGGCTGGTGACCAAGGAGCGGGCGAACTCGATAGCCGCCCTCGCATTGGGCGAGACGTCCAAAAGGACGCGCTCCCGGCCGCCCTTGGTTCCGGACGAAACGAGGATCCGGCCGTCATGCAGCACGCTACGCCGGGGATCGAACTTCGTAGATTCCTCAAACCTCAACCCGAGTTCGCGCTGCAACATCATCTGCGCAGCGATGCGCTGATCGTTTTCGTTGCCATTACGCAACGTAGAAATAGCTGCATCAAAGACTTCCTGGCGCAAAGATTTGTCATGATTGGTCACGTATTCGCGATTTTCGATCCCAAAATCATCGTTGGTGCTGTTGGCTACGCGCTCATTGCCATAAAAATGGCAGCAAATTCGCACGGTCGAGAGGTACTCCTTGATGGTTGCAACGGACAATTTATCAATGCTGCGCCAATGATGAACAACAATGCTTACATGTCGCATGCTGAGATTCCTCCATTTCTGTACACCAAGACGTTTAAGAGCCAGAACATGCGTGAAGCGACGAATCTCCGCGATGTGATTTTTCTTTGTCTTTCCGCTGCCGCCGTGGCTCCTGATTGCGGAATGCGCAGCGTATAAGAGACACGATTTCGGTCCCATAAAATCCTCCTAAATAGGGCATACCCCGGCGCTTGCGCGCAGGCGATAAGGTCAATGTGGGGGTGGCCGCAGGTAAGCTTCAGCTTACCTCGCGCAGGCGTTAGCCCGCGCGGAAGCGACCCGGACAGGGTATTTTATTCGGACGACATTGGTGACGCCCGCTAACATAGGGTGGGGATTGGGGATTGGCCTGACGGGGAAAACGCCGTCAGGATTTGATATAGTCTTTCCCCGACGCCAGGCGAGAGAAAAAGACTATAAATGTGGCGCACTTGCGTGCGCATCGATTACGACGCGCTGCGCGCGTCTGTATTCCTCCGTGCCGTCGTAAAACAGACGCGCGGGAGGCGGTTGGGGGGGGTACCGTTTGTCACCCGATCCTAAGTTGGGCCGAGTGGGTGAGGCAGGAAGAGAACTCCGCCTGCCATTTCTAGCCACTTAGGTGGCTTTCGTCACACGGGGCTTCCGTGCGGTTTGGTGTGCGAGCAGCCGTAGCCGCTGGCGTTTGAAGCGCTAAGCGCTTTTTGTGCCCGAAATAATTAGAGTCCGCCGGGTTCGGACTTGTATGTGCGGCAAATTATTCGGGCTCGCAGGTGCTGTCAACGTTCAGACTGGACTCTAGGCAGAGTACAAATCGGCATGAACGGGCTTTCAGCGGAACGGACACCTGAACGGACACCTAGGGGCCGAAGAAGAGAAAAGGAGGCTGCGGATTTCTCTGCAACCTCCTGATTTCGCTGGAGCCAGCTTGGGGACTTGAACCCCAGGCCTGCTGATTACGAATCAGCTGCTCTACCAACTGAGCTAAGCTGGCGGACAAGGGAGGTTTACTTATCCACTCGCCGGGCGGCCGTCAAGAGACCGCTGCGTTGCGCCTCGCACCCCGCTACAGCCCGCTCCTGATCACCAGGTCGGTGATCGGGCCGCGCGACTTCTCGCCCTTGAGCACGAGGTGGGCGTAGATGTCCGAGCCCTTGAACTTCTTGACCACCCAGTTCAACCCGTTGTTCTCCTGCGAGAGGTAGGGATTGTCGATCTGGCGCGTGTCGCCCAGGCAGACGCACTTCACGCCCTCGCCCATGCGCGAGAGCAGCGCCCGCGTCTCGGTGCGCGAAAGGTTTTGCATCTCGTCGATGATCACCACCGCGTTCTCGATGGTCATGCCCCGGATGTAGGCCAACGGCAGCAGCTCGAACTTCTTGAGGTCGAAGAGGGGCGGGTAGAGTTCGGCGTTGACGAACAGCCGGTTGGCGGGCCGTAGCGCGTGCAGCTTGACGATGAGGTCCGCGATGTAGCGCGTGTAGGGCTCCATCTTCTCCTCGACCTTGCCCGGCAGATAGCCCAGCTTCTGGCCGATCTCGTACATCGGCTTGACCACGTAAATCTTCTGGTGGGTCTTGCGCTCCAGGACCAGGTGCAGGGCCGCGGCCAGGGCCAGGAAGCTCTTGCCGTAGCCCGCCTCGCTCTGGATGGAGACCACGGGGATGCGCTCGTTGGTGAGCAGCTCCAGGGCCAGATTCTGGTACACGCTACGCGGGGTCACGTTCCAGATCTTGTGCTGGTAGCTGATGACCTTCTCGCCCTCCGGCCCGTGGAAGACCGGGCGGCCCTCCACCCAGCGGAAGGAGTTGGCGATGGGGCCGGAGCCGTTCTCCATGAAGCCGGTGTAGTACTCGGCCTCGGACTTGAAGGGCACGGATTCCTTGTAGGCCTCGCTGTCGATGCCCTTGCTCGCGGCCTGCAGCTGCAGCAGCTTGTCGTTGGTGACCAGGATGGGCTTCTCGATCCCCGAGTCCGAAATCTCGTCGAGGATGAAGTTGTCCACGTGGCCGTCGAAGGCGTCGGCGATCTTCTCGGCCTTGAGGATCTTGAAGTCGCCCGGGTGCTCGGAAAGGACCTTGACCACCCGCGAGACGATGTGGCCGAGGCGCGGGTCCTTCTTGAATTTGTTCAGCTCCAGCAGCACATGGTAGGGAATGAAGACGTCGTTCTCGACACCGTTTCGCAATTGCAGGAGCGCCTGCGGGTCCTCAAGCAGAACGTTGGTGTCCACGATGAACTGTTTCTTCATGGGCTGCATGCCGTCTCCGATGCTGTGGTTGAAGGAACGGCCAAGGCCCGCGCGCGCCCCGCAGGAGGGGAGGCGGCGGGCCGGACCGGACGCCTGGCGGCGCGGGACTGTGCCTGGTTCTGGGGGGGGCGGGGCGCGGCGATGCGGGGAACGAAGCCCCTCTCCCCGCGCCGGGGGTCTGGCGGCCGGAGGCCGACCGGAATGCCGGTCCCGCCTTCCGGAAGGTCGCCCCGCCGCACGCGGCGGAGCAAGGCTGGCCTGCTGTAGGGCAACTGCCGTGTTTCCTTGCGCACTCTCTTGGGACGCAGCGCGTCTGACGCGTATATACGGCCCGTGCGTGACAACATGGTTACACGCAGAGCCGGGCGACCGCAAGGCCGGGGAAAGGGCCTCTCCCGACCCTGGGTCGTGCTCTTCCGGACAAATCGTTTTCGCTTGACGACTCCGCCACTTATGCATACTACACTGGAGTTTGGCATATCCCTCTAACGTCATCACATCCCCATGGAGGACCATAGACATGAGCAAGGATGAAAAGTGCTGTCACGACCACGGACATGACCACGACCGCTGCTGCTGCGACGAGCACGCCCGGATCGGCAGGGAGGTCGAGAACTTCAAGATGGAGGTCTACGACCCCGCGGAAGGCGGTTTCGGCGAGATCGAGCTGAAGAAGCTGCGCAAGGGCGGCAAGTGGGTGGTGCTGGTCTTCTACCCGGCCGACTTCACCTTCGTCTGTCCCACGGAGCTGGCCGATCTGGCCGAGAAGTTCCAGGAACTCAAGGAACTCGGTTGCGAGGTCGTCTCCGTGTCCACGGACACCAAGTTCTGCCACATGGCCTGGAAGCAGGACGAGCGGCTGCTGCAGAACGTGACCTACAAGATGGCCGCCGACCCCACGGGCAAGGTCTCCCGCTACTTCGGCGTCTACGACCACGAGACCGGTCTGGCCCTGCGCGGCACCTTTGTCATCAACCCCGACGGCGTGCTGGTCGGCTCCGAAGTCAACTTCTACAACGTGGGCCGCAATGCCGACGAACTGCTTCGCAAGATGAAGGCCAACGTCTACCTCAAGGACAAGCCCGCCGAGGCCTGTCCCGCCAAGTGGGAGCCGGGCAAGAAGACCCTGACCCCCTCCGAGAAGCTGGTGGGCAAGGTCTACGAGGCGCTGAACGACTAGTCTGGAAAACCGCGCATCCGATGGGGCGGAGGAGCAATCCTCCGCCTCTTTTTTTGCCCCTCCCCCAGGGAAGCGGAGCGGCATAAATAAATATAATCCCCCATTCTGCTCCGCTTTGCTAAGGGATACGATTGGAATGGAAGGTCCATTCTCCGGGCAGGGGCCTTTCCCTGTCCATCCGTAACTCCGGCAAGGGGAGGTTCCCATGTGCAAGAGAGCGTTTCACATTCTGTCAGTGGCAGCCTTTCTGCTGCTGTCCATCTCCATCGCAGCCATGGCTGCGGAAAAGGCGCCGCAGAAGGTCGTTGACCTGGCGCACGGGGAGCTGGCCAAGCTCGGCGTCGATCCGGCCCTGGTCGAGGCGGTCAAGGCGGAAAACGCCAAAGGAAAGACCCTCGACAAGATCAAGGAGCTGGACAAGAAGTGGATGGCCACCGCCGGGACGGACGACTTCATGACGGCGATCCTGAGCAACGCCGCGGCCAAGCGCCTGCGCGAGATTCAAAAGAGCGCCCCCTACTACGCTGAGCTGTTCCTCACGGACAACCAGGGGGCCAACGTGGCCATGACCGACAAGACCTCGGACTACTGGCAGGGCGACGAGGCCAAGTTCAGCAAGTGCTTCACCGGCGGCGCGGGCACCGTCTACGTGGCCGACGTGGAGTTCGACAAGAGCGCGCAGGCCTACACGGTCCAGGTATCCGTCCCCGTGCTCGATGACGGCGCGGCCATCGGCGTGCTGGTCATCGGCATCGACGTGGACAAGCTCAAGTAAACCCCAGGGGAGGGACCCATGAGCCTGCTCAAGGACACACGCATCGGCGCCCGGCTGCTCGCCGCCTTCCTCAGCCTGACGATCATCCTTGTCGCCACGGGATGGATCGGTCTGCGGGGCGTCAACACCATTCACGGCGATCTCGTCGAGATATTCGGCACCCGCATGCCCAGCCTCGATCTCCTGCTCCAGGTAGACAGGGACCTGCATCAACTCCTCGTGGCCGAACGCTCCATGATCTTCGCCGACCGCAGGGACAAGGTCTTCGAGGAACTGCTCAAGGAGTACGAGACCAACCTCAAGCAGGCCGCCGAGCGCTGGACCAAGTACAAGGCCCTGCCCCTGACCGATGCCGAGAAGGCCCTCTTCCCGACGTACGAGGCGAATCTCGACGCCTGGCAGAAGATCTCGCGCCAGATCGTGGAGGCGCGCAAGGCCGACACCCGGGAGGGCCGCGCCCTGGCCCTGGATCTCTCCCTGACCCAGGCCCGGACCTCGTTCGAGACCATGCGCGAGGTCATCAACCAGCTCACGGAGATCAACAACGCCACGGCCAAGGAGGCCGACGCCTCGGCCAGCGACGCCTACGAGCAGGCCCGCACCACGGTCATCGCCTTCACCGCGGCCGGCCTGCTCATCGCCCTGCTCCTGGCCGCGCTGATCACGCGCTCCATCACCCGCCCGCTGGGCAGGTGCGTGGACTTTTCCAAGAAGATCACGCACGGCGATCTCGGCGCCAACCTGGAGGTGGAGCAGAAGGACGAGTCCGGTATCCTGGCGGCGGCCCTGCGCAGCATGGTGGGCACCCTCAAGACCAAGATAGGCGAGGCGAACGACCGGCAGCGCGAGGCGGCCGACGAGGCGGAAAAGGCCCGCGCGGCCACCGCCCGCGCCGAAGAGGCCCGCGCCATGGCCGAGACGGCCAAGCGCGACGGCATGCTCGCCGCGGCGGACCGCCTGCAGGGCGTGGTGGAGATCGTGACCTCGGCCTCGGAGGAACTCTCGGCCCAGATCGAGGAGTCCAGCCGCGGCTCGGAGCAGCAGTCCACCCGCATCGGCGAGACGGCGACGGCCATGGAGGAGATGAACGCCACGGTGCTCGAGGTGGCCAAGAACGCCTCCCAGGCGGCGGATACGGCCGACCGCGCCCGTCACAAGGCGGACGAGGGGGCCACGGTGGTGGACAAGGTCGTGCTCGGCATCCGCGAGGTCCAGCATCAGGCCCAGGAGATGAAGGCCGACATGGCCTCCCTGGGCGAGCAGGCCGAGGGCATCGGCCGGATCATGAACGTGATCACGGACATCGCGGACCAGACCAACCTCCTGGCGCTCAACGCGGCCATCGAGGCGGCGCGCGCCGGTGACGCGGGCCGGGGCTTCGCCGTGGTGGCGGACGAGGTGCGCAAGCTGGCCGAGAAGACCATGAGCGCCACCAAGGAGGTGGGCGAGGCCATCCGCGGCATCCAGCAGGGCACGCGCAAGAACGTGGAGAACGTGGACCGCACCACCGGCACCATCGAGGAGGCCACGCGCCTGGCGGGACAGTCGGGCGAGGCGCTCAAGGAGATCCTCAGTCTGGTGGAGACCGCCGCGGACCAGGTGCGTTCCATCGCCACGGCCTCCGAGGAGCAGTCCTCGGCCAGCGAGGAGATCAGCCGCAGCATCGAGGACATCAGCCGCATCGCCTCGGATACCGCCGACGCCATGCGCCAGTCGGCCCAGGCCGTGAGCGAACTGGCCGAGCAGTCCCAGAATCTGCGCAGCCTCATCGAGGAGATGCAGTCGAGCTGACGCCAGGCGGCGCACGAATGCCAGGGGAGGGGCGCGGCGGGCGATCCGTCGCGCCCCTGCCTGTCTTTGGGCTTGGCCCGCCTACAGGATCACGGCGTCCGCCCGCCCGGCCGCAGCCTCGTCCGGTTCATAGACGATGTCGCCGATGCGGGCCACGGCGCGCATGCCGAGCAGGCTGTTGCAGACGTAGGCGTGGCGGAAGGCGGGCAGGTCGTCCAGGAGCACGGGCCGTCGCCGCATGGGCAGGACCTGGGCGGCGAGGGCCAGGGCCGTGCCGGGCAGGGCGAAGGGGTGGGCCGGAGCGAGGAGCCCGTCGTGGTCCGCGAAGACGAGGGAGCAGGTCGCGGTCTCGACGACGAGCCCGTCCGGATCAGCGAGCAGGGCGTCGAAGCGGCCCTGGCGCGCGGCATGGCGGCGGGCCAGGAGATAGGGCATGTGGCTCATGGTCTTGTGGCGGCCGAGGAACGAGGCGTGCGCTCCGGGAAAGACGGCGAGGTCCACGGGGCCGGGCGGCGGCGGATCGTAGGGCGCGGCCAGGAGCAGGGGCGCGGCGGGCGCGTCCAGATCGTCGAAGGGGCAGAGGATGTTGATCCGGCCAGTGCGGCCCTGAAGGCCGACGCGCCGGGCCAGGCGCGCCGCCTCGTCCGGTCCCGGCAGCGGCTCGGCGCGCAGTTCCAGGGCGGCGAGGGAGGCGCTCAGGCGGGCGGCGTGGCGCGCCCAATGGCGGGCCTCCCGGCCGTCCCAGCGCACGGTTTCGAAAAGACCCGCGCCGAGCCGCCGGGCCGGGCTGTCCGGAACCTCCACGAACGCGCCGCGCAGCAGGGCGATCACTGCAGTTCCTCGATGAGCCGCAGGAACTTGGCGGCCTTGGCCAGGGTCTCGTGGTACTCGTTCGAGGCGTCGGACTCCGCCACGATGCCGCTGCCCGCGCAGAAGACGAGGCGTCCCCCGCCGTCGCCCGAATCCTCGTGGCGCGCGGTGCGGATGGCCACGCAGGAGTCCATGTCGCGCGGCCCCATGATCATCAGGAAGGCCCCGCAGTAGATGCCCCGGCTGTGGGGCTCCAGGCTGTCGATGATCCGCACGGAGCGCTTCTTGGGACAGCCCGTGACCGAACCGGGCGGGAAGGCCTCGGCCAGGAGGTCGAAGACGTGGCGGTCCGGCCGCAGGAGGCCGGTGACGTCGGAGTGCATCTGGAGCAGGTCGTCCACCTGGAACACGGACTTGTGCGCCGGAACGCGCACGCTGCCATAGCTGCAGGACCCGGAGATGTCGTTGCGCACGAGGTCCACGATCATGGAGAGTTCCGCGTCCTCCTTCGGGGAGTTGCGCAGGGTCTCCACGAGGGCCTGCGGGGCCGGGGAGCGGGCGCTCTTCAGGGTGCCCTTGATGGGCTGGGAGAGGACCTCGCCGCCCTTCACGCGCAGGAAGCGCTCGGGCGAGGTGGAGAGCAGGGCGTGCGCGCCGTGGCGGAAGAAGGCGTAGTGGGCCGCGGGATACCGCCGGAAAAGGAGCCGCCACAGGGCGAAGGGGTCGCAGCCCAGGGTATGGGCCGTGAACTCGATGGACAGGTTGAGCTGATAGGTGTCGCCCGCGCGGATGCGCTCCAGCACCTGCTCCACGCCGCGCTCGAAATCCGCCCGTTCCAGGGATTGGGGGACCGCCCCGGCGAAGCGCGCCGGGGCGCGGGGCGGAGCGGGAGGAGGGACGTTCGCGGCCAGGCGCGCCACGCGGTCCCGCAGTTCCGGCTCCGGTTCGCCGGGATGGAGCAGGTCCAGGCGGCGCTCCCCGGGGGAATAGGACAGGTAGAGGCCGTACTTGCGCAGAAGCCCGGGGGGCAGGGCGCAGGGCTTGGCCGTGGCCGCGCCCAGGCGGGAGAGACCCCATTCGTAGGCGAGCCAGCCGAGGGTGGGCCGTTCGTCGGCAAAGGCGAAGGCGGCCAGCTCCTCCGGTCCCGTGTCCAGGGTCACGGACAGTTCGCGGTCCGGTCCCGCTCCGGCCAGGAATCCCGGCTCGTTGTCCGGGGGCGCGGGCGCGAGGAAGGCGTCGACGCCGACGTCCTGTTCCAGGACGGCCAGCAGGTCGAGGGCGGCCTCGGGTTCAAGCGGGAAGGAGCAGATGGAGCGCATGCAGGATGAAGGCCTCCGGAGCCTCGGTGAGAAAGGATTCGGGATGGAACTGGTAGCCGGCCAGGGGGCGGTCCCGGTGGTGCGCTGCCATGGGCACGCCGGCGTCCGTGGCCGCGTCGAGGACCAGCCCGGGCGCAAGGCTGGTGCAGGAAAGGGAGTGGTAGCGGGCCACGCGCACGCGCCGTCCCGAGAAGTCGATGGCCTCGGCCCGGCCGTGGACGCAGCCCGGCAGGCGGGCGACCTCGCCGCCCAGGGCGTGGTTGATGATCTGCATGCCCAGGCAGATGCCCAGGATGGGCAGGCGCGGCGCATCCGGCGCGAAGAGGGGGAGGTAGGCGGGATATTCGCGCGGATGCCCCGGGCCGGGGGAGATCACCAGGAGGTCGGCGGCGTGGGCGGCCTCGGGCGTGAAGCCGGAGTAGGGGACGAGCGCGGGCGTCAGGCCCGTGACCGTGGCCAGCAGATGCTCCAGGTTGCGGGTGAAGCTGTCCTCGTTGTCCACCAGCAGGAGCCGCACGTTCAGGTCTCCTGTCCGGCCTCGGCGGGCGTCTCCCGGCGGCTCGCGGGCGCGGGGCCGTGCCAGAAGATGCGGTCGAAGACCGACTCGGGCAGCAGGCTGCTGCAGCGCACCAGCAGGGCGGTGGCGGCCATGGAGAAGACGAGGCGTCCCCAGAGGATGCCGGAGAGATGGCCGCCCGCCAGGACCATGAGCATGGTGTCCTCGATGATGGAGTGGCACAGGCCCATGAGGGTCAGGCCGAAGACCACGTCGCGCTTGTCCAGTTTGCCGGAGCGGGCCTGGTCGATGATCAGCCCGCCGCCGTAGGCCAGCCCCAGGGTCATGCCGATGACCGTGATGGGCGCGGCCTCCGGCCCGATGCCGCAGAGCCTGAGGGCCGGGGCCAGGAGGCGGTTGAGGCGCGCCGTGAGCCCCACGGCCTCGAAGAGGCCCATGGTCAGGATGAGGAGCAGGATGATCAGGGCGATGAGCCCGAGGTTCTTCAGCTCGCCGATGGCCCAGGAGAGCAGGTCGGGCGGGGGCGTCGAGGCGGCGAAGAGGATCTGCGCGGGTTCCTGCAGCCAGCCCGTGAGCAGGTAGAGCTGGTTGAGCAGGGCCCCCAGGAGCAGGGCGCAGCCCACGCGCAGGACGAGCTGCACCGTGGCGCGCGGCCCGGAGGCGCGGGCCACGGCCGATTCCACGAGCAGGTTGTGGGCCACGAGCATCATGGTCGCCAGGACCGTGGCCTGGGCCGCGGTCACGGGCTCGTGCAGGGCGAGCTGGGCGAAGACGATGAGCCCCGAGTACATGCTGTTGAACATGGCCGAGACCCAGGCCAGGCTGAACACGGCCGGGAGTCCGACCAGGGCCATGACCGGGCCGAAGGGGCGGGAGATGGCCTCGATGAGGTGCAGCTCCTGCAGGAGCTTCACGGCCACGATGACCGGGATCATGATTTTGAACAGGGAGAGGCAGGTGCGCGCCGTCTGGCGAAGGCGCGCGCCGAGCCAGGGGGCGGCGGCGGAAAGGATGGCGTTCACGGGAGCAGGGCCTTTATGCGCGAGGTTGCGTTCATGGTTTCGAGCCAGGGGGCGGGAATGGCCCCGGGGCCGCCCGCCGCGCCGAGCAGACAGCCCGCGGCGATGTTGCGCGCGGCCGAGTCGCCGCCCGCCAGGGCGCTGCGCAAAAGCGCCGTGGCGAGATCCGCCGGATACGAGGCCACGAGGTGGACCACGCCGGGAAAGGCGCTCTCGAAATGGCAGCTTTGGCCGAATCCGGCGATCACGGCCAGGGTGTCGCCTCCGGCCGAGGCCAGTCCGGCCTCCAGGAGCGGGGCGAGGGAAGGCTCGGCCGCGGCCGCGGCGCGCAGGGCCTCCAGGGGCTGGCTCCCGGCCAGAATGCGGGCCGCGGCGCGGGCGAAGAAGCCGGCCGCGGCCAGGACCTGCGGGGCCTTGTGGGTCAGGGCGGCCTGCTCCCTGGCCGCGGCGGCCAGGGACTCCTCGTCGGCGTGGAAGGCCAGCAGCGGGGCGAAGCGCGAGGCCCCGGCGAGGTCGTCCGAGGGGCTGCCCGCGTCCTCGGGCGGCCAGCCCGCGGCGAGATTGTCCAGGGTGCGGCGGGTGGCGTTGTCCACGTAGATCGGGGCCGCGCCCGAAAAGAGCGCCCGCCAGCGGAGGGCGAAGTCGGCCCGGTCCCAGCCGCCGCGCCCGGCCAGGGACTGCAGCAGGACGAGCATCTGGTCGCCGTAGTGGGTCAGGTCGCCCCGCGCCTTGCCCGTGTGGTGGGTGTCGGCGAGGGGCGCGGCAGGGGCCGAGAAGCCGGGGAACTCGCGGGCGATGCGCGTCTGGTCGTATATCCAGTGCGGGCCCAGGGCCAGGCAGTCCCCGGCGAAGGCCGCCAGCACGGCGGTTTGGGCGTTCTCGCGCGTCATCTCGTCTCCTGCGGCGTCCTTTGCGGGACGCCGCAGCCACCCTCGCACGAAGGCCAAGCGAAGACAAGGCTGCGCGGGCCGCCGTCCCGGCCGCGTTGTCATGGCGGGGAAAAGGGCATACAAGGCGGCATGCCGTGCGGCCCTGCCGCGCGGCGCGGAGGGGCGGTGGATTCGTTGTACGATTTTCTGGGCGGCATCCTCGGGATGCACGGCGAGGCCCTGAAGGGCTTGGTCGGCGGCGCGCTCTCGCCCCGGGATCTGGTCATCCTCGGCGTGTGGATGCTGGCGGTGACGGCTTTCGTCCTCCTGGTCTGGAACAATCGCCACAGGATACTCTTCAACTGCGTGCTCTACTTCAAGAGTCTGACCGAGGGCGGCATGCGCCGCAACATCCTCGGCCTGCTGGTCAAGAAGCAGTACCAGATCGACGTCTACCACGTGGCCAAGGAGACCCGCACCCTGCTCTGCAAGACCAGGATCAGGCGCGTGGGAGCCACGAGCATCGAGATGCGGATGCTGCAGAACGTGGCCATGAACAAGCAGTACGTGGGCAAGATGGTCACCTGCTTCCACCGGCCGGTGCTCTTCCTCTACTGGGTCTACAACAGCTTCGACACCTACCCCGTGGAGTTCGAGCCGCACCAGGACCCGGCCAAGGCGCGGCTGACGCTCAAGATGCCGCTCAGGATCGAGGCCGGATCGCGCCGCGTGCACCGCCGCGAACGCATCCGCAACCAGGACCTGATCAAGGTCCGGGCCTGGGTGCGGTGCGACGAGGTGCAGGGCGGCAACTTCCGCTTCATGAAGGCGCACTTCCAGATCGGCATCGAGGACAAGGAGAAGGGCAAGACCCCGGGCCGCGTGGACAACATCTCCGTGGGAGGCCTGCGGCTCTCCGTGCACGCCGACAGCGTGACCAAACAGGTGGGGGACGGCGACCAGATCTGCACCGAACTCTACCTTTTCAACTGGCAGGCCCGCGAATACGACGTCTACCTGATGAACGGCGAGGTGCGCAGCCTGAACCTGGACGCCAAGGGCTACCTGCACATGGGCATCCAGTTCACGGCCATCGGCCGCCTCGGCGCGGGCAACAGACAGCTTTCCTGGGAAGGGTTCGAGTTCCTGGACGGCTGCAGGGACATCGCCCGGGCCATGGAGCACATGCACCAGTAGTCCCCCTGCAGGCCGCAGCAGACGCCGCACCGTGACATTCCATCCATAAAATCGAAGCGCAGCTTCAAGGCGGACGCCGCGGCCTCCCGCGGGCTACGCGCGTCCGCCGCGTTCAGGCGCGGGAAACGCATGAAGATCAACATCACCATGGTCACGCACAACAGGGCCGCGTGCACGACACGGTCCATCCTGGCGCTGCACCGCAGCGCCGGGATGGACTTCGACCTCGTGGTGGTCGACAACGCCAGCACGGACGAGACGCGGGAGGTCCTGGGCGACCTGCGGGAGAAGTCGTTCATCACGCACGTGGCGCACTTCCGGCGGAACATGGGCGCGGCCTGCGCCGCGAACTACGGATGGGCCCTCGCGGATGCGGATTTCTACGTGCGCATGGACAACGACATCGTGGTGCGGCGGCGGAACTGGCTCAGGGATTTCACGGACATGTTGCGGACGTACCCGGAGATCGCGGTCCTGTCCTTCCCCGTCTTCGGCCGGAAGGAGGACTACGAGACCATGCGCCTTTCCGGCGACGACGCCCTGCTGCACAAGCCCGGCTCCCATCCCGGCGGACTGTTCATGATCCCGCGCAGGGAATTCGAGGCGTTCGGCTTCTGGAACGAGGACTACGGCGCGTACGGCCCGGAGGACGGAGACTACTCCCTGCGCGTGGACCTTTCGGGGAAGATCCGCGCGTACTTCCCGGATTTCGCCTGGGGCGAGCACATCGGGCACGGCGACCAGGGCATGGCGGACTACGGCCGGACCAAGCGGCGGCGGCAGGAGCAGTTGACCGGTCCCCTGGGCACGTTCATGGTCAACGAGCTGCTGTACCAGGTCGGGCTGCGCAGCCTGCGGGTGGAGAGGAAATACGCCGCCGCGCGCGAGAACGGCCACGTCGTCCACGCCGCGGACCCCGGGTACGCGGCTCGCGTGCTCCGGCTGCAGAAGGCGGCGCGGCTGTTCCTGAAGCACGAAAAGGTCTCCACGAAGACCGAGGCGCTGGCCGGCATCGCGAAATACCTGGAGGGGCTGTAGCCCGCAGCGGGCGGCGGGGCTAGTTTCCGGCCCTGGCCTGCGAGGCCTTGCGCACCGCGGCGAGCAATTCGTCGCGCTTGAAGGGCTTGGGCAGGATGTTGTCCGCGCCCAGGCTTCGGGCATAGGTCAGGTATTCCATACCCGCCAGTTCGCCGCCGCCCGAGATGGCCAGTATCCTGGCCTTGGGGTCGAGGTCGCGCAGGTCCATGATCGTCTCGATGCCGTCCTTGCGGGGCATGAAGATGTCCACGATGACCACGTCCGCGGGCTTTTGCCGGTAGCGCGAGAGGCCGTCCTGCCCGTCGCCCGCCTCCACGACCTCGAAACCTTCCTGTTCGAGATAGATGCGGATGAGGTCCCGCATCAGGGAGTCGTCGTCGATGACCAGAACGCGCGGCATGGCCTACCTCTCTTGGGGAGTGAAAGAAATGCTACAGCGTTTCACCCTTCGGAGACAAGGTAGGGCTTTTCCGTATTTTCCCAGGCTTGCCTCGGACGCCCGGTCAACGGTATGTTGTTTGTTCACGCCTGCAAGGAGGCCGACCATGAGGAACCAGCACCGTCCCGTCCACGTCTTTTGCCTCGCGACCGCGCTCCTGGCGTTGCTCTGCGCCGTTCCGGCGGCCGCCGGAAAGCCGGGCCGCGTCCAGGGGCAGACCGTGTACGTGCCCGCCTACTCCCACATCTACCACGGGGTGAAGACCCGGGAGTTCCTGCTCACCGTGACTCTGAGCATCCGCAACACGGACCCCGCGGTGCCCATCAGGATCGTCTCGGTGGAGCTTTTCGACGAGAGCGGCAAGGCGCTGCGCAGCTATCCCGGGACGCAGAAGACCCTGGCCCCCTTCGCCGTGACCGAGGCCGTGCTGGAGGAGCGCGACCCCTCCGGCGGTTCGGGCGGGGCCTTCCTGGTGCGCTGGGAGAGCAAGCAGCCCGCGCTTCCGCCCGTGGTGCAGTGCGTCATGATCGGCTCGTCCAACTCCCAGGGCATCTCCTTCCTGACCGAAGGCCGGGTGGTGGAGGAACGTTAGTGTGACGTCCGCAAAATACGCCAAGCCGTATTTTGCGGAGGACCGCTGCGCCGGAAAACGTGGTTTTCGGCTTGCTCACGCCACTGATGGCGACGGAGCCGGGCATCCGCCCGGCTCTCGTGTCGCGTATGCTCGTCGAGAGGCCTCTCGATCCTTTTCATGGACGCGGCACGAGCCTCCGCGAGGCCTCCCGGACTTGCCAGGGAAGGACCGGTGCGCTAAAGACTCTCCTTTTTCGTGAACGTTGTTCACGAAAGGGGGCGACATGTCTGTTTCGCGTTACGCCGCGCCTGGCGGCTACAGGGATGTGCTGCGCATCAGCCTGCCGCTGGTGGCCAGCCTCGGGTCGGTCACGGTGATGTACTTCACCGACCGCGTCTTCCTGGCGCGCTATTCCGTGGACGCCATCGCCGCGGCCCTGCCCGCGGGCATCGCCGCGTTCCTTTTCGTCTGCTTCTTCATGGGCACGGTCTCGTACGTCAACGTCTTCGTGGCGCAGTACGCGGGCGCGGGCCGCAACGCCGAGGTGGGCCCGGCGCTCTGGCAGGGGGTCTGGTTCAGCCTCGGGGCCTGGGCCGTGCTGGCCGCGCTCTCCCTGCTCGGGCCGTGGCTGTTCGGGCTGGCCGGGCATCCGGAAGCGGTGCGCGCGCAGGAGACGACCTACTTCACCATCCTCATGTGCGGCGCGGGAGTCAACGTGCTGGAGGCCTGCCTGGCCTCGTTCTACACCGGCCGGGGGCTGACGCGCACGGTCATGGTCGTGAATTTCTGCGGCATGTGCCTCAACGTGCCCCTGGACTACTGCATGATCAACGGCGTCGGGCCGTTTCCCGAGATGGGCATCGCGGGCGCAGCCCTGGCCACGGTCCTGTCCTGGGGAGCCATTCTGGCGGCGTACGCGGTCCTCATCTTCCGCCGCGCCAACGAGCGGGAGTGGCGCGTGCTCTCCGGCTGGCGGCCGGTTCCGGCGGAATTCAGGCGCCTTCTGCGCTTCGGCCTGCCCAGCGGCGCGCAGTTCTTCCTGGACCTCTTCGCCATCACCTTCTTCAGCTTCCTGGTGGGCCGCCTGGGCACCCTGGAGCTGGCCGCCACCAACCTCGTGCTCTCCCTCAACCACCTGGCCTTCCTGCCCATGGTCGGCGTCTCCGTGGGCGTGAGCACCATGGTCGGCCAGGCCATGGGCGGGGGCAGAGCGGATGAGGCGGACTTCGCGGCCGGGAGCGGCGTGCGTCTGGCCTTCGTCTGGATGGTCTGCATGGGCCTGGTCCTGGTTCTTTTTCCAGGACCGCTCCTCTCCCTCTTCGGCGACGTGGGCAGAGACCCCGAGCTGGCGCGCATGGGCACGCGGCTGCTCTGGTTCGTGGCCGTCTACTCCCTGGCCGACGGCCTCTGCATGACCTACTTCGGCGCGCTGAAAGGCGCGGGCGACATCCACTACGTCATGCGCGTCATGGGGCTGGCGGCCCTCGGCATGATGATCCTGCCCGGCCTTGTCCTTTCGGAGTGGCTGGGCCTGGGCGTGTACAGTCTGTGGTCCTGCCTCGCGGCCTACGTCTTCTTCCTGACCTGGGTCTTCCGGCGGCGCTGGGCCTCGGGCGCGTGGCGGCGTATCAGCGTGCTGGGCTAAACCGGGGCCGGCGGTCCTGAAAATGATCGCGGCGCTGCCGGAGGGAGTCTCCGGCAGCGCCGCGCGCGTATGGTCAGGGGACGTTTCGTCGTCCCCGAAGAAACCCTAGATGACCTTGTTCAGGCCGTACTCGATGATGCCCTTGGCCCCGGCCTCGACGAGGCGGGGGATGAGGTCGCGCACCGTGGCCTCGCTGACCACGATCTCCACGGAGAGCCAGGACGACTTGTGCAGATGGGCCACGGTGGGCGCGGTGATGGACGGCAGCAGCTCCATGATGGCGTCCACCCGGTCCTCGGGCACGTTCATCTTCAGGCCCACGAGCTTCTCGGCCTCCAGCGCGCCGGTGAGCAGCATGTTGATCTGCTCGATCTTCCTGCGCTTTTCCGGATTCTCCCAGGCCTTCTTGTTGGCGATGAGGCGGGTGTTGGTGATCAGCACGTCCTCGATGATGCGCAGGCCGTGCGCCTTGATGGTCGTGCCGGTTTCCGTGACCTCCACGATGGCGTCGCACAGGCCCTGCACCACCTTGGCCTCGGTGGCGCCCCAGGAGTACTCGACCTCGACCTTCACGCCGCGCTCCGCGAAGTAGCGCTTGGTGTAGCCCACCAGCTCAGTGGCGATCTTCTTGCCGTCGAGGTCCTCGGGCTTCCTGTAGGGGGAGTCCCCGGCCACGGCCAGGACCCAGCGCGCCGGGCGGTTGGAGACCTTGGAGTAGACCAGGTCCGAAACCACGACCACGTCGGACTCGTTCTCCATGATCCAGTCCTTGCCGGTCAGGCCCACGTCCAGGGTGCCGTCGGCCACGTAGCGGGACATCTCCTGGGCGCGGCACATGGCGCAGGAGATGGCCGGGTCGTTGATCTCGGGGAAGTAGTTGCGGTGGCTCGGGTTGATCTTCCAACCGGCCTTGGCGAAGAGCTTGATCGTGGCGTCCTGCAGGGAGCCCTTGGGGATGCCGAGCTTGAGCGTTTCAGTGGACATTATTTGTAGACCTCCTTGGGGTCGAAAACTTTCTCGGAGACGATCTCGGGCTCGCCCGAACCGGTGATCTCGCGGTAGAAGCAGGTCTTGTAGCCCTCGTGGCAGGCCGCGCCGCCCACCTGCTCCACGATCAGGAGCACGGTGTCCGCGTCGCAGTCCAGACGCACGGTATGGACCTTCTGCACGTGGCCCGAGGTGCCGCCCTTGTGCCAGAGCTTCGCCCGGCTGCGGCTCCAGAAATGGGCCTCGCCGGTTTCCAGGGTCTTCTCCCAGGCTTCCTCGTTCATGTAGGCCAGCATCAGGACCTCGCCGTCCTCGACGTCCTGGACGATGGCGGGCACCAGGCCGCCGCACTTCTCGAAATCGGGTTTCATGGGGTGTTTCCTCGGCAAAGAACCGGTTGCGAAAGACGCTCCGCATAGCGCGTTTTGCGCCGGGGCGCAAGCCGTCGGAACGCCTCGGCGGGCGGCGTCAGCCCTGGCTGGGGGTGACGCCCGCCTTTTTGAGCAGGGCGTAGAGGTGGGACTTGGAGACTCCGGAGCGGCGGATCATGGCGTCCACGTCGCCCCCGGTCTCGCGCGACAGGGCCGCGAGGTAGCGCCGCTCCATCTCGTCCTTGAAGGCCTTGAGCGGCAGGCCGGTGCCGGGCTCGGGGAGGCCCTCCGGAGCGGCCGGGGGGGAGGGGTGGCGCGCGGCCGGGAAGGGCGCGGCCAGGGCCGCCTCCTCGGCGCTTTCCCTGGTCTTGGCCGCGAGGTTGGCGCGGGCCAGGGCGATGCGCACCTCCTGCGGCAGGTGGCGGGCGTAGAGCATCTGCGATTGTCCGGCGGCGTGGAAGGCCGCCTCGACCACGCCGAAGAGTTCGCGCACGTTGCCCGGCCAGGAGTAGGCGGCCAGGGCGTCGAAGAACTCCGGGTCGTAGCGTTTGGGCGGCAGGCCCGCCTGCTCGCACAGGGCGGCGATGTGGTACATGGTCAGGAGCTTGATGTCCTGGGTGCGTTCGCGCAGGGCGGGCAGAAGGATGACGAAGGTCTTGAGCCGGAAGTAGAGGTCCTGGCGGAAGGCCCCCTCCTCCACCATCTCCTCCAGGTCGCGGTTGGTGGCCGCGATCAGCCGGAAGTCGCTGGACTCCTCGCGCACCCCTCCCACGGGCCTGAAGCGGCGTTCCTGCAGCACGCGCAAAAAGGCCTTCTGCAAGGAAAGGGTCATCTCGCCCACCTCGTCCAGGAAGAGGGTGCCGCCGTTGGCCAGGGCCACCAGGCCCGTGCGGTCCGAGGTCGCGCCGGTGAAGGAGCCCTTCTTGTGGCCGAAGAGGGCGCTCTCCACGAGGTTCTCGGTGAGCGAGGCGCAGTCGATGACCACGAAGGGGCCGCCGCGGCGTTCGGAATTGGCGTGCACCGTGCGCGCCACCAGCTCCTTGCCCGTGCCGGTCTCGCCGCAGATGAGCACGGGCGCGGCGGTGCGCGCGGCGCGGCCGATCTCCTCGTAGCAGGCCTTCATGCGCGGCGAGAGGCCGACCACGCCCTCCAGATCCAGTTCCGCCGGGGCTTGGGCCGAAAGCTTCTCCTGGCGGTAGCGCAACGCCCGCTCCAGGGAGAGCATGGTGCCCTGGATGGGGGTGGGCTTGACCAGATAGTCCCAGACGCCCTCCTGGATGGCCAGCTCCGCGCCGTCCGGGTCGCCCTGGCCGGTGAGGATGATGACCTCCGGGGCCTCCCGCAGGGCCTTGATGCGCGGCAGGGCGTCCAGCCCGTTGCCGTCGGGCAGGCGGATGTCCAGGAAGACCACGTCCACCCCGCCGTGGGCGATCTCCTCCATGCCCAGGGAGAGGGTCGGGGCGAGCACGGCGCTGTGCCCCATGCGCTCGATGACCCGGCGCATGGTCTCCAGGATGCGTTCGTCGTCGTCGATGACCAGGACCGTGCTCATGCCTGCCTCCGCTCGGAATGGGAATCGCCCGGGGCCGAGAGCACCTCGCCCACGGCGCGCGAGAGTTCGGCCGCGCTGTAGGGTTTGGGCAGCACGCGGCGGATGGACGGGGCGCGGACCGCGGCCTCGGCCGCGCCGCGGCGGCCCGAGACCATGATCACCGGCAGGCCGGGCGCGACCTGGGCGAGGTTGCGGGCGAACTCCACGCCGTCGATCTCGGGCATGTCGTAGTCCGTGACCACCACGTCGAAGGGCCGTTCGCCGCGGGCCAAAGCGTCCAGGGCGTCCAGCGCGTCGCGGGCCGGGGTCACGGCGTAGCCCAGCCGCTCCAACGCCTTGGGCAGGGTCTGGAGCTGGTCCGGGTTGTCCTCGACGAAGAGGATGTGCTCGCTGCCCTCGCGCGGGGGCAGGACCGTCTCGGTCTCGGGCGCGGCGGCGCAGTCGGCGCAGGGCAGCAGAACCTCGAAGAGCGACCCCTGGTCCGGCTCGGCCGAGAGGATCACCGCGCCCTTGTGCGCGGCCACGATGCCCTGCACCACGGCCAGTCCGAGGCCGGTGCCCTCGCCCTTGTCCTTGGTGGTGAAGAAGGGGTCGAAAATCTTGTCGCGGATGGCCGGGGGGATGCCGGGGCCGGTGTCGTTCACGGCCAGCGCGATGTAGGGGCCGGGCGGCAGGGAGGGGGCCCCGGGATGCGCGTCGTCCAGGTGCAGGAGGGAGAGACTCACGGTCAGGGCGCCGCCGGTCTCGCGCATGGCCTGGAAGGCGTTGGTACACAGGTTCATGACCACCTGGTTGATCTGGGTGGGGTTGGCCATGGCCGTGGCCGGACCGTCCTCGATCTCCTCCACGAGCCGGATGTTGCCCGGCAGGGAGACGCGCAGCAGGTTCAGGGCCTCGCGCACGGCCAGGGCGATGTCCACGGGTTTGAAGCCCTCGCGCGAGGGGCGGGAGTAGGTGTGCATCTGGGAGACCAGACGCGAGCCGCGCTGCGCCGCGCGCAGGGCGCGGCGGATGTCCTGGGTGGCCTCCGCGGTGGCGGGCAGGTCGAGCAGGGCCAGTTCGGCGGAGTTGATGACCGTGGTCAGGATGTTGTTGAAGTCGTGCGCGATGCCCGAGACGAAGGTGCCCAGGGCCTCCATCTTCTGCGACTGGATGAGCTGGCGCTCCAGGCTGATGCGGCCGGTGATGTCCTCGGCCGTGGAGAGCACGCCGACGATCTGGCCCTTGAGGTCGGTGAGCGGCACCTTGGTGATCTCCAGGGTGGCGGCGCTGCCGTCGGGCCGCTCCAACTCCCAGGTCAGGCGGTGCTGCGGCAGGCCGGAGATCAGGACCGTCTGGTCCGCGTCGTCGCCGCGGCGGGCGTGGTCGTCGATGTTTATGAGATCGCGGTTGGTCAGGCCGATGACCAGGCGCACGTCGCCCAGACCGAAGAAGTCGGCGAAGGACTTGTTGGCGCCCATGTAGCGGCCCTTGGCGTCCTTCCAGTAGACGAGGTGGGGGATGGCGTCCAGGAGCAGGGTCATGAAGCCGAGCTGCTCCTTGACCTGCGCCTCGGCCGTGCGGCGCTTGGCGTTGGCCAGCACGAGCTGGACCAGGATGACGCTCATGAGCAGCAGCGAGGCCATGATGGTCCAGAAGACGGGCTTTTGCAGCTCGTAGAAGGGGGCGGGCTCGTTGATGAAGCGGCTGCCGGTCGGCAGGAGGCGCACCGGGATGAAGAGCTTCTTGAGCACCAGCCAGTCGAAGAGGAACTCGTCCTGCGGTTCGTAGGAGACCGGAATGTCCTCGGGCCGTTTGCCCTCCAGAATCTCGATGACGCGCCGGGCCGCGGCCTCGCCGTGACGCACGCCCGAAAGCAGCTTGCCGCCCACCAGGCCGTTGCCGAGCAGGAATTCCCAGGAGGTGTAGACCGGGGCGCGGGTGGCGCGGGCCAAGTGCCCGGCCATCTCGTCGGCGGAGTAGGAGGTGCCGCTGACGTCCAGGTAGAAGGGCACGTAATAGACGATGGCGTCCTCGTCGAGAGTGGCCGCGCGCCCGGGCAGGTCGTTCAGGGTCACCTCGTCCCAGAACTCGAAGGAAAAGCGCTGCGCGAACAGGGGCATGGCTTGGCGGAACTGGGCCACGATGGCCCGCGAGGTCACGGACTGGTCGGCCACGACAACGCAGCGGCGGCGGTCCGGATGGAGCCGGGCGGCCAGTTCCAGGGTCGCGGCCACGTCCGGATTCTCCACCAGGCCGGTGAAGGGCCGCCCGGCGATCTGCCCGGGCTTGAAGTCGTTCACGCCGCAAAAGACCACGGGCACGCCGGGAAAGAGCCAGGGCTGGTGGGTGAGCATGAAGTCGTAGGCGTCGTTGTCCGAGACGATGATCGCGTCCAGCCGCACCGCGCCCAGCTTGGCGGCGAGCAGCTCGGCCAGGAGCATGGCCGTGGTCTCGCCGGGATGCTTTTTGGCGTCGAGGTATTCGACGTGCAGGTCGATGTCGTAGGGGCCTTCCTTGAGGCCCTGCCGGATGCCCTCCTGGATGTGATCGGACCAGGCGTACCCGTTCTGGTAGCTGTTCAGGTACAGGACCTGGCGCTTGGTGGGCTCGAAGTCGCCGCCCGGCTGGGCCGCGGCCGGGCGATGCGGGAGGGCCGCGGCCAGGGCCGCGAGCAGGAGGATGACGGCCGGAAGCCGTTGGTGGATGCGCATGGTCGTGGTACCGTCCGTTGCCTGCCCTTTGGGCGGCACGCGGTCAGTGGATACCCCAGGAAGGGGAAAATGCAAGCCCCCGTGGGGAGAATTCGCTTGCAGTCAATAATGATTTTCATTATCAAAGAGGGCCTGCGCAGCAGCCCACGGGGGAAAGCCTTTTGGACATGGACCTTCTGGAACGGCTTCGGCCGCATGTGACCTTGAAGCACCACCTGCCCGGCAGGCTCCGCCTGCGGGCCGGGGTGGGGCTCGCCATGTCCGGTCTGGCCGGGTCCCTGGAGACGTTGCGCGAGGCGGCCGGGGTAGGCCGCGTCACGGTCAACCCGGCCACGGGGTCCGTGCTCGTGGAGTACGATGCGGCGGTGCTGTCTCCGGCCCTGGTCCAGGCCCTGTTCGAGGCCCGCGACGGAAAGGGGCTGCGCCGAGCGGCCGCACTCCTGTGGCCCGGGGGGGATGTTTCGAAAATGTGACGCTTGCGTTGCGATATCGCGACGCGTATGGGCTGAAATACTGGGCGCACGAGGCCGCCCGGCCGTTTTCCGCCGGAGATGACGTGATTTCCGGCAGCCGTTGAAAACTCTTACGCATTGGAGAGATGGGATGAACGAGAACCTGAAGTACGGACTTCTTTTCGCCCTCGGTCTGACCGCCGGTGCCCTGGGCGCGGTCGCCCTGAGCCGCGGCAAGCTCAACCTGAAGCCCGCCATGGCCGATCTCGTGGCCGCGGGCATGGAGATCAAGGAGAAGGCCGCCGCGGTCATCGAGCGTTGCCGCGAAGAGGTGGAGGACGTGGTGGCCGAGGCCGACCATGTGCGCAAGACCAAGGGCAAGGGCAAGGTCCCGGCCGGAGGAGACGCCTAGTCCATGTCCGGCGCCTGCATCGCCTTTGTCGTGGCCCACGAGCTGCCGGGGCGTCTGCGCCTGCGCGCGCGGGGTCCTGCCTCCGCGGCCGCGGGGCTCGCGGCCACGCTTCTGGGGCTGCCCGGCGTGACGGACGTGAAGGCGTCGCGTCGCACCGGCAGCGTCCTGGTCAGCTTCACGCCCTCGGCGCGCGTGCGCCGCAGGGTGCTGGCCGCGGCGCACGCCCCGGCCGAAATTACGGCCGCACGGCTTCCCTCCCCGTCCGGAGCGGTCCTTCCCCTCCGTCCGGAGCCGCCGGCCGTTGTCTCCGACACCGCCCCAGCCAATGAGGCCGCCATGGAGGGAGGCGGTCTGTGGGGGCTGGCCCGCGTCCTGTTTCTGCGGCCCTTCATGCCCGCGCCCCTGCGCGCCGCGCTGGCCGTGTTCCGGGCTTGGCCCTTCCTGCGCAAGGGACTGGCCGCGCTGCGCCGGGGACGGCTCGGCGTGGACGTGCTCGACGCCGCCGCCATCGCGGTTTCGCTGCTGCGGCGGGACTTCCGCTCGGCGGCCACGGTGACCCTGCTCCTCAGCCTGGGCGAGTTCCTCGAATCCTGGACGCGCAAGAAGTCCCGCGACGATCTGGCCCAGGCCCTGCGGCTCGACGTGGGCCAAGTCTGGGTCAGGCGGGACGGCGTGGACGTGTCCATGGACGGCGCGAGCCTTGCGCCCGGCGACATGGTGGTGGTGCGCACCGGCTCGGCCATGCCCGTGGACGGCGTGGTGGAGGAGGGCGAGGCCATGGTCAACCAGGCCTCGCTGACCGGCGAGCCGCTGGCCGTGCGCCGCGTGCCCGGGGATTCGGTCTACGCCGGAACCGTGGTCGAGGAGGGGACGGTGGTCGTGCGCACCGTGCGCGCGGGCGGGGAGACGCGCCTGTCCAGCCTGCTTTCGGCCATCGAGGATTCCGAACGCCTCAAGGCCGCGGTGCAGGGCCGCATGGAGCGACTGGCCGACGCCGCGGTGCCCCTGACCCTGGGCCTCGCGGCCCTGACCTTCCTGCTCACGCGCAACGCGGCCAAGGCCACGGCCGTGCTGCTCGTGGACTACTCCTGCTCCATCAAGCTGGCCACGCCCCTGGCCGTGCTCTCGGCCATGCGCCAGTCCGCGTCCCGCGGCGCGCTGATCAAGGGCGGCCGTTTTCTGGAGACCATGGCCCAGGCCGACACCGTGCTCTTCGACAAGACCGGGACCCTGACCGAGGCCAGACCCTCGGTGCGCCGCGTCCTGGCCGCGCCCGGCCGGGAGCCGCGCGAGATACTGCGCATCGCCGCCTGCCTGGAGGAGCATTTCCCGCATCCCGTGGCCCGCGCCGTGGTGCGCGAGGCCGAGGCGCAGGGGCTGGAGCACCGCGAGGAGCACGCCGAGGTCGAGTACGTCGCGGCCCACGGCATCGCCTCCCTGCTGCACGGTCGGCGCGTCCTGCTCGGCAGCCGCCATTTCGTGCACGAGGACGAGGGCGTGCCCGAGGCCCTGGCCAAGACCCTGCTGAAGGGCGGCAAGGCCAAGGGCTGCTCCGTGCTGCACATGGCCGTGGGCGGCGAACTGGCCGGGCTGATCCTGCTCGACGACCCGTTGCGGCCGGAGGCCTCGGACATCGTCCGCGGCCTGCGCGCCCGGGGCGTGCGGCATGTGGCCATGCTCACGGGCGACGGCCCCGAGGCCGCGGCCGTGGCGGCCAGGGCCGCGGGCATCGACGAGATCCATTCCCGCCTCCTGCCCGAGGACAAGCGCGCGCTCGTGCGCCGCTTCAAGGAAGAGGGGCGGGTGGTGGCGGTGGTGGGCGACGGGGTCAACGACTCCTGGGCCCTGTCCGAGGCGGACGTGGGCATCTCCCCGCACCAGGGCGCGGACGTGGCCCGCGAGGTCTGCGACGTGCTCCTGACCAGTGGCGACCTGCGTCCCCTGCTCCTGGCCCGGGACGTCTCGCGCCTCTCCCTGCGCCGCATAAACAGCAACTTCCGGCTGGTCATGGGCGTGAACTCCGCGCTCCTGCTCCTTGGACTCGCGGGCGTGCTCAGGCCCGCCCTGGCCGCCCTGCTGCACAACGCGACCACCATCCTGGCCGCGCTCAACGCGCTCAGACCCCTGGCGCTGCCCGCGGCAGGGGATGACGGAGGCGAGACATGATCGTGCATTCGTTTCCCGGCAGATTCCGGTTGCGTCACCCGGCGCTTTGCGGAGCGGCCGCCCTGGACCGGGCGTGCGGCATCCTGCGCGGCCTGCCCGGAGTGTCCGGGGTCAGCGGTTCGGCGGCCACAGGCAGCCTGCTCGTGCGCTGCGACGAGACCTTGGACGCGGCCGTGGCCGCGGCAGCGCTGCAGGGCGTGTGCGCCTCCGCCGTCGCGGCGAAGCGGCCCAGACCCGCGCCCCGCTCCTGGCACAAGGCCGTCAAGGCGGGCATGGGCGGCCTGCTCGGCGTCTCCCTGCTGTTGCTCGCGGGCGGCAGCGAGCGGTGGCACGCGGTGGCGGGTTTCGGCTTCCTGGCCGGTCTGGCCGCGCACCTCGGGCTGAACCGGAACCGCCTGACCCTGTAGATAGGGAGGGAGCGCGGCCGACGGACGGGTCGGCGGGAAGGTGGTCGGACCGCTTGTCCGGTTTTCCGGAAAACGGGACTTCTGCGGTCTTTTTATCCGGAAAAGAGGAAAGTCTTCAATTTCAATAAGATGGCCTGGGCGACTCATTGCGCGCTCAGGCCGTGTCTTTTTTGTAACGATCTGTTTTCGTTTCTGTTTCGACGCTTCCGGGCGATCCGTTCATCCTTCTGCGGAACCGGAATGCGCGTTCGCCGGAAAAAACAGTCCATTCACCATCTCGCCTTTGCGGAGCCTCGGAAATAGGGTATCCTGGCCTCCCTCGTCCGAGTGGCATGTTTCTTGTTTCCTTCGTGTCGGATCGATGAGGCGCGTGGCGGGCGCTCACCGGACATCCGGTCGAAGGTCGAACCACCCAGGGGCGGGAACCGTCCCGTACCCACCCGTAAGGAGAGCACAATGGCGAAAAAGAAGATGACCGTCGACGGCAACACCGCAACCGCTTATGTGGCCTACGCGCTCAGCGAGGTCGCGGCGATCTACCCCATCACCCCGTCCTCGACCATGGGCGAGGTCTGCGACGACTGGGCGGCCAAGGGCCGCAAGAACGCCTGGGGCCAGGTCATGGGCATCCGCGAAATGCAGTCCGAGGCCGGCGCCGCCGGCGCGGTGCACGGTTCGCTGGCGTCCGGAGCGCTGACCTCGACCTTCACTGCGTCGCAGGGTCTGCTGCTCATGATCCCGAACATGTACAAGATTTCCGGCGAGCTGCTGCCCGGCGTGTTCCACGTCTCGGCCCGCGCCATCGCGGCCCACGCCCTGTCCATCTTCGGCGACCACCAGGACATCTACGCCGCCCGGCAGACCGGCTTCGCCATGCTGGCCTCCAACTCCGTGCAGGAGGCCCACGACATGGCCCTGGTGGCCCACCTCGCGGCCATCGAGTCCTCGGTGCCCTTCCTGCACTTCTTCGACGGCTTCCGCACCTCCCACGAGATCCAGAAGATCGAGGTCGAGAGCTACGAGGACATCAAGGCGCTGGTGAACGAGGGCGCCATCGCCCAGTTCCGCGCCCGGGCCATGAACCCCGAGCACCCGCACATCCGTGGCACCGCCCAGAACCCGGACATCTACTTCCAGGGCCGTGAAGCCGCCAACGCCTACTACGCCAAGATCCCGGCCATCGTCTCCGCCTACATGGAGAAGGTCGGCAAGCTCACCGGCCGCAGCTACAAGCTCTTCGACTACGTGGGCGCGGCCGACGCCGAGCGCGTCATCGTCTGCATGGGCAGCGGCTGCGAGGCCATCGAGGAGGTCATCAACCACCTCACGGCCAAGGGCGAGAAGGTCGGCCTGATCAAGGTCCGCCTCTACCGTCCCTTCGACGCCGCGGCCCTCTTCGCGGCTCTGCCCAAGACCGCCAAGACCGTCACGGTGCTCGACCGCACCAAGGAGCCCGGCGCCACCGGCGACCCGCTCTACCTCGACGTCTGCGCCTCGGCCCTGGAGCAGGGCTTCGGCGCGGTGCGCTTCCTGGCCGGCCGCTACGGCCTCGGCTCCAAGGAATTCACCCCGGCCATGGTCAAGGCCGTGTACGACAACATGGCCGCCGCCAAGCCCAAGAACCACTTCGTGGTGGGCATCGAGGACGACGTGACCGGCTCCTCCCTGCCCGTGGACGCCTCTTTCCCCGACACCACCCCGGCCGGCACCATCCAGTGCAAGTTCTGGGGCCTGGGCGCGGACGGCACCGTGGGCGCGAACAAGGAAGCCATCAAGATCATCGGCGACGCCACCGACCTCTTCGTACAGGCCTACTTCGCCTACGATTCCAAGAAGTCCGGCGGCATCACCATCTCGCACCTGCGCTTCGGCGCCTCGCCCATCAAGTCCACCTATCTGGTCAACGCGGCGGACTACGTGGCCTGCCACAACCCGGCCTACGTCAACCAGTACGACCTGATCGACGACGCCAAGCAGGGCGGCACCTTCGTGCTCAACTCCCCCTGGTCGCTGGCCGACATGGAGGAGAAGCTGCCCGGCTCCCTCAAGCGCACCATCGCCACCAAGAAGCTCAAGTTCTACACCATCGACGCGGTCAAGATCGCGCAGGAAGTGGGCCTGGGCGGCCGCATCAACATGATCATGCAGACGGCCTTCTTCAAGCTCGCGGGCGTGATTCCCTTCGAGCAGGCCGTGACCATGCTCAAGGCCTCCATCAAGAAGGCCTACGGCGCCAAGGGCGACAAGATCGTGGCCATGAACGTGGCCGCCGTGGACAAGGCCATCGAGGCCCTCATCGAGGTGACCTATCCCGCCTCCTGGGCCTCCGCGGCCGCCGCTTCGGCCCCCGCCTACAACGAGCCCGAGTTCGTGACCAAGGTGCAGCGCCCCATGCTGGCCCAGAAGGGCGACGCCCTGCCGGTCTCGGCCTTCACCCCGGACGGCGTCTTCCCCACGGCCACGGCCCAGTACGAGAAGCGCGGCGTGGCCATCCTGGTCCCCGAGTGGATCAAGGACAACTGCATCCAGTGCAACCAGTGCTCCTTCGTCTGCCCGCACTCGGCCCTGCTGCCGGTGCTGGCCTCCGACGCCGAACTGGCCAAGGCCCCCGCGGCCTTCGAGACCGTCGAGGCCAAGGGCAAGGAGCTGAAGGGGCTGCGGTACCGCATGCAGGTGGACGCCCTGGACTGCATGGGTTGCGGCAACTGCGCGGACATCTGCCCGGCCAAGGACAAGGCCCTGGTCATGAAGCCCCTGGCCACCCAGACCCCGGCCCAGGTCCCCAACTACGACTTCGCCCTCGCCGTCCCGCTCAAGGACACCCTGCTCTCCCGCAACACGGTCAAGGGCAGCCAGTTCCAGAAGGCCATGCTGGAGTTCTCCGGCGCCTGCTCCGGCTGCGGCGAGACGCCCTACGTGCGCGTCCTCACCCAGCTCTTCGGCGAGCGCATGGTGGTGGCCAACGCCACGGGCTGCTCCTCCATCTGGGGCGCCTCGGCTCCCTCCACGCCGTACTGCGTGAACAAGAACGGCCACGGCCCGGCCTGGGGCAACTCCCTGTTCGAGGACGCGGCCGAGTTCGGCTTCGGCATCGCCGTGGGCATGCGCCAGCGTCGCGAGAAGCTGGCTGAGCAGATGCAGGAGGCCCTGGCCAAGAACCTCGCCCCCGAGGCCGCCGAGGCCATGAAGGCCTGGCTCGCGGGCAAGGACGACGCGGACCTCTCCAAGGCCGCGGGCGACAAGCTCAAGGTCCTGCTGCCCAAGTACGCCTCCGACGCCCTGGTGGCCGAGATCGCCGCGCAGGCCGACCTCTTCACCAAGAAGTCCCAGTGGATCTTCGGCGGCGACGGCTGGGCCTACGACATCGGCTACGGCGGCCTGGACCACGTCCTGGCCTCGGGCGAGGACATCAACATCCTGGTCATGGACACCGAGGTGTACTCCAACACCGGCGGCCAGTCCTCCAAGGCGACCCCGACCGGCGCGGTGGCCAAGTTCGCCGCCTCGGGCAAGCAGGTGCGCAAGAAGGATCTGGCCCGCATGGCCATGACCTACGGCTACGTCTACGTGGCCGCCGTGGGCATGGGCGCCAACAAGAACCAGCTCCTCAAGGCCTTTGCCGAGGCCGAGAGCTACAAGGGGCCGTCCCTGATCATCGCCTACGCCCCGTGCATCAACCAGGGCCTGAAGAAGGGCATGGGCAAGACGCAGGAGGAGACCAAGGTCGCCGTGGAAACCGGCTACTGGCCGCTCTTCCGCTACGACCCGCGCCGCGGCCTGGCGGGCGAGAACCCGCTGGTCCTCGACTCCAAGGCCCCCAACGGCCAGATCCAGGAGTTCCTGGCGGGCGAGAACCGCTTCGCCATCCTGGCCAAGGCCAAGCCCGAAGAGGCCAAGCTGCTGCGCGAGTCCGTGGAGCGCGAGATCAACGAGCGCTGGCGGATACTCTCGCTGATGGCTGAACAGAACCCCTACGCCGGAGGCGAGGCCGCCCCTCTGCCCCAGTGCGTGCTGACCGAGACTGCGGAGCACTCCCGCCCCACCGCCGGGGGCGAGCCGTGTGACGCGGGTCTGGGAGGTTAGCGGAAGGGAACGGTGGCCGGGGCTCCAGCCGCCCCGGCCACCAGTTTTTTAAAATCGAAAGGAGGTGAGTGACCGACCAATCAGAACGTCCGGTCCCGGAGGAACAGGGGCCGGAGGTGCAGGAGACGAGGGGTGTGGGCGATTCGGATCTCGTCCGCACGGAATACCAACCTAAAGAGTTCATCCCGGAGGGAACATGCCTGTCGGAACTCTCGCAATCATGGCCATCATCCCGATCGCCCTGGCGCTCGTGCTGATGGTCGGCATGCGCTGGCCCGCCACCAAAGCCATGCCGCTCGCCTGGCTGGCCACGGCCCTGGCCGGCCTTTTCGTCTGGCAGCTGCCTGTCGGCTACCTGGCCGCCCTGACCGTTCAGGGCTTCATCGGCGCCATCGGCATCCTGATCATCGTTTTCGGCGCCATCCTCATCCTCTATACCTTGCGGGATTCCGGAGGCATGGAGACCATCCAGTGCGGCATGCAGGGCATCTCCCCTGACATGCGCGTGCAGGCCATCATCATCGGCTACCTGTTCGCGGCCTTCATCGAAGGCGCCGCGGGCTTCGGCACCCCGGCCGCCCTGGCCGCCCCGCTGCTGCTGGCCCTGGGCTTCCCGCCCCTGGCCGCCGCGGTCATCTGTCTGGTCTTCAACTCCTTCCCCGTCTCCTTCGGCGCGGTGGGCACGCCCATCATTCTGGGTCTGACCCCGCTCAAGGAACTGGTGGCCAAGGCCGTGGCCTCGGGCGTCCCGGGCCTCAACTTCACGAGCATGGACACCTTCAACGCCCTGATCGGCCAGTGGGTGACCCTGTTCCACGTGCCCATGGCGATCATCCTGCCCATCTTCATGCTCGGCTTCATCACCCGCTTCTTCTCCCCGAGCCGCTCCTGGGCCGTGGGCTTCCGCGCCTGGAAATTCTGCGTCTTCGCGGCCGTCGCCTTCTCCGTGCCCTACCTCGTCTTCGCCTGGATGGTGGGTCCCGAGTTCCCGTCCCTGATCGGCGGCCTGGTGGGTCTGGGCATCGTGGTCTGGGGCGCCAAGCAGGGCTTCTGCCTGCCCACCGACGGCGTCTTCACCTTCGGCTCCCAGAAGGACTGGGATCCGGAGTGGACCGGTTCCGTGTCCGCCGGCGAAGGCTGCGCGTTCAAGGCGCACATGAGCCAGTTCCGCGCCTGGCTGCCCTACGTGCTCATCGGCCTCTTCCTGGTGCTGACCCGCATCCCGGAACTGGGCCTCAAGGGCATGCTCGCCGGGCAGGCCATCAACTTCAAGGACATCCTGGGCTACGCCAAGGTCAACGCCTCGATCCAGTACCTCTACCTGCCCGGCACCATCCCCTTCATGCTCGTGGCCGTCATGACCATCTGGCTGCACAACATGAAGGCCGAGAAAGTCAAGGCCGCGTGGAAGGACTCCTTCCTCCGCATGAAGAACCCGACCATCGCCCTGTTCTTCGCGGTGGCCCTGGTCTCCATCTTCCGCGGCTCGGGCGTGGCCAACGAGGCCCTGAACCCCAACCACTACCCCTCCATGCCCCTGGCCCTGGCCCAGGCGGTGGCGGGCATGGTGGGACAGGCCTGGCCCATGTTCGCCTCCTACGTGGGCGGTCTCGGCGCGTTCATCACCGGTTCGAACACCGTGTCGGACCTGCTCTTCGCCGAGTTCCAGTGGGGCATGGCCACCAACCTGAACCTGCCCAGGCAGATCATCGTCGCGGCCCAGGTGGCCGGCGGCGCCATGGGCAACATGATCTGCATCCACAACATCGTGGCGGTGTGCGCCGTGGTCGGCCTGTCCGGCATGGAAGGCGCGATCCTGAAGAAGACGTTCTGGCCCTTCGTGCTCTACGGCCTGTACGTCGGCATCGCAGCCTCGCTGCTCAGCTTCGTGTTCTTCCCGGGGCTGTTCTAGCAACGCCAGGATATGTGAGGCCGTGATGCGACCGCTCGTTCCGATGCACGTCCCTGCGCCGCAGACCGTCCCGTACGGGCCGGCCCGCGTGGGCAGGAACGGAAGTCAGGGCGAGCGGTCGCGGCCTTGCAGCGATCCTGGGCGCGGGACTTCCGCCGCGAGGCGGTAGGGTCGGTCCGGGGGATCGCCCCCGGACCTCCCCGTTCCTGCCGCCGCACACGGACACGGCCACAGGAACGCGGAGGTCCGCCAAGGACCCGAAGCACATGCCGGGAACGGCATAAACACCAAAGACGTCACACAGAAGGAGAGCCATCATGTCCAACAAGGCCCTCGCCACCGAATTCGAAACCCTCGTCGGCAAGGACAACGTTCTCACCGACGCCACCGATCTGCACGCCTACTCCTACGACGCGGCCGTGCTCGACCAGGTCCAGCCCGCCGTGGTGGTCCGTCCGACCACCTCAGAGGCCCTGGGCAAGACCGTCAAGTTCTGCAACGACAACGGCTTCAAGGTCACCGTGCGCGGCGCGGGCACCAACCTCTCGGGCGGCACCATCCCGCATCCGGGCGGCGTGGTCATCCTGACCACGGCCCTCGACAAGATTCTGGAGCTGAACACCGAGGACCTCTACGCCGTGGTCCAGCCCGGCGTGATCACCGCCAAGTTCGCCGCCGCCGTGGCCGCCAAGGGCCTGCTCTATCCGCCCGATCCGGGCTCCCAGGCCGTGTCCACCCTGGGCGGCAACGTGGCCGAGAACGCGGGCGGCCTGCGCGCGCTGAAATACGGCGTGACCAAGGACTACGTCATGGGCGTCGATTTCTTCGACGTGAACGGCGAGCTGGTGCGTTCCGGCGGCAAGACCGTGAAGTGCGTCACCGGCTACAATCTGGCCGGTCTGATGATCGCCTCCGAGGGCACGCTGGGCGTGTTCGAGAAGCTCACCCTCAAGCTCGTGCCGCCCCCGGCCGCCTTCAAGGCCATGATGGCCGTCTTCAACAACGTCATGGACGCCTCCCAGGCCGTGGCCGCCATCATCGCCAACCAGATCGTGCCCGCCACCCTGGAACTCATGGACAACTTCACCATCCGCACCGTGGAGAACTTCCGCAAGGCGGGTCTGCCGGTCGACGCGGGCGCCATGCTGCTCATCGAGGTGGACGGCCACGCCGCCCAGGTCGAGGACGAGGCCGCCAAGGTCGAAGCCATCTGCAAGAAGCACAACGCGCAGAGCGTCCGCGTGGCCAAGGACGCGGCCGAGCGCAACGCCGTCTGGCAGGCGCGCCGCGACGCGCTGCCCGCCCTGGCCCGCGTGCGTCCCACCACCGTGCTCGAGGACGCCACCGTGCCCCGGTCCAAGATCCCGGACATGATGGCCGCCCTGGACCGCATCGCCAAGAAGTACAACCTGACCATCGGCACCTTCGGCCACGCGGGCGACGGCAACCTGCACCCGACCATCCTCACGGACAAGCGCGACCACGACGAGTGGAAGCGTGTGGAAGAAGCCATCGACGTGATCTTCGACGAGGCCCTGGCCCTGGGCGGCACGCTCTCGGGCGAGCACGGCATCGGCCTGGCCAAGTCCAAGTACATGAAGAACGAGCTTGGCGTCGCCACCATCGAATACTCGCGTCGCATGAAGAGCGTGCTCGATCCCAAGGGCATCCTCAACCCCGGCAAGCTGCTCGGCCCCCTTCTGGGCTAACCGTGGAGAGGAGAACACACCATGGCTGATCTCAAGAAACTGGCGACCATGCTCAAGGAGCTGGACGACCTGTTGACCGGCTGCATGCGCTGCGGCATGTGCCAGGCGCAGTGCCCGGTCTTCGCCCAGACCGGGCGCGAGACCGACGTCACGCGCGGCAAGCTTGCCCTCATCTCGGGGCTTTCCGAAGAAATCGTCAAGGACCCCGAGGCCGTGTCCGAGAAGCTGCAGCGCTGCCTGCTCTGCGGCACCTGCGAGGCCAACTGTCCCTCGGGCGTCAAGGTCACGGACATCTTCCTGCGCGCCCGCGCCATCCTGGCCGGGTACCTGGGGCTGCCCCCGGCGCAGCGCCTGATCTTCAGGAAGCTCCTGACCAACCCCAAGCTGATGAACAACCTGCTCAAGCTGGGCTCGGTCTTCCAGGGCCTGGTGACCAAGCAGGCGGACGGCATCATCGGCACCTCCTGCGCGCGCTTCAACGCGCCCATCATCGCCGACCGCCACTTCAAGACCCTGGCCTCCACCCCCCTGCACGAGAGCGTGCCCAAGCTGGACACCCCGGCGGGCGCGTCCGGCCTGCGTGTGGCCTTCTTCCCCGGCTGCGTCACGGACAAGATCTTCCCGCAGGTGGGCCAGGCCGTGCTCAAGATCCTGAAACACCACGGGGTGGGCGTGTTCATGCCCGCCAACCAGGCCTGCTGCGGCATCCCGGCGCTGTCCAGCGGCGAGACCGGGGCCTTCGACGAGATGGTCCGCCAGAACCTGAACCTCTTCTTCAAGGCCCAGTGGGACTACATCATCACGCCCTGCGCCACCTGCACCTCGACCATCGCCAAGCTCTGGCCCAAATACTACGGGGACGAGATGGACAAGGGCCGGGCGCGTTCCGTGGCGGGCAAGGCCATGGACGTCTCCCAGTTCCTCACGGACGTGCTCAAGGTGAAGCCCGCCGAGACCCGGCAGGGCGCCGTGGCGGCCGCCTACCACGATCCCTGCCATTTGCGGAACTCCCTGGGCGTGATTGCGCAACCTCGTGCTGTCATTTCCGCCAATCCGGGGTATACGGTGGCTGAGCTTCCCGGCGGCCCCTCGTGCTGCGGATGCGGCGGCAGCTTCAACCTCAAGCATTACAAGCTGTCCGAGACCATCGGCCTGAAGAAGGCCGAAAGCATCGCCGCGACGGGGGCCAAGGTCGCGGCGACCTCGTGCCCGGCGTGCATGCTGCAGATCGCGGACATGCTCTCCAAGCGCGGGACCTCCATCCCGGTGAAGCACGTGGTGGAGTTGTACGCCGAATCGCTCTAGGCGTCGGGCGGTTCGGAAACCCGAACAACGAAGGTATCCCATGGCCAAGAACCTGTATGTCATCAACACCGAGCCCCGTAGCGGCAAATCCGCCGTCTGTCTGGGGCTCATGCAACTGCTCATGCGCGACATCCGTCGCGTGGGCTTCTTTCGGCCGATCATCAGCGGGCAGGCCGAAGGAAAACGGGATCACGACACCAATCTGATCCTCTCCCAGTTCTACCTCAACGAGACCTATCAGGACGCCTACGCCTACACCCTGGAGCAGGCCCGCGACCTCATCAACCGGGGCGAGCACGCCCTGCTCATGGAGAACATCCTCGCCAAGTACAAGGCCCTGGAGTCGCGCTTCGACTTCATCCTGTGCGAGGGCACGGACTTCGTGGGCGGGGACTCGGCCTTCGAGTTCGACATCAACGTGGAGATCGCGGCCAACCTGGGCGCGCCGGTCGTCCTGGTGGCCAACGGCCAGGGCAAGACGGCCAAGCAGATCGTGGCCCAGACCCAGATCGCCATCGACACCCTGAAGGAAAAGGGCCTGGACATCCTGGCCACCATCGTCAACCGCGCGGAGACCCCGGACAAGAACGAGATCCTCACGGGGCTCCGCTGCAAGTACATGCACGATCAGGACTGCCTGACCTACGTCATCCCCGAGGTGGCGTCCCTGGGCAAGCCGACCATGCACGACGTGCAGAAATGGCTCGGGGCCGAGGCCATCTCCGGCCGCGAGCACCTGGACGTGCAGATCAACGACTACGTGGTGGCGGCCATGCAGGTGAACAACTTCCTGGAGTACGTCTCCAAGAACTGCCTGGTCATCACCCCCGGGGACCGCTCGGACATCCTGCTGGCCTGCTTCGCCACGCGGCAGTCCCACGCCTTCCCCGAGGTCGCCGGCATCGTGCTCACCGGCGGCATCCGCCCGCCCCAGTCCATCCAGCGCCTGCTGGAGGGCTGGACGGGCGTGCCCATGCCCATCCTCATCGCCGAAGGCCATACCTACAAGACCACGCGCGTGCTCATGGACCTCTACGGCCGCATCGACCCCGAGGACCAGAAGAAGATCGCCACGGCGCTCGGCTCCTTCGAGGAGAACGTGGACACCCACGAGCTGCGCGACCGCATCGCGGCCAAGAAGTCCACCAAGGTCACGCCGGTGATGTTCGAGTACAGCCTCATCGAGAAGGCCAAGGAGGACAGGCGGCACATCGTGCTGCCCGAGGGCTCCTCGGACCGCATCCTGCAGGCCTCGGACATCCTGCTGCGCCGGGGCATCGTGGACCTGACCGTGATCGGCGAGCCGGAGAAGATCCTGGCCCGCGCGGGGCAGATGGGGCTTTCCCTTGAACAGGCCCAGATCATCGATCCGGTCAATTCCGAGCTGTACGAGCAGTACTGGAACGCCTTCCTGGACATGCGCAAGGCCAAGGGCATGACGCCCGAGCTCGCGCGCGACGCCATGGCCGACCCGACCTACTTCGGGACCATGATGGTCCAGCAGGGCGCGGCCGACGGCATGGTCTCCGGCTCGATCACCACCACCGCCCAGACCATCCGTCCGGCGTTGCAGATCATCAAGACCCAGCCTGGCATCTCACTGGTTTCCTCGGTCTTCCTGATGTGCATGCCCGACAGGGTGCTGGTCTTCGGCGACTGCGCCGTGAACCCCAACCCCACCGCCCAGCAGCTCGCCGAGATCGCCATCGCCTCGGCCGAGACCGCGCGCCAGTTCGGCGTGGACCCGCGCGTGGCCATGCTCTCCTACTCCACGGGCGAGTCCGGCTCCGGACAGGAAGTGGACAAGGTGCGCGAGGCCACGGCCATCGCCCGGAAGATGGCCTCCGACCTGCCCCTGGAAGGCCCTCTGCAGTACGACGCGGCCTACGATCCTGAGGTCGCCCGCACCAAGCTGCCGGGCTCCCAGGTGGCGGGCCGCGCCACGGTCTTCATCTTCCCGGACCTCAACACGGGCAACAACACCTACAAGGCCGTGCAGCGGGCTGCCAACGCCATCGCCATCGGCCCGGTGCTGCAGGGCCTGAACAAGCCGGTGAACGATCTCTCGCGCGGCTGCACCGTGCCCGACATCGTGAACACCGTCGCCATCACCGCCATCCAGGCCCAGCATGCCCTGGCGGGCATCGCGGCCAGCAAGAAGGGAGCCTAGATCCATGCGCATTCTCGTTCTCAATTCCGGCTCCTCGTCGGTCAAATACCAACTCCTGGACATGGACGCGGGCAGCGTCCTGGCCACCGGCCTCGTGGAGCGCATCGGCGAGCCCATGGGCGCCATCCGCCACAAGCGCTTCCCCGGTTCGGAGCGCGAGGAGGCTTTCGCCTTCGAGCAGCCCGTGCCCGACCACACCACGGGCTTGACCCGCGTCATCGACCTGATCACCGCGGCCGAGACCGGCGTCATCGCCGGGGTCGGGGAGATCGACGGCGTGGGGCACCGCATCGTGCATGGCGGCGAGTCCTTCAGCGCGCCCACGCTCATCGACGCCGCGGTCATCGACGGCATCCGCGCCCAGGTTCCCCTGGCCCCGCTGCACAACCCCGGTGGTCTGGCGGGCATCGAGACGGCCCTCCGGCTCCTGCCCGGCGTGCCCAACGTGGCGGTCTTCGACACCGCCTTCCACCAGACCATGCCCGCCGAGGCCTACCGTTACGCCATTCCCAAACAGCTCTACACGGATCTCAAGATCCGCCGCTACGGCTTCCACGGCACCTCCCACTTCTACGTGGCCAAGCAGTGCGCCAAACATCTCGGCAAGCCGTTCGCCGAGACCTCCTGCGTCACGGTGCACCTGGGCAACGGCTGCTCCATGGCCGCGGTGAAGAACGGCAAGTGCATCGACACGAGCATGGGGCTGACTCCGCTGGCCGGACTGGTCATGGGCACCCGCTCGGGCGACGTGGACCCCGCGCTGCACGCCTTCCTCTCCGACAACAAGGGGCTCACGATCCGCGAGATCGACGCCATTCTGAACAAACAGAGCGGCCTGAAGGGCATGTGCGGCCACAACGACATGCGCGACATCCACGACAGGATAGCCGAGGGCGATCAGGACGCGGAACTGGCGCTCAAGGTCTTCTGCCGTCGCGTGACCCAGTACATCGGCCAGTACATGGCCGTGCTCGGCGGCACGGACGCCATCTGCTTCACGGCCGGCATCGGCGAGAACGACGCGGTGGTCAGGCAGCTGTCCTGCGCCACCCTCGGGTCGCTCGGCGCGGTCATCGACGCGGAGCGCAACATGCACGCCCCGCGTGGACGCCTCGCCGAGATCAGCGCCGCGGGCAGCCCGGTGAAGATATGCATCATCCCGACCAACGAGGAGCTGGAGATCGCGAGCCAGACCCTTGAGGTGCTGCGGAACGGCAAGAAGGAAGAGTAAACAGCGTCGCGGCCGCCGCCATCGGACAATCGGCGGCGGCCGCGGCTTTCACGGAGGAGAAGGTGCAAAAAGAACTTGTGGATCTCTTTACCCAGAAGGCGCAGGCCGTCTCGGCCATCGTCAAGCCGGTGGGTTCGCTCAAGGAGGCGTATGCCTACGCGGCGGACATCTGCCTGAACAAGGACGCCTGCCAGCTGCTCATGTCCGGCTGCGGGGAAGCGGTTTCGGACGCCGCGGCCGACCTGTGCGCCGCCAAGTCGGCGGACCGGATCATCGCCGCCCCCCAGTTCGAGGGCAAGCGGCTCAAGGAATTGAAGGCCGCCTGCGACAAGGCGGGCATCACGTTGCTCACCGAGGGCATGCGCGGCCAGCTCGCGGGCATCGACGTCGGCTTCGCCGTCGCCGACCTCGGCCTGGCCGAGACCGGCACCCTGGTCGTGGACTCCTCGTCCGCGGAGGTCCGCCTCTCGACCATGATCAGCGAGATCAACGTCGTGGTCCTGCCGCTCTCCAAGCTGCGGAAGGGCTCCTACGACGCCGAGGACGAGCTGTCCGCGATCATCAGGCAGGCCCCGAGCTACATGGCCTTCATCACCGGCGCCAGCCGCACCGCGGACATCGAGCGCGTGCTGGCCATCGGCGTGCATGGCCCGCTTGAACTGCACATCCTGCTCTGGGAGGACTCCTGATGCAAACCGCGACCAAGATCGAAGAATACCTGAAGGAGCTTGAGGACTCGCTGGGCAACGATTTCCAGCGCAAGATCCTCGACACGTTCGCCGTGGCCTACCGCACGGGTCGGGCCAACGCCTTCGCGGGCATGGACGTCAAGGGCCTGATCGACGAGATCGCCGAGGCCAAGGACTACTCCCTGGCCCGCATGGATGCACTCTACGAGGAGTTCAAACAGAAGGCCGAGGCCATGGGCGTGAAGGTCCACATGGCCAAGACCGCCTTCGAGGCCAACGAGATCATCGCCCGCATCGCGCGCGAGAACGGCTGCACCAAGGCCATCAAGTCCAAGTCCATGACCGCAGAGGAGACCCACCTCAACCATCACCTGGAAGAGCAGGGGATGGAGGTCACGGAGTCGGACCTGGGCGAGTGGATCATCCAGCTCCGCCACGAAGGCCCCTCGCACATGGTCATGCCCGCCATCCACCTCTCGCGCCATCAGGTGGCGGACCTCTTCTCGGACGTGACCAAGCAGAAGCAGGACAGCGACATCCAGAAGCTGGTCAAGGTCGCGCGCCGCGAGCTGCGGCGCAAGTACGTCGAGGCCGACATGGGCATCTCGGGCGGCAACTTCGCCATCGCCGAGACCGGCACCATCGGCCTGGTGACCAACGAGGGCAACGCCCGCCTGGCCACCACCCTGCCGCGCGTCCACGTGGCCCTGGTGGGCCTGGAGAAGCTGACCCCGACCCTGCACGACGCCCTGCGCGTGCTGAAAGCGCTGCCCCGCAACGCCACGGGCCAGCAGATCACCTCCTACGTGACCTGGATCACCGGTCCCAACGAGTGCAAGTCCGCTCCGGACAACACGAAGATCATGCACGTGGTCTTTCTGGACAACGGCCGCCGCGCCCTGGCCAAGGACCACGATTTCTCCCAGGTGCTGCGCTGCATCCGCTGCGGCGCGTGCGCCAACGTCTGTCCCGTCTACCGCCTGGTGGGCGGCCACAAGTACGGTCACGTCTACATCGGGGCCATCGGCCTGATCATGACCTACTTCTTCCACGGCCGCGACAAGGCCAAGTTCCTCGTCCAGAACTGCGTCAACTGCGGGGCCTGCAAGGAGGTCTGCGCCGCGGGCATCGACCTGCCGCGGCTGATCAAGGAGATCCACGCCCGCATCCAGGACGAGGAAGGACATCCCATCCAAAGCAAGCTTCTGGGCCTGGTGCTGAAAAACCGCGCCCTGTTCCACGCCCTACTCAAGAACATGCGCTGGGCCCAGAAGCCCTTTGCCGAGCGCGAGGGCCAGTTCATCCGCCACCTGCCCACGGTCTTCATGAAGGGGCAGGACTTCCGCAAGCTCCCGACCCTGGCCCCCAAGGCCTTCAGGGAAATGTGGGACCAGATCAGGCCGAAGGTCGAGAACGCCTCCCTGAAGGTGGCCCTGTTCTCGGGCTGCGTGCAGGACTTCGTCTACCCCGAGCACATGGTGGACGCGGTCAAGGTCATCGCCCGCCGCGGCGGAGTGGCCCTGGACTACCCCATGAAGCAGTCCTGCTGCGGTCTGCCCGTGGTCATGATGGGCGAGAAGGAGGCGGCCAAGGAGGTCGCGCGCCAGAACATCACGGCCATGGACCCGGCGGACTACGACTACATCATCACCCTCTGCGCCTCCTGCGCCTCGCACCTCAAGCACGGCTATCCCAAGCTGCTTGAGGACGACAAGGCGCTGGCCGCCAAGGTTGGCCAGTTCGCGGACAAGGTCATCGACTTCAGCTCGTTCGTGCACGACGTGCTGGGGCTGGACGCCTCCGCGTTCAACCGCTCCGGCGAGAAGGTGGGCTACCATGCCCCCTGCCACCTCTGCCGCGGCCTGGAGGTGCGCGAAGCGCCCCGCGCCAACATCGATCTGGCGGGCGAGTACGTGGCCACGGACGAGGAGGAGGTCTGCTGCGGCTTCGGCGGCTCCTACTCCATGAAGTTCCCGGCCGTGTCCCGCACGCTGCTGGCCAAGAAGATCGCCAACCTGGAAGCGGGCGGCGTGTCCTCCGTGGTCACGGACTGCCCGGGCTGCGTCATGCAGATCAAGGGCGGCATGGCCACGCAAGGCAAGCCCATCAAGGTCCGGCACATCGCCGAACTGATGGCCGAGCGCCTGAAGTAGGCATCTCGCGGGCTTCTGCCGAAACCGCGAAGGCGGCCGGGGGCGACCCCGGCCGCTTTTTTTGCGGCCGCGCGGGCGGGTCAGGGCCGGAGGTTCGGGTCGTTCCAGGTCGCGGCGGCCGCGGTGAACCGCGCGCGCAGGACCTCGCGCACCGCGGGCGTATTGACGGCGGCGATGACGCGGCGGCCCAGGGGGGTGTCCGAGCAGCCGAAGTACCCGGGCATGGCCTCGACGCCCCGGATGGGCAGGCTCGCCAGGGCGTCGGGCCGCAGGTTCGGGCCGCCGGTGCGGATGGCGTAGGCCGCTTCCTGCGGGAAGGCGATGGCCGCGTCCACCCGGCCGGAGAGGAGCATGCGCAGGGCCTGGCCGCTCTGTGAAACCGTCTCCTGGTCCGCTGCGGCCGCGTGGCGGGCAAGCACGGGATCGATGGCCTCGCCGTACCTGCGGCCGCGTATGATGGCGAGGGACACGCCGCGGGCCGCGAGCAGTCCGTCCAGATCGAGCATGCCGTTCTGCAGCCAGGGCCTGAAGCGCGGCAGATCGTCGCGCCGCACGATCAGTTCGTTGCGGAAGATGCGGGTGACGGGCTGGCTGAAGACGACGCTGCGTTCGCGCTCCGCCGTCCTGGTCAGGGCCATGTTGCAGTGGTTCTCCTGGGCGGCCATCATCTCCAGGCTGCGCGCGATGGACATGGGGCGCACGGCGTGCTCGAAGCCGTCCAGCAGGGCGAAGAGTCGCGGCAGGGAGGCGTCGTAGACGCCCTGGTCCTTGAGCGGGCCTTCCAGGATGAAGAAGGGCGGGAAGTCGGTCCTGGCCCAGACCACGAGGGGCTTTTCCGCACGGGCTGTCCCACAGAGCGCCGCCAGCAGGCCCAGAGCCAGAGCGGCCCGGACGAGGGAGCGGAGGGACGCCGTCATGGCGCGGCGGGGCTGTGCGGGTTCATGGCTGGCCGCAAAAACTACACGTCCGGGCGGATGGGCGCAAGCCGGGAGGGGGCCGCCCCGCGCGGTCGGCCGGGGCTACACCCCGAGCTGTTGCCGGATGTAGGCCAGGTCCACGTTGGCCCCGACGATCTCCGCGCCCTGCTTGATCTTGACCTCGTCGCGGAACTTGTGCCGCGTGAGCAGGGTTTCCATCTTCTTGGCCACGGAGAAGGTGTCCTCGCGCACGATGATGATGGGGATCTCCAGCACCTCGGAGCGGGTCAGGATGATCTCGTTGGGGTAGAGATTGCCCGTGAGGATGAGGCAGGGGCAGTCGCCCTCCAGGGCCACGAGCTGCACGTCGGAGCGGTCGCCGCCCACGATGACCGCGGAGTTGCGGTGCTTCTTGAAGTGGGTGAGGAAGTTCTCCACCTGCATGGTGCCGATGAGGAAGTTCTCCACCACGCGGTCGGCCTTGCCGTGGGCCGAGATGACCTTGCCGCCCAGGCGCTGGGCCAGGTCCGAGACCTTGATGGCCCCGAGCAGGGGGTCCTTGGGGATCACGCCCAGGACTTTCACCCCGGCGCGCTCCAGGAACGGCAGGAGCAGGGTCTTGAGTTCGTCCATGTAGTGGGGGGGCACGTCGTTGAGCACCACGCCCAGGAGCTGGTCGCCGAGCTGTTCGCGCATGACGGCCAGGTAGTCGTACTTCAGCTCCTTCTCGAAGCGGTCGATGACGATGGCCTTGATGCCGAGATTCCTGACCACGGACACGCCGTCCACGTTGCAGTATTTGCCCGAGTACATGCTGCCCGACCCGGCCACCAGGGTCACGTCCTTGCCCTGGGAAAGGGATTCGTAGGAGGCCTTGATGCGCGCCATGAGGTCCTGGCACTGGCCGCTGAAGGCCCTGGCCTTGAAGTCCTGGGTGACGAGCACGGGCGTGACCAGCTCCGGGTCCTGCTCCAGGCCCAGAACCTGCTGCATGAAGAAGGCGTCCTCGTCGCCGGGCTTGCCGTTCTTCTCCGCGGGCAGGGCCCCGACGGGCTTGAGGTAGCCCACCTTGAGATTCTGCTTCTGGAGCCAGAGCCCGATGCTCAGGGCGATCATGTTCTTGCCGGAATATCCGGCGGTCGCGCCCACATACAGCCCAGCCATAATCTCCTCCAGAGGTCGTCGTCAGCGCCCGGCGGGTCGCGGCAGCCCGGCAGGGGGGTCCGCTTCCGGGGGTCTTACGATTTTTTTCCGGTCCTGTCTTCCCCCCGGCGCTCCTCCGGGCGCTGCCGGGGGCGGCTCCCGTCCCGCCTCAGACCGGGTCGTTGAGCAGCCGTCCGGTTTCCTGTTCGATGGTGGGTTTCACCGTAAGCTGGGTGGGGATCTCCGTGGCCCCCGGTCCGAAGCGCCGGGTCATCTCCCAGGCGTGGGCCATTTCGAGCTGGGTGTGCGAGGCGATGGAGCCGCTGAAGCGCGCCAGGGCGGTGACGGCCTTCCACATGGCGGCCGTGGTCCAGCCCTGCATGACCGCGGAGTCGTATTTCTCGGGCTTGTAGGTGTCGTTTTCCATGGCGCGTCCCCAGATTCAGCGTCCGGCCGCGTGCAGCAGGCTCATGCCCAGCGAGGAGCCCGCGGCCCAGACCACCTCGCCGCGCCTGGAAAGGATGAGGTGGGCCATGCTGTCGGGAAATTCGTCGAGCACGAGCACGTCCCCCGCCTTGATCTCGCCGCTGCGATCCTCGTTGAGCAGGCGCAACATGAGGCCCGTGGCGCTGGCGTTGACGAGTTCGCAGAGAAAGGTCTCGCCCCCTTCCTGGCTCATGATGCAGAAGTTCGATCCGAGGGGAATCCTCGGCGCGCGGCGTTTTTCGACGGACATGACGAAACCCCCCTGGCCGTGGCGACGTCTTGACTTCAGCATCATACACTGAAAAAGGGGGGACGGAAACCGCCTTCCCGCGCCTTTGGAGGAGACATGCGCCACATCGATTCCCGGTTCATTGCAGCCTTTCGCCCCACTGCTTCCGCTCCCGCCCTCGTCCTGCTCGCCCTGTGCCTGCTTGCCGCCGGGCCGGGCGTTCCCGGCCGCGCCGCCGCGGCCGAGGGCAACGGCGCGTCCGCTACGGTGACCGGCGGCGCGGGCGCGGACCCGCGCTACATCGTGCAGGTCGGGGCCTTCCTCAGCCGGGAGAATGCCGAGCGGCTCTCGGCCAGACTCGCGGCCAAGGGCTACACGGCCGAGGTCATGGGCCTGCGGCACCGGGACAAGGACTGGCACGCCGTGCTCGTGGGCAGCTTCCCCGAGGCCGCGCCCGCCTTCGAGCTGGCCCGCGCCTACCGCGAGGGCGAAAAGTCCGCCGCCGTGGTGGCGCGCGTCTCGGACGGCCGCTACCTGGAGGACGTCGTCGAGCCGCCCGCGCCCCTGGAACGCGCCAAGGAACCGACCCAGCCCTACCGCGCCTACCTGGAGGAGTCCGGGGGCAAGGCCCCGGCCGCGGGTTCCGCCCAGGCCCCGGCGCCCGCGGCCAAGCCCGCGCCCGCCCCTGCCGCTCCGGCCAGGACGGCCCCGGCTCCGGCCAAGACGGCGGAAAAGTCCGCGCCGGTCGTTGCGGAGCTGGAGAACCCCGACGTGCGCTACGTGGTCCAGATCGGCGTCTTTTTCCTCTACACCGAGGCCAAGGGGCTGGAGAGCCGCTACAAGGAGGGCTGGAAGGCCCGCATCGCGGACTACTACGAGGGCAGCGCCCTGTGGCACGTGGTGCAGATCGGCAGTTTCGCGGACCGCAACGAGGCGGCCTCGCGCGCCCAGGCCTTCATGGAGAAGGAGCTGCGCGCGGCCACGGTCAAGGCCGTGATCGGCAACCGCTACGTGCGTTGAGCCGGGAAGGCCGAGTGGTCAGTTGTTGAGGGCCGCGCCGTAGCGGCGCAGATAGTCGACAGGCAGGGGAGGCGGCAGGGGCAGGCCGTCTTCCGTCGAGGCGTCCTTGGCGGGGGAGGGGCTCCGGCCGCCCGGAGCGCACTGCGGCAGGGTCCGCAGGACCTCGGCCAGGTGCCGCGCCAGAAATTCCCGCTCCTCGTTGGACAGATGACTGCTCATGCATACCTCGGCGTGTTTCTTCCTGGTTTTCAGGAAGCGTGCCAGAACCTGACGGGCGGGAAAACAGGGACGCGGACGGCCTTCTTTGCGAAGCGCCGTCCGCGTCCCTGTCGTCTTTTTGAATCCGGACCGCTCTCAGACCGTCACGTCGGTGATCGAGCCCTTGAGGTTCACGGGCAGGCTGACGCTCTGCTCCGGGATGTAGCGCGGGTCCAGGCGCTGTTGGGCGCGGAAGGACTCCACGGCCTCCTGCATCGGATTGCCGACGGTGAGCCCCTGGGAAAAGGCGATGGAGATGTAGTCCATGACTCGCTCCACGGCCGTTTTTGCGGCAGGATGCAAGGCTAGCACCGCGCCTGCGGCGGGTCAACCGGCGCGGCGCAGGGCGACGTGAAACCGACGCGGCCAAGAAAATGGCCGCGGGGCTGTTGCCGCCGCAGGGGGCATGGGGTAGAGAAAAAACCTAGGCTCGCCGCCCGGGTGGGGGACCCGGCCCGGCGCATCTGCACCGTCCCCCCGCCATCGCCACGCGCACGAGAAAGGAACCGGCATGAGACTGGTCACCAGAGCGGATTTCGACGGCTTGGCCTGCGGCGTTCTCCTCAAGGAGATCGGCCTGATGGACAACTGGCTTTACGTCCATCCCAAGGACGTGCAGGACGGCAAGTATCCCGGCGACCCGAACGACGTGGTGGCCAACGTGCCCTACATCGAGGGCTGCGGCTACTGGTTCGACCACCACTCCAGCGAGGACCTGCGCCTGCCCGAGGGCCTCACCTTCAAGGGCATGTCCAAGCCCGCCAAGAGCTGCGCCCGGGTGATCTGGGAATATTTCGGCGGCCACACCCGTTTCGGCAGGAAGTTCGACGAGATGCTCCACTACGTGGACAAGGTGGACTCGGGCGACCTGACGCCGGAGGAGGTGGCCGATCCCAAGGGCTGGATACTGCTCGGCTTCGTCATGGACCCGCGCACGGGCCTGGGCTACCACAAGCAGTTCACCATCTCCAACTACCGGCTGATGGAGGACCTCATCGAATACTGCCGCACCATGTCCATCGCCGAGATCCTCGAACAGCGCGACGTTCGCGAGCGCGTGGAACGCTACTTCGACCTGGAGCGCAGGTTCGAGGAGATGCTGAAGGAGCGCGCCGAGATCATCGACAACGTGCTCCTGCTCGACCTGCGCGAGCAGGAGCCCATCTATCCTGGCAACCGCTTCGCGGTCTACGCCCTGTTCCCCGAACCCAACGTCTCGGTGCAGGTGGTCTGGGGCAAGCAGCGCCAGAACACGGTCATCACCGTGGGCTACTCCATCTTCAACCGCACCTGCTCCACGGACGTGGGCGCGCTCATGCTCCGCTTCGGCGGCGGCGGCCACAAGCAGGTGGGCACCTGCCAGATCGCCAACGACCAGGCCGACGAGGCCCTGCGCGAGATCATCGAGGCCCTGCGCGGGGGCAAATGCTAGGAGCAGGAGGAGAACGGCGGCGGCCGCAAAAGAAAAGCCGGTCGGGCATGCGCCCGACCGGCTTTCTTCGTGGCGCGGCCGAGAGCGGCCCCGCTTCTTTCGTCTCTTTTCTTTCCAGTGTGACGTCCGCAAAATACGCAAAGGCGGCGTATTTTGCGGAAGACCGCTAAGCCGAAAAACGTGGTTTTCGGCCTGCTCACGCCGCCTCTGGCGGCGGAGCCGGGCATTCGCCCGGCTCAGGTGTCGCGTATGCTCGTCGAAAATCCAGCGCTCATCTTCATGGACGCGACACTAGCCCATCGCGTCCTTCAACCTGTCCTTCAGCCCCTGGAGCTTGGCGCGCTTCTCGTCCATGACCGCGAGCTTCTCGCGCTCCTTGTCCACCACCTCGGCCGGGGCGTTGGCCAGGAAGCCCTCGTTGTTCAGCTTCTTCTGGACCACGGCGTAGTCCTTCTCGATCTTGGCCAGTTCCTTGTCCAGGCGCGCCAGCTCCTGGCCGAAGTCCACCGCGCCCTCAAGGGGCACCCTGATCTCCACGCCCGGGGCCACGGCCGCGGCCGAGGCCTTGGGGGCCTGCACGCGCGGGCCGACGCTGATCGCGCCGATGCGCGCCAGCCGACGGATGTGGTCGCTGTTCGCCTCCAGCACGGCCTTGGCCTCGTCCGTGGAGGTCCTGAGCACGGCGGTCAGCTCCACCGAAGGCGGGATGTTCAGCTCGCCCCGGATGTTGCGCAGGCCCACGATGACGTCCTGCAGAAGCTTCATCTCGCCTTCGGCGCGCGCGTCGGCGCACTGGGGCCTGGCCTCGGGGTAGGGGGCCAGGGCGATGTCCGCGCCGCGCTCGCCGGGCAGCACGCTCCAGATTTCCTGGGTCACGAAGGGCATGATCGGGTGCAGCAGCACCAGGGTCTCGGAGAGCACCGTGAGCAGCACGCGGCGGGCCGCCTCGCGCTCCTGCTCGCCCCCTTGCATGTCCAGCTTGATCATCTCCAGGTACCAGTCGCAGAACTCCTGCCAGATGAAGCTGTACAGCGACTGCGAGGCCTCGTTGAAGTGGTACCCGGCAAAGGCCCGGGCCACCTCCTGCTTCATGCCCTCCAGACGTGAGAGCATCCAGCGGTGGTGCAGCCCCGTGGCCGCGACGGCCGAGGGCTCCTTCGGATCGCCCTCCAGGTTCATGAGCGCGAAGCGGGCGGCGTTCCAGAGCTTGTTCACGAAGTGGCGGTAGCCCTCGATGCGCGCCTCGGAGAGGCGGATGTCGCGGCCCATGGCCGCGAAGGCCGCCAGGGTGAAGCGCAGGGCGTCGCAGCCGTACTTGTCGATCATCTCCAGGGGATCGATGACGTTGCCCGTGGACTTGGACATCTTCTTGCCGTCCTCGTCGCGCACCAGGGCATGGATGTACACGTCGCGGAAGGGCACGTCGCCCATGAAGTGGATGCCCATCATCATCATGCGGGCGACCCAGAAGAAGAGGATGTCGAAGGCCGTGACCAGCACCGAGGTGGGATAGTAGGCCTTCAGCTCCGGCGTCTTGTCCGGCCAGCCCATGGTCGAGAAGGGCCACAGGGCCGAGGAGAACCACGTGTCCAGCACGTCCTCGTCCTGTCTGAGCGCCCCGCCGCAGGCGCATTTGTCCGGGTCCTGGCGCGCGCAGATGGTCGCGCCGCAGGCGTCGCAGTACCACACCGGGATGCGGTGGCCCCACCAGAGCTGGCGCGAGATGCACCAGTCGCGGATGTTGTCCAGCCAGTTGAAGTAGGTCTTCTCCCAGGACTGGGGATGGATCTTCGTCCTGCCGGTCTCCACCGCGGCCCGGGCCTTCTCGGCCAGCGGCTTCACGGCCACGAACCACTGCTCCGAGACGTGCGGCTCGATGGTCGTCTTGCAGCGGTAGCACTCGCTGATCTTGTGCTCGTATTCCTCGGCCTTGACCAGGAAGCCCTGGGCCGTGAGGTCGGCCACGACGCGCTCGCGCGCCGCCTGGACGGAGAGACCCTGGTAGGCCGCGCCCGCCTCGGCGGTCATGTTGCCCATGTCGTCGATGACCTTGACCGCGGGCAGGTTGTGCTTCCTGCCCAGATCCCAGTCGTTCATGTCGTGCGCCGGAGTCACCTTCAGGCAGCCCGTGCCGAAATCCTTCTCCACGTACGCGTCGGCGATGACCGGCAGGCGGCGGCCCACCAGCGGCAGGATCACTTCCTTGCCCACGAAGGCCTGGTAGCGCTCGTCCTCGGGATGCACGGCCACGGCCGTGTCGCCGAGCATGGTCTCGGGCCGCACCGTGGCCACCACCAGTTCGCCCGAGCCGTCCGCCAAGGGATAGCGGATGTGGTAGATCATGCCCCTGTGCGGGCTGTACTCCACCTCGTCGTCGGCCAGGGCCGTGTGGCAGCGCGTGCACCAGTTGATGATGTACTCGCCCTTGTAGATCAGCCCCTGCTCAAAGAGCGAGACGAAGACCTCGCGCACCGCGCGCGACAGGCCCTCGTCCATGGTGAAGCGCTCGCGCGTCCAGTCCACCGAGCTGCCCAGACGCCTGATCTGGTTGGTGATCCGGCCGCCGTACTCCTCCTTCCACTTCCAGACCTCGTCGAGGAACTTCTCGCGGCCCAGGTCGTGGCGGGTCGCGCCGTCCTGCTTGAGCTTGCGCTCCACCACGTTCTGGGTGGCGATGCCCGCGTGGTCCGTGCCCGGCAGCCAGAGTACGTTGCGCCCGAGCTGGCGCATGTGGCGCGAGAGCATGTCCTGCACCGTCTGGTTCAGGGCGTGGCCCATGTGCAGAGCGCCGGTGACGTTGGGCGGCGGGATGACGATGGAGAACGGCTCGCCCGGTCCCCCGGGGTCCGCCGTGAAGGTTTTCTCCCGCTCCCAGTGCGCGCCCCAGCGCGCCTCCACGTCCTTGGGCTCATAGCCCTTGGGTAGGCTCGTCTCGGCCATATATGAGGAACTCCTTGGAAATTTGGCTGGCGAAGGCACAGCTTGTACACCAGGGCCATGCGGGGCGCAACACGGCCCCCTCCCGCCCCGAAGACCTTGCCGGAGAAGGGCCGCGCTGCTACGACACGACATGGCCGAAATCTGCATCCTCTGGGACGAATCCCACATCTGGGGCCTGCTGGCCCAGCGCGCCCTGGCCGTCTGGGGGCTCGCCCCGCGCCTCGTCACCGGCCTGGACGTGGCTCACGGCCTGCTCTCGACCCGGCCCGCGCGGCTCCTCCTCGTGCCCGGCGGCAACGCCCGCGCCAAGCAGGCCGCCCTGGGGCGCGACGGCATCGCCGCCATCCGCGCCTTCGTGCAGCAGGGCGGCGCGTACCTGGGCTTCTGCGGCGGGGCCGGACTCGGCCTCACCGGCGGAGGCCTGTCCCTCTGCCCCTGGTGCCGCAAGCCCTTCGACTCGCGCATGCAGCACCTCGTCTCCGGCGCCATGCGTATCCTGCCCGGCGAACCCGACCCCTTCGTCCCCCCCCAGGCCCACGACGCCCCGGCCGACGTCGAGTTCCCGGTCTGGTGGCCCGGCCGCTTCGAACCTTCCGAAGACCACGACGTCACGGTCCTGGCCCGCTACGCCGGACCGGGTGCGGACCTCTGGGTCGCGGACATCCGCCTCGACCAGCTCCCGGTCTCGGCCTTCGACGACTGGCAGGCCGAATACGGCCTCAACCTCTGGCCGACCTTCATGCAGGGCCAGCCCTGCCTGGTGCGCGGCCGCCTCGGCCAGGGCGGCTACGCCCTCTCCTACGCCCACCTCGAAACCCCGGACGCGCCCGCCGCCAACCGCTGGCTCGCCCACCTCCTCTCCCGGCTCCTGGAGCGCGACCTGGACCCCGGACCGGTGCCCCCCTGGGTGGTGCCCGCCGAGCCCGTGCTCTGGGACGACCCCATCCTCGCCCGCGCCCGCCGCATCCTGCGCGAGATCGTGCAATTGGGCCAGGAACAGTTCCTGCTCTTCGACCGCACGCCCTGGCTCATCGGCTGGCGGCGCGGCCTGCCCGGGCTGCAGCTCAACGCCCTGCGCACCCTGGTGCGCACCTGCCAGGGGCACGCGCCCCGCGACCCGGCCCAGCGCTTCTGGGCCGACCGCGCGCCGCAGTTCGCCCGCGACCTCGACCTCTACCAGCAGGCCGTCATCGGCTACCTGCTCGCCGAACGCCTGGACATGACCCTCTCCCACTCCCCGGACGCGCCCGCCGTCACCGGCCTCAAGCACCGCCGCGAAGCCATCTTCGGACCGCCCCAGGCCGGCGGAGGGCTGCACGCCGGGCTGCAGACGCCGCTGGAGGAGTTGGCGCGGCTGCTGCTGAACGGAGGAGAGGAGGGGGAAAAGAATTGAGACGCCTGCGGCGGCGGGGGCCGAAGGCCCTCGACCCAGGCTCTGGGCCGGACGCGACCGGACGTAACCGGCGGAGCGCGACGGCGTGACGGAGGTCGGGAAGGGGACGGTCGTCGGCGGGCGGCGGGCCGGGAAGAAGCAAGACGCTCCATCGAAAGCGTACGCGTGCCTTCGCTGGGCCGGCGTTGGCGCTGGCGCAGAGGGCTGCCTCGCCAAGCGCTTCGCCAAAACAGCCCCAGCCAAGACCTGAACGGTCGAAACAGGGCATCGCCGCGGCGCTGCCATCGCCCCATTCCGCCGTCGGGCCCACGTCTGCCCAACCAGCAATCCGTCCGCCCAGAAATGGGGTCGAGGGCCTCAGGCCCTCGCCGCCGGAGGCATCTTCCCTCCCCCCCCCAAAAAAATCCGCCCTACAGCGCCCCCTCCAGTTTCAGCAGATACTCCTTCATTTCCAGTCCCGGTCCGAAGCCGTGCAGTCCGTCCGAGCCGAGGACGCGGTGGCAGGGCACGACCAGGGGCCAGGGGTTCTGGGCCATGCACTGGCCCACGGCGCGGGCGGCCCTGGGGTTTCCTGCCTTGGCCGCGAGTTGGCCGTAGGTCAGGGTCTCGCCTTTGGGGACCGTGGCGAGGAGGGTGAGCACGGTGCGGCGGAAGGGCGGCAGCGTCTCGAAGGGGATGGGCAGTGCGGGCCAGACGTCGAGTTCGCCCGCCACGTAGCGTTTCAGGGCGGCCTGCAGGATGCGGCCGTCGTAGGTCAGGGGCTGGGCGGCCATGTTCTTTTCGGCCCAGGCCAGGCCGATGGCGGCGAGCCGCGGGCCGTCCCAGCGCAGGGTCAGGGAAAGGGGGGCGGCGCAGAGGTATTCGAAGCGGGTGTCGTTCATGGTTGCTCCGGGTGTCGGGGAAACGCCGGAGCGTCCGCGCCCTGGCGGACGTTCCGGGTTTCCAGGGTGAGTTCTATGAGATGGCGCAGTCCGGCGCGGTCGGCGGCCCAGGCCGGGGCCGCGAGTTCGCCGGGCGCGGGGTCGGCGTGCAGGCGGTGGATCACGATGTCCGGCCGGAGGCGGGCGAGGCAGCGGGCGAGGCCGTCCACATAGGCCTCGCGGCCCGGCGGCGCGAAGGCGTCGGCGCGCCAGCGCGCCTCCAGGGAAGAGCCGCGGCTGACGAAGAGGTTGTGGAACTTGATGCCCGCCACGGGCAGGGCGTTCAGGAAATCGACGGTGGCCAGCCAGTGGTCCGCGGTCTCGCCGGGCAGGCCGAGGATGACGTGGGCGCAGACCGCGAGGCCTGCGTCGCTCGCCGCGGCGCAGGCGCGGGCGAAGCAGGACGCGTCGTGGCCGCGGTTGATGTCGGCGAGGGTCGCGTCGTGGGCGGACTGCAGGCCCATGTCGAGCCAGAGTTCGGCAAGGGGCAGGGAGGAGACGAGGCGGATGCGCTCCGCATCCAGGGTGTCGGGCCGGGTGGAGACGCACAGCCCCATGCAGCCGGGCAGGAGGGCGGCCTCGTGGAGCAGGACGGTGAGCCGGGACAGGGGCAGGTGGGTGGCGGTGTGGTCCTGCAGGTAGGCGAGGAAGCCGGTGCGCGGGCCGTACTTGGCGATGAGGCGTTGCCGCCAGTGGTCCCATTGCGCGGCCAGGGGGAGGCGGCCCAGGCCCGTGGCCGCGGCGCGGGGCGAGCAGAAGGCGCAGCCGCCCCGTCCCACGGAGCCGTCGCGGTTGGGGCACTGGGCGTTGGTGTCCAGGGGGATTTTCTGGACGCGGCGTCCGTGCCGGGCGCGCAGGTGCGCGGCGAGGGAGAGGAGGCGGTCGTTCATGGCGTCGTTTCTGCCTGGGGGGTGGGGAGTCCGGGGCAGGGGCCTTCCCTGTTGCGGGTCCGTGGTTCTTCTGGTAGCACGGGCACGGAACTGCGTCCATGAATCCGCAGGACCCCCCGTACGCCTTTCAAGGAGTTTCTACATACATGGCGAAGATCCTCGACACCGTCCTCGGCTACTTTTCCAACGATCTGGCCATCGACCTCGGCACGGCCAACACCCTCGTCTACGTCAAGGGGCGGGGCATCATGCTCCGTGAACCCTCGGTGGTGGCGGTGAAGAAGGACGCGCGGGGCGGCAACAAGGTGCTGGCCGTGGGCGCGGAGGCCAAGCGCATGCTCGGCCGCACGCCGGGCAACATCGTGGCCATCCGGCCCATGAAGGACGGCGTCATCGCGGACTTCGAGGTCACCGAGGCCATGCTCCGGCACTTCATCGCCAAGGTGCACAACTCGCGGCGGCTGGTCCGTCCGCGCATCATCATCTGCGTGCCCACGGGCATCACCCAGGTGGAGAAGCGAGCGGTGAAGGAATCGGCGCAGTCGGCCGGCGCGCGCGAGGTCTATCTCATCGAGGAGCCCATGGCCGCGGCCATCGGCGCCAACCTGCCGATCACCGAGCCGACCTCGAACATGGTCGTGGACATCGGAGGCGGCACCACCGAGGTGGCGGTCATCTCGCTCTCGGGCATCGTCTATTCCAAGTCGGTCCGCGTGGGCGGCGACAAGATGGACGAGGCCATCATGCAGTACGTGAAGCGCAAGTACAACATGCTCATCGGCGAGAGCACGGCGGAGCAGATCAAGATCCAGATCGGATCGGCCTATCCCACGGGCGACAACGAGGAGATGGAGGTCAAGGGACGCGACCTCGTCTCCGGCATTCCGCAGAACATCATGATCACCTCCGAGGAGGTGCGCAAGGCCATCTCCGAGCAGGTGGAGGCCATCGTCCAGGGCGTGCGCATCGCCCTGGAGCAGACGCCGCCGGAGCTGGCCGCGGACATCGTGGACAGGGGCATCGTGCTCACGGGCGGCGGCGCGCTGCTCAAGGGGCTGGACCAGCTCCTGCGCGAGGAGACGCACCTGCCCATCGTGGTGGTGGAGGACCCCCTGTCGGCGGTGGTGCTCGGGTCGGGCAAGGCCCTGGAGCACATCGACCTGTACAAGGAAGTGACCATCGATTGAGGCGCGTCGCGCCGCGTGCGGAAGAGACCGTTCCCTGCGGGAACGGTGCGGCGGAAACGGCCTGATGCGCTCCTGGATTGATCTGTACGCGAGGGCGGGCGGCGAACGATGAAGGGACGTCTTGGAACCAAACGCTTCGTCCTGCTCCTCGTCCTGGCGCTCATCCTCTATCTCAGCCTGTACACCTGGAACCTCAAGAAGGGCGTGCTCGACGAACTGGCGGGCCGCACGGGTCTTGAATTCACCGGCTACGTGCTCAAGCCGGGCGATTGGGTCAAGGCCGAGATCGAGGAGACGTGGCGCGGCTATGTGGACCTGCGCGGCGTGCGCGAGGAGAACGTGCGCCTGCTCGCGGCCCTGAACGAGCTGATCCGCGAAAACTCCGAGTTGCGCGAGGACGCCGCGCGCGTGGCCAAGCTGGAGCGGCTGCTCAAGTTTCCGGTCCCCCCGCGCTGGCGGGCCGAGGCCGCCCGGGTCATCGGCCAGCGTCTGGGACCCGCGGGCATCCTGGAGACGGTCCTGGTGGACCGCGGCGGGGAGCACGGGCTGGCCCAGGACGCGCCCGTGGTCACGCCGGACGGCGTGGCCGGGCGGGTGCTTCGCGTCTCGCGCCATTTCTCCACCGTCCTCCTGATCGAGGACCCGAGCAGCCGCATCGCGGTGGTGGGCCGCCAGCATCGGGCCATCGCCATCCTGGCGGGCCAGGGGCCGGGCGAACCGCTGGAACTGCTCTACGTGCCGGTCAGCGCCACCCTCAGCGTGGGCGAGATTCTCGTCACCTCGGGGCTGGACGGCATCTTTCCGCGCGGCATCCCCGTGGCCCGCGTGACCAAGGTGGAGAAGCCCGAGGTTTCGCTCTTTCAGGCCGCCGCGGCCGAACCGCTGCTGGAGGCGCGGGCCCTGGAGGACGTGCTGCTCTTGGCGCGCGTCGCGCCGGAGGCCCCCCCGGCAGGGCAGGAGCCCGCGCCCCGCGCGCCCGGCGCCTCGCCGGACGCGCCGCCGCCGTCCGACGCCGATCCCCTGCCCAGCGAACCCGTGACCGGACCGGTGCTGTATCTGGACGACGAATCCGCGGCCGGGGAGGGGTTGCTTGAGATGCCCAGTCCGCCGCCCGCGCGGAGTTCCGGGCAGGACGCCGACAGGAAGCCCGCCGGAAAACCGGCGGAGAAGCCCGCGGACAAGGCCAAGGAAAAGGCCAGGGAGAAGCCCAGGCCCGAGGCCAAGCCCGCTACGCAGGTGCGCACCGCGCCCGGAGACTATACCAACAAGCCGCCCAAGCCGCCGCGCGCCTCGGGGGAGTAGGCATGCGCAGCCCGCTCTTCTGGTTTCTCTTCACCGTGGCCGCCGTCTGGGGGCAGTTCCTGGTTCCCGGGACGGATTTTCTGGCCGCCGGGCTGGTGGTCAGCATGCAGGAGCAGGGCAGGACGCGCACCCTGTGGCTGGCGCTGTTCTGGATACTGCTGCAGGAGGGCATGGGCAGCCTGGCCTTCGGCACGGTGCCGCTGCTCTACGGGGTGCTCTTCCTGGGGTTCCATTTCGGCCGCTGGCTTTTCGAGCCGCGCAATTTTCTCTTCATCTGCCTGATAGGCGTCTTCTCGGGCATCTCGCAGGCCTGGCTGGGGTTGACCATGGCCACACTGCAGGGCGTGGTGGCGGACCGCAACGAGGTGATCACGGCGGCTGCGGTGCAGGTCACGCTCCTGCCCATGGAATGGGCGCTGCTGTCCAAGCTCTACGAAAAATACGTGAACGGGCATGCACATAGAGTTGCAACCTGACGGGCAGCACGCGCCCCGCCAGGGCTTGACCCTGATCCAGGCGCTCATCGTGGGGCTGTTCTGCGTCTTCGCGATCCGGCTCTGGTACCTGCAGATCCACAAAGGCGAGTACTATTCCGAGAAGGCTCGCGACAACCGTCTGCGGCAGGAGGCCATGTACGCCCCGCGCGGGCTGGTGCGCGACCGTGACGGCCGCCTCCTGGCCTGGAACGAGCCGTCCTACGCCTTGGCCATCGTGCGCGAGGACGTGCGCGACGTGGACGAGGCCCTGGAGCAGGTGGCGGAGTGGACGGGCATCCCCCGGCCCGAACTGCAGCGCGTCTACGCCAAGGGCCGCAAGCGCACCAAGAGCTTCGAACCCCTGATGCTGGCCACGGACCTTTCCCCGGGGCTGTTGGCCAGGGTGGAGGCCAACAGCCTGCGCTGGCCGGGCCTGGAGATCGTGGTCAAGCCCAAGCGCTGGTATCCCCACGGCGACATGCTGGCCCACGTGCTCGGGTACGTGGCCGAGGCCAACGAAGAGGAGTTGGAGCGCGACAAGGGGCTGGCCCTGGGCGATTCCGTGGGCAAGAGGGGGCTGGAGCTGACCCTGGAGCAGCATCTGCGGGGCGTGAAGGGACTCCGGCAGGTGGAGGTGGACGCCTCGGGCCGCCAGCTCAACTCCCTGGTGGTGCGCGACCCCCGCGCGGGCAACGACCTGCGGCTGTCCATCGACCTTGAGCTGCAGCGACGGGCCACCCAGATGATGGACAAGGAGGGCCACGTGGGCTCGGTGGTGGTCATGGAGCCCTTCACCGGACAGCTCCTGGCCCTGGTTTCCCGGCCGTCCTTCGATCCCAACGCCTTTGTCGTGGGCCTGACCCAGGACGACTGGGCCGTGCTGCGCGACGACCCCCGCCACCCCATGCAGAACCGCTCCGTGCAGAGCGTCTACCCGCCCGGCTCCACCTTCAAAACCGTGGTCGCGGCCGCGGCCCTGCACGAGAACATGGTCGATCCGCGCAAGACGGTCTACTGCACAGGTTCCGTGGCCCTGGGCAGCCACGTCTTCCGCTGCTGGAAGAAGGAGGGGCACGGCACCGTGGACTTCAGACGCGGCCTGGTGGAATCCTGCGACGTGTATTTCTACGAACTCGGGCAGCGCCTGGGCGTGGACCGCATGGAGAGCTTCGCCAAGAAGGCGGGCTTCGGCCGTCCCACGGGCGTCGAACTGCCCCACGAGAAAGGCGGCCTGGTGCCCGGGCGGCAGTGGAAGCTGAAGCGCTTCGGGCAGAAGTGGACAGGCGGCGAAAACCTCAACCTGGCCATCGGCCAGGGCTACACCCTGGTCTCGCCGCTGCAGCTGGCGCGTTTCTACGCCGCCATGCTCAACGGCGGCAAGGTGGTGCGGCCGACCCTGCTGGCCGACGGCAGGCCCGAGCACGAGGGCAGCCTGCCGCTCACCAAGCAGCAGCAGGACCTCATCCTCTCCACCATGCGCGAGACCGTGGACAGCCAGCGCGGCACCTGCCGCCGTCTGCGCACCGAGGGGGCGGTGCTCGGCGGCAAGACCGGCACGGCTCAAGTGGTGCGGCTGAAAGAGGAGCTGCGCGGCGCCAAGACCACGGACATCGAATACCGCTTCCGCGACCACGCCTGGGTCGCCACCTGGGGCGTCAAGGACGGCCGGGCCGTGGTCGTGGTCTGCATGGTGGAGCACGGCGGCCACGGTTCCGAGTCCTCCATCCCCGTGGCCCGGTCCGTCTACGATTACCTTTTCGCCGAGAACCACGCCATGAACGAAGCCTGGCCGCATCTTGTCGCGCCTGGGGACGACCTGGCGATCAATTCCGTGATCGCCAAGGGCGACCTGGGGGAGGGCCGGAAATGACGCCCATCGACCGCCGTCTCGTGCTGCACATCAACTGGGGTTTGCTGGGGCTGGCCTGTCTGCTCTACATCGTGGGCGTGCTGAACCTCTATTCGGCCTCGGGCATCCGCCTGGAGGGGGGGCTGGCGGTTTCGGCCTTCTACCAGAAGCAGCTGGTCTGGGGCGGTCTCGGACTGGGCTGCATGCTCGGCTTCATGCTCTTCGACTACCGGCATCTCAAGGTCGTGGCCTGGCCCCTGTACTGGATCACCGTGGCCCTGCTCGTCTACGTGGACCTGATGGGCAAGATCGCGGGCGGGGCGCAGCGCTGGATCAACCTCGGCTTCATGAACTTCCAGCCGGCCGAGATGGCCAAGATCTGCATGTTGATCCTGGGAGCCCGGGTGCTGGCCCGGGATACGGGCGTGCTCGGGTTCAAGCGCCTGGGGTACGTCCTCGGCGTGGGGCTGCTGCCCGCGGGGCTGATCATCCTGCAGCCGGACCTCGGCTCGGGGCTGCTGGTGCTCATGCTGCTCGGGGGCATCATCCTCTTTCGCGGCGTGCAGGCGCGCATCCTCAAGCTGGCCGCGGTCATCGGCCCGGCCCTGCTGCCGCTCGGCTGGTTCGGCCTGCACGACTACCAGAAACGGCGCATCCTGACCTTCCTCGACCCGACCAACGATCCGCTGGGCGCGGGCTACCACATCCTGCAGTCGCAGATCGCCATCGGCTCGGGCCAGCTCACGGGCAAGGGCTTCCTGGCGGGCACGCAGAGCCAGCTCAGGTTCCTGCCGGAAAAGCATACGGACTTCGCGGTGGCGGTCTTCGGCGAGGAGTGGGGGTTCCTCGGCATGCTCTTCCTGGTGGCAGTCTTCTGCATCTTCCTCTACCAGTTCTACCTCGTGGCGAGGGAGGCCAAGGACCGCTTCGGAGCCTTCCTCTGTGCGGGGGTATTCTTCTATTTTTTCTGGCAAATCCTGATCAACATGGGTATGGTCCTGGGGCTCATGCCCGTGGTCGGCATCCCGCTGCCCTTCATCAGTTACGGAGGCAGCGCCCTGCTCGTGAACTTCTGCCTGATCGGGATTGTGATGAACGTGTCCATGCGGCGCTTCGTCTTCAAGCAGACCTGACGCCGCAGCAGGGCGGGGATGCGGACGCGACACTAGGAGCGGTGCCAATGTTCGGGAGAAAGGAAATGTCCAAGGACGAGATCAACGCCTTCCTGGGCGCGGGGACGGCGTACCAGGGAAAGCTGCATTTTCAGGGCTCGGTGCGTATCGACGGCGTGTTCCACGGCGAGGTGACCAGCGACGGCACCCTGGTGGTGGGCCAGGAGGCCGACGTGCAGGGCCAGATCAACGTCGGGCAGCTGGTCCTCTCGGGCCGCATGACCGGCGACATCCACGCCCGCGAGAAGGTGGTCCTGCACAAGACCGCCAACCTCCAGGGCAAGCTGTTCACCCCCGTGCTGGTGGTGGACGAGGGCGCCGTGGTCGAGGGCACCATCACCATGCACGGCTCCCCGGAAACGCCCGCCGCCGAATGATCTTCACGCCGGGACGGCGGGGCGCGCCGCGCCCCGCCCGGCGGACGCCTTCCGGAACAGAGACGAACAGGCCGAAGCCGCATGGGGACGGAAGGTTTTTCCGCCCCAGGCCGCAGGGCCGTCCGTTCGCGTGAAAAACCGAACAAGACGCGGAATGCCGGGCCTGCGCAGCTTCCGGGCGGGGCCTCGCGGGGAAAAAGCCTTTGACATGGGGTGTCGAATCACGTAAAGGCCGTCTGTCCTTGAACCAAAATTCACAACCTTCCCGGGGGCGCGCATGATAGATATTGATAGCAGTATTCTCATTCAAGCCGCGAACTTCCTGCTCATGTGGTTCATTCTGAACCAACTCCTGTTCAAGCCCATCCGGGGCATCATCAAGAAACGCGGCGAGGTCATGGCGGGACAGCTGGAGGCCATCAACGGCTTCACCGGCTCGGCCGCCAAGAAACTCGCCGATTATGAGGCCGTCCTGACCCAGGCCCGCGCCGCCGGCATGTCCACGCGCGAGGAGCTGAAGGCCCAGGCCCAGGCCGCTGAACAGGAACTGCTCGGCGCCGCCCAGCAGGAGGCCTCGGCCAAGCTCGGCGCGGCGCGCAGCGAGATCGCCGCCCAGGCCAAGGCCGCTTCGGACGCCCTGAAGGGCCAGGTGCGCGCCATGGCGGAAAAGGCCACGGCCAAGATCCTCGGCTAAAGACGCGGGAGGGACATACGTGAAACGGACGCTCAAGATCGCCGCCTACGCGGCCGCAATGGTGCTCGTCACCGGCGCTCTCGCCTGGGCTTCGGACGCCCACGGCGAGGCCCACGAACTGCCCTGGGGCAACTTCATCGCCCGCGTGGTCAACTTCGTGATCGTGGTCGGCATCATCTGGAAGTTCGCGGGCAAAGGCATCGCCGACTTCTTCAGGGGCCGCCAGGACAAGATCAGGCACGAACTCGACGACCTGGACGCCCGCCGCCGCGATGCGGAGGCCAAGATCAAGGACGTCGAGAAGAGCATCGCCAACCTTGACAAGGAGAAGGCCGCGATTCTCGCCGAGGCCAAGGCCCAGGGCGAGGCGCTCAAGGCCGCCATCGTGGCCGAGGCCGAGAAGAAGGCCGTCCAGATCAAGACCGCGGCGGAGAACGCCGCCGCCACCGAGCGCAAGGTCATGCTCGACCAGATCCGCGCCGAGGTGGCCGGGATGATCGTGGAGACGGCCGAGGCCCTGATCAAGGAAAAGCTTACGGCTGAGGACCATCAGAAGCTTGTGGACAAATACTTAACCAAGGTGGTGCTCAATTGACCGACAACATCATTGCCCGGAGATACGCCAAGGCGCTCTTCTCCCTGGGCGTTGAAAAGGGCGGCGACGAGCTTGCCGCCTACGGACGGGACTTGGCCGCGCTGGCCGAGGCCCTGAAGGCCTCGCCCGAGGCCCTCAAGGTCTTCAGGAATCCCATCTTCGACGCGCAGGACAAGAAGGCGGTCATCGGCAAGGTCATGGACAAGCTGTCCACGACCCAGGTGGTGCGGAACTTCTGCATGCTTCTTGCGGACAAGGGGCGCCTCGGCTTCCTGCCCCAGATCCAGGTCGTCTTCGCCGAACTGCTGGACGCCCAGCAGGGCGTGCTGCGGGGCAGCCTGGTGACCGCCGTGGAGCTGGCGGACGCGCGCAAGGACTCCATCAAGCAGCAGCTGGAGAGCCAGGCCAAGGCCAAGCTCGTTCTCGGATACGAGGTGGACCCGACGATCCTCGGCGGAGTGGTTCTGAAGGTCGGCGACAGGGTGCTGGATGCCAGCCTGCGCGCGCAGCTTTCCATGCTCAAGGAACAAATCATAAGGGGTGAGTAGGGCCATGCAGATCAAAGCGGAAGAAATCAGCCAGATCATCGAATCGCAGATCTCGAACTACCAGTCGCAGGTCGAGATGAGCGAGACCGGCACCGTCCTCTCGGTCGGTGACGGCATCGCCCGCGTCTACGGCGTGCAGAACGCGATGGCCATGGAGCTGCTGGAGTTCCCGGGCGGCGTCATGGGCATGGTCCTCAACCTGGAAGAGGACAACGTGGGCGTCGCGCTGCTCGGCGAGGACACCGGCATCAAGGAAGGCGACCCGGTCAAGCGCACCGGCAACATCTTCTCGGTGCCCGTCGGCCCGGCCGTGCTCGGCCGCGTCGTGAACCCCCTGGGCCAGCCCATCGACGGCATGGGTCCGATCCAGTCCTCCGAGTCCTCGGTGGTCGAGGTCGTGGCCCCGGGCATCATCGCCCGCAAGTCGGTGCACGAGCCCATGTACACGGGTCTGAAGGCCATCGACGCCATGACCCCCATCGGCCGCGGCCAGCGCGAGCTGATCATCGGCGACCGCCAGGTCGGCAAGACCGCGGTCTGCATCGACGCCATCATCGCCCAGAAGGGCTCGGGCATCAAATGCTTCTACGTGGCCATCGGCCAGAAGAAGGCCACGGTCGCCCTGGTCGCCGAGACCCTGCGCAAGTACGGCGCCATGGACTACACCACGATCATCTCCGCCACCGCCTCGGAGCCGGCCTCGCTGCAGTTCATCGCGGCCTACTCCGGCGCGACCATGGCCGAGTACTTCCGTGACTCGGGCCAGCACGCGCTGATCATCTACGACGACCTTTCCAAGCAGGCCACGGCCTACCGCCAGATGTCGCTGCTGCTTCGCCGCCCCCCCGGACGCGAAGCCTACCCGGGCGACGTCTTCTACCTGCACTCCCGCCTGCTGGAGCGTTCCTGCAAGGTGAACGACTCCCTGAAGGCCGGTTCGCTGACCGCCCTGCCGATCATCGAGACGCAGGCGGGCGACGTGTCCGCGTACATCCCGACCAACGTGATCTCGATCACCGACGGTCAGGTGTACCTGGAGCCGAACCTGTTCAACGCCGGCATCCGCCCGGCCATCAACGTCGGCCTCTCGGTCTCCCGAGTCGGCGGCGCCGCCCAGGTCAAGGCCATGAAGCAGGTCGCGGGCACGCTGCGCCTCGATCTCGCCCAGTACCGCGAGCTTGCCGCCTTCGCGCAGTTCGGCTCCGATCTGGACAAGGCCACGCAGCAGAAGCTCAACCGCGGCGCGCGCATGGTGGAGTTGCTCAAGCAGCCCCAGTACAAGCCCATGCCGGTGGAGGAGCAGGTCTCCGTGATCTACGCGGCGGGCCGCGGCTACATGGACGACATTCCGGTCGAGGCCGTGCGCAAGTTCGAGGAGAGCTTCCTTGAGTTCCTGCGCAACGCCAAGCCCCAGGTTCTTTCCGGCATCGCCGAGAAGAAGGAGCTGACCACCGAGACGGAAGGCGCCCTGAAGGCCGCCCTCGAGGAATTCAAGAAAGGCTTCAAGGCCTAAGCGGGGTATGCGTCATGCCGTCGCTTAAAGACGTCAAAGTCAAGATCAACGGCGTCAAGAAGACGAAGCAGATCACCAAGGCCATGAACATGGTGGCCTCGGCCAAGCTTCGCAACGCCCAGAACCGCATCGAGCGCTTCCGGCCCTACGCCGAGAAGTTCTACGAGATGCTGGGCGACTTGGCCGCCGGAGCGGACCCGAGCGTGCATCCGCTGCTGGAGACCCGCGAGGAAGTGAAGACCGTGGGCATCCTGGTCGCCACCTCCGACCGCGGCCTGTGCGGCAGCTTCAACACCAACATCAACCAGGCCGCCCGCAAACTCGCCGAAGAGAAGAAGGCCGAGGGCAAGGCGGTCAAGCTGTACTGCGTCGGCAAGAAGGGCCGCGATTTCTTCCGCAGGCGCGGATACGACATCGCGCTGGCCTTCGGCGACAAGATGAACAGCTTCGACTTCAGTCTGGCCAACCAGCTCGGGCTGGAGGTCATCGGCGCCTACATGCGGGGCGAACTGGACGAAGTCCATCTGGTCTTCGGCGAGTTCATCTCCGTCGCCCGTCAGGTCCCCCGCACCCTCGGCATCCTGCCCATGCAGGGCTCCGCGGAGAAGGGCGACGACTCGGGCAACAAGGCCGAGTACATCTACGAACCGTCCGTCGAGGGCCTGCTGGCGGAGCTCCTGCCCCGCTTCATCAAGGTCCAGATCTACCGCGGCCTGCTCGACACCTCGTGCAGCGAGCACGCCGCGCGCATGGCGTCCATGGATAATGCCACCAGGAACTGCGATGACATGATTGGCGCTCTGACGCTGCAGTACAACAAGGCGCGTCAGGCGGCCATCACCAAGGAACTCATGGACATCGTCGGCGGCGCGGAAGCGCTGAAAGGATAAGCAAGGGGGCTATGGAAAATGAGTGCGAACGTCGGTAAAGTCGTTCAGGTCATCGGTCCCGTCGTGGACCTGGCGTTTCCGGAAGGGCAGCTGCCCAACATCCTGAACGCCATCGACATCAAGAACACCAACAACAAGTATGCCGAGGAATTGGTCGTCGAAGTGGCCCAGCACCTCGGCGACAACACGGTCCGCTGCATCGCCATGGACTCCACGGACGGCCTCGTCCGCGGCATGGCCGCCACGGACCGCGGCGGCCCCATCACCTGCCCGGTGGGCAAGGCCGCCCTGGGCCGCATCATGAACGTTGTCGGCCGTCCCGTGGACGAGAAGGGCCCGATCAGCGCCGAGAAGGAGCTGCCCATCCACCGCTCCGCTCCGGCCTTCACCGAGCAGTCCACCGAGGTCAAGCTCCTCGAAACCGGCATCAAGGTCATCGACCTGCTCATCCCGTTCCCCAAGGGCGGCAAGATGGGCCTGTTCGGCGGCGCCGGCGTGGGCAAGACGGTCATCCTCATGGAGCTCATCAACAACATCGCCAAGCAGCACGGCGGCAAGTCCGTGTTCGCGGGCGTGGGCGAGCGCACCCGCGAGGGCAACGACCTCTACCACGAAATGATCTCTGCCGGCGTCATCGACAAGGCCATCTTGGTTTACGGCCAGATGAACGAGCCTCCGGGAGCCCGCGCCCGCGTCGCGCAGACCGCCCTGACCGCCGCGGAATACTTCCGCGACGAGGAAGGCGAGGACGTGCTCCTGTTCGTCGACAACATCTTCCGCTTTACCCAGGCGAACTCGGAAGTGTCGGCGCTGCTCGGCCGCATGCCCTCCGCGGTGGGCTACCAGCCGACCCTGGGCACGGACGTCGGTTCGCTCCAGGAGCGCATCACCTCCACCCACAAGGGCTCCATCACCTCGGTGCAGGCCGTCTACGTCCCCGCGGACGACCTCACCGACCCCGCGCCCGCCACGACCTTCGCGCATCTTGACGGAACGCTCGTGCTTTCCCGTCAGATCGCGGAACTGGGCATCTACCCCGCGGTGGACCCGCTGGACTCCACCTCGCGCATCCTGGACCCCCTGGTCCTGGGCGGCGACCACTACGCCACGGCGCGCGGCGTGCAGCAGATGCTGCAGAAGTACAAGGACCTGCAGGACATCATCGCGATCCTGGGCATGGACGAACTCTCCGACGAGGACAAGATCACCGTCGGCCGCGCCCGCAAGATCCAGCGCTTCCTGTCCCAGCCGTTCCACGTGGCCGAGGCCTTCACCGGCAAGCCCGGCAAGTACGTCAAGATCGAGGACACGATCCGCGCGTTCAAGGAGATTCTGGAAGGCAAGCACGACGCTCTGCCCGAAGGCGCCTTCTACATGTGCGGCGGCATCGAGGAAGCCATCGAGAAAGCCAAGGAATAGGGTGGCATCATGGCCCAGATCAATCTCGAAATCGTCACCCCGGACCGCAAGGTGCTCTCGCAGCCCGTGGACTACGTGGGTGCCCCTGGCATCGAGGGCGAGTTCGGCATCATGGCCAACCACGTGCCGTTCCTCTCGGCCTTGGGAGTCGGGAACCTCTACTACAAGGAAAACGGCAAGTACTTCTACGTCTTCGTGGCGGGAGGCTTCGCCGAGGTGAGCAACAACAAGGTCACCGTCCTTGCCGAGGTCGCTGAGAAGGCCGCCGAGATCGACGTGGAACGTGCTCGCCGCTCCCAGGAGCGCGCCGAGGAGCGTATGCGCCAGCAGAAAGAGAAGCTGGACTTCGCCCGCGCCCAGGCTGCCCTGCAGCGGTCCATGGCCCGCATGCGTTGCCGGTCTTCGGCCGAATCCGCCGGAACCTGCGCGCTGTAACCCCGCCTTCGCTTGAAGGCTCTCGTGCACACAGGCGGGCTCCCCTCGGGGAGCCCGCTTTTTTGAGGCCTCCGGCCATCCGCGGGCAGGCAGGCGTAAAAAAAGCGCCCGGACGCGGATGCGTCCGGGCGCGTGCATGTCGTGCCGACAGGCGGGATCAGCCGTTCTTGAGCGAATCCATGAGCGTGTTCAGCTCCTGGGCCAGACGCGAGAGGTCGGTGACGGCCTGGGCCGACTGGACCATGGTCTGGGCGGTTTCGGTCGCGATGCGGTTGATGTTCTCGGTGCCGCGGCTGATCTCGGCGCTGGCCGCGGACTGCTGCTCCGAGGCCGTGGCGATGCCGCGCACCTGGTCCGAGGTCTGCTCGGCCATGCGCACGATCTCCTCCAGCGCCTCGCCCGAGCGGCGCGCCTGGTCCGTGCCCTGGTCCACCGCGCCGGTCATGGCCTGCGTGCCCGCGATGGACTCGCGCGCGCTGCGCTGGATGGCGCCGATGGCCTCGGTGACTTCCTTGGTGGCCTGCATGGTCTTCTCGGCCAGCTTGCGCACCTCGTCCGCCACCACGGCGAAGCCCCGGCCCGCGTCGCCGGCCCGGGCCGCCTCGATGGCCGCGTTGAGCGCCAGCAGGTTGGTCTGATCCGCGATGTCGCTGATCACGTCGAGCACCCGGCCGATGCCCTGGGCCTGGTTGCCGAGGCCTTCCATGTCGCGGCCCAGCGTGGCGGCCCTGTCCTTGATCTGGCCGATGGCCGTGACCACCTCGTGCACGATGCCCGCGCCGAGGCGCGCCTTGTCGCGCGTGTTCTCGGCGATTCCCGCGGCCTGCGAGGCGTTTTTGGCCACCTCCAGCACCGTGGCGTTCATCTCCTCCATGGCCGTGGCCGTCTCGTCGGTCATGCGGCGCTGCTCGTCCGCGCCCCGGCTGGCCTGCTCCACCTGCGCGGACAGCTCCTCGGAGGCCGAGGCCACCTGGTCCGCGATGTGCGCGGCCTCGACCGCGGCGGCGGCGATGCGTTCGTTCTGGGCCGCTATCTCGCGCTGCTTGGACACGATCTCGGTGATGTCGTTCCAGAAGGTGATGGAGCCGAGCAGTTTGCCGTCGGTGTCGTAGAACGGGGTGGTGACCACGTTGATGTGCAGGAGGCGTCCCGACGGCGTGGTGTAGTCGAAGGTCCCGGACTGGCGGGCCTTCTGCGTGATGGCCTTGTCGGAGAGCGTCTCGCGCGTGGCGTCGTTCCAGAAGAACTGTCCGGAGCGCACGCCCGTGTGGTCCGTGGGCTTGCCCGTCTTCTCCAGGATGTCGCAGATCTGCTGGTTGCACCAGAGCATGTGGAAGTCGGGCCCGACGATGCCGCAGGGCGTGGGAATGCTCTCCAGCACGCCCTGGCTGAAGCCGAGCTTGTTCTTGAGTTCGGCCACCATGCTGCCGATGTTGGACGCAAGGCTCTTGAACTCGTAGCGGAAGACGCCGGACAGCTCGGCCTTGAGGTCGCCCGCCGCGATGGCCGCGGTGAAGGCCTCGATGGCGTTGATGGGCCGCACGATGAGGGTGCGGGTCACGAAGACGATGATGCCCACGAGCAGGACCACGGTGAGCGCGCCCACCACGACCAGGACGTTGCGCTCCGTGCGCGCGGTCTCGGTCATCTCGGAGACGTAGGTGGTCATGCAGATGGTCCAGTTCGTGGCCGGGACCGTGGCCACGGCCATGAACTTCTCCTCGCCCTGCCAGGGGTAGAACATGTCCCCGTTCTTGAGCTTCAGGGCCTGCTGGATGAAGGGCAGGTCGCTCAGGCTCTTGAGCAGCAGTTCCTTGTCCGCGCCGTGGGCGATGATCGCGCCCTTCTCGTCCAGGGCGAAGGCGTAGCCGCGCTTGCCGTTGCGCAGGGTGTCGATGAAGTTGTCCGTGAACACGTCCCAGCGCGGGAACACTCCCAGGCCGCCCACGGTCTTGCCCGAGGCGTCGCGCACCGCGGCGCTGACGCCGAAGATGAGCATCTCCTTCTCCGCGCTCTTGGCCTTGAGGATGCTGCGGCTGGTGAACTCCGGCGCGCCGCCGACGATGGCCTTGACGTAGTCGCGGTCCGCGCGGTCGCCGCCGGTCATGTCCTGGCCCAGGGAGTTGTAGCCCGCCACGATCTTGCCCGAGAGGTCGAAGATGAAGACAGCCCAGTAGTCCTTGTAGGCCTTGGCGTAGTCGCTCAGCCGTTCGCGGGCGCGGGCCGGGTCGCCGGTCTCGAAGGCGGCCCGAATGGCGGCCTGCGCGGCCAGACTCCGGGTCATGCTCTGGGCGTTGGAAAGATACTGCTCCAGGGCCTTGGTAGAGACCTGGGCCTGGGTGGTCACGGACTGACGGGAGAGATCCAGGGCCATCTCCTCCGACGTCTCGGTCACATAAAGCGTGATGCCCGCGATGGCCAGAATCACGGCCAGGGAGACGGTCAGGACGAGAATGCTGCCTACGCTGCGACGGAACATGGGTCCTCCGGTTCATGACGAACGTAAAACGTCCGTTCAGCTTGCAGGAGGAGGGGGGGAAGTCAATTATAACTTGCGGGAAAAAAGGGACAGCGCGTGGTCAGTAGGCGAACGGCGGCTCGGACCGGATCTCGAAGACGTAGGGCTGCTCCGATTCGGGCAGCGCCTCGATCACCTCGGCCAGGAACACCCCGTTTTCGGCGAGAACCGTGGCGATGACCCCGGGCACCGCGGGCGGCGGGCCGGACAGGCCGGGAGCGGGCGCGAGGCGGCCCGCGACGCGAAGCCATGCGCCCGGGGTCAGGGCCGCCGGATCGGCCACGCGCACGCGCACTCCGGCGGCCAGGGCGTCGGCGAAGCAGCAGTTGATGACCAGACGCACCAGTGCGACCTCCCCGGCCGCATCCATCTGCGGGGTGCGCAGGACAAAGCCCTCGGTGGTCAATGCCCGTCCGTCCGGTCCGCCCTCCTTGTCGGTCAGGATGAGCAGTTCGGCCGGGTTGAGGCGCAGGTAGTCGGTCCCGTCCAGGCGCAGGGTGGGCGGACCGGGGTCCGTGGCCGGGGACATGCCCGGAATGCCGGGCGCGAATCCGCCGCTTTCGGCCTGGATCGCGGCCAGCCAGGCCAGGGGCAGGAAAACGAGCAGGGCCAGGCAGGCGGACAGGCTCACGCGACGACGGCCGTCCAGGGCCAGAAGCAGGCCGAGCAGCGCGAGGAGAAGGCCTGCGGCCAGGGTCAGCCAGGCGAAGCGCGGATGCAGGAACAGCCAGTAGGCCCGCGACAGGGCCAGAAAGGCCATGAAGCAGCCGAGTGACGCGAGCAGGAGGCCCGCGGCGGCGCGCGTCAGGGTCACGGCAGACCTCCTGGCCATCCGGCGGACAGGCCGCCGCTTCCGAGGAGGAGATGGAAGAGCAGGCACACGGCCAGTACGGCCAGGGCCGGGACCAAGAGCAGGGCCTTGGCCAGACGGGGGCTGAAGACCGCGAGGTAGAGCGGGATGAGTTTGAGATCGAGCATGGGGCCCAGGCCGATGAAGGCGAGCCGGGCCGCGGCCGGGAAGGTTGCGAAGCTGGCGGCCACGAAGGCGTCGGCCTCGGAACAGACCGAGAGGAGCACGGCCAGGAGCATCATGGCCGGGATGGCGAGCAGCGGCGAGGCGGCCACGGCCGCGAGCCAGGAGGCGGGCAGAAAGGTCTTGATGGCCGCGGCGGCCAGGGAGCCCGCGATGAGGAACGCGCCCATGTGCAGGAACTCGGCCCCGGCTCCGGAGAGGATGGAGCGGATCGCCGCCAGGCCGCGCGGTTTCGCGCCGCTCCCGGCGTCGCAGCCGCAGCCGCAGCCCATGGCCAGATCAAGATCCAGGCCGTGGCGCAGCAGGCCGCGCGCGGGCCTCCTGCCGAAGTGCGCCCCGAGCAGCACGGCAGGGAGGAGCACACAGGCCAAGCGTCCCAGGACCATGGACAGGTCGCCGCGGAAGGCCACCCAGGTGGAGGCCAGGACCACGGGATTGGCCACGGGCGCGGCGAGCATGAAGGCCAAGGCCGTTCGCGGCGGCACGCCCTTGGCCAGGAAGCGCCGCACCACGGGCACCACGCCGCACTCGCAGGTGGGCAGCAGCACCCCGGCCAGACACCCCGCCGCCACCTGGCCCGCGGCCGAGCGCGGCAGATAGCGCTCCAACCCCTCGGCCGGGGCGCAGTGCTCGAACACGGCCGAGAGCAGGCAGCCCAGGAGGAGGAACGGCGCGGCCTCGATAACGATGGCCGTGGCGATGGTGGCGAAGAGGACAAGCTCTGCGGGCATGAAACGTCTTCTCTCCTGGGTGCGGACCGGGCCTGTATACGCCGTCCGTGGCGGCCTTGACAGCGCGCGCAACTTGGTTGCATATCCTGCCTGGAAATGCAACCGGGTTGCATGCCATCGGAGGTGGTTCATGAAAAAGGTGGCCGTGATCGTCTGTCTGGCGGCCCTGTTTGCGGGACTGACCCTGTTCCCGGCGGGAACGGCGCGGGCCGCAGGCGGCAAGCTCGCCGTGGCCGTGAGCATCCTGCCCCAGAAATATTTCGTGGAGCGCATCGGCGGGGACCTCGTGGAGGCTCAGGCCCTGGTGCCCCCGGGCGCGGAGCCCCACGCCTACGAGCCCAAGCCCGCGCAGATGTCGGCCCTGGCCAGAACCCCCCTCTACCTGGCCATCGGCGCGCCTTTCGAGGCCGCCTGGCTGCCGCGCTTTTCCGGCGTGAACAAGAGCATGCGCATCGTGCGCACGGACGAGGGGATAGAGAAGCTGCCTCTGGCCGGTCACGGGCACGAGGACGACGACCACGGCCACGCCGAAACGCATGCCAAGGACGCGCGCGCCCATGGCGGGAAGGAGCACGGGCACGACGCCGAACATGACCACGGCCACGACCACGGCGCGTTCGACCCGCACGTCTGGACCGCGCCCGGCCCGGTGCGCACCATCGCCCTGAACACGGCCCAGGCCCTGGCCGAGGCCGATCCGGACAATGCGGCGGCCTACCGCAAGGGGCTGGACGCCTTCCTGGCCGAGATCGCCTCCACGGACGAAGCCGTGCGCAAGACCTTGGAGGGCGTGCCGCAGGGCACGGCCTTCATGGTCTTCCATCCGGCCTTCGCCTATTTCGCCCGCGACTACGGCCTGCGCGAGGTGGCCATCGAACAGGGCGGCAAGGAGCCGGGACCGCGCGAACTGGCCCGGCTGACCGAAGAGGCGCGCGAGGAGGGCGTCAAGGTCATCTTCGTGGAGCCGCAGTTCTCGCGCAAGGCCGCCGAGACCGTGGCCCGCCAGGTCGGGGCGCGGGTGGAGGTCATCGACCCCCTGGCCCAGGACTGGAGCGCCAACCTCCTGCGCGTGGCCGGGGCCGTGGCGGCGGCGGTGCGGTAGGCGTGGCCGTCGAGGTCTCCCGGCTCTGCTACGCCCTGGAGGGCCGCGAGATCCTCACGGATGTCGATCTGCGCGTGGCGGACGGGGATTTTTTGGCCATCCTCGGCCCCAACGGCGGCGGCAAGACCACCCTGCTCCGGCTTATGCTCGGCCTCATCCGTCCGTCCCGGGGCGAGGTGCGGCTGCTCGGCGGCCCTCCGGCCCGGGCGCGGGGACGGGTGGGCTACGTGCCGCAGTCCGGGGCCAGGGCCCACCTGCCCGCCACGGTCTGCGACGTGGTGCTCATGGGGCTGCGCGGCCGCATCGGCCGGAGCGAGCGGCAGCGGGCCGAGGCCGCCCTTGCGCGCGTGGAGATGGCCGGGCTCGCCGGACGCATGTTCGGCAGCCTCTCGGGCGGACAGCAGCAGCGCGCGCTCATCGCCCGCGCCCTGGTGCACGAGCCCGAGCTTCTGCTGCTCGACGAGCCCACGGCCAACATCGATCCCCAGGGCCGCTTCTGCTTCTACGAGTTCCTGGCCAAGCTCGCGGGGAGCGCCACCGTGATCGTGGTCAGCCACGACCTCTCCATCCTGGGGGCCGGGCTGACCTGCGTGGCGACCGTCAACCGCCGTCTCCTCTCCACCCGCGGCGGCCACCTCGCCCCGGAGATGATGGAGCTGCTCTTCGGCGTGCACGGCCACACCTGTCCGGCCGCGGACTCCATGCGGCTGCTGGCCGGGCTGGCCGACCTCAGGCCCGGCGCGGGAGAACGGCGGTGATCGAGGCGCTGTCCTACGAATTCATGCAGAACGCCCTGGCCGCCGGGCTGCTCGCGGCCGTGGCCTGCGGCCTGGTGGGCGCGCTTGTGGTGGTGGGCCGCATGGTCTTCCTGGCGGGCGGCATCGCCCACGCCGCTTACGGCGGCATAGGCCTGGCCTTCTTCACCGGCTGGCCGGTCATGCCTTGCGCGCTCGGCTTCTCGCTCCTGGCCTCCGGGGTCATGGCCGGGGTCACCTGGCGCGGACAGGCGCGCGAGGACACGGTCATCGGCGCGCTCTGGGCCGCGGGCATGGCCCTGGGCATCATCCTCGTGGACCTTTCCCCGGGCTTCGCCGGGGACCTCATGTCCTGGCTTTTCGGCTCCATCCTGGCGGTGTCGCGCCAGGATCTGCTCTTCATGGCCGGGCTGGACCTCCTGCTCCTGGCCCTCGTGGCGGTCTTCTACCGCGATTTCCTCGCCTTCACCTTCGACCGCGAGTACGCCCTGACGCGCGGCGCGCCCGTGGCCTTCCTGCACTTCCTGCTGCCGGCCATGGCCGCGCTCACCGTGGTCATGCTCATCCGCGTGGTGGGGCTCATCCTGGTCATGGCCCTGCTGACCATTCCCCCCTACCTGGCCGAGCGCCACAGCCGCTCCCTGGCCGCCATGATGGCCCGCGCCGCGCTCTACGGCGCGCTGTTCTGCAGCGCCGGGCTGCTGCTGGCCTGGCATTTCGACCTGACCTCTGGCGCCACGATCATCGCCGTGGCGGCCGCGGCCTTCCTCCTGACGGCCGCCGCGGGCCGAGCGGGCGTGCTTTTGGGCTGCGGGGCCGGGAGGCGGCCGTGAGCCGGAACGACGCCCGCAGCCTGCTCTTCGCCGCCGGGCTGGACCCCACGCCGCACCGGACCTGGGTGCTGGAGAACCTGCTGGCCGCGGGCCGGGCCATGGCCGCGCCCGAGATGCTGGAGCAGGCGGCCGACAGGCAGGGCATGAACAAGGTCACGCTCTACCGCATCCTCGATCTGCTCGCGGCGCACGGCCTGCTTTCGCGCAGCGCCGGGCCGGAGCGCGCCTTCCTTTATTGCGCCGGAAACGGCGGGAGCGGCGGGGAGGAGGGCACGCACGCCCATTTTTGCTGCACGCGCTGCGGCCGGACCTTCTGCCTGACCCTGCCGTCCGCGGTCTTGGACGCCGGGGCGCTGCGGGCCGCCCTGCCCATGCAGGTGGAGCGCATCGGCGTGACCCTGGAAGGGGTCTGCGACGCCTGCGCCTGAGGCGGCGGTCCCTTCCCCCGCATCCGGCCGGGGAGGCTGTTGCCAGGCGGGAGGAAAGACTCTACATCTGGAGCGTGGCGCGCGAAGCCTATCTCCTTTCCTGGGTCACCCCCTCCCTGGCCGTGGGCTCCGCGCCCATGTCCTACGAGCAGCTCGACTCCCTGCGCCGCCAGGGGGTGCAGGCCGTGCTCAACCTCTGCGCCGAGTTCTGCGACCTGCACTGGATCGAGTCCGAGGAGGGCTTCGAGGTCTATTACCTGCCCATCCAGGACGAGGAGGCGCCGGACCTCGCCGAACTTGAGAAGGCTCTGGACTGGCTGGACGGCGAACTCTATCTCGGCCGCAAGGTGCTCATCCACTGCCGCCACGGCATCGGCCGCACCGGCACGGTGCTCAAGGCCTACCTGCTGCGCCGGGGCTTGGGCCACAAGCTGGCCGACAGGCGCATCAAGGGGCTCAGGTCCCAGCCCGCCAACTTCGACCAGTGGTGGTTCCTGCGCAAGTACGGCAAGAGCCAGGGCCGCCTCAGCATCCGCGAGCCGAGCCTGGAGCACGGGCAGTCCGTGGACCTCTTCCCCTTCCTGGCGGACTGGGAGCGCGTGGTGCGCACCGTGGACGCGCGGCTGGAGTCGGCCTTCGGGACCTGGGAACGCTGCGGCAAGGAGCACGACGGCTGTTGCCGCGACCTCGTGCACATGGGCTTCGCGGGCGCGGTCTACCTGCACCACCATGTCGGCGATGCGTTCGGCCGCCGTGACCGCGAGGCCATCGTGGCCCGGGCCATGGCCGCCTCGCGCGCCCTGCGCGAGGCCCTGCGCGAGACCGGGGGCAGGGTGCAGGACAAGCCCACGGCCGAGGCCTACCGCCGCAGGGACGTGCTCTGCCCGCTCTCCGAGATGGGGGAATGTCTGATCTTCGAGCAGCGTCCGCTGTCCTGTCGCCTGTACGGGGTGCAGGACGAGGTGCGGCGGGAGGTGGAGGGCTGGGCGCGGCGGGAGTTGAACCAGATCTCGTCCGGGCTGTGGCTGGCCTATTCGGGCCGCCTGGACATGGGCGAGCCCCTGCGCTTTCCCCTGCCCGAGGTGGCCGCGGGCCGCTTCGTGCAGTCCTTCTTCCACCGCCTGGCCGGGGCCGGAGCGAACTGACCGGTACGGCTCAGCCGTGGGGCGGCTCAGCCGCACTTGGCCATGAGTTCCTTGGCCCGTTCGTGGCCGGACTCGATCTGCAGACAGCGCGAGAGCTTGTCCCGGGCCTTCTGGATGCGGCCCGCGGAGAAGAAGATGTGGGCCATGTTGTAGCACAGCGAGGCGCTGGAGTGCCCCATGGCCTGGTTGATGCGCAGGGCCTTGTCCAGCCACGAGGCCGCCTTGTCGAAATCCCTGCCGTCCATGTAGGCCGTCGCCATGTTGTAGTGCAGGTTCTCGTCCTCGGGCGCGATCTTGAGGGCCTTCCTGTATTCCTTCGTGGCCTCCTCCCACTTGCCCTGCTGTCTGAGCGCTATGCCCAGGGAATTGAAGGTCGCGATGTCCGAGGCGTCGAGCATGCCCTCGCGCGCGTCGAGGCTCTGGCGCAGGTAGACCTCGGCCAGTTCCGGGGCCGACTGCATGCACAGCTCGGCGATGTTCTGGTGCAGCGTGGCGATCCTGGTCATGGCCTGGCTCGTGGCCAGCTTGGTGGCGGTGTCGAAGTAGACTTTGGCGCGGGCCGTCTTGCCCTGGGCGAGATGGATGCCGCCGATCTGCATTTTGCGCTCGATGTTCAGGGGCGAGAGTTTGTCGAGTTGCTCCAGGAGCTTCAGGGCCTGCGCGACATTGCCCTCCTCCTTGTGGAATTCGGCCAGCTTCTTGATCGGGTCGAGATACATGTTCGCCCCGCGTATGGCGGCCTCGTAGGCCGCGAGGGCCTCGGGCCTGCGCCCCAGACCTTTCAGGGCGTCGCCGCGCAACATGAGTCCGGCCGGACTCTCGGCCTTCATCTCCAGGACCTTGTCCGCCACGGTCAGCGCCTTGTCGCACTCGCCCTTGGCCAGAAAGCGCTTGCCCGCGTCGATGAGTTCGCCCATGCTCGTGGCCGGGCGGATGGTGTTGGCCACCTTCTCGATCATGCCGTTCATGGAGATGGGCTTGGTGATGAAGTTCGAGACGCCCATTTCGTGCAGCAGCACCAGGCCGTCGCGCTCGATTTCCGTGGTCAGGACCACGATCTTGAGTTCCGGATGGTCGTTGCGCAGGTAGGAGATGAACTCCACGGACAGCGCGCCGCCCAGCTCCCGTTCGATGAGCAGCACGGGTTTTCCGCCCTCCGCGATGATCCTGCCGAGGAGCTTCTGGGCCGGTCCCTTCTCCGTGAAGCCGTCCATGCAGGTCGCGGGCAGGGCCAGGACCTTCTGAACCGCGTTGCGGAAGGTCTTGATGAATCCGGCGTCGTGGCTGACCACGACGAAACGGCCCTTGTCGCCGAGGACGTAATTCCTCACGATCTCGTCGAAATTCTTCCCGTTGCTCATCGTCGTGTCCGGCAGTAGAAGAGTGGAGGACGGCGGATGACACCGCCTGTACAGGATATGTTCGATAAATATCGCGGGATGTCAATCCGGCGGCCATACATATAGGGAAAAGTTGACGGAATCATGAAGGAGAAGAAGGCGCAGGCGTTCAGCAGGCGGGAGTTGCTGTTCGGGTTCATGGACCGCATCCGGGGACGGGAGCCGGGCGAGGCGGCGGCCACGGGCGTGTCCGCGCCCTCGGCCGCGGCCGACGCCCTGTTCGGCGAGGGCCGCTGGGCCGAAGCCCTGGACGCCTACCGCGAGGCCTTGGGCCGGGAAGCCGCCGACGTGGAGGCGCGGGTGCGCGTGGGCATCTGTCTCTATCGCCTGGGCAAGCACACCCAGGCCGTGGCCGAACTGAACGCCGCCCTGCGCCGCAAGGAGCACAACCTGGCCCTGCTCTATCTCGGGCTGTGCCATGCGCGGCGCGGCGAGCCCGGCAGGATGGCCGAGGCCTGGAAACGGTATTTCGAGCCGGGCCGGATCAACCTGCAGCGCGAGGTCAATCTGCAAGTGGCCTGCCTGGAGGCCGGGCACGAGGTGGATTCCGGCCAGGCCGCGGACGCCGTGGAGCAGGCCCTGGGACTGGAGCAGGACTGAGCAGGTTCCCGCGCCCGCGATCCGGGTTGATCAGACCGGGGCCGATCTGCTAAGGATTCGTGCAGATTGGGCAAAGTCTTTGCGGGGGAGCGTCAGGCGCATGCGCAGGGCCGACAAGATACTTCTCGACTACTATGTCGATGCGGCGCAGAGCGCCGGTCCCCTGGAGGCCCTGGAGGGCCTGCGGAGGATCATCATCAAGGGCATCGACTTCCTGGTGCGGCGGCCCGAGACGCGTACGAGCAGGCGCGTCGCCCTGATCGTCGATTCCGTGCGCAAAGGCGCGCACCTGCAACTCGTGGAGGAGATCGCCGCCGGGGTGCAGGACGACTACAAGGAGATCGACGGCCGTTTCCTGGTGGGCTTCGATCTCGACGGCGGCAAGTCCCGGGTGGAGTTCCTGCCCGACGTGATGATCCCGGCCGGGGACGGGAACTTCGAGCGCTGGCAGGCCTTCCTGCAGCGCCTGGATCCGAAACGCCGCCGCGGCAGGGACCCGAAGACCGGCCTCGCGGGCCGCATCCCCTTCCGCGACGGCGTCTGGCTCACGGACCTCGTCTTCGCCCCGCGCACGCCTCTGGCGGTGATCCGGGACATCGTCGAGATCCGGGGCAGCCTTGAGGTGGACGCCCCCCAGATGCAGAACGGGAGCGCCTTCGCCGTCAGAGGCGACCTCAGGGCCCCGGTCCGGCTGCTGGAGAAGAACGCCTCGCCCATCTCCTCCCTGCATGGCGACATGCATCTCTCCGACTCCAAGATCCGCGCCGTCGCCGACCTGCCCCTGCCGCCCGAGAAGCTGACGGCCTGGGGACTGCGTTTGGGGCGCAGGCTGCTGCTCGGCAAGTCGGTCTACGTCCTGGCCAAGGCGGAGCAGGAGGGGCGGGAGCACGTCTATTTCGAGGAACAGGGCAAGGCGGGTCCGGACGAGGAGCCCAGACTGTACCGTTGGAACGGCGCGGCCTGGGACCGGGTGCGGGCGGAACTGCCCATGGAGGTCGCCAACCAGGTGCGGAGCAAGGTGGGGCGGGCGCGCGTCTTCCTCGGCCTGGGCAAGGAGCTGCTGCCCGACCATACGGACCACAACCTGGACAATCTCAGGCGGCTGGCCGTGTACCTCGAACTGCTGCGCGAGGCCGAGCGCGAGGGCCGGGCGGTCTTCGAGAGCCGGGAGGCCATGCTCGTGGCGGCCCTGGAGGACGATCTGCGGCGGCTCCTGGAGCTGTGCCGGGTCACGGGCAAGGAGCCGCCCGACGAACTGTCCCGGCGCACGGACGAGATCGGCGTGCTCCTGGAGACGATCACCGAGGAGCGCCTGCGCGCCGTGCAGGAACTGTCCAGGCGGCCGCGCGACCAGATCGACCTGGCCGCGGTGCGCAGCGACCGCCGCTACCTGGACACCCTGAGGCAGGAGGCCCTGAACATCGACGACGTCCTGGTTTCCGGCGGCAAGACCCTGGTCTTCCTGAACAACGTCTTCGCCTCGCGCGAGGCCAAGGCCCGCGCCGCCGCCCAGATCAGCGACCTGCGCAAGATCCTGCGCGGCCTGGAGGCCGGGGTGGAAGACGCCGACGGCCTGCTCGTGGAGCTGCTCAAGTGGGGCGACCAGGAGACCCTGAAGCTCCTGCGCCGGGCCAACGCCGAGGCCGGGGAGGCGGTGGGCGAGCTGGAGCGCAGGCTGCGCGAACTGGACAAGAAGAGCCCCCTGGATCTGGTCGAGGACTTTCAACTCGCGGCCTACGACTCGGATTCATCCGAACTGGCCCGGGACAAGGCCTTCCTGGCCCACCTCTCGCGCCAGAGGATGGGGACGGTGGACCAGTTGTTCGACCTCAAGGACCCGGACGGAACGGACCACTACGAGGTGGACAAGTTCCGCAACGCCCTGTGGGTCAACCTGCGCTCCTTCATCCTGGGCGAGGTCAAACGCCGCAACAGGAACTTCGACGACAAGACCCCGCGCGAAGTGGTTTCCTGGCTGCACGAGAAGCTGGACTTCCGCGAACCCCTGATCAAGGCCTACAACGGCCTGGCCGGAAGCTGACCCCCCGACTCCCCTGCCGTGCGGGGCGTTCGGCCGGGCGCACGCCCGGGGCGGGCGGACGTCACGGAATCTGTCTCCAGCCGTAACACAACCGTCACAGGAGACTTCTAACTCCTCAAGGGCGCACATTCGTCCCACACAATCCGTTGAGGAGGATTTCCATGAAAGCCAAGTTTCTCGCCATTGCGGCCGTCCTGACCCTCGCCCTGACCGGTTCCGCCTGGGCCGGCAACATCACCGTCAAGGGCTCGACCACGGTTCTGCCGATCATGCAGCTGGCCGTGGAGGCCTTCATGAAGGCCAACCCCGACACCAAGATCGACCTCTCCGCCGGCGGTTCCGGCGAGGGCGTCAAGGCGCTCATCGACAGCACCACCGACGTCGCCATGTCCTCCCGCGACATGAAGAGCAGCGAAATCGACCTGGCCAAGGGCAAGGGCGTCACCCCCACCAAGTTCGTGGTGGCCAAGGACGCCGTGGCCGCCATCGTCAACCCGGCCAACAAGGTTACGAACCTGACCGTGGAGCAGCTGCAGGGCATCTTCTCCGGCAAGATCACCGACTGGCAGGAAGTGGGCGGCGAGGCCGGCAAGATCGCGGTCATATCCCGCGACTCCTCCTCCGGCACCTTCGAGACCTGGCAGCACTTCATCCTGCAGAAGGAGAAGGTCTCCCCCATGGCCCTGATGCAGGCCTCCTCCGGCGCCGTGCTCCAGTCCGTGTCCAAGAACAAGTACGCCATCTCCTACGACGGCCTGGGCTACGTGAACGACACCATCAGGGCGCTGAACGTCAACGGCGTGACCCCCTCGGCCAAGACCGCCCTGGACGCCTCCTACCCGGTGTCCCGCGACCTGTTCATCTTCACCAACGGCGAGCCCAAGGGCGAGCTGAAGAAGTTCATCGACTTCGTGACCGGTCCCGAAGGCGTCAAGTTCGTCAAGGAAGCCGGTTTCGTTCCCCTGAAGTAGTCATCCAGCGGCTTTGCGGCCCCCTGCCGAACGGCGGGGGGCCGCAAACGTTTTCCTGCGAGGCGTCATCCACATGCGCAGAAGCGTCAAAGAAAAGTACATCCAGGGGGCCTTCTTCACGGTGGCCCTCGTCTCCATCCTGATCCTGGGGCTCATCTGTCTCTTCCTCTTCCTGGAAGGGCTGCCGCTCTTCAGGACGTCGAGCGTGGGGGGATTCCTGCTCGGGCGGGAGTGGTATCCGACCTATGATCCCCCGTCTTTCGGCATCCTCCCGCTCATCGTGGCCTCCATCCTGGTCACGCTGCTCTCCTCGCTCATCGCCATCCCGCTCGGGGTCATGACCGCCATCTATCTGGCCGAGATCGCCACCCCCCGCGTGCGCGGCCTGGTCAAGCCGGTCATCGAGCTGCTGGCCGCCCTGCCCTCGGTGGTCATCGGCTTCTTCGGCATGGTGGTCGTCGCGCCCTTCCTGCAGGACTACTTCGACGTCTGGGTCGGCTTCAACCTGTTCAACGCCGCGCTCATGCTGGCCTTCATGTCCGTGCCGACCATCTGCTCCATCTCCGAGGACGCCATCTTCTCCGTGCCGCGCGAACTCAAGGAGGCCTCCCTGGCCCTCGGGTCCACGCACTGGCAGACCATCTACCGGGTGATCATTCCGGCCAGCATCACCGGCATCAGCACGGCCACCATCCTCGGCATGTCGCGGGCCATCGGCGAAACCATGGTCGTGCTCATGGTCGCGGGCGGCGCGGCGGCCATCCCGACCTCGATCTTCGATCCGGTGCGGCCCATGCCCGCCTCCATCGCCGCCGAGATGGGCGAGACGCCCTACGGCTCGGACCACTATTTCGCCTTGTTCGCCATCGGCATGGTGCTCTTCATGCTGACCCTGCTGTTCAACATCGTGGCCGACTACATCGCCGAGAAGAACAAGCAGATCGGCTCGGCCACGCTTTAAGGAGGGGAAATGTCCCAGTCCACGATCAGCATCGACGGAATGGCCGCGCAGAGCGAGAGGCCCCGCCCCAGGGTCCCCTTCGGGCGCACGGGCGGCGGCCGCCGCATGGTCCAGTCGGTGTTCTTCTCCCTGTTCCGCATGGCCGCCGGGATCAACGGGCTGGCGCTCCTGATCATCTGTTCCTTCCTGCTGATAAACGGCCTGCCCGCCATCAACTGGACGTTCCTGTCCGAGCCTCCCTACGACGCCATGACCCGGGGCGGCGTGCTGCCGTGCATCGTCGGCACGGCGGTGCTGAGCCTCGGCGCGCTGTGCGTCTCCTTCCCCCTGGGCGTGGCCACGGCCATCTACCTCAACGAGTACGCCCGCGCCCCGCGCCTGGTGCGCGTCATACGTCTTGGCATCAACAACCTGGCGGGCGTGCCCTCGGTGGTCTTCGGGCTTTTCGGACTGTCCTTCTTCGTCATCTATCTGGGCATGGGCGTGTCCATCCTGTCTGGCTGCCTGACCCTGGGCTTCCTGACCCTGCCGGTGATCATCGGCACCTCGGAGGAGGCCCTGCGCTCCGTGCCGCAGACCTATCGCGAGGCGTCGCTGGGACTCGGGGCGACCAAGTTCCAGACCATCACCCGCGTGGTCCTGCCCGCGGCCCTGCCGGGCATGCTCACCGGCTCCATCCTGGGGATCAGCCGCGCCGCGGGCGAGACCGCGGCGATCATGTTCACCGCCGCGGTCTTCTACACCCCGCGGACGCCGGGCAGCATCTTCGATCCGGTCATGGCCCTGCCGTACCACATCTACGTGCTGGCCACCGCCGGGACGAACATCGACAAGACCCGGCCCCTGCAGTACGGCACGGCCCTCGTGCTCATCGGCCTGGTCTTCAGCATGAACATCTTCGCCATCTGGCTGCGCGCGCGACTGCAGAAGAGGCGGTAGGGCGCTCCTGCCGCGACGCCGCGCCCCCTCCGGAACGTTCCGGAGGGGGTGCGGCCTTTCACGGGCAGGCCATGCTTCCGTAACCAGACATTCATCGAAACTCCGCGTTTTCCTGACACATTTATCGTATCGCAGCACAAGCGTATACGCTGCCGCCGGGAGCGCCGCCTGACGCGGCGGACTTCGGCGGCCAAGCCAGCAAGGATGCCCGCCATGAGCCTCAAGACCAAACTTGTCGCCTTCTGCCTGTGCATCGGCCTTATTCCTTTGGCCGTCATCGGCGTCTATTCCGTCAATCTGGCGGGCCAGAGCCTGCAGCAGCAGGCCCAGCAGCAGCTCGTCTCGGCCAGGGACGCGCGGCGCAACGCCTTGGAGGGGCTGGCCCAGGTCTGGTTCAACGAAGTCCGCATCTTCGGGGCCAACAAGGGAGTGTACCATGCCCTGGGCTTTCTGCGGGACAAGGCCTACGGCGCGGACGTCAAGGGCAGCTTCGACACCAAGGGCGACGACTACGTCTCCTCGGCGGACAACGTGCGTTCGGCCTTCGTGCCGTTCGTGGAGGTCCTGGGCTACGGCGACGCCATGCTCATCGACGACTACGGCTGGGTCCTGATCTCCGTGGGCCAGGGCGGCGAACTGGGCCGGAACGTTGAGGGCCCGGCCCTGCAGGGGACCAACCTGGCGCGGGCCTGGAAGGAGGCCAAGGCGGGCAAGGTCGTCTTCGTGGATTTCGAGCCTTATCCCATCCTCGGGGGCGAGCCCACGGCCTTCATCGCCGCCCCGGTCTTCAACCACACCGGCGCGTCGGTGGAGGGCGCGGCCGTGTTGCGCGTCTCGCGCGGGCAGATCAACGCGCTCATGCAGCAGCGCTCGGGCATGGGCGAGTCCGGCGAAACCCTGCTGGTGGGGCCCGATTTTCTCATGCGCTCCGACTCCACCCTCTCTCCGGAGCGGTTCACCGTGGCCGCCTCCTTCGCCAACCCGCAAAAGAACCGCATCGAGACGGAGCCGGTCAGGAAGGCGCTGGCCGGAGAAACCGGTGTCGGGGTCGTGCGGAACCATCTCGGGGAAAAGGTGCTGTGCGCCTACGCTCCGGCGGCCATCGGCGGATCGGTCTACGCCCTCGTCGCGGAAATCAATGCCGCAGAGGCCTTCGGCGCGGTGGACGAACTGCGCCTCGCCGCCCTGATCCTGGGCCTGCTGACCGCCCTGGGCGTGGTCTTCCTGTCCTGGTTCGTGGTGCGCCGCGAACTGGGCAGGCCTCTGGACGCGGTCATCGCCTACCTGCAAGAGATCACGGAAGGCAACCTGCAGGCCCGGCTTCGCGGCGCGTTCACGGCGGAGATGGCGGCCCTGGCCGGGCATCTCCGGGGCATGGTCGCGGAACTCAAGCAGAAGCTCGGCTTTTCCGACGGCATCCTGCGCAACATGACCATCCCGTGCTACGTGACCGATCTTGAGAACAAGCTGACCTTCGTCAACCAGCCGCTCCTGGCCCTGCTGGAGGAGCGGGGCGGGCCGGGCGACTTCATCGGCCGCGACGCGGACCGGGTGCTGCATCCCTGCGACCTGCCCGAGGGGCTGGCCGTGCGCTGCCTGGACGCGGGCACGAGCCTGTGCAACCTGGAGCAGGACATCACCGGCTGCGGCGGCACGCTGCGCCACGTGCGCATGGACGCCGCGCCCCTGCACGACCTGGACGGGAATCCGACCGGCGCTTTCGTGCTCATCACCGACCTCACGGACATCCGCAGGCAGGAGGCGCGCATCAGGGACCAGAACGAGCTGGTGGCCCGCGTGGCCCAGGAGGCCGAGGCCATCTCCCAGTACGTGTTCACGGACTCCCGCCAGATCAAGGACAAGGTGGCCCTGGTCACGGACGGCGCGCGCCGCCAGAACAGCCGCATCACCGAGACGAGCGTGGCCATGCAGGAGATGAACGCCACCCTCTACTCCGTGGCCCAGAGCGCGGCCGAGGCCGCGCGCAGCGCCGAGGAGTCGCGCAAGATGGCCCTGGAGGGCTCGGGCGTCATCCAGGGGTCCAGCGCCGCCATCGGGCGCGTGCGGGAGATTTCGCTGCGCCTGGAAGGCGATATGCGGGACCTGGACAAGCGGGCCGAGGGCATCGAGTCGGTCATCGACGTGATCAGCGACATCGCGGACCAGACCAACCTGCTGGCCCTCAACGCCGCCATCGAGGCGGCCCGGGCCGGGGACGCGGGCCGGGGCTTCGCCGTGGTGGCGGACGAGGTGCGCAAGCTGGCCGAGAAGACCATGAACGCCACGCGCGAGGTGGCGGGAGCCATCCAGGCCATCCAGAAGGCTGCCCACGACAACCTGGGCAGCACCTCGCAGGCCGTGCAGGCCGTGGAGGAGGCCACGGGTCTGGTGCTCAGGTCCAACGAGTCGCTCTCCCGCATCGTCAGCCTGGCGGACAACACCGCGGCGCGCGTGGCCGAGATCGCCTCGGCCTCGGAGCAGCAGTCCGCGGCCCACGAGCAGATCAACCGGAGCATGGAGGAGGTGCGGCTCATCGCCGACGACACCAGCACCGGCATGACGGAATCGCGGCGGTCCATCGACCATCTGGCCGTGCAGGCCGAGCAGTTGCAGAAACTGATCACGACCATCACCCAGTGAGCGCGGCCCCTGGCGCGCGGCCCCCGGTTGCCAGCCGGGGGCGGGCGGTGTATGGCTGCCGCCGATGCCCGAACGTTCCGATTCCGGTATGGAATCCCGCATCCCCGCGCCCGGCGCGCAGTACGACGCCCTGTCCCTCTTCTCCGGCGGCCTGGATTCGCTCCTGGCGCACCGGCTCATGGAGCGGCAGGGACTGCGGGTGCTGGGCCTGCACTTCGTCAGCCCCTTCTTCGGCAAGCCGCAGCGCATCGCCCACTGGCGCGAGGTCTACGGCGTGGACGTCGTCCCCGTGGACGTGGGCGACGCGTACGTGCGCATGCTCCTGGCCGGGCCGAGGCACGGTCTGGGCAGCGCGCTCAACCCGTGCATGGACTGCAAGGTGCTGATGCTGCGCGCGGCGCGCGAGATGATGCCCGCCTGCGGCGCGCGGTGCATCGTCTCCGGCGAGGTCCTGGGGCAGCGCCCCATGAGCCAGCGCCGCGACGCGCTCAACGCCATCCGCAACGACGCGGCCGTGCGCGGTTTCCTGCTCCGTCCCCTCTCGGCCCTGGCCATGGAGCCCACCGAGATCGAGGAATCGGGCTTCGTGGACCGTTCGCGGCTGCTCGGCTTCACCGGCCGCGGGCGCACCAGCCAGCTCCGTCTGGCGGCCGAGTTCGGCATCACCGAGATCCCGACCCCGGGCGGCGGCTGCCGCCTCACCGAGAAGGAGCCGTGCAGCCGCTACGCCCCCGTCTTCCGCCATTTCCCCGCGCCGCGCGCGGCGGACATGGAGCTGGCGAACGCGGGGCGGCAGTTCTGGGCCGGGCCGCACTGGCTGGCGGTGGGCCGTCACCAGGAGGACAACGCCGCCCTGGCGGCCCTGGCCGGGCCGGACGACCTGACCCTGGACCTGGCGGGCTTTCCGAGCCCCCTGGGCGTCATGCGCCGGGTTCCGGACACGGCCTGGGACGAGGCGGTCGTGGCCGACGCCGCGGCCTTCCTGGCCTCGTATTCGCCCAAGGCGGCGCGCTCGGGCGGGCCGGTGGAGGTCGACGTGCGCCGGGAAGGGGGGCTGCGCCGCATCTCCGTGCTCCCGGCGCGGGTCACGCCGCTGGGCTGGAGGGAGCCGACGTGGGCCGAGGCCCAGGACTGGAAAAGCGGGCGGCGCAAACCGGCATGAGGCGGGCGGCGGCATGGGCGGCGGCGCTGTGATTCATGGACCGTCCGTCGGCAATCCGTCCGAGGGCGCGGCGCAATCCCTCGCCGTGCTTCAGCTTTTTTTCAACCATGCGACCGTTCCCCCTCCCTCTCCCCGCTCTGCGCCCGGCGCGTGGCCCCTCGGCGGCCGCGGGCTGGCGCGACGCCTGGAAGTCGGGTAGAGAGGGATGCGGAACAACCTACCTGGAGAACGACAGATGAGCGACACCGACGACGTCATGCACGTCGAAGAGCCGGAAGATTCCCTGCCCGAGATTTCCTTCGAGGAGATCCCCGAGGCCCTCAAGGAGGCCTGCGGCCGCATGGGCTGGACCAAGCTGATGCCCGTGCAGGCCAAGTCCCTGCCCTACCTGCTGGCGGGGCGCGACCTGATGGTGCAGTCCCGCACCGGTTCGGGCAAGACCGGAGCCTTCGTCCTGCCCATCCTGGAGAAGATCGACCCGGCCGAGCCCGGCTGCCAGGCCCTGGTCCTGGCCCCGACGCGCGAACTGGCGCGTCAGGTGGCCCGCGAGGCCGAGATTCTGGCTGGTCCGGACGGTCCCAAGGTCGTGGCCGTCTACGGCGGCGTGGCCTACGGCCAGCAGACCCAGGCCATGAAGGACGGGGCGCAGATCGTGGTGGGCACCCCGGGCCGCGTCCTGGACCACCTGCTCAAGCGCAATTTCACCTTGGACAGGCTGAAGGTCCTGGTTTTCGACGAGGCCGACCGCATGCTTTCCATCGGCTTCTACCCGGACATGAAGGCCGTGCAGCGCTACCTGCCGCGCCGTCCCGTGGGCATGCTCATGTTCTCGGCCACCTTCCCGCCCCTGGTGCTGCGGCTGGCCAAGGAGTTCATGCGCGAGCCGCAGATGCTCTCGCTGTCTTCGCGCAGCGTGCACGTGGCCGAGGTCACCCACGCCTCCTACGAAGTGCCGCGCATGCAGAAGGACCGCGCCCTGATGCGCATCATCGAGGTCCTGAACCCCTCCTCCTGCTTCGTCTTCTGCAACACCAAGCACCAGGTCCACTATCTCTCCCAGGTGCTGCAGAACTTCGGCTACAACGCCGACGAACTTTCCGCGGACCTGACCCAGGGCAAGCGCGAACAGATCCTGGAGCGCCTGCGGCGCGGCGAGGTCAAGTTCCTGGTGGCCACGGACGTGGCCGCGCGCGGCATCGACATCCCTGACCTCTCCCACGTGGTGCTCTACGAGCCGCCCGAGGACCCCGAGTCCTACATCCACCGCGCGGGCCGCACCGGCCGCGCCGGGGCCGTGGGCGAGGTGGTCAGCCTGACCGACACCATGGAGTCGGTGCAGCTCGAACGCATCTCCCGCCTCTACAAGATCGACATCGAGAAACGGTCCGTGCCCACGGACGAGGACGTGGCGGCCGTGGTCTCCGAGCGCACCACGGCCATCCTGGAGGCGCGCCTGCGCACGCTCAAGCCTCTGGCCCAGGAGCGCATGCAGCGCGCCATGCCGCTGGCCAGGGCTCTGGCCGAGAGCGAGGACGCCCTGCCGCTGGTGGCCATGCTCCTGGACGAGATTTATCAGGCCAGCCTGCATGCGCCCGCGCCGCTGCCCGAGGGCGAGAGGCCCGCGCCCCGCGAGGCCCGCCGCGAGGGCGGACGCGAAGGCGGACGTGATGGCGGACGTGACGGGGGCCGCGAGCGCGGCCGTGAACGCGACCGCGAGCCCCGTCAGGGCGGCGAACGCCAGGGGGACGACCGCCGCGTCGAGCCGCGTCCGGCGCAGGAGGCCCCGGCCCAGGCCGCTCCGGCCCCTGCCTCGGGCGAGCAGCCGTCCCTGGCCGAAGGCGAGGGCGACGGCGAGGCCAAGCGCCGCAAGCGCCGCCGTCGCCGCCGCAAGAAGAAGCCTGGCGGCGGGGAGCAGGCGGCGATGAACGGGCAGGCGCAGGGCGGACAGCCCGAGGCCGAGGCCGGAACGCCTCCGGCGCAGGCCGAGGCGGCCCATGCCCCTGCCGCGCCCGAGCAGCCGGACGAGGCGGCCCCGGCGTCCAAGAAGCCGTCGCGCAGCCGCGACCGCGGCCGCACGAAAAAGGACCAGCCGGCCGAGGCCGTCCAGCCCGCGACCGACGAGGCGGCCCCTGCCGTCCCGGGCGGGGATGCCGAGGCCAAGCCCGCGGCCCGCAAGCCCAGGAGCAGGAAGCCCGCCGCCAAGGCGGCCGGGGGCGACGCGCCCGGGGAGGAGTCCGAGGCCAAGCCTGCGGCGGCGAAGGCCGCTTCCGCGAAAGCCGCCCCCAAGACGGCTGCCAAGGAAGCCCCCAAGGAGGCGGCCAGGAAATCCTCCCGCGGCGTCTCGCGCAAGGCCGCGGCCGGTCCCGTGCCCACGGGCCGCAATCCCTGGGAGTCCAAGTCCTTCGGCGGCAGCCTGGACGACGCGGAGGACGACGACGAGGCGTGAGCCGTCAGGACTCCGACCGATACCGGGCCATCGCCCCGGTCTGTGCATTCCTGCCCGGGCCGCCGCTCGCGCCGCTGAGGCGCGCGGCGGCCCGCGCTTTTTCAGGGCTGGCCCGCTGCCTGGGGCTGTCCGGGGGGCGGGGAGCGGAAAAAGACGGACGCGCCGCCGGGGAAGGCTCCCGGGCGTCGCGTCGCGTTTCAGGGCGTTTTCCGCTCAGTCCTGGTAGGAGGAGAGTTCGGCCCGGAAGTAGCCGACCAGCACCTTGGAACGGACCAGCACGGGCAGGCGGCGCTCGTCCGCCGTGACCCATATCTGCAGGGCCGCGTCCGGGCTCTTCTGGAACACGCCGCCAAGGTCCTTGATGTCCGGCTCCACGAGGAAGCAGTCGAACTCGCCCAGGGGCACCTTGATCGTCTCCCGCCGCACCACCGTCGCTTCGCCCATGACGAACTTCTTGCCGTCGGTCACGGCCTGGCGGATGATCAGCCCCTCGCGCAGCTCGCCGGGCCAGGCGCGGAAGATGAAGAGCACGGCCAGGGGGTCCACGGTACCGGGGAAGATGGCCAGGGTGTTCTTGTGCAGGCCGGTTTCGCGGCTCCACAACTCGGCCGTGCCGTTTTCGGCGTAGAAGCGCAGCTCGAAGTCGCGGTGGTACGAGCCTTCGTGCTGCGCCGTGACGTAGAGCAGGGAGCCCTGCACCTCCATGTCGGTCCAGGACTCGTTGCGGTCGCGCACCTTGTAGAAGAGATCGGCGAAATCGTTGGTCCGTGCGGTCATGCTGAAGCCGCGCGCGGGCTGGCCGCGCACGCTGCCCGGCTCCATGACCTCGATGACCGCGGAGCCCACGTCGAAGATGCCCCAGCGCACGTCGTAGCCGAAGCGTTCCCCGGGCTTGAACCAGCGCTCGCGCCGCAGGTCCTGGGCGGCGTCCGGAGCGGCGTCGGCGGCGTCGGGGGGGGCGGTCAGGGTCGGCGCGGCGTCGTCCGCCCGCGCCGGGGCGGCGGACAACAGGGCCTGGAGCACGGCCAGAAGCGCGGCGAGGAGCAGGGCGGGCATGAGGAGCGCCCCCTGCGGCGCGCGGGAAAAGGAACGTCCCCCCATCGGCATGGGGGCCAGAGTAAACATCCCCGGCCCGGCGTCAATGAGAATTTGGGGTCCGCGCCGTTCCCGCGCCGCGTGCGCGCCCGGCGTTGCACATTTGCCGCGAAGCCTGTAATGCCTTGGCACCCGAAAAACGCAAGGAAGCCACTGCATGAGCATCGTCTATCTCGTGGGCGCGGGCCCCGGCGATCCGGGCCTTCTGACCCTGCGCGCCAAGGAGCTGATCGAGCAGGCCGACGTCCTGATCTACGACTACCTGGCCAACAAGGAATTTCTCTCCTTCGCCTCGCCCGAGTGCGAGGTCATCTACGTGGGCAAGAAGGGCGGGGACCACACCCTGCCCCAGGACCGGATCAACACCCTGCTCGTGGGCAAGGCCCTGGAGGAGGAGGGACGGATCATCGTCCGCCTCAAGGGCGGCGACCCCTACGTCTTCGGCCGCGGGGCCGAGGAGGCCGAGGAGCTGGTGGAGGCGGGCGTGGCCTTCGAGGTCGTGCCCGGCGTGACCTCGGCCGTGGCCGCTCCGGCCTACGCGGGCATCCCCATCACCCACCGCCGCTTCACCTCGTCCGTCTCCTTCATCACCGGCCACGAGGACCCCACCAAGGACGCCACCTCCATCAACTGGGGCGCGCTGGCCGCCTCCGGCTCCACCCTGGTCTTCTTCATGGGCGTGAAGAACCTGCCGGTCATCTCGGCCAAGCTCATCGAGCACGGCATGCGCCCGGACATGCCCTGCGCCCTGGTGCACTGGGGCACCACCTGCCGCCAGCGCTCCTTCGTCTCCTCCCTGGATCGCGTGGCCGAGGAGGCCCAGGCGCTGGGCTACAAGGCCCCGTCCCTGATCATCGTGGGCGAGGTCTGCTCCCTCAAGGAGCGTCTGGACTGGTTCGAGATGAAGCCGTTGCTCGGCCTGGGCGTGGTCGTGACCCGCTCGCGCGAACAGGCCTCGGACCTCTCCTGCCGCCTGCGCGAGCTGGGGGCCTGCTGCTACGAGTTCCCGACCATCGACATCGCCCCCCTGGACGACGACGCGCCCGTGCGCGAGGCCGCCAAGACGCTTTCGGCCAACGACTGGGTGGTCTTCACCTCGGTCAACGGCGTCTGGCGCTTCTTCGACGTGCTGGACGACATGGGCCTGGACGCCCGCGCCTTCGGCGCGGCCAAGGTCGCGGCCATCGGCCCGGCCACGGCGGCGGCCCTGTGCGAGCGCGGCATCCGCGCGGACTTCGTGCCCGAGAAGTACGTGGCCGAGGACGTGGTGGACGGGCTGCTCGCGCGCGGCGTGGCGGGCAGGAAGGTGCTCATCCCCCGCGCCCGCATGGCGCGCGAGGTCCTGCCCGAGAAGCTGGTCGCGGCCGGGGCCGAGGTCACGGTGCTGCCGGTCTACGAGACCCGCCTGGCCGACGCCGATCCAGGCGAAATTCTGGCCGCACTGGACAAGGGCGGCATCCAGTTCGTGACCTTCACCAGCTCCTCCACGGTGGAGAACTTCTTCGCCAGGATCAGCCCGGAGGCCTTCGCGCCCTACAAGGACCAGGTGAAGCTGGCCTGCATCGGCCCGGTCACGGCCAAGACCCTTGAGCGCTTCGGCTTCGCGCCGGACGTCATGGCCGGGGAATACACCATCCCGGGCCTCATCGACGCGATCATGGCCTCCATCACGTAAGGGGGGGGACGCATGACGCTCGATCTCGCGGTCCTGGTCTCCGGCTCCGGCTCCAACCTGCAGTCGATCATCGACCGGGTGGAGGCCGGGGTCCTGGACGCGCGGATCAGGCTGGTCCTGGCCAACAGGCCCGGGGCCTACGGCCTTGAGCGCGCCAAGAAGCACGGCATCCCGGCCGTCTGCCTGGAGCACGGCGACTTCCCGGTGCGCGAGGAGTTCGACGCCGAGATGGTGCGCCGCATCCGGGAGCACGGGGCGGACGCCGTGGCCCTGGCCGGGTTCATGCGCATGGTCACGCCGGTCTTCCTGGGCGCGTTTCCCGGCCGCGTCCTGAACATCCATCCCGCGCTCCTGCCCGCCTTCCCGGGCGTGCACGGGCAGCGCGACGCCGCGGACTACGGCGTGCGCTTCTCCGGCTGCACCGTGCACTTCGTGGACGAGAAAATGGACCACGGGCCGGTGATCATCCAGGCCGTGGTCCCGGCCTATGCCGAGGACGACGGGGACTCCCTGGGCGAACGCATCCTGGCCCTGGAGCACCGCGTCTATCCCCAGGCCCTGCAGTGGCTGGCCCAGGGCCGCCTGGAGATTCGCGGCCGCAAGGTCGTGCTCGCGCCCGCCCCGTCCGCCGGGGTTGCGACGGTCGGCGACGGCATGGTAAATCCTTCCCTGGAATCAGGTTTCTAGCCGCCGGAGGTCCGCCATGCCGGACAGATTCCGCTTCAGCCTGAGCGAGGAGGAGAAGTCCTACCTCAGGGATCTCGCGCGCCGCTCCATCGGTGAGGTCCTGGAGGAGACGGACGGCGAACCGCCCGCGCCGCCCACCGAGGCGCTCACGGCCCATCTCGGGGCCTTCGTGACCCTGAAGCTCGACGGCGGTCTGCGCGGCTGCATCGGCCACGTCATCGGCGACCGGCCGGTCTACGAGACGGTCTGGGAGATGGCGCGTCAGGCCGCCTTCCGCGACCCCCGCTTCCCGCCGCTGCGCCGCGACGAGTTGGGGAGGATCGAGATCGAGATATCCATCCTGTCGCCGCTCACGGCCTGTCCGGACCTCTCGTGCGTCGAGCCCGGCCGCCACGGCCTGCTCGTGCTCCGGCCGCCCCGCTCCGGCCTGCTCCTGCCCCAGGTGGCCACGGAATACCGCTGGGACCGCGAGACGTTTCTCTGCCAGACCTGCCGCAAGGCCGGGCTGCCGGAGGACGCCTGGCGGGAGCCGGGGACCACGGTCTACTGGTTCGAGGCCGAGATATTCTGACGCGGCGGCGCGGCCCCGGGGCGAGGCGGAAGAGGCCGGGGACGGGCGTCAGATCACGGCCTGGATGAAGACCATCACGAACAGGGCCACGGTCTCCACCACGCCCAGGGTCATGAGGTAGTTGCCGAAGCCCTGGCCGGTTTCGCCCATGGCGTCGGCCGCCGCCGCTCCGGCCATGCCCTGGAAGGCAGCCGACGCGCCGATGGCCAGGCCGCCCACGACGCCCGCCATGAGCATGGCGGGCCAGTTGACGAAGATCATCTCGCCCCGCAGCGCCGCGGCTTCCGCCGCCTCGCACAGGCCGTTCATCACGTTCATCAGGATCATGCCGTAAATGGTCTGCGAGAGCGGCGCGCCGATGAAGGCGATGAGGATGAACGGCGCGGCCTTGCCCTGCATGTAGGCCTTTTTCCAGGCTCCCACCGCGGCCATGCCCGCCCGGCCGATGCCCACCGCCGACCCGAGGGCCGCAAATCCCATTGCCGCCGCCGCCCCGGCCTTGCCGAGCGCCACCATCATCAACGCGTCCATGTCGCCTCCTTTGCGCCGGGCCGCCGCGACGAGCCGGGAAGCCCGCCTCCCGGGGAGCGCCGTCCGCCGCATGAGTGCTTCTTAGCCGATATTTCCCCGGGATGCAGCGTCTTCCGCAAAGTTTTCAGACTCACGGAACAGACGGGAAATTTGTCAAATAGTTTCCTATTTATGAGTTTAATATGTTGTGTGCAATAGCAGCTATGCCAAACTATTCATGAGATAAATATAGTCTTGATATAATTAGAGATAAAATTGATATGCTGCTTGCGGCTCAATGATATTCGTCTGTATGAGTCCCATGTCTGCAGTGAATTCGACGGGTTTGCCGCAAAAGTGCATTCGGTGTGAAATGATTTTTGTTGACGGTTGGTGTACCTTGCGACATGAGTGATTCAGAATGCGATGTGTCGCAGTATTCGTCTGGCGAGAGCTGCGGCAGCGTCAATTCACTGTATAGCGGGCAGCCTGTGCAGCGGCCCGCGGCAAGGCAGGGGATGACGTACCCTCCGCAAACTGCCCGAATGTTCGGTCAGATGTGATTCCGCCGGTTTTCAGGAGGGGGCTCCTCGTGCCGGTCAGGGCGCCGCGACGGCGTCGATGGGATCGACGGTACGGAAAACCGTCTGCACGTATGCGCTCCGACCCCGCCCGGGCGGGTGATTGGAGGCGCGCGCCCGGAATGTTCCGGGCTGCGCACGAAGGGCTTTTGCGCGCACCGCATGGCTGCGGGAGGAGAGGCGCGCGGAACGCAGGCATTTGCCTGAACATTCGGGCGTATGGCGCGCCCGGGCCGATGGAACCAAGAGGAGGGAGTCTCATGCAGTGGCTCAACAATCTGAAGATCGGGACCAAACTTCTGGGCAGTTACGTTCTACTTCTCCTGCTCATGGGCGGGGTGGGCTATCTCGGCGCCAGCAACATGGGCGCGATCAATGATCTGCTCAACGGCATCTACAACAACAACCTCAAACCCATCCTGAACGTCAACGAGGCCAACCTCGACATGCTGCGTTTTGCGCGCAACGCTTACCGCGTGGCCGTCTCCACTGAGAAGAGCGACATGGAGGCGTTCAGACAGCGGGCCGAGAACAACGTGACCAATCTCATGAAGAATCTGGAAACCTACGCCAGCGCGGATATGTCCGACAAGGAGAAGGAGATTCTGGAGAAGTTCAAGCCAGCTTTTGCGGCGTACCAGATCGCTGTCCGCAAGGCCCTGGACATCATCATCGGCGGCGACAAGGCAGGGGGCATCGAATATATGCTGAGCGAGGCCGCCAAACTGGGGGCTCTGCCGGACGACCTGCTCTCGCAACTGGCCGAGGAGAACCGTACCCAGGCCCGGAGCGCGGCGGCGACGGCCGAGGCGACCTTCAAGGAATCGCGCACCACCATGTTCGCGATCATCGGCTTTTCCGTGGTCCTGGGCCTGGGCATCGGCGTGCTCCTCTCCCGGATCATCTCGCGCGGCGTCAAGCAGTGCGCGGACTTCGCCCTGGCCCTGTCCAAGGGCGACCTCGGCAACGTCCTGGACATCAACCAGAAGGACGAGATCGGCGTCATGGCCGACTCCATGCGGGCCGTGGCCGCGGCCGAGAACGACGTGGCCCAGAAGTTCGGCCTGCTGGCCGACGGCGACCTGCGCATCAAGGTGCAGCAGCGCTCGGACAAGGACACCCTGATGCGCTCCATCGCCGAGATGATCGACAAGCTCACGAACATCGTGGCCGAGGTCCAGTCCGGGGCCGAGAACGTGGCCGCGGGCAGCGAGGAGATGAGCGCCAGCTCCGAGAGCCTCTCCCAGGGCGCGTCCGAACAGGCCGCGGCCGTGGAGGAATGCTCCTCGTCCATGGAGCAGATGGCCTCCTCCATCAACCAGAACGCGGACAACGCCCGCCAGACAGAGTCCATCGCGGCCAAGGCCGCCCTGGACGCCAAGGAGTCCGGCGACGCCGTGTCCAAGACCGTGGCGGCCATGAAGGAGATCGCGGGCAAGATCTCCATCATCGAGGAGATCGCCCGCCAGACCGACCTGCTGGCCCTCAACGCCGCGGTCGAGGCGGCGCGCGCGGGCGAGCACGGCAAGGGCTTCGCCGTGGTGGCCGCGGAGGTGCGCAAGCTGGCCGAGCGCAGCCAGGGCGCGGCGGCCGAGATCAACCGGCTCTCCGGCGACTCCACGGCCGTGGCCGAACGGGCCGGGACGCTGCTGGAAAAGCTGGTGCCGGACATCCAGAAGACCGCGGACCTGGTGCAGGAGATCGCGGCCACGAGCCAGGAGCAGAGCGCCGGAGCCGGACAGGTGAACAAGGCCCTGCAGCAGCTCGACCAGGTCATCCAGCAGAACGCCTCGTCCTCCGAGGAGCTGGCCTCCACGTCGGAGGAGCTGTCCAGCCAGGCCGAGCAACTCCAGGCCACCATCGCCTTCTTCACCACCGACGCGACGCAGCGCGCCAAGGCCGCGCCGCGCGCCGCCCTGACAGCGGGCAAGTCCAAGGCCAAGGCCCCGGTCAAGCGTCCCGCCGTCCAGGGACGCGCCGCCCTGAAGCTGCACCTCGGGGATGAGGAGGTCGACGACAACTCGTTCGACCGGTACTAGCGCGGCCCTGCGCGGCCCGCCGTGGCGGGCGCGGGGAAGGCGGGACACGGACCGTATCCCATCCGCAGAAACGGAGGAGAGGCATGAGCGAGCAACAGCGCGTCGGAACCCAGAGGTTCCTGACGCTGAGCCTGGACAAGGAGCATTTCGCGCTGGACATCTATTCCGTGCGCGAGATTCTGGACATGACCGAGATCACGCGGATTCCCCAGACCCCGGAGTACATGCGCGGGGTGGTGAACGTGCGCGGCAGCGCCGTTCCCGTGGTGGACCTGCGCCTGAAATTCGGGATGACCGCCGCGGAGCGGACCCTGAACACCCGCATCGTCATCCTGGAGATCGCCCGCGGCGAGAAGAGCGCGGCCATCGGGGCCATCGCCGACTCGGTCAGGGAGGTGCTGGAGATCGACGCGGAGAAGATCGACCCGCCTCCGCGCATGGGCACCGGGGTCAAGGCGGACTTCATCAGGGGCATCGCCCGGCACGACGACCGCTTCCTGCTCGTCCTGGACGTGGAGAAGGTCTTCACCTCGGACGAGATTCTGACCCTGGACGGCCTGGACATGCGCCGGGACGAACAGCCGCAGGCGGAGCAGGACGGCGGGCAGGTCCCGGCGGCATAGCCGGGGAGGACGGCATATGCGCATCGAACTCGATGAAGACTGCACCGTGGCCCGGGCCACGGCCCTCAAGGAGCGGTTCCTGGAGGCCCTGCGGCGCGGCGAGGCCGCGGAAGTGAGCCTCAGGGGCGTGGCCCAGGCGGACCTCTCCTTTTTCGAACTCTTGCACGCCGTGCGGCACGGGTTCGAACGCAGGGGCGTCGGCCTGGTCCTGCTGCCCGACCTGCCCGGTCATCTGGCCCGCGCGGCCGGATGGACCGGGCTCGCCGAGCTGTGTCCGGGCGGGGCCGCCGCGGCCAAGGAAGTGACGCGATGAAGGAACACGATCCGGTTCAGACATTCCGCGAGGAGGTCCGCGAGTTGCTCGCGGACCTCGAAGAGGCCCTGCTCGAACTGGAGAACGATCCGGGCAACCTGGAGACGGTGGCGCGGGCCTTCCGCGACCTGCACACCATCAAGGGGTCCGGGGCCATGTTCGGGTTTGTCGAGATCGCCCGCTTCACCCACGACCTGGAGACCGCCTTCGACCGGGTCAGGAGCGGCGAGCTGCCCCTGAGCCCCGACCTCCTCGGTCTGGCCCTGCTGGCCAAGGACCATATCCAGGCCCTGCTGCGCGTCAGTCAGGACGGACAGGGCCTGACCGAGACCTCGGACGCGCTGCTGGAGCGCCTCTCCGGGCTTCTGCGGGCCCCGCCGTCCGGCGGGACCCGCCCGGGGCGGCGGGCCGACGCGGTCGAGTCCGGGGAGAACGGCGAGACGGTCCGCCGCGACGCCACCTACTGGGTGCGCTACCGGCCCGCCCCGGACGCCTTCCTGACCGGCTGCGACCCTCTGAGCCTCGTGGAGGAGCTGGCCGGGCTGGGAGAGAGCGCCGTGGTCTATCACCAGGGGGAGGAGATGCCCCTTGAGGAGTACGATCCGGAGCGGCCCCACGGCTGCTGGGACGTGATCCTGACCACGGCCGAGGGCGAGGAGGCCGTGCGGGGCGTGTTCCTGTTCGTGGACGACGGCGAGGCCGTGCGTCTGGAAAAGGTCGGCGACGGGCGGCCGCGCAAAGGGGACCTGGAGCTCCTGGCGGCCATCGCCCGCGACAACGCCCAGGACGAGGCCGCCCTGCCCGGCCTGCTGCGCGGCTTCCTGCTCGAGAAACTGGCCATGCGCAGGCCGGACAAGGCCAGGGAGGCCTCCCCGGCCGGGGGCGGCGAGGCGAGCATCCGGGTGGACTCCGGCCGTCTGGACCGCCTGGTGAACATGGTCGGCGAGATGGTCATCATCCAGTCCCGCCTGAGCCAGGCCGTGAACCAGGCCCTGGACCGGGCGGCCCTGGCCCAGATCGCCGAGGACCTGGAGCGCCTCACCGACGAGATGCGCGACAACGCCCTGGGGCTGCGCATGCTGCCCATCGGCACGGTCTACGGCAACCTGCGCCGCCTGGTGCGCGACGTGAGCACCGGCCTGGGCAAGAACGTGGAGTTCGTGGCCGAGGGCGGGGACACGGAACTGGACAAGACGGTCATCGACCGCCTCAAGGATCCGCTGGTGCACATCCTGCGCAACAGCCTGGACCACGGCGTCGAAGCCCCGGACGGCCGCCGCGACGCGGGCAAGCCGGAGCGGGGCACGGTGCGTCTGTGGGCCGGGCACGTGGGCGGCGAGGTGGTCATCCGCGTCAGCGACGACGGCCGCGGCATCGACCCGGCCAAGGTCAAGCGCAAGGCCCAGTCCGTGGGGCTCCTGGCCCCGGACGCGGAGCCGGACCGCAAGGAAATCCTGAACCTCATCTTCGAGCCGGGCTTCTCCACGGCGGACAAGGTCTCCGACCTCTCGGGCCGGGGCGTGGGCATGGACGTGGTCAAGCGCTCCATAGACGCCCTGCGCGGCACGGTGGACATCGACAGCGAGCCGGGCAAGGGCACGGCCCTGACCATCCGCCTGCCCCTGACCCTGGCCATCATCGACGGCTTCTGCGTGGTCATCGGCTCGGGCTCCTACATCGTGCCGCTCACGGCCCTGCGCGGCTTCCAGGAGCGGCCCTGGGAGGAGCGGCAAAAGACCGTGGACATCGTGGAGCGCATGGGCAGGATGCTGCCCTGCGTGAGCCTGCGCGGCCTCTTCGGGATCACCGAGGACCGGCCCGCCTACGAGCGGGTGGTGGTGGCCGAGGTGGACGGGGTGGAGATCGGGCTGGCCGTGGACAAGGTCATCGGACGGCAGCAGGCCGTGATCAAGAGCCTGGACGAGATGTACAAAAGCGTCAACTTCATCTCCGGCACGACCATCAACGGCGACGGCAGCATCTCGCTCATCCTGGACATCCCCCGGCTGGTGGAGTTCGCCGCGTCCAGCGCGGCGGCCGCGGGCTGACGCCGCCGCGCGCGGCGGTCCGGGGGCCGGGAAGGGGACGACCCTTCCCGGCCCTTTGCGTCAACCTTCCCGCGACGTTCGCGTGCGGAAGGGGTCGTATCTGCGTCCCTTCCACTGCAGGCCGAGGTGGCCCGCGAACTCCAGGGTGTTGAGGCGCACGCCGTGCACGAGCACGCCCATCATGGCCAGGAGCAGGTTGAGGCCGTGGCCGAAGAAGAGGATGAGGCCCGCGGCCAGACCCGCGGCCGGGCCGGACGCGCCCAGGGAAAGGGCCATGGCGTTGAAGGAGGAGGCCACGGCCAGGCTGGCCGCGCCCACGGCGAAGAGGCGCACGTAGGAGACCACGTCCACGAAGTTGCCGATGAGCGTGAGCGGGAGCATGACGTGGTTGAACCATTCGGTCTTGAGCTGGCCGGGCGGGGTCATGAAGAGCACGATGAGCGCCGCGCCGCCCGCCAGGACCCAGAGCATGACCTCGGGGAAGGGGTCGAGCAGGACCATGGTCCGGGCCGTGAAGAACATGGCCCAGGTGGTGGCGATCCAGCCGATCTGCGCCAGGAAGCGGGGCGAGGGGAAGAGCCGGGCCACGTTCCAGAGGTGGGCCAGGGTGAGGTGGACCGCGCCGATGAAGAAGCACAGCAGCATGGTGTTGCGCGCCGCGTCCGGCCCGGTCAGCCAGTCCACGCGCAGGCCGTCCAGCAGGGGGGGCAGCCGCTCGATGCCGAACCAGGTCCCGGTCAGCCCGCCCCAGACCACGGTGCAGACGCTCATGACCCCGAGCAGGGCCGTCACCTGCGCCGGGACCGCGCGCCGCAGGCGGAGCAGGACGGTCAGGCCGAGGAAGACGAGGCCGTAGCCCGCGTCCCCCACGAGCATGGCGAAGAAGAGCGAGAGGAAGAGCAGGAAGAGGGGGGAGAAGTCCACCTCGTCGTAACCCGGCACCACGCCGATCATGTCCATGACCGCCTCGATGGGCCGGACCCAGCGGGGGTTCTGGATGAGCGTGGGCGGATGCTCGCCCGGCGCGGGGGAGGAGATGCGGCAGCCGAAGGCGAAACGTGCGGCCGCCGCCCGCATCGCGGCCTCGCCCGCGGCCGGGAACCAGCCCTGCAGCAGGGCCAGCTCCCCTGCGGCCGGGGAGTTCCCGGGGGCCAGGGGCAGCAGGTCCATGCCCTGGCGTATCTCCAGAAAACGCACCTGCTCCGCGCTCTCGCGTTCCAGAGCCGCGACGCGCGGCCGGTCCCCGGCGTGGCTGGCCAGGGCCGCGGCGTTGGCCGTCAGGGCGCGCCGCGCCCAGGCGATGCGGCGGCGCAACTCCTCGGGCGGGGTTCGGGGCAGGGGGACCGGGGCCGCGCCGTCGATCGCCTCCAGCGGCTCGCCCTGCGTGACCGCGGCGAAATGCACGGCCTCGGCGTCGCGGGCGATCTCGCGCAGCACCGCGCCCGGGAACGTGCCGGGCCGGGGCAATCCCTGCCGCGGCGGAACCCGGAAGAGGCGCAGGAACACGCCGCGTTGCTCCAGCTCCCGCACCGTCCCGGGATCGAACTCGCCCAGGGGGGCGATGCGCCGCTCCTCCTGGGCCAGCCCCGCCAGTTCGGCCTCCAGCTCCTCGCGTTCGTGGATCAGCTCCCAGACGCGGTCGATGACCTCGTCCACGGGCCGCGACGTGGGCTGGCGGGCCGCCGGACCCTCGCCGGGATCGGGCAGGGCGTCCAGGGCCGCGCGCAGGAAGGTCAGGCGCTGCCGGGTCTGGTCCAGGGAGTCCCCCGTGGACGCGGCCGGGGTCTCCACGTGCACCAGCCCGAGGTCGCGCAGGCCGAGCAGGACCGCGTCCCGGTCCGTGGCCCGGCAGAGCAGCGTGAGCTTCTTCATGGGCACGATCATATCAGCGACTCCCGGGCGCTGGTCTTGCCCTTGGCGAGCTTGGCGCGGGCCACGGCAGCGGTCTGCTGGTCGCCGAGGAAGATCTGGATGCGGCGGATGCGCTCGCGGCACTCGGGAATCTTGACCTTCTCGAAGAGGTTCACGCGCTGCGTGGTGGTGCGCAGTTCCTCGCCGAGCAGGGCGTGCTGCAGCCGCAGCACCTCGCGCTCCAGGCGCAGCAGGACCAGGCGGCGCAGGGCCAGCACGCCCTCGTCGCTCCAGCCCGGGCTGGCATAGGGGTCGGGCAGGCGCGCCGTGAAGACGGCCGCCTCCAGCACCGGGATGGCCACGCCGACGATGTTGCCCTGGCCCAGCCTGACCTCGTCCAGGACGAGGAAGGGCGCGAAGTCGAAGGGCTCGGCAAAGAGCCGCACCCAGGACTCGATCTCGTTCCTGGCGCGCTCCTCGGCCTTCCTGCGCTCCGCCAGCTCGCGCGCCAGACGGCGCACCTCGGCCTGCAGGGACTGCTTCTTGAGCTGCAGGGTCGGCAAAAAGCGCCTGAACCGCGTCAGGTCGTCCCGCTGCGCCTTCAGCTCGTTCTTGGTCAGCTTGATCTTGGCCATGTCTGCGTCCGAAAACGGTTCCCGGAAAGCCGTCGGTCCTTGCCGCGGCGTCCGTTACGCGTCCGCCGCCGCCGCGGCGTCCGCCAACTCCTCGGGGGCGGACCCGTCCGCTCCGGAGCCCTCCGCTCCAGGACCGTCCTCCCCGGGCCAGTACGCCTCGATCAGCGCCGTCTGGACGCCCGTCTCCTCGGGCGCGAAGCAGTCGGCCAGGATGGCCCAGCCGAGGTCCAGGGCCTTTTCCAGGGGCAGGTTCACCGACAGGTCCATCATCTCGCTCTCGAACCGCCTGCCGTACTTGAGCAGCTTCCTGTCCCAGGCGCTCATGCGGAAGCCCATGGCCTGCTTCTCCAGGGTCTCGCGGTAGGCCGCGAAGAGCTGGATCATGGTGTTCATGATGGTGCGGTGGTCGGAGCGGGTCTTGCCGTTGACCTGCTGCTTGAGGCGCGAGAGCGAGCCGAAGGGCTCGATGCGGCCGCCGCGCAGATAGAACTGGCCCTCGGTGATGTAGCCCGTGTTGTCCGGCACGGGGTGGGTCACGTCGTCGCCGGGCATGGTGGTCACGGCCAGGATGGTGATGGAGCCCGCGCCGTCGAAGTCCACGGCCTTTTCGTAGCGCGCCGCGAGCTGGGAGTAGAGGTCGCCGGGATAGCCGCGGCTGGAGGGGATCTGTTCCATGGTGATGGCGATCTCCTTCATGGCGTCGGCGAAGTTGGTCATGTCCGTGAGCAGGGCCAGCACCCGCTTGCCCGAGAGGGCGAACTGCTCGGCCACGGCCAGGCAGATGTCCGGCACGAGCAGCGCCTCCACCGTGGGGTCGGCCGCGGTGTGCACGTACAGCACGGCCCGCGAGAGCGCGCCGTGTTCCTCCAGGTGGTCGCGGAAGAAAAGGTAGTCGTCGTACTTGAGCCCCATGCCGCCCAGGATGATCACGTCCACCTCGGCCTGCAGGGCGATGCGCGCGAGCAACTGGTTGTAGGGCTCGCCCGCCACGGAGAAGATGGGCAGCTTCTGCGACTCCACCAGCGTGTTGAAGACGTCGATCATGGGGATGCCGGTGCGCACCATGTTGCGCGGGATGACGCGGCGCACCGGGTTGACCGGGGGGCCGCCCAGCGGCGTGGGGTTCTCCCTGATCTCCGGCCCCCTGTCGCGCGGCCTGCCCGCGCCGTCGAAGATGCGGCCGAGCAGGTTCTCGGAGAAGGAGGTGGTCATGCCGCGCCCCAGGAAGCGCACCTGGGCGTCCGTGGGGATGCCCCGGCTGCCCGCGAAGACCTGCAGGTAGACGCGGTCGCCCTCCAGGCGGATGACCTGGGCCAGGGAGGTCCCCCGCGTGCCGGCCACCGCGGCCAGTTCGCCGTAGGACACGTCCTGGGCCTGCAGGATGATCACGTTGCCCGCGATGTTGTCGATGCGGTGGTAGATTTTACGCATAGCGCGTCACCTGCGCCGCCATCTGCATGATCCTCTCCTCCAGGGCCGCGAACTGGGGGTTGTCCATGGCCGCGCGGTTCCAGTCGCGGGTGGCCTGGGTCAGGCGCTGGAAAAAGGCCCGCGCCTCGCCCTTGTCCGGGAAATCCATCTCCGTGAGCAGGATGCGCTGCAGGCGGTCGAAGACGTGGCGCTGGCGCTCCTCGGAGGTCGCGCCGTCCACCGGGTCGTAGGCGTCCTGCTGCAGGTAGACCGCGTCCAGGTACTCGCCCTTGAGGTGGACCACGAAGTCCTCCATGGAGGTGCCCTCCTCGCCCACGACCTTCATCATCTGGCCGATCTCCGCGCTGCGGCGCAGGAAGCCGTCGCCCAGCGCCACCTGCTCGCGCGGGGCCACGGGGTCGTACTTGGACCAGGACTCCAGGGGGTCGATGGCCGGGTAGCGCCGCGCGTCCGAACGGGCGCGCGACAGGCCGTGGAACGCGCCCACGACCTTCAGCGTGGCCTGGGTCACGGGCTCCTCGAAGTTGCCGCCCGCCGGGGAGACCGTGCCGCCGATGGTCACCGAGCCGACGCCCCCGCCGTGCAGCCGGACCAGGCCGCCGCGCTCGTAGAAGGCCGCGATGACCGATTCGAGGTAGGCCGGAAAGGCCTCCTCCCCGGGAATCTCCTCCAGGCGGCCGGACATCTCGCGCAGGGCCTGGGCCCAGCGCGAGGTCGAGTCGGCCAGGAGCAGCACGTGCAGCCCCATCTGACGGTAGTATTCGGCCATGGTCACGGCCGTGTAGACCGAGGCCTCGCGCGCGGCCACGGGCATGGAGGAGGTGTTGCAGACGATGCAGGTGCGCTCCATGAGGCTCTTGCCGGTGCGGGGGTCCGAGAGCTTCGGGAATTCGCGGATGGTCTCCACCACCTCGCCCGCGCGCTCGCCGCAGGCGCAGATGATGACCACGTCCACGTCGGCGTGGCGCGAGGTGATCTGCTGCAGCACGGTCTTGCCCGCGCCGAAGGGGCCGGGCGTGCAGTACACGCCGCCCACGGCCACGGGGCAGAAGGTGTCGATGATCCTGATCTTGGTGGAGAGGGGCTTTTGCGGCCTGAGCCGCTCGGCGTAGGCGCGGATGGGAATCTTCACCGGCCAGGTCTGCATCATCAGGGCCTCGTGCTCCCTGCCCGCCTCGTCCGTGAGCAGGGCCACGCGCTCGCGCACCGTGTACTCGCCCTCGGGGAGGATCTCCGTGAGCGTGAGGCGGCCCGTCAGGCCGAAGGGGACCATGATCCTGTGGCGGAAGATGCCTTCGGGCACGGAGCCCAGGGGCTGGCCCGCCAGGAGCGTGTCCCCGGGCCGGGCCTCGGGCGTGAAGGCCCAGCGGCGGTTCATGTCCAGGGCGTCGAGATAGAGGCCGCGCTGCAGGAAGAATCCCGTGCGCTCGGCCAGGGCGGGCAGGGGGTTCTGCAGGCCGTCGAAGACCTGGGTGAGCAGGCCGGGGCCGAGCTGCACCGAGAGCAGCTCGCCCGAGAAGTCCACCTTGTCCCCCACGGACAGGCCGCGCGTGTCCTCGAAGACCTGCAGGTCCGCGTAGCGGCCGCGCACGCGGATGACCTCGGCCTTCAGGCGCTCCTCGCCCACAGCGGCGAAGGCCATCTCGTTCTGGAACACGGGGCGGAAGAACTCCACGGTCAGCATGTTGCCGTTGACGCCGATGACGCGGCCCACGTTCTCGCTCATGCCTCGGCCCTCGCGCTGCGTGCGTTCAGGTCCGCCAGCGGGGCGGCCGCGGCCTCCTCTCCCAGGGCCAGGAGGCGGGCGCGGCCCGCCTCCTCGTCCAGGGCGGCCCAGCGCTCCAGGATGGCCAGGCGCACGGCGTAGGCCAGGACTTGGCGGAACTCGAAGTGGCGGTTCAGGGTCATCTCGTCGAGCAGGGACCAGCGGATGCGGTCCACGGCCAGTTCGGTCTCCAGGGGGGTGTGCAGCTCGAAGGCGGCCTGCACGCGGCGGGCCGCGGGGTGGGCCGGAGGCGCGGGCTGCAGGCAGTCCTCGCCGCGGCGGCAGCGGCGGGCCATGCGCGCCGCCGCCTGGGCTCCGGCGATGGCCGCGGCGGTCTCGGCCCATTCCTCGACAAAGGGGTCGTCGCCGCCGGGCAGGCCCGCGCGGACCAAGTCGAGATCGCGTTCCTGGGCCTCGTCCAGCAGGCCGCGCAGCAGGAAGCGGAAGCGCTCCTCCGGGAACGGCGGTTGCTCGCCGAAGGCGAGATGGGGCAGGGAGGCCACGACGTAGTAGAGGCTCACGCCGCGCCCCCCGCGCGCTCCAGGCTGCCCGAAACCCCGGCCGCGCCGCTTCTGAAGCGCGCGGCATGGGTCACGATCTCGGCCAGGTGGGGCCTGAGCAACTGGGTGAGGGCCTGGGCCACGGCCTCCTCGGTGAAGTCGAGGTACACGGCCTTGTCCTTGTAGGCGATGCGAAAGCCCCGCAGGATGTCCGAGGAGGTGCGCAGCTCGATGCCCGCGGCCAGCTTGCGCTTGTAGAGTTCGGCGAAGAAGCGGACCAGCTCCTTGACGTCCTCGGGCCCGGCCAGCACCGCGATGTCGGCCCCGCCCTTGAGCAGTTCGCAGTTCTGGGCGATGCCAATGAGCATGCGGCGGATGCAGTCCGTGTCCAGGGAGTCGCGCACGGCCTCGGCCACCAGGCCCTGCATGATGTTCTCCACGCCCTCGCTGACCGAGAGCAGCAGGTCGCGGGCGGCCTGGAGCAGGGTGGCGCGGCTGCGTTCGGTATGGGTGCGGGCCTCTGCCTCTGCCGTCGCGACCATGTCCCTGGCCTTGGCCTCGGCCTCGCGCACGATGGTCGCGGCCCTGGCCTTCGCGCCCGCCAGGATCTTCTCGGCCTCGGCTTCTGCCGCGGCCACGCCCTCGCTGCGGATGCGCTCGATGAGATCTTTGAGTTCCTCGGACATCGGATTCTCCCCGAAATGGCGGCGGCCTCCACCTTGCGGGCAGGGCGGCCAATGCGGCAAAACCTAGCACAGTTTCCCGCCGCGGGGAAAGCCCCCGCGCGGAAACGGGCCGGCCTTGTTTCAGATGTTGGGCGTGCCGGTGCGGAGAAATTCCCGGGCCTTGAGGGCCAGACCGCCGGACTCGTCGTGCAGGGCCGGGCCGTGGCCGTGGTGGCGCACGGAGTAGAGCACCCGGGGCACGTGGACGAAGCGCGCCCCGCCCTGGGCCATGCGCAGATACCAGGCGTAGTCGTTGGCCATGCCGTACTCTTCGGGAAAGAGGCCGAAGCGCTCGTGCAGGGCGCGGCGGTGCAGGGTGCAGACGCCCAGGTGGAACCAGGCGGCGAAGCAGGCCTCGTAGGAGTAGTCGGGCTTGCGCACGAGCCGCAGGATGCGGCCCTCGTCGGTCACCACCGTGAAGTCGGCGTAGGCCAGGTCCGCCCCGGTGCGCATCAGGGCCAGGGCAAGCTCCTCGATCATGTGGGGGTGGGGCAGGTCGTCGCCCACCACGTAGGTGCAGAATTCGCCCCTGGCGGCCGTGAAGCCCGCCTCGTAGGTGGCGTTGCGGCCGATGTTGTCGTCGTAGGAGAGGATGCGGATCTCCCGGCGCGGGTGCGCGGCGTGGGTGTCCTCCAGGTAGCTCGCGCACTCCTTGCACACGGCCTTTCCCGCCTCGTCCGCGCAGAGCACGGGCGAGGCGCGGCGCTCCTCGATGAGCCGGGGCAGGCCCGCGAGGATCTCCTTGGTCTCGTCCGTGGAGCCGCCGTCCACGATGATGATCTCGATCTCCGGCCAGCTCTGGAACCAGCAGGCGTCGAAACAGGGCAGGAGGTAGCGGGCCTGGTTGTAGGTGGGCAGGACGATGCTCACGAGGGCCATGGGCGCTCCTAGGTGGTCGGTTGTCCGCAGCTCCGAAGCGGCGGCGGCCTTTCGCCGCCGTTCTAGCCGAAAGGGGCGGGACTGGTCCAGACCGTTTGCCGGGTGAAGCATTTTCCCACCACGCGCGGCACGGTTCTTGAAAAAAACGTTCGCCCCCGGCCGCGGGGAGGGGTTTTGACGGATGCCTTAAGTTTTCCGTCCCTTGGCCGATCATTCGGTTGATGAACGTTTCTCGGGGCCTCCAGGCGGAAGAAGGCCGTCCCGGCTGTCCGCGAGGCAGACGCAAATAGGATGGGGATGAAGAATTTGCCTGGCTCGGGGGCTTGCGGCGGCGGGACGGCGGGCGTTGGCCGGTTGCCAAGCTGAAAAGAATTCCGTTAGGTAAGTGAATAAACGATGCGCCAGAAGCCTGACCATATCTTTTCCGGCCGCCGCCCGCGCGGAATATGTTCCCAGGTCCCTGTCCCGGCCTGCGGCGGCAGGGAGGCGGCAAACGTCAGCGCATTGACGCGCAGCCGGAGCAGGAGGGCGCGGCCATGAGCAGGATGCGCAGGGGCTCGACGCTGCCGCGCGTGGCACACATCGGCTGGCTGGTTTCCTGCCATCTCGCCCGCCGGGCCCAGGGTCTGGCCGACCTCGGTCTGGAGCAGCTCGTCATCACCGACAGCATTCCTGCGCACCTGCAGGGCCGCTCCCTGCCGTACCGCGTGGCGGTGCTGCCCGCCGGGCTGCGCGCCCGCCCCCTGGAGGCCGTGGCCTGGGTGGAGGAGCAGCTCGCCGCCTTCGGGGCGGATGCGCTGCACATCCATTCCACCCACTTTCCGGCCGTGCTCGGCATGTTCTGCCGTACCGTCCCGCGCATGACCACCATCTGGGATTTCGTCTACAGCCGCGACCCGGTCTCGCCCCTGTGGCACCGGGCGATCCTCGACGACCTGCGCTCCGGCGCGGCGGCCGAGATCGTCTCCTTCTCCTCGCGCGTGGTCATGGAGGAGTGGACCGGTCAGGGGCTGGACCCGGCCCGGGCTCGCTGGCACTCCTGGGGCCTCGATCCCGAGGTTTTCGCGCCGCGGCCCGAGTCCGTGCGCGCCGGGCTGCGCGCGCGCCTCGGCCTGGATCCGGCCCGGAAGATCGTGCTCAGTTCCCGCACGCCGAGCCTGCCCGCCAACGTGGATCTGCTGTTGCAGGCCATGCCCCGGCTGTCCACGGACGCCCACTGCCTCGTCACCGGCCACGTCATGCCCCCCGAGTCGCGCTATCTCGAACCGCTGGCGCTCCGCCCCGAGATTGCGGACCGCCTGACCTTCCTCGACTGCCTGCGTGACAACGCCGCCCTGGCCGACCTTTACGCGACGGCCGACGTGGTGGTTTCGCTGCACGCCAACGACCACAACCCGGCAACCGTGCTGGAGACCATGGCCTGCGGTCGCATCCCCCTGGTCGCGCCCGCCGCCACCGTGGAATACTGGGTGCGGGACGGCGAGACCGGTTTCGTGACGCCCCCGCGCGGCCTGGACGGGCTCGTCACGACCCTGGACAGGGCGCTCTCCCTCGCCCCCGAGGTCCGCGACGAGATGGGCCGCCGGGGCCGGGAGCGTATCCTGGCCGAGGCCAATTTCCACGCCACCCTGGCGAGGGTGCGGGACGACTACGTCTGTCTGGCGGGCATGGCGCGGGCGTCGCGCTCCCTGGACGAGCGCCGCCTGGGGTTGCTGCACGACGCCTGCGGCTGCGAGGCCGAGGCCCTGACGTTCTACCGCGCCGCTGCCGGGAACAACGGCCACGGCCCGGCGCTGCGCGGTCTGCTGGAGGAGAAGCTGGCCGCGACGGGAACACCGGACCCCGGGCTCTTTCACGCGGCGCGTCACGATCCCACGACGCGGGCGCTCGCGACAGCGCCGACGCACGAGCGGGCCGACACGGCGGCCCGTCTCTCCACGCCCATGCATCTGTACTGGCACGATCACCTCGCCGGACTCCATCCCCTGGCCGCGGCGGGGGACGTGGCGGGTTACCTCGACTGCCTCGGGCACATGCAGCGCGCCATGCACGTGCGGCCCGAGGTCTTCGTGGGCGAGAGCGTGAACTGGTACGGCGGGCGTTGGGGCATGTGGTCCTTCTGCGCGGAGCTGCTGCTGGCCTCCACGGCGGCCGGGGGCTGTCTCACGGACGCCGCCGCCAGGACTCTGGCCGCGTTGCCCGGGGACGACCCGCGCGCCGGGGAACTTGCCGCGCGGCTGGACGCATGGGGCAAGCGCGAATTCGGCTTCATCCACCCCGAACTGGACCGGCGCTTCCGCAAGGAGCCGCTCCTGGCTTTTGCCGCCCGCGAGGCGGGGAGCAATATGGGTGGAGGCGCATCCGACGCTTCCGTTTCCGGACATCAGACTCCGGACATTTCCACAGCCGGGTGCGGGTGCGCCGCGCGACCGGCCCCCACGGACACACAACCCTAGAGGACCTGCTGCATGGACATTCGAGGCAAGAACTTCCTGGTCATCGGCGGAGCCGGATTCATCGGCTCGCATCTCGTGGATCAGCTGTGCCGTGAGGATGTGGGCGAGATCCGCATCTACGACAACTTCACGCGCGGCAGCGAGGAGAATCTCTCCCCGGCCCTGGCCGACCCCAGGGTCAAGATCTTCGAGGCGGGCGGCGAACTCCTGCATCCCGACGTCCTGAGCGCGGCCATGAAGGGCGTGGACGGCGTCTTCCACCTGGCGGCGCTGTGGCTCCTGCACTGCTACGACTATCCGCGCTCGGCCTTCGAGGTGAACATCGGCGGCACCTTCAACGTGCTGGAGGCCATGCTGGCGAACGGCGTCAGACGGCTGGTCTATTCCTCCTCGGCTTCGGTCTACGGCGACGCCGTGGCCGAGCCCATGACCGAGGATCATCCCTACAACAACACCAATTTCTACGGCGCCACCAAGATCGCGGGCGAGCACATGTGCCGTGCCCTGCATCACCGCTACAAGGGCACGGACAAGCATTTCGACTACTGCGGGTTGCGCTACATGAACGTCTACGGCCCCAGGCAGGACTACCAGGGCACCTACATCGCCGTGATCATGAAGATCCTGGACAACCTGGACAAGGGGCTGCCGCCGGTGGTCTACGGGGACGGTTCGCAGGCCTACGACTTCGTCTACGTCGAGGACTGCGCCCGGGCCAATCTCGCGGCCATGAAGGCCGAGGCCACGGACGCCTTCTACAACGTGGGCACCGGCATCAAGACGTCGATCAAAGAGCTGGCCGAGCGTATCCTGGCGGTGACCGGCTCGGATCTCGAAATCGAGTACAGACCCGGCGGCCTGACGTTCGTGAAGAACCGCGTGGGTTGTCCCAAGAAGGCCTCGTCCGAGATCGGCTTCACCGCCGGAGTGCCCCTGGACGAGGGCCTGCGGCAGCTCGTCGCCTGGCGCGCCGCGCACATCGAGGCCGTGGAGAAGCGCCGCAAGAAGGCCAGGGGCTGAACATGGCCGCGACGAAGATTCCGCTCATCAAGCCCGTGATCTCGGACGAGGTCAAACGCATGGTGGCCGACGTCCTGGACTCGGGCTACCTGACCGAAGGGCCGCAGACCCGCGCTTTCGAGCAGAGCGTGGCGGCCTTCGTGGGCGCTCCCCACGCCCTGGCCGTGACCTCCTGCACCACGGGACTGGAGCTGGCCCTGCGCTGTCTGGGCATCGGACCGGGGGATGAGGTGGTGGTGCCGGACTACACCTATCCGGCCACTGCCGCGGTGGTGAACATCGTGGGCGCCACGGCCGTGGTGGCGGACGTGGACCCGCGCACCCTGCTCGTCGACTACGACGCCCTGAATGCAGCGGTCACGGAACGGACCCGGGCGGCCATCCCGGTGTCGCTCTTCGGCAATCCCCTGGACTGGGATCGCCTGGGCCGGATCAAAGAGCGCCACGGCCTCTTCATGGTCGAGGACGCGGCCTGCGCCCTGGGGTCGTCGTACAAGGGGCGCATGACCGGAAGTCTGGCCGACATCACCGTGTTCAGCCACCACCCGCGCAAGTTCATCACCACCGGCGAAGGCGGCACCGTGACCACGGCCCGCGCCGACTGGGCGGAGTGGATGCACTCCTACAAACACTTCGGCATGGCTCCGGCGGCCAGCCGCGAGGGCACGCACTTCGAGCGCGTGGGCACGAACTACAAGCTCTCCAACGTCCTGGCCGCCATCGGATTGGCCCAGATGCGGGACGTGCATGGTCTGCTGGCCGGGCGTCGCGCCCTGGCCGCCCGCTATGCCGAATTGCTGGCGGGCGTGCCTGGCGTGGCCCTGCCCGAGACCACCCCCGGGGGCGAGCATTCCGTGCAGACTTTCTGCGTGCTTGTCGAGGACAGGGACCGGATCATGGCGGAGCTGCGCGGCCAGGGCATAGAGGCCCAGATCGGCACGTACAGCCTGCACATGCACCGCGCCTATGCTGAAAATCCCCTGTGCCGTCTCGGCGAGGACCTCCGCGGGAGCCGCGAAGCCTTCACGCGCAGTTTGGCCCTGCCGCTCTTCAATGGGATGCGCCCCGGGGAGCAGAACCGGGTGGTCGAGGCGCTGGCCGCCCTTGTCGCCTGAGCGCGCCACGCAGCACTGGGAGAGGACGATGTTCGCACATATCCATTCGCCATATGCAACGGGCTCGGCCGAACCGGCCCAGGTGCGCGAGCCCCTGGTAGTCAAGGACGGACCATGAGCATGGATATGGACCTCTTCGAAACCCGGGACTGCCCGCTCTGCGGCGGGCGCGAGACCGAGGTCGCGCATCGCCTGCGCGAGACCCTGCGCTACAGGAATGTTGACGAGAGCCTAGAGTACAAGGTGGTGCGCTGCCCCGTCTGCGGCCTGCTCTACGTCAATCCCCGGCTGCGCGAGGAGGTCCTGGCCGCGGTGTACGCGGACGACCTCTACGCCAACTGGGCCACCCGGCCCGGGCACGTGCCCGAGGTCAACCTGCGCTACGACATCTACCACCACAACCTGGACGAGCGGCTGGCCGCCTACAGGCACTTCTGTTCGCGCCTGGCCGTGCACAAGGTCGCGGGCTCGGCCTTCGAGGTCGGCGCGGGCTTCGGCTATCTCCTGAAAACCCTGCGCGAGCATGGCTTCACGGTCTCGGGGGTGGAGCTTTCGCACTACGCGGCCGGATTCGCCCGCGAGCGCTTCGATCTGAATGTGCGCCAGGGGAATTTCCTGGCCGGGGACTTCGGGGAGGAGGCCCACGACCTCGTGGTCCTGTGGCATGTCTTCGAACACCTGCACCGCCCCAACCGCACCCTGGCCAAGTGCGCCCGGATGCTTAGGCCGGGCGGGACCATGATGATCACGGTGCCCTTTCACGAGACGTTCACTGTGGAGAAAATCAATCCCGTGGAGCACCTCTATTATTTCTCCAAAGAGCATGTGGCCCGCTTCATGGAGAAGCATATGCTCTGCGAGACCTGGGTCGACGGGGGATTCGTGTTTGCCCGCAAGACCGGGGAGGAGGCGTGATGGACAGGGCGCTGGTCCTGGTCGAAGCCCCTGCCGGGCGGCGTGCAGTCGCGCTCGCCCTCGCCGCGCGCGTCGCAGGCGATGTTTCCCGCGCCCGCGCCGAGGAGGCGCCGGACGTGCGTCCGCTGCTTGCCGCCGGGGACAATGTGCTTTTCCTGCCCTGGAGCGAAACCCTCCTGGCGGAGGGATTCCCCGAAGGATTGGTGGCCGACGTGGCGGCCTCGTGCGAGGCCTGCAGCGCGGATATTGTTCTGCCGGACCAGGCATGGCTGCCCGGCGTATCCTTCGCCTTCTTCTCGAAGCGGTTGGCCGGACGGGAAGAGGAGCTTCACGGGGCGGGGCCGATTCCAGGCCCTGCCGGGTTTGAGGCCTGCCGCCTGAGCCTGCACGTGCCCTCGGCCGCCATCGTGGCCCGTGATGCGCGTCTTCGCAGCCATCACCTCGGGCGGCCGCGGGGCATCCACATGGCCATCGCCGAGAAGTGCGACATGGGCTGCGTGATGTGCCCCTACTACGGCAGTGATCGCCCGCCCGATATCCGGGAGCACTACGAGGCCTACATGCGACGCCGGTCCTGCCACGATCTGCTGGACCTGCCCGGTTTCATCGCGCTGCTCGGCCGCGCGGCCGGACTGCAACCGGTCCGGAGCGTGTCCATCTTCGGGCCGGGCGAGCCGTTACGCAACAAAAACTTCCTTTCCATCCTGCGGTTCTGTGCCGAGCGCGGCCTCGCCGTGGACATCGCCACCAACGGCAAATACCTGAGCGACGAAGTCATTGACGCGTTGCCGGGTTTGTCATTGCGCACGGTGATTCTCAGCGTGGACGCCGCAACCCCGGAAACCTATTCGGCTATCAAAGCCTCGGGCGACTATACCCGGCTGCTCGGACAGGCCACGCGTCTGCGTGAGGCGGCCGAACGGGGCGGCGGCTTCTCTGTCAAGGCTTCCTTCGTTCGTCAGGAGCGCAACGCGCATGAGGAAAAAGATTTCCTGAGAAGGTGGGAAGGGGTGGCGGACGAAGCGGTCTTCACCTCGCGCTACTTTATGGGTCGACCCGCGCACCCGCCGTTCTGGACCGCTCCGGCCCGCCTACCTTGCGCCTCGCTGGGCATGGGGGTGCATATCCTGACCAATGGGGATTGTTGGAGTTGTTCCGCAGGCGCGCCGGATACCTTTTCTTTAGGCAATATCCTCCGGGATGATCCGGGGGACATCCTGAAGACCCAACGACGTCTCGTGGCAGCCCATCTGGACACAGGCGCGGCCGGGCCGCTCTGCCTCTCCTGCGAGTGGTGGCGGCAGGCGCAGCGCTGCGAGGAATACGAGGCGGGAAAGGTGCGCCGCGTCCTGCGTCCCTACAGCACGTCCGTTCCCCTGGGGATGCCGTGATGTCCGCGCCGCTGGTTTCCGTCTACGTCATCTCGTTCTTCAAGTTCGAGGCCACCATGCGGTGTCTGGACTCGCTGCGCGCGCACGTGCGGGGCCCCTGCGAGGTGGTGCTGGTGGAGAACTGTTCCGCCACCACGGAGCAGCGCGCGGTCCTGGACGAGATGGAGCGCGTCTGGCCCGCGCTGCGCGTCGTGCATCTGGACGCCAGGCGGCATTGCCCGTGGATACGCGCCCGCGTGCTGGACCACGCACGCGGGGAGCACATCTTTTTTTTGGACAACGACTGCTACCTGGAAAGCGACATCTTCCCCCCCCTGCTCGCCGAGCTGGACAGGAATCCCGGCGTGGCGGGCATCGCCCCGGGTCTGCTCTACCACCCGGAGCGCACCTACCAGTGCCTGGGCATCGAGATCGAAATGGAGGACGAGCGCCATTTCCACCCCCGCCACCTGCGCCACGGCGAAACCCACGCCGCGCACAGGGACCTCGCGCCGTTCCCTTCCGACTTCATCCCGGGGGGGTGTTCGCTGTTCCGGCGCAGCTACCTTGAAACCTGCCGCTACGACGAGAATTTGAAGAACCTTTTCGGCGACTACGATCTCTGCCTGCAGGGCCGGGCCGGGGGGCACGGCTTCATGTTCCACCCCGGCTGCAGCGTGCTGCACGACAAGTCCACCAACTGCGGGGAGTACATGCAGGCCAAGGCCCAGCTCTCCGACTGGCTGGGCAGCGTCCGTTACTTCGAGGAGAAGTGGGGGCTTCGCTACTTCCTGCTCAAGCATCTGGACGCGGGCCGGGTGGTCCTGGACCACGGCCGCTTCCCGCGCTGGCTGCCCAGGGCGGAATGGCCGGAGAACAGGGGGGCGGCGAATGCGTCGGCCGATGCGTCCTAGACTCCTGCACCTCTTCAACGCCTTTGAGGTGGGCGGCGTGGAGCGGCAGCACATGATGCTCGTGGAACGTCTGGCCCGGGATTTCGGGCAGGCCTGCTGGTCGTATTGCCATGGTCCCCTTGAGGCCGAGCTGGACGCCCTGGGCGTGCCCCGCGAGGTCGGAGGGACGGAGACGGCGGCGGCCATGCTGGCGCGGGGGGATTTCGACTGCGTGGTCATGCGCACCAACCGCTATCTCGACGAGATGTGCGCCCTGCTGACCCGGACCGGAGTGCCCGTGGTCTACATGAAGGACTACCTGCGCTGGTTCGACGGGAACATGGCCTACGTCGATCCGGCGCGTGACGCCGTGGCCGCGGCCGCCGCGGATGCGGCCTTCTATTGCGGTCCCTCGCTGGCCCCTGGGCTGGAGGGCTTTCGCGGCAGGCTCGGCGGCGCGGAACTGATGTACAACGGCCTGGACTTCTCCCGTTTCCCGCTCTCCCCGCGCGGCGAACCGCACGGCGGCTGTCTGCGCGTGGGCATCATGGGCAACCTCACGGAACGCAAGAACCAGATCGCCGCGGTCGAGGCCTTGCGCCAGGACCTCGCGGCCGGGACCTGCAGCCTGGAACTGGCGGGCAACCCTCACGAGCCGCGTTACGCCGAGCGTCTGCGCCGCGCCTCCGAGGGACTGCCCGTGGCCCTGCGCGGCTACGTGGCCGATCCCGTGGGCTTCTTGCGGGACATCGACGTCTTCCTCATGACTTCGATCCTGGAGGGCTGGCCCGTGGCCATCATGGAGGCCATGGCCTGCGGCGTGCCGGTGATAGCGCCGGACGTGGGCGACGTGCGCGAACTGCTGGATGGCGGCCGGGCCGGGCTGGTCTACCCCGCGGGCGCGTACGGGGAAGTGGCGGTCCTGCTCCAGAGCCTGCGCGATCCGGCCCTGTACGGCGCGATGTCGCGCCAGGGCCTGGCCCGCGTGCGCGACTTCGACATCGAGATCGCCTGGCGGCAGCTCGATCGGGCAGTGCGCGGCCTGCTTGCGGGCGTGGACGCGCGGGCATCGTAGGGGAGCGCGGCAGGATGCGTGGAACGGCGTTTGCAATTCCCCGGAAGAACCACCGTGGCCCGGCGTGCGGTCCGGTCCGGTGGGACAGGAATGGCAGGAAAACAGGAGCCATGAGGCGATGTGCGGCATAGCGGGTGTCATAAATCTGACCGGCGGGGCGGTCGAGGCCGCCGACGTGCGGGCCATGACCGCCGCCTTGCGCCATCGCGGACCCGACGGGGAGGGCGTGTCCGTGCAGGCCGGCATGGGGTTCGGGCACACCCGGCTCGCCATCCTCGACCTCTCCGATCTGGCCGCACAGCCCATGGTCTGCCCCGCCGGACGACGCACGCTCGTGTACAACGGCGAGATCTACAACTACCGTGAGCTGCGCGCGGAACTCGAAAAGGCGGGGTACCGCTTCCGTTCCAGCGGCGACACCGAGGTCGTGCTGCATGCCCTGACCCACTGGGGCGAGGCCGCCGCCGCCAGATTCAACGGCATGTTCGCCTTCGCCCTGTGGGACGCCAGGGAACGAACCCTGCTGCTCGGCCGGGACCGCTACGGGCAAAAGCCCCTCTACTGGGCGATACGCGGGGGCGTCTTCGCCTTCGCCTCGGAGATCAAGGCCATCGCGGCCCATCCCGCCTTTCCCGCCAGGCTCGATCTCGAAGGTCTGCTCGAATACTTCACCTTTCAGAACTTCTTCTCGGCGGCCACGCTCTTCGAAGGCGTGCGGACATTCCCGGCGGGATGCACCATGCGGCTCGGTCCGGACGCGTCCGAGCCGCGTGCGAAGCGCTACTGGGACTACGACTTCAGGGAGCCGGACGTCTCCGTGGACGAGGAGGAGTGCGTCGAGGAACTCGAACGTCTCTTCCGCCGGGCCGTGGAGCGCCAGATGGTCAGCGACGTGGAGGTGGGGACGTTCCTGAGCGGCGGCATCGACTCCGGCTCCGTCACGGCCGTGGCCTCACGCTTCTCGCCGTCGCTCAAGACCTTCACCTGCGGTTTCGACATGCATTCCGCCTCGGGCATGGAGCTTTACTGCGACGAGCGAGCCCAGGCCGAGCACATGTCCTACCTCTTCCGCACGGAACACTACCAGGCGGTGCTCAAGTCGGGGGACATGGAGCGCTGTCTGCCCGCCATCGTGCGCCACCTGGACGAACCGCGGGTGGGCCAGAGCTATCCGAATTTCTGCACGTGCAAGTTGGCGGGCAAATTCGTCAAGGTGGTCCTGGCGGGCACCGGGGGGGACGAACTCTTCGCGGGCTACCCGTGGCGCTACTATCGGGCCGTGGTCAACGACACCTTCGAAGCCTACGTGGACAAGTACTACCGGTACTGGCAGCGCCTGCTTCCCAACACGCTGATCAGGCAGGTCTTCGCCCCGGTCTGGGGCAAGGTGTCGCATGTCTGGACGCGGGACATCTTCCGGGGCGTCTGGAACGGCCACGAGGAACAGCTCTGCCGCCCCGAGGACTACATCAACCACTCCCTGTACTTTGAGGCCAAGACCTTCCTGCATGGGCTGCTGCTGGTGGAGGACAAGCTCTCCATGGCGCACGGCCTGGAATGCCGCACGCCGTTTCTGGACAACGATCTGGTCGATTTCGCCATGCGCCTGCCGGTGCGGCTGAAGCTGGGCAACCTGCGCGAAGTGGTGCGGCTCAACGAGAACGAAACGGGCAACAAGGTCAAGCGGTACTACCAGAAGACCAGGGACGGAAAGCTCATCCTGCGCAGGGCCATGTCCCGCATCGTGGGCCCCGAGATCGCCAACGGCGTGAAGCAGGGATTCAGCGGACCCGATGCGAGCTGGTTCAAGGGCGACTCCATGGATTTCGTCCGGCGGACGCTGCTGCACAAGGACGCCCGGATTTACGGCTACCTGGACCGGGACGCCGTCCGGGCGCTCGTGGGCGAGCACCTCGACGGCACGGCCAACAGACGCCTGCTGATCTGGTCGCTCTTGTGCTTTGAGCAGTGGTGCAGGGAGTTTCTGGAGGGACGTCATGCAGCATGAGCACACGATCGTGCATTCCCTGCCCCATCCGCCGTGCCCCCATCTGCATACGGGGGAATATGAGGACGCGTCTGCGCGGCGTCCTCAGGTTCTGGCCATCATCCCCGCCAGGGGCGGGTCCAAAGGGGTGCCCTGCAAGAACATTCAGCCGCTGTGCGGCAAGCCCCTGCTGGGGTATGCCGTGGAGGTGGCGCTGGCGGCCCCGAACATCGACGCGGTGGTGGTTTCGACCGACGACCCCGATGTGGCCGCCGTGGCCAGGGATTTCGGGGCCGAGGTCCCTGTCCTCAGGCCTGCGGATATCTCGGGGGACAGCGCCCAGATAACCACGGCGGTGGAGTTCACCCGGAGCGCCCTGCGCCGTGCGGGCAGACAGTTCGATGCCGTCGTCACGCTGTACCCGACAAGCGTTTTTCGCACGGCATCTCTCGTGACGACTTTGACGGATATCCTTCTCCAGGGATACAGCAACGTTGTGACCGCGAAAAGGTTGTCAGTGGATCACAACGGGTTCTTCACGTGCGATGATGGCATGATGACGCGCTTGCCGGACAGTTTTCAGAACGGCAGTGAGTGTTTTCTGAGGTGTATGGGGAATTTCATTGGAAACAACTATGCACAGTACAAATCCTGTCGAAGGTATGTTCACATTCTTGAGGACCCGATCGAGGTCCTGGACATAGATACCTGGGAAGACCTGCGTCTGGCTGAGGAAGTCATCCGGCAGGGCTTCTTTGAATTTATGCAATGATAGTCCTCGCGCATCTGTTGTCCGCATTCGGAACGCTCGACTGGGGCGAAGCCGAACTCCGGCGGGTTCTCGCCACATCCCTGCGGGAGCTTTCGGCGTTGTGCGGTCCCGACGAGCTTGTGACGGTCTGCGACTCGCAGCAGGGGTGCGAGGCGCTCGTCGCGGCGGGCTGGCCCCGTCCGCGCCGCATTGCGCCGGTCAAGGACGGAAATCTGGGCGCCCTGTTCGGCGACCCTTCGGCATCCCGCTTGCGGGAATGGGCTCCGGAAGGAGTTGCAGGGCCTTGGGTGCTGGCGGATTTGCGCAACTGCCGGTTGACTGGGGAGACGGTGCGCCAGGCGGTCGAACTCTTCGCCGCGCACGGGGGACGCACTGTGGTGAGTTGCCGTCCTGCCCAGGATCATCCCTTCCATCTGCGCATGCTCTCCAAGCCGATGGGATTGCTGCTGGTCCACCGTCTCGCGTCCGCACAGGAGGCCGGGGCATGGCTGCATCGGCGCGGGCTGGAGCAGGAGGCGGCGCTGGCCGAGACCGGCGCCTGGGTGCTCAGCGCTCCGCTCCATGCGGGATATTCCGAGGAAGTCGGAGGGCTCGGTTGCGCCGATGTCCGCTGGCTGCCCGAGAATTCTCTGGCGGGTCGCTTTTTCTGGAAAGCCCGGCCGGACGACGTGCCCGGCGCGGTGGGCCTGTCCCCCTGGTGCGGCTTTGCAGACATGGCGCGGGCGGTCTGCCGTCTGTCGGGCACGGTGCTGCGCATGGCTCTCCCGGGTCTGGCCGATGGGGTCGTGGCCCGGCCCGCCTTTTTCGACGCCTCGGGACTGTTGTTGGGCGAGGAGATGCCCGAACTGATGAGCGTTGCCGGAACCGTCTCCATGGAGCTTTCCCCGGACTGCACCGGAGTGGCGGTGGCGGTGTTGCGCGCGGGAAGGACCGGGGAGTACACGACCGAGCGCCGGTACAGACCTGGGCGGCTCTGGTCCGGGAACGTGCGTCTGGATGATGGGGCGCATATCTGCGGGCGCCAGTCCTTGCCGCCCGTGTTCGAAGCGGATTACGCCCTGGTGGTGGGGCACGCCCAATCCCTGGAGCGTCTGGATGGCGACTTGGCGGCTGGAGCTGTGGCTGCCTTCGCAACGGAAGCGGCCGCATTGCTCACGCATCCCCTGGATGTCCTCCGCATGCAGGTGCGGCGGCAAGACGGGCGGCGTATGGAAGGAGGCGGCCGTGTCTGACGCGATCGCACGGACCGTCCGGCCCTGCGGTCCGCATGGGCACGGCGGAGAACTGGCCGTGGCCGTACTGGTCAAAAACATGGCATGGGGGGCCTTGGCTGCGGGAAGGGCCGAGGTGGTCTCCCATGCCGATATGTATTCCTGCCTGGGCATCCTGGCGCTGGACGCGCGCCGTGAGGAGGGCGGGGCTCCACGGTGGGCCTGCGATCTTCTGGCTGCGGATTGGACGTCCCTGCCGCTGCCCGTGGGGAGCAAGAATGTGTCCCCGCTTATGCTGCCCGATGGGAGCATCCTGAGCACGGCCTTTCCCGGCGATGCGTTCATCCGTTTTGCAGCGGGGGATGTTTGTCCGCAGCCTCTTCCCGACATGCCCGGCAGCGTCCACGGCAAGGAGCTGTGCGGCGGGGAGGTGTGGCTGCTGGCCAAGGACGGCGAGCATCTGGCCATCGTGGACGCGGCAAGCGGCACGACCAGACGGATCGTCCCTCTGGGACGTGCCGGGGTGCGGAGCGCCACGGCCCTCTGTCGGCGGGATCAAGGCGCCGCCGTGCTCTCCTGGAAGACCAAGAGCCTCTTTTTTCTCGACGAGCAGTGGGGGGCGCCGCGCGCCGTCTCCCTGCCGTGGGCGGATTTCCTCATGAGCCCTGTGGGCGTGGGCCAGAACGTGCTTGTGGTCAACACGCCCACCTCTGCGGTGGGGGACGGCGAGATCCTGCGGATCGACGACTCGGGCCGGGTGCGTTGCGTGGTCGACGGTCTGGACTGCCCCACCGGCATGGCCGTGGCAGGGCGGATGATCATCTGCGCCGACCGCCGCGGGGTCGGGCTGTACGCTCTGGAGGGCGGGGCATGCCCCTCGACGTTCATCCCGTATGCCCGCCTGGTTCCGGGCGTGCTGGAGGACGAGACGGTCAGCGTGGGAACCATCCGCGTGCAAGGGGAATTCGCCTATCTATTCGTGGACATCTCTCCGAAGGACATCTGCGACGGCAACCGGACAGGGGTGCTCCGGATATCCCTGTCCAGCCTGGAACGCTTCTGGCATATCGCGGGGGCGGAGGCGGCAGGGAGCCGTCCTGGGGATCAGAGACCGGCAGCCGCTGCCTGGACAGCGCCGGAGGGAACGGAGATCGCATGAGCTTGGCGCCGGATGGGTACTTTTTCATCGACCGGGAAACCGCGCTGCGCCGGGGCGACAACATACACTTCGGTCCGGCGCTCGACCTGCTGGACGCCCTCGGCCGCCGTCTGGGCCGGGCTCCCCTGGTGCTGGATTGCGGGTGCGGCAGCGGGCAACTCGGGGCCATGCTGCGCGCCAGGGACGTGGCGGGCCGTTACGTGGGCCTGGACATCAGCCGGGAACAAGTGCGGGATGGGCAGGGATTCTATGGACTCGGCGCGTATCTGGCGGGAGACGCCGTCACGTTGCCCTTCGCGGACGGAACGTTCGACGCCGCGGTCTCCCTGGGCGTGCTGTTCATCATTCCCGGAGCCTGGGAAGCCGTCAGGGAACTCCATCGCGTGGCCTCGGAACTCGTGGTCGTGAACCTGAACGTGGCCCCTTTGGGAGCCACGGCCATGCGCCTGCATTATGGACGGGAGGACGACGCGTTCATGTGGATGCCCAACATGCAGTATTGTCATGACCGATTTGCGGCCATGGGTCTGCCCGAACCGGCGGCGTCCATTCTTTGGGAGACTCCCGAGGATGTCGGCCACGACCGGAAGGTCTACCGTGGCCTGACCCACCGCTTCAATGCGACCTTCGTGTGGGGATCCGCCTGCCGGGGGCATGAAGGATGCTGACGATTCTTCTGTGCGCTCCCAGGCGCCGACAACTGCGCGTCCGGGCCATGGGGGACGCCCTGGCCCGCCAGGCCCATGCCAGGGTGCTCACGATGTGGACGGACGCGCCCTTGTCGCGGCCGGGGGCGGGGTCCGGTCCTGTGGACGGGGTGGTGCTGTTGGACACGGACCCCGATGCTCTGGCCGCCCTGGAGTTCCGGCCGCCTGTCCCCTCGTTTCACGTCTACAGCGCGGCTTACCAGGGCTGGCCCCTGGCGCGTCTTGCGGACTGGCATCGCGACCGGGGCGTGCCTTGCGCCTTCGAGCGGCCCCTGCCGTCCCTGAACGGACGCGCGGATGCGCCTGGCTGTTGCCTGCCCTCTGCCTGGACGCCTGAATACGATCCGGCCAACCCGTTCGTCCGCACGCCGCGGCCGAGCGTGGCCGTGCAGATGGAGTTGTGCACGCACGAGCAGATTCGAGGCCTGCAGCGCAGCTACCTTGCACCTGGGCGTCGCGGCTTCGATCTGCTCTTTGTTTTGGAATCCCGCTCGTACGTGGACCTCGCCAACCGCGTGCGCGGCGTGTGGGGCTGGTACGCGCCGCCGCCCGTAGCGGCAGGAGGGGGGGCATGGTCCTTCGAACTGAGCATGGCCCTCTTCGCCGGGGCGCGGGTTTTCGCCTGCGCCGCCCCGCCTGCGTTGCGCGAGTATACGATCCCTGTCGTCGGCCTGGACGATCTTGAAGGGTTGCTCGTCGCCCCCCCCGTGGTGCGCGCGCCGGACGGGGAGCTTTTCGAACGCCTCGCAGGGGAGTTTTCCCGCCAAGTCGTCGAGGCTTTGTCCGGCGCGGTGGAGCAGGGTCGGGAGCCCCGGAATCCCGCATGAGGAACGGTGAGCGGCCTGCCGCGACGCCGTGAGACACCATAAACGACGCATACGCTTACAAAGGAGATAGTATGAGCACTCTGCTTTGCCCGATCTGTCAAAGTCCGCTGGCCTTCACTCCCGAACGGTGCGAGTGTGCCGCGGGGCACGGCTTCCCGGTCCGCGACGGCGTCGCCAACATCATGCTGCGCGGGACCCAGACCGAGGATCACTACAACCTGCAATGGGGCAAGGAGCTGGATTTCTATAAATCCATCGAGGACAGCGGGGGAAAGATTCTGACCGCCACCGCCTCGTACAAGCTCGGCTGGCAGGACTATCTGCCCCAGGCCCTCAAGGGCGCCCGGAGCGTGCTCGACGTGGCCTGCGGCTACGGCGGCGTCGCCGACATCGTCAAGGGGGCCGGGTTCGAAGGGCAGTACGTCGGCATCGACATCAACAACACCCTCGCGGACGTGAAGAAGGAGCGCTTCGGCCACCTGCCCAACTTCCGCTTCGTGCGGGCCGACATGATGGAGGACATCTTCACCCCGTCCTTCGACGTGGCGGTCTGCCGCTCAGCCATCATGCTCGCCAGCGATCCCGCCGCGACCTTCAAGAGCATCGCCCGCGCGCTGAAGCCGGGGGGGAAGTTCCTGATCAGCGTCTACACCAGGAAGTCGCCCATGCGCGAGCTGTGCGACGACTATTTCCGGGAATACTTCAAGAAGATGGAAAAGCGCGAGGCTTTCGAGGCGCTCAAGGAGTTCACCCTGTTCGGCAAGATCCTTTCCGAACTCAAGGTGAACGTGGAGATCCCGCAGGACCTTCCCGTGCTGGAGATCAAGAAGGGCAACTACGATCTGCAGCGCCTGATCTACTACCACTTCCTCAAGTGCTTCTGGAACGAGGAATGGGGGATGATCAACTCCACCATCGTGAACTTCGACTGGTACCATCCCGAGTACACGTACCGCTTCACCAAGGAAGAGATCGCCTCCTGGTATGAGGACAGCGGCTTCAAGGTGGTCGAATACCGTCATGTCCCGGCGCAGCATTTCTTCTGCGGAGAGAAGAAATGACGGATGGCGGACGACTGAATTCCGGGCCGCTGCGCGTTCATTTCCTGAGCGCGCTCGGCACGGACTACAGCTACTGCCGCTACATGCAGCGTGCCGGTTACGACGCGTGGTTCTATACGGACAACCGCGCCCATCCCCGGCTGGCCATTACCAGCTACCATCCGGTGCTGACGGAAGAGGAGGTGACCCGGATCCGGTACGAGGATCTGCTGACCACGTCCCCGTTGAGCCTGGGCGTGCAGGCCCGGGATATCCTGCGCAAGATCGCCGCCTGCGACGTGCTGCAGTGCAACGGGCTTTACGCCATATGGGCGGCCATCTCCGGGAAGCCCTTCGTCTACAAGCCGTTCGGAGGCGACATCAACCACTGGCCGTTCCTCGACGATACCGAGGAAGAGCGCATCCGCGCGTGGCACATCCGCACCATCCTGCGCGAGGCGACCGTGCTGCTGGGGCTGCTGCACCAGAAGAAGTTCGTCCCGGCGCTGGAGCGGCTGGGCATCCCTCTGGACCGCGTGCGCAGCTGGTGCTTCCCCATGAACGCGCATGCCTATGCGCCCCTGCCCCGGGAACGATGGGACTGGCTGCGCCAGAGCAACGACAGTGAGGGACGTTTCGTCATCCTCAACTGCTCGCAGCTCATGATCGACCCCATCCGGACGCTGCAGTACACCAAAGGCACGGATGTCCTGCTGCGGGGCGTGAAAGCCTTCATGGACGAGGTGGGGCCGGGGCGTGCGGTGCTCTGGCTGGTGGATCGCGGTCCGCAACGCACGGAGGCCCGGGAGATGATCGAGGGCATGGGGCTGACGCCCCATGTCCGGTGGTTCTCCCCCCTGGCCAGGGATGCCCTCATTCAACTCTACAACGCTGCGGACGTCGTCTTCGATCAGATCGAGCCCCGTATCGCGAACCACGGCTACATCTGCATCGAGGCCATGTCGTGCGGCAAGCCTGTGCTGGGGTACATCGATCACGACCACCGGCGCGATGTGGCTAAGGAACCGCCCATTCCCAATGTCAACGTCCTTGACGAGCGGGATGTGCGCGACGCGTTGCTGCGCTTGTACGCCAGGCCTGAGGAGCGCCGGGAAACGGGAGACGCCGGGCGGCGCTTCGTGCTTGAGCACCATCACTGGGAAAAGGCGAGCCACGCCCATGCCGCCATCTGCCGGGAGGCGATCGCGCTGCACGCCGCGAGGCGGGGAGGGACGGCATGCTGACGCCGTCCAGTTGGCGGGAAGGCCCTGTGGCCAGCCTTACCTTCGACACCGACAACTGCCCCGATCTGGCCGTGGAGTTCCTGCAGGAACGGCTGGAGGCCAAGGGTATGGCCGGCACGTTCTTCTGCACGCAGCGCTACGACAGTCTGCGGCCGCCTCACGAGGCGGCCTTGCATCCCTTCCTGCGGGACTTTCAGCATCTGGACAAGACGCTGGAACCCCTGTCCGACCTGCGCCGCGCCATCCCCGAAGCCGTGGGAAACCGGTGCCACCAGCTCACCTGCAACGGCCTTCTCTACGCCGGTCTGGCCGAGGCCGGGCTGCTGTACGACAGCGCCTGGCCCATGTGCCTTCAGCCCGGCATCGCCCCGGTTCCCCTGCACACGGGCATTGTCGAACTCCCCGTCTTCTGGCTGGATTCCCTGTACTGGCAGCGGGGAGAGGACGCCCTGGACCCAAAGCAGATGCGCCTTCCGGGGCTCAAGGTCTTCCTGTTCCACCCTGTGCATCTTTGGCACAACGCCACGGCCCAGACGTACCGGAACATCATGGCGCTCCCCTATGCCGAGCGCTACCGCCCTGAGCTGGTCGCGTCCGGTCGCGGCATTCTGCATTTCTTCGACCGGCTTCTGGACCTGCTGCAGGCCGAAGACATTCCCTGCGCCACCTGCGCCGACATCGCCCTCGCCGCCAAAGGACAGGCGGCGTAACCGGAGGAGTACCCATCATGCTGTGTTGCCCCATTTGTCAGAGCCCCCTCTCCTTAGACGCCTCGCGTTGCGCCTGCGCCGGAGGACATGAGTTTCCCGTCACGGACGGCGTGCCCAACATCATGCTCCGCAACACCCAGACGGCGGACCACTACTCCTTCCAGTGGGGCAAGGAGCTGGATTTCTACAAGGCCATCCGGGAATCCCAGGGCGGCATCCTGAAGGCCACGGCCTCCAGCAAGCTGGGGTGGGACGATTACCTGCCGACCCTGCTCGCGGATGCCCGCACCGTCCTGGATGTGGCCTGCGGCTACGGGGGCATCGCCGACATCGTCAAGCGGTCCGGTTTCTCGGGCAGCTACCTGGGCTTCGACATCAACGACACCCTGGCCGACGTGAAGAAGGAGCGCTTCGCGGAGTTGGACAATTTCCAATTCCTCAGGGCGGACATGACGGACGCCATCTACGCCGAGGCGTTCGATGTGGCCGTCTGCCGTTCGGCCATCATGTACGCCCCGGAGCCGCGCAAGACCTTCGCGGCCATCGCCGGGGCAGTGCGGCCGGGCGGACATTTCGCCATCAGCGCCTACACCAGGAAGTCGCCCATGCGCGAACTGTGCGACGACTATTTCCGGGACTACTTCAGCAGGTTGCCGGAACGGGAAGCGTTCGAGGCGCTTCGGGAGTTCTCGCTCTTCGGCAAGATACTCTCCGATCTGAACGTGCAGGTCGAGATCCCCGAGGATCTGCCCGTCCTGCAGATCAAGAAGGGCGTCTACGACGTCCAGCGGCTGATCTACTACCACTTCCTCAAATGCTTCTGGAATCCGGAATGGGGATTCCACAACTCCACCATCGTCAATTTCGACTGGTATCATCCCGAGTACTCCTGGCGGTTCCCACGGGAGGAGGTGGCGGCGTGGTACGAGGAGTGCGGCTTCGACATCGTGGAATACCGCGTGGTGCCGGCCCAGCACTTCTTCTGCGGGCGCAAGCGCGGCTGAAGGGGCGGCGAGGCCGGAAAAGGTGGGCGGCATGCCGGGGATTGAGATACAGCAGCTCGATCAGGGCAACCAGGAGGCGTATGCCGCCTTCTTCCATGCCGTTCCCGAGCACATCCTGTACGCCTCGCCGACCCATCTGGCCTACCTGCGCGAGGTCTTGGACGGGCCCGTGGAGCACACCCTGCTCGCCGTGCGGAGCGGCCGGGTGCTGGGCGCGCTGCCGTGCCTCGTGCAGCGGCATGCGGACCTGGGGACCGTCATGAACTCCCTGCCGTACTATGGGAGCAACGGCGGCCTCATGCTGTCGCCTGGGGAGGGGGAGGAGACGGCTGCGGTCCTGCTCGATGCTTGGCACGACCTCGCCCGTCGGCTCGACGCCGCAGCCTGGACCATCGTCGAGAACCCCCTGGCGCCTATGGCGAACATCATGGAGAGGATGGGCGGGCATACCCTGCGCGACTGGCGCACGGGCCAGCTCACGCCACTGGACGGAATCCGGCCCGGGCATGCCGCAGACGACCTCTTCGCCATCTTCCACCAGAAGACGCGCAACATGATCCGCAAGGCCCAGAAAAGCGGATTGCGTTTCGTGCGCGATGAATCCGTCGAGGGGCTGGCCGCCCTGCACGACCTGCACAGCCGGAACATGGCCGCCATCGGGGGCCGGGCCAAGCCCTGGCGGGCCTTTGCCGCCATCCCCCGCTTCTTCCGGCCGGGCGAGGACTACCGCCTGTACCTCGCCACGGACGAAGCGGACGGGATCGTGGCCGGACTGCTGGTGTTTTTCTGCAACCGTACGGCGGAATACTACACTCCCGCGGTCAAGGCGTCGCACCGGCAGTGCCAGCCCGTGAGCGGCCTCGTCTTCCTCGCCATGCAGGATGCCGTGGAGAGGGGCATGGCCTGGTGGAACTGGGGCGGCACATGGCTGAGCCAGGATGGCGTCTACCGTTTCAAGTCCAGATGGGGGACGCGAGATTTCCCCTACAGCTACTACATCGCCGTGCGGGATGTCGGGTTGTTCGGGCAGGCCCCCGAGGCGTTGCAGCGGGCTTTCCCCCATTTCTATGTCCGTCCCTTCGCGTCGCAGCTTGCGGCGGAAGATGCAAGGAGCGCAGGTGAGCACGCAATCGTCCCATGATGTCCATGTTCTTCCTTCGGAGGCCCTTTCCCTGGAGCAGTTGGAGGCCGCCTGCCGGGAGACGGCCGTATTCGCCTGGAGCCAGGGAAGCGAGCTGTGCCCGGAGCCCCCGCAGGTCATCTATCTGTGCCCGACGAACGTCTGCAACCACCGCTGCTGCACCTGCGGGTACGGCGCGATGCGCAGGGGGCGCAAGGCGGACGGCTCGCCGCAACGAGGCTACATGGACATGGACCTGTTCCGGAAGATCGTCTCCGAGCTGCCGCGGGGGTTCCGTCGGGCGTACCTGCAGAAGACCGGCGAATCCCTGCTGCACCCGCAGATCGTGGAGATGATGCGGCATCTGAAGGAGATGCGGCCGGAATACGACCGCGCCATGCACACCAACGCCTCCGTGCTGACGCCCGAACTGGCGCGGGCGATGCTGGAGAACCTGACCTTCGTTTCCCTCTCCATTTTCGCCTTCGACCGCGAAGCCTACCGCCGCGCCCACGGGGCCGACCACTTCGAACGGGTCATGGCCAACATCGCCATGTTCCATGACGCCTGGGACAGGATGGAATCCCCGCCCAAGGTCTATTTCGATGTGGTCCGCAACGTCCACAACGCCCAGCTTCGCGACGAGGAGATTTTCGGCGTCCTGCAGGAGCGTTTTCCCAGGTTCAATGTCGGCATCCACTTCCCGTTCAATTTCCAGGGGATCGTCGAGGAGTACGACAACAGGATATTCTCGGCCATAGACCCGGCCAGGATGCCGACCTGCATCCACCCGTGGGACATGATGGCCATCCTCTGGGACGGCGTGGTGGGGTATTGCGTGGGCGATCCCCTGGAGAAGGCCGCCCTTGGCGATCTGCGTCGACAGACGGTGATGGAGGCCTGGAACGGGCCGGGGTACAGGGAGTTCCGGCGGCTCGCCGCGGCCAAGGATTTCGCTGCCCTGCGCAAGCGGCACATCCATTGCGGGTCGTGCAACTGGAACTTCGCCCTCAAGTCCCAAGTGCTCACCACCTTGTGCATGCACGCCAGGCACGCCATCTCTGATCCCTCCGGACAGGCGGGGCAGCCGCTCTTCACCGGCCGGGACATGCTCCGGGCGGGACTGCTCAACTATGCCCGGGGCGACATGGCCGAGGCGCTCAAGAACACCGCCTTCGCCGAGATCGTGTCCCGGGACGAGGGCCTGCGCAGCCGGGCTGGATGGTGGAAGCAGCGCGTGCTGGACGTGCTCCTGATGCGCAAGGACCTGGAGTACTGGGAGGAGCTGTTGCGCAAGGAAGGGCTTTCCCTGGAGTCGGTGCATGTCTCCAAATACAGTCTGGCGCAAGAACAGGCGGCCCTGACCGCGGACACCCATTGCCGCACGGCGAGTGGCGCCACGGTCAAGAAGGATGCCTTCTGATGCGCGATCCGGTGCGGATTGTCTTTCTTGGCAGCTATCCTTGGAGCGTCAGCCTCCTGGAGCGCCTGGAAGCGGCCCCGGGGGTGGAGGTGGTGCGGATTCTCACGACCTCCCACCGCATGGAGGGGACGGCGCGGGTCCCGTTTTGCACCCCGGTGGGGCAGTGGTGCCGAGAGCATGGGGCAGAGGACCGTCTGGCCACGCCTGCCGCGCTGGACGATGCGGAGTTGCTGCGCGATATGGCGCGGCAGCAGTGCCACTGCGCCCTGTCCGTGGCCTATCCCCGGCGCATTCCGGCGGCGTTCTGCGCGATCTTTCCCCTAGGCGGCCTGAACCTGCATCCCTCCATGCTGCCGCGCTGGCGTGGACCTGACCCTGTGCGGCGGGCGCTGCTGGCCGGCGATGCGCACGCGGGCGTGACCCTGCATCTGCTCGCCCATGAGTTCGATGCGGGCGACATCCTTTGGCAGCAGTCACGCCCGCTGCAGGATGACGACACCTGCCACAGCGTGCTGTCTCGCCTGGGGGATCTGGCGGCGGCCGCCCTGCCGGACGTCCTGACGGCCTATGCCCGGGGAGACATCGCGCCCCGTCCGCAGGCCGGAGAAGTCACCTATGCCGCCGCCCTCACGGAAGCGGAACGGCGGATTCTGCCGGAGATGACCCTGGCGGAGGCGAACAGGCTCATTGCCGCGCTGCATCCGTACAAACCGGCGCAGTGGCATGGGCCGGACGTCGTCTACGAAATGGCCGGTCCCTTGTCCGTGGAGCCGGAGGTCGGCATGGTGGCGATCCAGTTGGCGGACGGCGTCTTCCACGCCTGGGCGACGGCCGTGGGCAACGTCTCCAAAGACGCCCGCCGGGAAACTCCAGACGCGCCGGTCGCGAACGGCGAAAACCCATGAAAGGAGAGTATATTCAGGACCGCTACGCCGTGATCGAGTTCCGGGGACGGCCTTTTTACCTGGACACCGTGGCCTTTTCGCCGCGGCCGACGGATTTCTGCGCCGGTCCGGTGGTGGAGAAAGGACTGGACTGGATCGGGAAGTGCGCCAAGCCCCAGGTCTCGGTGCTCGACTTCTGCTCCGGGCAGGGTTGCGTGGGTCTCTCGCTGTTCGAGGAAGCGAAGGGCCGCGTTGGCCGCATGGGCTATGTGGACGTCAACTACTTCAACCTGCTGGCCTGGAGAAGACGCTCGCGGAACTGCGCGATTTCAGCCCCGAGGACGCGGCCTGGCACGAGCCGATACTGTCCAACGTCCTCAAATGCCTGCCTGCCGGGGACCGCCACGACCTTATCCTGAGTAATCCCCCCGCACCGGGATCTGGGCGACGGACATCCCTTGACCGGGGAGTTTTCGCTGAAGAACCTCTACCTTGTCGACCCGGGCTGGCGTCTGCATGTGGAGTTCTACGCCAAGGGGCACGAGCACCTGTTGCCCGGCGGGGAGTGCTGGTTCATCGAGCTTCAGGGGGCGCCCCGTGAGCGCTTCGAGGAGATGATCGCGGCCAACCCCAGGCTCGAATACCTCGGGCACTACGCGCTGGGAAGCTCAGGGACGAACTGCCGAGCTACTACTGGATGGGCTGCCGCCTGAAGGATTGACGGCCGGGCGGCTGCTCAGGAACTCCGCGATTCGGCCAGGAACCAGGCCACAGCCTTTTCAAGGCCCTCGGCAAGACTGGTGCGGGGTTTCCAGCCGAGCAGCCGCTCGGCCTTGTCCACCAGCGAATACATCTTGGGAACGTCGCCCAGGCGGGGCTCCCCGCGTCTGGCGCGCAGGGCGACGCCATGTCCGGCCAGCAGGGGATCGAGCAGAGCCAGCAACTCGTTGATGGACGTCTCGCGGCCCGTGGCGATCTGCACCGCCTCGCCGCCCGCGCCCCCGGCGTTCATGGCCAGGACCACGGCCTCCACCAGGTCGTCGATGTAGAGAAAGTCGCGCGTTTGGGAGCCGTCGCCGTGGATCGTGACCTCCTGTCCGGCCAGGGCGGCGCGCAGGAACGAGGCGACCACGCTGCTCTTGTGGCTGGACAGGGGGCCGTAGACGTTGCTGAAGCGCAGGGCCACGGTCTCGATGCCGAAGGTCCGTTTGTACGCCGAGCAGTAGCCTTCCCCGGCCAGCTTGCTCGCGCCGTAGGGCGACACGGGACGGGCGGCCAACTCCTCGTGCACCGGCGGCGTGCATTCGCCCACCGGAGCGCTGGAGGAGGCGAAGACGAAGCGCCGCACACCCCCAAGACGCGCGGCCTCCAGGTAGTTGAGGGTGCCCAGGACGTTGGATTCGCAGTCCAGACGGGGGTTCCTCACCGAAGGCTCGACCCCCGTGTTGGCCGCCAGGTGTATGATGACGTCCATGCCTTCCGCGGCCCGCAGGGCGGTTTCGGCGTCGCGGATGTCGGCCGCCACAAGCTCCACTCCGGGGCCGGGAGAAGCGGAGAGCTCGCCCGCCGTCACTTCGCGGAAGGCGGTGACGGCCGCGAGGTCCGCGCGGCCGCCCACGCTCAGGTTGTCCACCACCCGGATGCAGCGGGCCCGCCCCCCCCACAATTCGATCAGGCGGCGGCCGATGAAGCCGCAGCCGCCCGTGATCAGCCAGTTCCCGCCTATTTCGACCATGCGACCCTCGGAAGCAGTTTGCGGACGTCGATCCTGTCGCGGACCTGGAGGATCTTCTCCAGCATCGCGGCGACGACCTCGTCGGTCATGAAGTTGGGCTTGAGCCCGAGTTCCAGCAGGCCGGAATGGGCCGGATTGTAGTAGTGCTCCTCCAATTCCTTGCGCGGATTCTCCAGGTGGCGCACGGTCACGGGCAGGCCCATGGCCGTGCCCACGCGCCGCACGCGCTCCGCGATCTCGTTGACAGTGAAGGTTTCGGTGAACTGGTTGAGGATGCGCAACTGGCCCTTCCCCGCGGGCGCGTCCGCGGCGAGCCGGACGCAGTTGAGCGTGTCGCGGAGGTTCAGGTAGCCGCGCGTCTGGCCGCCCCTGCCGTAGACGGTGAGCGGGATTCCGGCCACGGCCTGGGCGAGGAAGCGGTTGACCACGGTGCCGAAGATGTCGTCGTAGTTGAAGTGGGGCAGGAGCCGGTCGTCGCGGTCGGATTCCCCGGTGGACAGGCCGTAGACCGGACCTTGCATCAGGTCCGTGACGCGCAGGCCGTAGGTGCGCACGTAGAACCACAAGAGGTCCGTGTCCAGCACCTTGGTCGTGTGATAGAGGCTTCCGGCCTGCCGGGGGTAGAGGAACGTCTCTCGCCGCCCCTTGTGCTCCACGGTGAGCCATCCCTCCTCGATGTCGATGTCCGGCGTGCCGTATTCGCCCATGGTGCCGAGCTTGATCAGGTGGCACTCCGGGGCGTGCTCGAGGAGGCTCCAGATCACGTTGAAGGTGGCCTGCAGGTTGTTGTCCAGGGTCAGCCGGGCCTCGTCGTAGCCCTTCATGGAGTAAGGGGCGGAGGGCTGTTCGGCGTAGTGCACCACGCACTCCGGAGCGAAATCGCGCACCACGGCCGAGAGGAAACGGTAGTCGGCGCAATCGCCGATCCGCACCTCGATGCGCGGGCCGCCCAGTTCGGCGAAGAGCCGCGCCCGCTCGGGCAGGGGAGGCGTGGGCAGCAGCGCCTCGGAGTCGGTCTCCAGGGCGATGCGCCGCCTGAGGTAGTTGTCCACGGCCAGGACTTCGTGTCCGTCGGCCGCGAAACGCATGGACGTCGGCCATCCGAGATATCCGTCGGCACCCAGGATCAGCACGCGCATGGGGTCGGCTCCGTGTCGAAGGGTGGGGCGGGCTAGCCGCCGGGCCAGTAGCGCGAGGCGGGATGCGCTTCGGGCTGCGGCGAGGGTTCCAGGAGGTCCTGCGCGCGCAGGATGCCCCTGATGGAGTCATGGTCCAGGCGGACTTCGGTGCAGGAGTTGTAGACCTTCTCGACCTGCTGCCCCACGATTTCGGGATAGTCGTAGATGATGTCGCGGTACATGCCTTGGAAGGCGGGATGCACGGCGAAGTAGCTGGGCAGTTCCCAGGTGCGGCGAGTTTCCTCGTCGGTCATCAGTTCCTCGTACATCTTTTCGCCGGGTTTGGTGCCGATGATCTCGATACCCACTTCCCCGGGATCGCGACCGAACTGCGGGGCCAACTCCCGGATCATGACCTCGGCCAGATCCTGAATGCGGACCACGTTCATCTTGGTGATGAAGACCTCGCCTCCGCGCGCCAGATCAGCCGAGGCGATGACCATCTCCACGGCCTGGCGGATGCTCATGATGAAGCGCGTCATCTCGGGGTGGGTCAGGGTCACCGGTCCGCCCTTGCGGATCTGCTCACGGAAGATGGGGATGACCGAGCCGCGGGAGCCCAGGACGTTGCCAAAGCGGCAGGAGGCGAAGACCGGTCCGCCCTCGCGCTGCGCGCAGTTGGCGGCCGTGAACAAACGCTCGCCCATGAGCTTGGAGGTGCCCATGACGTTGGTTGGGTTCACCGCCTTGTCGGAACTGGTGAAGATGACCCGCCGCACGCCGCAGGCCGTGGCCGCGGCGATGACGTTCTGCACGCCCAGGATGTTGGTCTGCACGGCCTCGAAGGGCGAGCGTTCGCACAGGACCACATGCTTGAAGGCTGCGGTGTGGAAGACCACGTCAACGCCGTCCATGACCCTGACGAGGGTGTGCGGGTCGCGGATGTCGGCGAGCTGGAAGGAGGCCTTGCCCGTGGCGGCGTGGCGCTGCTCCTGGAAGAAGAGTTCGGATTCGTTGTTGTCGATGCCCACCAAGCCGACGATGCCGTATCCGTCCAGCAACTGCCGGACAAGCTCCGTGCCGATGGTGCCGCAGCAGCCCGTGACCAGTACCCGCTGGCCGTAAAACGCCGTCTTCGTCAACACCCTGCTCCTTTGCCGCCCGGCCACGGGGCGGTCCGACGATGTCTGGCCGCATGATACGCGCGACGCCGTGTGGGGTAAAGCCGCCGTAAACTCGCGGCGGCGGGGCACGTTCAGCTTACGGCTTCCTCGAAGATCCCGCGCACCGTGGCGATGTTCCCCGGTTCGCCGGCCAGGAGCACCACGTCTCCTGCGGCAAAGGGGGCGTTGGCCGGGGGCGGGTGCAGCACCTCGCCGCCCCGGCGGAGCGCCAGCACACTCACGCGGTGGGTCTTGCGCAGGGCCATGTCCGCCAGACTCCTGCCGTCGGCGGGCGCGCCCGTCGCCACCCGGACCCTGGCCAGACGCATGCCCGGCAGGCGGAACTCGCACAGTTCGGCCTTGCCCTCGGAAAGGTCCCGCAGCATCTCGTAGCCCTCGGCGCGCAGCTCGCGCACGAAGGAGGCGATCTCCTCGTCCGGGACCATGAACGAGCCCAGCACGCGCGACAGGATCTCCGCCGAGGCCTCGTACTCCGCGGCCACCACCTCGTCCGCGCCCAGGCGGCGCAGCTCGGGCACGTCGCCCAGGTAGGGCGTGCGGGCGATGAGCAGGGCCGAGGGGGAGAGGGCGCGCACGGCATGCACGATGCGGCGGCAGGCCGCCGGATCGTTGATGGTCACGGCCACGGCCCTGGCCCTGGACACGGCCGCGTGCTCCAGGATGAACTCCGAGGTGGCGTCGCCGAAGAAGATGGGCTGCCCCTTGTCCCGTTCCGTGCGCACGGTGTCCGGGTTGCCCTCCACGACCACGTAGGGGAGCTTCCAGAGGCAGGCGGCCTGGGCCAGCTGGCGGCCGCCGATGCCGAAGCCGATGATCACCAGATGGTCGCGCAGCCCCTCGGAGCCCGAGGGCGGGGTGGTCATCTCGCGCCCGGCCAGCATGGCGGGCAGGGCCGTGGCGGACAGACGCCGGGCCAGGCCGTTGCCGCCCGCGAGCACGAAGGGCGTGGCCATCATGGTCAGGATCGCGGCGGCCAGGAAGGTCTGGTAGTCGGTGCGCGACAGGAGCCCGGCGGACTGGCCCTGTTGCGCCAGGATGAAGGAGAACTCGCCCACCTGGAAGAGCGCTAGGCCCGTGAGCAGTCCGGCGGGCAGGGTCAGGCCCACGGCCAGGACCGCGCCCGAGGCCGCCGCGCCCTTGACCGCCGAGAGGAGCAGGGCGGCCAGCAAGATGTCCGGCAGGTGCCCGCTGACGAAGGTGAGGTCGAGCAGCATGCCCATGGAGATGAAAAAGAAACTCATGAACAGGTCGTGGAAGGGCATGACCACGGCCACGGCCTGATGCCCGTAGTCCGATTCGGCGATGATCAGTCCCGCCAGGAACGCGCCCAGGGCCAGAGACATGCCCAGCTTCCAGGTCAGGAAGGCAACGCCCAGGCAGATGGCGGCCACGGCCAGGAGGAACAGCTCGCGGTCGCGGGTGCGGGCCACGCGCGAGAGGAAAAAAGGCACCACGCGCTGCGTGAGCACCAGCACCAGCCCCACCAGCAGCGCGGCCTTGGCCAGCAGGATCAGCAGCGGCATGGCCACGCCGTCGCTTTGGCCCGCCATGAGCGGGATGAGGAGCATGAGCGGGACCACGGCGATGTCCTGGAAGATGAGGATGCCCAGGGAGGCGTTGCCGTGCGGCAGGTCCACCTCGCCCCGGTCCTTGAGGAGCTTGAGCACCACGGCCGTGGAGGAAAGCGCGGCCAGCATGCCGATGAACACGTCTCCGACCAGGGAGCGGCCCGGATCGAGGAGCAGGACGAGGCCCGCGAAGGCCACGATCGTCAGCCCCATCTGCAGGGAGCCGCCGCCCAGCGCCAGCCGCTTGATGGACGCCAGCTTCTTGACCGAGAACTCCAGGCCGATGGTGAAGAGCAGCAGGACCACGCCCAGTTCGGCCAGCAGTTCGATGTCGTGCGGGTCCTCGACCAGCCCCAGGCCGTGCGGGCCGCAGAGCATGCCGGCGACGAGGAAGCCCACGCCCGTGGGCACGCGGGCCATGCGGCAGAGGAAGACGACCAGGGCCGCGGCGCAGATGAGCAGGACGAGTTGACCGAGCATGTCCATACGGCGCGCAGGATAGCGTCTGCGCGGACCGCTGTCGAGCCGCCGTTCGGCCGGAAGGTTCGCGGCGCGGTTGCGTTTTTTCTCCGGATCGTGTTAGGGATAGATGCCCGATTCTCGCCGGTGGGGGGCGGGAGGAGGCACGGAAAGCCGGATGGGAAGGAGGAGCCCATGGACACGTCACCGCGCGCCGCGCGTTTCTGCCTTGAGAAAACGCTGCTGGACCTCTTCGCCTGCCGCCCCGAGATCGGGGAGGTGACGCAGGGGTTGCGGGATTTTCTGGCCAATTCCGGCGAGGACGAGGGGCGGGCCGAGTTCCTGGCCTCCAAGGCCGGGCTCATCCCGCAGAGCTTCGTGGCCCGCTGGGTGGGCCGCTTCGCCGAGGAGGCCGTGGCCGAGCTGTCCCCGGCCCGGGTGGACCTGATGTGCTCGCACGGGACCAAGGGATCGTTCCTGGCCCTGGTGGAGTTCTTCGAGTTCATGGAGGACCACTTCGGAGAGGCGCGGGGCGAGATCAGGGAGATCGCGCAACGCAACCACGAGCAGCCGGACGACCTCTTCCTGACCTGGGAGGCCTTGGGCAGTCTGGCTGCGCAGCGGCTGCACGACCACCGGGCCTGCTGAACCCGGCCCGATCCGGACGCCCGGCCCGTTGCGCCGGGCAGGGCGTCCCGGCGGAGTGCCTCTTCCTGGGAACCTTATAGCTTCGTTCAGTTCGCGCATCTGTTTTGCTCCGGAATATTTCTGACCGGAAGAGGCTGGTTCATGCCCTGTCCGCGCCATGCAAAACGGCACGGCATGATTTTTTCGTGCGCTCCACTAGCAACGCGTGCGGAAACTGGTGTACAGCGGAGGGACATTTTTCAAAAAATATTGAATAGCCGTTCAATCGGAAAGGAGCAGGGCCATGCGCAACATGAAACTTGCCGCCAAGATCGGCCTGGGTTTCGGTCTTCTCATCGCCATCGCCTGCGTGCTGGGGGGCATGGCGGTGGTCAACATGAAGAGCGTGGGAAGCGACGCCACGCGCCTGGCCGAGGAATACGTGCCGGAAGTGGCCATCGCGACCAACGTGGAGCGCCACGCTTTGCTGGCCATGTACGCCTGGCGCGGCTACGCCTTCACCGAGGCGAAGAATTTTCTCGATGACGGCAAAAAAGAGCTGGCCCTGACCCAGAAACATCTCGGCGAGGCCAGGGCCCACGGCGAGAAGCACAAGGAGTTGGTCAAGCTGCGCGAGCACGTGGCCGAGGCCCAGGGCAGGCTCACGGAATACGTCAAGCTCGCGGACGAGACCGTGGCCCTGGTGGGGGCCATGGACAAGGACCGCGCGGCCATGGGCGCGGCCGCCCAGCAGTTCATGACCAACTGCGCCGACTTCCTGCGCAGCCAGGAAGAGGCGCTGGACCGGGAGATCAAGGGCGGGGCCGCCGCCGACAGGCTCGCGGAGCGGGCGCAGAAGATCACCTGGGTCAACGACGTCATCGGCCTGGGCAACGACGTCCGGATCAAGGCCTGGATGGCCCAGGCCCAGCGCGACCCGGCGCTGGCGGAAGAGGCCCTGCCCAATTTCGCCAAGATGGAGGAGCGCTTCGACAGTCTGCGCGCCGTGACCCGCCAAGAGGCCAACCTGCGTCAGATCGCCCTGACCAGGGAGGCGGGCGCGCAGTACCGCCAAGCCATGCTCGGCCTGGTCAAGAACTGGGGCGCGCTGGAGGAGATCAACAAACGGCGGACCGTGGTGGGCATGGCCCTGCTTGAGGCCTGCCAGGCCACGGCCAGGGCGGGCATGGAGCAGACCACGGCGATCGCGGATCAGGCCGTGGCGAGCCTGGGCACGGCGTCCTCGGTGATGATCGCGGGCCTGCTCGCGGCCCTGGTCATCGGCGTCGCCCTGTCCGTCTTCCTGACCCGCTCCATCACCCGGCCCGTGATCCTAGGCGTGGACTTCGCCAAGGCCATGGCCGAGGGCGACTTCACCCGCACCCTGAACATCGACCAGAAGGACGAGGTCGGCGTGCTCGCGGCGGCGCTCAACGACATGGTCGGGAAGCTGCGTCAGGTGGTGGCCGAGGTCCGCTCGGGCTCGGAGAACGTGGCCGCGGGCAGCGAGGAGCTGTCGGCCTCCTCGGAGAGCCTCTCGCAGGGGGCCACGGAGCAGGCGGCCTCGGTGGAGGAGATCTCCTCGTCCATGGAGCAGATGGCCTCCAACATCCGGCAGAACGCGGAGAACGCCCGCCAGACCGAGAAGATCGCCCTCCAGTCCGCGCGCGACGCCGAGGAGGGCGGCCAGGCCGTGACCGCCACGGTCTCGGCCATGAAGGAGATCGCGGAGAAGATCAGCATCATCGAGGAGATCGCGCGCCAGACCAACCTTCTGGCCCTGAACGCGGCCATCGAGGCGGCGCGCGCCGGAGAGCACGGCAAGGGCTTCGCCGTGGTCGCGGCCGAGGTGCGCAAGCTGGCGGAGCGCAGCGGCCAGGCCGCGGCCGAGATCAGCGAGCTGTCCGGCCGCAGCGTGGAGGTGGCCGAGCGCGCGGGCGGCATGCTCGTACGGATGGTGCCGGACATCAAGCGCACCGCCGAACTCGTGCAGGAGATCGCCGCGGCCAGCGCCGAACAGGACGCGGGCGCGGAGCAGATCAACAAGGCCGTGCAGCAACTCGATCAGGTGGTGCAGCAGAACGCGTCGGGCGCGGAGGAGATGGCCTCCACCTCCGAGGAGTTGTCCAGCCAAGCGGAGCAGTTGCAGGCGACCATCAGCTTCTTCCGCATCGGCCTGACGGACGGCGCGGGCGTGGGCCCAGGGCGCAAGGCCGCGCCCCTGCCCGCGGGCCGACCGGTGGTCAAGGCCGTGGGGCAGGGCAAGCCCGTCAAGAAGGGCGGCCTGGCCCTGAACATGGGGCACGAGGAGAGCGACGAGAGCTTCGAGCGCTTCTAGCCCGGTCAGGCAGCCTGGAAAACGGGCGTCCCCAGCAACCTGGGGCGCTTCCCGCGTGCGGGGAGCGCCCTTTTCGCGCGCGGCGGAACGCGGTCAGTCCAGGACCTCCACGCTGTCGCCGGGCCGCACGCGGCCGCCGGCCAGCACCTGGGCGAAGACGCCCTTTTTGGGCATGATGCAGGAGCCCACCAGGCTGTGGATGGCGCACTTGTCGTGGCAGCGCTTGCCGATCTGGGTGATCCGCAGCAGCGCGGCCCCGCCCACGCGCAGCCGCGCGCCTAGGGGCAGGGACGCGGGGTCCAGGCCGGAGACGAGCAGGTTCTCGGCATAGGCCCCGGGGCCGATGCGCGGATGCCTGGCGGCCACGGCGGCCACGGCCTCCGCGGCCAGCAGGCTGACCTGCCGCCCGCTGCCGCCGTGGGCGTCCCCTGCCACGCCGTGGTCCTGCACAAGCTCGATCTCCTCCACAGGGATCTTGGATTCGCCCGTGCGGCCGCTCAGGCAGACGGCGGCGATCAGGCCGCGAGACGAAGGGGTGGACGGAACGGTCATGGTGGCCTCCTTGGGTATGCGCCCGGATGATACACTACCATTTAAGTATGAATCAAGCCCGCGCGGCGGTCCGGGAACAGGCGGCGTCAACAGCACGAAAAAGGCCCCGTCCTGTGCAGGACGGGGCCTTCGTGATCAACTGCGTTCGCCGGGACTACCAGCGGCGTCCGCCGCGGTCGCCGCCGCGGTCGCCGTAACCGCCGCCGCCACCGCTGCGGGGGGCGCGCTCCTCGGCCAGGTTGACGCGCAGGGTGCGGCCCTGGAAGTCCTTGCCGTCGAGGGCCTGCATGGCCGCATCGGCGGCGCCGTCTTCCAGCTCCACGAAGCCGAAGCCGCGGGGGCGGCCGGTCTCGCGGTCGGTGATGAGCTTCACCGAGATGACTTCGCCGTGGGTGGCGAACAGGGCGCGGATGTCGTCTTCGTAAGCGGAGAAGGGAAGGTTGCCGACGTAAAGCTTCTTGGACATGATGTGTCCTCCTTGGGTTTCGCAGTCTCTTTCCTCAACTGGAACCCGAGCACACGCCGATGTCCGAAGTCTGAGTCAGATACTGTCGATGATGATAGCCCAGGTCACATATGCCCTCTGGGCCGTTTTGGCAAGTGGAAAAATGGGCGGGACGATTTTTACCGTCTCCCGTAGGCCGCCTGCTGCGTGCAGACGCCGCGGCGCAACCGCCCGAAATGCCGGTCGAGGATGGCCTGGTAGGGCGGCGTCTTCTTGAAGTTCTCCAGTTCGGCCTGCAGGCTGCGCACGACGGCGGGGTCCGCGCCGGGGCTGAAGGCGAGGTAGAAGTCCACCTCCTGCAGCAGACCGATTTCCTCGTAGTCGGCGGGATTCTCCCCGGCCGCGCAGAGCGTGAAGAGGGCCGTGGGCACGTTGTAGGCCCAGGCCTGAATCCGGCCCGCCGCCAGCATCCTGGCGCAGCTCAGGCGGTAGAGGGAGCGCTCCACGCGCTCCGGACGGCCCTGCTGCAGCAGGCAGCGCTCGGACGCGCTGTCGCGCACCGTGCCCACGGCCAGCCCGTCGCCCGCCGCGGGGGAGCCGGAGTTCAGCCCGAGCGACTTCTTGGCCACCAGGCCGAGCCGGACCGTGCACAGGGGGCCGACCCAGGAGAAGAGCCCGTCGCGTTCCGGGGTGCGGGCCATGCTGAAGATCGCCGCGCCCGGCGTGGACAGGGCGGATTGGTAGGCGCGGGTCCAGGGCATGACCTGGACCTGGGCCGGGTCGAAGGGGACGCCCGCACGCGGGGCGATCTCCGCCAGGATGTCCGGGACAATGCCCGTGAACGCGCCGTCCTGCAGAAAGTTGAAGGGCGGCAGGTCCTCGCTGAGCCAGACGGTGCGGCCGGCGGCGTCTCCGGGCAGGGCCAGGAGCAGGAGGAGCAGAACGGCGAGGGCTTTGCTCATGGCATGGGGGGGACGGAACATGCGGTGCGTTCCCGCGGCGTCGCCTCCCGGACCTTCCGGGCGCGTCGCCGTGCTGCTGGTTCAGGGCCTGGGAAAAAAGATCATGCATGCGTAGTATGCCCGCCCCGGACAGGGAACAAGGCCACGCCATGGCGGGTTCGGATGAGCGGCATGAACGCGGCCGGACCGGGCGGTCCCGAAGGCCGCCCGGTCCGGCGCGTGAGCGTTCGGATCAGTGCGTCAGGCCGGGTAGAAGACGCACGTGGAAGACGCCGGAGACGGCGGAGGCCGGGCAGGAGAGGCAGGTGTCCGCGGGCCGTGCGCAGGTGCGGCAGGTTTCGCCGCTGGCCGCGAAGGCCATGAGGTCGCTGCAGCGCTCCCAGGGTTTCACGTGGCCCCGGCAGCCGGGATCGGAGCAGTAGGTCAGGTACATGGCGCGCCTCCGTGTGCTTCGGGGGGCGGCATCCGGACACGGCCGCGCCCCGTGCTGAAGCACTACAAGAAGCATGCCGCTGCATGCCCGCTGATTTCGACGAACGGCGCGGCGCGGCCGGTGGGCGGCGCGGGCGATGCCCGCAGGGGTCAGCGGACGGCGGCTGCCGGATCGCAACGCAGCATCCGGCACAGGTGCGGGGCGTACTGGCGGTCCTCGTGGTTGATGTGGCCGAGCCACCATTCCTTGAGGAAATCAAGGGCCTTCATGTCCGCGGCGTAGTCGCGCGCGGCCTCCACGGCGATGCTCCGGGTCCGGGCGGCCAGCTTGCGGTGCAGCAGGACGTGGTCGTCCAGGCTCGGGTATCCGGCCTGGCGCATCAGCGCCTCTTCGAGCTGGAAATGGATGTTGGTGTAGTGCTCCAGGATGCCCAGGATCGGGGTCAGCATCTGCAGGCCGCTGCCCTCCTTCACGAAGTAGTAGAATGAGTTGATGGTGGAGACGATGGCCCGGTGCTGCTCGTCGATGATGGGGATGCCCAGGCAGTTCTGCGGACCCCAGACGATGAAGAGGGATGCGGTGGTCATGGATGTCTCCGTGCCCGTGCGCCTGCTGCGGGTGCGTGATAGACTCGGCGATGCCGTGAAGCGTAAGGAGTACCGGGTGCGTCCGGGGAATGCAACGGCATTTCGCTGCCGGAGCGCCGCGCGGCCCGGCTCTTTGCGTCAGGCGCCGGGGGAGCGCCGGTCCGCCATGGCGTAGTAGGCCACCGGCACCACGAGCAGGGAGAAGAGGGTGGAGGCCGCGATGCCGAAGATGAGCGCCCAGGCCAGGCCCGAAAAGATGGGGTCCAGGGTGATGGGCCACGCGCCCAGCGCCGTGGTGGCGGCCGTGAGCACGATGGGCCTGAACCGCACCGAGCCGCTCCGCAGGATGGCCTCGCGCAGGGGGACGCCGCTCGCCGTGGCGTCCTTGACGAAGCCGATGAGCACCACGGAGTTGCGGATCACGATGCCGCCCAGGGCGATCATGCCGATCATGCTCGTGGCCGTGAAGAAGACGGGATCGGGCCAGCCGTCCACCGCGCCGCCCGCCAGAAGGTTCAGGAGGGCGAAGCCGGGCATGATGCCGAGCAGGGTCAGGGGGATGGCGGCCATGAGCAGGAGCGGCAGGCCGAGGCTGTTCGTCTCGACGACCAGGAGCACCCAGATGCAGGCCAGGGCCACGGCGAAGGCCAGCCCCAGGTCGCGGAAGACGTCCACCGTGATCTTCCACTCGCCCTCTCCGGCCCATTCGGCAAAGGTCCCCTCGGGCAGCGGCTCGCGCGCGAGGCGCGCCCGCATGTCCAGCACCGCCTCCCCCGGCGGCCGTCCGGCCGTGTCCGCGAAGACGTAGGCCACGCGTTTGAGATTCTTGTGGAAGACCGGCTGATCCTCGGCCGTGCGCACGAAGCGGCCCAGCTCGCCCAGGGGCAGGATGCGGCCGTCCTGGCCGCGTACCGGCAGCCGGGCCAGTTCAGACTCGTCGGCCATGGCCTCGCGCGGCAGGACGAGGCGCAGGTACAGGGGCTGGCGCTCGAAGGGTTCGTGCACCGTGGCCGGGGCGACCCCGGACAGGGCCAGGGCCAGGGTGGCGGCCGCGTCCTCGGCCGTGACGCCGTGCAGCGCGGCCTTGGTCTTGTCGAGCAGGAAATCGATGCGCTCCCGCGCCGCCTCGGCCGAGACGTCCACGTCCACGACCAGCGGCTCGTCCCGCAGCATGGCGGCGAGGCGTCCGGCCGAGGCGAGCTGGCGGTCGTAGGGCGCGTCCGGCGCGGCGTGGATTTCGGCCGTGAGGGTGGCGACCACCGGAGGCCCGGGCGGCGTCTCCACGATCTTCAGGCGCGCGCCGTGGCGCCGGGCGATCTCTTCAAGGCCCCGGCGCAGGCGGAGGGCGATGGCGTGGCTCTGGGCGTCGCGTGCGGACTTCTCGCGCAGGCCCACCCGGATGTCGGCCGTGTGGCCCCCGCGCCGCAGGTAGTACTGCCGCACCAGGCCGTTGAAGTCCGTGGGCGAGGCCGCGCCCGCGAAGGTGGTCAGATGCTCCACCTCGGGCACGGCGCGCAGGAAGTCCTCGAAGGCCCGCACCACGCGGTCCGTGGCCTCCAGGGGCGCGCCTTCGTCCATGTCGATGACCAGTTGCAGTTCGTTCTTGTTGTCAAAGGGCAGCATCTTGAGCGGCACCAGACGCAGGGCGGGCAGGGCCAGGGAGAGGACGAGCAGGCCGAGAATGGCCAGCCACAGCCCGCGGCGTCTGGCCGGACTGTCCAGGAAGGGGGCGGTGACGCGCTCGTAGAGCCGCCGCACCAGTGGATGTGCCCCTCCGTCGTCGGCGGGCCCGGGATGCGCCGCTTCCTTTTTGAGCAGGGCGTGGGCCATCCAGGGCACGATGGTCAGGGCCGCGAGGGTGGAGAAAGTCACGGTGAGCGGCACGCCGGCGGCCATGGGGGCCATGTACGGCCCCATCATGCCGCTGATGAAGTAGAGCGGCAGGAAGGAGACGATGATCGCCAGGGTGGACATGATCACCGGCGGCAGCACCTCGGCCACGGCGTCCAGCGTGGCCCGGCGGGGATCGCCCGGGTTCCTGCGGATGTGGCGCTGGATGTTGTCCACGTTGGTGATGGGATCGTCCACCACCAGACCCAGGGAGAGGATCAGGGCGAAAAGGGTGACGCGGTTGATGCTGTAGCCGAGCAGGTAGTTGACCCCGAGCGCCAGGGAGAAGCTCATGGGCACGGACACGGCCACGACCAGGGCCTCCCGTCTGCCCAGGGTGAAGAGCAGCAGGGCGACCACGGTGGCGACGGCCATGCCGAGGGAGGAGATGAGTTCCCCCACCTTCTCCTCGGCCGTGCGGCCGTAGTCGCGGATCACGGCCATGGACGCGTCCGGGGGCAGCAGCGCGGCGGCCAGTTCCCCGGCCCTGGCCCGCACGGCGCGGGCCACCGTCGAGGCGTCCGAGCCCTGTTTCTTGCTCACGGCGATGGTCACGGCGGGCTGCCCGGCGGCCGCGCCGGGCCGCCCCAGGCGCTGGGCCGCGGCCAGGGAGAGGGAGTGGCGGGAGTACGTCACGGGTTCGGCCGGGCCGTCCGTCACGCGGCTCACGTCGGCCAGGCGCACGGGCCTGCCCTCGTGCACTCCGACCACCACCTCGCCCGCCTCGGCGGCGTCCATGATGAAGCTGTTGGCGGCCACGCGCAGCTCGCGGCCCGCGCGGGTCAGGCTCCCGGCCGTGACCGCGGCGTCGGCCCCGGTCAGGGCGTCCCGCAGTTCGAGCGGGGTCACGCCGAAGCCCGTCATGCGCTCGGCCGAAAGCTCGGCGCGCACCTCGCGCGGTCTGGCCCCGTGGATCTCCACGCGCGAGACGTCCTCGACCTCGGCCAGGCGCTGCGCCATCTCCTGGGCCGCGCGCGTGAGGTCGTAGGCCGTGAGGGCGGGCGAGGAGAGGGTCAGGAGCACGATGGGGACGTCGTCCACCTCCACGTTCTTCACGGTCCAGCCGGTGACGATGGGCGGCACGAGGTCCATGTTCCGGGTGATGGCGTTGTGCAGCTTGACCAGCGAGTCCTCGCGGTTCTCGCCCACGAAGAAGCGCACCGTGGCCAGGGCCTGGTCGCGCCGCGAGACCGAGTAGACGTACTCCACGCCGTCGATCTGCCACAGGATGCGCTCCAGGGGGCCGGTGACGAGCTTCTCCACCTCCTCGGCCGAGGCCCCGGGCACGCTGACGCCCACGTCGGCCAGGGGGACCACGATCTGCGGCTCCTCCTCCTTGGGCGTGACGACGATGGCCGCGACGCCCACGCCCAGGGCGAAGACGAGGAGCAGCAGGGAGAGGCGGGCCTCAAGAAAGGCGGCGACGATGCCGCCGATGAGCCGGGCGGCCGGGCCCTGGCGCGAGGCGTCCATCAATTCCCGCCCGCCTCGCGGCCCGGCGCGCCGCCGGACCCGGCATCGGCCGCGTCGAACAGTCCCACGGTCTCCCCGCCAAGAAGCCCGGCCAGGATCTCGATCTCGCCGCCCAGGGCCCGGCCCGGCTGCACGGCGATGTCGCGCCAGACCTCGCCCTCGCGCACGCGCACGAAGGCGAGCTGGCCCGTGCGGCGCAGCGCGGCGCGGGGCGCGAGCACGGCCTCGCGCGCCTCCACCGGGATCAGCAGGCGGCCGAACATGCCCTGGTACAGGCCTTCGGCCGGGGGCAGGCCGACGCGCACGAGAAAGGTGCGCGTGGCCGGGTCGGCCGAGGGCACGATCTCCTCCACGCTGCCCGGCAGGGTTGCCCCCAGGGCGTCCACGACCACGGACAGGCCCGCGCCCAGGGGGGTCCTGGCGATCAGTCCCTCGCGCACAGCCGCCTCCAGCCAGAGCCCGCCGCCGGTCTGCAGCAGGAGCAGGGGCTTGCCGGGCACGGCCAGATCGCCGGGTTCGGCCATGCGGCGCACCACCTCGCCCGCCTCGGGCGCGGCGATGACCGTGTAGCCTTCGGAAATGCTCGCCTCCTGGGCCAGATTCTCGGACTGGCGGGCAAAGGCCGCGGCCTGGGTCAGGGCGTCGCGCGCCTGGGCCAGGGCCGCGTCGGCCTGGAGCATGTCGCGCCGGGCGCGTTCCATCTCCTCGGCGGCCAGCGCGCCCTGGCCGTGCAGGGCGCTGAGCCGCTGGAAGGTGGAGCGGGCCTTGTCCGCCTGGGCGCGGGCCGCGGCCACGGCCTGCTCGGCCTGGGCCTGTCCGGCGCGCGCGCCCGCCAGGCTCTGCACCGAGGCCTGGGCGCGGGCCGCGAACTCGCGCGCGTCCAGCTCCACCAGAGGTTGGCCGCGCGTCACCCGGCTGCCCGGCCGCACGTGCACGGCCGCCACCCGGCCCATGACCTGGGCGGCCACGCTGATTTCGGTCTTGGGCCGCACCGTGCCCACAGCCGCCTCGGTGATCAGGATCGTGCGGCGCTGGACCTCGGCCGTGGCCTCCGGGGGGCGGACGGCCCCGCCCTGCCGGGGCGGGGCCGTCTCGTCCCCGCCGCAGCCCGCGAGGGCGAGGGCGAGGGCCAGCCCGAGGGCCGGAAGAAGGTGGGCGCGAAGAACCTGACGCATGCCGCCTCCAGGGAGATTTTTTCAAGGATAGCATGCCGCTCCGGAAAAAAAACCCGCTTTCCGGTAGGAAATGGCCCTCGCCCCGAAGGGCGCGCAAAACAAGGGGCGCGCACCCTCTTTCCCCTTGCCTCACGGAAGATTTCCGGCGTAGACTGGCAGGAGCGGAAACCGCATCCGGCCCGCGCCGCGGCCAAGGGATGGGTGGCGATGAGCGAGAGTTTCGAGTCGATTTCCGAGGAATACCTCCAGATCAGCCCCAACATCCTGGCGAGCTTCCCCAGGTTCCGGCCGCCCGTGAGCCTGTACGTCTTCGACGAGAAGACGAACACGGTGAAGCTGTTCGCCAAACAGGAGGAGCGCGTCTCCAAGGCGCGGCAGGAGGAGTTGGGGGCCTTTTGCGAGGAGGGGCTGCTCTATCTCTCGCGCGCGGATTACAAGATTTACGCCAAGCACATCTCCAAGAAGCTCGGCCTGATCCTGGTGGAAACCTCGCTCAACGAGCAGGAGATCGCGGAGATCTTCTACCAGGCCCTGCTCTCGCGGCTGCAGGAGTTCTTCGATCAGCCCACCGAGCCGGTCTACCGCGCCCTGGAGAAGGACATCACCATTCTCTCGGAGTATCTCTGGATCGACCCCGGCCGCGCGGTCTATCCGGCGCGCAACCTGCACACCGACTACGACCAGGCGGGCCATTCGGTGAATTCCCTGTTCGTGGGGCTGGCCGTGTACATCTTCTTCAACCACGGCAAGATGGACAAGCTCTACCTGAACAAGGCCGCCCTGGGCCTGCTGCTGCACGACCTGGGCATGAGCAAGGTCCCGGCCTACATCACGGACAAGAGCGCCGCGCTGCGCAAGCAGGAGCAGGAATCCGTGCGCCTGCACCCGCAGACCGGGCTGAACATCCTCTCCCGCCTGCAGATAGGCGACGGCGAGATCGTGCAGTGCATCATGCAGCACCACGAACGGCTGGACGGGACGGGCTACCCCAACCGCCTCAAGGGGCAGGAGATCGGCTTCATGGGCCGCGTCTGCGCCGTGGCCGACTCCTACTGCGCCATGATCGCGGAGCGGCCCTTCCGGCCCGCCATGCCCCCGTCCAAGGCCGCCCTGACCCTGGTCAAGGAGAGCCTGCGCTACGACGAGCGCATGGCCAAGTCCCTGGTGCAGATCATGGCCAGGGGCATGCCCTTCGCCGCCGTGGACCAGCGCGGCCGCGTCGAGGCGACCGGGAACTGACGCCAGGCAGGCGCAGCCCTCATGGACATCGCCACGACCTTCAGGCTGCTCTGCTCCGTGGGCTTTCTGGCCCGCTTCTCCTACGCCCTGGCGCGCAACCCCGTGCTGCCGCTCTTCGCCCTGGCGCTCGGCGCGGGACCCATGGCCGTGGGCCTTGCCGTGGGCGTCTCCACGGTCACGGGCATCCTCTTCAAGCTGCCCGCGGGCGCGCTCTCGGACGTCATCGGCCGCCGCAAGACCATGCTCGCCGGGCTCGTGGTCTTCGGCTGCGCGCCCTTCGCCTACCTCTTCATCGAGTCCTACGGCCAGCTCGTGGCCGTGCGCTTCCTGCACGGCTTCGCCACGGCCATCTACGGCCCGGTGGCCATGGCCGTGGTGGCGGACGTGGCCGGACAGCGCAAGGGCGAGCTGCTCTCCTGGTTCTCGTCCGTGGGCATCATCGGCGGCCTGCTCGGCGCGCCCGTGGGCGGTCTGCTGCTCTCGCTGGCGGCGCTCCCGGAAGGCGGCTACGCCCCCTGGACCTTCCCCCTGGTGTACGGGCTGTGCGGCCTGACCGGCCTGGCCGCGCTGTTGCTGGGCTTTCGCACCCTGCTCACCGAGGAGAAGGTCGAGGGCGCTGGCCTTGGCGAACGGCTCGCCCGCTTCGTCTCCGGCATCCGCGAGGTCGCCTCGGACCGCCGCGTGGTGGCGGCCTCGGCCATGGAGGGCGTGCAGAACATGAGCATGGGCGCGCTGGAGGCCTTTTTGCCCATCTACGCCGTGACCGTGGCCGGGCTCTCGGCCTTTGAGGCCGGGCTGCTCTGGGCCGCGCAGATCGTCGTGACCATGCTCGCCAAGCCGCTCCTGGGCCGCACCTCGGACCGCATGGGCAGACGGCCGCTCATCGTGGGCGGGCTCGTCTGCTGCGCCCTCTCCTTCGCGGCCATCCCCTGGCTGCTCGGTTTTTGGCCCCTGCTCGCGGCCTGTCTGGTCTTCGGCCTGGGCGAGGCGCTGGTCACCAGCTCCTCGGCGGCCATGGTCGCGGACCTGTGCAAGGCGCGCCACTTCGGCACGGCCATGGGCGTCTTCGGCACCATCTTCGACGTGGGCCACGCCGCGGGGCCCATCGTCTCGGGCCTGCTCGTGGCGTCCCTGGGCTACGCCCCGGCCTTCGCCATCATCGCGGCCCTGCTGCTGGCCGCCATCCCCTGGTTCGCGCGCGCCACGCGCGGCATGGCGAACGGAACGGCGAACGGTTGCGCCGGGTCATGAGGCAGGGGGGAACGACATGGACAGACGCATCACTCCAGGCGACGCGGCCCTGCTGCGCACAGCCGGGCGGGCGGCCCATTCGCGTAGCGGGCTGAGCCGGGGCTACTCCCCGTCCGTGTCCGCGGCCTCGGCGGCCAGCTCCTCGGGCGTCATGGCCCAGAAGGGCTTGCCGTCCTTGGTGCGGCGCACCTTCAGAAACTCCTTCTCGGTCTTCTTCAGCTTGGTGGCGATGAGCACGTCCTTCTCGCCGATGCGCGTCCACGCGCCGTAGGCGTTGAGGCGTTCGCCGTCGCGCAGGCCGAGCTTGTCCAGGCCGTCCTTCACGAAGCTCCTGGGGCCCAGGACCACGGTGACGGTCTGGCCGTCGGCGCGGTCCCTGACGGCCACGGCCAGGCCCGGAGCCATGCCGGGCAGGGGCGTGATCTCGCTGCTCCCGGCGTAGACGCCCTTGATCTTGTCGAACTCGGCGATGTTGTATTTCGCGTCGAACGCGCCGCCCTGCTCCCATCCGGCCACGCTTCCGGGACCCTTGGCGGCGTCCTGCCCGCCGTCGCAGGCGACCAGGAAGGGGAGGGCGAGGGCGAGGCAGCAGGCGGCGAGAAGGCGGATGGCGGAACGGGTCATGGCGGCTCCTTGCGACGTTCGCGGTGTATTTATCTCTGCATCATAACGCATCGGCATTCCTGCGCAAGACCCTGAAGGCGGCTGGACGCCAGGAAAATATAATCCTTCCGCTCTTCACAAGCTCCGGCTCTTCTGCCACCTTCCGGCCGCGGCGCACACGCGGGGGAGCGGGGCCGCACGGAGGAAGGATGCGCACACGATTCGTCGCGCTCGGGGTCTGCGCCCTGGTCGCGGCCCTGGCCCTGCCCCGCATCGTGGACACGCTCGCGGCGCGTCAGGTCGCCCGTCTGCTGCGCGAGGCCACGCTGTGCGACGTGCGCATCGGCGCGGCCAGCCTGGAACTGCCGCGCGGGCCGCTGGTGCTGCGCGGCGTGGCCGTGCTCGGTCCGGACGGGAGCGGCCCGCTGCTCGGCGCGGACCGCGTGGAGGCGGCCGTGTCCCCCTGGAGGCTCGTGCGCCCCGGCGTGCTGGACATCCCCGAGATGCTGGTCCAGGGACTGCGCCTCAACCCCTCGGTCCAGGCCCTGGACGAGTTCGCCCTCGGGCTTGAGGCCGCGGCGCGGCTGCAGGCAAGGAGCGGCGGGCGTCCGGTGCGCATCGGCAGGCTCTACCTCGGCCGCGGCGCGGCCGGGGACGCGGACACCGCCCCGGCCATCGTGGAGCGGCCCGGCGGCGAGACGGGACTGCCCCCTGCCCGCCTGCTGGCCGGACTCCTCCCCCTGCTGCGCCGCCCGGCCGCCTCCTGCCCGGCGTGGGACGGCCCCGGAGCCCAGCCCCCGCCGGAATGAGACGGCGGGGTGTGCAGAAAAAATCTCTTCCACAGACCCCGGCGCGAGCGCCCGATATTCCGGCGCATTCCGGTTTTGCGTATTGTGGAAAACATCTTGCGGAAGACGTGAAGCAGCAGCGGGGCAAGCATTGCCGGGTTGTGGACGGGTTGCGGTCCGGAAAAACAAAATAGCGCTGTACAAAAAATTGCACTTGCAGTAATGAAAAGCACTATGCGTTGTGCAACGCAGTATGCGCAGCGTTACAGTTCTGTAGTACAGCCGTCCCGGGTCGCCTGATGCGGCCGTGGCGGCCTGAAGAATGCAGCCCGACCGCCCTCCGGCGTCCCCCCACGGAAGGTGCAGGCCGCCCAAGGCCTCCTTTTCGTGCCGGATTCCGGACGGTCCCGGAAGGGAAGGCGGGCGTTTTCCGCCGTTTCACGAACGTTTTTTGCGCCGGACAGCGTGCAGGGGGAGCCGCGACGACGCACGACGAGGCATATGCTCGACTTTCCGAACGACGCCTGGGGAAACCTGCGGGGCATCCAGCCCCTCAGCCTGTGCGACTGGCCCGGCCGCCCTTCGGCCGTGCTCTTCCTCTCCGGCTGCAACCTGCGCTGCCCCACCTGCCACAACGCCTCCCTGGCCTGGCGGCCCGAGTCCCTGCCCACGCTCTTCAAGCCGGACGTGCTCGGCTTTCTGCGTCGCCGCGCCATGTGGCTGGACGGCGTGGTCGTCTCCGGCGGCGAGCCCACGGCCGTGCCCGGCCTCGCCGCCTTCCTGCGCGAGGTGCGCGACGTGGGCCTGCCCATCAAGCTCGACTCCAACGGCATGCGGCCCGAGGTCCTCGAAGCCGTGTTGCGGGCCGGGCTGGTGCAGGAACTCCACGTGGACGTCAAGGGGCCCTGGGCGCTCTATCCCGCGCTCACCGGCGGCGGCTGCACGGCCGAGGAGGCCGGGGAGCGCCTCTCCCGCGTCTTCGCCCTGGCCCGTCAGAACCCCGGGGTCTTCACCTTCCGCTGCACCCGCGTGCCGCTCCTTTCCGACGAAGACATCGAGGCCGTCCGCGCCTCGTTGCCATACGGACACACCCTTCGCATCAACGCATACGTACCCCCAGGGAGGCTCCATGCCCAGCCAGATCCGCAAACGCGACGGATGTCTGGAAACGTGGTCCACGGACCGCATCGCCAATGCCATTCTCAAGGCCCTGAAAGCCAGCGGGATCAAGGACCCGCTCCTCTCCAAGAGGCTCGCCCGTAAGGTCGAGTCCAAGCTCGAAGGCAACGACGTCCCGGCGCAGGAGCAGGTGCAGGACCTCGTCGAGGTCGTGCTCATGGAGTCCCGCCTCTTCGACGTGGCCCGGCGCTACATCGTCTACCGCGAGAAACGCCGCCAGCTGCGCGAGCAGAAGCAGGCCTACGTGGACATCACGGAGACCATCGACAACTACCTCTCCAAGGCCGACTGGCGCGTCAACGAGAACGCCAACATGACCCACTCCTTCCAGGGGCTCATGCTGCACCTCTCGGGCACGGTCCAGGCCCGCTACGCCCTGGAGAAGTATCCGGAGGAAGTGCGCGCCGCGCACGAGCACGGCTACTTCCACATCCACGACCTCTCCTTCGGCCTCGCGGGCTACTGCGCGGGCTGGTCGCTGCGCGACCTGCTGCTGGAGGGCTTCAACCTGGAAGGCCGCTCCTCGGCCGGTCCGGCCCGGCACTTCGACTCGGTCATGGGTCAGATGGTCAATTTCCTGGGCACGCTGCAGAACGAATGGGCGGGCGCGCAGGCCTTCAACAACGTGGACACCTACCTCGCGCCCTTCATCCGCGAGGACGGCCTCTCCTACGACCAGGTCCGTCAGGCCATGCAGAAGTTCGTCTTCAACCTGAACACGACCTCGCGCTGGGGCGGCCAGTCGCCCTTCACCAACCTGACCTTCGACCTCAAGGCCCCGCGCCATCTGGGCAAGGAGGCGGTGATCGTCGGCGGCAGAATGCTCGACGCCACCTACGCCGACTACCAGCCGGAAATGGACATGATCAACAAGGCCTTCCTTGAGGTCATGCTCTCGGGCGACCACCACGGCCGCATCTTCTCCTTCCCCATCCCGACCTACAACGTCACCCCGGACTTCCCCTGGGACTCCGAGATCGGCGAGCTGCTCCTGCAGATGACCGCCAAGTACGGCGCGCCCTACTTCCAGAACTTCATCAACTCCGACCTCGACCCCGAGGACGTGCGCTCCATGTGCTGCCGCCTGCAGATGGACCTGCGCGAGCTGCGCAACAAGACCGGCGGCCTCTTCGGCGCGGGCGACCTCACCGGCTCCATCGGCGTGGTCACCCTGAACCTGCCGAAATTGGCCTACCTCTCGCAGTCCGAGGACGACTTCCTCGACCTGCTCACCGAGTACGCCGAGCTGGCGCGCGATTCCCTGGAGTTCAAGCGCAAGCTGGTCAACGACAACCTGGAGCGCGGCCTCTTCCCCTGGACCAAGCGCTACCTGAAGAACGGCTACAAGGCGCACTTCTCCACCATCGGGCTGGTGGGCGGCCACGAGGCCTGCCTGAACCTGCTGGGCAAGGGCATCCAGACCGACGCGGGCATCCGCTTCATGCAGCGGGCGCTGAACCACCTGCGCGACCTGACCCGCCGCTTCCAGGAGGAGACCGGCAACCTCTACAACCTGGAGGCCACCCCGGCCGAGGGCACCAGCTACCGGCTGGCCAAGATCGACAAGTCGCTCTACGAGAACATCGCGGCCTCGGGCAACGGCACGCCGTACTACACCAACTCCACCTGCCTGCCCGTGGGCGAGACGGCCGACGTGTTCCACGCCCTGGAGCACCAGAACCGGCTGCAGCCGCTCTACACCGGCGGCACGGTCTTCCACTCCTTCCTGGGCGAGGCCGTGGCCGACACCAAGGCGCTGCAGAGCTTCATCGTCAAGGCCTTCACCAAGACCAAGATCCCCTACCTGTCGATCACGCCCACCTTCTCGGTGTGCAAGGAGCACGGCTACATCCGCGGCGAACAGTTCGAATGCCCGGACTGCGGCGCGGAAACCGAGGTCTTCACCCGCATCGTGGGCTACTACCGGCCGGTGTCGCAATGGAACAAGGGCAAGAAAGCCGAGTACATGGACCGCATCGTCTTCTCGGAAATATCGGCGGACATGCTTTGCTAGGCGGAGCGCGCGCATGAAGAGCGGGGAAGGGGGAGGGGAAGCCCTTTTCAAGGGGTTCCCCTCCCCCTTCCCCGCACCCCATCCCCTCTCCCTTCCTAAACTTTTTGACATGCGCTGGAGCGCTGCGCCTTAGAATATTTGCAGATATTTTTATCGGTGTGTTACCTTCAAGGTAGAAACATGGAGATGTCCTACTAGCCTTCTTTTCTGATAGATTTTGAGGTATTGATTGGCGCTAGTGGTATGATGGAATTCATGTGTGGCACTTTTTGTGAAAAAAGGCCGGAGAGGTCATCCCTCCCCGGCCGTTCAACGTCTTTTCTCTCTTTCGTGCTTCCGCCCAGGCGCTAGTCGTCCTCCTCCTTGAGGGCGCGGGCCATGAGTTCGCGCACCGCCTCGGAGGGGTCCTTGCCTTCGTTGAGCACCTTGTAGACCATGGTGGTGATGGGCAGCTCGATGCCGTGCTTGATGCCGAGCTGATGCACGGCCTCGGTGGTCTTCACGCCCTCGGCCACCATCTTCATGTTCTCCAGGATTTCCAGCAGCTTCTGCCCCTTGCCCAGGCGCAGGCCCACCTGCCGGTTGCGCGACAGCTCGCCCGTGCAGGTGAGCACCAGGTCGCCCATGCCGGACAGGCCCATGAAGGTCTGGGCCTTGCCGCCCATGGCCACGGAGAGGCGCGTCATCTCGGCCAGGCCGCGCGTGATGAGCGCGGCGCGCGCGTTGGAGCCGAAGCCCAGGCCGTCCGAGATGCCCGCCGCGATGGCGATGACGTTCTTGATGGCCCCGCCCAGCTCCACGCCGCGCACGTCGCTGTTGTAGTAGACGCGCAGCGACGCGCCGGAGAAGGCGGCCTGCAGCTCCTTGCCGACCTTGCGGTTGGCGCAGCCCAGGGACACGGCCGTGGGCATGCCGCGGATGACCTCGAAGGCGAAGCTGGGGCCGGAGAGCATGGCGAAGGTGGGTTTCAGGCTGCCCACGCTCTGCTCCACGACCTCGGACATGGTGGCCAGGGTGCCCAGCTCGATGCCCTTGGAGGCGCAGGCGATGACCGGCTTCTTGGGCAGGTGCGCCTTCATGGAGCCGAGGGCGGCCCGGAAGTGCTGGCTGGGGATCACGAACAGGGCGCAGTCCGCGCCGTCCAGCACGCGGGCCGCGTCGAGCGAGCATTCGATGGCCGGGTTGAGCTTCACGCCCGGCATGTACCAGGTGTTTTCCCCGGTGGAACGGATGGCGGCGAGGAGTTCGGGCTCCCGGACCCAGAGGCGGACGTCCTGCCCGTTGCGGGCGAGATGGTCGGCCAGGGTGGTGCCCCAGCTTCCGGCGCCGATGACGGCGAATTTCATGGCGGCTCCTTGCATGTCGTTCGAACAAAAGACGATAGCTTGGCCCGGAATGGTTGGCAAGCGGGACGGCCCCCGCCGCGACGGCGCGAAAACGCGTGCGCCGGGCGCGGCGGACGTGGTAGCCTGCCGCAACAGGAGGCGACCATGGGCATCGTGATGTTTCTGGTGGTGGGCGCGCTGGCCGGGTGGCTGGCCGGAAAGCTGATGCGCGGCGGAGGCTTCGGCCTCCCGCGCAACCTCGGGCTGGGCGTGGCCGGGGCGCTGGTGGGCGGGTTCCTGGCACAGGCCGTGGGCATCTCGGCCCACGGTCTGCTCGGCAACCTCGTGACCGCCACGGCCGGGGCCGCGCTCCTGCTCTGGCTGGCCGCGAAGGTGCGGCCGGGCCGCTGAAAAGGCCCGTCCGCCCGGGCCGTCGCGCACGCCGCAACGGCCCGGGGGGCGGACCCAAGCGTCCGGCCCCTCGGCCTGTCGGCGCGGCTGCGGGCCGCTGCCGTCGGGGAGCCGCCTACATGGCGGCGATGGCGCTGCAGAGCACCGAGGTCACGCGGTCCGCGTTCTGGCGGAAGATGTGCAGGATCTCATCCCAGGTCACGGGCGGCTCGTCGGTCTTCCAGCAGTCGTAGTCCGTGGACATGGCCACGGCCGCGTAGGGGATGCCCGCCTCGGCGGCCAGGGAGCATTCCGTGGCCACGGACATGTTGATCACGTCCGCGCCCCACATGCGGAACATGTTCGACTCGGCCCGCGTGGAGAAGCGCGGCCCCTCGATGGTGACCACGGTGCCGCGCTTGTGGTGCGGGTAGCCGAGCGCGTCGCAGGCCTCGCAGAGGCGCGCGCGCAGGGTGGCGTCGAAGGGCTCGGCCATGGGCGTGTGCACGGGCGCGTGCGGCTCGAAGCGGTCGTGGAAGGAGAGGTCGCGCCGCCGGGTGAAGTCGATGAACTGGTCGAGCACGACCAGATGGCCGCGCTCGATCTCCCGGCGCAGCGATCCCACCGCCGTGGTCGCCAGGATGTGGCTGCAGCCCGCGAGCTTGAGCGCCCAGATGTTGGCGCGGTAGTTGACCTGGGTGGGGGGCGTGGTGTGGGCGCGGCCGTGGCGCGCCAGGATGGCCACCTCGCGGCCCGCGATCTCGCCCGTGCGCAGGGTGGAGTTGGGCTGGCCCCAGGGGGTGTGGACCTCCACGTCGCGCGGGTTCTGCAGGATGTCCGGGTCGTCCAGGCCGCTGCCGCCGATGATGCCGATCTTGCGCATGGCGTCCCTCAACCGATGTTCAGCAGGCAGGTGTGCTCGAAGCCCAGGTCGCGCAGGCTCTTGCCGCCGGGCAGGAAGCCCAGCTCGATGACGAAGCCGATGCCCGCCACCTTGGCCTGGGCGCGGTCGATGAGCTTGACCATGCCGTTGACCGTGCCGCCGGTGGCCAGCAGGTCGTCGATGATCAGGACGTTGTCGTCCTTCCCGATGGCGTCCACGTGCATGCACAGGGTGTCGGTGCCGTATTCCAGGTCGTAGGTCACGGACATGGTCTTGTACGGGAGCTTGCCGGGCTTGCGCATGGGGATGAAGGGCAGGCTCATCTTGTAGGCCAGGGGCGCGGCGAAGATGAAGCCGCGCGACTCGGCCGCGGTGATCTTGGTGGGATTCCTGTCCGCGAATTTCTCGGCGAGCTGGTCCACGGCGTACTGGAAGGCCTTGGGGCTGGAGAGCAGCGGCGTGATGTCGAAAAAGACGATGCCTTCCTTGGGATAGTTGGGAATGTCCCGGATGAAGTTGCGCAGATCCATGAAGCGTGCTCCTCCTGCAATGGGGGGTGGTCGAAACGCCAGGGAAGGTATAGCCGGGACGGCGCGGATTGGAAAGGGCCTCAGCCCGGGGGGAGCAGGTCGGCGACGCGGCGGCGCAGTTCGGGCAGGCGATTGCCGGTGAGATTCCAGACGAGGTCCAGATCCGCGGCGTCGTAATCATGGATGACGAGGTTGCGCATGGCTTTCATGCGCGCCCAGGGGATGTCGGGATGGGCGTCGGCGAAGCCGTCCCGCATGAGCCTTCCGGCCGCCTCGCCGATGATCTCGACGCGGCGGAGCACGGCGTCCTGGGTCTTGGGGTCCCGGCCGAAGGCCTCCCTGGTCATCCCCTGGACGTAGGACGCGATGGCGTCGATACTGTCCAGGATGTCGCGCAGGTGGACGTCCGGCGTGCGGTTCATAGGATGGGCACGCAGTCCTTGAGGATGCGCGGGGCCAGGGCGGGCTTGAGGCCCGCGCGGGTCACGATGTCCACCGGCCGCGAAAGGCTGGCCTCCAGCTCCAGCTTGAGCCCGGCGGCGTCCAGCAGGTCCGCTTCGGGAGCGAACTCCACCAGCAGGTCGAGATCGCTGCCCGGCCCGGCCTCGCCGCGCGCCGTGGAGCCGAAGACCGCGGCGGAGCGCACGCCGCTTTTGCGCAGCAGGGGGGCGATGGCCTCGGCGAGTTGTTGCAGATCGGGTCGCATGACGTGGTCCTTTACGGCCATGATGGCAGAAATCCGGCCGCGCGGCAAACGCCTCAGCCCTCCCGCGCGAAGGGACGGCCGAGGTCGGCGGGCGCGCCCGCGCGGCGGCGCAGGCTGGGGCTGCCCTGGACCACGGCCAGGACCGCGATGGTGAGCAGGTAGGGCAGCATGCGCAGGAGCCAGGCCGGGACCAGCTCCTGGCCCGTGGCCTGGAACCAGAACTGCAGCGCCTGGAAGAGGCCGAAGAGCATGGCCCCGGCCACCGCGCCCAGGGGCCGCCAGGCCGCGAACACGACCATGGCCACCGCGATCCAGCCCTGGCCGCCGGTCATGCCCGTGGCCCAGCCCGGCGTGTAGGAGAGCGAGAGGTAAGCCCCGCCCAGGCCCGCCAGCGCGCCCCCGAGAACCGTGCACAGGGCGCGGGTGCGGGCCACGTTTACCCCGGCGGCGTCCGCCGAGGCCGCGCCCTGGCCGCAGGCGCGCACGCGCAGGCCGGACCCGGTGCGGAAGAGCCAGTACCAGAGGAGCGGGGCCAGGCCGTACAGGAGATAGGCCGGGGCGCTCTGGGTGAAGAATATCTCGCCCGCGACGGGGATGTCCGAGAGCCAGGGCAGGTGCAGGGGCCGGAAGCGCGGGCCGCTCTGCCCGGCCAGGGAGCGGCCGAGGAAGCTGGACAGCCCGGCCCCCAGGATGGTCAGGGCCAGGCCCGCCAGGACCTGGTTGGCGCGCAGGGCCACGGCGAAGAAGGCGTGCAGCCCGGCCAGGGCCGCGCCCACCAGGGCCGCGGCCCCGAGGCCGAGCCAGGGGTCGCCCGTGGTCAGGGCGGCGGCGAAGCCCGCCAGCGCACCCATGAGCATCATGCCCTCCACGCCCAGGTTGAGCACGCCGGAGCGCTCGGCCACGAGTTCGCCCAGCGCGGCCAGGGCCACGGCCACCGAGGATTTGACCGCGATCTGCCCGAGGAACACCAGATCAGCCCACATGCGCCCTCCCAAACGCCACGCGGTGGCGCGCGAGGAATTCGCCCGCGAGGTAGCCGAGCAGGAGCGCGGCCTCCAGCGTCTGCCCGATGCTGGCGGGCAGGCCGAGGTTCGTCTGGAGCTGGTCCGCGCCCACGAACAGCGCGCCCAGGGCCAGGGCGGTCAGGGGCGCGGCCAGGGGATTGCCGCGCGCCAGCCAGGCCACGATGATGCCGTCGTAGCCCAGGCCCACGGCCAGACCCTCCTGCAGGCGGTGGTGGATGCCCAGGACCTCGCCCGCGCCCGCGAGGCCCGCCAGCGCGCCGGAGCAGCAGAGCACGGCCAGGGTGCGCGCCGGGACGTTCAGCCGCGCGTAGCGCGCCGCGCCCGGCGACAGGCCGATGACCCGCACCGAGAAGCCCCAGCGCGTGCGCGCCAGCAGGAAGGCCAGGAGCGGCGCGAGGAGCAGGGCCAGGGGCAGTCCGGCGTGGACGCGGCCCAGGGCCTCGGGCCAGAGGCGGGCGAGGTGCGCGGCCGCGGGCAGCTCCGCCGTGCCGGGGAAGCCGAAGCCCGCGGGGTCGCGCCAGGGGCCGTAGTAGAGGTGCTCCACCAGGATCACGGCCACGTAGTTGAGGAGCAGGGTGGTGAGAATCTCGCTGACCTGGCCCCAGGCCCGGAGCAGGGCCGGGACCAGGGCCCAGGCCGCGCCGCCCAGCGCCCCGCAGAGAAGCGCGGCCGAGGCCGCCGGCAGGGGCGGCGCGCCTGGCGGCAGGAGGAAGAGGGCGCACCCGGCGGCGAAGACGCCGCCCATGACGAGCTGCCCCTCGCAGCCCACGTTCCAGAGCAGCATGCGCGCGGCCAGGGCCACGGCCAGGCCGGTGAGCAGGAGCGGCGTGGCCTTGACCAGGATTTCGGAGAGGGCGTGGCCCGAACCGAAGGCCCCGGCGGCCATGGCCGCGTAGGCGGAGAGCGGGTTCACGCCCAGCCCCGCGAAGATGGCCGCGCCGAGCAGGAGCGCCAGCCCCACGCCCAGCCCCAGGCTGAAGAGCGGCGGCAGGGCGCGGTCGCGCGGCTCGATGCGAAGCCGGGACCAGGGACTCATGCGCAGGCTCCTGTCCCGTTTCGGCCCCCGTCGGCCGTGGCGGGCGCGGCCACGCCCGCCATGAGCAGTCCCACGCGCTCGATGGCCGTGGGGTCGTCCGCCGCGATGACGTCCAGGATGCGGCCCCGGAAGATCACGGCCAGCCGGTCGGCCAGGGACAGGGCCTCCTTGAGGTCGCCGGTGAAGAGCAGCACCGCGGCGCGGCTGCGCAGGTCCAGCAGGGCCTGCCAGACGTCCTCGGCGGCCGCCAGGTCGAGCCCTTGGGTGGGCTGCTCGGCCAGGAGCAGGGCGGGCTCGGCCGCCAGTTCGCGCGCCAGGATGAGCTTTTGCAGGTTGCCGCCGGAGAGCGATCCGGCCGGGGCCTGCGGGCTCTCGGCCTTCAGGCGGTAGTCGCGCACGGCGCGCTCCACGATGGCCGCGCCGCGCGCAAGGTCGAGCAGCGGCCCGCCGCGTTCGTCCGCCTGTCCGGTGAGCAGGGCGTTCTCGGCCAGGCTCATGGCCGCCACGCTGCCCGCGCCGTGCCGGTCCTCGGGCACGTAGGAAAGGCCCCGCGCGCCGCGCCAGCGCGCGGCCGGCATCGCGCGCCCGCCCTCGTGGCCCGCGAAGGCGACGCTGCCCGCCGTGCCGCCGCCCAGGCCCGCCAGGCAACGGGCCAGGGCGTCCTGCCCGTTGCCCGCCACGCCGATGACGGCCACGATCTCGCCGCGCCGCACGGCGAGGTCCACGTCCGCGAAGGCCGGGCGGCCCGAGGCGTCCAGCCCCGAGAGCCCCTGCGCCGCGAGCACGGTTTCGTCCTCCGCGCCGCAGTCGCGCGGCGGCTTCTCCACGGACAGCAGCACCTCGCGGCCGACCATCAGCCGGGCCAGTTCGCGGCGGCCCGGTGCCTGGTCCAGGGTCAGGCATCCGGCCACCACGCGGCCGCGGCGCAGGATGGAGATGTCGTCGGCCAGGGCCAGGACCTCGTCCAGCTTGTGGGTGATGAGCACGATGGCGCGGCCTTCGGCCTTCAGCCTGCGCAGCACGGAAAAGAGGGCCTCGACCTCGGCCGGGGCGAGGATGCTGGTGGGCTCGTCGAAGATGAGGATGTCGGCCCCGCGCATGAGCAGCTTGACGATCTCCACGCGCTGCCGCTCGCCCATGGAGAGGTCGGCCACGAGGCGGGCGGGGTCCACGGACAGGCCGTAGCGCTCCCCCAGGGCGGCGATGTCGGCGTCGCGCGCGCCGGGAGCGGCGAGGCGCACGTTCTCGGCCACGCTCATGGATTCGATGAGCATGAAGCGCTGGTGGACCATGCCGATGCCGGCGGTGCGCGCCTGGGCCGGGGAGGCGAAGGCCACGGGCGCGCCGCGCACGCGGATGACGCCGCCGTCCGGGCGGTAGCGGCCCGCCAGGATGGACATGAGGGTGGATTTGCCCGCGCCGTTTTCGCCCAGCAGGGCGTGCACGCGGCCCGGCCAGACGTCGAGGTCCACGTCCCGGTTGGCGGCCACGGCCCCGAAGCGCTTGCACACGCCCCGGCAGGAGAGCAGCGGCTCGCCCCGCGCAATGGTGTTCGTGTTCGCAGCCATACCCACGCCAAAAAGTTTTGGAAAAGGAGGGGGTGGGGGTTCGGGGGCGGGGAGGGAAAACCTTTGTTTTCCCTCCCCGCCCCCGATTTGCCTTACCTCTTCCTCCCCTCTTCCTGCCCCACCGTCTCGGGGGGGGGGAGCTGGGCCAGGGCGTGGACCGGCGAGGGCAGGTTGACGCGCGGCGCGCCCTCCTGCGCGGCGCAGAAGATGCCGAGCAGTTCGGGCGCGGGTTTGCCCAGGAGGTTCGCGGCCGCCTCCACGAGGTCGAGCAGGCCGAGCACGGTGCCGCCGGTGGAGAGCACGTCGTCGATGAGGATGATGCCGCGCGTGGCCCCGGCCAGGATCTCGATGTCGCGCTCGTAGAGGGCGAGGAGCTTGCCGCCCGAGGTCACGGAGTCGGCCCCGACCTGGACCAGGGGCCGGGCGTCCGGCTCCATGTGGGGTTTGACCCGGTTGTAGGCCACGGCCACGGCCTCGATGCCCAGTTCCTGGGCCGCGACCTGGGTGAGCTGCAGGGCCTTCTCCACCACCGTGAACACGGCCACGCCGTCGAGCCCGCCCAAGGCCTCCCTGATGCGCCGGGCCAGGAGCAGACCGAGGTCGTGGTTGAGCCTGATCTGGCCCACGAGGTTCAGGGAGGCGATGCGCAGCCGTCTGCCCCCGGCCCGGATGACCACGCGCGGCAACTCCACGCGGTAGGGCAGGCCGGGCACGTCGAGCAGGGTCTTTTCGCCGGATTCGCGGCTCTGGTAGATGCTCATGGCGATCCTCGCGACAGGGTCCCCGGCCGCGCGGCCGGGGACCCCGCGGGAAGCTGGATCAGTCGGGGATGGAGCCGGACACGCCCTTGACGAGGAAGCGCTTGGTCAGGAGGTCCTTGTCGGGCACGCGCGAGCCCGCGGGGTACAGCTCCTTGCCGTCCTGGCCGAGGATCGGCCCCAGGAAGCTCTCGTCCTTGCCCGCCTTCATCTTTTCAAGCTCGGCCAGCACCTTCTTTTGCACGTCCGCCGGGACAGAGGCGTGGAAGGGGGAGAGGCGGACGATGTCGTCCTCGAAACCGGCCCAGTATTCGCCGGGCTTCCAGGAGCCGTCGGCCACGGCCTTGACGGCCTTGACGTAGTAGGGGCCCCAGTTCCAGACCGTGGAGACCAGGGAGCAGCCCGCGCCGAAACGAGTGACGTCCATGCCGTAGCCGATGGCCGGGACGTTCATGGCGCAGGCGGCCTTGGCCGAGTCCGGGGTGTCGGCCATCTGGCGGATGAGGTCGTGCCCCCGGCCCGCCAGGGTCTCGGCCAGGGTCGTCTCGCCCTGGGCGTCGCGCCAGGACTTGAGCCAGACCACGGTGTTGACCTTGTTTTCGTCGAACGTCACGCCCGCTTCCTTCAGACCCTTCTGCAGGCCGCGCGTGAAGGCGTTGATGCCGCGGATGGGCTCGGGGATGGGCTGCGTGGCCACGGTGCCCACGTTCTTGAAGCCCATGAGGCCGGACATGTAGCCCGCCAGGTATTCGCCCTGCTCGATGCGGCCGAAGTAGTTGCCCATGTTCGCGGTGGTCTTGTAGCCGGAGCAGTGGTCCCACTTGGTCCCCGGGAACTCCAGGGAGAGCTTGGCCATGACGTCCATGTAGCCGAAGGTGGTGCCGAAGACGATGTCGTAGCCCTTCCTGGCGTAGTCGCGCATGACGCGCTCGGCGTCCGTGGGGCTGACGATGTTCTCGGTGTAGCTGACCTCGACCTGGTCGCCCAGGGTCTTCTTCAGGTGCTGGATGCCCTCGTGGTGGGCCTCGGTCCAGCCGTGGTCGTTGACGGATTCGAGGAGCACGAAGGCGGCCTTGACCTTCTTGGCCGCGTGGGCCTCGGGGACCGCGCCGCAGGCGAGCAGGGCCGCGGCGAGCAGGACGAGCAGTGCGTTCATGGCGGGGCCTCTTGTTCGGGGTTTCGGTACGGGTGACGCAGCAGGGTACGTTTGCGCGGGAGACGGACGGTTGTCAACGCCGTGCGGAACGGCCCGTCAGGGTCTGTGCGAGCGCACCCAGGCGGCCAGGTCCGCGGCCTCCACGAGCAGCTCCTCGCTGTCGAAGGCGGCGTACGCGCCGTCCTCGTAGAGCACGCGGCCCGCGCAGACCGTCAGGCGCGTCTCGAAGCCCGTGGCCGCGTAGACGAGCTGCGAGACCGGGCGGTGCAGGGGCTGCATGTTGGGCTTGTCGAGGTCCAGGGCGACGAGGTCGGCCGGGCCGCCCGCGGTCAGACGGCCCAGCTCGGGCCAGCCGATGGCCTCGGCCGCGCCGCGCGTGGCCATGTCCAGAGCCTGGGCCGCGTTCACGGCCGTGGGATCGGAGAGGTTGCCCTTGTGGGTCAGGGCCGCGGCGTTCATCTCGCCGAACATGTTCAGGTCGTTGTTGCTGGCCGGGCCGTCCGTGCCCAGGCCCACGACGACCCCGGCCCGCAGCATGGCGGCCGTGGGCGCGAAGCCCGAGGCGAGCTTGGCGTTGGACTCGGGGCAGTGGGCCACGGCCGAGCCCGAGGCGGCGAGGATGTCGATCTCCTCCGGGCTCAGGTCCACGCAGTGGGCGAACAGGGCGCGCGCGCCGAGCAGGCCGTGGCGGCGCATGTATTCCACCGGCCGCGCGCCGTGCTGCCGCATGACCTGGGCCGTCTCGCCCGGCGATTCGGCGAGGTGGGTGACGAAGGGGATGCCCAGCTCCCCGGCCGTCTCCCAGGCCGCGCGCATGATTTCGGGGGTGGTGGTGTAGATGGCGTGGGGCAGCACGCACTGGCGCAGGCGCTCGTTGTCCGCGAGGCGTCCGGCGCGGGCGCGGGTGTGGGCCAGGGCGGCGGAGGCGTCCGGGAAGGCCGGGTTCGGGAAGGCGAACAACCCCTCGCCCGCCACGCAGCGCAGGCCTGCGTCGTCGGCCGCGGCCAGGACCTCGTCGGAGAAAAGGTAGCCGTCCAGGAAGCAGGTGACGCCCACGCGGGTCATCTCGGCACAGGCGATGCGCGCGCCCAGGCGCACGGCGGCGGGCGTCAGCCGGGCCTCCACCGGGAAGATGGCGCTGTGCAGCCAGTCGAGCAGTGGCAGGTCGTCGGCCAGGCCCCGGAACATGGTCATGGCCGCGTGGGTGTGGGCGTTGACCAGCCCCGGCAGGATCAGGGCGCGCCCGAGGTCCAGGCGGCGCCGCGGGACGAAGGCCGGAACGATCACGGCGGCCGGGCCGAGGGCCGCGACGCGGCCGCCCGCGATGGCCACGGCGGCGTCGGCGATCTCGCTGCGGGCGTCGTCCTGGGGCAGGAGCAGGTCGGCGGTGAGGAGCAGGTCGCAGGGTGCGGGCATGGGGAAGCCTCCGGCGGGCAGGATAGCCCGGCCGCCGGGCGGCCGCAACCGCCGATGTTTTTGGGCCGCGCCGCTTGCCGCGCCGCGCGAAATTCCGTACCTCCCCCCACAGCGCCGTTCATGTCCGGCCCGCCGGGCCGTAGAGGGGGAATTTCATGCTCCACAGCGCGTTCGGACTCGCCGCCCTGTGCCTGCTCTGCTGGCTGATCTCCGAGAACCGCCGCGCCGTGCGGCCCGGGTTCGTGGCCGCGGGGCTGGCGCTCCAGGCGGCCCTGGCCCTGGCCCTGACCCGGCTGCCGCTGCTCCGGGACGCCCTTTTCAGGCTCAACGACGCCGTGGGCGCGCTGGAGCGGGCCACCCTGGCGGGCACCTCCTTCGTCTTCGGCTTTCTCGGCGGCGGCGCGCTGCCCTTTGCCGAATCCTTTCCGGGCGCGAGCTTCGTGCTGGCCTTTAGGGCCCTGCCCCTGGTGCTGGTGATCAGCGCCCTGTCGTCCCTGCTCTTCTACTGGCGGGTCATCCCGGCCGTGGTGGGCTGCTTCGCCTGGGTGCTCAGGCGCACGCTGGGCGTGGGCGGGGCCGTGGGCGTGGCCGTGGCGGCCAACGTCTTCGTGGGCATGGTGGAGGGGCCGCTGCTGATCCGGCAGTACCTGGAGCGCATGACGCGCTCGGAGCTGTTCACGGTGATGACCGCGGGCATGGCCACCATCGCGGGCACGGTGATGTTCCTCTACGCCTCGTTCCTGCGGGACGCGATCCCCGACGCCCTGGGCCACATCCTCATCGCCTCCATCGTCAGCGCGCCCGCGGCCATCGTGGTCAGCCGGATCATGGTCCCGGAGACGGACGCGTCCACGGAGGGGCGGCTGCCCAAGACCCTGGGCGCGAACGGGGCCATGGACGCGATCACGCGCGGCACGGGCGAGGGGCTGCACCTGCTCCTGAACATCACGGCCATGCTCATCGTGCTGGTGGCCCTGGTCAGCCTGGCCAACCAGGCGCTGGCGTTCCTTCCGGACGCGGGCGGCGCGTCCCTGTCCCTGCAGCGCGTGCTGGGCTGGGTCATGGCCCCGCTGGTCTGGCTCATCGGCATTCCCTGGAGCGAGGCGCACACGGCGGGCGGGCTCATGGGCGTCAAGACCGTGCTCAACGAGTTCATCGCCTACATCGACCTCTCGCGCCTCCCCCCCGAGGCGCTCTCGCCGCGCAGCCGCCTGATCATGACCTACGCCATGTGCGGCTTCGCCAACTTCGGGAGCCTGGGCATCATGATCGGCGGCCTGGGGGCCATGGCCCCGGAGCGGCGCGACGAGATCGTCTCCTTGGGCCTGCGCTCCATCGTCTCGGGCACGTTCTCCACGCTCATGACCGGCGCGGTGATTGGGATGCTGGTCTAATTGAATCGGGGTCAAGGGGCCTGAGGGCCCTTGCGTGGAGGGTCCAGGGAGGCGCGCGGAGCGCCTCCCTGGTTATCCCGCCTTTTCCCCCCGCGCGGCCCTGGTTTCCTCGCATTCCTCGTCCGGCAGGCCCATGTCGCGGGTCAGCGGCAGCTCGATGATGAAGACCGTGCCCGGGCCGGGCTGTTTGTGGCTCTCCGCGCCCTGGCCCAGGTACTCCACGGGCGCGGGCGAGGCGGCCGAGATGCGGCCGCGGTGGTCCTTGATCACGCCAAACGAGATGGAGAGCCCCAGGCCCGTGCCCTTGCCCACCTGTTTGGTGGTGAAGAAGGGGTCGAAGATCTTCTTCAGGTTCTCCTGGCTGATGCCGGTGCCCGTGTCCGCGAAGAAGAGCACCACGCGGCGGCGGTGCTTGCAGAGCTTGGAGCGGATGGAGATGGTCCCGTCCTGGCCGATGGAGTCGAAGGCGTTGTTGACCAGGTTCAGCCACACGGACTTGAGCTTCTCCTTGTCGCCCCAGATGGCCGGGATGGTGGGGTCGAGGTCGGTCTCGATCTCCACCCGCTCCTGGCGGAAGATGATGCGCACCAGGGAGACGACCTCCTCGATGGACTCGTTGAGATCCATTTCCCGGATGATGTTGGCCGACTGGCGCGAGAAGCCGAGCAGGTCGGCCACGATCTTTTTGCAGACCTTGGTCTGGCGCTCGATGATGGCGATGTCCTCGCGCGCCTGCCCCTGGGGCAGGTCCTCCAGGAGCATCTGGGCGTAGCCCAGGATGATCCCGAGCGGGGTGTTGATCTCGTGCGCCACGCCGCCCGCGAGACGCCCCAGGTCCTCCATCTTCTGCGACTGGATGAGCTGGTCCTGGTAGTTCTTCAGGGCCGAGATGTCGCGCGCCGTGGTGAGCAGGCCGATGATCCTGCCGTCCTTGTCCTGCACCGGCACCTTGACCACGTGGAACCAGCGCCGCGTGGCCTCGTGCGCGACCATGATTTCCTTGGACACGGTGCGGCCGTGCTGCAGCGCGTCGTCGCGCTCGGCCACGTTCTCGGCCGGGCTCTGGATGGAGAAGATGGCCGGGTCCACGGTGCCCACCACGTCCTCCTCGCGCAGGTTGAAGTAGCGCCGGAAGGCCTTGTTGATGGCCCGGTACGCGCCCTTTTCGTCCTGGAGCGAGACGAGGTCGGGGGTCACGTCGAAGATGGTGCCCAGAAGCTGCTGCTGCCTGGCCAGGTTCTCGCGCGTGGCCGAGAGGCGCTGGATGTGGTCCTTGAGGGAGACGGCCATGACGTCGAAGGCCTCCGCCAGGTCCTGGATCTCGTCGCCGCGGTTCTCCAGGAAGACCTTGCAGGCGGCGCAGTTGTCCAGCTTCTTGGGAAAGACGTCGCCGTTGCAGCTCTCGCACAGCGTCCCGGCCAGGTGCCAGCAGCGGCGCTGGCGGTCGCCGTAGGCCGGGCAGTCGGTGCGCTTGCAGTTCATGATCTCCCAGCATTCGCGCGCCAGGAACGGCCCGGCCAGGACGTCCAGGTTGCCGCGGATGATCTCCTCGGCCGACTCGCGCAGGATGCCCAGGCGGCGGCTCACGGTGCGCGCGAAGATGGAGCCCAGGCCCACGGCCAGCACGGCCACCAGGCCCACGGCCACGACGATGGCCAGGGCCAGTTCGCGGCGCGCGTCCATGATCGTGGTCTGGGAGAGGCCCACGCGCACCACGCCCAGGCGGCTGCCGCCCAGCGACACCGAGGCCGCGAAGTCGTAGACCCGCTCCGAGCCCGTGTTCAGCAGGCGCACGGCGCGGGCGCGGTCCGGGGGCAGCGCGTTGACGGCCAGCAGGTCCACGGGGAAGCCGCCCTGGAAGGAGTGGGTGATGACCCGGCCCTGCTGGTCGATGATGAAGGCGTAGACGATGTCCGTGTCGTTGCCCGCGGTCTCGTCCACCATGTTCTTGAGGCGCAGGAGGTCCACGGCCAGGATGGGGTCCACGGAGCGCGCGGCCAGGCTCTGGGCCAGGGATTCGCCGCGGCGCTTGGCCTCCTTGGTCAGCGCCTCGCCCGCGATGGCCGAGGCCAGGATGATGGAGGCCAGGCCCACGGCGCAGAGCAGCACGCCGATGCCGAGGTAGATCTTGGCCTCGAAGGAGAAGCGTTCGAGGTAGCGCCACACGGCGCGCACGGGCGGGCTCATCGCGCCAGCTCCCCTTCCTTCTCCAGCAGGGTCATCAGTTCGCGCACGGGCGCGAAGTCCGCGTTGACCGCGGGCACGATGGCCTTGATGCGCGCCGCCTCCAGGATTTCCGCCTGTCCCGAGAGGGCCGGGGTGAGGGAGGTGAGCGCGGCCTTGATCCTGACGAGCGCCTCCGGGGAGAGGCCTTTTCGCGCCGCGAAGACCCAGTTGGGGTACTTGCGGCTCTGGGCCAGGACGCGGATCTGGGAGAGGTCGATGCGGTCCTCCAGGAGCGCGCGCGAGCCGTTGCGCACGGTGCCCACGTCGTACTTGCCGGAATAGACCGAGAGGATGACCTTCTCCTGTTTGCCGCCCGGGCCCGGGGCGAAGGCGACCTCGGCGAAGTCCTCCTTGCGGATGCCGTTCTCCACGAAGTGCCCGAGGGGGAAGAGGTAGCCGCCCGCGGACGAGGGGTCCACGGCGATCCAGCGCTTGCCCCGGCAGTCTTCCAGGCTCTGGACGGCCTTGTTGTCCGCGCGGGCGATGATCTCGCCGTAGAAGAACTCGCCCTCGTCCTCGATGCCCACGATGCGGGCGAAGGCCTGGGCGCCGTAGCGCTCGTTCAGCTTGGAGAAGACGAAGGGGTTGACGAAGGAGATGTCGATGGCTCCGTCGCCGACCATCTTGATGTGGTCCTCGAAGGTGTCCGGGTAGACTTGGCGGATGGGCAGGCCCGTGGCCTGACGCAGGAATTCCACGATGCGGTGGTGGCGCTCGTAGGAGACGGAGTGCGAGTACTGCGGGAGGTAGGCGTAGGTCAGGCCGCCCACGGGCTCGGACAGGGTCACGTCCACGCGGCGGGAGAAGTCCACGCGCACGTCCTCCTCGCGCTCGCCGATGGTTCCGGTGAGGATGGCCAGGGCCAGCGCGCCGAAGGCGGCCAGGACCGGGGTGAGGAGCAGTGCCAGGCGCAGCAGGTCGCGTTTGCCCGGCCAGGGGCGTTTCATGTCCGGCATGGGGGCACGATACACCAGGTCGGCCAGGGGCAAAAGCCCGGCGGCGGGATTGTGCGCGGGGGCGCAAGCGGGCGGACAGGGGGCGTGTCGGTATGGGCGGCGGGTTGCGGCCGGTTTGCGGTCCGGCTGCGGGATCGTGACGGAGGGGAAATTTTTCCGGCGTGCGGTTGACAAAGAGTTTTGGGATTCTTATACGGCCATGCGTCGCGGTGTTGGCACTCGCTCGCGATGAGTGCCAACATCCGCGAAGAGGTAAAAAACAACCCTTAGGGAGGTTCCTTCATGAAGCTCAAACCCCTGCACGATCGTGTCCTGGTCAAGCGCCTTGAGGAAGAGGAAAAGACCGCCGGCGGCATCATCATCCCCGATTCCGCGAAGGAAAAGCCCATCAAGGGCGAGGTCGTGGCCGCCGGTCCCGGCAAGGTCAGCGCCGAGGGCAAGAAGATCGAGATGTCCGTGAAGAAGGGCGACCAGGTCCTCTTCAACAAGTACGCGGGCACCGAGGTCAAGATCGACGGCGTCGAGTACCTGGTCATGCGCGAGGACGACATCCTCGCCATCCTGGGCTAGTCCCGTCCGCAATTCGCCACCCGATCACCATCCTTAAGGAGGATTCAACATGCCTGCCAAAGAAATTCTTTTTGATACCAAGGCCCGCGAGAAGCTGAAGAGGGGCGTGGACAAGCTGGCCAACGCCGTGAAGGTGACCCTCGGGCCCAAGGGCCGCAACGTGGTCATCGAGAAGAGCTTCGGCTCCCCGACCATCACCAAGGACGGCGTGACCGTGGCCAAGGAGATCGAGCTCGACGACAAGTTCGAGAACATGGGCGCGCAGATGGTCAAGGAAGTCGCTTCCAAGACCTCCGACATCGCGGGCGACGGCACCACCACCGCCACCATCCTGGCCCAGGCCGTGTTCAACGACGGCGTGAAGCTGGTGGCCGCTGGCCGCAACCCCATGGCCATCAAGCGCGGCATCGACAAGGCCGTGGAGAAGATCGTGGCCGAGCTGGGCAAGCTCGCCAAGCCCACCCGCGACCAGAAGGAGATCGCCCAGGTCGGCACCATCTCCGCCAACAACGACGCCACCATCGGCAACATCATCGCCGACGCCATGTCTAAGGTGGGCAAGGAAGGCGTGATCACGGTCGAGGAGGCCAAGGGCCTGGAGACCACCCTGGACGTGGTCGAGGGCATGCAGTTCGACCGCGGCTACCTCTCCCCCTACTTCGTCACCGATCCGGAGAAGATGGTCTGCGAGATGGAGGATCCCCTGATCCTCATCAACGAGAAGAAGATCTCCAACATGAAGGACATGCTCCCCGTGCTCGAGCAGGTCGCCAAGATGGGCAAGCCCCTGGTGATCATCGCCGAGGACGTCGAGGGCGAGGCCCTGGCCACCCTGGTGGTCAACAAGCTGCGCGGCACCCTGCAGGCCGTGGCCATCAAGGCCCCGGGCTTCGGTGAGCGCCGTAAGGCCATGCTGGCCGACATCGCCGTGCTGACCGGCGGCCAGGTGGTGTCCGAGGACGTGGGCGTGAAGCTCGAGAACGTCACCCTGGCCACCCTGGGCCGCGCCAAGCGCGTGACCATCGACAAGGAGAACACCATCATCGTCGACGGCGCGGGCAAGGGCGAGGACATCAAGGGCCGCGTCGCCCAGATCCGCCGCGAGATCGAGGACACCACCTCGGACTACGACCGCGAGAAGCTGCAGGAGCGCCTGGCCAAGCTGGTCGGCGGCGTCGCCGTGATCAACGTGGGCGCGGCCACCGAGACCGAGATGAAGGAGAAGAAGGCCCGCGTCGAGGACGCCCTGAACGCCACCCGCGCGGCCGTCGAGGAGGGCATCGTGCCCGGCGGCGGCGTGGCCCTGGTGCGCTGCTCCAAGGTCCTGGACAAGCTGAAGGGCGCGGACGACGACGAGACCGCGGGCATCGAGCTGGTGCGCCGCGCCATCACCGAGCCGCTGCGCCAGATCGCCAACAACGCGGGCGAGGAAGGCTCCATCATCGTGGAGAAGGTCAAGGAGGCCAAGGACTCCCTGGGCTTCAACGCGGCCACCTGCGAGTACGAGGACCTGATCAAGGCGGGCGTCATCGACCCCAAGAAGGTCACCCGCATCGCCCTGCAGAACGCTGCCTCCGTGGCCGGTCTGCTGCTGACCACCGAGTGCGCCATCGCCGAGAAGCCCCAGGACAAGAAGGACGCCCCGGCCATGCCCGGCGGCGGCATGGGCGGCATGGGCGGCATGTACTAGCCCCCCGCCTCGCGCGAACGCCTCCGTCATACGCCGTAGCAGGCCCGTCCCCGCGAGGGGGCGGGCCTTTTTCGTTCCGCCGCGCGAAGGGTATTTCCGACTTTTCTCCGCCACAATTCCCGGGTACATCATGCACATGGAAATCCTCGTCGTCTCCCTCGCGGCCCTGTTCGCCTCCGGTCTGACCCTGTTCTCCGGCTTCGGCCTGGGCACGCTGCTCACCCCGGTCTTCGCGGTCTTCTTCCCCCTGGAGATCGCCGTGGCCCAGACGGCCATCGTGCATTTCGCGGGCAACTGCTTCAAGCTCTGGCTCATCGGCCGCCGGGCGGACCTGCGTTCCGTGCTGCTCTTCGGCCTGCCCGCCTTCGCCGCCGCCTTTCTCGGCGCGCGGGCGCTGCTGGCCCTGGCCGACCTCGCGCCCCTGGCCACCTACGCGCTGTGGGGCAGGGAGCACGCCGTGCGGCCCATCGGCCTGGTGGTGGCCGCGCTCATGGCCGGGTTTTCGATCCTGGAGCTGCGGCCCGTGCACAAGCAGATGTCCATCCATCCGCGCTGGCTGCCGCTGGGCGGCCTGCTTTCGGGCTTCTTTGGCGGCCTCTCGGGCCATCAGGGCGCGTTCCGCAGCGCCTTTCTGCTCAAGGCGGGCCTGTCCAAGGAGGCCTTCGTGGCCACCGGCGTGGTCATCGCCTGCCTCGTGGACCTCTCGCGCCTCTCCATCTACGCGGACCTCATCTCCCGCGCGGGCGTGGCCCGGCATCCCTGGCCCGTGGTCGCGGCCACCCTCTCCGCCTTCCTCGGCGCGTTCCTCGGGGTCAGGCTGCTCGGCAAGACCACCATAGAGACCGTGCGCCTGTTCGTGGGCGTCATGCTCCTCGCCCTCAGCCTGGCCATCGGCGCGGGACTGGTCTAGGCGCGCGGCAAGCGGCTTCCGGAAGAGAGGAGGAGAGGCGGAAGAGGGCCTCGCCAAAACGGGAGGCCCGGCCGTGTGGGCGGTTACTGCAGCAGCAGTCTGCCGGTGATGTCCGCGGCGAATTCCGAGAGCAGCTCGCGCAGGATGCCCGTGCGTTCCTTGGGCGGGCCTTCGAGCACCGGGATTTCGCCCGTGAGCCCCGCCTGCTCCTTGAGCAGGGCGTAGGCCGCGTCCAGGCCGCCGAGGCGGTCCACCAGGCCGTTCTCGAAGGCTTGGCGGCCGGTGAAGGCCTGCCCCTGGGCCAGCGCCTCGACCTTCTCGCGCGGCATCCTGCGGCTGGCGGCCACGTCGTCCACGAACTGGCGGTGGATGTCCAGGACCATGGCCTGGAGCTGGTCGCGCTGCTCGGGCGTGAGCGGGAAGAAGGGGGAGCCCGCGCCCTTGTACTTGCCGCTCGTGATCATGTCGTGCTTGATCCCCAGCTTCTCCATCAGCCCCTGCATGTCCGAGGTCTGGTAGAGCACGCCGATGGAGCCGGTGAGGGTGCCGGGGTTGGCGACGATCACCGGCGCGCCGCAGGCCACGTAGTAGCCGCCGCTGGCGGCCACGGCCGAGAGCGAGGCGACCACGGGCTTGAGCCCGGCGAGGTCGGCCACGGCGGCGCGGATCTCCTGGCTCGGGGCCACCACGCCGCCGGGCGAGTCGATGCGCACGACCACGCCCTTGACCGTGTCGTCGCGCTTCAGCGTGGCGATGAAGGCGTTGATCTTCTCGGGGTCGGCGATGAGGCCGTCCACGCGCACCAGGGCGAGACGCCGCTCGGGCGGGAAGAGGGTCTTGCCGCCCACGTAATGGCGAAAGGCGGCCATGGCCCCCGTCAGGAGGACCACGGCCGCCAGTATCAGCGTGAAGCCGAAGAGGAAGGGATGCCTCTGGCTGAAGCCGGGCTTAGGACTGCTCGGGGCCATCGCCGCCCTGCTGCGCCGCGTCCATCTGCTGCTGCATCACGTCGCCCAGGGTGAAGCCGGAGTCGCCCGGGGCGCGGAACTCCTTGGAACGCTTGCGCTCCTCCTCTTCCTTGAGCTGCTTGATGGACAGGCCCAGACGGCGCTCGTCGGCGCTGACGTGGATGACCTTGGCCTGGATCTGGACGCCCTCCTTGAAGAGTTCGCCCGGGTCCTTGATCTTCTTGGAGCTGATCTCGGAGACGTGGATCAGGCCCTCGATGCCCTCCTCGACCTCGACGAAGAGGCCGAAGTCCGTGATGTTGGTCACGGTGCCGGTGAGCACGTTGCCCACGGGGTACTTGCCGGGCACGTGGTTCCAGGGGTCCTCGGAGAGCTGCTTGACGCCCAGGGTGAACTTCTCGTTCTCCTTGTCCACGGTCAGGACCTTGGCCTGAACCATGTCGCCCACCTTGAACATCTCGCTCGGGTGGCGGACCTTCTTGGTCCAGGAGATGTCCGAGACGTGAATCAGGCCGTCGATGCCGTCCTCGATGCCGATGAACAGGCCGAACTCGGTGATGTTCTTGATCGCGCCCTCAAGGATGGTGCCCTCGGGGTACTTCTCGGCCACGATGTCCCAGGGGTTGGGCTTGATCTGCTTCATGCCGAGCGAGATGCGCTTCTTGTCGGGGTCCACGCCGAGGATCACGACCTCGACCTCCTCGCCCGCGGAGACCATCTGGGAAGGATGGCGCAGCTTGCGGGTCCAGGACATCTCGGAGATGTGGACCAGGCCTTCCACGCCGGGCTCCAGCTCCACGAAGGAGCCGTAGTCCACGAGGTTGGTGACCTTGCCTTTGAAGCGCGCGCCCTCGGGGTACTTGCCCGCGATGTTCTCCCACGGATCGGGCACGAGCTGCTTCAGGCCCAGGGAAACCTTGTTGGTGTCGCGGTCGAAGGACAGGACCTTCAGCTCCAGCTCCTGGCCCAGGGAAACCATCTCCTTGGGGTGGCGGATGCGCTTCCAGGACATGTCCGTGATGTGCAGCAGGCCGTCGAGGCCGCCGAGATCGACGAAGACGCCGTACTCGGTGATGTTCTTGACCTTGCCCGTGACCACCTGGCTCTCGGACAGGGTGGAGAGCAGTTCCTTGCGCATGCCCTCGCGCTGCTCCTCAAGGAGCACGCGGCGGGAGACGATGACGTTGGAGCGGCGGCGGTTGATCTTCAGGACGCGGAAGTCGAAGTCCTGGCCGACCAGGGCGTCCATGTCCGGCACGGGGCGCAGGTCCACGTGCGAGCCGGGGAGGAAGGCCTCCACGCCGTCGAGGTCGACGGTGTAGCCGCCCTTGACGCGGCGGACGATGCGGCCGGTGATGGTCTTCTCGCCTTCCTGCACGTCCTCCAGCTTGTCGAAGAGCTTCATCCGCTTGGCGCGTTCGCGCGACAGCGTGATGGTGCCCTCGGATTCGTTCTTGTTGACCACGTAGACGTCGATCTGGTCGCCGACCTTGACGGTCAGCTTGCCTTCGGCGTCGATGAACTCGGCGATGGGCAGTTGGCCCTCTGATTTGAAATTGACGTCCACCAGGACGTGTTCCTTGCCGATGCGCACGACCTCGCCGGGGACGATGGTGCCTTCATCCAGATCGCCGAAATCCGCGTTCAGGTAATTCTCAAGTGCGGACTCGAAATTGACGTCATCCATGTCCATAGGGGTCTGCGCCTTCACGTGATCGTTTTGAGCGGATACGTTCATAGTGGTCCTTCCTCCAGGCTCCTCAGCCGAAAATTTTTCCTGCCCCTAGCACACGCGTGAGGGGTTGGCAACCGGGAAAATGCCCCCAAAACCCAGGAATCGCCTGTATTGTGCCGGATTTCACTCGGTCAAGGCGGACATGTCATATTCTTGTGAATCTTGGATCAAGGCGCTGACCACGCGGCCCGGCGCGGTCCCGGGGCCGCTCACGTAGGTCACGCCGTCCACCTCCGGCGCCTGGAACCATGCGCGGCCCACGAACAGCCCGGGCCATTCCGGGGAGGGCTCGTCCACCACCACGTCCAGCCGTTTGCCCACGAACCCTTCCAGGATTTCGGCGCTGATGCCGCGCTGCAACTCCATGACGCGGCCGCGGCGCGTCTCGCGCTCCTCCGGATCGATCTGGTCCGGCAGGCCGGCGGCCGGGGTGCCGTCCTCGGCCTGGTAGGCGAAGACGCCGAGCGAGTGGAAGCGCGCCTCGGCCACGAAGCGTTCCAGGGTCCGCACGTGCTCCTCGGTCTCGCCCGGGAAGCCGACGATCAGGCTGGTGCGCAGGGCCGCGTCCGGGAAGCGGGCGCGCACGCGGTCCACGACCCGGCGCGGGTCCGCGGCGAAGGGACGGCCCATGCGCTGCAGGATGTCCGGGTGGGCGTGCTGCAGGGGGATGTCGAAATAGGGCACGAAGGGCGGGCCGACGTCGGCCAGACGGGCGAGGACGTCGTCGGTCAGCCCGGCCGGGTAGAGGTACATGAGGCGCAGCCGCCGCAGGTCCGGCAGGCGGGCGAGGCCCTCCACGAGATCGACGAGCCGCTCGGGGCCCTCCAGGTCGCGGCCCCAGGCCGTGAGGTCCTGGGCCACCAGCACGAGTTCCGGCGTGCCCTGGGCGATGAGCGCCCTGGCCTCGTCCAGCAGGCCCGGGAGCGGCGCGGAGGCGAGGCGGCCCCGGATGGAGGGGATGGTGCAGAAGGTGCAGGCGTGGCCGCAGCCCTCGGCGATCTTGAGATAGGCGTAGCCCTCCGGCGTGGTCGCCTGGCGCGGGGCCGAGGACACGGGGCGCTCCTCGCCCAGCGCCGCCAGGACCAGACCGGGCCAGGCAGCCATGTCGTCCAGGGGCAGCCAGAGATCCGCCTCGGGCAGCTCGGCGGCCATGCTCTCCTTGCCGAAGCGGGAGACCAGGCAGCCCGCCGCGGCCAGCAGGGGCCGCTCCTTCTCCCCGGCCTCGGCCGCGCTCTGGGCCAGCTCCAGGATGGTGGCCACGGACTCCTCGATGGCCGGGGCGATGAAGCCGCAGGTGTTTACGAAGATGAGCCGGGCCCTGGCGGGGTCCTCCACGGCGGTGACCGGCCCCAGGGCCGTGAGGAAACGCTCGGTGTCCACCCGGGTCTTGGGACAGCCCAGGGAGACGACGAATACGGGAATGGGTCGCATGGGGCGGTCCTAGACCATTTCCGGGCGGCTGGCTAGCGGCCTGGGCGGGCCTGGGCCGGGCAATTTTCCGCCCGCCTTGCCATCGCCTGTCCGGCGGGGTACAAATCGGTCAAGGCGTGGGATTTTCGGCGGACATGGAGACCGGGATGGACGCACAGGACGGGACCAGGGCCGGGGGGCAGACGGGCTGCGTGCACAGCGTTGCCGTGGCGGGCGGCGGGCCGGAGTTCGAGAAGCTGCTCACGCTGCTTTCGGGCGGCATCTCGGCCCAGGTGGCCGCGGAGCTGAAGCTCGTGGCCGCGGTGCCCGAGAACGGCGACGGCCCGGCCCTGGCCGCGCGCTTCCCCGGCCTCGCGATCCACGACACCCTGCGCGATCTGGCCCGCGAGTCGCCGGACCTGGACATCCTCTTCGCCCTGGGTTCGGGGGAGATCTTCGAGCGCGCCCGGGCCCTGGCCCCGGACAAGACCCTGGTCTTCGGCCCGGCCGAGTCGGTCTTCTTCCTCACCCTGTTCGATCCAGAGCGCCTCTGCCTCTCCTGCCGCCTGGACCTCTCTCGCACGCGCACCCTCTTCGAGACGGTCATGGACGAGGTCCAGGAGGAGTTGATCCTCATCGACGCCTCGGGCCGCATCGTGGACGTCAACAAGCGGGTCTGGGAGAGCCGGGGCCGCCCGCGCGAGGAGTTCCTGACCCGGCATCTCTGGGAGGTCTTCTCGGGCCACGACCGCCTCTGCGAGGGGCCGGACACCGACTGCCCGGCCCTGCGCTCCCTGCGCACGGGCCGCAAGTCCGAGGCGGTGCACAGCTTCGTGGACGAGAACGGCCGCCTGCACTACCACCGCGTGGCCGCCTACCCCATCTTCGACAGCCAGGGGCGGCTGAGCCACGTGGCCGAGGTCAGGCGCGACGTGACCAACCGCACGCGCATGGAGCAGCGGCTGCAGCAGTCCGAGCGGCTGGCCAGCATCGGCGAACTCTCCACCTATCTGGCGCACGAGATCAGGAACCCGCTCTTCGCCATCTCCGGCTTCGCCAACTCGCTGATGCGCAACGAGAGCCTGGACGAGAACGCGCGCGAGAAGGCGGGCATCATCCTGCAGGAGTCGCGGCGGCTGGACGGCATCCTCGCCAGCATCCTCAACTTCGCGCGGCCCACCGAGGGCGCGGGGGACGCGGGCGGGGAGGTGGACGTCAACGAGCTGGTGCGCGAGACCATGAACGTCATGACCCTGGACTGCGAGAAGCTGTGCATCGTGCCGAGCATGGAGCTGGCGGCCGGGCTGCCGCTGGGCAAGGGCGACCCGGAGCTGCTCAAGCAGGCCCTGATCAACCTGGTGAAGAACGCCAAGGAGGCCATGCCCTCGGGCGGGGCCCTGACCATCCGCACGGGCCTCAGGCGCGGCCGCGTGGCCCTCTCCGTGGAGGACACGGGCGTGGGCATCGCCGCGGCCGACCTGCCCAAGGTCTTCAACCCCTTCTTCTCCACCAAGGACAAGGGCGCGGGCCTCGGGCTGGCCATGATCAAGAAGATTTTCGACGACCTCGGGGGCGACGTGCACATCGAGAGCGTGGAGGGCAAGGGCACCACCGTGACCCTGGCCCTGCCCCCGGCCCTGGGGGGCGAGCGCCGCGACGAGGCGGCGGACTGAGGCCGCGGCCGCCCCGCGTCTTGCCTGCGGGGGGGATTCGGGATAGAAGCCATGTCGGCAACCCGCCGACAAAGGAAACGCCTTGTCCCCCACCGCCGCACCCGCCGTCGTCGTCCTGGCCACGCGCAATTCCGGGAAGATCCACGAACTCTCCGCCCTGCTCGCCCCCCTCGGGGTCGCGGTGCGCGGACTGGCCGACCATCCCGAGATCGGCGAGATCGAGGAGACCGGCGCGACTTTCGAGGAGAACGCCCTGCTCAAGGCCCGGGCCGTGGCCGCGGCCACGGGCCTCGTGGCCGTGGCCGACGATTCGGGGCTGGAGGTGGACGCGCTGGGCGGCGCGCCGGGCGTCTACTCGGCCCGCTATGCGGACCCCGGGGCCACGGACGCGCGCAACAACGCAAAACTCCTGGCCGCGCTCGCGGGCGTGCCGGACGAGCGGCGCGGCTGCCGCTTCGTTTCGGTCATCGCGGCCGCCGCGCCGGGGGCGCTCGGCGGGGCCGAGACCGCCCTGCGCGGGACCTGGGAAGGCCGCGTGGCCCACGACCTGCGTGGGGGGAACGGCTTCGGCTACGATCCCCTGTTCATCGACAGGGAGTCGCCCGGGTCCCGCCGCGCGGCCGAGATGAGCCGCGAGGAGAAGAACGCGGTGAGCCACCGGGGCAAGGCGCTGCGCGCCCTGCTCGCCGTCTGGCCGGATTTCGTCGCCAAACTCGGGGCGTAGGCCCCGACGCCATAACGGAGACAACGCCATGTGCGGAATCATCGGATACTCCGGCCACCGTCCGGCCGTGCCCGTCTGCATGGAGGGCCTGCGCCGCCTGGAATACCGGGGCTACGACTCGGCGGGCGTGGCCTTCCTGCGCCGCGGGGCCATCGAGGTCATCAAGGAGCCGGGCAAGCTCGGCGCGCTGGAGCAGGCCCTGGAGCGGGCGGGCAACGTGATGAACGCCACGGCGGCCCTGGCGCACACGCGCTGGGCCACGCACGGCGTGCCCAACCAGGTCAACGCCCACCCGCATCTGGACGCCTCGGGCCGCATCGCCCTGGTGCACAACGGCATCATCGAGAACTACGCCGAACTCAAGGCCGAACTCACGGCCAAGGGCATCACCTTCGTCTCCGAGACCGACACCGAGGTCCTGGTCAAGCTCCTGGGCGAGTGCCGCAAGGAGTGCTCCAGCATGCGCGAGGCCCTGTCCAAGGCCCTGGCGCGCGCCGAGGGGGCCTACGCCGTGGTCGTGGTCAGCGCGGACAACCCCGGCCGCCTCTGGGCCGCGCGCAAGCAGAGCCCGCTGGTCCTGGGGCTGGGCGTGGGGGAGAACTTCCTGGCCTCGGACGTCCCGGCCTTCCTGCCCTACACGCGCGAGGTGGTCTTCATCGACGACGGCGAGATGGTGATCATCGACGCCGACCGCTGGGAGATCCTGGACGTGGCCACCCTGGCGCGCAAGGAGAAGACGCCCCAGACCATCACCTGGGACGTGCAGGCCGCGCAGAAGGGCGGATACAAGCACTTCATGCTGAAGGAAATCTTCGAGCAGCCCAAGGTCATCCGCGACTGCCTCACGGGCCGCGTCAACGGCAAGGGCGGCGCGGGCGCGGCGGTGAGCCTGCCCGAGCTGGAGGCCCTGCCGCTGCCCGGCCGTCTGGTCATCGTGGCCTGCGGCACCTCGTACTACGCCGGGCTGTGGGGCAAGTACGTCATCGAGAAGCTGGCCCGCGTGCCCGTGGACGTGGCCATCGCCTCGGAGTTCCGCTACATGGACCCGATCCTCGGCGCGGGGGACCATGTCCTGGCCATCTCCCAGTCCGGCGAGACCGCCGACACCCTGGCGGGCATGCGTCTGGCGCGCGAGAAGGGCGCGCCGGTCATCGGCCTGTGCAACGTGGTGGGCTCCTCGGTGGCGCGCGAATCCGACCACGTCATCTACACCCAGGCCGGGCCGGAGATCAGCGTGGCCTCCACCAAGGCCATGTGCTCGCAGATGGTCATGCTTCTGCTCATGGCCCTGGCCTACGCGGCGCGCAAGGGCGTGCTCCCCGACGAGGACCGCGCCGCGGCCCTCGACGGCATCCGCGCCATGCCCAAGGTGCTGGACGACAACCTGCACGCCATGCGCGACACGGCGCAGCGCTTGGCCCGCCTCTACTCCGAGGCCAAGAGTTTCCTTTACCTGGGGCGCGGCCCCTACTACCCCTTGTCCATGGAAGGCGCGCTCAAGCTCAAGGAGATCAGCTACATCCACGCCGAGGGCTATGCCGCCGGCGAGATGAAGCACGGCCCCATCGCGCTCATCGACCCCAAGTTCCCGAGCTTCGCCGTGGCCCTGGCCGACGACCTCTTCAGCAAGGTCAAGAGCAACCTCATCGAGGTCAAGGCGCGCGGCGGCAAGATCATCGCCCTGACCAACCCGGGCCTGGACATCGAGATCGACCACCCCTGGGTC
>JALHJW010000067.1 GCA_022839785.1 Desulfovibrio sp. | reverse complement strand
ATCATTAAAAAACGAGACCAACACCATCCCCCTCCACGTGGAGATCCTCTACAACGAGTACAACTACGCCGCCGCCTTTGCCGTGGCCTCGCTCCTGGCCCTGCTGGCCCTGGTCACCCTGGTCCTGAAGAGCGTGGTCGAGTGGCGGATGCGCGCCGACGCCTGACCCGGACGCCGCAGCGAAATAAAGGAACCAAGACATGAGCATCGAGATCGCCAACGTCACCAAGCAGTTCGGCAGCTTCACCGCCCTGGACAACGTGAACCTGGCCGTCCCCTCCGGGGAGCTGACCGCCCTCCTGGGCCCCTCGGGCTCGGGCAAGACCACCCTGTTGCGGATCATCGCCGGCCTGGAGACGCCGGACGCCGGCTCGATCCGCTTCGACGGCGAGGAAACCACCGACCGCCACGTGCGGGAGCGTCAGGTCGGCTTCGTGTTCCAGCACTACGCCCTGTTCCGGCACATGACCGTGGAGGAGAACGTGGCCTTCGGCCTCACCGTGAAGCCGCGCCGGGAGAGGCGGTCGAAACAGGAGATCAGGGAGCGGGTTCACGAGCTCCTGCGCCTGGTGCAGCTTGAGGGGCTTGCCGCCCGCTTCCCGTCCCAGCTCTCCGGCGGCCAGCGCCAGCGGGTGGCCTTGGCCCGGGCCCTGGCCGTGGAACCCAAGGTGCTGCTCCTGGACGAGCCCTTCGGCGCTCTGGACGCCAAGGTGCGGGTGGAGCTGCGGCGCTGGCTGCGCCGGCTCCACGACGAGATCCACGTCACCAGCGTCTTCGTCACCCACGACCAGGAAGAGGCCCTGGAAGTGGCCGACCGGATCGTGGTCATGAACAGGGGGCGGATCGAGCAGGTGGGTACCCCGGCGGAGGTCTACGACCAGCCGGCCAATCCCTTTGTCTTCGACTTCCTGGGCAGCGTCAACCTCTTCCACTGCCGGACCGGGCAGGGGCAACAGGCGCGGGCCACCACCCCCGAAGCGGCAGTGGGGTATGTGCGCTCCCACGACATCGAGGTGGAGCGGAGCCAGACCGCCGACGCCGTGGAGGCCCAGGTGCGCCACATCCAGTCCGTGGGCCCGGCCGTGCGGGTAGAGCTCCTGGTGCGCGGCACCGGCAAGACCGTTGAGGCGGAACTCTCCCGCGACGGCGCCGAGCGCCTCGCCCTCAGCCCCGGCGAAACGGTCTATGCCCGGCCGCGCAGGATTCAGACCTTTGTGGAGGAT
>JALHJW010000066.1 GCA_022839785.1 Desulfovibrio sp. | reverse complement strand
CAGTTCGCGGTTCTCTTCCACCAGCCGTACGCTTTCGCGCTGCAGCACGACCTGTTCACGGGCCGCCTCCAGCAGGGTCAGGTCCTGGCGCACCTCGGCGGCAATCCTGTTGCGCAGGTCCAGGAGGGCGTACTTGGCCTCCCGGCGGGCCTGCTCGGCTTCAAACCGCCTGGCCCTGTCCTCGCCGCCGGCATACAGGTTCCATGACAGGTTGAGCACGACGGAGGTGCTGAAATCATCCTCGGTCAGGGTGCCGTCGCCCTGGTTGACGCCGCTGGCGCCGCCGGCCAGCTCAAGGACGGGATAAAACAGGGCCTCGGCCTTGCCGACCGCCGCCTCGGCCTGCTTCACGATCAGCTCCAGTTCGGCGACGTCCGGCCGCTGCTCCAGGGCCTCCTCGATCAGCGTCTCCGGGTCGTCCCCGTTTTTGGTGACGTCGATCTTCTCGTCCAGGGGACTCAAACGGACATGCGGAGGAAAGGCCGCATCAGGGATGCCGAGCAGGGCGGCAAGTCCGTAACAGACCGCCTCAAATTCCCGCCTGGCGAGCAGGAGGGCGGTTTGGGCGGAGTTGATCTGGACCTGGATATTGAGCACATCGCCCCAGGGTCCCGCTCCCACTTCGTAGCGGTTTTCCGCGTCGCGCAGCTGCTGGGCATAGAATTCGCTGTCCGCCTCGGCGATCCCGACATTGGCCTGGGCCAGCTGAGCATTGAAAAACGCCTCGGCAACCGCGGCCACCAGAAGGCGCTGCGCATCGGTCCGGGAGGCATCCGCCGATTCCTCGCCGTACCGGGCCTGCTGTTCATTGAATGACCGGTAAAAGCCGTCAAACAGGACCCAGGAGGCCTGAAGACCGGCGGCATAATCCTCGGTCGTCCGGTCGAAATCCCGGCCCGAGATCCGGCTCAGGGCCCTGTTTATTTCCCAGGCATTTTCCGACATCCTGGTCCGGCCGCCGCTGGCGGTCGCATCAAGGCGGGGCCTCCAGGCGGCGACCGCCTGCCCGACCCGGGCTCTGGCCTGTTCCACGCGCGCCAGGGCTGCGCTCATCGTCGGATTGGAGGCGATGGCCATTTTCTGCGCCGTCTCCAGGTCAAGCTCCTCGATGGTGCTGAAATCGGGAGGCGACTGTGTTTCATCATCCCCGCTCCAGGCGGTGCCTGCCGCCATGACCGCAATAATCATCAGCAGTCCGAAAAATTTGCCCTTCACAACATCCTCC
>JALHJW010000065.1 GCA_022839785.1 Desulfovibrio sp. | reverse complement strand
CATCGACGGCAAGGTGGTGGCCGCGATGAGCGTCGCCTTTCCCACGAGCCGGCTCAAGGCGGAGCGTGTCCCCGAGATTGCGCAAGCACTGTTGGAGGCGGCCAATGCCATTTCGGCGCACGCCTAGGCAAGGAGCCCTTGCCAGCCGGCTGCGCCACGGCGCGGAGGAGTGGGAGGAGGCGTCGCCCTTCTGGGACGCCCCGGACCGCAACGACCACGCGCCGGCCCTGTGGTTTGACGGGAAGGACACGATCTACCATTTCGTGGGCCTTTCGGCCGCGGCCACGTGGGGAAACCTGGCGCTGGTGCTCCGCACGTCCGCGGACAGCGGCGCCACGTGGTCGCAGGCCCGCCTGATCGCCCCCGAGCACGGGATGCGCCGCCAGCCCGTGGAGACGGTCTTCCGCACGCAGGGCGGCTTCATCGTGCTCCCGTGCGACGCGGCGCCGGGCGGGCAGGGCGGCACGGCCGTGCATCTGAGCCCCGACGGTGCCGCGTGGCGCGATCCGGGCGAGGGCAAGCCCCAGCCGGAGTTCAAGGCCGGCGCGCGCGGCGCCTGGATCGCCGGAATCCACGCGGCCGTGGTGGAGCTGTCCGGCGGGCGGCTCATGGCCCTCGGGCGCGGCAACACGATCGACGGGCGCATGCCCCAGAGCCTCTCCGACGACGCCGGCGAGACCTGGACCTACTCGGCCAGCCCATTCGAGCCGATCGGCGGCGGCCAGCGGTGCGTGCTCTTGCGCCTGAAGGAGGGGCCGATCTTCTTCGCCTCGTTCACCAAGGGGATGGCGCTGACGGACGCGGCCGGCCAGGAGCGCAAGGTGACGGGGCTCTTCGGCGCGCTCTCGCTGGACGAGGGCAAGACCTGGCCCGTCCGGCGACTGATTACCGACGATGGCCCGCCGCGCGAGGTGGACGGCGGCGGCAACACGGGCAAGTTCACCCTGGGCCCCGACTCGGCCGAGCCGCGCGGCTATCTCTCCGTGTGCCAGACGCCCGACGGAGTGATCCACCTCATCTCCAGCAAGCAGCACTACGCGATGAACGCCGCGTGGCTGAAGGCGCCCATGCCTGCCCGCCCGTAGCAGGCACACGCCGTGTGCCGTCCGCTTGCTCAAGACCACGCAGCCGCGGCACACGGCGTGTGGCGTGCTACGGGTTGGGGACTCAGAACGCCGGCCCCGTGTTGCCCGGCCTTCGGACGACCTCCGGCGGGGCGCCCGGGCGCTTCGGCCCGACGGCGAAC
>JALHJW010000064.1 GCA_022839785.1 Desulfovibrio sp. | reverse complement strand
AGGCGGCCCGGCGCAGAAGGTTCAGCTGCTGTTGCTGCAATACCGGCAGATCCGCGGGCTGCCTGTTCCAGCGTATATCCGGGTGACGCCCTATGACGCCGGTGCCGGAGCAGGGCGCGTCCACCACGATCCGGTGGAACGGCGGCGGCCCGGTTGCGGCGAAATCCTCCAGCCGGCCCTGGAACAGCCTGACCCGCTCAGTCAGGCGCAGGCGCCGGATATTCTCCTCCAGCAGCCGGAAACGATGCCGGTTGGGCTCGACGGCGGCCAGTTCCGCCTGCTCCCCAATCAGCTGGGCCAACTGACAGGTTTTTCCCCCCAGCCCGGCGCAGGCATCCAGGTTCCCGGCCTGCCGGTCAAACGGAGCCAGCAGCAGGGGCACCAGCTGCGCCGCCTCGTCCTGCACATGAAACAGGCCCTCCGCGTAGCCGGGAAGCTCGGCAACAGGGCCCGAAAATGATTCGACCACCAATGCCTGCGGCGCATACGTGCCCGGCCGCACTGCGTATCCCTTCATCCGCAGCATGGCCGCAAGCCCTGCCGCCTCGGCCCGCAGGGTGTTGACCCGCAGGGTGAGCGGCGGCTCCCGGTTGTTGCGCCGGCAGATCGCCCGGGCCCTTTCCGGCCCGAACGCAGCCCGCCACCGGCTGACGAGCCACTCTGGATGATTGAGGACAGTGTCCTCCCGGGCCGCCTGCGAAAGAACGGCCCGGTTCCCGGCAACGGAGCGCAGGACCCCGTTGACGAAATTGATGAGCCAGCGGGGCTGATGCTCCTTCTTCAGGACCTGCACGGTTTCATTGACGGCGGCCGAGTCAGGCACGCGGTCGAGAAAGAGCAGCTGGTAGACCCCCACCCGGAGGGCCATGAGCGTCAGTGATTTCATCCTTGCCAGGGGAAAACTGGAATAGCTGGCGATGACCCCATCGAGGTCCTGCATCCGCCGAAGTACCCCGTTAACCAGCATCACCGCCAGATGGCGGTCATTGGCGGCCAGGGATGACCGGTAAATCAGGGACTCGATGCGGGGCTGGACGGCCCGCCTCTCCCCGTCCCAGACGGTCAGACACAAAACGGCCAGCCGCCGGGAATTCATGCCTGTTCCCATGCTTCCTCCTGTTCTCCTGTTCCTGGGGCATCCGCTGTCAGCGCCGCCCCCGGATCATGCCCCGGCAGACCGGCGGTTTTTCCGCGGCGGGCGCCATCATATTGACAGCGGGCGAAGACCAATGGTACAATTTTTTTATGTTCGATAAAAGATGGACTCTCTTCA
>JALHJW010000063.1 GCA_022839785.1 Desulfovibrio sp. | reverse complement strand
GAGGAGACCAGGGACGAACGTCCGCTGCCCGCGCCCGCCCCGAGGGACTCGCCGCGCCACTACGGGACGGACGCCTGAATCGGCATGTTGATATGGACATACATTTCTTAATGGGACGGGTGCCCCATGGAGCTCTGGGAGTTGGCCATTGTCCTGGTGGCGGCCATCGCGCCGTCCCTGATATACCTGATCTGGATTAGGAACTCGGAGACCTACAACCGCGAGCGCTGGAGGTACGTGCTCTCCGTGTACCTCTTCGGAATGGTGGTCTCGGTGCTGGGCGCGGTGCTGCTGGAGAGCCTGGCCATCGCCGCCCTCTACATCCCGGGCTCGGTCTTCTCGGAGGGATTCTGGTCCTTCGAGCCCTACGACCCCACCCTGGAGATAGTGTTCCTGTCGGTGGTGATCGCCCCCCTGGCCGAGGAATGGACCAAGGGCTGGGGGGTCATGGCCATAAGGAACAAGATCAGGGAGCCTGAGGACGGATTCATCTACGGGGCCGCGGCAGGACTGGGCTTCGCGGCCCTGGAGAACGTGCTGTACAACAGCACCGCCCTGGTGTCCGGGTTCGACGTGTTCATGGCCACGGCCCTGGTCAGGGCGATCTCATCCACCCTTCTGCACGCCTCGGCCACGGCCATATTCGGGTACGGCATCGCCCGCCGCTACCTCTTCGGGGCCAGGGGCATCAAGGCCAGCTCCCTGCCCTATTACCTGGCGGCGGTGCTGCTGCACGCGGTGTTCAACGGCTTCGCCGTGGCCGGCGAGGTGGTGGAGAGCGAGGCCGTGGCCCTCATTGGCCTGCTGGCCGCGTCCATCCTGGCCATAGGGACGTTCCTTTGGATGAGGCGCAGCGTGCGGACTATGGACGGCTGGTGAGCGCCCTTCCCAGCTCCCGGGCCTGGGAGAGCAGGTCCGGGCGCTCCCGGGCGGCGGACGGGCCTTCCATCCCGGGGAAGGTCAGCGTCCGTTCCGGGTCCACGCCGATGCCGTACAGGAAGGCCCTGAGCTCCGAGGCGGCGTTGTCGAACCTGGCCCGGGGCTGCGCGGCGCAGAGGATGATTCCGCCCCTGGCCGGAGGGCGGGAAAGCTTCAGCACCTGCCTGCGGGCCCAAAGGGCCTGGCAGCGGTCCACCGCGACCTTGGTCTGGGCGCTCATCCCCGAGAAGTATATGGGGCTGGCCACAATGATGGCGTCCGCCCTTTCCAGCGCCCTGTACAGGTCCGCCATGTCGTCCGCGATCACGCACTCCCCGTCGGAGAAGCAGGCCTCGCAG
>JALHJW010000024.1 GCA_022839785.1 Desulfovibrio sp. | reverse complement strand
TATAAATCTCACTAAAATAGTCTGATTTTAGCAGTCATCTTAAATTTACTACTACTATACAATTCCTTCATTTCAATCCTAATTTAGTCTGATTTTAGCAATGCCTATTGAAGAACAAAGATTCACCGATATAAAAATTTCAATCCTAATTTAGTCTGATTTTAGCGCTTTGAGATACTTATATAAGAAAACTAAAGATAGGATTTCAATCCTAATTTAGTCTGATTTTAGCATTAGTATCTCCATCAAACACTAATTCCTTAGTGATATTTCAATCCTAATTTAGTCTGATTTTAGCTTACTCCCTTTGGGGATGTTAATCTCAGCCATCCAATATTTCAATCCTAATTTAGTCTGATTTTAGCCTGAAACTTTAAAAGCAACCGATGTGCTGGTTATCCCATTTCAATCCTAATTTAGTCTGATTTTAGCAGTGCTCCGCAGCACCCAGAGGTAATTCAACAGATTAATTTCAATCCTAATTTAGTCTGATTTTAGCCCATCCAGTGTCAATCAATTCACAGAAGCTAAAGAGATTTCAATCCTAATTTAGTCTGATTTTAGCTTTTTTCTCAACAAGTATTCCATCCTGTACCATGTCATTTCAATCCTAATTTAGTCTGATTTTAGCACGGCCTCAGAACATAGTTAGTGAGATTGAATGGGATTTCAATCCTAATTTAGTCTGATTTTAGCTTTGACGCCTTCAAACCTGAAAACACTACCCAGCCCTATTTCAATCCTAATTTAGTCTGATTTTAGCCTTGTTTTCGTAGGGCTTTAAAATCAATACTCTTAAATTTCAATCCTAATTTAGTCTGATTTTAGCTGATCATGGAGAAGTATATAAAATATATTTAGTCCAATTTCAATCCTAATTTAGTCTGATTTTAGCTAGAGTAAATAAACAAGTATAAGCCTTGTTTCTATCATTTCAATCCTAATTTAGTCTGATTTTAGCCAGATAACTTTAAAAAAGGTACTATACCATCAACTTCATTTCAATCCTAATTTAGTCTGATTTTAGCCTTTCAGCAAATTCATCTTTAGTGGAAGTACCATCAAATTTCAATCCTAATTTAGTCTGATTTTAGCTATTTGATGATTCTCTGTTTCTTAGCAACTAATTGCATTTCAATCCTAATTTAGTCTGATTTTAGCTCTAGACTTTGTATTTCGTTTTCCAGTTCCTGTACCATTTCAATCCTAATTTAGTCTGATTTTAGCATGAAGAAAAAATTAGGAGGGAGTTAGGAATGGATAAATTTCAATCCTAATTTAGTCTGATTTTAGCCGGAGATGTGTCATTTCATTATTCAACTCCTTCAAGATTTCAATCCTAATTTAGTCTGATTTTAGCCCCCCCGTTCCCAACTACAGGGGGCCGGGCAGACACATTTCAATCCTAATTTAGTCTGATTTTAGCAGGGCATGATGAGGATGATAAACCACCATTAATGGGATTTCAATCCTAATTTAGTCTGATTTTAGCAGTTACTTATTATTAATAATTCAGAGGGTTTTAGCCATTTCAATCCTAATTTAGTCTGATTTTAGCTAAAATTAAGCTTTAAATTGGACGAAAGGAAGCAAGAATTTCAATCCTAATTTAGTCTGATTTTAGCAGTGGACAGTGATTCTTAAATATGAATTTATTCCCTATTTCAATCCTAATTTAGTCTGATTTTAGCTCGTCCCCATGTCATCGATGTCAAACAGTTTATAGATTTCAATCCTAATTTAGTCTGATTTTAGCCCCTTTTGCTGATTCTGTGGGATATACCCTTCCTTATTTCAATCCTAATTTAGTCTGATTTTAGCCACAAGCAGCACATCCAAGATACTTATCTTCAAACCATTTCAATCCTAATTTAGTCTGATTTTAGCCGTTACACTGTAATTATTTAACGCTTTGCAGGTTTCATTTCAATCCTAATTTAGTCTGATTTTAGCGTGTTAAGGGCTTGACTTGCTAAGATTTCGCCTTCTGATTTCAATCCTAATTTAGTCTGATTTTAGCAATTCACTAAGTTTGTCTTTCCAGTATGTGATTTTGATTTCAATCCTAATTTAGTCTGATTTTAGCTTGGAAGTATTGATCCTGAAACGGTTAAGAAAGGTAATTTCAATCCTAATTTAGTCTGATTTTAGCGACTATCATAATCATAGCCACTATCACTGTAATAAACATTTCAATCCTAATTTAGTCTGATTTTAGCACGACCCGCTAAAGCAGAGAAACAATGGATATGGAGATTTCAATCCTAATTTAGTCTGATTTTAGCACAAGCATTTAAAAAATCAACTGATTATGACCCGGATAATCATTTCAATCCTAATTTAGTCTGATTTTAGCGATCCATTCTTCATCACCATGTCTTCTTCTGTCATCATTTCAATCCTAATTTAGTCTGATTTTAGCAGATGATGACCACAAAAAAGGCTTAAACTCAATTATATTTCAATCCTAATTTAGTCTGATTTTAGCAACCTTTAAATAAGTTTCTTTCATCTTCTCTGCACGATTTCAATCCTAATTTAGTCTGATTTTAGCTTGTTTTGGATTCCATCTTTGTCCTTGTCCTCGTTCATTTCAATCCTAATTTAGTCTGATTTTAGCACCAAAGAAGATGTGGCCACTGTCAAGGAATACAAACATTTCAATCCTAATTTAGTCTGATTTTAGCACTAAAATATGTTGATTAATGCCATCATTGCTACCAATTTCAATCCTAATTTAGTCTGATTTTAGCCGAAAAAATCCTTACATCCTCAGATAATGAAATCCAATTTCAATCCTAATTTAGTCTGATTTTAGCTTAGACAAAAATTCAGTTTACATGAAATCCTTAGAAATTTCAATCCTAATTTAGTCTGATTTTAGCCCCTACTAATTGATGAACCTGGAGCGTTATTTGAAATTTCAATCCTAATTTAGTCTGATTTTAGCGGAACAGAGAACTACAACGAATTTATATTAAATAATAATTTCAATCCTAATTTAGTCTGATTTTAGCCTTCGGAAATGAACCGGTTGAAGTGGGAAACATTTGTATTTCAATCCTAATTTAGTCTGATTTTAGCTAACGAGTCCTGAGACATTTTCCATTACAAATACTTATTTCAATCCTAATTTAGTCTGATTTTAGCTACCTTAACACTTCCACCATCGAAATCTTTATACACATTTCAATCCTAATTTAGTCTGATTTTAGCCTGCTCCCGCCGTGTTGATTGCTGTTTGGATCATGCATTTCAATCCTAATTTAGTCTGATTTTAGCCAGATAAGGAAGTCGCAAGGATAATTACAGCTGAAAATTTCAATCCTAATTTAGTCTGATTTTAGCACAACCACGACATAAAAATCCAGTTACACGGTGCATCATTTCAATCCTAATTTAGTCTGATTTTAGCACGTGTAGAAGACAAGATTCAATGTAAACGGTGTTAATTTCAATCCTAATTTAGTCTGATTTTAGCGCATCAACCCCAACATTGAGTAATAAGGTGCAGACTAATTTCAATCCTAATTTAGTCTGATTTTAGCAGAACATATTTATCGAAGGGTTACCCTGTAATACTTATTTCAATCCTAATTTAGTCTGATTTTAGCTCTCACCAGGCACTGACAACCCCCGAAACCCAAAAAATTTCAATCCTAATTTAGTCTGATTTTAGCTTTTCAATGCGATTGTGGGGGCAACCTTGTTAAATCATTTCAATCCTAATTTAGTCTGATTTTAGCATGCCATCAACACAATGAAGGATGAAACCGGAAGATATTTCAATCCTAATTTAGTCTGATTTTAGCAATATCCATATCAAAACCAAAACCAAGAGTATAATAATTTCAATCCTAATTTAGTCTGATTTTAGCAATCATTCCCCACTTCAAGATTTAAAAGGTCCACAAATTTCAATCCTAATTTAGTCTGATTTTAGCACTTGCAGGGTACGTTTTTGTTGTTAGTTCAGAATCATTTCAATCCTAATTTAGTCTGATTTTAGCTGAAAAAAGTAGTTGAAAACGCCGTCTTAAAACGAAATTTCAATCCTAATTTAGTCTGATTTTAGCATCTAATCCGGGATGGGTATGTTACTGCTAATCGTCATTTCAATCCTAATTTAGTCTGATTTTAGCTGAAGAGGAATCATCCGGTACGGTTACTGAAGGTATATTTCAATCCTAATTTAGTCTGATTTTAGCCGTATTTTCAATAAATGCGCGGGCGTTTCTATTGAAATTTCAATCCTAATTTAGTCTGATTTTAGCCTTTAACCCTGAATATCGGTGACGACCCTAAAATACATTTCAATCCTAATTTAGTCTGATTTTAGCATCGACAAAGAACTCGGAGATCTAACAGACAGGCGTATTTCAATCCTAATTTAGTCTGATTTTAGCAGCATGTGAAAAAATCCAAACGGAGTATGTTGAAAAATTTCAATCCTAATTTAGTCTGATTTTAGCCTAGTTTACTGGCTTTACCTTCACCCATGTTCTTATATTTCAATCCTAATTTAGTCTGATTTTAGCTATTCTTTTTCATTTTCATCTATTAACTCGTAGCCACATTTCAATCCTAATTTAGTCTGATTTTAGCTTTAAGACGGCGTTTTCAACTACTTTTTTCATCATCATTTCAATCCTAATTTAGTCTGATTTTAGCAAGTCAGCAGTGGCACAGTGATTTGTCCTGAATGTAATTTCAATCCTAATTTAGTCTGATTTTAGCATGGATGAAGTAACAGTAAGAAGACATTTTCAGAATAATTTCAATCCTAATTTAGTCTGATTTTAGCAATATCGTACTTGACTGTAATGATTTCATCTGATGAATTTCAATCCTAATTTAGTCTGATTTTAGCCGCTCTCAGGTGGGTTGTTGCAGTAGAGGGAATCAGATTTCAATCCTAATTTAGTCTGATTTTAGCAAATCAGCTTCCAGGTACACCAAAGTTAATAAACCGGATTTCAATCCTAATTTAGTCTGATTTTAGCCCATGCTTCTTTTATAGTTCGTGATTTTGAAACACCATTTCAATCCTAATTTAGTCTGATTTTAGCATATTTAGTAGATTGGGAAAGGATTCAAGTTGATAAATTTCAATCCTAATTTAGTCTGATTTTAGCACAACAAAGACGCTATCAAATCACAATTAGATGCAAATTTCAATCCTAATTTAGTCTGATTTTAGCTATAAGTTAATACAATGTATAACTAACAAGAGTTAAAATTTCAATCCTAATTTAGTCTGATTTTAGCTATTAAGGATTCCATTATTTTCAACTAGTTTTCCCAATTTCAATCCTAATTTAGTCTGATTTTAGCTGTTACCGTTCCACCGTCACCGATTATTTCGTAATATTTCAATCCTAATTTAGTCTGATTTTAGCCAACTTTTTCTTAATCTCTTTATAAGCACTATTATTATTTCAATCCTAATTTAGTCTGATTTTAGCACTTACCCCGTTCCTTGAATTTTTGTCGTTTAAAAAATTTCAATCCTAATTTAGTCTGATTTTAGCTGTTACACTATATTCATTTAATGCTTTACAGGTTTCATTTCAATCCTAATTTAGTCTGATTTTAGCTCACGCTTTGCCCTGAATTCCTGTGCTATGATTTCCATTTCAATCCTAATTTAGTCTGATTTTAGCCTGCACGGGTTGTATGCGTTGTGCGGATGAGGATTTAGATTTCAATCCTAATTTAGTCTGATTTTAGCTCAGAAGCTATCGACCAGAAATACGGTGCGATAGAAGATTTCAATCCTAATTTAGTCTGATTTTAGCTAGTAAATCACATGGATAGGTTTTCTGAGGGGGGAAATTTCAATCCTAATTTAGTCTGATTTTAGCCCCGGGGCTGGTTTGTAATACTCACTAATTGATTTAATTTCAATCCTAATTTAGTCTGATTTTAGCTGGCGGAACACGTAACACACAATTTAAAGTAAACATCATTTCAATCCTAATTTAGTCTGATTTTAGCACCTTATCTATGACCGTCAAAACAATGCTTATAGCTGATTTCAATCCTAATTTAGTCTGATTTTAGCATGATGATGAACTCTTTGAGGAAGTGATCAGTCTTTTATTTCAATCCTAATTTAGTCTGATTTTAGCGCTGGTAAGTGAAATATTCGTGTTTCCAGATACCAAAATTTCAATCCTAATTTAGTCTGATTTTAGCAGGCGGGAAAATCCGCCTATTTTTCATAATTATCCCTATAATTTCTTGTTTCAGATACTTAAAATTGT
>JALHJW010000062.1 GCA_022839785.1 Desulfovibrio sp. | reverse complement strand
GCGGCGGCCCGGGCATCCAGAGCCTCCAAGGCCTGGGCGAAAGCGGCGTCCACCGGATCCGGCTGGCGCCCGGGACCTCGGTCGAGGAGGCCGGCGCCGACGCGATCTCCCTGATCAACACCCTGCTCGGCATGGCCGTGGACATCCGCACCCGCAGACCGCGGCTGGCCAACATTTTCGGAGGGCTGTCCGGGCCGGCCATCAAGCCCGTCGCCCTGCGCATGGTCTGGCAGGCCGCCCGGGCCGTTTCCATTCCGGTTGTCGGCATCGGCGGCATCACCACTGTCGAGGATGCCCTGGAATTCATGATGGCCGGGGCCACGGCGGTCCAGGTGGGGACCGCCAACTTTTTCCGGCCCACGGCGACCGAAGAGATCGTTGCCGGGCTGGAAGAGTTCGTGCGGCAGGAAGGCCTGTCCTCCGTCCGCCAGATCATCGGCAGCCTGAAAACCGGGTAGGTGCGGATGCGGTCATGACCGATTTTGCAGCTCCCTCCCGACCCGGCCGCATCTGCGCCGCCGTGGCTGCTCCCGACACCGGCACTGCCATCGCCGCCGTGCTGCCGGTCCTGGACGGCGTCGACGTTGTTGAAATACGCCTTGACGCCATGCATGAGGTCGACTTGGCCCTCCTCCGGGACCGGATCGGCCGCCCCCTTCTCTTTACCAACCGACCGACCTGGGAGGGAGGGGCTTGCGAGACATCCGAGGAGGACCGGCTCATGGTCCTGCTGGACGCCGTCGGACATCAGGCGGCCTACGTTGACCTGGAGCTCAAAACCGCGCCTTCGCTGCGCCGGCGATTGCTGGAACGAATCGCTGGGACGACCACCCGGCTGATCATTTCCTCCCATGACTTCGGCGGGACCCCGGCTGCAGCCGATCTCTCCGAAACCCTTCGCCGGCAGCGGGAAAGCGGCGCCCATATCGGCAAGATCGTTACCATGGCCCACGACCATGTCGACGTCCTCAGGGTCCTGCATCTGCAGTGCGAAGCCCGGCAGATGGGGTTTCCCCTTATCGCCTTCTGCATGGGGGAACCGGGCAGACTGAGCAGGATCATCACCATTCTGCTGGGCGGCTACATGACCTATGCCGCCCCCGATGAGCGGCAGGCAACGGCCCCCGGCCAGCTCTCCGTCCGGCAGCTGCAGGCGGCGATAGCCTGCCTGACCGGCGCCGGCGCGCCCGGGTGACCGCTTTCAGCCCCTCTTCTTTTTCCCGCTCCGCCTCCCACCATCGGCCCCTGCTTTTTTCCCGGGTTGGGGCCCGTCCTTTTTTCCGGCCGG
>JALHJW010000023.1 GCA_022839785.1 Desulfovibrio sp. | reverse complement strand
TTTCGGTAGGCAGCGTGGCGACCACCGCGCGCCGCGCGATGTCAACCACCGACACCGAATTGGACAGGGTATTGAGCACGTAGGCCGTGCGTCCCAGCCGGTCCACGATCACGGCGCCGGGCCTGCTCCCCACGATGACCCGAGCCAGTTCCGACTGGGAGGCCGGGTCCACGAAGCTGAGCGTATTGGAGCCGCTGTTGGAGACCAGCAGGGTCCTGCCGTCGGGGGTCAGGGCCAGTTCGGCCGGGGCGTCGCCGATGCTGAGGCGGATGCGGGTCAGGGAATAGTCGGCCATCAGGTCGATGACCTCCACGGCGTCGTCGCCCGACAGGGCCACATAGGCCCGCCGCGCCGCCTGGTCGAAGACGATGCCGGCCGGGGCCCGCCCGGTCTCGATGAACTCCGTGACCCGGGCCTCCCGCTTGTCAAACACCGCAATGGTGTTGGCCCCCTTGTTGGTGACGAAGCCCGTGAGTCCCCACAGGGGCCGCCCGGGGATCTCGGCCTTGAAGACCGGCGAGAAGCTGAAGCGCTTGCTGACCGATGCCTCTTCATCCAGCGTGAGGGAGACGAGGACCGCCTTCTGGGGCTCCACCACGAAGGGGAATTCGATCATGACCGGCTTCTCGGGCGGCAGCAGGGCCATCCGCCCCTCGTCGGTCTTGATGCCCGCCCCCGCAATCCGGAACGACAGGCCGCTGTACCGCCCCCCCGGCAGGATCGCCGACCCCAGCATCCGCTGCCACTTCATGGTGGCGGGGGTCGCCTCGGTCAGCCTGAGGGTGAGGGGTATCTCCGTGCCGTCGTTTTTGATCGCCGAAACCCCCGCCACGGTGAAATCGAGCCGGTTGGCGTCCCGGGGGAAGGGCTCCAGGTAGAGGAACAGCTCACCCTCGGCGAACAACTGGGGCTTGGCGACGACAACGGGCGCGTGGCAGCCGCTGCACGCCAGCACGGCGAGCACGGCGGCCCACAGGACGATGAGGAGGGCTGTCCCGCGGGACGTCATGCGCTTGGGAGGATTCTCGTTCATGGTGCTCCCCGATCCCCTAGCCACGGTCATGGCACGGACGTGTGGCATTTGGTGCAGAGCGCCGCCTGCTCCGGCGAGAAGAGCGACGCGGGCCGGTCATAGTACGCCCTGAGGGCTTCCATCTCGCTGCGGCCCTGGCCGTAGGGCTGGTAGGCCTCCCCTTCCTGGGAATACTTGCCGCTGTAGGTCACGTAGGGCGTCTTGGTGTTCCAGCGGGTGGCGCCGTCCCAGCCGCTGGCGTGGGCCCGGTGGCAGGTGAGGCACATGACGCGCGGGGTGCCGTCCGCGGTGCTGGGCCCCTTGGTGGGGGTGGCCGTCACGATGTTCCGCAGCAGGGCATAGTTGTTGGTCCCCGCCTCGAAGGGGACCAGCGACAGCCAGGAGGTGGCCTCCACGCCGGACAGATCCCCGGTCTTGATGTAGCGGTTGTAGTAATCCACCATGACGCCGCCCAGGGGGGCTTCGGTGCCGGCCGGGTGCACCAGCCCTCCCCCGCTGCCGTCCCGGTGGATGTTCGGGTGACAGTTCCGGCACCACTCGGACATCCCCTGGCCGTAGGCCACGCGGGTCGCGGTGGTGCTCTCGCTCCGGTTGTAGTCGGCCGGGGCCACCGCGGCCGGGGGCCCGTTGATGAAGGAAAAAGCCGGTCCCAGCGATTTGGGGTAATAGCCGTTCCCCCCCAGGAGCCGGTAGGCGCCCACGGCCATGGCGGCATCGGGCTCGGCGCCGGTGGCGTAGCTCCCCGAACCCCGGATCGGCTTGCCCGTGACCGCAATGGAGCCGTCCTGGTCGCGGCGGTAGCGGCCGTGGGGGTCGTGGCAGGCAACGCAGGACAGGCTCACCGCCGGATAGCTGCCGCCGGGGGCCGTCATCTTCAGGGCATCCTGGAGATAGCCGTAGTCCCCCGCAACCACGTTGTGGCCGTGCCGGTCCCCCTCGCTGTTCGAAAGCGTCGAGCCGAAGGCCGGAATCCAGGTGTAGGACTTCCTGAGCCAGCCGAAATCGCCGCCCGGCCCCAACTGCTTGGGCGGTACGCCGAACGGCATCTCGGACCCCGGCGTGCTCACGTGATAGGAGGTGGGACCCACGTCCCCCGCCTTCTCATGGCAGTTCAGGCAGGTGGAGCTGGAATCGCCCCCCTTCAGGAGATACCGGTTGCCCATGCCCGCCGGCCGGCCGTTGGAGGCCACCGCGAAGCCCCCTTCCGAGTTGTGCATGGTGTGACACCCCTCGCACTCGCCCGCGCCCCCCTCGTGAAAGGCGAGGGAACGGCCCCCCGTGGCCGGCAGCAGTGCCGGCAGCAGGACCAGGAGCGCAAGTATGGCCTTGGGTGTTTTCACGCCGATTCCTTAATGGGCCGTCCCTGGGCCGGGTACGGGTTGCCGTGCTGCCGGCCCGTCATGGTCGCGATGATTTCGCGCATCCTGCGGACGAATACCGCCTGGTCCGGAAGCGGCTTGCCGCGCGCCTCCGCCCCGGTCAATTCCTCGTTGTAGGCAACCCGGACAGCCTCCATCACCTCGGCGGCCAGCCTTTTGGCCGAACCGTCCCGTCCCCTGCCGTTAATATCCGCCTGGCCGATGATCACCCGCTCGTCGCTGTCCACGAAATCAACCACCGTCAGCTCACGGCTGACGCGGCTCATGACCGCGGCAACGTTTACGACGACCCGGCGACCAGATTCATCAAGCAAGGCCAGTGCCAGTTGATCGAGCGGCTGCGGACTGCTCGCCATTTCCTCCAGGTATTCGTTGCGCAGGAACCGCCACGGGGCGAACGAGGCATAGTTCCGTTCCAGCGCCGAGACCAGGAGACCGAACCGGGGCGAATCGTACCGCCCCCCCAGGAAGATGGCCCGGGCCTCCAGGGCCAGGGACGCGGCACGGTCGAGCGTCATCCAGCGGTTCTCCCGGGCGAGCCGGTCCGCCGGGGACACGGTTTCGTCCAGGTAGGCGAGAACGCTCTCCCGGTGCCGGGCAAGGGCGTTCACGTTGACCTCGGGCAGCGAAGCCTTGCCGGTGGAGCGGGGGACCGAGAATTCGAGATAGAGGTTGTCGTCCGTGTTAATTCTACCGGTGCGGCTGAACCTGTCGGCACCCGCCGTGCCCATGACGAAGAAACTCAGCAGATCGGTGGCGCTCCCCATCTGCACCCGCTCCAGATCGGCGGCCACCGCCGGCGCGGCGATCCGGGCGGCCAGCTCGTCCTCGCTCAGGAGGATGGGGGCGTTGCTGCCGATGAGCATGGCATCGCCCTGGGTCATCCAGACCAGGACGTGGCGGTAGGCCTGCCGGAAGGTCCGGACCACCGACCTGAGATCGTCGGCGGAAAGGTCGTAAAGGGGGAGCCACTGGCACATGATGCCGCCGGCCCGCAGGTGCTCGGCGGCCAGCTCGAAATACTCCCGGGTGTAGTTGTAGCCGGCGCCGCTCAGCCACGGGTGGATGGGATCGGCGGTGATCACGTCGTAGCGCTCGCCCGTGGTCGCCAGGTAGTTGCGGCCGTCGCTGAACGCCACCCTCAGCCGGCGGTCGTCCAGCACGCCGTGATTGTAGGCGGCAAAGGAGCGCGTCACCCCCAGCACCTTCGGCTCCACCTCGGCCAGCGTCATTTCGGACACGCTCGGATGGACCGATACGGCGCCGAGGATGATGCCGCTGCCCGCGCCGATCACCAGCACCTTGCGCGGGTTGCGGTGCAGGAGCATGGGCAGGTGGCCCAGGGCGTACTGGTTCTGGAGGCTCTCGCTGTGGTCGGAGGACTCGATCCGGCCGTTGCGCAGGAACGCCTGGTAGCCCCCCCGGATCCTGATGGAACTGACGATGGACTGGATCCCCTCGGCGTAATAGAGGACATCGGTGTGCCGCTTGGCCTCGGCGATCAGGTCCGGGGTCCTGAACACCTCCGGCTGGTTGGTGCGGTAGATGGCAAAGTACTTGGCGTCCCAGACCCGGGGCATGGTGCTTGCGGCGGCCATGCCGCCGAGCACGGCCAGCACGGTGCCTGCCGTGACCAGCCCGCGTGCGGTGCCGCGCAGCAGGCTCGCCAGGATCAGCAGGCCGAAACCGGCGTTCATCGCGGCCAGCAGGTAGAGGGAACGCTCGATGCCGAAGATCTGGAGCAGCACGAAACCGCTCGCCACGGTGCCGAGAATGGCGCCGATCGTGTTGCAGGTCAGCACCTCGCCCACGGCATGCCCCACCTTGCGCCGGCGGCAGGCATCAAGGGTCCCGGCCAGGGGAAAGGCAACCCCCATGAAAAAGGCCGGGATGAACAGGTAGGAAAAGACCAGAGCGAAACTGGCGAACTGCCGCGCGCGGAACAGGTCGGTGCCGTGCGCCGTGAAAAAGTCCTGGAGAAAGAGCCCCCTGGTGGGAAGGTCGCGGATGAGGACCGTCACCACCAGCGCACTGACGCCGATCGCGATCTGCACCATGCCGAACCCGCCGATCAGCCTCGACACGGGGCAGCCCCCCGCCTCGGGCGGCCGGAGACGGCGGGCCCACAGGCCGTAGGCCCCGCTGCCCGCGGCAATGCCGGTCAGGAAGGCCGCCAGCATCAGGGTGAAGCCATACACGTTCGTGCCGATCACGATCCCCAGGATCCGGGTCCAGAGCACCTCGTACCCCAGGGCGCAGAAGCCGCTGACCCCGATCCCCCAGACCACGAGCCCGATGCGGGCTCTCTCCCCGGCCTGCGTAACGGCGGGCAGGGGCGCCGGGGCCTCCTCCCCGCCGGGTGCCAGGTGCCGGGCCGCCGGCCCCTGGAGCGCGAAACAGGCGATGCCCAGCAGCACGTTCACGGTGATTGCCCCGGCCATGGTGTCCGATACCCCGAACCGTCCCAGCAGATAGAATCCGGCCCCGAAGCAGCCGGCCACCGCGCCGAAGGTGTTCAGGGCGTAGAGGTACGCCACTCCCCGCCCCACCGCGCGCCGGCCCCGGACCATGAACGCGGCCAGCACCGGCAGGGTCCCCCCCAGCAGGGTCGTGGGGACGATGAGCGCGATGGCGGCGAGCACGACCCGCAGGGCGAGCGTGGTCACGCGGGAAAGCTGGTGCGAATGCTCGGTCAGAGACTCGAAGGAGTAGGCGGGCATCAGGGAGTAGAGGTTCAGCAGGGCGATGAAGAGCAGGGCGAAAAAGGCGATGCCGATCTCAAGGGCCCCGTAGAGCCGCAGCAGGTTCCGGGTGGTGCGGACGCGCCGGCCGAAGAGCCAGCTCCCCAGGGCAAGCCCTCCCATGACCACGGCCAGCACCGTGGTTACCGCCAGGTGCGAGCCGCCGAAGACGAGGCTGAGCTTTCTGACCCAGATGACCTCATAGACCAGGGCGGTGGCTCCCGAGAGGAAAAAGATCAGATAGATGAGAGCGGTAATGAGGATCGGCATGGTACGCTCAAAACCCTCGCCCCGGCAGAGGCCGGAAACCGAGGGATGTTTCACCGGTTGTCGGGAAAAAAGCGGCCACGACCGGCCGGAGGCCGGCCGCGACCAGGACTACATCACATATGAATCAGTCTTTGGCATGACACTTGTTGCACAGGACCCGCTGGAACGGGGCGAAATTGGTGGGAGGTCTTCCATAATACGCCTGCTGCGTTTCGGCAACGGTCCGTCCCTGGGCCTGGGCCGCGTTGGTGACCGGGTCGGGCCATACCGGGTTGCCTGCCGCATCGGCAACGGTCATGAACTCGTTGCCGAGACCGTACCGCATCATGCTGTCGAAGCCGGACGCGTGGGCCCGGTGACAGGAAAGGCACATGACCCGGTCCGTGGAGATGGGGCCGGCAGTGGACGTGGTCTGGGTCTTGAGCGCGTTCAGGTCGTGGGTGTTGTCGCTCTGGAACGGAACCAGCGAGCTGAACGACGTATCCACGGCGCCCGTCAGGTTGCCCGACTTCTTGTACGAGTTGTAGATCTGGGCCACGAAGGGGCCGAGGTTCTGATCGGCCGGGTGGACCAGGGTGCCGAAGGTGGTGTGCATCTGCCCGTGGCAGTTGGCGCACCAGAGGGACATGCTCCGGCCGTAGGCGACCCGCGTGTCGCTGGTGGCTTCCGAGCGGTTGTAGCTGTTGGGGGCCACGGCGTAGGGGGCCGCGAACATGAAGGCATCGCCGCCGCTCAGGGACTTGGGCTTGTACCCGGCCCCGCCCAGGAGGCGATAGACGCCGACGGCAGTGGTGGCATCGGGAACGGCGCCGTAGGAGCCGGAACTCCTGATCGGCTTGCCGGTCTTGGCCTGGACGCCCAGGGAGGTGATCCGGTAGGTGC
>JALHJW010000061.1 GCA_022839785.1 Desulfovibrio sp. | reverse complement strand
CCCTGCAGGCGGAGCCCAGGAGGTAGGTATGGGGCGCTTGGGCCCGGCCCTGCTGCTGGCATCGGCGATGCACCTCCTTTTTTTCCTGGCGGTTGTGCCCGAAAGGATGCTGCAGTTGCCGGCCGTGCGGGGGTCAGGCCAGGTGACGGTCAGTTTCGTCCGGCCGGCGCCGGCTCCTGTTCCGGAAAATACCGCCGGGGAAGCGAAAAAGCCGGCGGCGCGGGCGGAACAGGAAACAGAGAGAAGCGCCAAGGGCGGCGCCTCGGAAATGACGCCGGTCCCGCAGGTCAGGCCGGAACGGAGGAAAAAGGTGATCCGGCGGGAACGGGTGGATGGCGGCGGTCCGGAGCCCGGCGATGCCGGGCGGGAAAAAGGCGTATTTGCGCGGCCGGCACCCCGGCCGGCCGCGGATGGCGGAGGTGATGTCCGCCCGTCGGCGGGACGCGAGGCCGTGCGGCAGGCGGCTCCCCTGGCGGCGGAGAACCGGCCGCCGCTCTATCCGGAACTGGCCCGCAAAAGGGGCTGGGAAGGGACGGTGGTGCTGGCGGTCCGGGTAACGGAGGAGGGGTTGGTGCAGAGTGTCCAGGTGCACGGCAGCAGTTCCTACAGACTGCTGGATGATGCCGCCCTGCGGGCGGTGCGGCAGTGGCGGTTCCAGCCGGGTTCCGTTGGCGGCCGGGCGGCGGCCATGCAGGTCCAGGTCCCTGTTCATTTTGTCCTCCGCGATGAGGAAGGCCCATGACCATGCTGATCAGATGCGTTCTTGTCATCTCCCTGGCCCTGACCCTCGCCTGGACGGGCTGGGCAGGGGCGGGCCGGGCCGCCGGGTTCCGCCTGCTGGAGGACCAGACCGGCAGGACGGTTCAGGTGCCGGCGCAGCCCCGGCGCATCGTCTCCCTGGTCCCCAGCCTGACCGAGATCGTCTTTGACCTGGGGCGGGGCGATCTGCTGGTCGGCGCGACCCTGTATGCCGATGAACCGCCGGCCGCCGCAGCCCTGCCCAGGGTCGGCAGCTACCAGCATCCCGACATCGAACGGATCGTGGCCCTGCGGCCCGACCTGTGCCTGGCGACCCGGGACGGCAATCCCGGGCATGTGATCCGGCGGATAGAAGGCCTGGCAATCCCGGTATTTGCCTTTGATCCCCGCACCCTGCCGGAGATAGTCGAGTCGGTGCTGCTGCTCGGGGAGCTCCTGGACGCCGGGGAGCGGGCCGCGGAGATTGCCCGGGAGATGGAGGGGAAAATGGCGGGCGTCGAGCGCACGGTGTTGGTGGCGGCGGACCGGCCGACGGTGT
>JALHJW010000060.1 GCA_022839785.1 Desulfovibrio sp. | reverse complement strand
GGTTCATCTCCGAATTCCGGGGAACGCCGCGCGGATTTTGAGGAAGAAGTACGCGTCGTCGCGGAAGCCGTAAGCCATGCGTTTGATGACTTTGATCTTGTTGTTGATCCCTTCGAGCAGGCTGGTGTGTAGCGGGAACTCGCAGTGGGCCAGCACGCCGTCGAGCTTCTCGGCCAGCCGCCGCGTGAAGCGTTTTAGCGGTGCGATGACACTGTGCATCGCGCGGGATCGCCATTCCCGCCAGAACTGCATGGCCCAGTTCGGCAGGCGGTAGTCCCATAGGCTCTTCAGATCGTCCTTGAGCACGTACACCGTCGCGAGCCGGCGATTGAGTTGGAGCAACTCCCGGAGCTTGACGCGCTCCTGACGCTTCAGGTTGCCGGCGTTGCGCAGCAGCAGCCAGCGCGAACCCTTGAGCACCTGCCGTTCGCCGCGACTCTGCACGCGCCGGGCTTCCGCCGTGCGTACCGCATCGACTACCTCGCGCCCGTACTTGGCGACCACGTGGAATTGGTCGTACACGATCCGCGCCTGCGGACACTGCGCCCGCACTTCCGCCTCGTACGCCGCGTTCATGTCCATCGCTACGGCCTTCAGGCGTCGGCGGCCCTCCGGCCCGAGCTGCTCGAAGAACGGACGAATCTCCTCGCGCGAGCGACCCCGGCCCACCCAGAGCACCCGCTTGGTATCCGGCTCGACGATCACCGTGGCGTAGCGGTGGCCCTTCTGGATGGCGAACTCGTCCATCACGATCTGCTCCACGCCGGCGAGATCCACGGGTCCCAGCGTCCGCTCCAGATAGGCCTTGTCAATCGCCTTGACCGTCTTCCAGTCCAGATCAAACCACTGGGCAACGTGCCGGATCGGCAACACCTGGCACAGTCGCGCCACGCTGTCCTCCAGTCGGCGCGTGAGCCGCGCATAGGGCGCCAGCCACGACAGGTCCTCCAGCTTCGGCCCGCACGTCGGACAGGCCACGCGCACCCGGTGCACCAGCAGCCAGGTGTCCGCCCCCAGGAACGGCAGGTCGCGAACCCACCGTTCCGCCGTGTCATGCACCGCCGTCGTCGTCCGCCCGCAACCGCTGCAGCGCCGCGGATGCTCACGGAGCGGGTGCAACTCGATCAGCACATCGTCGCCGTTCAAATCGGTCGGCATCCGCCCGATCGTGCCCAGCGAATACCCTTCCCATCCACCCAGCACCTCGATAAGCTTCGCGTCCGCCATCGGCAGCTCCTGTTCTCTTGATGTCCTTGCAGAACAACAAGATAGAACGGGACTGCCGTTGGCTCATCTACGCCCCGGAATTCGGAGATGAACC
>JALHJW010000059.1 GCA_022839785.1 Desulfovibrio sp. | reverse complement strand
GAGGCCCTGGCCGAGCTGGAAGCCGAGATCCAGCGCCTGGAGCACCAGGTGCAGGCGCTCCAGGACGAGATCGGCGAGGCCAGCGCCAGGCAGGAGGCAATGCGCGTCTACGAGCTGGGTACCCTCTACCGCGAGATCGAGGGCCAGCTCCAGGAGCGCCTCGAATTGTGGTCCGAGCTGGCAGGATGACCCCACGGCGGACGCTTATCGGCCTGACGGGCAACATTGCCACCGGCAAGAGCGCCGTGGCGCGGATGCTGGCCGGGCTGGGAGCCCTGGCCGGCGATGGCCTGATAACACCGCTGGGCAAAAAGATGGCCGCACTGCCCGTGCATCCGAGGCTGGCGCGCATGCTGCTGGAGGCGGACCGCATCGGCTGCCGGGCAACGGCCTGCGACCTGGCCGCACTGCTCACCGAGCGGGATGTCCTCAAGGAGGGCGATCCCACGGCAGACATCGGCGGTCGGCTGCACCTCCTGCAGGTCTACAGGGACAAGGGAGTTGGAGCGGTTCGCGCCCTGGGCAGGACCGGTGCCGGCTGCAGGAGGGTGGACCGGGTCAGCAGGCAGCTCGCCGGGCTGCTTCCGGGGCGGGATAAAAACACCGGTCATTGCCCCTCCGGTCCCCTGCTGGCCGCGGCCTTTCCCGATCGCCTGGCACAGCGGCGGCCGGGGCAAGTGGGGCGATACAAACTTGCCTCCGGCCGCGGCGCCTGCCTGCATCCGCACGATCCCCTGACGAGGGAGCCGTTTCTGGTGATAGCATCACTGGATGCGGGCCGCCGGGACGGCCGCATTTTTCTGGCGGCGCCCATTGATCAGGATGAAGTGCGCGGCCTGGTCGCCGACCGTCTGGTGCGGGAGGAAAAGGTGGAATGGAGTGACAGCGTGGGTGCGGTAACCGCCCGCTGCCTGGTCAAGCTTGATGCCCTGGTCCTCGAAGAGAAACCCCTGTCCCATCCCGATCCCGAGGCGGTGCGGGCGGCCCTTATCAAGGGCATCCGGGCGGCAGGACCGGAAATCCTGCCCTGGACCCGGGAAGCCCGGAACCTGCAGGAACGGGTCAACAGCCTGCGGATCTGGCAGCCCGGGGAAGAGTGGCCGGATCTGACCGAGCAGCACCTGATGGACACCCTCGAGGCATGGCTGGCTCCGTTTGTCATGAACATCAGGACCAGGGAGCAGCTCCACACCCTGGATCTGGCCAGGATCCTGCGGGGCCGCCTGGATTACCGCCGGCAGTTGCTGCTGGAGCAGGACGCCCCGACCCATATCAGGGTGCCGGGCGGTTCGCGGATCAGGTTGCGCTACCGGGCGGGAGAACCGCCGATACTGGCC
>JALHJW010000058.1 GCA_022839785.1 Desulfovibrio sp. | reverse complement strand
CCTCCGGTAGGAACGGTCATGGCGAAGCGCTCCGCGGCCTGCTGGCTCATGGCCACCAGCACGTCCGGCCGGTCCACGGTGGGCGATCCCACCTCCCTGCCGCTCACCACCACCGAGCAGGAGGCGTACCCGCCCCTCTGCTCCGGTCCGTAGCTGGGCAGCCAGGAGACGAAGCGCCCGGAGCGTCCGGCGGCCTCGGCCACCACCAGCCCCAGGGAGAGCACCCCCTGCCCCCCGAACCCGGAGAACTTGAACTTGCGCTCCCGGAAGGCCGCATCGGCCTTGGCCGCGCCGCCCTCCTGGCCAGCCCCGAACAGCTCCCTCATCCCCACCCGCCTGACGGGGTTGGGGGTGGGCGCCGCATCCGCGCTCCTGTCCCGCAGGTTGCCCAGAGGGAACACCTTCTCCATCTGTTCGGTGACGAAGTTGGCCGCGGCGATCGCGTCCATGCGCCAGTTGGTCGGGCAGGGCGAGAGGAACTCCACGAAGGCGTATCCCTTGCCGTCCCTCTGGATCTCCAGGGCCTTGCGCACGGCCTTGCGGGCCTGCATTATGCGCTTGGTGTCGGACACGGAGACGCGCTCGATGAACACCGGAGCTTCCAGCTGGTTCAGGACCTCGCAGACCTTGAGGGGATATCCCTCCTTCACCGCGTCCCGGCCGAAGGGGGTGGTGGTGGTCTTCTGCCCCAGCATGGTGGTGGGGGCCATCTGTCCTCCGGTCATGGCGTATATGGAGTTGTTCACGAAGAAGCAGGCGAAGTGCTCCCCGCGGTTGGCGGCCTGGAAGGCGTTGTTGAAGCCTATGGCCCCCAGGTCCCCGTCGCCCTGGTAGGAGATGACCACGCTCTCCGGGAGCGACCTGGCGACCCCGGTGGCCACGGCCGAGGCCCGGCCGTGAGGCCCGGCCACGTTGCCGCAGTCGAAGTAATGGAAGCAGAAGGCCGCGCAGCCCACCGGGGACACGAACACGGTGCGGTCCTGTATGCCCAGGTCCACCATGGCCTCGGCGATGAGCTTGTGGATGATGCCGTGTCCGCATCCGGGGCAGTAATGGGTGGCCCGGGTGCCCTTCTCCTTGCGGTCGAAGGTCTCGTAGAAACCCTGGGCCTCCTTCACGCCCTCACCTCCAGCATCCTGCGGGCCGCGGCCACCACGTCCTCCACCTTCATCATGTTCCCGCCCATGCGGTTGATCAGTTCCACCCGGCAGCTCATGTCGCGGTCCAGGTGCAGCAGCACGTCGTCGCGGTACTGGCCGTTGCTCAGCTCCACCACCAGCACCCTTCCGGCCCTGGCGGCCTCGTTCGCGTAGGCTTCCAGTTCCGCGGCGCGGCGCTCGGCC
>JALHJW010000022.1 GCA_022839785.1 Desulfovibrio sp. | reverse complement strand
GGGAAAATTCATATTAACCTTTTTAGCAGCTTATTTCGCGATAATTTTGATAATCATATTAATTTCTCAAATTTGGTAGGTTCCATCCATAAGTTCTAAACGTATTACAAGTTACTTCACTGTTCCCACATTTACTTCGTTAAACCGTTATATAACGAAGTAAAAAATAATCCTAAAAACCAATAAAAAATTAATAAATAGAAACTTAAAAGTTAAATCACGAAAAATACTCACTATATCTATGCTTTGGGCTATGAACCAAATAATATTTGATACACTTTCAGAACTTTCATTAAAGTATTTTAACATACAGTTGGTAAAAAAATGGAAATTCAACCTTTAGATGAAAATTTGGTTAAAAAAAACATTAATCGAATTTTTTTAATGATGGAAACGTTGACATCAGCTGAGAAAACATTAAATGTTAACTGATTTTTAATCGATTTATCCACCATTTTTCTCACTTAATTTGATATTAATTCTTTTTAAGTTCTCATTTTCTTTTTCTAATTCCTCAATTTTCGAATGATAAGATTCAATGATTTCGTTAGATTTTTCTGTATTTTTAATACATTCCTTGGCAAGTTTGAATATCTCTTCCTCTTTATTCGAACGATAGTTTTCTAATTTTTCAAATTCTTCCTTTGTAAAAATAATGACTTCTTCTCCTTCCTTATAAAAGCCAATTGGATTAATTATAAGTCTATTATGAAACTTAATGGACGCTCCATCCTGACCTTCAGCTATCGTTTTATTTTCAGCATCTTTAAAAATATACATTCTTCAAACCTCTTTATTGAATCTTGTTTTAAATCCATATTATCATTTCTATGAGGGGCTAAAAATTTTATTCTCTAGTTATATACTGCATATATTTTGCTTTTTTTCCTACTTTTGAAGGATCTTTAACATATTCTTCTTTTCCAATTGTTTTAATTTTTGGCTGAATATCAATTTTTAATTTGCCATCATCACTAAAATCTCGTGATAATAGTTCCCACTTCAACGATACAGTATAATTTTTAATTTTAGGAAGAAAATATATTTCAGGCAAAATAATGTAATCATTACTAATTAATGTCTTTCTATTTGGATTTGGACGAAATTGTACTGTAAAATTTTCTTTATTAAAAGACATTTGATAACTAGGAACATCGAAATTTATTCCTCCTTCTTTGTTAGTGTCAGTTATTTTAGAAATGTCTCCTTCGAATTCTAAATTCAATACATAATCTTCGATCGGATGTTTTCCTTTATTTACAATTTTTAATTTGAAAAATGATAAGCTGTGATTGGTTTTAACAGTCATAAAGTTATAACTGGTTTTGTTTAATTGAAATAACTGATTATAAGATCCCGGTATCGGAGGTTGGACTGTTTTTTGTTTGTATACTGTAATTTGTTTTTCAAAAATGGGTGAACAACAGATTTCTTCTAAATCATTTTCAAAAGTTACTTTAACAGCTTTTTTTGAATAATAGTTTTGACTATGTACATACCAAGCATGAGTTTTTTTATTTTCATCAATTAAATCTACAATATCTTCCCATGAAAAAATTTCTATCTCAAAACTATCATCTCTATTTTCAATATTTTTATGTCTAACAAATTCTTCGATATTAACATCTTTATTTGCAGTAGTAGCGATGTAAAGTCTTTTTAAAGGAGGTTGGAATTTTTTTGCATTTTCAATTTCAGTTTCTATTTCATTTTCAGACAATTTTTCTGTTCTTTTACATTGAATACCAGAATATTGTTTTTCACCATCGGGGATTCCATATATATCTACTCCATTCTGTTTTTGACCAGATCTCCCATTTTTCTTTATTTCTTTACAATTCCATACTTCACCCCAAAGTTTTTTACATAATGTTTCAAAATCCTGCCAATTAGAAGGTTTTCTTAAAGTTTTCGAAGATTTCATTGCCCCACCTTTAGAAATACAATATATTATAATAAGTCATTGAGTCTATTATCTCAAATATTTGGTTTTTAGTAGTGATTTGATTTTAATTCATCCGTTGATTAATTCTATTTGAATTTCTTTTTCCGATCCCTCAATATAGTCCAAATAAGACCTCATAGAATCATAATTTTTACCCTTTCTTGGCTTGGTGAGAATGATTAATTTCTTATGAAGAACTTCATCTGCTTCTTTAAGTTTGAATAAGTCATATTCAATTTCTCTTTGATCAAAAGTTCCAGTGATGTATTTAAATTCGATAGCGATGTCAATATAGGGGTAATCAATATCCTTATTGATGTCAACTTTTTTATTTGATAGTTTATCAAAATCCCCACGATTCTGATCATAAAAAGTTTCATTTAAAACCACAAAATCATAGTGTCCCATACGACCCTTTTTTACATCAGAATGGACTCCTTTTTCATATTTTTCATCTGTCTTCTTGCCTCTAATCCTAATAAAACGCTTTTTTGTAGGATATTCAGGATGTAATAAATCTTTTAAAGGAGATTCTATTAAAGAAGATAACTTACAATAAAAGACATGGTGTACATCATGTTCATTTAAAAAATAGTCTGGTCGTTTATTGAAGTCATGAGATAAATCTTCAATGGCTTTATTAACAACTTCTAAAGAGTTCATATTATCTCCTGCTGAATTGAATATGAATGAAGATTCTAATGCCATAATAACAGGCATAATTGGATCAATTATTAACTCTAAGACATGATATTCATTATTAATTGCTTTATGTATCATATTTATTAAAGGTATACAGTTATCAGGGTCTGTAAATCTATCTGGAAATAGATGATTTGGAAGTAAATGATGAATTGTATATTTTTTAGTCTTTTGACCGATGCTATTGGCTTTTAATATATTTTCACGCATTATTAAATAATCAAATTTACGTTTGATCGAATCTTTAATAAGTGTAACTTTTCCTCGTTTATATTTCGCATAAATGGAACGAAATTCACCTTGCGAACGATTATATATCCAGTTTTTAAGAATTTCATCACTTATTGGAGTTACTTTTCCCTGTCTCCATAAAACATATTGATGATATTGGAACTTTCTCATTTCTTTTTTATTCATTACATTTTCAGTAGCGTTACGACTTGTTTCAGCAGCTCTTCTAAATGAATCTTCTAAAACTGCTATAACTAACCCTACGGGATCCATTAATAGCTCTTGTTTGTTATATGTGCTATGGAGAATTTCATGAGTAAAATTAGTAAGTGGGACGATATTATCTATACAGAAAGAGTCATTTAAGAAATATTCACGTGGATATAACCAGTGTATGGTGTATTTTCTTTTATTTATACCATAATATTTCAACATAGATAATTTAATTGGTGTAACTCCCATTTTTTGAGGATTTGATCATTAATAGGAGTTACTAATCCTCTTTCCCATTGTTTATAACTATAACCCTCTAAGTTATGTATTTTCATTTGGTTCTCCTTAAAAAGGGTAAAAACATAATCAATATTGATTTTTGACTAGGTTTGGATCATTATCTGTGTGGAGTCACGAAACATTTTTTATTAACCTCCATCTGACTTAAAAATTAGATAGAAAGTAATATTATAGTGGAGGATAAATAACATCCTTTAGATTAGAGTTTAATTTAATGGGTAATAGTTTGATTAACTTAGATAATTGATGAAATGATTACAATGTTCAAAGTGCCATTTTTATAAAAAGAGTGTTCATTAATTCCGGAAAAACAGTCTTATATTTAAAATAAAATTTGAGTGATTGTATGGCCAAAACAAAAAAAAGAAATAAAACTGTAGATGTAGATGCCCATAAAAGAGCTAAACCCGGCCAAAAAAAGAAAAGTGTTGCAGTTAAGAGGCATAGAAGGTCTACTCCTGGTAAGTTACATACTAAAGGTGGTAATATCCCAAAAAAATAAAAACATTGTAATGGAGGTGAAAATATGTCAAAAGATTCCGGAAAAACCGATAGAGTTGAAAAACAAGGAAAAAAAGGAAATATTAGTAAAATAAGAAATCAGCAAGGTAAAGGAAATACTAAAAAAGATAAATGAATATTTAGTTTATTTCTAATTAAAATTAAACATAGTACTAAATAAATGATGAGGTTAAATGTCTTTAATACTTCATAATTTACGTTTAAGTTTTATTATAACCTTTGATTTAGGGTCATTCGACTTTGAAAGAGATATAATAGACTCTCTAGATTCGTTCTTAATATTTGGAATTACCCCTACTTTAGAATATAAAAATTATTCTGATGATGTATATGATCATGAATTAATTAGATTAAGTAATCCTATACCCACTTTAAAAGTAGAAATAGATGATGTAAAACAGTTTTTTCATGAATATGTAGAAAATCAAGTTGAAGATGAATGTTATTCATTTTATAAATCTATTTCTAAAATTATAGTTCTTTTAAGTTTTGATCAAAAGGGAATCATCAGTATAAGAATAGATTTTTATCCCAAATTAGAAGATAGCATTGAAACTCCACAATTAATTAAAATACTGTCTCAAACTTGTACTTTAGTGGATGAAACTCTATTTCCAAAGTATTTGAAAAACAAAATAAGAGAATTGCATCATCAAGAAAATTCAATCCTTTTAGAAATCCATGAGACTTATTCTATAGTTAGCAGCATTAATGCAGATATAATTTATAAAGATGAGCTTAAACCTGAAATCTTTGGTATAGTTTGGAAAGATGAGGATTATAAAAATATTGATCATGCAACTCTAGAAAGAGTGACCGAAAATGAAATAGGTTTATATAAAACTGATATATTCACAATAGCTACTCCAGCTGCTCTTTTAGTATGCGAAGGAGAAAATTTAAAATTAGACAAAGAGTATATTGAAGAACGCATTAATTCAATTGAAATTTTTTGTAGACAACAACATTTGCTAAAAAAACTAGATGTAAAATTAGACAAAATCATTAAAAAATATGATACAGAGGGTATTGGTAATGTAAACTCTGTTATGGACGAAATTAAAGATACTCAAATCGATATACAATCATCGTTAGAATTTTATAGAAATACTAAAATTTACGGAGTAGACTTTTTTATAACGTTATTTGAGACACTTAATGCGGTTTTCAGACTTGATAAGTATTATAATTCAGTACTGGATAAACTTAATGCATGTGAAAGTTTGTATAGAGGATTATACGAAGAGCGAGGAAATAAATTAAAAGAGAATATACAATGGATTGTTGTTCTTATATGGTTGACATCGATACTCATACAGTTACTACTTATGGTATATGGACCCACATATGGTCCGGATCAAACTAAAATCATTTTTATAATAGTAGTACTTGTCTTGAGTAGTGGTTTCATACTTATAATTTTTAGAAATATTATTAAGAAGTTCTTTGAAGGTTGAAAAATAAAATAGGATATAAATTGACACTTCTTTTCATTAGAACAATAGGAAATATTTATAATTAACAAAAAGATGACATAAATCATATTTAAAGAAATATTAGTTATGTTTTATGAATAGTATCTCTATAAAGAAATATTTGAATTGATAAATAACGGTTAAGTGAGTAAAATGGCTTCATTTGATGAAATAAGAAAATATATAGTGTATCCACAAATAGGTTATGCTCTTTTGTCAATTATCGCGATAATCATTATTATCTTTCTTTTAATTTATAAAGGATATACTTTAATCGATTTTGGGTTTATAATTACACCTGCTTTAACCATTCTTCTTATTATTATTTGGGATGGCTACAATTCGAAAAATAGGGAAGAATCTTTAATCATGGCATTTGTTATGGAATTATTTTTTAATATAGATGCTTTGACAAATAATTGTGAAATGATTTTAAAAGAATTGAATGGTTTTGATGAGGGACAACGAATGGTTAATACATTAAGACCATTGAATAATGAAGCGTGGCTTATAATAAGTTCAAACACACCAAAAAGTTTGTATAGAGTAGATCTTCTTGTTAAATTAGCCTGGGTTTATTATCGTATAACAGATATAAATGAAAATATCCGAAGCAGGGAGAATTATAGATTATCTAATGCCAAAATGAAAAATTTTAAAGACATTATGATTTCATATGATGCAGTTATTTCTACTTTGACTAATTCTTTTATTCAAGTATTAGAAGATTTTTTGAGTTCAGAAAACTTGAAAAAAGAGTTAAAAGATATTAAAAAATTTAATAATGATTTAGAAGAGCTAAAATCGAAAAATAAAAAAATTGAAGAATATTTTGGAATTATGTAATAAAATTACGTTTATTTAGGTGATGCTTGATGCTTGATGAAGATAAAGAACAAATGAACTTCAACATTTATTACCTGAACTTTTCAAAGGTGTATGAAATATCTATGATGATAAATAATGTCTTGGTTTCAGGTATACAAAGAGAAAAAGTCGATGAAAATATAACATTCAAAAAGACGAATGCCTCACTTACTGCATATTTAGGGAGTATTAAATCTGTAATCGGTGCTGAATATGGTGATAAAAGCTTAAAATCATCGAAATTGATAGAATCACTTGATGTTATTACTACTAAATCAATTTTGCTTAGAGAAATCATTAATAAATGTAAAAATGTCACTGAATTTACCAATTGTAAAGAAGGAGATTTAGTAAAAATAGATAAATTGAAACTGAGCATTCTTGACGAAGACAATTT
>JALHJW010000057.1 GCA_022839785.1 Desulfovibrio sp. | reverse complement strand
GGGAACATCGTCAATATCTCTGCACTCATCGACCCACCTCCGGTTCATCCCCGCGTCTGCGGGGAACATTGGAATATAATTCAACAGTCCCGACCACTCACTGGTTCATCCCCGCGTCTGCGGGGAACATTCGAACTGCTTTGCCTGTTCCATCCACGTTATCGGTTCATCCCCGCGTCTGCGGGGAACATGCAAGGTTCTGGTGTATTGATAATCAACATAGCGGTTCATCCCCGCGTCTGCGGGGAACATCTGACCGGCAGCGGAACGAGTACCACGTTCACCGGTTCATCCCCGCGTCTGCGGGGAACATAAAGCGTCAACTGTTCTGCTGTGATCTGTCATCGGTTCATCCCCGCGTCTGCGGGGAACATAACTCACAATCGATCGTCTCTTGGGCATATCCCGGTTCATCCCCGCGTCTGCGGGGAACATGAGGGCCCTCAGTTTCCCTGGGCCTCCTGGCTCGGTTCATCCCCGCGTCTGCGGGGAACATCTTGCGGCGACGGCGGAGACAAAGTTTTCAGCCGGTTCATCCCCGCGTCTGCGGGGAACATATCAGCAGGAACGTTACTCAAGGAACCGATTACGGTTCATCCCCGCGTCTGCGGGGAACATTCCCCGTCCTCGCCCAGGAGATTACCGTTGATCGGTTCATCCCCGCGTCTGCGGGGAACATCGACGTGGCGGGCGCGACATTGTTTCTGTGGTCGGTTCATCCCCGCGTCTGCGGGGAACATTGTATCAGCCGGGCCGAGGAACGATTTGATGGCGGTTCATCCCCGCGTCTGCGGGGAACATATATCGTTACCATGTCTGCCTCCTCAGAAGACCGGTTCATCCCCGCGTCTGCGGGGAACATCCGTCCGTCGCACACATCCTGAATTCTCCGCCCGGTTCATCCCCGCGTCTGCGGGGAACATCCCGTGACGGCGCCCGATGCGTCCGTTGTTATCGGTTCATCCCCGCGTCTGCGGGGAACATGACGCCGAAGGGAACGCGTTCAAGTCCCGCTTCGGTTCATCCCCGCGTCTGCGGGGAACATAGCCTTGTCGTTGAGATTCGACAGAATTGATGCGGTTCATCCCCGCGTCTGCGGGGAACATGTCTTGAGCCGGAGCGTCGCCGCCGCGAATGTCGGTTCATCCCCGCGTCTGCGGGGAACATTGTCCCTGTCTCTGGTACGGCAGATCAGGGACCGGTTCATCCCCGCGTCTGCGGGGAACATGCAAGACCAATCTCCACCCGCCCCTGCTCGATCGGTTCATCCCCGCGTCTGCGGGGAACATCTCGCTATGTTCCAGCTCGTGTTGTCGCGTTTCGGTTCATCCCCGCGTCTGCGGGGAACATGTTCTATCTCATGCAAGTG
>JALHJW010000056.1 GCA_022839785.1 Desulfovibrio sp. | reverse complement strand
TTATAGTATCTTGCAAAAATCTCCATAATTACTATAATGAGATCATTATGAAAGGTGAAAGGATAGCAGTTAAAGATCCTCAACTCGTAAAGGAATTATTGGAAAAGGAAGAGGACTGGGGCATTTGGAGGAAACTTGCGTTCTTGAACGCTATAGCAAACCTGAAGCTCCCATTTGAGCAGGCTACACAGATATTCCTCCTGCCTCACCCTACAGCATATGAGTGGATAAGGAAGTGGAACAGCGCAGGATATGAAGGAATAGCCTCTAAAGAGGGTTCAAAAAGGGGCAGGCCTTCCAAGCTTACGCCTGAAGAATTAAAAAAGCTCGAGGAGCTACTCAAGAGAAAGGAGTTTTGGCAGACCCAAGAAGTTGTAAGGCTTATCCTGGAGGAATTTAGAGTGAAGCTGTCGGAGCATCAGGTGAGGAGGATTCTAAAGCACAAACTTAGGTTGAACTTCGCTAAACCCTATCCAAAGGATTATCGAAGACCCGATAATGCAGAGGAGTCTCTCAAGGAGCAATTGGAGTTGACCTACAAATATCTTATAGAGGCAAAAGGCTACAGGTTTGAGGAGATAGCCATCGGCTTTGCCGATGAGAGCTCTCCGCAACTTACAGCCAATACGGTAAGGGTATGGAGCTCAGGCAAAGTAGGGGTGAGGAAAAATACCCAGAAGATGAGAGCCAATACCATGGGCTTTTACCCATTGAGAGGAGAGGCAGTTTGGGAGTTCGCCATCGATTCTAAGATAGAGCGATTCCTCGACTTTCTGGAAGAGGTAAGGCGACGTAACGAGGAATACAAGGCCGTCATCGTAGTCCTGGACAACTTCTCCACCCACAGAAGCATGAAGGTAAGGCGGAGGGCCCAGGAGATGGGGATATACTTCGTATATCTGCCGCCGTATTCTCCAGATCTCAATCCCATAGAATTCATTTGGAAGGCTATAAAGAGGGTCATTTCTGTGAGCTTCGTTAAGCATGTCGATGAACTGAAAGAGATAATAGGGAGCAGTTTCTGCAGGCTCTCCCAGAAGCTGAGCTTTACTAAGTCATGGGCAGCGAAATTCCTATCCAGAATAGCCTTTAATTATGGATATTTATGCACTTAACTATAATTTCTTCCCGCAACACGACATCACGCCTTTTGCGAGGCGAGTGAGAAGCTGGATCGATTTGGCTGCGCTTTCTTTAGCAAGTATTCGACTGAGCGATCTGTAGTGTTCGGCAAATCGGCTCGACTCCGTAATCTGTCTTGTGTTCGTCAATAAAGGCAACCATTACTTCCGCAGGCGGTCGAGCTCCGCTTGGGCGAAAAAAGCAGCTGCTTTGCGTATGATTTCGTTGGCGCGGCGCAACTCTCGGTTCTCCCGCTCCAATTCCTTCATGCGATCACGTTCCGCGCTCGTCA
>JALHJW010000007.1 GCA_022839785.1 Desulfovibrio sp. | reverse complement strand
GTGCGCAGCATGGGGCGAACGGCGTCCTGCAACAGGACGGGAAGGCGCTCTGCTTCCTGCATCGCCTTGGTCAGTTCGAGCATCCTGAACCAGGCAAGATAGTGGTCCAGGTATTTTGTCGCCACGCCACGAAACCGCAGCATCCAGGCTTTCAGGTGTGAATGGAACCTGTTCACATGCTGGATGTGGTACACGCCGCCTACCTTGTATATCTTCTTGCTGGCATGGACCTGTTTGCATGCCAAGTTCCGCTGCACGGCGAAGCGCAGGAAGGTGCTCGCCTTGTCCGTGACCAGGGTGGACGTCTGGTGAATACGCGGACCCAGCACCGTATCTATCTGGACAGCCGAAATCCTGCCGCGTCCAGCCCGCCGCGCCACGATGCCGCCCGTACGGTCCACCGCGGTCAACACCGCTATTTGTTCCTGCGACAAGCCGCGCTTTTTCGCGGTTCCACCGCGCGTGCGTGGCGGGCGCACGGTCAGATTGCGCTTTCCCTTGAATGATTCCAGGAAAAACGTCTCGTCCGCTTCCACAACCCCGCCAAGGAACGCTTCCGCATCCAACGTGGCGAAAGCCCGAAGAATCTTGTGCCGCCAGTAAAAGGCCGTGGACGGATGGATGTCCAGTTCCTTCGCCGTCCTCGCCAAAGAATACCCTTCCAGCATGAGCCGCAGATAATGCGGCCACAAGTCGGCATACCAGGACCCGTCAATGGGACTTGCGGACAAGTCGTTGAACGTTTTCCCGCAGCATGCGCAATAGTACCGCTGACGGGGTACATGGTCCGTTTTGCCTAAACGACGATACATGCCGTTGCGCTTCACGCTTTTCCCGCCACAGTGCGGGCAGGTGATTCCATCCGCGAAACGGCGTTCTCGCACCTGAGGGACATACTGCTTAAGAGGCTATGAAGGTCCATAGATGCCCCTCCTGTAGCCCACAACTATAAGCCTACATTTCAGATTGTCAAAGAACAACAATCTTTGCGATTAGCGCCAAAGAAATTGAGCGCGGTCCCGCCCTTGAGGGCCAGGAACGGAGCGCCGTCTTGCGGGCGGTCGTATTCGACGAGTGGCAGCACCCGCAGCAGAAGGCGGACCTGCCTCTCGTAGGCGTTCAAGAGGTCTCCCCTGTGCTCCCCGCCGGAACGGTGATCCCGTATTCCCTGTCCAGCCTGCCGCCCTTCACGACCATCCGTTTCCCGGAACCGAGATCGAAACTGGCTTGCCGCAACTCCTTGTACCAACCGTACCCGGCCTCCCTGGCCAGATACAGGAAGAGCCGCTTCACCTTCACGCTGGAGCAGTGTTCCAGCAACCCCTGCAGCACCGACGGGCGCAAGGTTCCCAGGCCAGACACGATCTGCCTGGCCTCGTCGAACCCCACGCGCCCCGGCACGTGGTACAGAAACTCCAGCGCCGCCCGCTCCGGGACGGAGACGGTCACGGCAAAGCCTCCCGCGTCATGCAGGGTGAAGGTCTCGCTCGCGGCATACGGCAGGAAGGACGACGAGGTGAAACACGCCTCCTCCTCTCCAAATAGCTTCCAGAACCAAGCGGCAAGCTTGCAGCGCGGCGGAGCGAACAGGAACAGCGTGCGCTCATGCGGGGACGCGTAGTGGCCGTAGCCGAGAAGCTCAAGGGCGCTCCTGCCTCCCGCATGAACATGCGGAGGCGGCCCATATTGCAGCCCCTTCAGCGCGCCAAGGCGGCTCACCTGATCGTGCGCCTTGGCATACGCCCCCTTGCCCACAAAGACGAGCCAACCCTGCCTGACGTAGCTTTGCGCCAGAGAAGCCCCGACGCCAATATCCGCCAACTCGGCGGTCGTCCTCACCACCCCGTTCGGCCAGCCCTGCATGAGGAGGTTTATTTTTGCGCTTCTTGTACTTCCCATGACCACTTATCTAGCGCAGATTTAAACTAACCACAACCGCAGGTTTACATCTGCACTCACAAACGTTCTATTTATCTGCCTGCGTGCGCGCAAACAAACCGGCCTCTTTGCCCAGCGCCGCTCACCCGGGTTCGGGTACGCGCGGAAGAGAATATCCAGCAAGTTGCGAGTCGCAACACACTCAGGACCGCCCGCGCGCACGAGCGAAAGAAGAACGTCTCTTTGTTGTTCGTTGCAACAAAGTGGCGTCGACCGCGCGGACGAGGAGCGGGCGCCCGTTCTGTCGCCGTCCCAAAACCGCCCAAAGGCTGCCGCACTCTGGCCGTGCCAAGACAAAAGAGAGAAGCGGGCGCTTCCGCGCCCGCTTCTCTCTTTTGTTCGCCCGCGCCCATCGCGCGGGCGAAACGTCCGCGTGGGTCCGAGGCTACTTCTCTTCCGCCCCCCGCTTCTCTCCCCCGGTCAGGCCGCCGATCCAGGCGCGCAGCTTGTCCAGATAGATGTAGTAGACCGGCGTGATGTAGAGCGTGAGGAGCTGGGAGAAGATCAGGCCGCCGACCACGGCCAGGCCCAGGGGCTGGCGGGACTCGCCGCCCGCGCCGTAGGCCGCGGCGATGGGCAGGGTGCCCATGAGCGCGGCCATGGTGGTCATCATGATGGGCCTAAAACGCACCAGGCAGCCCTGGTAGATGGCCTCGGCCGGGGAGAGCCCCTGGTCGCGCTGCGCCTCCAGGGCGAAGTCGATCATCATGATGGCGTTCTTCTTGACGATGCCCACGAGCATGATGATGCCCACGAAGCCGTAGATGTCCAGCTCCCGGCCGAAGAGCCAGAGCGTGACCAGCGCGCCGAAGCCCGCCGAGGGCAGGCCCGAGAGGATGGTCAGGGGGTGGATGAAGCTCTCGTAGAGGATGCCGAGCACGATGTAGATCACGGCCACGGCCAGCACGAGCATGACCAGCATGCCTTTCGTCGAGGCCTGGAAGGCCTGGGCCGTGCCCTCGAAGCCGGTGGAGAAGGTGGCGGGCAGAAGCCCGCGCGCCGTGCCCTCGACCTCGGCCACGGCCTGGGACAGGGCCACCCCGGGCCTGAGGTTGAAGGAGATGGTGGCCGAGGGGAGCTGGCCGCCGTGGTTGATGACCACGGGCCCCACGCCCTTGCTGATCTCGGCCAGGGCGTCCAGGGGCACGAGGTTGCCGTCCGTGCCGCGCACGTAGAGCAGGGACAGGGCCGAGGCGTCGCGCAGGTACTCGGGCAGCAGTTCGAGGATGACCTGGTAGTCGTTGGTGTCGGTGTAGATGGTGGAGACCTGGCGGGTGCCGAAGGCGCTCTGCAGGGCCAGTTCGATCTGCTGCGGCGTGATGCCGAGCGAGGCGGCGCGGTCGCGCCGGATGTCCACCCGCACCTCGGGGTTCGAGAGCTGCACGTCGGAGGACACGTCCTGCAGGAGTCTCGATCCCTTGAGCTTGTCCTCCAGGAGGGCGGCGTAGCGGTAGAGTTCGGCCGTGTCCGGATTCTGCAGGGTGAACTGGTAGAGGCTCTTGGTGCTGCGGCCGCCCACGTTGATCATGGGCGGGTTGCGCAGATAAACCTGGATGCCGGGCACGGAATTGAGCTTGGGACGGAGCTTCTTGACCAGATCGTCGGCGCTCTCGGTGCGCTGGTCGTGCGGCGTCAGGGTCAAGGTCAGACGGCCGGTGTTGCCGGTGGCGTTGGGGCCGCCCGCGCCGATCACGGACATGACGGAGGCGATGGCCGGCTCCTTCTCCAGGATGGGATGGAGCGACCGCTGCAGCCGCGCCATCTCGTCGAAGGAGACGCCCTGGGCCGCCTCGGTGGTGGCCCAGATCATGCCCGTGTCCTGGCTGGGCAAAAAGCCCTTGGGCATGCGCTGGAACACGGCCACTGTGGCGCCCAGCACGAGCAGCGAGACCAGGAAAGTCGCCGCGTGGCGGCGCATGCAGATCTGCAGGGTGGCGCGGTAGAGGGCCAGGGCGGCGTCGAAGAAGCGCTCGGAGAACCGGAAGAAGCGGTTCGGGGGCGCGGCGTGGCCGTGGCCGTTCTCGGAGAGGAAGCGCGCGCAGAGCATGGGCGTGAGGGTCAGGGAAACCACGCCCGAGAAGAGCACCGAGGCCATGATGACCACGCCGAACTCCTCGAAGAGCCGCCCCACCACGCCGCCCATGAACATGACCGGGATGAAGACCGCGGCCAGGGAGATGGTCATGGAGACGATGGTGAAGGCGATCTCGCGCGAGCCGTCCAGGGCGGCCTGCAGCCTGCTCTTCCCCATCTCGCGGTGGCGCACGATGTTCTCCAGCATGACGATGGCGTCGTCCACCACGAAGCCCACGGCCAGGGTCATGGCCATGAGCGAGAGGTTGTCCAGGGAGTAGCCCCGCCAGTGCATGACCGCGAAGGTGGCGATGATGGAGATGGGCAGCGCCAGGCTGGGGATGACCGTGGCGCGCACGTTGCGCAGGAAGAGGAAGATCACCAGCACGACCAGGACGATCGTCAGGACCAGGGTGAACTTCACGTCGGCCACGGATTCGCGGATGGACTCGGAGCGGTCGTACATGACCGACATCTCCAGGCCCGCGGGGAGCTGCTTCTGGAAGGCCGGGACCAGCTCGCGGATGGCGTCCACCACCTCCACGGTGTTGGTGCCGGGCTGGCGCTGGATGGCCAGGATGACGGCAGGGTCGTCGCCCCGCCACAGGGCCATGCGGTCGTTCTCCACGCCGTCCAGCACGCGGCCGAGCTGCTCCAGCCTGACGGGCGAGCCGCCCTGCCAGGAGACGATGAGGGGCCGGAAGTCGGCGGCGGACTGGAGCTTGCCCGAGGACTTGATGTTGTAGGCCGCGAAATCCCCTGACAGGGTGCCGGTGGGCAGGTTGGTGTTGCCCTTGGCCACGGCCTCGGCCACCTCGTCCAGCCCCAGGCCCCGCGAGGCCAGGGCCTTGGGATCGAGCTGCACGCGCACGGCGTACTTGCGCTCGCCGTAGATGTTCACCTGGGCCACGCCCTGGACCATGGAGATGCGCTGGCCGATGATCGTGTCCGCGTACTCCGTGACCACGGAGAGCGGCAGGGTCTTGGAGGCCAGGGTGAGGTAGAGGATGGGCGAGTCGGCCGGGTTGACCTTGCGCAGGGAGGGCGGGGTGGTCATCTCGTCGGGCAGCTTGCGCTGCGCCTTGGAGATGGCGGCCTGCACGTCCTGCGCCGCGGCGTCGATGTCGCGGGCGAGGTTGAACTGGATGGTGATGCGCGTGCTGCCCTGGCTGCTCACCGAACTCATGGAGTCGATGCCCGCGATGGTGGCGAACTCGCGCTCCAGCGGCGTGGCCACGGACGAGGCCATGTTCTCGGGCCGCGCGCCGGACAGGGTGGCCCTGACCTCGATGGTCGGGTAGTCCACGTTGGGCAGGTCGGAGACGGGCAGCTTGAAATAGCCCATGAGACCGAACAGGAGCATGGCGGCCATGACCAGGGTGGTCATGACCGGACGGCGGATGAACGGGGCGGCGATGTTCACTGGCTCTTCCCGGCCGGGGCCGCGCCGTCCGGACGCGCCGGGGCGGCGGGTTCGTCCTTGACCTCCACGGTCGAGCCGGGCGTCACGCGCAGGTGGCCCTCCACCACCACCCGCTCGTTCTCCGAGAGCCCGGAGACGATCACCGTCTCCTGCTCCGAGGCGCGGCCCGTGATCACCCTGCGCAGGGAGGCCTGGTTCTTGTCGTCCACGACCCAGACGTACTGGCCCTCAAGGCCCGTCTGCACGGCGCGGCCGGGAGCGATGACCGCGTCCCTGACCATGCCGAGGCGGATCGAGACGGTCACGAAGCGGCCGGGCCAGAGCATGCGGTTCTGGTTGGCGAACTCGGCCTTGAGCGTGATGGTGCCGGTCTTGCGGTCCACCAGGTTGTCCACGAAGAAGAGCTTGCCGAGCTCGGGCGCGGCGGCCTCGGCGGGCTCGGCCAGAACCGGCACGTCCCCGGCGCGCATGGCCGTGAGCACGTCGTTCAGCCGCTCCTCGGGCAGGGCGAAGGAGACCCACACCGGCTCCATCTGCACGATGGTCACCAGGGGATTGTCGTCGTTGGCCTTGACCATGTTGCCCATGTGCTGCAGCAGACGGCCCACGCGGCCGTCGATGGGCGAGCGGATGGAGGAGTAGTCGAGCTGCACCCGGGCGCTCTCCACCGCGGCCTCGTCGGCGCGCACCGTGGCGCGCAGGGCCGAGACGTTGGAGAAGACCTGCTCGAACTGCTCGCGGCTGACGATCTTCTGCCGCTCCAGGTCCTGGTAGCGGCGGTAGTCCTCCGCGGCCTTCTCCAGCAGGGCGCGGTCGCGCTCCAGCTTGGCCTGGGCCTCGGAGAGCGCGGCCTGCAGGGGCCGTTGGTCGATGGTGAAGAGCAGGTCGCCCTTCTTGACCTCCTGCCCTTCGGTGAAATGCACGCGAGTCAGCTCGCCGCCGATGCGGGCCTTGATGCCCACGCTGGCGCTGGCCTCCACCGTGCCCACGGCCTTGATCTCGATGGGGAAGTCGCCGCGCCGGGTCGCGGCCACGGCCACCGGGACCCTGCCGCCCCGCCCGGCGGCGGCCGGGGCGGGCTGGCCTTCGCCCTGGGCCGGAGCCGTTCCCGGGGCCTGGGCGCTTTTGCCGGAATCGGGCGCGTCGCCGGACAGATGCGGGGACAGCAGCCAGAAGAGAAGCCCAGCCGCGGCCAACAGCAGCGCGGCGCGGAGGATGAACGCGGCCTGCCTGCTCATGCGGCCGCTCCATGGCGTCCGTGCGGACGCGCCGCTGTCCGGCGCCGGTTCGTCTTCCCCATATGTGGACGCTCCTTCCTGAAACGACTGGTTGTTGATCCGTCCGGCCCGGCCGCGAGGCCGACGCCCCGCCCGGCCCGCGTCCCGCGCGCTGTCTGGAACGGCCAAGCAGAAGCCGCGCCAGACACGAAAACATCTTTCATTGCGCATGGATGGCTAACGATGCGCACGGCGGCCCCGGTCATTTGTGCAATTTCCCGCACATGCCGTGCGCAATGCGTTGCACACGCCTGCACATCCACACCCCGCGCGGCGCGGCCCCGGGCCGCCCGGCGGCTCACGCCCCGGCCTCCCGCTCCCGGCGGACGGGCCGGGGCGACGCGGGCGCGGCGACGGGCTGCCCGGCCGGGCCCTCGCGGCGGGCCCGGACGGCCGCGATCCCGGCCAGCGAGAACTCGGTGATGTGGTCGGCCAGCGCGTCGAGCTGCCCCGGCTCGTAGCCTATCTCCGGATGCAATGTGGTGACGACCTGGGCGTTGAAGACGTGGTGCAGGCACTGTCCGACCACGGAGGTGCAGCAGCGCAGCACGTCCAGGTCGCGCGCGGGCAGGTCCAGCAGTTCACGCACCGCGCCGTTCAGCCGCTCGGCCATGGGCTGGATGGCCTTGCGCACAAGGTCCTCCATGGCCGGGCTGATCTCGAAGAATTCGCGGCGCAGCAGGCGGTCGCCCCAGCCGGGCCGCACGCCCCTGCGGATGCGCGCCAGGTGGCCGCGCACGAAGAGCCGGATGCGCTCGCGCGGGGCGAGCCGGGCCTCGGCCTCCGTGGGCGGGGGGAAGCGGCGCAGGGATTCGGCCAGGGCGTGGGCCAGGACCTCGCGGTAGAGCCCCTCCTTGCCGCCGAAATGGTAGGCGACCAGGGCCACGTTGACCCCGGCGCGGCCGCAGATGCCGCGCACCGTGGCGCGGTGAAAGCCCTTGTCGGCGAAGATGCGGCCGGCCGCCTCGATGATCCGGCTTCGGGTCTCCGCGCCCGCGTCTCTGCTCATGGCCCTCTCCTGCCCCGGCGGGGGCGAGCCCTCTCCCTAAACGAGTGTTTAACTCGCGTCAATCGGAAGCCGCGTGCGACGGTCTGTTTTTGCATTTCCCGAACGCCGGACGGCGCGGGGGATCAGGCCGGGAGGAGGCCGTGCGCGCGCAGCAGCTCCCGCAGGCGGAGGTTCTCGTCGTTCATCTCGCGCAGCCGTTCGGCCAGGCGCTCGGCGAAGGTCCTGAAGAGCACGGCGCTGAAGAGCAGCCGGGACTCGTCCCGCAGGGTGCGCATGACCGCGGCGTCCACGGCCAGGCAGAGGCTGCGTTGCACGGCCTGGACCGAGGCGCAGCGCGGCCCGCCGTCGATGGCCCCCATCTCGCCGAAAAGGTCGCCCAGGCGGTGCAGGCGGTCCAGCTCCGCCTCGCCCTTGGCGATGCGCACCTGGCCCTGCACGAGGAAGAAGACCCGGCTGTCCACCTCGCCTTCGCGGATGATCAGCTCGCCCGGCTCGTACTGCCGCACGCTGACGGCGGCCAGTATCTCGGCCAGCCTGTCCGCGCCGATCTCCTCGAAGCCCGGCAGCAGCCGGAGCGTGTCCATGAATCCCGCGCCGCCGCGGGGACGTCCCGGTTTTGGCATGCTTCCTCGCTTTTCCCTGGCCGAAACCCGGCCCCGGCCTCTCGCCATCCCCCCCGGCCCTGTGCTATGAAGAGCCCCGGGCGTGCCTTGGGGGCGGAGTGGGGCTGGCCGGACATCTTTTTTGCAAGGCCGATGGAGTACTTATGACCCACGATCCCGGCGACGAACTGTATACTCCGACTGTCTTCGCCCGGCAACCTCTCTTCGACCGCTCCGAACAGGTCTGGGGCTACGAACTCTTCTACCGCGACAGCCCGGAGGCCGAACGGGCGGTCATGGACGACGCCAACCTGGCCACCCTGACCGTGGCGGCCAACGCCTTCGCCCTGCCCGGCAAGGACGCGCTGCGCCCCGACACCCGCGTGGTCCTCACCTTCACCGAACGCGCGGTGCTGGACGAGGTGCCCATGGCGTTGCCCGCCCAGTCCTCGGTGATCAAGCTGAACGAGCCTGCGGAGCTGCGGCCCGAACTGCTGGACGCCCTGGACCGGCTGCGCCGCGAGGGCTACGCCATCATGCTCGACGGCTTCAGCGCCCATCCCTCCTACCGCGACCTGTACCGCCTCGCCGACTTCGTGACTATCGACGCCCTGGGCGCGGACGGCTTCGACCTCAAGCGCCTGATCTCGGGCGCGGAGCAGCACCGCGCCGAGGTGGTGGCCAAGCGGGTGGAGGACCGCTCGCGCTACGAGATGCTGACCTCCCTGGGCGTCTCCCTCTACCAGGGCTTCTTCTTCCAGAAGCCCGTGGTGGTGCCGGGCCGCAAGCTGACCTCCAACGAGGCCTCGCGCCTGGGGCTCTTCCGCCTGCTGGCCTACGAGGAGCCGGACTTCAACGAGCTGGCCTCGCTCATCCAGACCGACGTCTCCATCTCGTACCGGCTCCTGGCCTATCTCAACTCCGCGGCCTTCTCCTTCCCGCAGAAGGTCCACTCCATCAAGCAGGCCATCGTCATCCTGGGCTGGAACAAGGTGCGCAACTGGCTGCGCATCATCATGCTCACGGACCTTTTGCCCGCGGGCAAGTCCTCCGAGCTGCCGTACCTCTCGGCCATCCGGGGCAAATTCCTGGAGCGCGCGGCCCAGGGCGGGGTGCATCCCGGCGTGGACCCGTCCGGGCTCTTCCTGCTCGGACTCTTCTCCCTGCTGGACGCCATGCTCGACCTGCCCATGCGGGAGATCACCGGGGAGATGCCGCTGGAGAACGGCCTCAAGGAGGGGCTGTGCGGCGGGGAGTCGCCCTACGCCTCCTGGCTGGATCTGGCCAAATGCTTCGAGAACGGCAACTGGGAGCGGCTGGACACGGTCATGCAGGAGCTGCGCCTCGACCCCCTGGTGGCGGCGCGCTGCTACTACGACTCCCTGCTCTGGGCCAACTCCTTCTTCGGCTTCCGCGGCGAGCACTAGCCGCCCCAGGGGGCGGCCCGGCGTCTTCGTTCCGCCGCCCCTCTCCGCGGCTTTTGCACGGCCGCGGGCCGTTCCTCCGGTCCCTGCCCTTCCCTTTGCGTCCCGCTTCCCCCCGCCCCGGCCTCAGCCGGAAAAGTCGTCCGGCGAGAAGAAGGAGCCGCGCACGTAGGCGGTGCGGGTCTGCTCGTAGTCCGGATCGTGCGCGTCGGCGTGGTGGTAGCAGCAGAAGAAGGTCCCGTCCGGCAGTTCGCACCAGCCGGAGTAGCCCATGTCGCCCCCCCAGAGGCCGCGCGCGTCGGCCAGCTCCAGCACGCCGCGCCGCACCCGGGCGTCGGGCAGGCCGTCGGCCGGGGTCCAGCTCCAGGCGTAGCGGCGGGAGTAGCGCGGCTCCTCGATGGACAGCCGCATGGCCAGGAGCCGCCAGCGGCCCCCGTTGTCCTTTTCGGTGTCGCGGTTGCCGACGGACACGGCGCGGGCCGAGACGTCCAGGGGCGCGGCGCGGCGGTGGCGGGTGCGGCCATTCACGCGCAGCCGCACCTGCCCGGGCTCGTAGGAGAAGGCCAGGTCGACCTCGCCCTCGGGGATGGCGATGCGCCGTCCGCCGGGCGCGAGGGGCAGGACGGCCCCGGGCGTGACGCTCCACCACAGGCCGCCGAAGCGGATGCAGCAGGCGTGCGGCTCGGCCTGCTCCACGGCGAGGCGCACGGACAGCTCGGCCCTGGCCGAACCGGGGGCGGACAGGGGGCGCAGGGCGTAGCGCACGGCCGCGTCCGGTCCGGCGGGGGTGTCGATGAGCAGGCCGGACGGGGTGAGGCGGGGGCTGCGCGCGGACGGCGCGAGGCCGTGCACCTGGTAGTCGCCGCACAGCTCGTCCAGGCCGCCCAGCCAGGCCGAGGTGGAAAGGTGCGGCCCCACGCAGCGGTAGGTGACGAGCAGCCTGCCGGTGGAGGTCAGGCCGAGGGTGGGGCGGTGGCCGACGAACGGGGTGGGCGCGGGCTCGCTCCAGGTCTGGCCGTCGTCGGCGGAGAAGCTGCGGTACATGGGCTCGCAGACCCCGCTGTTCTCGCGGAAGAGGGCCAGCAGCCGCCCGTCCGGCAGGCGGCACATGGAGGCCTCGCAGAGCGTCAGGCAGGGGTCGAAGGCGTGTACCGCCAGGGGCTCCCAGGTCATGCCCCGGTTGCGGGAGAGGTAGACCATCTGCTCGATGGGGGCCTGGCCGCATTCCGGCCTGGGGGCGCGGCCCCGGTGGGTGTGGGCCGTGGTCAGGAAGACGCGGCGGTCCAAGGGGAGGATGCGGTCGGGCATGGAGTGGACGAGGCCGCCGGCCGGATGCAGGCCGAAGGTCTCGCCGCGGTCCTGGGACCAGGCCATGACCGCGCCGCCGTCCGAGATCGCGGCCAGTTCGCCGTTGCCCTCGCCCGCGAGGTGCACGATGCGCGGGCAGTGGCCCGCCGAGGCGTGCAGGATGCGCGGCGGCCCCCAGGCCCGGCCGAGGTCGTCGGAGACCTTCCAGAGCAGGCGCTGGTATTTGGGGTAGTGGGAGTCGGTCTCGCGGTAGACGCAGACGAGGCGGCCGCCCAGACGGGCGACGTCCGGGAAGCTCAGGTAGACGCCGGGCCGCCTGTCGATGACCACATGCCTGTCCGCGATGCCGTGGATGCTCGGCATGGCTGCTCCTCCGCCCGGCCGCGCGCGGCCTGTTTCAGGTTCTGAGGCCGCCCCGGCAGGCGTCCAGGGAGTCCAGCCCGAGTTCCGCGGCCAGGGCCGCGATGTCGTCCACGAGGCGGAAGGCGAAGTCGGGCCGCGAGAAGTTGGCGGTTCCGGCCTGCACGGCGTGCGCGCCCACGAGGACGTATTCCAGGGCGTCCTCGGCCGAGGCGATGCCGCCGATGCCGATGACCGGCAGGGGCAGGGCCGAGGCGAGCTGCCAGACGCACCTGAGCCCCACGGGCTTGACGGCGGGGCCGGAGAGGCCGCCCACCACGTTGGCCAGCCGGGGCCGCCGGGTGCGCACGTCCACGGCCATGCCGGTGAGGGTGTTGATGGCCGAGAGGATGTCCGCGCCGCCGTCCATGGCCGCGCGCCCGGCGGCCACGATGTCCGTGACGTTGGGCGAGAGCTTGACGATGACCGGCTTGTCCCCGGCGCGGCGCTTCACGGCGGCGGTCACGGCCGCGATCTGGGCGGGGTCCGCGCCGAAGGCCGCGCCGCCCTCCCTGACGTTGGGGCAGGAGACGTTGACCTCGAGGGCGGCCACGCCCTCCTCGCCGGCGAAGAGCCCGGCCAGGTCGCCGAACTCCTCGGCGGAGCAGGCGTAGAGGTTGACGACCACGGCGGTCTCGCGCCAGGGCAGGCGCGGCAGCTTGTCGCGCAGGAAGACTTCGGCCCCGACGTTCTGCAGGCCGATGGCGTTGAGCATGCCGCAGGGCGTCTCGGCGATGCGCGGCATGGGGTTGCCCTCGCGCGGCAGGAGCGAGATGCCCTTGACCACGAAGCCGCCCAGCCGGGCGAGGTCGCCGTAGGGGGTGAACTCCAGGCCGTAGCCGAAGGTGCCCGAGGCGGTGAGCACCGGGTTCTTGAGGGTCAGGCCGCCGAAGGAAACGCTGAGATCCATCCGTGCCTCCCCTAGAACTCTTCGGCAAGATCGCGGGTCCAGAAGACCGGGCCGCGCGTGCAGGACTGCACGTTGCGTCCGGCCGCGTCCCTGGCCACGCAGCCCAGGCACGCGCCGATGCCGCAGGCCATGCGGTTTTCGAGCGAGACCTGGCAGCGCGCCCCGGCCGCGTCGCAGAGCCTGCGCACGGTGCGCAGGAAGGGGCCGGGTCCGCAGGCCAGGACCAGGCCGTTCGCCGCGCGGCCGTGGTCGGCGATGTGCCGCTCCAGGAGGGCGATGAAGGCGTCCAGGTCGGCCATGGTCCTCTGGTGGAACGTGTGCAGCCGCCCGGCCCCGGCCAGGGGGGCGAAGGGGTCCAGGGGGAAGGCGGCGAGGTCGATGGTGTGGCCGAGCACGAGGCGCAGGTTCGCGGGGGCGGGGTGGCGGGCCGCGTAGCCCCAGAAGGGGGCCAGGCCGACGCCGCCCGCGAGCAGGAGCGTGGGCGTCTCCGGCTCGGTGACGAAGGAGGTGCCCAGCGGCCCCCAGAGGAAGACCTCGTCGCCGGGGGCCAGCCCGGCGATGCGGTCCGTGCCGCGTCCGGCCGGACGGATCACGAGACGCAGGCCGCCCTCGTCCACCTGGGCGATGGAGAAGGGCCGCGCCCAGGTCAGCTCCAGCCCCCAGGAGACGGGCCGGAGCATGACGAACTGCCCGGGCCGCCACGTCTTCCCGCCCGCTCCCCATCCCGGGTTCTCAAGGCTCAGCAGGTATTGCGCGCCGCCGCCCAGGGGACGGTTTTCCACGATTCTCAGGCTCGTGCAGGTCTTGTGCTCCATCGTCCTCTCGGATAGGGTCTTTGCCCCGCGAACGATCAGGCGCACGCCCGCGCCCATGTCCGCGAACCGCCTCTTACAATGAACGAACGCACACCGCAAATCCTCGCTCCCGCCGGGGACGCCGACTCCTTCCTGGCCGCCCTGGCGGCCGGGGCCGACGCCGTCTACGCTGGCCTCAAGCACTTCTCGGCCCGCATGCAGGCCGAGAACTTCTCCACCACCGAGCTGGCCCGGCTGGCCGCCCTGGCCCGGGACAAGGGCTGCAAAACCTACGTGCCGCTCAACGTGCTCATGAAGCCCGGCGAGGAGGCCCAGGCCGGACGCCTCATCGAGCGCCTGGCCCGCCACGTGCGACCCGACGCGCTCATCGTGCAGGACCTGGGGCTGCTGCCTTTGGCGCGGCAGGCGGGCTTCACGGGCGAGCTGCACCTCTCCACCCTGGCCGCGGCCACGCACCCGGCGGCCCTGGCTACGGCGCAGCGCCTGGGCGCGGCGCGGGTCATCCTGCCGCGCGAGTTCTCCATCGACGAGATCAAGATGTTTGCCGCGGCCTGCCCGGAGGGCATGGACATCGAGGTCTTCGTGCACGGCGCGCTGTGCTACGCCGTGTCCGGCCGCTGCTGGTGGTCCAGCTACCTGGGCGGCAAGAGCGGCCTGCGCGGCCGCTGCGTGCAGCCCTGCCGCCGCCGCTACTCGCGCGGGGGCGGGGCCGAGCGCCTCTTCTCCTGCCGCGACCTTTCGCTCGACGTGCTCGCGCCGCTGCTGCTCGACACGCCGCGCGTGACCTGCTGGAAAATCGAGGGCCGCAAGAAGGGGCCGCACTACGTCTTCTACGCCGTGGCCGCCTACAAGGCCCTGCGCGACGGGGGCGGCTCGCCCGAGAGCAAGAAGGCGGCCCAGGACTACCTGGACCAGGCCCTGGGACGGCCCCGCACCCACTACGGCTTTTTGCCGCAAAAGCCGCACCCGGCGGTGACCCCGTCGGAATCCACGGCCTCGGGCCGCTTCGTGGGCAAGGTGCAGGCCGACGCCAAGGGCGGCCTCTCCCTCCTGCCGCGCGAGCCGCTGCTCAAGGGCGACCGGCTGCGCGTGGGCTTCGAGGACGACCCCGGCCACATGGTCCTGCTGCTGGGCGGCTCCATCCCCAAGAAGGGACGGTTCTCCTTCAAGCAGCGCGGCAAGCAGGCCCCGCGCCCCGGCACGCCGGTCTATCTCATCGACCGCCGCGAGCCCGAGCTGACCGCCCTGCTGGCGAAGCTCCGGGCCGAGTTCGAGGCCGTGCGCGCGCCCGAGCCCGCCGCGGCGGACTTCGCGCCGCGCCTGCCCGACCCGGGCAAGCCCTGGGGCCGGGGCGTGCGTCTGGACGTGCACCGCCGCCTGCCGCCGGGCAGGCGCGCCGACGCCGTGGGCCTGTGGCTGAAGCCCGGCGGCGAGGGCGACGTCTCGCGCGGGCTGTGGGACAAACTCTGGTGGTGGCTGCCGCCGGTGCTCTGGCCCGAGGAGGAGACCTGGGCGCGGCGCTCGGTGGAGACGCTGCTGCGCGGCGGCGCGCGGCGCTTCGTGTGCAACCAGCCCTGGCAGATCGAATTCTTCGCGGAGACGCGCAAGCTCGACCTCTGGGCGGGCCCCTTCTGCAACGTGGCCAACCCGCTGGCCGTGCAGACCCTGGCCTCCCTGGGCTTCACCGGGGCCTTCGCCAGCCCCGAGCTGGCCAGGGAGGACCTGCTGGCCCTGCCACGCCGCTCCCCCCTGCCGCTGGGCGTCGTCCTGGGCGGCATGTGGCCGCTGTGCCTGTCGCGCGCCAAGGCGGCCGAGGTGAAGACCGAGGAGGCGCTGCGCAGCCCCAAGGGCGAGGCCCTCTGGGTGCGCGGCTACGGCCCGACCTGGTGGGTCTTCCCGGGATGGCCCCTGGACCTCTCCGGGGCCTTGGCCGAGTTCGCCAAGGCGGGCTACTCCATCTTCGCCCACCTGCACGAGCCCAAGCCGGGCAAGGTCCCGGCCGCGGAACGGACCTCGACCTTCAACCTCGACCTGCAGCTTCTCTGAGGCCGGAGGGGCCTCCCAGCGACGTCAAGCGCCCGCGGCCGTTTCCGGCCGCGGGCGCTTGCGCGTTGCGGCGCTGTGGTCAGCCCACGTTGTGGATGACCTTGCCGGTCTCGGACTCGATGGTGGCGCGCACGTCCACCGTGCTCGGCAGCACGTCCGGATAGATGGACTGCAGGTTGACCTGGTTGGCGATCATCAGGCGCAGATCGCTGGACGCCAGGCTGTGGCTGACGCCGGACAGCGCGCTGACCATCTGCAGATGGGACAGTTGACCCTCGACGACCTTGGCCATGGCGAATCCTCCCCTTGTCCCGTTCCTAGCGGGATTTCCCGGGGCTGTCCAGGGGAGCGGCCGGGCCGAACGGCGGGGCGCCGGGCGCGCCGCGCCTCCAACCCCTTGCGGCGCAGGGCGCGCCGCACTGCAACGCCATGCACCGCGCACTGCAACGGTGCGCGAAACGCTGTGGCGCAAGCTGTTCACGGGGTGATCAGGAATGCAGTAACGGAAGAACAAAAAGGATTCGCCGGGGCCGCGCTCTTTGCCGGTTTACCCGGCGTTTCCCACCAGGAACACAGAGATCGTTGGTCGGGAACTCACGCGCGGACGGGCGAATCCATGGCGGCACTCATCTGCCGGGTATGGGAAGGGGAATTAACGGGCGGTACCCTCCGTTGGCGGTGCTGCCAACCTGCCAAAGAACTTCTTCAGCATTGCCTTTCTTCTACCCCTGACAAAGCGTCTTGTAAAGCGATTTCTTCACGCAACAGTAACACATGCATCCGACACGACATGTTCGCGGGGGACGAAGGAACGTCGGGAAAAGGGCGCGGGCGGGCGCGGCCCTGCGCCGGGCCGGGGGGCGCGGCGGACGGCCCGGCAGGGAAGGAATGGGCGGGGAGCGGGGAAAGCGGGCCGCGCGCTACCGGGTGCGGAGCAGGCGGCGGCCGAAATCCGTGAGGCAGACGCCCTCGACGCACCAGCCGCCCTTGGGGCGGGCTTCCTTGAACGTCAGGAGCCTGTTGCTGATCAGGGCGTCGATCAACTCCTCGCGGGAGGCCAGCAGGCGCATGGGCATGACGCCTCCGTAGCGCTTGAAGCCGCTGAAGCGATCCACCATTTCCAGCACCGTGAACTGATCCGAGGTCGTGGACATGGGCTGCCTCCGGGGGACGAAACGTCCGAAAACCGGAAGCAATTTAGCATATTTTCCGGCGGCCGCAACCACGGAAATGTTACGGCGGCCGTCGCCGGAACGCCTCATTCGTCGCCCCCGGGCGGACGGCGCAGGGCCTTGCGGCCGCCCCGGATCTTCTTGGCGTCCACGCGCCGCGCCTTGGCGGCCTTGCCCGGCCGGGTGGGGCGGCGCGGCTTGTCGCGTTTCAGCGCCCCGGCCAGCAGGGCCGCCAGCCGGGCCAGGGCCAGCTCGCGGTTGGCGGCCTGGCTGCGCGTGTCCCCGGCCGTGACGCGCAGCCTGCCGCGCGAGTCGATGCGGCTGGCCAGTTTCTCCAGGATGCGGGCGCGCTGCCCCTCGGACAGGGCCAGGGAGCAGGCCACGTCGAAGACCACGGAGACGGCCGTGCTGGTGGTGTTGACGTGCTGTCCGCCCGGCCCGCCCGCGCGGGCGAAGCTGAACTCCAGCTCGTCCTCGGCGAGGGACAGGCCGGGCGCTATCTCGATGCGGCTCATGGGTCCTCCGGGCCGGGACGCGGCGCATGCCGCATTGACCCCGGCCGCCCTCCTCTAGTACTCGGGCGGTGACTATGCAATCCCTTCCTCCCCCTGGCCGCGACGCCGCCCCCTCCCCCGCCGCGTCCGGCGACACGCCGCGCGGGGTGCTGCGCCGCGTCTTCGGCCACGCGGCCTTCCGCGGCTGCCAGGAGGCGGTCATCGGCCACGTCATGGCGGGCGGCGACGCCTTGGCCGTGATGCCCACGGGCGGCGGCAAGTCGCTCTGCTACCAGATCCCCGCCCTGCTCCGGCCCGGCACGGCCGTGGTCGTCTCGCCGCTCATCGCGCTGATGCAGGACCAGGTGGCCGGGCTGCTCCAGGCCGGGGCGCGCGCCGCGGCCGTCACCTCGGCCCTGCCCGCGGCCGAACGCGCCCAGGCCGAGCGCGCGCTGCGCGAGGGGCGGCTGGACGTGCTCTACGTCGCGCCCGAGCGCATTCTGCAGCCCGCCTTCCTGGAGGGTCTGGCGCGCCTGCCCCTGGCCCTGTTCGCCATCGACGAGGCGCACTGCGTCTCGGAATGGGGCCACGACTTCCGGCCCGAATACCGCCAGCTCGCCGAACTCGCCCGGCGTTTTCCCGGCGTGCCGCGCCTGGCCCTGACGGCCACGGCCGCGCCGCACACCCGCGAGGACATCGTGCGGCAGCTCGGGCTCGCCCGGCCCCGCGTCTTCGCCGAAAGCCCGGACCGGCCCAACATCCGCTACCGCATCGTGGAAAAGGACCATGCCGAGCGCCAGCTCCTGGACTTCATCCGCCAGGGCCACGCCGGGGAGGCGGGCATCGTCTACCGCCTGACGCGGCGCGACACGGAGCGCACCGCGGCTTTCCTCAGCGGGCACGGCGTGCCCGCCCTGCCCTACCACGCGGGCCTGCCCGACGCCGAGCGCCAGGCCAACATGGAGCGCTTCATGCGCGAGGACGGGCTGGTCATGGCCGCCACCGTGGCCTTCGGCATGGGCGTGGACAAGCCGGACGTGCGCTTCGTGGCCCACCTGGAGCCGCCCAAGAGCATCGAGGCCTACCACCAGGAGACCGGCCGCGCGGGCCGCGACGGTCTGCCCGCCGAGGCCTTCATGACCTACGGCCTGGGCGACGTGGTCAGGCTGCGCAGCGTGCTCGGCCTGGGGGCCGCCGCCCCCGACGCGGGCGGCGAGGCGCGCCGCCGCGTCGAGGCGGCCAAACTGACCGCCCTGCTCGGCCTGTGCGAGACCGCCGGCTGCCGCCGCCAGGCCCTGCTGCGCCACTTCGGCGAGGAAGCGCCGGAGCCCTGCGGCAACTGCGACACCTGCCTGTCCCCGGTCGAAACCTTCGACGCCACGGTCCCGGCCCAAAAAGCGCTGTCCTGCGTCTTCCGCACGGGCCAGCGCTTCGGCGCGGCGCACCTCGCCGCAGTGCTGCTGGGCAAGCGTACCCCGGCCATCGAGCGGCTGGGCCACGATCAGGTCAGCACCTTCGGCATCGGCACGGAGCTGGACGAGGGCGGCTGGCGCTCGGTCTTCCGCCAGCTCGCGGCCCTGGGACTGGCCGACGTGGACGTGGAGAACCACGGGGGGCTCAGGCTCAACGCCGCCTCCTGGGAGGTGCTGCGCGGGCAGCGCCCCGTGGCCCTGCGCCGCGACCCGGTCCGGCCGAAGGGAAAAAAGGAGCGGGCCGCGCGCGGCAGACGGGCCGCCTGGCTGGACGAGATCCTCGCCACGCCCGGCCGCCGCGCCCTGTTCGAGCGGCTGCGCGCCTGGCGCGCGGAGCAGGCCCGGAGCCAGGACGTGCCGCCCTACGTCATCTGCCACGACCGCACGCTCATCGACATCTCCCTGCGCCAGCCCACGGACATGGACGGCGTCCTCGCCGTGCCCGGCCTGGGCGCGCGCCGCGCCGAGCGCTACGGCGCGGAGCTGCTGGCCCTGGTGGCGGCCCACGGCGAGGAGCACGGGCTGGACCCCATGCGCGAGGAGGACGGCCTGGCCCCGGCCCGGCCCAGACGCGAACGCCCGCGCGAGGACGGCCCGCGCGAGTCGGCCCTGGAGAGCCTGCGCCTGCTGCGCGAGACCGGCGAGACCCCGGAGGGACTGGCCGCGACGCGCGGCCTGGCCGTCTCCACGGTGCGCCGCCACCTCCTCTCCTGCCTGCGCTGGGGCCGCTGCGACGCGGCCGAGATCGCGGAGGTGGAGCCGGACGACGCGGCGCGCATCCGGACCGCGGCGGCCGAGGTCTTTCCCCTGGAGGGCCACCGTCTGGCCCCGCTGCACGCCGCCCTGGACGGGGCCTACGATTTCTGGGTCCTGGAGGCCGTGTTGGCGGAGGACGAACGGGAAGCGCAGCAGCCGCGTCCGTCCGCGGCCGATTTTCCCACACCGTACACGGAGGAGTCATGACATCGAACGACACCTGTCCCTGTTCCTCGGGCAAGCCGCTGGACGCGTGCTGCGGCCCCATCCTGGCGGGCGCGCCCGCGCCCACGGCCGAGGCGCTCATGCGCTCGCGCTACAGCGCCTACGCGCGCGGCGACCTCGCCCACCTCAGGCGCACCCTGCACCCGTCCAAACGCAGGCGCTTCGACGAAAAGGCCGCGGCGCGCTGGTCGGCGGAATGCGAGTGGACCGGCCTTGCGGTCCTGGACGTGCTGGAGGGCGGCGAGGCGGACGAGCGCGGCGAGGTGGAGTTCACGGCCCGCTTCAGCCACCAGGGCGAGCCCCAGGAGCTGTCCGAACGCGGCGTGTTCGCGCGCGAGGGCGGGGAGTGGTTCTACGTGCAGGGCATGCCGCGCAAGGTCGGGCAGGAGCAGCGCGCGCCCAAGGTGGGCCGCAACGAGCCCTGTCCCTGCGGCAGCGGGCGGAAGTTCAAGAAGTGCTGCGGCCGTTGAGCGACATCGATCCCGGCCCCTTGGCGGCGGAGGGGGAGGCCGAGGTTCCGGCGGGCTGACCGCCGCCCTTGGCCTCTTCCGCGGCCCGGGCGCGGGCCGTGTGGCTGGTCCCGGCGCGCATCTCCACGGGCGCGCCGCAGGTGGAGGCCAGGGCCTCGCGCGCCAGCTTGGTGTCGATGGCCCCCAGTTCCACGCAGGCGTCCACCACGTTGATCTCGCGGCGCTCCGCCAGCTTCTTGGCTTTCAGCAGGAGCGAAAGGGAGATGTGCCTGTTCTGCAGCAGCCACTCGCCCGGGTCGGTGTGCTTGGCGTAGTCGTTGCTCGACGCCAGGCGGGAGAGGGAGCTTTCGGTGTCGCGCAGTTCGGCCAGGGTCCTGGCGACCTTCTCCTGCTCGTGCTTCTTGCGGCGCAGGGCGATGGTGACCTGGGCCTCGCGCCGCTTGAGTTGGTTCAGCCCGCGCGCGTACCAGCGGGTCATGGAGCGGTTGACGAATACCCCCGCGACCAGGGAGGCGGCCATGAGCACTATCCAGAGCATCGTTTATATCCCCAGTTCGCGGCGCAGCGCGTCCAGCCGCTCCGTGACCGCCGCGATCTCGGCGCGCTTGAATTCCAGTTCTTCGTCGATGGCCCGGACCTTCAGTTGGATTTTCTCCTCCTTCTCGGCGACCTCGGCCTGACGCCTGGACAATTCGTTGTCGAACTTGGAGTATCTGGCGTAGAGAACGATGAAGAGCAAAAACGAGGTGACGACAAAGACCAGAAAAGTCGGCAATGATTCCATAGTCGTATACCCTCTCCTCCCCGGTTCAGCAGTACGTGCTTCCCTGCGACTTGTAAAGCGCCACGCCCCGGAACGCCCGGGTTTCAGGCGTTTCGGCCGCACTTTTCCTTCGCGCGCGGGGCGCGGGAACACGAACTGCGCATGGACGGCATCCCCCCCCGGGGATGGAAGAGGCTCCTTGTCACATTCGCGGACGCCGCGCAAGCCCCTTTTCGGGCCGTTGCGGCCCGGGCGGTTGACGCCCCGCCCCGGCCCCGCTATCACCTCTGCATCCTCGCGACCACACGGAGCCGCCCATGCGACACGCCTCGTCCACCCCGCCGGTCCTGTCCCGGCCCGCCCGCGCGGCCGCCCTGGCCGCCATCCTCCTGGCCGCCCTCCTGCCGGGAACGCCCCGGGAGGCGCGGGCCGCCCAGCCCTCCCCGCAGAACGGGCAGGTCTGCATCGGAATCGTGAACCAGACCGGCCAGACCGTGCGCATCGCCAGCAAGACCGGCAGCCTGACCTTCCTGGAGGCCGCGCCGCGCACCATCGACTCCTTCTGCTGCCCCACGCACGAGAAGCTCTGCTTCGACAAGGCCGACGGGACCACCAAGGTCAAGGCCGTGCGCCTGGACCCGGCCTCGCCCGACGAGTGGTCCGGCGAGACCTGCCGCAAGCTCTACCTCAAGCCCGGCGCGGCCGTGAGCGTGCGCCTGGACCTGGACGGCAGGCACATCATCTGCGAGCCCGCCACGCCCGCGGACTTCGCCCGGCCGTTCGAGCACCTGGACCTGGACAAGGACGGCGGCGTCTCCGCCGCCGAGGCGGGCTCGGCCCGCATCCCGCCCGCCGCCTTCACGGCCATGGACGCCAACGGCGACGGCGTGCTGGACACGACCGAATACAAACGCGCCTTCGACCGGGTCAACGTGCTCAAGGGCGTGCCCTTCTAGCGCGGCGCGCCCCGTGCCGGCGCGTTCCCGGACGCGTTCCCCAACCGAAACGACAACAGGAGCCCTCGTGAGCAGCATCAAGGCCCAGGCGCTGAAGCCCGAGCCCGAATTCGACATGGAATACTACCTCGCCCTCACGGGCGAGACGCGCATCGACCACGGCCTGCTCGAAAAGCTGGAGAGGCACTGGAACGCCTGGCTGCCGCACATGAGGGCCTACAAGCTGGCCCCGGGCGGCGACACGCGGGCCTCGGGCCACCTCATCGCCTGGCTGGACGCGCCGGTGGAGGAGGCCGTGGAGGAGTTGTGGCAGACCTCGCCCTTCGACGGCATGGCCGCGCACAACCTGGCCATCTGTCTGGTCATGCAGACCGCGGCGGGCTTCATCCCCCAGGTGGCCCAGGGCGGCTGCGCGCCCCTCACCCGGCCGAGCAGGGACCTGCGGCGCGCCTTCGACAAGCTGGGGCTGGAGTGGAACGAGGAGGGCACGGTGAACCGCCAGTACGCGGTCTTCACGCCCATGCCCTACGCGGGCGGCTGCAAGGTCTGCTTCCTCAAGGAGTCCTGCCCCAAGAGCACGGAGCGCCCGGCATGAGCGCCGGGCTCAAGGACCGCGTCGGCGAGCTGCTGCTGGCCCGCGTCTCGGAGAACGACGAGCGCCGCCGCCAGGGCCTGTCCGAGTTCCTGGCCATGACCTGCCCCGACCTGCAGGAGGGCGCGGCCGCGAACCTGGCCGACCTCGTGCCGCCGCTGCTGCCCACGCTCTACGCCAAGTGGATCGGCATGTTCGCGGACCGCCTGCTCGAAACCGTGCCCCAGGCCCAGGTCGAGGAGCTGTGCAGCGGCTCGGCCGAGAACACGGCCTCCCTGCTCCTGGTCTTCCTCATGTACCTCGAATCCGCCACCATGGAGCGGCAGATCGCCGAGGACCTGAAGACCTACGGCATCGACCACTCCTCGGACGAGGACGGCGGCATGGTCGTGGCCGACTACATCCGCGCCCGCGTGCAGGGCTTCAGGGACAGGGAAAAGCTGCAGTAGGCCGCGCCGGGCCGCATCCTCCCCAGCCGCGCGCCGCGTCCGTGCCCGGGTCCGCTCCGGTCGCGCGCCGCGGGGACTTCGCTCCGGAGCGGGCGGGGGCGCATCGCCGATGCGCCCGCGAGGCCATGGCGTCAGCCGTCCGGCACAAGGCCGCACAGGGCCTTCGCCAGCATCTCCACGAGATTCTGTTCGCGGTGGTTGTAGCGCAGCTCCAGCTCCTTGAGGTGCAGGGGGAAGTGCGCCGGGTCCACGCCGCGCAGCCGGGCCAGATGGCGTCTGGCGAAGGCCCAGAAGCCCCCGGCCTCGGCCGGGATGCGTTTGTCCTCGTGGCGGACGAGGCGGCTCGGCCAGAGCGACGGCCCGCAGGCCACGAGCGTCTGGTACGTGCGGTAGGGCGCGGTGTAGACCACATTGCCCACGCTGGACGTGGCGAGGTGGAAATTGAGCTTGAAGCGGAGCAGATCCTCGGCCGTGAGGCCGGACAGGACGTCGCAGATGGCGTAGCCGTTGATGTCGATGATGCCGAAGACGGGGGAGTCGGCATCCCGCGCCGCCGCCCCCTGCCGCCCCGGTCCCGGCCGCACGCCCACCGCGTAGAGCGCCCGGGCGTCCAGGGCCTGGGCCACGACGGCCCGGCGCACGGTGTCCTGGGCCTTGAGCACGGTGGCGTAGGTCACGCCCATCTGTTGGGCGATGTCGCGCGCAGGCACCATCAGTTCGAAAAGCTTGAGGAACCACAGCCACTGCCGGGGGCTGAAGGCGCAGGCGTTGAGAAAACGGCGGCTGAAGTCGTGAAAGGTGTAGCCGCACCTGGCGCAGCGGCGGCGGCCGTCGGAGACGTGATAAAGTTTGCGTTCGCGGCAGCGGGGACAAAACCGCTGGTGGTTTTTCCAGCAGAAACCCAAAAGATAGCGGCGCGCTGTGCTTTCCGAAAAAATCAAGTTCGTGAAGCCGGTTATGTCCACTCAAAACCTGCCTCGCCCGGCGCGGCCGGTCCACAGCGCTGCGTCATTCCCTGCTCCTGGACCCGAATCTCTCCGTCCTGACCCCGCCCCTGTCGGCGCGGCGGGCCGCGCTACGGACACGGCGGGCCGGACGCCTTGTGCCAAATCGCCGATGTGTGCCGCGCGAGCGCCTTGTCCCGCCACGGGGTGGGCGCTACACAGGAGCATCGAACCTGTGCGCGCGGCCCCGGGGCCGGATGTCCGGCCGACGTGGTCCGGGGGAGGCCCCCGCGGGGCCGCGCCCGAATTGTCTATGTCAATAATGACATAGGCGAAGGAGGTCAACACGGTGACGAGCCAACCGAGAATCCGTCTGCACCTCTGGCTGGAAAACGGGGAAACCATGGCCTTCGGCATGGGGCGGGTCCTGCTCCTGGACCTGATCGAGCGGCACGGCTCGCTGCGCAAAGCGGCGGGCGAACTGGGCATGTCCTACCGCGCCGCATGGTGCAAGCTGCGCGCCTCCGAGCGCGCGCTGGGGGTCCGCCTGGTGGAGACCGTGGGCGCCAAGCGCAGCGGCTGCCGTCTCACGCGCCAGGGGGAACTGCTGCGCGAAGCCTTCCGCCGATGGTTCGAGGCCGTGGAAAATTGCGCCCTGCTCAAGGCCGAGAACCTGCTTCCCTGGCCCGTGGCGGGCTACCTCGACGAGCCGGGGAGCGAGGAGGTCCCCCCGCCCCCCGGGCCGGGCAAACGCCTCGTCCCCCTCCTCTGACCCGGCGCCGCGGCGTTCCCGGTCAGGGAACGTGGACCGCGCTGGCGGCGCACGGACGCAATGTCCGCGCACGACCCGGAGAGAAATCTCCGGGTCTTCCTTTTCCCCGGTCCTCCCCTTCGCGCCTTTCCCGGGCCGGGAACGGCCTGTCCGGTATTAAAACTAATACATATAAATACCCAATATATTTAAACAAACCCAATTGACGCGACATTCCCTGGGGCCTACGGGAAGAGCATCGGCACATCCGCTGCTCCCGGCAGACGCCGCCCCCGATCCCGGCGGGCGACGGCCGGGCGGCCGCCAACCAACAAGGAGGCTTCCATGGGACTGTCGCGTAGAGGGTTCCTGAAACTGACCGGAGCAGGGGCCGCGGGCCTGGCGCTGGGACAGTTCGGGATCGACCTGAGGCCCGTCTCGGCCTACGCCGCCGGACTGAAAATCGAAGGAGCCAAGGAGTTCATCTCCATCTGCCCCTTCTGTTCCTGCGGCTGCAACACCCTGGTCCACGCCAAGGACGGCAGGATCGTCAACGTGGAGGGCGACCCGGACTACCCGGTCAGCGGCGGCGGCCTGTGCGCCAAGGGCGCGGCGCTGCTCTCCTTGCACACCAGCCCCGAGCGGCTCACCAAGCCCCTGTACCGCGCGCCCGGCAGCGACAAATGGGAGGAGAAGGACTGGGACTGGATGATGGAGCGCATCGCGCGCCGCATCAAGGACCAGCGCGACAGGGATTTCAAGCGCACCAACGCCGCCGGGCAGGAGGTCAACCGCCTGGAGAGCATGTTCCATCTGGGCTCCTCGCAGGTCTCCAACGAAGAGGCCGCCGTGCTGCACCAGATGATCCGCGCCTACGGCATCATCCATTTCGACCACCAGGCGCGCATCTGCCACAGCGCCTCGGTGCCCGCCCTGGCCGAATGCTTCGGCCGCGGGGCCATGACCAACCACTACAACGACATCGGCAACGCCGACGCCGTCCTGATCATGGGCAGCAACTGCGCCGAGCACCACCCCATGACCTTCAAGTGGGTCATCAAGGCCAAGGAGAAGGGCGCGGTGGTCATGCACGTGGACCCCAAGTTCTCGCGCACCTCGGCGCGCAGCGACTTCCACGTGCCCATCCGCTCCGGCACGGACATCGCCTTCCTGGGCGGCATGGTGAAGCACATCATCGAGAAGAAGAAGTACTTCGCCGACTACCTCTTGGACTACACCAACGCCTCGTTCATCGTGGGCGAGAAGTACCATTTCAAGGACGGCATGTTCTCGGGCTACGATCCGGCCGCCAAGCGCTACGACAAGAGCCAGTGGGCCTTCGAGAAGGACGAGCAGGGCATGGTCAAGCGCGACAGGAGCCTCAAGCACCCGCGCTGCGTCCTGAACCTGATGAAGGCCCACTACGACCGCTACGACCTGGACCGCGTCTCCCAGGTCACGGGCGTCTCCAAGGCCGACCTGCTGCGCGTCTACGAGGCATACGCCGCCACCGGCCGCCCGGACAAGGCGGGCACCGTGATCTACGCCCTGGGCTGGACCCAGCACTCGGTGGGCGTGCAGAACATCCGTCTCTCGGGCCTCATCCAGGAACTGCTGGGCAACATCGGCATCGCGGGCGGCGGCATCAACGCCCTGCGCGGCGAACCCAACGTGCAGGGCACCACGGACCACGCCCTGCTCTACGGCTACCTGCCGGGCTACCACAGCACGCCCACGGCCAACTACCAGACCCTGGCCGAGTACCTGAAGGCCTACACCCCCGTGACCAAGGACCCCAAGAGCGTGAACTGGTGGTCCAACCGGCCCAAGTACGTGGTCAGCCTGCTCAAGTCCTGGTACGGCGACAACGCCACCAGGGAAAACGACTTCTGCTACTCCTACGTGCCCAAGATGGAGCCCCATCAGGACTGCTCGCACCTGTACATCTTCGACCGCATGTACAAGGGCCAGATCACGGGCGGCCTCTGCTTCGGCCACAACCCCTGCCAGAGCATCCCGAACATCAACAAGGTGCGCAAGGCCTGGGACAACCTGGATTGGGTCGTGATCGGCGAGGTCTTCCACAACGAGACCACGGACAACTGGCGCAGGCCGGGCGTCGACCCCAAGACGATCAAGACCGAGGTCTTCCTGCTGCCTTCGGCCTACCGCGCCGAGAAGGACGGCACCATCTCCAACTCCGGCCGCTGGCACATGTGGCACTACAAGGCCGTGGAGCCCCTGGGCATGAGCCGCAACATGGGCGAGATGTTCGTGGAGATGATGAACCGCGTGCGCGGCCTGTACGCCAAGGAAGGCGGCGCGTTCCCCGAGCCCATCCTCAAGGCCGACTACCCCGAGACGTTCGACGCCGAGGCCGTGGCCCGCAGGATCAACGGTTTCTTCACCGCGGACGCCAAGGTCGGCGACAAGGACTACAAGAAGGGCCAGCTCGTGCCCGGCTTCCCGCACCTGAAGGACGACGGCTCCACCACCAGCCTGAACTGGCTGTATTGCGGCGGCTACACCGAGGAGGGCGGCAACCTCGCCAAGCGGCGTGACCTCGCCCAGACCCCCATGCAGGCCAGGATCGGCCTGTTCCCGGGCTTCGCCTGGGCCTGGCCCATGAACCGGCGCGTGCTCTACAACCGCGCCTCGGTGGACCAGCACGGCAAGCCCTTCAACCCGGACAAGGCGGTCATCGCCTGGCAGGACGGCAAGTGGGTCGGCGACGTGCCCGACGGCGGCTACCCGCCCATGGCCATGGAAGGCGGCAAATACCCCTTCATCATGACCACCGAGGGACATGCCCAGCTCTACGGCCCCGGCCGCGAGGACGGTCCCTTCCCCGAGCATTACGAACCCGCCGAGACGCCGCTCACCAGGAACCCCTTTTCCGGGCAGATGAGCAACCCGTGCATGAAGGTCATCCAGAGCGACGTGGACATCCTGGCCAAGAACGGCGACCCGCGCTTCCCCATCGTGCTCACCACCTACAGCCTCACCGAGCACTGGTGCTCCGGCTCCGAGACGCGCAACGCGCCGCCGCTGCTGGAGGCCGAGCCGCAGCAGTACATCGAGCTGAGCCCGCAACTGGCCAAGGAAAAGGGCATCAAGAACGGCGACGTGGTCATCGTGGAAAGCCTGCGCGGCAAGACCGAGGCCGTGGCCATGGTCACCGTGCGCATCAAGCCCTTCCAGGTCATGGGCAAGACCCTGCACCTCGTGGGCATGCCCTTCGCCTTCGGCTGGACCAAGCCCAAATGCGGCGATTCCACCAACCGGGTCACGGTGTCCATCGGCGATCCCAACACCACGATCCCGGAGTACAAGGCCTGCCTCGTGAACATCCGCAAGGCCGACAAGGTGACGGAACTGTAGGTCGAAACGGGGCGGGACGCCGCCCCATGACGCATGCCAAGGAGAACCGAAATGCCCAAGGCGTTTCTCATCGACACCACGCGGTGCACGGCCTGCCGGGGATGCCAGGTGGCCTGCAAGGAATGGAAGAACCTGCCTCCGGTGCCCACCAGACAGACCGGCACCCACCAGAATCCTCCGGACCTCAACCCCTTCAACTTCAAGCTCGTGCGCTTCAGCGAGCACATGGACAAGAACGGCGTCGTGTCCTGGTATTTCTTCCCGGACCAGTGCCGCCACTGCCTCGCCGCGCCCTGCAAGATGGCCTCCTCCGACCCCGCGGCCATCCTCCAGGACGAGGCCACCGGAGCGGTCCTCTTCACGGATCTGACCGCCAAGGAGGACTTCGAGACCATCCGCGGGGCCTGTCCCTACGACATCCCGCGCCAGGACCCCGCGTCCAAGAGGCTGGTCAAGTGCGACATGTGCATCGACCGCGTCCGCGCCAACATGCTCCCCATGTGCGTCAAGAGCTGCGCCATGGGGGCCATGAACTTCGGCGAGCGCGACGAGATGCTGAAGCTCGCCGCCGCCCGGCTGGCCGCGGTCAAGAAGACCAGCCCCAAGGCCCAGCTGCTCAACTCCGACGACGTCGCGGTCATCTTCCTGGTGGCCGACGACCCGCTCAAGTACCACAAGAACGCCATGGCCGAGGCGATCCAACCCATGACGCGCAAGCAGTTCATGGCCAAGGCCATCTCCCCGCTGCGGCGCATCGGCGGCCAGACCGTCGGTTGACGCGCCTGTCGGCGACCGGGCGGACGTCCTTTGCGAGAGGACGTCCGCCCCCCTTGCAGGAACCGCGCGGCGCGCCCGGCGCGCCGCGCATCACGACCACGAACAGGAGACGACCATGCCGTCCGAAACCGCCCCCGCCCCGACCGCCTCCCGCCACATCGAGGCCGACGCCGCGCGCCTGCGCCGGGAAGTCCCGGCCCTGAGTTCCGTCATCGACTGCTTTGTCCCGGTCCTCGCGGCCCAGGCCGGGGTCCGCGAGGAGGCTCCGGGCTGGACCGGCCCCCTGCCCGCGCGCGACGAGGCGCGCCTGTGCGCGGGGGAATTCTTGCTTTCTGGCAGCGGGTTTCAGGACATCGCTCCGTGCCTGCCCCTGGCCGCGGCACGAATCCTGCCGGTGATGGCCGCGTCCTTCCCGGCCCTGGCGCGGCAGCTCACGGCCCTGCAGGCCGCGCTGCGCGGGCCGGACGCGCCCCTGGCCGCCGTCGCCGCGGCGGCTTTTTCCCCGGACCGCGCGGCCGTGCCCGGCGTCTCCCCGGAGGTCCTGGGCTTCGCCGCCCGGCAGATGGCGAAACCCCTGCTCGAACGTCAGGCGCGCGACCTCGCCCCCCTGGTGCAGGACATCCCCTGGCGACGGACCTTCTGCCCCGTGTGCGGCGACGCCCCGGCCTTCACCCGCATGCTGCGCGTGCAGGACGAGGCCGAATACATCACCGGCCACGGCGGCCACCGCTTCCTGCGCTGCGCCACGTGCGAGACCGAGTGGCGCTACAAGCGGATATCCTGCCCCAAGTGCGGCAACGAGGAGCCCGCGCGGCTCTCCGTCATGCACGCCGAGGGCCGTCCCTTCGAACGCCTCGACGTCTGCGAGGCGTGCAACACCTACTGCCTGTGCCTGGACTGCGCGGAGTTCATCGCGATCCCCGATCCCGCCATCGCCGCCCTGGCCATGCTCCCCCTGGAGATGCGGGCGCGCGAGCAGGGCTACGCGCCGCTGGTCGCGCAGCCCTGGAGCGCCTCCCTGGAACGGCCCGCGGCCTGAGGCCCGTTCCTCCGCCTCCCCGGCTCCGGCGTTGCAATCCGGGGCCGGGGAACGTAGAAGGGCCGCATGGTTGCGGTTCTGGCTCGTCTTGCGGCGAAGGCCGCGTGGGTGGCTGTGGTGTTCCTGGGCATCACGGTCATCAGCTTTTCCGTCATCCATCTCGCGCCCGGGTCGCCCACGGACCTGGAGACGCAGATGAACCCCATGGCCTCGGCCCAGGCGCGCGAGCGGCTGGAGCAGCTCTACGGCCTGGACCGCCCGCTGCACGTGCAGTACCTCGACTGGCTCTCGCGTCTGGCGCGCCTCGACTTCGGCCGCTCGCTGTCCGGCGACCGGCGGGCCGTCTGGGACAAGATCGCGGAGCGCCTGCCCCTGACCTTCGGCATGAACGTGGCCTCCCTGGCACTCACCCTGGCCGTGGCCGTGCCCATCGGCGTCATCTCGGCCCGGCGGCAGGGCGGGCGCTTCGACCGGGCCATGACCGTGCTCGTCTTCATCGGCTTCGCCATGCCGGGCTACTGGCTGGCCCTGCTGCTCATGTACTGGCTGGGCATCCTCTGGCCGGTGCTGCCCCTCTCCGGGCTGACCATCCTGGGCCGCGAGCACGCCGGATTCTGGGATCTCGCCTGGGACATGACGCGCCACCTCGCCCTGCCCGTCTTCATCTACACCTTCGGCTCCCTGGCCGGGATCTCGCGCTTCATGCGGGCCTCCATGCTGGAGGTGCTGCGCCAGGACTTCATCCTCACGGCCAGGGCCAAGGGGCTGCCGGAGCGGCTGGTGGTCTGGCGGCACGCCCTGCGCAACGCGCTTTTGCCGGTCATCACCATCCTCGGCCTGTCCATCCCCGGGCTCATCGGCGGCTCGGTGATCATCGAGTCCATCTTCGCCCTGCCCGGCCTGGGGCAACTCTTCTACCAGGCGGTCATGGCCCGCGACTACCCGCTGATCATGGGCAACCTGGTGCTGGGCGCGCTGCTCACCCTGGCGGGCAACCTGCTGGCCGACGTGGGCTACGGCCTGGCCGACCCGCGCGTGCGCGCGGGCGGGAGGTCCGCGTGAGCCTCTCCCCCCACGCCCTGCTCGCGCGCTTCCTGCCGCGCCACGGGCTGCTCCTGGCCGGGGCGGGCATCGTCGCCGGCATGTCGCTGCTGGCCCTGCTGGCCCCGCTCCTCGCGCCTTACAGCCCCACGGCCATCAACGCCGAGGCGCTGCTCCAGGCCCCCTCCTGGGCGCACCCCCTGGGCACGGACGCCCTGGGGCGCGACGTGCTCTCGCGCATGCTCTACGGCGCGCGCGTCTCGCTCTGGGTGGGTTTCGTGGCCGTGGGCCTCTCCGTGACCATCGGCCTGGCCCTGGGGCTCATGGCGGGCTACGCGGGCGGGCTCACGGACGAGATCGTGATGCGCGGCGTGGACGTGATTCTCTGCTTCCCCTCGTTCTTCCTGATCCTGGCGGTCATCGCCTTTCTCGAACCGTCCCTGCTCAACATCATGATCGTCATCGGCCTGACCTCGTGGATGGGCGTGGCGCGGCTGGTGCGGGCCGAAACGCTGTCCCTGCGCTCGCGCGACTTCGTGCTCGCGGCGCGCGTGGCCGGGGCCGGGCCGCTGCGCATCCTGACGCTGCACGTGCTGCCCAACGCCGCGGCCCCGGTGCTGGTCTCGGCCACCCTAGGCGTGGCGGGCGCGATCCTGGTGGAGTCCTCGCTCTCCTTTCTGGGCCTGGGCGTGCAGCCGCCCATGCCGAGCTGGGGCAACATCCTCATGGAGGGCAAGGACGTGCTGGAGATCGCGCCCTGGCTCTCCTTCTTCCCGGGCCTGGCCATCCTGCTCACGGTGCTGGGCTACAACCTCCTGGGCGAATCCCTGCGCGACGTGCTCGACCCGCGCATCGGACGGTAGACAAGGACGGCGGCGCGCATGAACATCTGCCTGATCTCGGCCTGGCGGCTCGCGGAACCGCTGCAGAAGCTCGACCACAAGGTGCTCCTCCTGACGCCCAGGCCCGAGGACGGCCCGGTGCTGGACCTGCCGCGAGCCCTGGACGAGGCGGGCTTCGCGCCCGACCTGCTGGTGCAGCAGGAGGACATGGCGCACCGCGTGCTCCTGGCCGGGCTGGCGGAAATCCCCTGTCCGCGCGTCTTCTGGTCCCTGGACACGCCCCGCGGCGCGTGGTGGACCGCCGAATACGGGCGGCTCTTCGACGGCGTGCTGACCACCCAGCCGGACTGGGTCTCGCGCCTGCGCGCGGGCGGGCTGCAGAACCTGGGGGTGCTCTCCTGGTTCGGCAGCGGGGAGGACTTCCTGCCGCACGACGGGCGGCCGCACCGCGTGGCCTTCGCCGGACGGCTGGGGCCGGAACGGCAGGCCCGCCTGTGGCTGACCGAACTCCTGCGCGCGCGCTGGGACGCCGCCGTGGCGACCGATCTTTTCGGCCCGGCCGTGCTGCAGTTCTACCGCCAGACCCGCATCGCGCCCAACGAGTCGAACATGGGCGAGACCAGCGCGCGCCTCTTCACCGCGGCCTCGGCCGGATGCTGCATCCTGGCCCAGGACGTGGGCGCGGCGCAGGAGCTGTTCTTCGAGCCGGGCCGGGAGATGGCCGTGTACCGCGACTCCCTGGAGCTGTGCGGCCTCGTTGACCGCTTCCTGGCCGCGCCCGAGGAGGCCGAGCGCCTGGGCCGGGCGGCCCGCGCCCGCGTGCTGGCCGAGCACCTGCCCGCGCACCGCGCCGCGGCGCTGCTCTCCTTCGCCTCCTCCCTGCCCCGCGCCGGGGCCACGGGCGACGACGCCCGCCGCCATTTCTGGAGCGCCATGGCCCGCCTCTCCCTGGGCGGCCTGGCGGACGTGCCCTCCGATGTCTGCGAGGCCCGGCTGGCGGAGTTCTCCGGCCTGCCCGAGGCCGCGGCCCTGCGCCTGCGGCTGCTGACCGCGCGCGGCGCGCGGGGCGAGGCGCGGCGCATGTTGGACGAGGCCCTGCGGAGCGGGCGGCACGCGGACAGCCTGGATTTCAACCTGACCCTCTCCATGGCCGCGCTGCGCCTGGACGACCTGGAGGCGGCCCGCCTCTTCCTGCTGCGCTGGAGCACCTCCACGCCCGTGGCCAAGGCCCCGGCCCCGCCCGCGCCCGGTCCGGCCTCGCCCACGCGGCTGCTGCTCTCCTGGGCGCGGCGGCTGCACGCCGCGGGCCGCGTCTGCACGCCGGGCCTGCGCTTCGACCCGGACACGGACCTGCCCTCGTGCGCGGCCGAATGCCTGCTCTGGGCCGTGCGGGTCGAACCGGAGAACAGCGAGGTCCTGGGCCTGCTCGACCTGTGGCTGGAGGGCCAGCCGGGCTGGGACGCGCGGCGCCTGGACTGGCTGGCCGCCCTGGCGCGGCTGGACCCCGGGGAGTGGCGGCACCCCCTGCGCATGGGCCTGGCCAACCTGCGCTGCTTCCGCCTTGCCGAAGGGCTGCGCGACCTGGGCCAGGCCCACTACATGGCCGAGGACCAGGGCCGGGGGCGCATCTTCCGCGCCGCCCTGGCCGCGGGCGGCGGCTCGGTCCTGGCCCTGAACACGGTGGACCCGGCCTGACCCCAAAGCCGCCCAGGCCGGGCCCTCTCCGCGCCGGGACGCGGTGAACGGCGCTGTGCTCCCTGTGAACGGCCGCTGGCGGCGGCGAACGGAACGGCCCTCCCGGCCGGGGCTCCGCGCGGCCCTCCTCTTCCTGAACAAATCCTGAGATATCGGCCTGTTGCACGGCAGCGGCAGGTCCGCCGCCCCGCCGTCCCGGCCGCCTGCCCGCCGCGCCGCGAGCCCCGGACCCGGGCCGCGCCGTCCGCCCGCCCCTGCCCGCCGCCCGCCGAAAATGCGCGGCCCCTTCCCCCTTCCTGCCGTAGAACCGGCCGCAACGGGCAGGCGCGGCCTGCCGGGCGTCACGACCACGTTTCACCCATTGCACGAGGAGGCGACATGAGCGCGCGCGAGACGATGCGCCTGGACGAGGACAAGTTCAGCGCCCTGGTGGCGCGGAAATGGACCGTATCCCTGGTCCTTTCCGCGATCATACTGGCGGCGTACTACGGGTTCATCCTGCTGCTGGCCTTCGGCCGGGAGTTCCTGGCCGCCCGGACGGGCGAGGCCATGACCGTGGGCATCCCGGTGGGGCTGGGGCTCATCGTCCTGGCCTGGGCGCTCACCGGGGTCTACGTCTTCTGGGCCAACGGCAGCTACGACAAGGCCGTGGACGAGGTGGTCTTCAGCATCCGGAGTGAGGAGCAATGAGCGGCTTCGCGAGCAGCATCGGCGAGCCCAACGCCACCTCCATCGCCTTCTTCTTCGTCTTCATCTCGGCCACCCTGTTCATCACCTACTACGCGGCCAGGCGCAGCCGCTCCGCGGCCGAGTTCTACGCCGCGGGCCGCAGCGTCACGGCCTGGCAGAACGGCCTGGCCCTGGCGGGCGACTACATGAGCGCCGCCTCCTTCCTGGGCATCGCGGGCCTGGTCTCGCTCAAGGGCTACGACGGGCTGATCTACTCCATCGGCTTCCTGGTCGGCTGGCCCATCATCATGTTCCTCATCGCCGAGCCGCTGCGGAACCTGGGCAAGTACACCTTCGCCGACGTGGTGGCCTACCGCCTGCGCCAGAAGCCCGTGCGCATCGCGGCCTCGGTGGGCTCGCTGATGACCGTCTCCTTCTACCTCATCGCCCAGATGGTGGGCTCGGGCTCGCTGATCAAGATGATGTTCGGCCTGCCCTACGAGATCGCGGTCATCGCCGTGGGCGTGGTCATGATCCTGTACGTGCTCTTCGGCGGCATGCTGGCCACCACCTGGGTGCAGATCATCAAGGCCGTGCTGCTGCTCTCCGGGGCCACGGTGATGGTCGGCATGGTCCTGTCCCGCTACGGCGCGGCCGACCTCTTCCGGCAGGCCGTGGACACCTACGGCATCCGGGTGCTGCAGCCGGGCGGGCTGGTGGCCAACCCCTGGGACGCGGTCTCCCTGGGCCTGGCGCTGATGTTCGGCACGGCCGGGCTGCCGCACATCCTGATGCGCTTCTACACCGTGCCCGACGCCAAGGCCGCGCGCAAATCCGTGTTTTACGCCACGGGCCTCATCGGCTACTTCTACATCCTGACCTTCATCATCGGCTTCGGGGCCATGGTCATCGTGGGGCAGGAGGCGATAACGGGCATGGACAAGGGCGGCAACATGGCCGCGCTGCTCCTGGCCGAGGCCACGGGCGGCACGGTCTTCCTGGGCTTCATCGCGGCCGTGGCCTTCGCCACCATCCTGGCCGTGGTGGCCGGGCTGACCCTGGCCGGGGCCACCACCCTGGCCCACGACCTCTACGTCAACGTGGTGCGCGGCGGGCAGTCCTCGGAGGAGGACGAGGTGCGCGTGGCCAAGCGGGCCACCCTGGGCCTCGGGGTGCTGGCCATCGCGCTGGGCCTGGCCTTCAAGGGGCAGAACGTGGCCTTCATGGTCGGCCTGGCCTTCGCCATCGCGGCCAGCGCCAACTTCCCGGCCCTGCTCCTGTCCATCCTGTGGCGCGGCTTCACCACCTTCGGGGCCACGGCGAGCATCGCCACCGGCTCCGTGCTGGCCGTGGGCCTCATCGTCGTCAGCCCCACGGTCTGGGTGGACGTGCTGGGCAACGCCGCGGCCATCTTCCCGCTCAAGAACCCGGCCATCGTCTCCATGACCGGCGCGTTCCTGGCGGGCTGGCTGGGCTCGATCCTCTCGCGCGACGAAGCGGCCGAGGAGAAGTACGCCGAGCAGAAGATCCGCAACTACCTCGGCGTCGGAGCGGAATGAGCGGAAACCGCCCCCTGTCCCCGGACGCGGCCCCCGGCGGCGCGTCTTTTGCGAGCGAACAGGCCTTCGGCGGCCCTGTGGGCGATGTCTGCGCGGACATCGCCCGCCGGGCCGGGGAGGCGGCGACCCCCGACGCTCTCGCGCCCCTTCTGGCGCGCATCCCCGAGGCGGCGGCCTGCCGCCTGGGCGAGGGCGCTGGAGTCCAGGCCGTGGGCAGGCTGGTGAGCGAGCTGCACGACGCGGCCGTGGCCCGCGTCTGCCATCTCGCGCTGCGGGACATGGGCGGGCCGCCCGGGACCTTCTGCCTCGTCGTGCTGGGCAGCGAGGGACGCAGGGAGCAGTACCTGGCCACGGACCAGGACAACGGCCTGATATGGACGTTTGAAGGGGACGAGGGGAAGGCGGCCGAATGGTTCGCGGCCTTCGGCCGCCGCGTCTCCGAGGGACTGCTCGCGGCGGGTTTCCCGCCCTGCCCGCAGCGCGTCATGGCGGACAACCCGGTCTGGAACAGGAGTCTCGCGGCCTGGAAGGAGCACATCGACCGGCTCGTGCTGCGGCCGGGGGAGGACGCCGTGCTGCGTCTCTCGCAGCTCGCGGACGCGCGCTGCGCCGCGGGCGACGCGGGGCTCGCGCAGCGGCTGCGCGCCCACCTCCTGCGCCGCGTCCCGCAAAATCCCCTGCTGCTGCGCTACATGGCCCTGGAGGCCGTGCGCTTCCCCCCGCCGCTGGGCTTCTTCGGCAACCTCGCGCCGGACCGCCGCCCGGACGGCGACGAGGTTCTGGACCTCAAGCGCGGCGGCATCTTTCCCCTGACCCAGGGCGTGCGCGCGCTGGCCCTGGCCCACGGCGTGGCCGAGACCTCCACCGGGGAACGCCTGGCGGGCCTCGCGGCGGCCGGGCACCTCTCCCCCGCCCTGGCCCAGGCCCTGCGCGACGCCCTGGACGCGCTGCACTCCCTGCGCCTGCGCGCCCAGCTCGCCCGCCTGCGCGCGGGCGGGCGGCCGGACAACCTCCTCCCCCTGGCGGCCGTCCCCCCCGGCGAGCGGCGTCGCCTCAAGGACGCCCTCCGCACCGTGGAGGACTTCCAGGCGTTCCTCTCGGACGCCTACGCGCTGCGCCTGCTGACCTGAGGCCGCGCCCCCGGCCGCCCGGCGCCCCCCGGCCCGCATTGACATCCCCGCGCGGCGGGCGTAGACGCGGCGGCAGAGATGCACCCTCAACAAAGGACGGCTTATGACTCCCATGTACCTGGATTCGGTTCGTCACGCCTAGCAGGGGCTATTGCATGACGGCCTGATGTTCTGCTGATGTCCCGCGGCAATAGCCCGTGCCCGATCCTGACACGCCATTCAGGAGGAGCGCGATGGGCTACAAGAACGCACTCGACGTACTCCCGCAGCATCTGCTGCGGGCCATACAGGAACATATCGACGGCGAACACCTCTACATCCCCCGCAAGCAGGAGAACCGGAAGCGGTGGGGGGAGAAGACGCAAAGCAGGCGGCTCCTGCTCGCCAGAAACCGCGAGATCGCGGCCAGACGCCGCGCGGGGTGTCCCGTCGCCGCCCTGGCGGAGGAGTACCATCTCTCCGCCAAGGCCGTGTACAAGATCCTCTCGGCCATGAAACACGGCTGACCCTGAGCGCCCCGGCCCCCCGGGGCGCTTCTTCTTTTCCTAAACGACGCGTGGAATGCCTCCGGCGGGAATCTCCTGTATGGCAGGAGGAACACACCGCCGAAAAGGAACGAAACCATGCGGACGCCGTTCACGGACGACTACGACGACGACTTTCTCCTCCGGACCATGATGGGGCCGAACGCCATGCGCATCATGGAGGAGCTGACCTCCTTCCTGCCCATCGAGCCGGGCATGCGCATCCTGGATCTGGGCTGCGGCATGGGCATCTCCTCCATCCTCCTGGCGGAGAAGCACCAGGCCACGGTCTTCGCCGCCGACCTCTGGATATCCCCCACGGACAACCACCGCCGCTTCGAGGCCCTGGGGCTGTCGCAGCGGATCATCCCGCTGGCGGCGGACGCGACCCAGGGCCTGCCCTTCGCCGACGGCTACTTCGACATGCTCGTCAGCGTGGACGCCTACCAGTACTTCGGGACGGACGAGGCCATGCTGCCCGGGCTGCTGCGCCACGTGAAGCCGGGCGGGCGGGTCGCCGTGGCCGTTCCCGGACTGCGGCGGGACTTTCCGCACGGGGAGGTCCCGCCGGAGCTGCGGCCGTTCTGGGGGCCGGACATGCACTTCTATTCGCTCGCATGGTGGCGGGAGCTGTGGGCCGGGGAGCGCGGCCTGCGCCTGGAGAGCTGCCGCGAGATGGACTGCCACCGCCAGGCCTGGGCCGACTGGCTGAGGAGCCCCAATCCCCACGCCCAGGGAGACGTGCCCATGATGGAGGCGGAGGCCGGGAACCACTTCGCCCTGATCCAGCTCACGGGGCGGAAGGTCTAGAACGGGATGGAGACGCTGCACGATCTCGGCCTCGACCCCTGGATCGAGGCGCACGCCGCCGCGCAGGACATGGAGGGCTGCGGCCTGGCCCGCGTCTCCGCGGTGGACCGCGGCGCGTACCGCGTGCGGGACGCCTCCGGGGAGTTCGCGGCCGAGCCCTCCGGACGGCTGCTCTACGCGAGCGAGAGCCCCGCCTGCCTGCCGTGCGTCGGGGACTGGACGGCCGTGCGGCGGCACGACGGCGGCGCGGCCGTCATCCACCGGGTGCTCCCGCGCCGGAGCTTCCTGCGGCGCAAGGCCCCGGGCAGGGGCGCGGACGTCCAGATGATCGCCGCCAACCTCGACGCCGCCTTCATCGTCCAGTCCTGCCATTTCGACTTCAATCCCGGCCGCCTGGAGCGCTATCTGGTCATGGCGGCGGACGGCCGCGTCGAGCCGGTCGTGCTCCTCACGAAGACGGACCTGATCACGCCCGGCGAGCTTGAGGACAAGCTGGCGATCCTCCGTTCCGTGACCCGGGCCGGGGTGATCGCCCTCAGCGCCGTCGCCGGAACCGGGCTCGGGGAGCTGCGGCAGGCGCTCCTTCCGGGCCGCACCTACTGCCTGCTCGGTTCGTCCGGCGTGGGCAAGACGACCCTCCTCAACCGGCTCCTGGGCCGGGAGGCCTTCGCGGCGAAGGCGGTCAGCGGCACGGGGGAGGGCACGCACACGACCACGCGGCGGCAGCTCGTGGTCCTGGACCAGGGCGCGCTGCTCATCGACACGCCCGGCATGCGGGAGCTGGGCGTCGCGGGCGCGGCGGCCGGGGTGGCCGCGGAGTTCGAGGAGATCGCCGCGCTGGCCCCGGGCTGCCGCTACGCGGACTGCGGCCACGAGCACGAACCGGACTGCGCGGTCCGCGCCGCCGTGGCGGCGGGCGACCTGGACCCGGCCCGCTACGCCGCCTACCTCAAGCTCAGAAAGGAGGCGCGGCACTACGACATGTCGCCCCTGGACCGGCGGAAAAAGGACAGGGCCTTCGGCCGGTTCCTGAACTCGGCGAAAAAGCGCATGAAGCGCTGAGGAAGCGCGCGGGAAGACGGACGGCGCGGGGGCGGAGCGTCCGCTCCCTGCCCGGCGCCGCTCCCCGGCATGGCCGGACACGGCGTGATTGGGCATTGCCACCTCCCGAACTCCTCCGCTAGGATGCCCCATGGCCGACGGCATTCTTCGGAGCCGACGGCGGACCGCATGACACGCGACAGGAACGCACTTTGCCCGCAGCGCAACTCAGGCTCGAATTGCCGGAGCATGTTCTTCCGGCCGACGCATTGCAGGTGTTTGCCGCGCTCGACGCCATGGCCGGACAGGGCGATGCCGACAGGCGGGGCGCTGTCTTCACGCGCAAGGAGGTCGTCGAGTTCATCCTTGACCTCGTCGGCTACTGCGAGGATCAGCCGCTCCACCGCATGCGGCTTCTTGAGCCCTCTTTCGGGGGTGGCGACTTCCTGTTCCCTGCCGTGGAAAGACTGCTCAAGGTCTGGCGCGCATCGCCTCATCCGACCGACGCCTGTGCATCCCTCCGCAACGCCATCCGGGGGGTCGAACTGCACCGGGACTTCTTCGACGCCACGCGCCAGACCCTCGTCGAGCGCATCACGGCCGAAGGCATCGGCAGCCGCACCGCCGCGACCATTGCCGATCACTGGCTCACGCAGGGGGATTTCCTGCTCTCCCCCCCCGCCGGTCTTTTCGATGTCGTGGTCGGCAACCCTCCCTACGTGCGCCAGGAACTGATCCCCTCGCCCCTGCTCTCCGAGTATCGCAGCCGCTACCACACTATGTACGACCGGGCGGACCTGTACATCCCGTTCATCGAGCGTTCCCTGCTTTCTCTCGCAGAAAAGGGCCGCCTGGGCTTCATCTGTTCGGACCGCTGGATGAAGAACCGCTACGGAGGTCCGCTCCGAGCTTTCGTCTCCAGCCATTTCGCACTCAAAATCTATGTGGACATGGTGGATACGGCGGCATTCCAGCGGGAAGTCGTGGCCTACCCGGCCATCACGGTCATCGCCCGTGAACAGGGCGTCGGCGGGCGCATCGCCCACCGCCCCCGGATAAACCCCGTCGAACTTGGCGAACTCGCCCGCAAGTTGCGCGCCCCCGACGTTCCGGAACGCGACCCGGACGTCCGCGAACTGCCCCGGATCGCTGCAGGAGACGAGCCGTGGCTGCTCCAAGCCCCGGACCAGACGGCCCTGCTGCGTCGCCTGGAACGGCAGTTCCCGACCGTGGAGGAGGCGGGTTGCGGCATCGGCATAGGCGTCGCCACCGGGGCGGATAAGGTCTTCATCGCCGATTTCGCCGCCCTGGACGTAGAGCCTGACCGCAAGCTCCCCCTGGCCATGACCCGCGACATCTCGTCGGGCGAAGTCCGCTGGCGCGGTCTGGGCGTGATCAACCCCTTCGCCGACGACGGACGGCTCGTCGATCTGGCGGCCTACCCGCGTCTCGAACGGTATCTGCTCGCGCACCGGGAGGCCGTCTCCCGGCGGCATTGCGCGCGCAAGTCGCCGCGCAACTGGTACCGGACCATCGACCGCATCACCCCGGCCCTCGCCAGGACGCCCAAGCTCCTCATCCCGGACATCAAGGGCGAAGCGCATGTCGTTTTCGAGCCGGGCGGACTGTATCCGCACCATAATCTGTATTACGTCACGTCGGGCGCGTGGGACATCCGCGCCCTGCAGGCCGTGCTGCTGTCCTGCGTGGCCCGATTGTTCGTGGCCACATACTCGACCAGAATGCGCGGCGGCTACCTGCGCTTCCAGGCGCAGTACCTGCGGCGCATCCGCATTCCCTTCTGGCGGGATGTCCCGTCCACCTTGCGGGAGACGCTTGCCGACGCAGCCGTGCGGCGCGACCTGAGCGCCTGCGACGCGGCCGTCTTCGAACTCTACGGCATGAACGCCGAGGAGCGGTCGGCGCTCGGCGAAAAAGGAGGTTGAATGCCCCTCGATCTTGTCGATTTCGAAGCCAGGGCCGGAGAGGCCGTGCGCGCGTTTTGGACAAGCCGTGAACGCGCCCGGCAGCGCCAGATCGAGGCAGGCAGAGCCGACCAGGGGGAACGGGCGGGCGTCACCGCCGGGACGAACATGAACGGCTTCACGTCCCTGGTGATCGATGTGGTGCGCGCCAACGGCCTTGGGCAGGCCGAGATTCACCAGAAACGCGCCCTGCTGACCCTGCCCGGCTTTTTCCGGCCGACCAAGCTCTGGGACCTGCTCGTGCTGCACAAAGGTGAACTCGTCGCCGCCATCGAGTTGAAGAGCCAGGTCGGGCCGTCGTTCGGCAACAATTTCAACAACCGGACCGAGGAGGCCATCGGCACGGCCCACGACCTCTGGACCGCGTACCGGGACGGGGCCTTCGGCAAACAGCCCCGCCCCTTTGTCGGCTGGCTGATGCTGGTCGAGGACGCGCCCAAATCGCGCACGCCGGTCAGAGATACATCCCCGCATTTCCCCGTTTTCGAGGAATTCAAAGGCGCGTCCTACCTCAAGCGGTACGATCTGCTGTGCCAGAAGCTCGTCACGGAACGTCTGTACACGGCCTCGGCGCTCCTCACTTCTCCTCGCAACGCCGCCGTGACGGGAAACTTTGGTGAAATGTCCGCCATGACCGGCCTGCGGGCCTTCGTCGCCGCCCTGGCAGGCCACGCGGCGGCAGAAGCGGCTCGACTGGGGTAGCCGGACGCGGTTGCAGAACGCGGCTTGACACCACCTAGACGACCGGTCTATTTCTCTTCCCCATGAAGCGCGACGCACGACTCGCCATTCTCGAGGCCGGGGCCGAGCTGGTCCACCGGCAAGGGTTCAACAACACCGGGATCAAGGAGATTCTGGACGCGGCGGGCGTGCCCAAGGGGTCGTTCTATTTCTATTTCCCGAGCAAGGAGGCCTTCGGCCTGGCGCTCGTCGAGCACATGAGCGACGCCCGCGCCGCGCGCATCGAGGCCGTGCTGGGCGACGCCGCGCTGCCGCCGCTCGCGCGGCTGCGCCGCTTCTTCGAGGGCGCGCGGGGCCGCTACCTCGACTGGAACTGCGAGCGCGGCTGTCCCTTCGGCAACCTGGCCCAGGAGATGGCCGACCTCTCCCCCCCGATGCGCGAGGCGCTGCGGCGCGTGCTCGACGCGCTCTCCGCCCGCATCGGCGCGGTGCTGGAGGAGGCGCGGGAGCGCGGCGAGCTGGCCCCGGGCCTGAACCCGCAGGAGGCCGCGGCCTTTGTCATGGACGCCTTCGAGGGCGCGCTGCTGCGCATGAAGACCCAAAAGGACATCGAGCCGCTGCGGCGTCTGGAGCGCATGCTCTTCGAGCACCTGCTGCCCGCGCCGGGCGACGCGCCCCCAGGCTGACCGCCGCCCGGCGGGCCGCGCGCGGAAGCGTCGCGCAGGGCCGCCCGGCGGCGCATTTTTTCGGCAGAGGACAAGACGACCGGTCTACTATTGACCACAACCAGCAACCCAAAGCACAGGAGTCCGCCATGTTTCTCGTCAACACCGTGGAGCGCGACAAGGCCGAAGGCGTCGTGGCCCGGGCCTACCAGGCCATTCCCGCCCAGATCGATATCCCCGTGCCCCTGCGGCTCATGAGCGCCAGCCCCGGGCTCATGGAACGCGAGGTGAACGTCATCGGCTATTTCCGCACCCACCCGCGCCTCTCGCCCGCGCTCCTGGCCTCCATCCGCTACGTGGCCTCGGAGAAGTTCGGCTACGCGCCCTGCGCCGTGTTCAACGCCCAGCTTCTGCGCGCCCAGGGCATGAGCGAGGCCGAGATCGCCGCGCTTTCCTGCAAGCCCGCCGAGACGCCCCTCTCGGACGAGGAGGCCGCCCTCCTCGCCTTTGTCAGCCGCGTGCTGGACGACCCCGCCTCGGCCGCGCGCGCGGACATCGAGGCCCTGACCGCCCTGGGCTGGCAGGAGTCCGACGTGCTCGACGCCGTGTCCATGGCCGCGCGCATGAAGGGCTACACCCTGCTCTACCGCGTCTTCGTGCGCGACTAGTGGGGCGTCCGCACAACACGCACAGCCGTATTGTGCGGAAGACCGCGAAGCCGAAACCGTGGTTCTCGGCCTGCCCACGCCGTCGCCCGCGGCGGAGCCGGGCACTCGCCCGGGCCCGGCGCGCCCCGACACGTCCCCCCCCGCCTCCACTCCGGCCGCCCGAGGCCCCGGCCCGCACCGGGGCCTCCGGGCGGCGTCCCAAACGCTCCGCCGCCAGCCCCTTGCCCCAGCGCCCCATGGCGGACATCAACAATTTCGGAATGGTGCGAGAAATTCGCGTTCCTTCGGGATTTCCCGCTTGACTTCCGGCCCCAGATTCATCAAAAAGACCTCCTCACAGCGTGGGGCTGTAGCTCAGTTGGGAGAGCGCTTGAATGGCATTCAAGAGGCCAAGAGTTCAATTCTCTTCAGCTCCACCACCAAGGACCAGGAATGACGCCCGGTCAGCGACAAGCTGACCGGGCGTTTTTCCGTCTGTTCGTGACCTTTCCCCGGGAGCGCAGTGATCGAAAGCCGCGACCAACACCGTGAGCAAGGCTATGATCGAGGAACGCCCGCCTTACTTGGCTTACTGGGGCAAAACATTTCGCGGCGATGCCGCTGCCCCGGAGAGCGGCTCCATCCCGCCGCACCGCCTCCTGGCCCACCACTGCCTTGACGTGGCCGCGGTCTGCGAGGTCCTGCTCGAAAAGGACGAGGGCGTGCTCCGCCGTGCTGCACGCATCTCGCCCATTCCCTGGGAACAGACACTGCCGTGGCTGCTTTTTTTCGCAGCCCTGCACGACTTGGGAAAATTCGCGCCGCCGTTCCAGCACAAGGTGCCGGAACTGGCCGCGCATCTTGCTGTTCCCGCTTGGTCGTACCCCTGCGCCGCACGCCACACCGCTCTCGGCGGCGCTGCCTGGAGAGGCCATGCCGAGGACATCCGGGCGCACGGCCTCTCCTTCGGACCGGACGAGCGCGACGTGCTCCACCCTTTGGCCCAGGCCGCCTTCGGACATCATGGCGAGCCCCTGCACGAGTTCGCGCGTGGGCATGAAAGCCTGCGTCCCGTATCCGGGGCGGTCATCGGCTTCATGAACGACTGCGCGCAGCACTTCCTGGCCGACGCCGCGCCCGTGGGCCAGATGGAGCAGGCGGCCTTTCGGCCTCTTTCGTGGATGTTCTCCGGGTTGCTCGTGCTGGCGGATTGGATCGCCTCGGACGAGGCATGGTTTCCGGTCCTGGACGCGTGGCCCGGATTCGCCGCTGCCTGGGCGGGATCGCGCCAGAACGCCCGCTCCGCCGTCGAGGCCTCTGGCGTCCTTTTGCCCACCGCTTCGCCCAACAGCGGCTTTCACGCTCTCCTGCCCCACCTGCCCCCAGACGCCGCGCCCACCCCTCTGCAGCGGTTCGCCCTGGAGCGCTTCGCTTTAGGCACCCAGCTCGTCCCCGGGCCGCAGCTTTTCATCTTCGAGGATCTCACGGGCAGCGGCAAGACCGAGGCCGCGCTCCTGGCGGCCCATGGTCTGATGAGCCACGGCGAGGCGGGCGGACTTTTCGCAGCCCTGCCCACCATGGCCACGGCCAACGCCATGTACGCCCGCTTGGCAGATACCTACCGCGCGCTCTTCGCTCCGGATGCGCGCCCCTCGCTCATGCTCGCCCACGGCGCGAGAAGCGTGCACGACGACTTCCTCGGCTCCATTGGCCTGGAGATGGCGCCCAGGCCGTCTGGCGTGGACGAGCCCGAGTCCGGCGCAGCCTGCGCCGTGTGGCTGGCGGACAACCGCAAGAAGGCGCTCCTTGCGCCCTGCGGCGCCGGCACGCTCGATCAGGCGCTTCTGGCCGTACTGCCCTCGCGGCACCAGTGTCTGCGCCTGCTCGGGCTTTCGCGTTCCGTGCTCGTGGCGGACGAGGTCCATGCCTATGACACGTACACCGGGCATCTGCTCGAACGTCTTTTGACCTTCCACGCGGCGCTTGGCGGCAGCGCGGTGCTGCTCACGGCCACGCTGCCCCGGACGGCGCGGGAGCGTTTGATCGAGGCCCACCTGCGCGGCCGTGCCCTGTGGGGGGGCGACGACACGGCGCTCCCGCTGCCGACAATGCGGCACGAGATCCATGGCATGGATTTCCCCTTGGTCACGGCCGTGTCCGGGGACCATGTGGAGGAGATCGAGATCGAGGCCGCGCGAGGCCTGCGCGTGGATGTGGACGTGCTGCACGATGAGACTGCCATGATGGGACGGCTATTGGCCGTGCGCGAGGCGGGCGGCTGCGCCGTCTTCGTGCGCAACACCGTGGACAGCGCGGTGCGCACGCGGCAGCGCCTTGTGGACGGGCATGGCCTGCCGCCCGGAGAGGTGCTTCTTTTTCACGCGCGTTTCGCCGGGGCGGACCGGCAGGCCATCGAGGCCCGCGTGCTCGATCTCTTCGGCAAAGATGCCGATCCCGTCACGCGGCGGGGCAAGATCCTCGTGGCCACCCAGGTGGTGGAGCAGAGCCTGGATCTCGATTTCGACCTCGTGCTTTCCGATCTTGCGCCCATGGAGCTTCTCATCCAGCGTGCGGGCCGCTGTCAGCGCCATCGGGATCGCTTTCCCAGGCCGGGCTTTCTGTCCGGCCCGCGTCTGCTCATCCTCTCCCCGGAGCCCGGAGAAGACGTCGGCGCTTCCTGGCTCGACGAACTCCTGCCGCATACTGCGGCCGTCTATCCGGTGCACGGCGTGCTTTGGCGCACGGCCCGCCTGTGCCTGGAGCATGGCTGCTTCGACCTCCCGGCCATGGCCCGCGCGCTCATCGAAAACACCTACGGAAATGCTTGCGAAATCGACGTTCCGCCCGGTCTCGCGCCATCGGACGATGCCTTGTGGGGCAAGCGCCGGGGAGTGCGCAGCCTGGCCGAGCGCAATGCCCTTGATTTCGCCTCGGGCTACTGCCGGGAATCCTCGGACATCCAGTGGGACAAGGACGTGCATACCCCCACCCGCCTGGGCGAGGAGACAGTCCAGGTCAGGCTGATCTGCCTGGAGGACGGCGCTCTGCGGCTGTGGGCCGCCGCCTCGCCGTCCGACCGCTCCATGCGCGCTTGTCTGCGTTCCGAGGTCCGCATCGCGGCGCGCAGGCTCGCGGAGGGCGTTATCCCGCAGGTACTGCGGCGGCAATACGCGGACTTTATGGCCTCCTTGCCCGACGAGGGCCGCTGGTGCACGGCTTTGGTTCTGGAACCTGCGCCTGAGCAAGGTCCAGGCATCTGGCGAGGCGCGGGAAAGGACGGCCGGGGCACAGGGGTAGTCTTCCTGTACGATGCTGAATTGGGCCTGCGTTTGGATACATGAAGCGGCTCCGGACCGTTGACCTCCTGCCCGGGAGTCGCTACATTGTATTCAAATGTATTTCGAGAGGTGGTGAAGATGGGCAAGGCGACTTCCGTGCGCTTCGACGAAGCGACCATCGGCCGCCTGGACGAGTTGGCCCGGTCCAGGGGCAGCAGCCGAAGCGAGGTCATCGAGGACGCGGTTTTGCGGCTGCTGGAGTACAACGACTGGTTCACAGCAGCCGTGGAGCAGGGTCTGCGCGAGGCGGACGCGGGCGAGTTCGAGCCGCTGGAGGAAGTGGACGCCGTGTTCGCCAGATGGGGCGCGGCGGGTGACTAGCTGGACCAGAGCGGCCAGGAACGATCTGGAGTCGGCCCTTGCCTACATTGCCTGGGACGATCCCGACGCGGCCGTGCGCATGGCGCGGCGCATCCGCGAGACAACCAAGCGGCTTCCCCTCTTTCCGGAAATCGGACGCGCGGGCCGGGTGCCTGGAACCCGCGAACTCGTCATCGCCAAATCTCCCTTCGTCGTCATCTACCGCATCGCATCCGATGGCATCCAAATTCTCAGGCTCCTGCACACGGCCATGAAGTGGCCGAGCAGCCATCCCCGGTCGTAACAGTCTAGTTCCAATCACGGCGTGGACGTCGCTGTCTTTTGGTGATCGTCACCGAGACGGCGATTGTCCTGATCTACACATAATCTTCCGTTGTGGCCGTAGGGCGGGCCTTGCTCGCCCTACGGGTTCTTCCCTGCTTCCCCAGATCGCTTCCGCGTGTTAGTTCTGCTATATCCTCGAATCCTGATTGAAAGGGGAGGAATGCATGGATTTCAACCTCATCGCACAGGCCTGGCTGCCCGTGGTCAGGCAGGACGGCTCGACCGGCGTGGTCGCTCCGTGGGACATCGCGGGCGGCGACCCGCCCGCCGTGGACCTGGCCGCGCCGCGCGCCGAGTTCCGCGCCGCGCTGCTGGAGTTCCTGGTCGGGCTGCTCCAGACCGCCTGCCCGCCCAAGGACGACCGGGAGTGGCGAGCACGCTTGAAGAAGCCGCCCGAGCCCGAGGAGTTGCGGGTGCTTTTGGCGCCGCTCCAGCCCTACTTCAACCTCTTCTCGACCGCGCCTCGCTTTCTGCAGGACGCGGCCCTGAGGCCGGACTCACCGCACACGTTTCCCGTGCGCGACCTGCTCACCGAGGACACCACCGGCCACTTCGCGCCCGAGGGCGCGGACCAGGCCTTCTGCCCGGCCTGCGCAGCCATGGCCCTGTTCACGCTCCAGGCCTTCGCGCCTGCCGGGGGCAGGGGCAACATGACCTCGCTACGCGGCGGCGGGCCGCTCTCCACCCTGGTGCGGGGCAATACGCTGTGGCGCACGGTCTGGGCCAACGTGTTGCCGCTCACGGAAAAGGGTGTTGTCGCCGCCACCTCGGCGGACCTCGCCTCGGGCGGGGTCTTCCCTTGGGCCGGGCCGCCCATTCCGGCTCACGGCTTCACGGACAAGACCTGGCCGGAAGACAAGCACTTCCTGCACAGCTATTGGGGCATGCCGCGCCGCCTCCTGCTCCTGCCCGAGGAGACCTCCGCGCCCGAACCTTGCGCCCTGTGCGCGGAGGAGGGAAACGTGCTCGTGCGGCGCTATGTCTCCCGGCCGGACGGCTACGACTACGGCGACACCTGGCGGCATCCGCTCACGCCGTATCGCGTCCAGGGTGGAAACAATCCCACCCTCTCGGTCAAGGGCTCGGCCAACATCACCGGCTACACCCACTGGCTCGGCGTGGTCTATGGCGATCCGGCCGACTCGCGAGCGCCCCTGGTTCCGGCGGCCTGCGTGCGCCATTTCCGCGCCGTCCAGGACGAGCCTGACCCGGCGCAATACCCTGGCCTTGGAGTTGCCGGGTTCGACATGGACAACATGAAACCCCGGCAGTGGTGCGAGGGGCGGTTCCCGCTGCTGCACGTCGCTGCCGAGCACGAGGACGACTTCCGGACGCGCATCACGGCCATGATTCAGGCAGCCGAGGAGACGCGCAAGAAGCTCATGGGCGCGCTCAAGGGAGCGCTCTTCCCCGAAGGCTCCCCGGCCAAGATCGACGCTTCGCTCTTCGTCAACGCGGCGGCCGTCTTCTGGGCCTCCACCGAAGGGGAATTCTATCGCCTGGCCGCGCAGTGCGCGCCTGATCCCGACCTGGACACCACGCTGCCCGTGCGCACGGACTGGGCCGCGAAACTGCGCGCCACCGCCCTGGAAGTCTTCGACGGCGAGACCGGGCGCGGCCGCTTCAGGCCCGAGGAAGCCCGCCGCGTGGTCAACGCCAGGCGGATTCTGCTCATCGGCATGGCCAAGGCCCTTCCCAAACTGCTTGCCCTGCCCGAAGCGCCCAAACCCAAAAAGCGCAAGGAGGCTGCCCAATGACCGCCATGACCACGGACAAAAACTTCCTCAACAATCCCGCTTTCTGGGAGGCGGTGGAGGAAACGTGGGCCGAACTGGAGGAGAACCGGGGCAACCGGGCCGAACTGCGCCGCGCCAAGACGCCCACCGAGGTCTTCGTCTCTGCGGCGTATCAACGCGGCTTCGTGCGGCGGCTCTATGCCAAGGAGATCGTGCTCGACGTGCATGCCCTGCAACGGCTGGCCCTGCCCATGGGCGTGCTGGCCCATGCCAAGCGGCTGGCGCGCGGCGGCCATTTCGCGCGCCAACTCGCCCAGGCCGGCTCCGGCAGCCAGCAGGTGCATGACGTGCGCTTCCGCCGCCTGCTCGCCGTGCAGGACCGCGACGACCTCTATCTGATGCTCATCCGTCTGCTCAGATACCTGGGCGGCGAGGCCGACCCGGAGAGCCTCGTGAAGGGCGGATACTGGTGGAACGACAATACCCGCCGCCAGTGGGCGGCCTACTACTATGGCGCTGAACCGGCGACCGCGACCAAGGAGGGCTGACGCCATGTCCAAGTTCCGTCAACTGCACATCCTGACCAGCTACGCCGCCGCCAACCTCAACCGCGACGACCTTGGCCGCCCCAAGACCGTGACCGTGGGCAACACGCTGCGCCTGCGCGTTTCCTCCCAGAGCCTCAAGCGCGCCTGGCGAGCAGGCCCGGTCTTTCAGCAGGCCCTGGCTGGCCGCGTGGGCACGCGCACCAAGGAATTGGGGGAGAACGTCTTCCTGGCCCTGACCATGGGCCGTCCCCTGAACGAAGTCCTGGCCGGAAGCAAGGAGCCCGGCACGCTCGTCGCGCTCAAGGACAAACCCGCCCGGGCCATCGCCCAGAAAATCGCGGGCGTCTTCGGCGCGCTCAAGAAGGACGACGGCACCATGTCCGGCCTGCACATCGAACAGCTCGCCCACGTCTCCCCGGCCGAGATCGCGGCCGTGGCCGAACTGACCGAGACCTGCCGCGCCTCGGGCAAGGAGCCGGAGAGCGAGGAACTGGAACTGCTGCGCCGCGAGAACATGGCCGCGGACATCGCGCTCTTCGGCCGCATGCTGGCGGCCAAGCGCAGTTTCGGCATCGAGGCCGCGGCCCAGGTGGCGCATGCCTTCACCGTGCACTCCGTGGCCGTGGAGGACGACTTCTTCACGGCCGTGGACGACCTGAACCGCGACGAGTCCGGCGCGGGCCACATGGGCGTGGCCGAATTCGGCGCGGGCCTGTTCTACACCTACATTTGCGTCGATCACGACCTGCTGCTGGAAAACCTGGGCGGCGACGCGGCCCTGACCGCCAAGGCCATTGCCGCCCTGTGCCGCTCGGCCTGCACCGTGAGCCCCACGGGCAAGCAGAACAGCTTCGCCTCGCGCGCCTACGCCTCCTACTGCCTGGCCGAGAAGGGCGACGCCCAGCCCCGCTCCCTGTCCGCCGCCTTCCTCAAGGGGTTGGACAAGCCGGGCACGAACATCCTGGAAAAGGCCGTGGAGAGGCTTACGGAGACCAAGCAAGGCTTTGATGCGGTGTACGGCGACGCTCCGGTTTCCCTGTCTTTCAACGCGGCGAAGCGCGAAGGCAATCTGGACGCGGTGTGCGCCTTTGTGGCGGAGTAAGCCATGCGCGACTACCTTCTCTTCAGGCTCTACGGACCGCTCCAATCCTGGGGCGACGTGGCCGTGGGCGAAATCAGGCCCACCCGCTCCGCGCCGGGCCGCTCGGCCCTGCTCGGACTTATGGCGTGCGTGTTGGGAATCAGGCGGCACGAGGAGGAACGGCTGGCAGACCTGGACCGCTCGCTTGGCGTGGCCGTGCGCATCGACGCGCCCGGCCGCTCCTTGGCCGACTACCACACGGTGCAGACGCCCACCGTGCGCCGGGGCCGCGTCTTCATGACGCGGCGCGACGAGCTGGGCGCAAAACTCTGGGGTCCGACGCGCCGCTATACGGCAAAGGATGATCTGGAGCTTTCCACCATCCTCACCCGGCGTGACTATCTGGCCGACGCCTGCTTCACTGCCTGTGTCTGGCTTGAGGAGGGCGTGCGCGCTTCGCACTCCCTCGGCGAGATGGCCCAGGCATTGGCCAGGCCGCGCCTCGCGCCCTTCCTGGGGCGCAAGTCCTGCCCGCCCGGTCTGCCCTTCGCTCCACGCATCGTGACTGCCGAAAGCGTGGCCGGGGCCATGGAGAGCCTCGGCGATGTCCCGCTTCTGGCCGAGGCGCTGGCCCTGTCATCCTCGCGCCGCGTCCATTCCGATCCCGGCCATGGCGATGTGCCGGAGCAGACCCAGATCGTGGGCAACCGCATGGTGCACCATGGCAGACGGCAGTTCGGTCTCCGGTCCGAGGAAATCTACCACCTGCCTGGCGCTGGCGGCGGTGACGCCCCGGCCGACGCCGAAACGGGCGAGGGAGGATAGGCGCATGCACATAAGCAGACTTATCTACAAACCTGCAATGGCGCGCAGCCTCTACGACGTTCACCAGGAGCTGTGGCGGGTTTTCAGCGACAAGCCCGAGCGGGAGCGCGATTTCGTGTACCGCGAGATGGAGCCCGGCTCCTTCCTGGCGGTCTCCGCGCGGCCGCCGCAGCCCAATGCGTCCCTGTGGTCCGTCCAGGTCAAGGAATACGATCCCAAGCTGCGCCAGGGTGAACGGCTGCATTTCTCGTTGCGCGCCAACCCCGTGCGCAAAACCAGGGATGCCAAGAGGCGTCAGGTACGGCACGACGTGGTGCAGGATCTCTTCAAACGGCTCGAAGCCGCGGGGCAAACGCGAAAGGACGCGCCTGGCCGCTTCAACCTGGCGCAGGAGGCCGTGGCCTCCTGGCTCGCGGCGCGGGCTTCCCGCATGGGCATGGAGTTGGAGAACGACGGACTGGTGGTCGAGGCCTATGACCGGCACGTCTTCCAGAAGCCCAAGGACGGCAGGCCGGTGGTGGTCTCGGTGCTGGACGTGCGCGGCTTTGGGACCGTCACGGATCCCGACGCCCTGCGCGCGGCGCTGTTCAGCGGCGTTGGTCCGGCAAAGGCCTTCGGCTGCGGGCTTTTGCTCGTCAGGCGGGCCTGATGCTGCCTCGGCTCAGGCCCCTGCCCATCAAGGAACGGCTGTCCATCCTGTTCCTTGAACGCGGGCGGCTGGACGTGAAGGACGGGGCCTTCGTGCTCATCGACAAGGAGGGCGTGCGCACGCATGTGCCGGTGGGGGGCGTGGCCTGCCTGATGTTGGAGCCGGGCATACGCATCTCCCACGCGGCCGCCGTGCTCGCGGCCCGCGCGGGCACGCTGCTGGTCTGGGTGGGCGAGGCCGGGGTGCGCCTGTATTCGGCCGGGCAGCCCGGCGGCGCGCGCTCGGACAAGCTGCTGTACCAGGCGTCGCTGGCGCTCGACCCGGACGCAAGGCTTGCCGTGGTGCGGCGCATGTTTGCGCGGCGTTTCGGCGAGGAACCGCCAAGCCGCCGCAGCGTGGACCAGTTGCGCGGCATCGAGGGCGCGCGCGTGCGGGCCATGTACGCCATGCTGGCCCAGAGCTACCGCGTGAAGTGGTCCGGCCGCCGCTACGATCCCAAGGAGTGGGGCAGCGGCGATCTGGCCAATCGCTGCCTGTCGTCGGCCACGGCCTGCCTCTACGGCTTGGCCGAGGCGGCGATCCTGGCGGCGGGCTATGCTCCGGCCGTGGGCTTTCTGCATACCGGCCGGCCGTTGTCGTTCGTTTACGACATCGCGGACATCTACAAGTTCGATACCGTTGTGCCCGTGGCCTTCAAGGTGGCGGCGCGCGGCGGGAGCGACCCCGAAGGGGAGGTGCGGCGCGGTTGCCGCGACGCCTTCTGCCAGACACGGTTGCTCGAACGCATCATCCCGGAGATCGAGGAGATACTCAAGGCTGGCGGCAAGGAGCCGCCCGCGCCGTTTGCCGAGGCCCAAGGCCCGGTGTTCGAGGAGGAAGCCGGTGGCGATGCTGGTCATCGTGGTTGAAAACGCGCCGCCGCGTCTGCGCGGGCGTCTGGCCGTGTGGCTTTTGGAGGTTCGCGCGGGGGTGTACGTGGGTGATTATTCGAGCCGCGTGCGCGAGATGATCTGGCAACAGGTGCGCGAGGGGCTGGAGGATGGCAACGCGGTTTTGGCGTGGCCGAGTTCGGCCGAGGATTCGGGATTCCGGTTCGAGACCTTGGGGGCGAATCGCCGTATTCCGTGCGAGATGGACGGGGTGCGGCTGGTGTCGTTTTGCCCGGAGGCGGAGGAAGGGGTGCGCGGTTCGTGACGGACCGTGATGACAGTGAAATAGGCGTTTTGGAGCCCCCGCGATAACGCACTGAAATGTCTATGGTTATCGTGGTGGATTTTTGGGGCTTGAAAAAAGCCATTAAATCCGGCTTTGTGCCGGAAGAGTGTTCCCCGCGCCTGCGGGGCTAATCCGTCGGCCCCATCGTCCTTCTTGATGTGGATGGTGTGTTCCCCGCGCCTGCGGGGCTAATCCGCAGACGTCCGAGCAATCACCCTCACCCTCACCGTGTTCCCCGCGCCTGCGGGGCTAATCCGGGGAAGAGCTGGGGCGGTACTCTAAAGAAGCCGTGTTCCCCGCGCCTGCGGGGCTAATCCGATGACCAGATCTCACAAAGGGAATGGGAGCGCGTGTTCCCCGCGCCTGCGGGGCTAATCCGCGCCCATGCCACAGAGCATTTCAGGCGACTCAGTGTTCCCCGCGCCTGCGGGGCTAATCCGTCCCCGTACCGGCATCGTGGCGGCGGCATCCGGTGTTCCCCGCGCCTGCGGGGCTAATCCGTAAGACCCGCATCCCGGACCGGAATATCAGTCGTGTTCCCCGCGCCTGCGGGGCTAATCCGACATCAACGTCGCCATACGTGACGGCTCGGAGGTGTTCCCCGCGCCTGCGGGGCTAATCCGGCGGGGTCGCTGTTTGTGACGATTCTTGACGGGTGTTCCCCGCGCCTGCGGGGCTAATCCGGCAGTGATGGACCTTTTCTCCGTCAGCAACGTGTGTTCCCCGCGCCTGCGGGGCTAATCCGAGCGCGTACCGTCGCAGATGTGACCGGTAACAGTGTTCCCCGCGCCTGCGGGGCTAATCCGGTGCTCGGCGATGGCTAGGGTAACGGATGCTGGTGTTCCCCGCGCCTGCGGGGCTAATCCGCTGTACCAGCAAACGTACACGGGCGTCGCTAAGTGTTCCCCGCGCCTGCGGGGCTAATCCGCTCGAAAAGCTCTTTCGGGTTCGGGCAGAACAGTGTTCCCCGCGCCTGCGGGGCTAATCCGTTCGTGTACGGGCGAGCCGCTGTGTCTGGCCCGTGTTCCCCGCGCCTGCGGGGCTAATCCGTGGTACTCGCTGGACCCGCGCTGGGAAGTGCGGTGTTCCCCGCGCCCGCGGGGCTAATCCGGATCCCGCAACGCAAGAGGCACTTGCGGGCATGTGTTCCCCGCGCCCGCGGGGCTAATCCGGAGGAGGAATACGCACGCCTTGCTCGTGGACAGTGTTCCCCGCGCCCGCGGGGCTAATCCGCCGGGCGCGTGCTCGCCGACGCCCTGGGGGAAGTGTTCCCCGCGCCCGCGGGGCTAATCCGAGGGAACCGACGATGGGGATGGGGATGGGTAGGTGTTCCCCGCGCCCGCGGGGCTAATCCGGTAAACCGTGTCCGTCTCCCGGTCGTGCGCGCGTGTTCCCCGCGCCCGCGGGGCTAATCCGGCTGGATTTGATGAGTCCACCGAGGAGCCGACGTGTTCCCCGCGCCCGCGGGGCTAATCCGCGTCTGTCGTCCCATGTCCTTCCGTTCATCTGGTGTTCCCCGCGCCCGCGGGGCTAATCCGCCAGCGCATCTTAAAAACCCTCCCGAGCAGCGGTGTTCCCCGCGCCCGCGGGGCTAATCCGAACAGTTGTCACAGCTGTTTACCCTTGTGCATGTGTTCCCCGCGCCCGCGGGGCTAATCCGGCTGGCGAGGGCATCAAGGCTGGATGGGGCATCGTGTTCCCCGCGCCCGCGGGGCTAATCCGCCGAGGGTGGAGAACGCGGCGCCCGCCAAGTCGTGTTCCCCGCGCCCGCGGGGCTAATCCGCCTTCTTGCATGTGGCGAAACTACAGCAGTCTGTGTTCCCCGCGCCCGCGGGGCTAATCCGCCCTGCTCCGCGCGCAGAATCGGCGTGCCCCCGTGTTCCCCGCGCCCGCGGGGCTAATCCGGCGTCATGGCCGGCGGCGCGTTCTTTGACGAGGTGTTCCCCGCGCCCGCGGGGCTAATCCGCCCACCTCGGCGGCGGACATCAACAACGCCAAGTGTTCCCCGCGCCCGCGGGGCTAATCCGAGCTTGCGGACCCGTTCTCCCTCGCGCCTGATGTGTTCCCCGCGCCCTCGGGGCTAATCCGACGGCCCTGGGGGGGTGTGGATGAGCGACAGGGTGTTCCCCGCGCCCGCGGGGCTAATCCGGCCTCCGGGGATGGCGCCGCAGGGAAGAAGGCGTGTTCCCCGCGCCCGCGGGGCTAATCCGGCTTCACCGTCAGCCATCGCCCATCTCGATCGGCGTTCTCCCCGCGCGCGACCCGGCGTAGAGCGCGGGGGCGGCCGCCGCGATCAATCGGGAGGCCTTGAGAGTGAGCAGTTCGGGATCGCCGGGACCGGCTCCGATGGGCGCGCCCCGGAGCGACGTTCCGTGCGTCTGTTATCCCGCCGCCGCAAGGCCCCGCCGGGCCAGGGCCAGGTCCGCCAGGGCGTTGATCGCCGCGGCGGCCAGGGCCGAGCCGCCCTTGCGGCCCGCTATGGCTATCCACGGAATGTCGCCCGCGCGCCGCATGAGCAGGTCCTTGGATTCGGCCGCGTTGACGAAACCCACCGGCATGCCCAGAACCAGGGCCGGACGGGCGCGGCCCGCCTCCATGTGCTCGACGAGCCGGAGCAGGGCCGTGGGCGCGTTGCCGATGGCGAAGACGCCGCGCGGCGCGGCGGCCACGGCCACGTCCATGGCGGCCACGGCGCGGGTCACGCAGCGCTCCTTGGCGTCGTCGGCCACGGCGGGCTCGCACATCACGCAGCGCACCTCGCAGCCCAGGGGGCCGAGACGGCGCGCGGTCATGCCCGCCTTGGCCATCTGCGTGTCGGTGAAGATCACGCCGCCAGAGGCCAGGGCGGCGACCCCGGCCGCCGCCGCGCCGGGCGAAAAGCGCACCAGGGACGGCATCTCCATGTCCGCCGTGGTGTGGATCATGCGCCGCACGACCAGCCATTCGTCGCCCGCGTGCGGACGCGGCTCGGGCACGAGGCCGTCGATGATGGCCATGGAACGGCGCTCGATCTCGGCCGGATCGGTCAGGTACTCCACGACAAACTCCTCGGTTGGGGATCACGGCATGGGGGAGGAGAGGAACGCGCCGTCGAGGCGGCGTCCGTGAAAACGCTCCAGGTACTCCCGGTGCAGGGTCTCGGGATTGATGCCGGAGCAGCGGCCCGGATGCAGCCGGCCCAGCATGTAGGCCAGGCCCACGACGTAGCGCGGCCCGCCGCCCACGTCCGTGGACATGGCGAAGACGCGCTTTTCGCGCACCGCGGGGACCATGCTCCAGCCCGGCCTGGCCGCGATCTCGTCGCGGATGGCGTCGAGCCGCCGCTGCTCCCTGTCCGGCGTCTCCAGGCGCAGGGTCACGGACTTGAAGACCGCGTCCGGGGCGGCGCGCACCACCCATTCGGTGTCCACCAAGGCCGAGGAGATGGACAGGGCGCGGCCCACGTTGTCCCCGCCCGCCAGCTCGCAGAGGGTGTCCACGCCCGAACCGAGGCCGTAGATCTGCATGGGTGAGAAGCTCTCCAGAAGGACCCTGGGCCTCGGCCCGTCGCCGATGCAGGCGGTCAGCTCGGCCGTGCGCTCCCGGTTCCAGTCGAGGTACGCCTCGGCCTTGTCCCGCGCCTCGAAGACCTCGCCCAGCACGCGCACCTCGCGCTCGATGAGCGGCACGAGGTAGAGTTCGAGCCGCAGCACCTGGATGCCGAAGGGTTTCAGCCGCTCCTCCATCTCCTGGCCCGGCCACTTGGTCCAGGTGACCACGAGGTCGGGCCGGAGCGCCGCGATGGCCTCCAGGTTGGGCGTGAAGGCCCGGCCCACGTCGGCCATGCCCGCGACTTCGGGATAGAACGGCTCCCGGCTCTTGATGTAGGTGCTCGTCCCCACCACGCGGTCCATGCGGCCCATGAGCCGCACGACCTCCATGGCGTCGTCCGAGAGGACCACCGCGCGCCGCACGGGCAGTTCTATGGTCACCGCCCTGTCCATGGCGTCCGTGACCGTGACGCTTTTCGCCTGCGCCGCGCCGGCCGGGAGAAGCAGGGCGAAAAACGCGAGGCAGGCGATGACCGGGTGCGCGCGGCTCGTCGTCCTCATCGCTCCTGTCCTCCCAGGGCCGCGTCCTTGAGCACCTGCACCAGGGTCTCGGCCTTCAAGTCCTCGATGTGAAAATGGTCCGCGCCCAGGGCCTCGGCCAGGCCGCGCGCCAGACCGAAGCTGAGCATCCCCTTGCGCTCCACGTCCACCACCAGGGAGCGCACCCGGCCATCCTCGGCGATGGCTCCGGCCGTGAGCATGGCCGCGGCCACGGGCCTCACGCCCTCGGGCGCGGCGTTGGCCCGGCCGTCGGAGATGACCAGCAGCACAGGGAAGGTGTCCGGGTCCTTGCGCAGGGCGTTCTCGATGACGCGAAAGCCCTCTGCCAGTCCGTCGGCCAGCGGCGTGCGGCCGCCCGTGGGCAGTTCCTCAAGATGGCGGAAGGCGGCCTCCACGCTGCCCGTGGGATGCAGCAGCACCTCGGCCCGCTCGCCCCGGAAGGCCACGAAGGCCACGCGGTCGCGCTTCTGGTAGGCGTCGAGGAGCAGGGAGAGCACCGCGCCCTTGGCCTCGCTCATACGCTGCGCCGCGCCCATGGAGCCGGAGGCGTCCACCACGAAGACGATGAGGTTGCCGATCTTCTTCTCGCGCCTGCGCTGGCGCAGGTCCTCGCGCCGGATGTCGAGCAGCGGGCCGTCGCCGTCCCCGCGTCGGCCTCCCCGGCAGGCGGCGGCGCGCAACGTGGCGTCCAGGGCCAGATCCGTGGGCGCGGCGTCGGGCAGGCTGCCCACGTAGCGCCCGGCCTTCATGGTCGTGCGCGAGCGGGTGCGGCGTCCCGAGCCCTTGCGCGCCAGGCGGTCCTTGCGAAACGTGATGGGCTTGACGCGAAAAGGCGCGCCCACGGCGAAGATCTGCCGCACGTCGGGCAGGGGCGTCCCGCCCTGTTGCTCCTCGGGCGGCGGGGGCCGCTCCTCCCCGGCGTCCTCTCCGGCGTCCTCTCCCGACTCCTGGGGTTCGGCCTCCCGCTCCTCGGGCCTCGCGCCGGAGTCGTCGTCCTCGGGCGCGGCCTCCTCTTCCTGCGGCGGCGGCTCGTCGTGCTCGTGGTCATGCTCGTGCTCCTCTTCGGGAGGGGGGGGCGGGGGCGGCGGGGCCTGCATGCGGCGGCGGTGGGCCAGGGCCAGTTCGGCGGCCTCCAGCACGTCGGGTTCGCGCACGTCCTCGCGTCCGTCCAGAGCGGCCAGGGCGCGGGCCGCCCGGCGCATGGCCAGCTCGCCGCGATGCCCGGCGCAGTTGGCCTCCGCCGCGAGCCGGGCGATGAGCTGCAGCATGGCGCGCGGCACGCGCACGTTCTTCAAAATGCGCCTGGCCTGCACGATGCGCTCGGCAAGGTCGGCCTGAGCCGGAACGTGCGCGGCCAGAAATCCGTCCGGGTCCGCGTCGAACGCCTCGCGGGCGCGCAGCACGGCGAGGCGCTCCTCGGGCTCGCGCGGGGCCGCTATCTCGGCCGAGAGGCCGAAGCGGTCGAGCAGCTGGGGCCGCAGCTCGCCCTCCTCCGGATTCATGGAGCCCACCAGGGCGAACTCGGCCGGGTGCTCGGCGCTCACGCCCTCGCGCCTGACCACGTTCAGGCCCGAGGCGCAGGCGTCCAGGACCATGTCCGCGATGTGGTCGGGCAACAGGTTCACCTCGTCCACATAAAGCAAGCCGCGATGCGCCTGGGCCAGCAGGCCGGGATCGAGGCGGCGGACGCCCTCGCGGATGGCGGCCTCCATGTCCACGGCCCCGGCCACGCGGTCCTCGGTGGCGGCCAGGGGCAGGTCCACCAGCCGCGCCCGGCGCGGGGCCGAGGGCAGCGGACCGGACGCGGCCCGGACCCGGCAGTCCGGGCAGAGCGCGCCCTTGGGGTCGCAGCCGAAGACGCAGCCGGGCACGCTCTCGATCTCGGGCAGCAACGCGGCCAGGCCGCGCACCGCCGTGGACTTGGCCGTGCCCTTCTCGCCGCGCAGCAACACCCCGCCGACGCCTGGACAGACCGCGTTCACGAGCAGAGCCCGCTTGGCGCGTTCCTGGCCCACGATGGCCGCGAAAGGAAAGACGCGGCGGGCAAGACCGTTCATGTCCGGACTCACGCGCTCTTGCCGAAGGCCGCCAGCCGCTCGCCGTCCAGGCCGATCTTCTGGAAGGGTTTTCTGCGCATGCGGTGCGGCAGGGCCAGGGCCGCGGCCTCGCGCACGTCGGCCTCGGACACCTCGTCGCGGCCGTCCAGCGCGGCCAGGGCCTTGGCGGCCTTGAGCATGACCAGGTCGGCGCGGTGCCCGTCCACCTCCATCTCGATGGCGATGGTCACGATGGTGTGCAGGATGGGGTCCGGGACCATGACCAACGGCAGCAGGGCCTTGGCCTCGCGGATGCGGGCGGCGAGGCGTTCGTCCTCGGGCTTCCAGGCGGTGCGGAAGGTCTCGGCGTCGTCCTCGAAGGCCGCGCGGCGCACCATGACCTCCATGCGCGCCTCGGGCTCGTCCATGCCGCGCACCTCCACGCAGAGGCCGAAACGGTCGAGGAGCTGGGGCCTGAGTTCGCCCTCCTCCGGGTTCATGGTGCCCACGAGCACGAAGCGGGCCGGGTGCGAGTGCGACACGCCCTCGCGCTCCACGGTGTTCACGCCCATGGCCGCGGCGTCGAGCAGCACGTCCACGATGTGGTCGTCGAGCAGGTTGACCTCGTCCACGTAGAGGATGGCGCGGTTGGCCTGGGCCAGGATGCCCGGCTCGAAGCGCTTTTTGCCCTCGCGGATGGCGGCTTCCAGGTCCAGGGTCCCGGCCACGCGGTCCTCTGTGGAGCCCACGGGCAGGTCCACCACGCGCGTGCGCCGCACGGTCCGGCCCAGTTCGCCCGAGGCCGCGGCGGCCGCGCAGTCCGGGCAGAGGCCCGCGGCGTCGTCCGGGTCGCAGGCGCAGGGACAGCCCGCGACCACGGCGATCTCGGGCAGCAGGTCCGCCAGGGCGCGCACGGCCGTGGACTTGGCCGTGCCCTTTTCGCCGCGCACCAGCACCCCGCCGATGAGCGGGTTGACCACGTTGAGCAGCAGGGCCTTCTTCATGCCCTCCTGGCCCACGATGGCCGAGAAGGGATAATTCGTTCTTCCGTGTAACATTCCTCAATTCCTTTTTACGTTTCCGCACGGCGGCAACTCTTGTGGCGGACCGCTCAAAAAGTGTCGGACGCAAGGCACGAGAAACGGGCGAGTCCGAAGCGTATTCCAATACGCGAGAACTCGAACGGTTCGAAGCAACGCCGCAGACGGCGCTTTTTCAGCGGCCCGCCTACGCGTCCTTCTCGCGCACCTGGGCGAGCTTTTCCTTCCACGAGGCCACGTCCTCGGCCGTGACGATGTCCACGGCTCCGCCCTGGAATTCGCCGCCGTAGCCTTCGGTCCGTTCCTCCAGCCAGCCTTCCAGTTCGAGATAGGTCTCCTTGAGACCCTCCAGCACGTCCGGATCGGCCTCCCACAGGCCCCGGCCCTGCGCCTCCAGAAGGCGGCGGGCTATTTCTTCAAGCGCCCAGGGGTTGTGCTTTTCGAAGAACTCCTTGTTCTCCTTGTCGAGCACGAAGGTCTTGGCGATGTCGTCGAAGATCCAGTCGTCCACCTCCTGGGTGGTGGCCTCCCAGCCGTAGACCCGGCCCACGCGCTTGGAGATGTCGCCCGCGCCCTTGTAGCCGTGGCGCTTCATGCCCTCGATCCACTTGGGATTGAGCAGCTTGGTGCGCACCACGCGCCGGACCTCGTCGGCCAGGTCGCGCACCTCCACGTGCTCGGTCTCGCGGGTGTCGCCGTAGTAGGAGCGCACCTTCTCTCCCTTCAGATGGCTCGCGGCCGCGGTCATGCCGCCGTGCGTGCCGTAGTAGGCGCAGCAACCGAAGAGGTCGTGCTCGTCCGTGACCACCTTGTTGTAGGTCACGTCCACGGTGGAGAGCGCGGCCTCCAGGGAGCGGGGGCTTTCCACGCCAAAAGCCCCCTTGCCGTAGGCGAAGCCGTTCCAGTGCACGAATATCTCGGCCAGATCCTTTTCGTCCTTCCAGGCCGAGGCGTAGATCGCGAGGTTCACGCCCGCTTGGTAGGTGCCGGGCCGGGCGGAGAAGAGGCGGTAGGTGGCCTTGCGCCAGGCGTCGGCGTCGTCGGTCTTGAGGCCGCTCAGCCGCTCCAGCGCGTGCTTGCGCACGAAGTTCATCTCCGGATCCTCATCGAGCGCGGCCACGGCCTGCACCGCCTCGTCCATCTGCTCCATGGACTCGGGGAAGCTGTCGCGCAGGAGCCCCGAGACGCGGATGGTGACGTCGATGCGCGGCCTGCCCAGCTCTTCCAGCGGAATGATCTCGAAACCGCGCGTGTGGCCGTTGGCCAGCCACACAGGCCGCACGCCGAGCAGGGCGTAGAGCTGGGCCATGCCCTCGCCGTCGGCCCACATCATGTCGTTGCACATCCAGAACATGGCCACGTTCTCGGGATGACGGCCCTCCTCGTCCAGATGCTTGGCCACGATGGCGCGCGCCAGGTTCTGGCCCACGCGCCAGGCGGCCTTGGTGGGCAGGCGGCGGGGGTCCAGGGTGTAGAAGTTGCGGCCCGTGGGCAGGATGTCCTCGCGGCCGCGCGTGATGATGCCCGAGGGCCCCGGCGGGATGAAGCGTCCCGCAGCGGCGTGCAGGAGCGCTTCGCGCTCGCGCGAGGCCTCGATGCGCGCCTCGATGCCGCGCACGCGCGTCCCCACGGCGGCAAGAGGGGCCAGGGTCTCGGGGCGGAGGCAGAGGTCCCCCAGAAGACGCCGCGCCTCGCCGGGAAGCTCCTCGGGCAATTTGTCGAGGGCGAGGCCGCACAGGGCCGCGCCGATGCGGTCGATCTCCTCCAGCAATTCGCCGTGCGCGCGGCAAAGCCTCGGGTCCACGGCGCCGGGGTCGGCCAGCAGCGCGGCCAGGTCCAGGTCCGAGGCCCGGCACAGGCACTTGCGCAGGGAATGCTCGTCGCCTGCGTCGAAGCGCACGATGGAATAGATGAAGTCCGCGCGGCGCTTGCCTTCGGGCAGTTCGCCGAAGATGTGCATGCCGTCCTGGATCATGGTGTTGCGGATGAGCGAGAGGGCGTCGTGCGTGCGCGCGGCCAGGGCCTCGAAGTCCGCGGCCAGCTCGGGCTTCACCTGGCTTTGCAGCTTGGCCTTTTCGATGCCCTCGCGGATGAGGTGTTCGAGCTGGTGCGCCCGCGCCGGGTCGCTCGCGCGCGCCTGCTCCCACTCGCCGAGGAAGCGGTCCAGCTCCTCAAGCTCGTCGTACAGCCCGCTCTGGGTCATCACGGTCTGCATATGGTCCACCAGGGCGGCGTAGGAACGGCGCTTGGCGATGACGCCCTCGGCCGGGTTGTCGGAGTTGTAGATGTACAGGTGCGGCGCCTCGTGCGTGGCCACGTCCGGCAGGCACGAGCCCGAGAGCCCCACGGACTTGCCGGGCAGGAACTCCAGGTTGCCGTGGGTACCCACGTGGATCAGGGCGTCGGCCCCGAACTCGTCCTGCAGCCAGCGGTAGGTGGCGAGATACTGGTGCGGCGGCGGGATGTCCGGGTCGTGCAGAATCTTGCAGACGCGCCCGTCGCAGCGGGGGCCCGCGCAGCCGCGCTTGGGCTGCACGCAGATCACGGCGTTGCCGTACTGCACGCCGGTGATGAGGATGTCGCCGTCCAGGACCATGGCCGCGGGCACGCCGTCCTTCTCCGTGCCCGGAGGCGGCCCCCAGGCCTCGGAAATGCGGTTCCGCACCTTCTCGGGCCAGGCGTCGAACCAAGCGCGGTACGTTGCGAGCCCCAGACGGGCCAGGGTCCCGCCCTTGGCCGCGATCTCCTGCACCGTGGTCCAGCGGAACTCGGAGATGGCCTTGCGCTCCATGATGTTCTCGATCAGCGCCGCGCCCGTTTCAGGCACGTCGACGGCATAGCCCGCGTCCCGCATCTCCTTGAGGATCAGGGCCACGCTTTCGAGCGAATCGAGCTTGGCCGCGCCGCCCACGCTGGCCTCCACCGAGGCGCAGGGATTGTTGTGCAGGATGAAGGCCACCTTGCGCTCGGCCACGGGCTTGGTGCGGAGCGAGAGCCAGCGCCGCACGCGGCTGGCGAGCCTCGCCACGCGCTCCGGATGGGCCACGCGCCGCTCGATCTCGGCCCCCGTGGCGTCGTCGGAGAAGCGCTTGCCGCCGCCGAGGTAAAAGGGCTCGATGACGCCCTCGAACTCCGGCATGGCCACGGCCCAGGCCACCTCGCTGCCCAGACCCTGCGGGTCGTTCTCCCACTCTTCGAGGGTCTTGGCCGAGGAAAAGACCGGCTGGAAGACCGGAACGCCAAGGGCGGCGAAGAACTCAGCCCCTTCCTGGGCCACACTGCCATCGGCCGCGCCGCCAGCGCCGCCGGGTTTGCTGCCCGGCCCCTTGCGGCTGCCCAGGAAGAAGGGCTGCAGCTTGATGAGCGCGTCCACGCGCGGCGCGCCCGGCCCGTCCATGAAGACCTCGCGCGACCAGAGCAGGGAGCCCTTGTTGCCCAGCCCCTCGTCGCGAATGGAGTTGGAGAAGGCGGGCAGCACGCGCAGACCCCGCGCCTCAAGCTCCCGCACCAGCAGCGTCTCCACCTCCATGACCCGGTTGACCCAGTAGTGCCGGGCCAGGAGGACCCCGACCACCGGACCGGAGAGTCCCTTGTCGGCGCAGTATTCCCCGTACCAGGCCGCGAAGGCCGCATGCCCGTCAAAGGCGCGCTCCGGCGCGTCCGGGTGCCAGAGCCCCTCCCAGGGCACGGGCTCGGGCGGGGGAATGTCCGAGACGTCCCCCCGCGCCAGGCCGTCCAGGTAGCGCAGGAGGCCCGCGTAGTTGGCCTCGTCGCCGTAGGTCACGTAGCGGTAGCAGGTCTGCACCGCCTCGGGCGCTACCGAGGACAGCGCCCAGGACGAGGGATCGTAGGACAGGCAGACCACGGGGATGCGGTCCCTGACCTCGCGCACGGCCTCGTCCACCTGCTCCCAGACCGGGTCCGTGGAGCGGTAGACGAAGACCGCGCGCGCCGAGCGCATGGCGAGAAGCGCCTCGGCGAGGCGCGTTTCGCCGCCCTCGCTGCCCAACTCGAAGGTCTTGGAGGAGAAGACCCGGACGCCGGGCGCGCCGGCCAGGGCCGAAGCCCTGGCCAGCGCGTCGGCATGGCTCGACCAGACGATGCAGACGATGCTCATGTCGTTGTCCTTCGGTTTGCGGACTAGAAGCCCACCCTCACGCCGCCGTAGAACAGGTTGGTGGCCACCCGGCTGGAGGGGATGGTGCGCACCTCCTTTTCACCGGTGAGGTTCTGGGCCTCCAGGTAGGGCTCGATCCAGGTCGACTCGTCGATGGCGAAGCGCCGCGAGAGCCGGACGTCCCAGGTCAGGTACTGGCCTTCGTCCACGGTGTTGGCGTCGTCGTACCAGACCGTGCCCAGCCAGTTGCCCGCCACGCGCAGGGTGAACCACGCGGGGTTGTCGTAGACGAAGCCCATGGTGCCTTTGGACAGGGGCACGCCCGTGACCTGCTTGCCGTCGTTGGGCCCGGCGGAGATGGAGGGGTCGAGCCCGGTGTAGTCGGCAAAGAGGTGCCAGCGCTCGTCAGCCTGCCACTTGGCGAACGCCTCGAAGCCCACGATGCTGACCTTGCCGATGTTGTCGTACTGCTTGACGGCGTTGCCGCCTTCGGCGGGCTTGTCCACGTAGGAGATGTAGTTGCGCGCCCAGGTCTTGTAGCCGGTGAGGCCGAAGGAGAAGGACTGCACCGGGGAGAGTTCGAAGCCGAGGTCCAGGGTCTGGGACTCCTCGGGCTTGAGGTTCGGGTTGCCGCGGTAGATGAGCGCCGTGGTGCCCTTGAACTCGCCGTAGTAGTCGTCCAGGGAGCCGATGCGGTAGGCCTCGCCGTAGTTGGCGCGCCAGGTCATGATCTTGGTGGGCAGGGTGTAGCGCAGGCCGAGCTTCTTGCTCAGGTTGTTGTGGATGTCGGCCTCGTAGTCCTTGCGGGCCGGGTTGGACAGGTTGGTGTCGCGGTCGTAGCCCTCGGTGCGCCAGTAGTCGTAGCGCAGGCCGGGCACGATGGCGAGGTCGCCGTCCAGCAGGCTGATCTCGTCCTGCAGGTAGGCCGCGTAGTTGTTCTGCTGGCCGCCGCGCTCACGGGTGCGGGAGGTGTTGTAGTAGATCATGTCCCGGTCCTGGGAGCCGTAGTAGCCGGATACGCCCGCGGTGATGAAGTTGTGCTCGCCCAGGGCGAAGCCGTTCTGCAGGTCGCCGGAGTAGAAGCGCTGCAGGGCCGGGGAGGTGTTGGCGAGCTGGCGGCTGTTGGAGGCGGCGGTGTCGTAGTCGGAGTTGAGGTAGTCGCCGCGCAGGCTCAGGCTGCTCTCCACCGGGCCGAAGTCCTTGCGCAGCTTGGCCGAGAGGCTTTTGCGCGTGTACGTGTAGAGCTTGTAGTTGCGGTCGTAGAGGTAGCGGCCGGGACGCTCGTAGTCGTCGTACTCGCCCATGAGCGTGAAGTCCGCGGTTTCGTCCGGGGACCAGGTCATGTTCAGGGCGGCGTTCTCGCTCTCCACGCGCTCGGGACCCGAGGCGCGCTGCCGGCGCGAGGCGTCGGAGACGGCGTTGAAGCCGTCGCTGCGCAGGTATTCGCCCGTGGCCCAGTAGCCGAAGCGGCCCACGCGGCCCGAATGGTAGAGCGAGGTCTGGGAGGTTTCGTAGGTGCCGTACTTGCTGTCCAGGGTGGTGGAGAAGCCGTCCTTGACCGGCTTTCTGGTGATGATGTTGATGGCGCCGCCCATGGCGCTGGAGCCGTAGAGGGCCGAGGCCGGGCCGCGCACCACCTCGATGCGCTCCACGCTATCCTTGTTGATGCTCGTCCACTCGAAGATGGCCGAGCCCGGCGCGTTGACCGGCATGCCGTCGATCATCACCAGGACGCGCCCGGGATCGTCGCCGCCCATGCCGCGGATGGTCACGGTGTTGTTGGTGCTCGTGCCGTAGGGGCCGCGCGCCATGTCCACGGTCACGCCGGGCATCTGCTTCATGGCGTCCAGCACCGTGGTGCCCGGGGCCTGCTCGATCTCCTCGCGGGTGAGCACGGAGACGTTGGCGGGCACGTCGCCCAGGGCGTGCTCCGTCTTGGTGGCCGTGACCACCACGGTGTCCATGGTGGAGAGCCTGGCGGGGGCCTTGGCCTCCTCCGTTCCCTCCTCCTGCCTCGCCTCCTGGGCTGCGGCCGCGGAGACCGCGAGCAGCGCGGCCAGACAGGCCGTTCCGACAATCCTGAAAAAGCGCATCACGTCTCTCCCTGTGCTCCGAAGATGCTTTCGCACGCCTGCCTCGCCCCCTCGGCCGCGCGCAGCGGGAACCAGCAGCCCCGGTTCCCGTCCCCGTCCATGTACCGGTCCACGGCCACGCCGTAGACCCGCTCGATGCTGCCTGCGTCGAGCACCTCGTCGGGCGCTCCCTGCGCGGCCATCGCCCCGCCGCACAGGAGCGCCACCTGATCCGCGTATCTCGCCGCCATGTTGACCTCGTGCAGGGCCATGACCACGCCCATGCCGCGACGGCGGGCGGCCGCCGCCGCCAGTTCCAGGACCTCGATCTGATGCTTCAGGTCCAGGCTGCTCGTGGGTTCGTCCAAGAGCAGGAAATCTGTCTCCTGGGCCAGGGCGCGCGCCAGGGCCACCTTCTGGCGCTGCCCGCCCGAGAGAGTGGTCAGGTCCCGTTCCGCGAGCGGCCCGAGGCCCAGCCCGGAGAGGACGCGCTCCACCACGGAAAAATCGGCGTGCGAGGGCCGCCAGCCCAGGTACGGCCTGCGGCCCAGGAGCACGGCCTCGAAGACGCTCATAGGAAAGCGCAGGGAGACCTCCTGCGGCACGTAGGCCATGAGCCGGGCGCGCTGGGCCGGCTTCAGGGCGCGCACGTCGCGGCCGTCCGCCAGGACCCGGCCCGCGCCGGGCGCGAGGAGGCCGAGCAGACAGCGCAGGAGCGTGGTCTTGCCCGTGCCGTTGGGGCCGAGCAGGGCCGTGACCTGGCCGCGCCTGGCCGCGAGGTCGATGCCGTCCAGGACCGGCCGCCCGTTGTAGGCGAAGGAGAGACCCGAGGCCTGGAGCATCACCAGTACTCCCGGGAGGAGCGCAGCAGCAGCCAGAAGAAGAAGGGCACGCCGAGGAACGAGGTGACGATGCCGATGGGGATGACCTGGGGCGCCCAAATGGTGCGCGCGGCCGCGTCCGCCGCCGTGACCAGGGCCGCGCCGAAGAGGGCCGAGGCCGGGAAGAGGTAGCGGTGGTCCGAGCCCACGCACATGCGCGCCGCGTGCGGGGCCACCAGGCCGATGAAGCCGATGACCCCGGCGAAGGCGATGGCCCCGGCGGCCATGAGCGAGGAGAGGACGATCCCGAGCAGCCGCACGCGGCCCACGTCCACACCCAGCGAGGCGGCCGCCTCGTCCCCGCCCGCCAGGGCGTTGAGGTCCCAGGCGAGCTTCAGGAGCAGCGGCGCGGGCAGCAGGATCATGGCCGCGGCCACGGCGATCTCGTTCCATCCGGCCCGGCCCAGGTTGCCGAAGCTCCAGAAGACGATGGCCTGGGTCTGGTGCTCCGTGCCCACGTACTGCAGCAGCGAGGTGGCGGCGGAATAGAGGAACATCACGGCCACGCCGCCCAGGATCAGGGTTTCCGGCCGGGAATTCTTGAGCCGCGCCAGGCCGAGCACGAGCAGCGAGGTGGAGAGGGCGAAGGCGAAGGCCGAGGCGGCCATAGCCCAGGGCGAGAGGACGCCGAGGATGATGGCGAGCGCCGCGCCGAAGGCCCCGCCCGAGGCGATGCCCAGGGTGAAGGGCGAGGCCAGGGGGTTGCGCAGCACGGCCTGCGACAGCCCGCCCGCCATGGCCAGCCCCGAGCCGATGAGCAGCGCCAGGACCACGCGCGGCAGGCGCAGGGCCCAGAACATCTCGATCTCCAGACCGGTGCGCGGCAGGGCGATCCCGTGCGGCCCGGCCGCCAGCCCCAGGGCCGCGGCCAGCACGGCCAGGCACAGCAGCACGGCCAGAAACCGCTGCCTGCGACCCTGGCCTCCGAGATAGCCTGCCGTCCATTCCGCCATGCCCGCCCCTGCCTCCGGACGCGCAAAAGAACTCAATGAAGGCGCGCGTTCCGGATACGACGATGATTGCGTGACAACCAACGTGTTATGAACTATCGAAGAGGCCCCCGGCTTACGTTACTTCTTTTTGATTTTCAATAGCCATTGTGCCACTATACTTTAATTCGTGGCACAAGGCATTGGGAGGCGGCATGATCGCGATCAACGGCCTGCGCAAGCGGTACGGCGCGTCCGAGGCGCTGCGCGGGGTCGATCTGCGCGTGGAGGCAGGAGAGATGGTGGCCTATCTGGGACCCAATGGCGCGGGCAAGACCACCACCATCCGCATCCTCACCGGCCAGACCAGGCCGGATGCGGGCACGGTGCTGCTGGGCGGCGTGGATCTGGCCGCGCGGCCGGTGCAGGCCAAGTCCCGCTGCGGCGTGGTCAGCCAGCACCTGAACCTGGACGGCGACCTTTCGCTGCGCGAGAACCTGGACGTGCACGCCCGGCTCTTCGGCATGGACGCCGCGGCCCGCCGCGAGGGCGTCGCCCGCGTGCTCGACTACGTGGAGATGGGGGACAAGGCGGAGGCCATCGCCAAGACGCTCTCCGGCGGACAGAAGCGGCGGGCCATGATCGCCCGGGCGCTGCTGCACGGCCCCTCCATCCTGCTGCTCGACGAGCCCACCGTGGGCCTCGATCCGGCCATCCGCCGCCGCATCTGGGGGCTGATCAAGCGCATCCAGGGCGACGGAGCGACCATCCTGCTGACCACGCACTACATCGAGGAGGCCGAGTTCCTGGCCGACCGCGTGGTCTTCCTGGACCAGGGAGCCGTGGTGGCCGAGGGAACGCCAGCCGAACTGACCGGCAGGCTGGGCGAGTGGGCCCTGGACTGCCCCAGCAACGGCGAGATCGTCTCGGAGTATTTCCCCTCGCGCGAGGCCGCGGCGACAGCGGCCGCCGCGCTGCCCGGCCCGGTCTCGGTGCGCCGGGTCAACCTGGAGGACGCCTTTTTGCGCATGACCGGCCGCAACATGGCCGGGAAAGGCCCGGCGGCCAAGGGACACGGAGGAGGTCACTGATGCTGCGCGGAACCTCCGCCGTCTTCATCCGCGAGATGTACATCCTGCGGCGCAGGCTGCCCAAGCTGGCCTGCTCCTGGGCGGTCTCGCCGCTGCTCTACATGGTGGCCTTCGGCTACGCCATGGGCGACACCCTGGCGGGCGGGCGGCCCTACGCCGAGTTCCTGCTGCCCGGCCTCGTCGCCATGAGCAGCATGACCCAGGCCTGGGGCATCGCCAGCGACATCAACATCGCCCGCTTCTACTGGCGCATCTTCGAGGAGTTCCAGGCCGCGCCCATCCATCCGGCCGCCTACGTCACCGGGGAGATCGCGGCCGGAGTCGTGCGCGCCCTGCTGGCCTCGTGCCTGATCATGGCCATCGGTCTGCTTTTCGGAGTGGACATCAACTATCTCTCGCCCATGCTCTGGCTGGCTGCGGCGCTCAACGCCCTGGTCTTCGCCTCCCTGGCCGTGGCGCTTGCGATGCTGGTGAAATCGCACGCGGACCAGGCCATGCTCACAAGCTTCGTTATCACGCCCATGGCCTTCCTGGGCGGGACCTTCTTCCCCATCGAGAAGCTGCCCGGCTGGGCGCAGCCGTTCATGGACCTGCTGCCCCTGACCCACGCGGCCCGCGCCGTGCGCGCCGCGGCCTTCGGCCAGCCCCCGGCCGCGGCCGACTACCTGGTGCTCCTCGGGCTGGGAAGCTGCGGTCTGGTCCTGGCCGGGCTGTGCGTGGGCAGGGCGAGGGACTAGCCGTGGACTGGCCCTGGGACGCGGACATGGGACGGACGGACGGCGGGCCGCGCCCCGCCCCGTGCCCTCCCCCGCGCTCCCCCTTCGAGGCGGCGCGGGCCTGCGGCTGCCCCGAGGCGGCCGGGCGGCCCCGCTCGCCCTTCGAGGCCTTGCGCGGCCTGGGTCTGCCGCGTCCCGTCCGGCCGACCAGCTCGCCCTTCGCCGCGGCCTGCGAGCTGACGCACCGCGCGCCGTCCCGGGCGGACAAGGCCCGCTGGCCCCTGTACCTGGCCTGCGCCCTGCTCCTGCACGGCGCGGTGCTCGCCTCGGGCCTCCTGCCCGGCGAGGAGCCGCTGCCGCCCGAGCCGCCCCGGGCCGTCATGGAGATCTCCCTGGGCAGCCTCGCGGTCCCCGCCGCGCCCGAGGCCGCGCCGCAGCAGCCCGAGGCGCGGCCCGCGCCCGCGCCCGCGCCCAAGCCCGTCGCGCCGCCGGTGCGGGAGAAGGTCATCGCGACCAGGACCTCGCCCACGGCCGCGCCCGCGCCCGAACCCGCTCCCCGGACCGAGGCCGTCTCCGAGGCTCCGGCGGTCCCGGCTCCGGCGGTCCCGGCCCCGGCGGTCCGGGCCGCGCCCGCCCGGCGGCCCGGCCCGGACGGGGCCTACGGCCAGGAGGACGTGGACAGGAAGCCCTCGGCGCTCTCGGCCTCCCGCCCGGCCTATCCCCTGAAGGCGCGCAAGAAGAACATCACGGGCAAGGTGCTGGTGCGCTTCCTGGTGCGGCCGGACGGCCAGGTGGACACCCCCCGCATCGTCTCCGCCGAGCCCGAGGGAGTCTTCGAGGAGAGCGTGCTGGCCGCGGTCCGGACCTGGCGCTTCGTCCCCGGCCAGGTGGACGGCCGCGCCGTCGCCACCTGGGTCCAGGCCCCGGTGGTCTTCAGCCTCAGCGACTGAGCGGGCGACTCGCCTGTCGCCGCCCCCGCAGGACGCAGGAAATGTGGAGGAACGTCCTTTGGCGGCCCTGCGTCACCGAGGGCTGCCGGAGGACGGGATTCCGCTTGTCTTTTCGAATCGTCACGTCGGCCCCCGAACGCCCTCGCAAACGGCATCCAAGAGACCAGGAGTCCTGCTCTTCAGCTCCGCCACGCGCAGCCAAAGGGCTTCGGGGACGTACCGAAACCCTTTTTCCTGCCCCAGGGGGCGGTTTCCCCCTCCGTTCCCGTTCCCTGTCCGCCGCTTCCGGCGGACCGTCCGGCGAACCGCGCATGAGCCGATTGTCCTCCCCGTCCCCGGCAGTGCGGCCGAGAGCGGAGCGCTCGGCCGCGCGCAGGTCCGCGTGCCCGCTCATGACCGTCTTCCTTTCCGTGGCGTGTCGAGCCGGACGCGCCGACGGCCATCCTCCCGGAACGCCGACGGACGCCCGCGCTGGGGCGTTGGTCCCGTCCCGGCCAGTTACAAAATTGCACCGCACGGCGTTGGGTCCGGCCGCGAACCGCTACAATCATGTATAATTTACAATATAGTACATTTATGATGAAAAGGATTTCAAGAATGTGCTATTTTTGACAAAATGGTTACATAAAAGAGGCCCCAGAGACGGCGGCCACCCAAAAGATACTTTTAATATACTGTTATAATTTACTTTTTATACTAATCGGCGGCAACGGGAATTCTGGCACAAACTTTGATTCTAAGGCCATGCCCGCCGGGGCGGCTGCCCGAAATGGCAACAGGCGGGACGGACCGCATGCGGCGATACGCCGCACGGATTCTTGTAAACTGGGCCGTTTAACCTGTGAGGAGAATGTTCATGAAGTCACGGCTGATTCTCTGCATCCTGCTGCTCGGACTGATGTTTTCCACAATTGCGCACGCCGCCGACACCATCAAGGTCGGCATCCTGCACTCCCTTTCCGGCACCATGGCCATCAGCGAGACCTCGCTGAAGGACGTGGCCCTGATGACCATCGACGAGATCAACGCCAAGGGCGGCGTGCTCGGCAAGAAGCTCGAACCCGTCGTCGTGGATCCCGCCTCCAACTGGCCCCTGTTCGCCGAGAAAGCGCGCGAGCTGCTGGTGAAGGACAAGGTCGCCGCGGTCTTCGGCTGCTGGACCTCCGTCTCCCGCAAGTCGGTCCTGCCGGTCTTCGAAGAACTGAACGGCCTGCTCTTCTACCCCGTGCAGTATGAAGGCCAGGAGCTCTCCAAGAACGTCTTCTACACCGGCGCGGCGCCCAACCAGCAGGCCATTCCCGCCGTGGAATACCTCATGGGCAAGGAAGGCGGCTCGGCCAAGCGCTTCGTGCTCCTGGGCACCGACTACGTCTACCCCCGCACCACCAACAAGATCCTGCGCGCCTTCCTGATCAAGCAGGGCATCCCCGAGTCCGACATCATGGAGCAGTACACGCCCTTCGGACACAGCGATTACCAGACCATCGTCTCCGACATCAAAAAATTCGCCGTGGGCAAGCGCACCGCCATCATCTCCACCATCAACGGCGACTCCAACGTGCCCTTCTACAAGGAGCTGGCCAACCAGGGCGTGAAGGCCCAGGACATCCCCTGCGTCGCCTTCTCCGTGGGCGAGGAGGAGCTGCGCGGCATCGACACCAAGCCCCTGGTGGGCCACCTGGCCGCCTGGAACTACTTCATGTCCGTGAAGAATCCGACCAACGCCGAGTTCATCAAGTCCTGGAAGGAGTACGTCAAGAAGAACAACCTGCCCGGCGGCGACAAGCGCGTGACCAACGACCCGATGGAGGCCACCTACATCGGCATGCACATGTGGGCCCAGGCCGTCGCCAAGGCCGGCACCACCGACGTCGACAAGGTCATCGACGCCATGGCCGGACAGGAGTTCAAGGCCCCCTGCGGCTACGTCATCACCATGGACAAGGAGAACCACCACCTGCACAAGCCGGTCATGATCGGCGAGGTCAAGGGCGACGGCCAGTTCTCCATCGTCTGGCAGACCAAGGCTCCCATCCGCGCCGAGCCCTGGAGCCCCTACATCCCGAAGTAGCCCCGTTCCACAGCGGAACACGGATCAGGTGCGCCCGGCGCGAACGCGCCGGGCGCTACAAGAAGAGAGCGCATGATGAAGTCGTCCATCCTCCTGCTCATGGCCTTGCTGGCCTTCTGCCTCGCCGGAACCGCGGGGGCCGCGTCCCCGGAATTCGAGGCCGCGATCCGGGGACTGACCGATCCCGACCGCGACGTGCTCATCGCTTCCGTGCAGGCCCTGGGCGAACTGGGGGACGCCGCGGCGCTCCCGGCCCTTCAGGCGCTGCAGGACGACGCCATGCTCATAAGCCCCGAGGGCCGCCCGCTCATCGTCGCGGCGGACGGCGCGGCCGTGGACGCCCTGACCGGCCAGCCCTTCACGGGAGACACGGGCGGCCTCGACGCCCCCAGCATGAGCAACCAGGTCAGGCGCGTCCTGGAGCCCGTCCTGGCGCAGCTCGCCCTGTCCTCGCCGGACCCCGCCGTCCGGCGTCGCTCCGCCGAGGCCCTTCTCGCAAGCGCCGATCCGGACATGGCCCCGGCCATCGAAAAGGCGCTGCACAAGGAGACGGACGCGGGCGTCATCCGCAGGCTCTCCCTGGCGCTGGCCCTGATCAACCTGGACAGCGCCGACAAGGAGAGGAAAATTTCCGCCATCCAGGCCCTCGGGGATTCCGGCGAACAGGACCAGCTCGCCAAACTCCTGCCCCTCGCGGCGCCGGCCCCCGGCGGCGGCTTCGCCGAACCGGACCCCGACATCCGCAGGGCGGCGGTCGCGGCCGTGGGGAAGCTGGAGCGCAAGGCCGCCTTCGTGAGGGCCGGGCGCGACCTGTTCTACGGCGTCAGCCTGGGCAGCGTCATGCTCCTGGCCGCCCTGGGCCTGGCCATCACCTTCGGGCTCATGGGCGTCATCAACATGGCCCACGGCGAAATGATCATGCTGGGGGCATACTCCACCTACGTGGTGCAGGAAATCTTCTCGCGCCACCTTCCAGGCCTGGCCGACTGGTACCTCCCTTTCGCCCTCCCTTTGGCCTTCCTCGTGCCCTGCGCCGTGGGCGTGCTGCTGGAGCGCGCCATCATCCGGCACCTGTACGGCCGCCCCTTGGAGACCCTGCTCGCCACCTGGGGAATCAGCCTGGGCCTCATCCAGACCGTGCGCCTCATCTTCGGGGCACAGAACGTGGAGGTGCGCAACCCCTCCTGGCTCTCGGGCGGCTTCGAGCCGACCACGGGGCTCATCCTGACCTACAACCGCATCGCCATCATCGCCTTCGCCGCGCTGGTGGTGGGCATCGTCTGGTACCTGCTGCAGCGCACCCCGCTGGGCCTCAAGGTGCGGGCGGTGACGCAGAGCCGCTCCATCGCCTCGGCCATGGGCATCTTCACCAACAAGGTGGACATGTGGACCTTCGGCCTGGGCAGCGGCATCGCGGGCCTTGGCGGCCTGGCCCTGACCCAGGTGGGCAACGTGAACCCGGAGCTGGGCCAGGGCTACATCGTGGACTCCTTCATGGTCGTGGTCCTCGGCGGGGTGGGCAAGCTGGCCGGAACCGTGGCGGGCGCCCTCAGCCTGGGCATCGTGAACAAGATCCTCGAACCGTTCGCCGGGGCCGTGCTCGGCAAGATCATCCTGCTCGCCGTCATCGTCCTGTTCATCCAGAAACGGCCCCAGGGCATCTTCGCCATGAAGGGCCGCATGGTGGAGAGCTGATATGGCCGCCTCCTTTTTCAGGAATCTTCCCGCGCCCTCCCGGACCGTCCTCGGGCTGACGTTCGTCGCCGCGGCGGTCGTCCCGGCGCTCAATCTGCTCGCGCCGGAAGGGGCCGTCATCCACGTGCCCGACTACGTCATCCAGCTCATGGGCAAGTTCTTCTGCTACGCCCTGTGCGCCCTGGCCATCGACCTCATCTGGGGCTTCACCGGCATTCTGAGCCTGGGGCACGGCATCTTCTTCGCCATGGGCGGCTACGCCATGGGCATGCACCTCTTGCGCAACCACGGCATCAGCGGCGAGGCGGGCCTGCCCGAGTTCATGAAGTTCATGGACTGGCGCGAACTGCCCTGGTTCTGGCACGGCTTCGAGAGCTTCGCCTTCACCCTGCTCGTCATCGTGCTGGTCCCGCTGCTCTTCGCCCTGGTCTTCGGCTTCTTCACCTTCCGCTCGCGCATCCGGGGCGTCTATTTCTCGATCATCACCCAGGCGGTCACCTTCGCCCTCATGCTGCTGTTCTTCCGCAACGACACGGGATTCGGCGGCAACAACGGCCTGACCGGCTTCAGGAACCTGTTCGGCTTCCCCCTCGCGGAGCCGGGCACGAAAATGGGGCTCTACCTTCTCAGCGTGGCCGCGGTGGCGGGCGCGTACCTCCTGTGCCGCCGCATCACCGGCTCCAAGCTCGGCCGCGCCCTCACCGCCATCCGCGACGCCGAGTCCAGGCTGATGTTCTGCGGCTACGACCCGCTGCGCTACAAGCTGTTCGTCTGGGCCCTCTCGGCGATCATGTGCGCCGTGGCCGGCGCGCTCTACGTGCCCCAGGTGGGCATCATCAACCCGAGCGAGATGGCCCCGGCCAACTCCATCGAAATGGTCATCTGGACGGCCGTGGGCGGCAGGGGGACCCTGGTCGGCCCCATCCTCGGCTCCTTCCTCGTGAACTGGGCCAAGAGCTGGTTCACGGCCGCCGCGCCCGATCTCTGGCTCTACGTCCTCGCGGCCATCTTCATCGGCACGACCATGTTCCTGCCCATGGGCATCGCCGGGTTCGGCGGCCTTATCGCCAGGTCCCGCGCGCGCTGGAACAGGAGCGCCAAGGATGCGGCGGGGCCGGAAGACGGGGCGGCCGCCCTCGTCCGGACGGCCGCGTCCTCCTCCGATTCGCGCCGCGGAGGGGCGAACTGATGCTGAACTCCCCTGAACGCCGCTCCTGGGAATCCAGGAAGATCACCTCCGCCGCGCTCCACCAATCGTCCAACGGGATCATCCTCTCCCTGAACGGCGTCTCGGTGAGCTTCGACGGGTTCAACGCCCTCACCGACCTCTCCCTGAGCGTGGACGAGAACATGATCTACTGCATCATCGGCCCCAACGGCGCGGGCAAGACGACGATGCTCGACATCATCACCGGCAAGACCAAGCCGGACAAGGGGGAGGTCTACTTCTACGAGGCGGACATCACCGGCATGTCGGAGACCGAGATCGCCCAGGCCGGCATCGGGCGCAAGTTCCAGACCCCCACGGTCTTCCAGAACCTGACCCTGTTCGAGAACCTGGAGCTTGCCCTGCACTGCAGGCGAACCCTCTCCGAAAGCCTGTTCTGGCGGCTGACGCCGGAGCGCAAGGAACGCATCGAGGAGATCCTGGAACTCATCGGCGCGCAGGACATGGCCCACATGCAGGCCGGGCACCTTTCCCACGGCCGCAAGCAGTGGCTGGAGATCGGCATGCTGCTCATGCAGTCGCCGAAGCTTTTGCTCATCGACGAGCCCGCCGCTGGCATGACGCCGCAGGAGCTTGAGAGCTCCATCCCGCTGCTCCAGTCCCTCAAGCGCGACCATACCGTGGTGGTCATCGAGCACGACATGGAGTTCGTCCGCGCCCTGGCCGAGCGGGTCACGGTCCTGCACGAGGGCCGGGTGCTGGCCGAGGGCAGCATGGATTTCGTGCAGAACAACCCAAAAGTCGTCGAAGTCTATCTGGGGGGCTGATGCTGACGATCCGAGGCGTGAACCAGTATTACGGCGGCAGCCACATCCTCAGGGACGTGGACTTCGAGCTTGCGGCAGGCCGGCGATTCTGCCTCATGGGCCGCAACGGGGTGGGCAAGACCACCCTGCTCAACGCCATCATGGGGCTGCTGCCCGTCAAGAGCGGAAACATGCTCTTTGAGGGCGAGGATTTGGCGCGCCTGCCCGCGGCCATGCGCGCCCACCGCGGCATCGGCTACGTGCCGCAGGGGCGCGGCATATTCGCCGACCTGACCGTGGAGGAAAACCTCATCGTGGGGCTCACCGGGCGGCGGGACGGGCTGAGGACGATACCCGAGGCCATCTACGGCTTCTTTCCGGTGCTGCGCGAGATGTCCCGCCGCAAGGGCGGTAACCTCTCCGGCGGACAGCAGCAGCAGCTCGCCGTGGGACGCGCCCTGGCCAGCGATCCCAAGCTGCTCGTGCTGGACGAGCCCACCGAGGGCATCCAGCCCAACATCGTGCAGCTCATCGGGGACATCCTCGTGAAGCTCAACGCCGAACTGGGCGTCACCCTGCTGCTGGTGACCCAGAACCTCACGTTCGCGCGCAAGGTGGGAGAGCGCTTCGCCATCATGGACCGGGGACACGTCGTGGCCCAGGGCGACATGCAGGACCTCGACGATGCGCACATCGCCGAGTTCCTCACCGCATAGGGAGCCGGGGCGGCCCGTGCTGCATTACCAAGAAGGCGCGTCGGCGGGCTGGCGGGCCTCCCTGGACCTCGCATTCTTTCCCTCCGGGGAACGGACGGGGCTGTCCTGCCGCCACTTCGGGCCGCTACGGGTGCAGAAGCCCTTCTACCCGGAAGGGGAGACCTGCCACGTCTACCTGCTCCACCCGCCCGGCGGGATCGTGGGCGGGGACGAACTGGCCATCCGGGCGACGGCGCGCGAAGGAGCCTCGGCCCTGGCGACCACCCCGGCGGCGGGCAAGTTCTACCGCAGCGCCGGTCCCCTGGCGCTGCAGGAACAACTCCTGCGCGTGGACCGGGGCGGAGCGCTGGAATGGCTGCCGCAGGAGAGCATCGTCTATCCGGGCGCGCGCGCCCTGAGCCGGACGCGCGTGGAACTCGCCGCAGGAGCCTCCTTCCTGGGCTGGGAGATGGTCTGTTTCGGTCTGCCCGCTTCGGGCGCGCCCTACGACCGGGGCGAGTTCACGCAGCGTGTAGAAATCCTCCGGGACGGCGAGCCGCTGCTGCTGGAACTCGGCCGGTACGACGGCGGCTCGGCGCTCCTGACCGAGGCCTGGGGGCTTGGGGGGCGCACGGTCATGGGCACGCTCTTCGCCACCCTTGACGACGCCTCGGCGTTGGCCGCGGCGCGCGGGGGGCTTTGCAGCCCGGCCGCCGGGGAAGATTTTTCGCTGACATGGGTGGACGGCATCGCGGTCTGCCGCTTTTTCGGCTCGGACGTGTGGAGCTGCAAGGCGCTGCTGGCCCGGGCCTGGGAGGCGTTGCGCCCGCACGCCCTGGGCAGGCCCGCCTGCCCGCCGCGGATTTGGAAGACGTGAACAAGGAGAGGAAGCAATGAAACTCTCGCCCAGAGAAAAGGACAAGCTGCTGATCTTCTGCGCGGGGCTGCTGGCCGCCAGCCGCAAGGAGCGCGGGCTGAGGCTCAACTACCCCGAGGCCATGGCCTTCATCGCCTCCGCCATCCTGGAGGGGGCGCGCGAGGGAAAGACCGTGGCCGAGCTCATGCACCACGGGACCACGCTGCTCACCCGCGCCGACGTCATGGACGGCATCGCGGAGATGATCCACGAGGTCCAGGTGGAGGCCACCTTCCCGGACGGCACCAAGCTGGTCACCGTCCACAACCCCATCCAGTAGGACGGTCCGCCATGAAACCAGGAGAGATCATCTGCGCGGCAGGCGCGCTTGCGCTGAACGAGGGACGGGCCACGGTGCGCCTCAGCGTGGCCAATACCGGCGACCGGCCGATCCAGGTCGGATCGCACTACCATTTTTACGAGACGAACGCCGCGCTCGGCTTCGACCGGGAGGCGGCCAGGGGATTTCGGCTGAACATCCCGGCGGGCACGGCGGTGCGCTTCGAGCCGGGCCAAAGCCGCGAGGTCGAGCTTGTGGCCCTGGCGGGCGGACGCGAGGTGTACGGTTTCAACGCCCGGGTCATGGGCAAGCTGGGTTAAGCAGAGGGACGCCATGGCGACGATGGAACGCAAAGCGTATGTGGATATGTTCGGCCCCACGGCGGGCGACAGGGTGCGCCTGGGCGACACCGGCCTGATCATCGAGGTGGAGCGCGACCACGCCATCTACGGCGAGGAAGTGAAGTTCGGCGGCGGCAAGGTGCTGCGCGACGGCATGGGCCAGTCGCAGCGGACCTCGGCCGAGGCCGTGGACGCGGTCATCACCAACGCCCTCATCCTCGACCACTGGGGCATCGTGAAGGCCGACATCGGCATCAGGAACGGGCGCATCGCGGCCATCGGCAAGGCGGGCAACCCGGACACCCAGCCCGGCGTGGACATCGTCGTCGGCCCCGGCACCGAGGCCATCGCCGGGGAAGGGCTCATCGCCACGGCGGGCGGCATCGACGCCCACATCCATTTCATCTGCCCGCAGCAGGTGGAGGACGCCCTGTTCTCGGGCGTCACCACCATGATCGGCGGCGGCACCGGGCCAGCGGCGGGCACCTGCGCCACCACCTGCACGCCCGGCCCCTGGAACATGGAGCGCATGCTGCAGGCGGCGGACGGCCTGCCCATGAACATCGGCCTGCTCGGCAAGGGCAACGCCAGCCGCCCCGAGGCCCTCAGCGAACAGGTCCGCGCCGGGGCCATGGGGCTGAAACTGCACGAGGACTGGGGCACCACCCCGGCGGCCATCGACACCTGCCTCACCGTGGCCGAGGAGTTCGACGTCCAGGTGGCCATCCACACGGACACGCTGAACGAGTCCGGCTTCGTGGAGGACACCCTGGCCGCCTTCAAGGGCCGCACCATCCACGCCTACCACACCGAGGGCGCGGGCGGCGGCCACGCGCCGGACATCATCAAGGCCTGCGGCGATACGAACGTCCTGCCCTCCTCCACCAACCCGACCCGGCCCTACACGGTGAACACCATCGACGAGCACCTGGACATGCTCATGGTCTGCCACCACCTGGACGCCTCGATCCCCGAGGACGTGGCCTTCGCCGAGTCGCGCATCCGCCGCGAGACCATCGCGGCCGAGGACATCCTGCACGACCTCGGGGCCTTCTCCATGATCTCCTCGGACTCGCAGGCCATGGGCCGGGTGGGCGAGGTCATCATCCGCACCTGGCAGACCGCGCACAAGATGAAGCTCCAGCGCGGCCCCCTGCCCGAGGACAGCGAACAGAGCGACAACTTCCGGGCCAGGCGCTACGTGGCCAAGTACACCATCAACCCGGCCCTGGCCCACGGCATCGCCGGTGAGGTCGGCTCCATCGAGCCGGGCAAGATGGCCGACATCGTCCTGTGGCGGCCCGCCTTCTTCGGGGTCAAGCCGGAGCTGGTCATCAAGGGCGGCTTCATCGCGGCCGCGCCCATGGGCGACCCGAACGCGAGCATCCCCACGCCCCAGCCCGTGCACTACCGCCACATGTTCGGCGCGTTCGGCGGCGCGCTCGCCAAGACCTCGGTCACCTTCGTCAGCGCGGCCGCCCTGGAGGCGGACATCGGCAGGAAATTCGGCCTGAGGAAGGATCTGGTTCCCGTGCGCGGCACCCGCTCCATCAAGAAGGGCGGCATGATCCACAACGGGGCCACGCCGGTCATCGAGGTGGACTCGCAAACCTACCAGGTGCGGGCGGACGGAGAGCTGCTGGTCTGCGCACCGGCCACGGAGCTGCCGCTGGCCCAGCGCTACTTCCTCTTCTAGCGTGACATCCGCATGCTGACCTTCGAGAGCATCGTGCACAATGACGACGGAAAGACGCCGTTCCAGGAGCGTCTGGTCCTGCCCCACCGCCTGCGGGAACGCTCGCGGCAACGCGTGCGGTTGCCCTCGGGGCTGGAGGCGGGCATCGTGCTGCCGCCGGGCACGGTGCTCCCCCACGGCACGGTCATCGCCTCGGCCGAAGGCTACGCGGTGCGCGTGGAGGCCGCGGACGAGCATCTCTCCAAGGTTTGCTTCGGCGACCTTCGCGGCATGGCCAGGGCCTGCCTCCATCTCGGCAACCGCCACGTGCCCGCCGAGATCGGGGAGGACTCCATCCAGTACGAGCGCGACCCCGTGACGGACGAACTGATGCGCTCCCTGGGATTCGAGGTGGAGCACCGCATGGGGCCCTTCACCCCGGAACCCGGGGCCATCCCCATGCCGAGCCTCGACGTGCGCGAGTTCAGGCGGGTGGCCGCCTCATGATCGCAGGCGCGGGCCTTGTGCACCTCATGCGGCTCGTCAGCCCGTCCCTGCCCGTGGGGACCTTCGCCTACTCCCAGGGGCTTGAGTGGGCGGCGGCCAGCGGCATGGACTCGGAGGACAAGACTCGCGCGTGGATATTCGGCATCCTGGAGCATTCCCTCGCGCGGCTGGACGTGCCGGTGCTCGCCCGCCTGCGCGCGGCCTGGGAGACGGGCGGCGACGCGGCGCTCCGGCATTGGACCGCCGTGCTCTTCGCCAGCCGCGAGACCGCGGAGCTGCGCGCCGAGGAGCTGCAGACCGCGGGCGCCCTGGCCCGGCTGCTGCGCGACCTCGGCGTAACGCGCGCCGCGCCGTGGCTCACGCATCCGCGCCGCACCTACTGCCTGCTCTTCGCCCTTGCCGGGGCGCATTGGGGCATCGGCGCGCGGGAGCTGTGCTGCGGCTACCTCTGGTCCTGGGCCGAAAACCAGATCCTCGCCGCCATCAAGGCCGTTCCCCTGGGGCAGACCGCGGGGCAGCGCATGGCCTCGCTGCTCGCGGCCCGCATCCCGGAACTCGTGGAGGCGGGACTCGGACTCGGCGACGAGGAAATCGGCGGCGCGGCGCCGGGGCAGATCATGGCCTCTGCGCTGCATGAAACCCAAAGGACGCGGCTCTTCCGCTCCTGAACCACGGCAACGGAACCGGAGGACACATGGCTCGCGCGCTCAGGCTCGGCATCGGAGGGCCGGTGGGATCGGGCAAGACCGCGCTGGTGGAGCAGATCTGTCTCGCCATGCGCGACAGCTACGACATCGCGGTGGTCACCAACGACATCTACACCCGCGAGGACGCGGAATTCCTGACCCGGCGCGGGGCGCTGCCCGAGGAGCGGATATTAGGCGTGGAGACGGGCGGCTGCCCCCACACGGCCATCCGCGAGGACGCCTCCATGAACCTGGCGGCGGTGGACGAGATGTGCCGCCGCTTTCCGGACCTGGACATGGTCATGGTGGAGTCCGGCGGGGACAATCTGAGCGCGTCCTTCAGCCCGGAACTCGCGGACCTCGTCATCTACGTCATCGACGTGGCCGCGGGCGACAAGCTCCCGCGCAAGGGCGGCCCCGGCATCTCCCGGACGGACCTGCTGGTCATCAACAAGATCGACCTTGCGCCGCACGTGGGCGCGTCGCTGGAAGTCATGGAGCGCGACGCAAAAGTGCAGCGGGGCGACAAGCCCTTCGTCTTCGCCAACATGAAGACCGGGGAGGGCCTTGCGGCCATCATCGCGTTCATCCGGCACGAGGGCATGCTGGACACGTGAACCTCGTGCGCCGTCCCGCGCCCGTCACTCCTCGCGCAGCAGAAGCCGTCCGGCCGCCGTCAGGGTGACGCCCTCGACCGCGCATCCCTGGAGGGAGCGGCTGCTGACGCACCGCAGCATCTCCCGGCCGACCAGGTCGTCGACCAGGTCCTCCTGCGTGGCCAGGAGGCGCAGGGGCATGACGCCGCCGTATCTGGAATAGGCGCAGAAGCGGTCCACCAGCGAAAGCAGGGAAACGTGATCCGGATTCAGGGTCATGGTCGTCTTCCTGGTGACACGTTGTCGATGCGCGTCACCTACTCCCGCGGGTGTGGCGGAAAGACGACCGGAAGATGACGACGCATCGCCGGGGCGGTCAGAACGCCGCCGCCGATCCTCCCCGGGCGCGTCCGGGAGGGGCCGGAAGGACCGCGGCGGCGCGCAGGCCCTCGACAAGACGCCGCGCCGCCTCGCCGAGCAGGCCGCTGTTGTCGATACGCAGGCAGTCCCCGTCCTCCACGGCGTATTTTGCGGCGCGTTCGATCCGCCCGCGTATCTCCTCCTCGCTCTCCCTGCCCCGGGCCAGGAGGCGCTGGCGCAGCGTCTCCGGCCGCACGGCGACGAGCACCGGCAGGACCCCGGGATAGCGCTCCCGGGCCGTGGGCAGATAGGCGCGCGAGCCGTTCATCACCACGTGCCGCCCGGCGGCGAGCCAGAGGTCGATCTCCCGGCCGACGCCGTAGCAGTTGCCGTGGCTCTCCCAGTGCAGGGCGAAGAAGCCGCTCGCCAGACGCAGCCGGAACTCCTCGCGCGTCAGGGCCACGTGGTTCTCCCCTCCGGCCTCGGCCAGACGGGTGATGTAGCGGTGCGCGAAGACGAAGCCGCACCCGGCCAGCCGGGGGCGGACCTCGCGCAGGAGGCTGTCCTTGCCCGCGCCCGAAGCGCCCATGACGTAGATCAGGCGTCCCGCGTCCATGTGGCGTTCCCGCCGAGCGGGGCGCACATCCCGCACTGGTAGCGGCCGCCGTGGCCCGGCCGCCAGAAGAAACAGCTTCTTCCCTCCTCGATGGCCCGCCCGCTGCCGGCCCCCACGAGTTGCCGGAGCGTGCCGGCCAGGGAGAGGCTGAGTTCCGGAGCGGCGATGACGCCCGCCAGGGTCAGTTTGAGGCGGAATTCGCGCACGCCGAGCCCCGGGCCGAAGCGGCCGAGCAGCTCCATCTGGGACGCGTCGAGCCCCTTTCGCTTGCGGAGTTTGGCCTCCTTGCGGCCGCACGCTCCGCTGAAAAGATCGAAAAAGACGATGCACGGCTCGGGCCGCGGCCACGAGGAGGCCCCCCGGCCGAACGACGGCAGGGCGAGATGGGTGACGCGCACCTGCCACTCCACGGGACGGCGCAGGGAGGGAGCCCCTCCGCTCCCCTCCGGGACGACGCCGACCGGCGTCGGCATCCCGCCCGGCAGATAGATCATGGCGCAGCTCTGGATCATGGCGTCTCCCGTATCCCTGCGGACGGGCCGGCTACAGCGTCCTCTCCCCTTCCCGGAAGACCATGCGCACCAGGGGGTAGCCGTCCACGTCGCGCACGCAGGCGAGGTCGGCGCGCTTGCCCGGCGTGATGGCCCCCCGGTCGGAGAGCTGAAGGAACTGCGCGGGATTGGACGTGACCGTGGCGATGGCCTCGTGCAGGGGGAAACCGAGCTTCTGGTGCAGCAGGAAGGCCGAGTGCAGCAGGCTGGACGGCACGTAGTCCGAGGACAGGATGTCCAAAAGGCCCAGCCCCGCCAGCTCCAGGGCCGAGACGTTGCCCGAGTGCGACCCGCCCCGCACCACGTTGGGCGCGCCCATGACGATGCCGATGCCGACCTCGTGCGCCGCCCGCGCCGCCTCCACCGTGGTCGGGAACTCGCTGATGGCGATGCCCTCCTGGTCGGCCTGGCTGATGTGCTCGGCGGTGGTGTCGTCGTGGCTGGCCACGGGCACGTTGCGCTCCCTGGCCATGGCCAGGATGGCCTCGCGGCCCGGCGCGGCGTGCCGCCGCTGCTGCTCCATGAGTTCGCCGATGTTGCGCCGGAACTCCTCGTCGCTCCAGTTCACGTGCTTGCCCCGGTAGTACTGGAAGAACTTCTCCAGGGAGGTGAACTGGCGCTGGCCCGGCGTGTGGTCCATGAGCGAGACGAGCTGCAGGGTCTCCTCGTCGGCGTAGGGCGCGAAGAGGTCGACCACGTCCGGATCGCAGATCTCGCAGCGCAGGTGGATGAGGTGGTCGGCCCTGAGCACGCCCTTGGCGCGGCCCTCGCGCACGGCCTCCACCGAGGTGCGCAGCAGTTCGCTGCGGCCCCTGTCCTTGTGCAGGTCGCCGCAGCAGATGCTGTCCAGGACCGTGGTGATGCCCGCGCCCGCCACCTGCACGTCGTGCGAGACGAGCGCGGCCATGGCCGAGGGCCACTGCACGCCGGGCCGGGGCCTGAGATGGCTCTCCATGTTGTCGGTGTGCAGCTCGATGAGGCCGGGGATGAGATAGTCGCCCCCGAGGTCCACGGCCCCCCCTATCCTCGTGCTCCCCTCGTCCACGGAGCTGATCCTGCCGTCCACGACGCGCACCGCCCCGTGCACGGTTCCGTGGGGCAGCACGATCCGGGCGTTGGTCAGAACGCGCTCACGGCTCATTGCGGTCTCTCCTTGGAAGGCATGGTGAAGATCCTGTCGGCCACGGCGTCGCGCACCTCCTCGTCGTGGAAGATGCCGACAATGGCCGCGCCGCGCGTCTTGGCCTCGCGGATGAGTTCGACCACCGTGGCGCGGTTGGCCGCGTCCAGGGAGGCGGTGGGCTCGTCCAGCAGAAGGATCGGGTAGCCTCGGGCGAAGCCGCGCGCGATGTTGATGCGCTGCTGCTCGCCGCCGGAGAAGGTCTTGGGGGCCAGCCGCCACAGCTCCGGCCCGATGCGCAGGCGGCGCAGCAGGCTGCTGGCGTGCGCGAGCGCCTCCTCGCGCTCAAGGCCGTCCTCGCCCAGCCCCTCGGCCACGATCTCCAGGGCCGGGACGCGCGGGATGACGCGCAGGAACTGGCTGACGTAGCCCAGGGTGCGCCTGCGCACGGCGAGCACGGCGCGCGGCGCGGCCGTGGAAAGGTCCACCACGCCGTCCCCGTGGCGCACCAGGATGCGCCCCGCGTCGGGCTTGTAGTTGGCGTACAGGGAGCGCAGCAGCGTGGACTTGCCCGAGCCCGAGGGGCCGGACAGGGCCAGGCACTCGCCTGCCTCCACGTGCAGGGAGAGGTCCCTGAAGACGTCGATGCGGGCCCCGCCCTGGGTATGGAGGATGAAGGACTTGCTCAGCCCTTCCACCCGTATGCCTGTGTCGAGCGTCGTCATCTCAGACCTCCAGGATCGAGGAAACAAGGAGCTGGGTGTAGGGATGGTGGGGGTCGTCGAGCACCTGGTCGGTCAGTCCGGCCTCCACCACCCGGCCGCGGCGCATGACCATCAGCCGGTGCGCCAGGATGCGGGCCACGGAGAGGTCGTGGGTCACGATGACCACGGCCAGGCCGAGCTCGCGCGCCAGGGAGCGCAGGAGGTCGAGGAGCCTGGCCTGCACCGAGACGTCCAGGCCGCCGGTGGGCTCGTCCATGAACATCAGGCGCGGGCTGGTCACGAGATTGCGGGCGATCTGCAGCCGCTGCTGCATGCCGCCGGAAAAGGTCAGGGGCAGGTCATCGACGCGGGCCGCGTCGATCTCGACCCGCTCCAGCCAGGCCAGGGCCTGGGCCCGTATCTCGGCGTAGTTGCGCCAGCCCAGGCTCATCAGCCGCTCGCCGATGTTGGCCCCGGCGCTCACGGCGAGCCTGAGCCCGTCGCGGGGATTCTGGCGCACCAGGCCCCATTCGGTGCGGTGCAGCCTGCGCAGCAGGGGCTCGGGACAGGACAGGAGGTCGAGCGCGCCGAACTGCTCCGAGCGGTAGCGCACGGAGCCGGAGGTGGGGGCGAGCCGCCCGGCGAGGCAGCGCAGGAGCGTGGTCTTGCCCGAGCCGGACTCGCCCACGATGCCCAGGACCTCGCCCGGCCAGAGGTCGAAGGCCACGTCCAGGCAGCCGGGGTGGCTGCCGAAGTACTTGCAGAGCCCGCGCACGGAGAGCAGCGGGGGATCGTTCTCGGGAAAGAGTTCCGGATGTTCCGGAGCGGGGCATGCGGCGCACTGCATCAGGCGTCTCCAGTTGCGGCGCGGGCAGGGGCGGCCATGGGTCCCGAATGGCCCGCCTCGCGCCGCGCGCGGCAGTAGTCGGAGTCGGAGCAGACGAACATCCGCTCCCCGGCGTCGTTGAGGATGATCTCGTCCAGGTAGCTCCGGTCCGAGCCGCACAGGCCGCAGCATCCGTCCCAGCGCTGCACCTCGAAGGGGTGGTCCTCGAAGTCGAGACTGCGCACGCTGGTGTGCGGCGGAATGGCGTAGATGCGCTTCTCGCGCCCCGCGCCGAAGACCTGCAGGGCCGGGCAGCCGTCCATCTTGGGGTTGTCGTACTTGGGGATGGGCGAGGGGCTCATGATGTAGCGGCCGCCGACCAGCACGGGATAGTCGAAGCTGGTGGCGATGCGGCCGTGCCGGGCGATGTCCTCGTAGAGCTTGACGTGCATCACGCCGTACTCCTCCAGGGCGTGCATGGTGCGCGTCTCGCGCTCGCGCGGCTCCATCCAGCGCAGCGGCTCGGGGATGGGCACCTGGTAGACCAGGATCTGCTCCCCGGACAGCGCCTGTTCGGGGATGCGGTGGCGCGTCTGGATGATCGTGGCCTCGGCCGTCCGCTCCGTGGTCTCCACCCCGGCCGTGCGGCGGAAGAATTTGCGGATGGAGACGGCGTTGGTGGTGTCGTCCGCGCCCTGGTCGATGACCTTGAGCACGTCGTCCCGGCCGAGCAGGCTCGCGGTGAGCTGGATGCCGCCCGTGCCCCAGCCGTAGGGCATGGGCATCTCGCGCCCGGCGAAGGGCGCCTGGTAGCCGGGGATGGCCACGGCCTTGAGGATGGCGCGGCGGATCATGCGCTTGGTCTGCTCGTCCAGGTAGGCGAAGTTGTAGCCGTCCCCCCTGTCCGCGCCGCCGGTCCCGCCTTCCGCCTCGTGACGCATGTCAGCTTCCTTCAACATGCCTCCTCCCCCTTCGCGGCGTCATCCTTCCGGCTCTCGCGGGAGGCCCGCAGGCGGCGGAGGCTCTCCAACTCGGCCTGGAAGTCCACATGATGGGGCAGCTTGAGATGCTGCACGAAGCCCGAGGCCTCGACGTTGTCGCAGTGCGAAAGGACGAACTCCTGGTCCTGGGCGGGACCCTTGACCGCGTCGCCGAACTCCTGGACGCGCAGGGCGCGGTCCACCAGGGCCATGGCCATGGCCTTGCGCTCGCAGCGGCCGAAGGCGAGGCCGTAGCCCCGCGCGAACTGGGGCGGGCGGACCGCGTCGCCCGTGTCCTTGAAGAGCATCTGGCACTCGGTCAGCGTGATCTCGCCCAGCGCCACCGGGAAGCCCAGCTCCTCGGGCGCGATCTCGACCTCGACCCCGCCCATGCGGATCTCGCCCGCGAAGGGATGGCCGCTGCCGAAGCCGCGCTGCGTGGAATAGCCCATGGAGAGGACGAACCCCTCGTCGCCGCGGGCCAGGGCCTGCAGCCTCAGGCTGCGGTCCGCCGGATAGACCAGGGGATCGCGGGTCAGGTCGCCCGGCACGGAGCCGTCGTCCTCGGACGCCTCCGCCAGCCCCTCGCGGGCGAGCAGCGAGGCGATGCCGGACAGCCGGTTGCCCCCGCCCTCCTCCTCCGCGCCGGACGCGTCCGGAGCCGGAGCGTCCGGGAGGTCCGCCGCCCGCTCCCCGCCGAGCAGGCCGAAGTCGAGCAGGCGGTGGGTATAATCGAAGGTGGGGCCGAGCACCTGCCCGCCTGGAAGATCCTTGAAGCTGGCGGAGATGCGCCTGCGCACGTCCATCTCCTCGGTCTCCACCGGCAGGCTCGCGGCCAGTCTGGGCAGGGTGGTGCGGTAGGCGCGCAGCAAAAAGACCGCCTCCACCACGTCGCCCTGGGCCTGCTTCAGGGCCAGGGCCGCCAGCTCGGGATCGTAAAGCGAGCCCTCGCACATGATCCGGTCCACGGCCAGGCCGAGCTGTTCGCGTATCTGGCCCACGCCCATCTCCGGCGTGGCCGGATCGCCTCTGCGTTCCTTGTCGAGCAGCTTGTGGGCCTCGTCGATGGCCCGCTCGCCGCCTTTCACGGCTACATACATAGAATCTCCCCGATGCGGGCCGAGCGGGGCAGGCAGACGACCTCCCCCCGGCTCGCGAAGATGAAGTCGAGGCCGAGCGGGAACAGCTCCCCAAGGCCCCGCGCGTATTCCCAAAAGACGGCGTCCGTGCCGGGAACCCGTATGCTCCCCTCGCCCCGGACGCCCGGGCCGCTGACGCGCGCGCCGCATCCCCCGTCCATCCCGGCAACGGCCACGATCACCGTGGCCCCCCTGTCGGGATATTCCGGCGTGCCCGCCGGGAGCCTCGCCAGGACGGTCGGATCGAGTCCCGCGCCCTCCGGCCGGATGTCCATGAGGGCGTAGGCCGCCTCCTCCGGCGACGCGGCCAGGGGGCAGCCGCAGGCGAAGGACAGCCAGGCGGCGAGGTCCTGGCCGGCCGCAGGGCCGTGCGGCCAGACGGGCGTGTCCAGGTCCGCGAGAGTGAGGAGGACGGCCAGCGCGCCCGCGGGCATGCCCTCGGGCAGATCGAGGACCCTGGGCAGGGGGACCACGGCGCCCGGCCGGGACATGGCCGCGAGGACGGCCCGGAAGGTCTGCTGGCTGTCGTGGACCGGATCGGCGAAGCCCGGTTGCCGGAGGATCGCGGCGGTGGAATCAGCCATTGTGGTCCTCCCCGCGCACCAGGGTGAAGAACTCCACCCGCGTGGCCCGGGTCTCGGCGGTTCGCCGCTCCCGCCGCCTGGCGAGTTCGCCGCGCAGCGGGGCGAGCAGGAGGGCGTCCAGCCCAGGCCGGGCGGCCTCATCCTGCAACAGGGCGTCGCAGTAGGCGGCCAGCTCCGCGTGCCGCCTGTCGCGCCCGGCCACGTAGCCGTAGCCCACGCGCCCGTCGGCGGTGCGCACCACGCAGCGGGTCATGGTCATCTCGCCCAGGTTGAAGGCCGGGCCGGTGCCGCCGATGCGGCCGCGCACCATGCACAGGCCGGTCTCGGGCCGCCTGAGGAAGCCGTAGGCCACCTGATCGGGGAGGGTCTTCACCGCGCGCTCCACGGCCTCGCGGGGGGAGCGGGCCAACAGCGACATCCAGCCCTGGCGGGCCGTCCGGTCGGATACGTGTGTCGTGCTCATTTCGTAACACTACTCGTCTAGATGAATAGACATTGTCCGGTTTTCAGTTCCCTTGCCTTGCAACCTGGAGCGCCTAGCCATGCAGCTTGAACGCGGCGGCGGAATCGCCCTGTGGCGGCAGATTCAGACCGAGCTTGAACAGGAGTTGGACCAGGGACGGTATGCGGCGGGAAGCCGCCTGCCCACGGAAAAGGAGCTTTCCGGGCGCTTCGGGGTCAACCGGCATACGGTCCGCCGCGCCCTGGCGGGCCTGGAGGAGGACGGGCGCATCGTCGTGGAGCAGGGGCGCGGGGCCTTCGTGCGCGGCCCGGTCGTCAGCTACACTCTGGCGCGGCGGGTTCGCTTCAGCCAGAACATCCTGCGCCAGATGCGCTCCCCCAAGGGGCGGCTGCTCGAATCCGGCGTGGCCCCGGCGGGCCAGGAGGCCGCCGCCGCGCTGCACATCGCGAAGGGCGACCGGATCAGCCGCCTGGTCATTCTCGGCGAGGCGGACGGCGTGCCGGTGCTGCTCGGCGTGTCCAGTTTCCCGCACGCCCGCTACCCGAACCTCATCCAGGCCTACAAGGCGACCGGCTCCATCACCGCGGCCCTGCGCCAGGCCGGACTCGGCGACTACGTGCGGCTGCGCACGACGATCACGGCGCGCATGCCCACGGCCAGGGAGGCGGGCCTCCTCGACCAGCCGCGCGCCCGGCCCGTGCTCGTGGCCGAATCCCTCAACGTGACGCCCCAGGGGGAGCCCGTGGAGTGGTGCGTCTCCTGCTGGGCCGCGGAGCGCGTGCAGTTCGCGGTGGAGCCCGATCACGCGCCCGCCCCTAGGTGAACCGCTTGCGCAGAAGGCCGCAGCAGTAGTCGATGAGCGTCACCGAGACGATGACCATGATCATCATGGTCGAGACCTCGCGGTAGAGGTAGCCGTTGATCTTGTCGAAGATCAGGAAGCCGATGCCGCCCGCGCCCACGAAGCCGAGGATGGTGGCGCTGCGCACGTTGGACTCGAAACGGTAGAGCGTGAACCCCACCACCAGCGGCATGATCTGCGGCAGGACCGAGAAACTGATGATCTGGGCGGGTCCGGCGCCGCTGGCCTCAAGCGCCTCCACCTGGCCGGGCTCGATGGCCTCGATGGCCTCGGAGAAGACCTTGCCCAGGATGCCGAAGGTGTGGATGGCCAGGGACATGACGCCCGCAAAAGGCCCCAGGCCGATGACGGCCACGAAGATCAGGGCCATGACGAACTCGTTGAAGCCGCGGCAGAAGTCCAGGAAGCGGCGCACGCCGAAGTGGCAGAACCAGCGAATCCAGGTGGAGACCCTGTCGTTCCCCGAGACCATGAGATGCAGCGTGTTCTTTGCCGCGAAGACCGACACCGGGATGGCGGCCAGGAAGGCGAAGAGCGTGCCCCAGATGGCGATGGCGATGGTCTCCACCAGGGCCTTGGCGTACATGGTCATGTTGCCCGTGTGGGTGTTGGGCGGGAAGTATCCCCCGCTGCGCTCGTCCACCAGCCGCGCCACCTCCTCGTCGACCATCTTGGTCCGCTGCGGCGCGGGCATGGCCGCGAGCTGCTCCTCGGCCCGCTCCTTGGCCTGGCGCATGATCTCGAAATCCGGGATCTTTTCCCCCCTGGCCGCCGCTTCCTGGCGCATCTCACGGGCGATGGTCTCCTGGAGCATGATCATGGGCATGCGCTCGGCCTGCCGCCGTATCTCCTTGATCTCCATCTCCGAGAGCTGTTTGCCGAAGAGGTACTCGAAGGCGTTCTGCCGCTTGTTGTAGAGCTTGAAGGGGTCGATCCCGGTCCAGAGGAAGGACGCGACCAGGATCGCGGCCACGGCCGCCGCGAGGAGCCCCAGGAGGACCCTCTTTTGGAGGGGCGTCCTGGGGGTCACCGAGTCGAGGGTCAGCTGGTTCGACATGACATCCCGTACGGCCGGCCTACTGTTTGGCCAGTTCCTTTTTGAGCTTGTTCAGGTAGCGGATGATGTCGTAGCTGGCGTCGTTGGCAGGCAGAAAGCCGCCGATCTGCAGCTTCTGCATGCCTTCCTTGTCGTTGTTGTAGAGCATCAGCGCGCCGGTGAAGGCGGCCTTGAGGCTCACGGGCATGTCGGCGCGCACGGCGTAGGGCGAGCCGGGGATGAGTTCGGACTTCCAGATGACGTTGAAGTCCTTCATGGAGGCGGAGCCCTTCTCCTCCATGCGGCTCATGTCCTCGGTGTTGGTCGCGGCGACCTGGATGTCGCCGTTCTTGACGGCCAGGATGGACGCGCCGTGCGAGCCGGAGAACTTGACCTGGGAGAAGTACTCCTGGGGCTTGACCTTCATGTCGCGGGCGAAGAGCACGTTGGGCACGAGGAAGCCGGAAGTGGAGTTGGGGTCGGTGAAGGCGAAGGTCTTGCCCTTGGCCTGCTCCATGGTGGTGATGCCGGAGTTCTTGGGCGTGATGATGATGCCGTAGTAGCCCGGCTCGCCGTCCATGCTGATTTCCATGGCCACGGCCTCGGCGGCGGCCTTCTCCGAGGCCTCGACGTAGCTTTTGGGCCCGAAGTAGGCGAACTCGATGTGCTTGTTGGCCATGGCCGTGATGATTCCGGCGTAGTCGCTGGCCGTGAAGACCTCGATCTCGACGCCCAGGGTCTTCTTCAGGTGGTCGGTCAGGGGCATGAAACGCTTGGCCGTGTCGGCCGAGCCCTCGGTGGGAATGACGCCCATGCGCAGCTTGGCGGGCCAGTCCTTGCACGGGGAGGCGGCCAGGGCGGGCAGGGCCGCGGCGGCGAGGACCGCGAGCGTGGTCAGGGTGGTGAGCAGTTTCTTGAACATCGGCGGGTCTCCTTGGCGTTGCGGCGGTGTATGGTCAGGCACGATTGCCGGGGGGACGGGATCAGGCGCAGGCGGGCAGCAACTCCCCCACGCACGTTTCGCCGGACGTGTCGCACGGTCCGGCGCTGTAGGCCTCGCACAGCTTCTCGCCGTAGACGTGGCGGATGGCGTCCTCGGTCAGGTCGGCGATGCCGCCGTCGAAGACCACCCTCCCCTTCGAGATGCCCACGGCGCGCTTGCCGAAGCGCTGCGCGAAGTCGATGTGGTGCAGGTTGACGATGACCGGGATGCGGCGGTGCTCGTGGATGCGCAGGAGGGTCTGCATGACCAGCTCGGCGCTGTGGGGATCGAGGCTGGCGATGGGCTCGTCGGCCAGGAAGACCTCGGGCTCCTGGGCCAGGGCGCGGGCGATGGCCACGCGCTGCTGCTGGCCGCCGGAGAGCTGGTCGGCGCGCTGGAAGGCCAGGTCCGCGATGCCCACGTGGCGCAGGCACTCGAAGGCGAACTCGCGCTCCGCCCGGGGGAAGACGCGCAGCAGCGACAGGCCGTGGCTCACGGGACCGGCGTTGAAGCGCAGCCTGCCCACGAGCACGTTCTCAAGGACGTTCAGCCGCCGCACGAGGTGGAACTGCTGGAAGATCATGCCCACCTTGCGCCGCACCCCGCGCAGCCTGGCCCCGCTGACCCGGGCCACGTCCTCGCCGAAGAGTTCGAGGCTGCCCGAGGTCGGCTGGATGAGGCGGTTCATGCAGCGCAGGAAGGTGGACTTGCCCGCGCCGGACGAGCCGATGACCACCACGAACTCGTCCCTGGCGATATCCAGGCTCACGTCCGCGAGGGCCGCGACGCCGTTGGGATAGGTCTTGCCGAGGCCCCTGGTCCTGACGGCCAGGGGCCGGGACTGCCGCATCTTCTGGTTCTCGACCATGACGTTCCTCCTTGCATGCTCGCGCGATCCGGCTCCGCCCCGCGGACGGACCGATGCATGGAACCGGGGTAGTCCCCCCGTGTGGCGGTTTGGAGACAGGGAGGTTTAGGTGCGTTGAAGGACGCTAGACAACGGATGCGCTTGTATATCCGGGACGACAAACCGGCGATTCGTCCTGCCGCCGGACACCCTGCGTCATCCGTTTCGGCAACAAAACGCCATCTGTGAAAGGGAGGTTGCGCATGCAGCGTATCTGACCTTCCGGAACGGAGATGCCCCGCCCATGGAACAGACCGCATCGGCGCAACGTTGCGCCACACGTCCCCGCGTCGATCCCACGGCCGTCGTCACGCATTCGCGCCTCGGCCCCTGGTGCGAGGTGGCGGCCCGAGCCCTGCTCCACGAGGTCTCGCTCGGCGACTACAGCTACGTCATGAACGACTCGGACCTCATGTACTGCGCGGTGGGCAAGTTCACCTCCATCGCCTCGCACGTGCGCGTGAACCCGAGCAACCATCCCATGTGGCGGCCCACGCAGCACCATTTCACCTACCGCGCGAGCCGCTACGGCCTGGGCGAGGACGACGCGTCCATCTTCGACTGGCGGCGCGCCGACCGGGTCGAGATCGGTCACGACGTCTGGATCGGGCACGGGGCCATCGTCCTGCCCGGACGCCGCGTGGGGACCGGCGCGGTGGTGGGCGCGGGCGCGGTGGTCACGCGCGACGTGCCCGACTACGCCGTGGTGGCCGGGGTCCCGGCCCGCCGCATCCGGCAGCGCCTGCCGGACGCCCTGGCCGAGGCCATGCGCCGCATCGCCTGGTGGGACTGGGACCATGAGACGATCGGGGCGGCCTTCGCCGACTTCCAGGGCACGGCCGAGGAGTTCGTCGCGAAGCACGGCTGACGCCGCCTCCGCCCGGAGCAGGGGGATGCGCCGTTCAACGGCCGGGGAGACGAAGATGCGCACGGGAACATGCGGCAACGCCATCTGGATCGAAATCGCCCGCGTCCTGGAAGCCGACATCCTGGGGGGCGTCTGCCTGCCCGGCGAACGGATGCCCACCGAGGCCGAGCTGGCCCTGCGCTTCCGGGTCAACCGGCACACCGTGCGCCGGGCCGTGGCCGCCCTGCGCGCCAAGCGCCTCGTGCGCGTGGAGCAGGGACGGGGCACGTTCGTCCAGGACGCCGTCATCCCCTATGCCGTGACCAGGCGCACGCGCTTCAGCGAGAACATCCTGCTGCAGAAACGCTCGCCGGGGGGCGTCCTGCTGCATGCCGAAGAGACGCGGGCCGATGGCGAGACATCGCAGGGGCTGCACATCGAGCCCGGCCGTCCCGTGCTCCGCCTGGACGTCTTGCGCGAAGCGGACTGCAGGCCCCTGGCCGTCTCGTCGCACTACTTCCCCTTGCCGCGCTTCACCGGCCTGGTGGACATCTTCCGCGCGGCCGGATCGGTCACGGCGTCGTTGCGCGCCTACGGCGTCCACAGCTACCGCCGCATCCGGACCAGCCTGTCCAGCAGGCTGCCGACCCGTGAGGAGGCCCGCCTCCTGGAGCAGCCCAGGACGACGCCGGTGATCGTCGCCCGAAGCGTCAACGTGGACGACCGCGGCATCCCGATCGATTACGGCGTGGCCAGGTATTCGGGCGCGCGCGTCGAGTTCGTCTTCCACACGGGCTGATCCCGGCCCCCGGGCGGAGCGTCAGATGATGCGCTGCCTGAGGCGGGAGGAGAGGCGTTCCACGAGGAGCACCAGGGCGAAGACCAGGATGATGATCGTGGACGCCTGGGAGTACATGAACATGTCCATGGAGACCTTGAGTTCGATGCCGATGCCGCCCGCGCCCACGAGCCCCAGGACCACCGAGGAGCGGGTGGCCTTCTCCAGCGAGAAGAGCGCGGTGCCGATGAAGGACGGCAGGGCGGCCGGGAAGACGGCGCAGCAGATGACGCCCAGGCGGGACGCGCCGATGGCGGCCAGGGCCTCCTGCGGCCCCTTGTCCACCTCCTCCATGGCCTCGGCGAAGAAGCGGCCGCAGAAGCCGATGGTGTCGATCATGATCGCCAGGGTCCCGGCGAACGGCCCGAGCCCCACGAGGACCACGAAGATCAGCGCCCAGATCAGGTCCGGAACGGTGCGGAAAAGGGCGATGAGCATGCGCGAGCACTGGTGGACGAGGACGCCCGGCGTCAGGCTGCGCGTCGCCAGCACGCCGAGGCCCAGGCTCGCCAGGACGCCGAAGACCGTGCCCACCAGGGCCATCTGGAAGGTCTCCAGGAGCGCCAGGCTGACCGCGCCGATGCGTTCCAGGCTGGGCGGGAACATCTCGGACAGGAGCGTGACCATGTAGGGCGCCCCGCGCGCGATCTCGGCGAGGGAGAACTGCGTGCCCTGCAGCGCGCTGACGAAGAAGGCGAGAAAGAGGACCGACCCCAGGTAGCCGAGGGGGCCGAGGCGCGCGAAGCGTATGGGCAGGCGGCGGTGGTCCACCTGCGACGGCTCGCGCACCACGCCGTCCCCGGCCGTGCCGGGAGGCCGCGTTTCAGGCCGACGCATATATCCCCCGAAGGCTCTGCTCGCTCAGGGAGGCGGACGGCGCGTCCAGTTCGATGACGCCGCCGCGCAGGCCGATGACGCGGTCGGAGTAGCGCAGGGCCTGCTCCAGGCTGTGGCAGGTGAAGACCAGGGTGATGCCCTCGCGCCGGATGAGTTCGAGAAAGATCTCCATGACCTCCATGCCCGCCTGGGGGTCGAGGCTGGCCACGGGCTCGTCCGCGAGGATGATCTTGGGCCGCTGCATGAGCGCCCTGGCGATGGCCACGCGCTGGGACTGCCCGCCGGAGAGCGTGTCCACCCGGCGCTCGGCGACGTGCCCCAGCCCCACCTTCTCCAGGCAGCGCAGGGCCTCCAGACGGTTGCCGTCGGTGGCCAGCATCTGCAGCCAGAGCCGGGGGCTGTGCTCGCGCGCCTGGGCCCCGTGCAGGACGTTGCTCAGGGCGCAGAGCCGGGGCACGAGGTTGTGCTTCTGGAAGACGAAGCCGACCTGGGCGCGCAGGGAGCGCAGTTCGCGCGTGCGCATGCCGCCGATCTCCCGGTCGAGGATGCGCACGCTGCCCGCGCAGGGCTCGACGAGGCGCATCAGACAGCGCAGCAGGGTCGATTTGCCCGCGCCGTTGGAGCCGATGAGGGCCACGGCCTGACCGCGCGGCACGTCGAGGTCCACGCCCCTGAGCACCTCGGCCCGGCCGAAGCTCTTGCGCAGCCCGCGCGCCGCGATGTCGCGGGGCCGTCCGGGGAAGAGCCCCGCGGGGGCCTCGGCCCCCGCGGGAAGCACGCAGGAGATCATCAGTTCCCCACGAAGTCGGAGTACTGGGGATAGCCGATGGTCTTGTACATGGAGCGGACGTAGTTGTAGTCCGCGTCCTTGACCGAGGTCAGGAACTTCATGCCCTTGTACTTCTGGTTGTCCTCGCCGCTGAGGATGGCCTGGACCAGGACCTCGGCGTCCTTGGCGAAGACCTCGCGCAGCTTGGCGGCCACGGCGGGATCTACGTGGCTGCCCGCGAGCAGGATGTCGCTCGGCAGGTCGCGGCTGCGGCCCAGGACGATGAAGGAGCCGGCGGGCAGCTCGTCCTTGCCGCGCATGGAGAGGAACTTGTCGTTGGTGGTGCCCAGGGCGGCCACGTCGCCGCGCTTGAGGGAGTTCCAGCCCACCTTCTGGTCCACGTAGACGGCCGAGAGGTCCTTGAGCGGATTCACGCCGTTGTCGGAGAAGATCTGCATGGGCGCGAGGTGCTTGGAGGTGGAGCCGACGTCGCCGAAGGCCACCTTCCTGCCCTTGAGGTCCTGCAGGGAGGCGATGCCGGAGTCGGCCATGACGATGATCGAGGCGAAGTAGTCGGGACGCGAGAAGCCGACCACGGGCACGGCCTCGGTGCGCTTCCTGAAGACCACGTATTCGGCCGGGCCGGTGATCACGAAATCCACCCGCTTCGCCTTCAGGGCCTCCACCGCGGCGGTGCGGTTGTTCACCGGGAAGAGTTCGAAGCCGTAGCCGCTCTTCTCGCTGAGCACGTCGCGGAACTTCCCGAACTCCCGCTGCAGCTCCTCCATGCCTTCAAGGTCGGTGACGGCCAGTTTGTAGCCCTGCGCGGCGTGGGCCTGCGCGGCGGTCATGAACAGCGCCAGCAAAAGCGCGGCGAGTATCGTGTGCAAACGCATGTCGTTTCTCCTGGTTGTTGACGGGGCCGGGGGCGGCCCCGCGAAGTCCGTTCCTGTGCGCGCCAGCATAGAGCTAGCGGGACGGCGTTACAGCCGGTTGTCGGGAAACGGCACTTGTCGTGACCGATTCCTAGACCTTTCGCGCTTAGGTCTATCGCTTGGCCGTCCCGCGCGCCGCGTGCCATAGGCAGGGGCCGTGGAGCGGGCGCTTCCGGCCCGCGTCACGGGAACGCAACCCGAGCCGTCTAGGGCATGGCCCAAAGCCCGGCGCGACAATCGAGCCTCGCAAGGAGCGGACAGACATGCTGCGAATCAGAAATGGAAAGGTTCTCTTGCCGGAGGGACGCTTCGAGACGTGCGACGTGACCGTCGCGGACGGCGTCGTCGCCGCCGTGGAAACCGCCGCGGGCAACGGGAGAAAGGGCGGGGACGAGATGGACGCCTCCGGCCTGCTCGTCCTGCCGGGGCTGGTGGACATCCACGGCGACGCCTTCGAGCGCCAGCTCATGCCCCGCCCCGGCGTCACCTTCGGCCACGGCCTGGCGCTTTTGGAGACCGACCGGCAGATGACGGCCAACGGCATCACCACGGCCTACCACGGCCTGACCTGCTCCTGGGAGCCGGGGCTGCGCAGCCGCGAGGCCGCGCGCCGCTTCCTGGACGAGCTTCAGGCCGTGCGGCCGCGCCTGGGCTGCGACACGCGGCTGCACATGCGCTTCGAGAACCACAACCTGGACATGGCGGACGAGGTGGAGGAATGGATCGGGACGGGCCGCGTCGGGCTCTTTTCCTTCAACGACCACCTCGACCACATGCTCGCCAGGCTGGACGACCAGGACAAGATGAGCACCTACCTGCACCGCACCGGCCTTGGCCGGGAGGCGTTCGTGGCCCTTCTGGAACGGGTGCGGGACGCCTCCGCCGACGTTCCGGCCCTGCAGGAGCGCCTCGCCGCAGCGGCCAGGGCGGCGGGCGTGCCCATGGCCTCGCACGACGACCCCTCGCCCGGCGTCCGGCAGTGGTACCGCGAGCGCGGCAGCCGCATCGCCGATTTCCCGGTGAATCTTGAGACCGCCGTCTCGGCCCACGAGGCCGGGGATCACGTGGTCCTGGGCGCGCCCAACGTGCTGCGCGGCGTCAGCCACGACAAGCGGGTCACGGCGCGCGAGGCCGTCGCCGGAGGGTTTTGCGACGTCCTGACCTCGGACTACTTCTACCCCGCCCTGCCGCAGGCCCCCTTCGCCCTGGCCCGCGAGGGCCTGGCGGAGCTTGGCGCGGCATGGCGTCTGGTCTCGGAGAATCCGGCCAGGGCCGTTGGACTCGACGACCGGGGAAGCATCGCCCCCGGCAAGCGCGCGGACCTCGTCCTGATCGACGCCGCGCACCCCGGGCTGCCGCTCGTGCGCGCGACCCTGGCCGGAGGGCGGGTCGTCTTCTCCTGCGCGGGCGGGAGGAGGGAGGATTCCGCGTTCCAGACGCGCGGCGCGGAAGCCGGGGCGTGATCGGAAGAAGAACCGCGCCCGTATCCGAAACATCTCCGCCCGGCGCTCCGGCGATCATCGGCAAAGAGCGGCTGTCCCCGGCCGGAGAAAACCTCTTGTCTTTTTGCGGAGGAGCGATAGTGAATCGGAGCATGGGCGGCCGGGGCCGGTCCGGCCCGAAACCAACGGTGCGCCGTTCACGATGCCGACATGACCAGAACCACGCGCCTTTCCGGAACGCTTTCCGCCGCCCTGGCGGCATGGGGGATGCTCATGGCCCTGCACACGAACGTCATGGCCGCGTCGCTCACGGTGTACGGACCGGGCGGCCCCTATGAGGCCGTGCGCGCCTGCGCCGACATCTTCGCCGCCGGGTCCGGCCTCACGGTGGACGTCCGGGCGGGCGAACCGGCCGAACAGGCGGAACAGGCCGCGAAGGACGGCGACGTCTACTACACCGGCGCGGAATACATGATGGACGACTTTCTCCGGGACTACCCGGGCGTGCTCGACGACTCCGCCATCATCTACCCGGCCGCCCGGCGCATGGGCATCATCGTGCGGCAGGGCAACCCCAAAGGCGTCGCGGGCCTTGACGATCTGGCCGCGCCCGGCCTGCGCATCCTGGACGTGCGCCTTGAGAACATGGGGGAGTTGCGCGGGGCCGCCAACGCCAACGCCGCGGTCTTCGTCACCACCGGCCGCCAGGGGCTGGCCGCCTGGAAGGCGTCGAAGGACCTGGACGCCTGGGTGACCTACAGGACCTGGGCCGGGCAGCTCGCGCCCGGGGAGGGGGAGTTCATCCCCATCGACGACGCCAGGGGGGTGCGCCGCATTCCGGTGACGGTGATGCGCAACGCGCCCCATCCCGGACCGGCCAGGGCGTTTCTGGAGTTTCTGAAAACGGACGAGGCCCGGGCCGTTTTCCTGACCAACGGGTACGAACCGTACTGAGGGAGGGCTCCATGCGCATACTCGGCCTCAACTCCAGCCCGAACGGCAAGAAAAGCCAGACCCGGCGGCTGGTCCAGGCCGTCCTGGCCGGGGCCGCCGCGAAAGGGGCGGAAACGGAGTACATCGACCTGCGCGGGCTCACGATCGGGTACTGCATCGGCTGCCGCAAGTGCTTCGCCACCGGCGCCTGCATCCTCAACGACGACTACGCCATGCTTTTCGAGAAAATGTCGGCGGCCGACGGCATGGTCTGGGGCTCCCCCAACTACTCCTTCTGCGTGAACGCCCCCATGAAGGCGCTCATCGACCGCATGGCCGACGTGATCCATTGCCAGTATTTCGACGGCAAATACTGCGCGGCCGTGTGCACCGCGGGCCGGGACCACGCCGTCATCACCCGCTTCCTGGCCAACAACTTCAACGATCTCGGCGCGTACGTCACGGGGACGGCCGGGGCGCTGGTCACGGACGGCCCGGAGGCGGTGGCGCGGGCCGAAACCCTGTCCTTCGCCCTGGGGCAGGCCCTGGCGGACGACATCGCCGCGAAGCGGACCTATTTCGACCAGCGCGTGGCCATCGACGCCAACCGGCGGGCCTTCCAGGACAAGATCCGGCAGTACAGGGAACAGTGGCCCTCCCAGTATGCGTACTGGGAGGAACGAAACTGGCCCTGACGGAAGCGCCGGACGGCCAGGTGGACAACCGCCCCGCCGCCCCCTGGGTCCAGGCCCCGGCGGTCTGCGGCCGCGGCGGCTGAGCGCGTCCCCTTCCGAAAACGGACAGCGGCCCGCGCCCCGCTCAGAACTTCACCCGCCAGGTGGCGTAGGCGTTCAGGCCCGGCTCCATCAGCTCGATGCCGCGCGAGGTGGCGAGGTAGTTGTGGTAGGCCTTGTCCAGGATGTTGTCGACCCCGGCCACGATCTCGTTCCGCAGCCCGCCGAGCGTGAAGCCGTAGCCCGCGCGGGCGTTGAGCACGAGCCAGGCGTCCGAGTGCGCCACGCCCGAGGGCGTGTTGTCCATGGACGCGGCCCACTGGCCCTCGAAGGCCCACCAGAAGCCCGATTCCATGCGCTGGCGCAGGCCCGCGAGGCCGTTCAGCGGCGCGACGAAGCGCAGGGGTTCGTTTTTGCTGTCGTTCGTGCCCCGCGCGTAGGCCACGTTGCCGTAGGCCGTGAAGCCCTCGTAAAAGTCCCACTCCAGGTCCTGCTCCAGGCCCCTGATCCGGGCCCTGCCCACGTTGTCCATGACGTAGAGCGAATTGCTCACGCGGCTGCTCTGGATGTAGTCGTCGATGGTGTTGAGGTAGACCGCGGTGTTGGCCCGGAACGCCTCCCCCTCGTAGTGCAGGCCGTACTCGAAATAGAGCGAGCGCTCGGACTTGAGGTTGGGGTCGCCCTTCTCCGTGACGCCGCCGCCCAGGCTGATGTTCTTGAACAGTTCGAGGATGTTCGGGCTGCGGTAGCTCGACGCGGCCAGGCCGGTCATGGACCACTTGTCCGCGACGTCCCAGGTCAGCCCGGCGTGGGCGTTCCAGTTCGTGTCCCGGCGGCTGCCCGAGGCGACCGTGGCCGTGGCGTCGTTCTCGATCCGGACGCTGTCCGCGCGGCCGCCCAGGTTCAGGGTCCAGTCCGGGACGAAGGTCCAGTCGTCCTCGGCGTAGACGCCCAGGGAGAGCTGCTCGGTGTTGGGCGTGGGCGAGTCCGTGACCAGCACGCCGTTGTTCTGCAGCCGCCTGCGGTTGGAGGTCATGTGCCAGTTCCAGGCGTCGAATCCGGCCACCAGGGTGTGCGGCCCCAGTTCCAGGACGTTCTTCCAGTTCCCGCCTAACGTCTCGTGGTCCGCGTTGGGCTTGAGCCACCGGTTGGCGCCCGAGGTGAAGTTGTCGATGCGCTGGTTGCGCTCGATGAGCTGCCAGTAGGCCATCAGCTCGGACTCCTTGAGCACGGAGCCCTCGGGCCTGAGGCTGTGCTTCGCCTGGAACAGCTGGCGCGTGTTCTCCTCCAGGGTCACGTCGGCGTTGGTCGGCAGCGGGGCGGAGCCCGTGCCGGGCACGCCGATCTCCGAGCCCACGACCTTCTGGTACTGCATCTCGGTCACGGACCCCTCGCTCCACTTGTAGGCCGCGGCCGCCTTGCCGAAACCGTCCTCGAACTGGCTGTTGCGGATCTCGCTGCCGTGGCCGTCGAACGAGTCGCCGTGGTCGCGCCAGCCGCCCGAGGCGAAGACCCAGGCGCTCTTCCCGCCATAGGAGAGGTTGCCGTAGGTATCCGGCCCGCCGGGGTTGGTGGAGCCGCCCAGGGCCAGTTCGCCGCTCCATGCGGCGTCGTCGAAGAACTTGCCCTTCTTGGTGATGATGTTCACCACGCCGCCCGTGGAGCCGGAGCCGTACAGGGCGCTCACCGGCCCCTTGAGCACCTCGATGCGCTCCACGTCCTCGGGATTGATGAGGCCGAAGCGGCCGTTGATGTCCGTGGTCACGTTGACGCGGCAGCCGTCGATGAGGAAGACCACGGAATCGCGGCTCATGCCCCTAATGACGATCTCGCCGCCCCAGGGGGAGTCCGTGGACGTGCTCACCCCGGGTATCCGCTCCATGGCGTCGGTGACGCTCACGGGCGCGGTCTCCTCGATCTCCCGCGCCGTGACCACGCCCACGCCGCCCGGGGTTTGGGAGGCCTTGGCCCCGTAGCCGCGCGCCGAGACGGTCATCTCGGGCATGCGCACCGCCCTGGCCTGCGGCCCCGCCTCCTGGGCGGCCGCGGGCCAGGCCGCGACAAGAGCTGTCAACGCCCAGAGGACGGCCAGCGCCGCCCCGATCCCCAGCCTCGTTCCTCCATCCTGCCGGCCCATACGCACCTCACATCAACAACGATTTCACACGCACGCCCGCGACCATGCCCAGCTTGCCGGTCATGGCCCCGACCTCCGCCACCGTGGCGTCGATGATCACGCTCATCACCGCCACCCCGCGCTCCCGGTACGGAATGCCCGTCCGGGCCACGATGATCCCGCCGTGCTCGGAAAGGATCTCGTTGACCCGTCCGGCCGAGCCCTCCCGGTCCAGCACCAGTATCCCCACGACGCCGATGCGCCGTTCCTCGCCCGTTTTCGCCATGTGGAGGGTCCTCCGCCTCCCCTCGCCGCTCCTTTCATGTTATTAATAAAATATTCGTGTCACCCAAAAAACACGTCGCGCCCTCCTGGAAATCCTCCCGCACGCGGGGCCGCCGTCGCCCGCCTACGCGGTGCTCGACAAACGCCCGCGCATGGAATACGTTTTTAAAATTCGTAACATCGCGGCCTGTCCTCCGGCCGCCAAGGAGTCCTCATGCGCCTGTCCGTCATCGCCGCCCTCTGTCTCGTCCTGGCCGTGCCGGTCGCCGCCGCGGCCCAGGAACGCCCCGGCGTCCTGCTCCTGCGGGGCGAGCGCTATCTCGCCATGGGCAAGATCGAGGCCGCCATGCAGAACTACAACAAGGTCCTGGCCTGCTGCGCGGGCACGCCCGAGGCGGCCGAGGCGCACAACGACCTCGGCGTCTGCCACGCGCGGCAGGGGAACAGGGACAAGGCGGAGGCGGAGTACAGGAAAAGCCTGGCCATCAACGGGTATCCGCTGGCCGCGTTCAATCTGGGCAAGCTCCGCTCCGAGGACTTCACGGCGTCCGGCGACGCGGCCGCGCGCGCCGAGGCCGTCGCGCTGCTGACGCGCTTCGGGGACTACCTGGCGCGGGGAGACGGCCTGCCGCCGGTGGTGTCCTACAACCGGGCGGAGATCGACGTCTGGCTGGCCGAAACCCTGTCCGGCCTGGAGGTCCCGGCGACCGGGGAATGATGGGTCGAAAGCAGCCCTCGGGGTCAGGTCAACCCTTTCCGTCAGGCTGCTCGGAGGTTTCGCGCTCAGGCTAGACCTTGAACTTGAGGCCCTTGGCCTTGAGGGCCTTCAGGCCCGCGCTGCGGTCCACGTAGTGGGTGTGCAGCAGTGCATGGGACGTGTGACCGCAGGGACCGTCCGCCAGGAACCCGTCCTTGGCGTAGATTTTCTGGATCATGGGGTTGTCCTGGGACTTGCGCAGCTTGTAGACCTTCTTGTCCGCGTCCGTGGCGTACACGGAAGCCTGCCGCTTGGCCACGAAGTCCATGGCGGCGGCGGAGGCCTCGCGCACCAGCGAGACGCCGGACATGGCCACGGCAGCGGCGGCTCCGGCAAGCTTGATGAAGTGCCTGCGGGTAACGGAACAGAGCTGATTCATTGTTTTCTCCTCCTGGCTTAGCCGGCGATGCCGAAGCGCTTCTTGTAGTCCGCGAACAGGGACGCGCCGCCGGAAGCCATGCGCACGCCCGGATCGAGAGGCTGGCCGCCGCCGTTCACGCACCCGCCGGGGCAGGTCATGATCTCGATGAAGTGGTAGGGAGACTTGCCCGCCTTGACCTCCTCGCAGAGCTTGGCCGCGTTCTCCAGGCCGCTGGCCACGGCCACGCGCACCTCGCCGAAGTTGGGCACGTTCACGGCCGCGGTCCTGATGCCTTCGCTGGCGCGCACGGCCTTGATGTCCGGGTCCTTCAGCTTCTCGCCGGAGAGCACCTCGTAGGCCAGGCGCAGGGCCGCCTCCATGACGCCGCCGCTGGTGGCGAAGATGGTGGCCGCGCCGGTGGACTCGCCCAGAACCGGGTCCGGGGCCTCGTCCTTGAGGGCGGCGAAGTCGATGCCCGCCTTCTTGATCATGTAGGCCAGCTCACGCGTGGTGATGGTGGCGTCGATGTCGCGGTAGCCGCTGGCCGCCAGCTCGGGGCGCAGACCCTCGAACTTCTTGGCGGTGCAGGGCATGATGGAGACGGTGTACATCTTCTGGGGGTTCACCTTGGCCTGCTTGGCGCCGTAGGTCTTGGACAGGGGGCCGAGCATGCCGATGGGCGACTTGCAGCTGGACATGTTGGGCAGCAGTTCGGGGTAGAAGGTCTCCGCGAACTTGACCCAGCCGGGACAGCAGGACGTGAACTGCGGCAGGGGGGCGTGCTTGCCCTTGTCCTTGACGCGGTTGATGAGCTCCGTGCCTTCCTCCAGGATGGTCAGGTCGGCCGTGTACTCGTTGTCCCAGATGAGGTCGAAGCCGAGCTTGCGCAGGGCGGCGTGCATCTTGCCGCCGACGTAGGCGCCGGCCGGCATGCCGAAGGGCTCGCCCAGGCCGTAGCGCACCGCCGGGGCGGGCATGGAGACGACCACCGTGTCCGGGTCCTGCAGCGCCTTGAAGACGTCGTCCACGAAGGAAATCTCCTCGTAGATCGCGCCGTAGGGGCAGTTGGTCAGACACTGTCCGCAGTTCACGCAGGCGTCCAGGTGGATGCCGTGGATGCCCTGGGCGTTGATCGGCTGCACCGCTCCGGTGCCGCAGACCTCGGCGCAGGCCCCGCACGCCTGGCACTTGGACGCGTCCACCTGGATGAAGGCGATCTTGCTCGGATCGACGCCTTTGGGCGCCCCTCCCTTCATCATGACCTTTTCCATTTCAACCATAGCCCGATCCTCCTTTGAATGGACCTCCACACACAATATGGCCTCACAACGCTTGGTGCCACACTTTGATTAATGGTGTTACGAAGCGAATAATTTTATGTCCAGCATATGTCAACATGTCCGTTGTCCAGGACGGATGGGAAAAACGGAAACACCGCCGCCCCCGGACGCGGGGCCGGGGCGGCGCGGGGGACCGGAATCCGGGACCGGTTCCGGCGAAATCCCCGGCGGCGGCGCGTCCGGCGTTGCGCGCGGCGCGGCGTCGTGCGAGAAGGGGGCATGGAGACGCCCGCGGCCGCGCCGCAGATCACCAACATCACCGTCCCGGTCTACAACCGGCCGGAGCTGGTCGCGCGCACCCTGCCCGGCGTCAAGCGGCACACGGACGCGCCGCACCTCCTTTGCGTGGTGGACAACGGCAGCGGCCCCGAGACGCGCGACCTGCTCCTGCGCCTCGCCGCGGACGGGATCATCGACCGCCTCTTCCTGCTGGACGCCAACTACGGCGTGTCCTGCGCCGTGAACGTGGGCTGGCGGCTGCTGCGGGCCGCGCGCTACATGAAGCTCGACAGCGACATGCTGGTCACGCGGCCGGGCTGGCTGTCCGAAATCCTCGCCCTATGGACGCACGGCGATGCGCGCTCGCTGCTGGGGCCGCTGTGGCCGGACCAGATCGGGGTCCGTTCCGGGGCCTGCCGCGCGACCCCGGACGGCGAGCTGTTCGACGCCACCCTGACCCTGCCGGGCTGCGCCGTGCTGGTCCCGGACGCGGCCGTGCGCGAGATCGGCTACTGGAGCGAGGACTACGGGGTCTACGGCGAGGAGGACGCGGACTACAGCATCCGCGCCCACTACGCCGGCTACGCCCTGTACGGCTACCGCGCCTCCCGCTTCCTTGAGGACCTGCAGCCCGCCTCGGCCGGGGGCATGCCGCAGGCCGTCAAGGACAAGGTGCGGGAGCGCAACGTGGGCTCGCACGAGGAATACGGGCTGTACACGGCCAACGAGTACCTCTTCGCCTCGGGCGCGCGGGACCTGCGCGTCCCGCTCAAGTACGAGATCGAGGAGATGGACGGCCACGCGGTGCGCATCGGCCTGTCGCGGCGCTACGTGGCCTTCCGCAAGAAGCTGCAGCGCGTCCGGGGCGAGATCAACGCCCGCATCCGCGCGGGCGCGCGGCTGGCCCTGGCCCACCCCGAGACCATCGCCGCCTTCCGCGAGATGCTGCGCGAGGACTAGCCGCCTCCCCCGCTTCCCGGCTTTTCCGCCCTTCCCCGCCCCGCGCCGCGCGTGGCCGCTCCGGCTCCCGCAATCCTCCGCCGGACAGCGTTTTTTGCGGAGCAGCAACTTGTCTGCAGGACGATTCCGGGGTACAGACGTTCCGGGTCCGCGCCGCCGGGCCGACGCCGCCCGGAGGAACGCCATGGAGCATCGCCGTCCGTTTCCGACCCGCCCACATCAGGCCCGCCCGCTGCCTGCGCTGCTGCGCCTCGCGCTCCTCGTCCTGGCCGCCTCCGTGCTGCTGCCCGGCCGGGCCGGGGCCATGCGCGCGGGCAACCTGGGCGAGAGCATGACGCTCTTCGAGGGGGAGACGCCCGTCTCCCTGCAGCTCTCCGGCGGCTACCTGCAGGGCCGCTCCGAGGAGCTGGTCTTCGAGGAGGAGACCGGCCGCAAAGTCAGCGAACTCGACTGGGACCTGCGCAACATCTACATGCTCGGGGGCACGGTCTCGGTGGGCACGGCGGACTGGCTGCTGCTCAACCTGGGCGGCTGGGCCGCGGTCAACCGCGACTCGGGCCGGATGACGGACTACGACTGGATGGACGCCGCCACCGGCGACTGGAGCGACCGCTCCGTGCACCGCACCAAGCTCGACCACGGCTACATGCTCGACGTCAACGCCATGTTCCCCGTGAGCCTGCGCGAGGGCGTCTCCGTGGCCCCCATGGTCGGCTTCAAGGTCGACAACTGGAAGTGGCACGACGAGGACTCCAACCACATTTACTCCGACGTGGGCTGGCGCGACGACGTGGGCCGCACGGACGGCACCAGCATCATCTACGAGCAATGGTTCTACACGCCCTACGCGGGCCTCTGCGCGGGCGCGCAATTCGGGGATTTCCGCCTGGGGGCCTACGCCCGCGGCACGCTCTGGGCCTGGGCCAGGGACAAGGACCAGCATCTGGCGCGCAACACCGTCTTCACGGGCGAGTTCTCCGGCATCCACTACTACGGCGTGGGCGCGGAGGCCTCCTACGCCGTCACCCAGCGCTTCTCCGTGGGCCTGGCCTACGACTACCAGGAATACCTGCGCACCAAGGGCGACATGACCGTGGACGACAGGGACGACGGGGAGCGCGCCACGGCGCGCAACGGCGGCGGCGTCTCCCACCACTCCAGCATGGTCACGCTCTCCCTGCGCTACGCCTTCTAGCGCGACGTCATCCGGGGTGCGGCGGGGGGAGCGCCCCTTCCGTTCCGGACCCGGCCCTGATACGACAGGCGGCATGAAACTCACGGACATCCCCTTCGGCCTCACGGACTGGAACGACGTGCCGCCCGCCACCCACGCCGGGACCACGGGCTTCGCGCTGTGGCGCACCCGCAGCTTCGGCCCGGCGGACAACCCCGTGCGCGTGCGCATGGTCGAGTACTCGCCCGGCTACCGCGCGGACCACTGGTGCCGCAAGGGACACATCCTGCTCTGCCTGGAGGGCAGCCTGGAGACCACCCTTGAGGACGGCCGCGTCTTCGTGCTCACGCCCGGAACCAGCTACCAGGTGGCGGACGGGGCCGAGGCGCACCGGTCCTTCACCGCCGCGGGCGCGAAGCTGTTCATCGTGGACTGAGCGCCCGGACGGCATGGAGACACGCATGGACACGGAGCTTTCCCCCAGCGCGCGGCGCGTGCAGGACTACCTCGCGGCGCGCGGCCGCTCCCTGCGCGTCGTGGAATTGCCCGGCTCCACGCGCACCGCGGCGGAGGCCGCGCAGGCCATCGGCTGCGAGACGGCGCAGATCGTCAAGTCCCTGGTCTTCCGAGGCAGGACGGGCGGCGAGGCCGTGCTGGTGGTGGCCAGCGGCGTGAACCGCGTGGACGAGGGGAAGATCGCGGCCCTGATCGGCGAGCCCATCGCCAAGGCCGACGCGGACTTCGTGCGCCGGGCCACGGGTTTCGCCATCGGCGGCGTGCCGCCCGTGGGCCACCCGGTCCCCCTGCGCACCATCATGGACGAGGACCTGCTCCGCTACCCCGAGATCTGGGCCGCCGCGGGCACGCCGCACGCGGTCTTCGCCCTCACCCCCGCCCTGCTGCGCGAACTGGCCGCGCCCCTCCTGGCCGACGTGAAGGCCTAGCCCGGACCCTAGGGCGGCCCCCGGCCAGGGGCTCTTTCTTCCCGCCGCTGTCGTTTCGCCATCACCCCGACATACCGCCGCCGCCTCCGGCATTTTATGCGGGCGGCGCGGCCGATTCCGGAAAACCGGCAGACACACCACCCCGGGGACACCATGAACTCCATCAAGATCAAGCTGCTGGCGGGGCTGACCCTGACCATCACCGTGGCCTTCGTGATCATCTTCTCCATCATCGCCCTGCGCGTCAGCGGGCAGTCCGTGGAGGCCTTCAGCAAGGCCGCCAGCCGGGAGATCGCGCAGGTGGACCGGGCCATGGGCATTCTCATCGACGCGGCCGGGCAGAACGCGGCCATGCTCGCGGCCAGCCCGCTCAACGCCGGGATCGACGAGACGGTCACCAGCTATCTCGGCCCCGAGGACAAGCCCCGCACCCCGGCCCCGGACGACGCCTACGGGCAGAAGATGGGGCCGCTGCTCACGTGGATCAAGGAGACCCACCCCAGCTACGACAGCGTGTACATCGGCACCAAGTGGGGCGGGAACGTGCTCTCCAACACCTCGGGCACGCGCAAGAGCTACGACCCCAGGCAGCGCGTCTGGTGGACGGCGGCGGTCAAGGACGCCTCCAGGCCCCAGGTCACGCCCGCCTACAAGGGCACCACGGGCGAGGCCATGATCAGCGTGGCCAAGGCCTACGCGCGCGGGGCCGAGCCGGTGGCCGTGGCGGCCATCGACCTCACCCTGGGCGAATTGTCCGACTCCATCGCCTCCATCAGGCTCGGCCGGACCGGCTACGTGCTCCTCGTGCAGGGCGACGGCACGGTCATCGCCAACCCCCGCGACAAGGAGATGAACTTCAAGAAGGTCGGGGAGCTGTCCGAGGCCGCCTACAAGCGGCTCTTCGAGAGCGGCGACGGCTCCACCGAGATCGAGATCGGCGGCACGGCCTATCTCGGCGAGGTCGTGACCTCGCCCAAGCTCGGCTGGCGCTTCATCGGCCTGATCGAGAAGCGGGAGGTGCTCGGCACGGTCCGTTCCCTGCTCGTCCAGATCGGCGTGGTCATGGGCGTCTCCCTGCTGGTGATCCTCGGGGCGCTGTTCCTGTTCATGGACAGGACCATCGTCCGCCCCCTGCTCAAGGTCGTGGACTTCCTGCGCACCATCGCCCGGGGCGAGTACGGCGAGCGCATCGCCCAGCGGCGCGGCGACGAGATCGGACAGATCTTCGCGGCCCTGGACGAGATGGCCGAGACGCTCGGCGCGAACATCGCCGAGATCACGCGCAAGACCCAGGAGGCCGAGCGCCAGGCCCGCGAGGCCCGGACCGCGGGGGCGGCGGCCGAGGAGGCGCGGCGGCGGGCCGAGACGGCCAAGAGCGAGGGCATGCACGCGGCGGCCGAGAGGCTGGAGGCGGTCGTCGCCCACATCGCCTCGGCGGCCGAGGAGATCACGCAGCAGACCGACGAGATCAGGCACGGCGCGGAGACGCAGAGCGACCGCATCTCCTCCACGGCCACGGCCATGGAGGAGATGAACGCCACCGTGCTGGAGGTGGCGCGCAACTCCGGCGACACGGCGGAGATCGGCGCGAGCGCGCGGGACAAGGCCCAGGAGGGCGCGCAGATCGTGCGCCGCTCCGTGGAGGCCATGCTGGCCACCCAGGCGCAGACCGTGCAGCTCAAGGGCACCATGGACAACCTGGGCAGGCAGGCCGAGGCCATCGGCCGGATCATGGTGGTCATCGAGGACATCGCGGACCAGACCAACCTTTTGGCCCTGAACGCGGCCATCGAGGCGGCCCGGGCCGGGGACGCGGGCCGGGGCTTCGCCGTGGTGGCGGACGAGGTGCGCAAGCTGGCCGAGAAGACCATGACCGCCACCAAGGAGGTGGGCGACTCCATCCGTTCCATCCAGAACGAGGCGCGGCAGAACATGGCCTTCGTGGACGCCGCGGTGCAGGACATGGGCAGGGTGGTGGAGCTGACCGGCTCGTCCGGCACGGTGCTGGAGGAGATCGTGCGCAACGTGGAGATCTCGGCCGACAGGATCAGGGGCATCGCCACGGCGGCGGAGGAGCAGTCGGCCACGAGCGAGGAGATCAACCGCTCCATCGACGAGATCAACCGCATCACCCAGGAGACCACGCGCGGCGTGGGCCAGACCGCCGCGGCCATCCGCGAGTTGTCCGACCAGATGCTGCAGCTCAACGGCCTGATCCAGGAATTGAAGAACGCCTAGCGGCGTCCTGCCCGAAAAAGACGGAAGGCCGTCCGGGGATTTCCGGACGGCCTTCCTCCTTTCCGGCTGCAGATCGCTGCCGGGCGTCCCAGGCATATCGGCGACCTCAGACGCCACCTCCGGGCGGAAACAAGAAAACCCGTACATCCAGGCCACTGCCCCTTGCCTGTGGCGGCAGTTTCGGTGTACTCCAAAACTCCTATAACACAGTGCAATCGCTTCCCATTCCACGGGGAGATGGGCTGTGCGGCCGCAGGAAGGCCGACGACGCCGGGGAACTGGAGAGCGGGGGAGCGATGTCCATAGCCCACAAGGCGGTGATCGATCTGCTGGCCTGGGCGGCAAGTCTGGAAGGCACGCTCAGCGACGCCTCGCACGACTTCATCTGCGCCGTTTCCCGGAAGTACTACGACGGCCGCTATTTCCCGAAATATTTCTGCGACGAGTGGTCCGGACTCGATCCGGACTCGTTGCGGCATCTGATGACGCTCAAGGAGATGAGTCCGACCAGGAAGACGCGCCTTCTGGAACAGGTCGTGGAGTTGATGGTCTTCGACAAGCGCATCAGTACGAAGGAGGTTGTGGCCTTCACCTTCGTCGTCGATCTGCTCGAACTGGAGTGGACCTATGCCCGGCGTCTCTTCCGGAACAAGGCGGGCATCGGGTTGCCGGACTTTCCGGAGCAGGGGAGCTGCTCGTGGTGGCGGGATCTGGCGGGCGATTCCGCCGAAATGCAGCCGCCCGGCACGCCGCCTCCGAAAAACGGCGCGTTCCGGCCCGGGACGCCCGTCCTCCAAGCGCCCACGGTCGCCGGGGCGCTGGTCTTCTTCGGGCTGCGCGCGGGCTTCGACCCTGAGGAGCTGCACCACCTCTACCGCGAGATGATCAAGAAGCACCATCCGGACAACTTCTACCACCTCGGGGACGAATACATCGCCGTGGCGCGCGAGAAGATGCTGCAGATAAACGCCATGTACGAAGTGCTGCGGTCCCTGCCATGAAGGACATCTACCGTGAGATCGGCCTGCCCCGGGACGCGGACGAGGACCTGATCAAGGAAAGAATCGCGGGGCTGCGCGACCCGGAGCTGGCCGGGGACGCCGCGTGCGTGCTGCTCAACGCCGCACGGCGCAAGGTCTACACCAGCAACCTGCGCTTCCTGTATTTCATGCGGGAGCTGCGACGGGAATTGGGCGTGCGCGATTCAGAGGCCTGGCGGGCCGTGGTCCGCGATCTGCCTCAGGGCGAGGAGACGAACTGAGCCGGCCGTCTGACGCAGCGAGCCGCCGGGGCGGGAGGCGCGCCCCTAGACGACGATGTCGATGGAAGGGGGCGCGTCGGCGCTGCCGGGATCAGGGGACGGGACGGCCGCGTCCTGGGGGGCGGCATCGGACCTCGCCGCCACGGCTTCCGCCAGGTTCTGCGGCAGGTTCGCGGCCCCGGCCCGTTCCTCCAGGAGAATGCCGAGAAGCTGCGTGTTCAGCCTGCATCCCACCTCGTTCCCTGTCTTCATGGCCGCCTCGCGCGCTGGAGCGCTTTCCGTTCCTTACCGGCATGACTTTCCTGATCTTTATGGCCGCGGCAAAAAAGGCCGCGCAACCGCCCCCTCCGCCGCGCCCTCCGGCGGGGCGCGGGAAGCGGGGGGTCCGGGGGGCCTCGGCCCCCCGGCCGCCGGAGGCCGCTTCGTCCCCCTCCCCCGCTTCGCTCCCCTGCCCCGCTCCCGCCCGCCAGCCGGCTAGCGCTTGCGCCCGGGACGGCTCCGGCCGGGGCGGGCGGGCGGGGCGAGGACGGCGTGCTGGCGCAGGCGTTCGGCGTCTGTCCGGGCCACGGGCAGGGGGTTTCCGGCGAGGTCCGCGCCCGCGGCGTACATGGCCGCCGCGGCGGTGCCGGGCAGGGGGATGAAGCACTGGGTCTGTCCCGGCTTCCAGCCCCGGGCCTGCAGCCAGGAGGCGAGGTCGCGCATGTCCTGGTCGGTGCAGCCGGGGAAGGCGCTCATGAGGTAGGGGACGACGTACTGTTCCTTGCCCGCGCGGGCGGATTCGCGGCCGAAGAGGGCGAGGAACTCCTCGAACACGGAGAAGCCGGGCTTGCGCATGAGGGCGAGCACGCGGGCGCTCATGTGCTCGGGCGCGACCTTGGCCTGTCCGCCGGTGAACTCGCGCACCATGGCCCCGCAGGCGGCGCGGTCCTGGAGCGCCAGGTCCATGCGCCAGCCGCTGGCCACGCGCACGTGGCGCACGCCGGGCACGGCGGCCACGTCGCGCAGGAGCTGCACGAAGCCGGGCTGGTCGGTGACGAAATGGGGGCAGATCCTGGGCGTGAGGCAGCTGGCGCGTTTGCAGCGCGCGGGCTCGGCGGCACAGCGGGCGTTCCACATGTTGGCGCTGGGGCCGCCCACGTCGCTGATGCTGCCGCTGAAGCCCCTGCTCCGGGCCACGGCCTCGGCCTCGGCCAGGAGGGAGGCGCGGCTGCGCGAGCGGATGCGGCGGCCCTGGTGCAGCGCCAGGGTGCAGAAGGAGCAGCCTCCGGCGCAGCCGCGGTGGGCGGTGAGGCTGCCCTGCATCATGGCCGCGGCCGGGACGGGTTCGGCGTGGGAGGGGTGGGCGGCGCGGGCGAAGGGCAGGGCGTAGAGCGCGTCCAGCTCCTGCCCGTCCAGCCCCTGCCCGGGCGGGGTCATGACCGCCAGCCGGTCGCCCGAGGGCTGCAGCGCGAAGGCGCGGTCCTGATGCACCTGCCGTTCGAGCAGCAGCGTGGCCTCGATGAGGCGTTTCGGGTCCGCCTGGATGGCCTCGAAGGAGGGCAGCTCGACGGTTTCGGCGGCGGAGGGGAGCAGTCCGGGCAGCTCGGCCCGGCCGCAGGCGAAGACCGCGCCGGGGATTCTGGCCAGGAGCGCGGGCAGGCGGCGGCGCAGGGCCGCGCGGTCGGCGGAAAGGCCTGCGGCGGCCAGGGCGTCCAGCTCCCTGGCCAGGGCCAGGATGGCGTGCTCGGCCATGCCGTAGAGGATGGCCGAGGCCTTGGCGTCGAAGAGGATGGAGCGGCGGAGGCTGTCGGACCAGAAGTCGTAGTGCGCGGCGCGGCGTAGCGAGGCCTCGATGCCCCCCAGGACCACGGGCAGCCCGGGAAAGGCGCGCTGCACGAGCCCGGCGTAGACGATGCAGGCGCGATTGGGGCGGGCCCCGGCGCGGCCGCCCGGGGTGTAGGCGTCGTCGCTGCGTTTCTTGCGGAAGGCGGTGTAGTGGGCGAGCATGGAGTCCAGCGCCCCGGCCGCGACCCCGGCGAAAAGGCGCGGTCGGCCCATGCGGGCGAGGCCGCCGGGCGCGTCCGGCCCCTCCCAGGGCGGCTGGGCCGCGATGCCCGTGCGGAAGCCGTGGGCCGTGAGCCAGCGGCCGAGCAGGGCGGCGCCGAAGGAGGGGTGGTCCACGTAGGCGTCGCCGCTCACCAGGAGCACATCCAGCTCGTCCCAGCCCAGCGCCTCCATCTCGGCGCGGGACATGGGCAGGAACCGGGGCTGGGGCAGGGGGGGGCGCGCGTCCGTCATGCCGTTCTTATGGCCCGGCCCGGGCGCTTCGTCCAGCCCCGGCGCGCGCGGGAACGCAGCCCGGCGCGCGGCCCCGCGTCCCGCCTCTGAACGCCCAGAAGAGACGCCCAAGTCCTTGCGGGCCAGGGATGCGACAGGCGGTCTGGGTCCAAAACACGCCTAATGCGATCCCGGTAGTGCGGACCGGGAAAATCTGCGAGATGCACGGTCATGGCGTCTGCGACGCATGGTTTTCATGCATCAGTACTCCTGTCCGCGAGGTTTGCGGCATCGGGATCGACCCCGATGCGGCGCCGGACGGGCGGGAACGGTGCCAGACGGGACAGGAGGCGCGCCGCGCGCCGTCCGGGGGGAAAACCCCTCCGACGATCCGTCGGCGAACAGGGGAAAATACTGTCAGAGTGGCGGTTCAGGACCGTCAAACCCGTTGACGTATTCCCTGTAACAAAATAGGTGTGTCGTATAGGCGAATGTCCGCGACAGGGCCGGGCTGGCAGGGAGGGGGACGCCTTCGCCATCGCTTCGGGCCGCATCCCGCAACATGCAGCACAGGGAGCAGACGATGCGCATCAACATCTCCTTCAAGCTGGTCTTCCTGGTTCTGGCTTCGGTGATCGTGTCCGCGGCGGCCGCCATCGTGGCCTCCTACGTCTCGGTCGACGAGGGCCTGCAAAAGGAGGCCGAGGCCTCGGTCTCCATGGCCCAACGCGTGGTCCAGGACCGTGTGGACCGGCTGCGTTCGGACTACGTGGCGCTGGCCACGGGGCAGGCGGTGCGGCCCAACGTCATCAAGGGCGTGGGCGAGGGCGACCCGGACCTGCTGCGCCGCCTGGGGCAGGACCTGATGAAGGCGGGGCAGACCGACTTCATCGTCTACACCGACGCCAAGGGCGTCGTCATCGCGCGCGGCCACGACGCCTCGGCGGGCGACAGCATCGCCGGACAGGAGTGCGTGGTCAAGGCGCTGGCCGGGCAGACCTGCTCGACCTTCGAGCCGGGCAAGGTGGTCAAGGTCGCCCTGCGCGCCGCGGCCCCGGTGAAGAAGGACGGCCAGGTGGCGGGCGCGGTGATCGTGGGCATGAACGTCTCCGACGACCACAAGTTCGTGGACCAGGTGAAGAAGCTGGTGGACATGGAGGCGACCATCTTCGTGGGCAACCTGCGCGAGTCCACCACCGTGCCCAAGGCCGACGGCAGCCGCGCCGTGGGCACCACCATCGACAACAAGGCCGTGCTGGAGAAGGTTCTGGAGAAGGGCGGAAGCCACTTCCTTGAGATCACCCTGTTCGGCCGCCCCTATCTTTCCATCTACTGGCCCATGACCGACTCCGCGGGCAAGCCCCTGGGCATGCTCTTCCTGGGCAAGGACCTCTCGACGATCAACCAGTCCAAGCGCGACGTCTTCATGCACATCGCCGTGGTCAGCAGCCTGGCCATGGTCGTGCTCTGCGCCGTGGGCTGGCTGGCCTCGCGCAAGTTCACCCGGCCCATCCTGGGCCTTCTGGATTTCGCCAGGACGGTGGCGGGAGGCGACCTTTCCAGGTCCATCGACATCCGCACCGGCGACGAGCTGGGCGATCTGGCCGACTCCATGAACGCCATGGTGGGCACGCTGCGCGCCAAGATCGGCGAGGCCGAGGAGGCCACGCGCCACGCCGCCGAGGAGGCGCAGAAGGCCCAGGCCGCCACGGCCGACGCCGACGCGGCGCGCAGGCAGGCCGAGCGCGCCCGGGCCGAGGGCATGCTGGCCGCGGCCGGACGGCTGGACAGCGTGGTCGGCGTGGTCAACCAGGCCTCGGACGATCTGCAGAGCCGCATCGACCAGTCCAGCAAGGGCGCGGAGCACCAGGCCCGCCGCGTGGCCGAGACGGCCACGGCCATGGAGGAGATGAACGCCACGGTGCTGGAGGTGGCGCGCAACGCGGGCCGCGCCTCCGAGACCTCGGACGCGGCGCGCGGCAAGGCCCAGGAGGGCAAGGACGTGGTCGGCAAGGTCGTGGCGGGCATCGGCGACGTGCAGCGCCAGGCCGTGGAGATGAAGGACGACATGGGCGAGCTTGGCCGCCAGGCCGAGAACATCGGCCGGATCATGAACGTGATCAGCGACATCGCCGACCAGACCAACCTGTTGGCCCTCAACGCCGCCATCGAGGCGGCGCGCGCCGGTGACGCGGGCCGCGGCTTCGCCGTGGTGGCGGACGAGGTGCGCAAGCTGGCCGAGAAGACCATGACCGCCACCAAGGAAGTGGGCGACGCCATCCGGGGCATCCAGGACGGCACGCGCAAGAACATCGGCAACGTGGAGCGCTCGGTGGAGGCCATCGAGGACGCCACGGCCATGGCCCGCCGCTCGGGCGAGGCCCTGGACGAAATCGTGCGGCTGGTGGACGCGGCCTCGGATCAGGTGCGCTCCATCGCCACGGCCGCGGAGGAGCAGTCCTCGGCCAGCGAGGAGATCAGCCGCTCGGTGGAGGAGATCAGCACCATCTCGGCCCAGACCTCCCAGGCCATGACCCGCGCGGGTCAGGCCGTGGACGAGCTGGCCCGGCAGGCCGACGTCCTGACCTCCCTGATCCGCGACATGAAGAGCGAGGGCGGCGCGGCCTAAGCGACCGCGCGCGGCTCACGCGAGGAAAGGCGGCGGGGGAAGCCCCCGCCGCCTTTCCTCATTCCGCGCCGGGCTGGCGCTTCCGGCGCGCCTGCGCTACACCCGGACCATGCAGACGAACTTCCTCACCGCCATCGCCGAGCGGCCCCTCGCGGCCGACGGGGCCATGGGCACGCAGCTTTTCGCGGCCGGGGTGGACCCCGCTGCCTGCGCGGACCACATCACCCTTTCCGATCCCGAGCTGGTGCGGCGCGTGCACGCCGCCTACCTCGCGGCCGGGGCCGAGGTCGTCGAGACCAACACCTTCGGGGCCAACCCGGTGAAGCTGGCCCGCTTCGGCCTGGCCCATCTGGCGCGCGAGATCAACCTGCGCGGCGCGGCCCTGGCGCGCGCCTGCGCCGGGGAACGGGCCTACGTGGCCGGGGCCGTGGGGCCGCTGGGCCGCCTGGAGGCCCCCCTCGCGCCGGACGAGGCGGAGGCGGCCTTCGCCGCGCAGGCCCTGGCCCTGGCCGAGGGCGGCGCGGACCTCATCATCCTGGAGACCTTCCCCGGCCTGGAGCAGCTCCTCGCGGCGCTCGGCGCGGTGCGCCGGGTCCTGGGCCGGGAGTTCCCGGTCGCGGCGCAACTCGTCTTCACCCCGGCCGGAACGACCCTGGACGGCCACGCGCCCGAGGACTGCCTGCCCCGCCTGCGCGAGGCCGGGGCGGACCTCGCGGGGCTCAACTGCGGCGTGGGCCCCAAGGGCGCGCGCGACATCCTGGCGCGGGCCTCGGCGGCCGGACTGCCCGGCCCCTTCTCCGTCTTCCCCAACGCGGGCTTTCCCGAGCGGCTGGACGACCGCCTCGTCTGGCCCTCGTCCCCGGCCTACTTCGGCCGCACCCTGGCCGCCTGCGCGGACCTCGGCGCGCGGCTGCTGGGCGGCTGCTGCGGCACCGGGCCGGAGCACGTGGCCGCCCTGCGCGCCGCGCTCGCGGGCGAGTCGGCGGCGCGCGCCGCCGCCCCGGCCGCCCCGGTTCCTCCGGCCCCGTCCGCCCCGGCCCGGGCCGGGGCGGACGGGCAGCCCCGCAACCGTTTCGCCGATCGGCTGCGCGCGGGCGAGCGGCTGTTCCTGGTGGAACTGGACCCGCCCAAACACCTGGACGTGGCCCCGGCCCTGGCCGCGGCCGAGGCCCTGGCGCGGGGCGGCGCGGACGCCATCACCGTGGCCGAGAACCCGCTGGCCTCGCCGCGCCTCTCCTCCGTGGCCCTGGCCGCCATGATCCGCGCCCGCACCGGGGCAGAGGTCATCGTCCACCTCACGGGCCGGGACAGGAACCTCATCGGCATGCAGTCCACGATCATGGGGCTGGCCGCGCAGGGGCTCCTCAACGTCCTGGCCGTGACCGGCGACCCGCCCCCGTCCGGCGGCGAGGACCGGGTCAGCGGCGTCTTCGACGTGCGCTCCTTCGAACTCATGGCCCTGCTCAAGGGCTTCGCCGAGGGGCGCAACGCCCAGGGCCAGGACATGAAGGCCCGGCCGCCCTTCTGCATCGGCGGCGCGTTCAACCCCAACACCCGCGACATGGCCGTGCAGGTGAGCCGCCTGCGGCGCAAGATGGAGCGCGGGGCCGAATTCTTCCTCACCCAGCCGGTCTATTCGCGGGACAAGATCGACCGGATCGCGGCCGCCACGCGCGACACGGGCGCGCCCGTCTTCCTGGGGATCATGCCCCTGGCCAGCCACCGCAACGCCGAATACCTGCACAACGAGTTCCCCGGCATCAGCATCCCGGACGAGGTACGGGAGCGCATGCGCGCGGCCGGGGAGAACGGCGCGGCCGAGGGGCTGCAGATCGCCTGGGAGCTGATGGAGCACGCCCTGCCCCGCTTCGCGGGCATCTACGTGATGCCGCCCTTCAACCGCCACGCCGCGGCCCTGGAGCTGCTGCGCCGCGCCCGGGCCGCGGGCTTCTGAGCCCTCCCCGGCCGTCCCTCCGGCGCGGTCAACCACGCGCCGGGGCTTGACTTTTCCCCTCCCCTCGCATACGTATCCAGGGTATACCTATACCCCGAATCATCGGGGAAACATGGGACCACACGCCATACCCCTGCGCAACGCCGCCCGGACACGGGCCGCGCGCAGGGGCGTCGCCGGTTCCGCTATGCCCGCCCGGAGGTGCCAGCATGCGTTTCGCCAACCTGCGTATCGGCGTCCGCCTCGCCATCGGCTTCAGCCTCGTCATCGCGCTCTTCTCCCTGGTCGCGCTCATGCAGATCAGGGCCATGCTCGACCTGGGCGCGGTCCAGGCCGAGGGGGCGCGGCACGCCGCGGACTCCTTCTTCGTGGCCGAGGCCGCGGCCCGTCTGGAGGCGCTGTACGGCGTGGCGGCCGAGGCCGTGATCGACGGCGACCTGGAGAAGGCGGCGAAGAGGCTGGCCCGGGCGCGCAAGGATTTCGCCGATGATCTGCGCCAGATGCGCGACATCGCGGGGCTGCCCGAGACCGGCCGCCTGACCGCCGAGTACGAGGCGCTGCTGGACGGCTACGTCGCGGCCATGGAGGGGCGGCTGCTGCCCCTGCTGCGCGGCGGGGGCGGCGGGGTTTCGGAGGCGGTGCGGAGCGTGGACGCCGAGATCGGGGCGCTCAAAGCGGCGGCGGCCGGACCGCTGGACGCCATGCTCACGGCCCTGGACCGGGCCACGCTCGACGCCGACGTGCGCTTCAACACCGTGCGCCAGCGCGCCACCACCCTGGCCGCGGTCTTCTCGGCCGCGGCCCTGGGGCTGGGCGCGGTCATGGGCGCGGTCATCACCCTGTCCATCACCCGGCCGCTGCGCCGCGGCGTGGACTTCGCCGGACGGGTGGCGGCCGGGGACCTGGAGGGCGGGCTGGACATCGACCAGAAGGACGAGGTGGGCGCGCTGGCCGAGGCCCTGCGCCGCATGGTGGGGAGCCTGAAGGGGCTGATCGCCGAGGCCGACGCCAAGGCCGCGCTGGCCGAAGAGGAGTCCGCCAGGGCGCGCGCCGCCGTGGCCGAAGCCGAAGAGGCCCGGAGACAGGCCGAGTCGGCCCGGCGCGAGGGCGTCCAGGCCGCGGCCGACAGCCTGCAGGAGGTCGCGGACGTCCTCTTTTCCGCCTCGGACGAACTGGCCGCCCGGATCGGGCAGTCGCGGCGCGGGGCCGAGGCCCAGGCCGCGCGCGCGGGCGAGACGGCCACGGCCATGGACCAGATGAACGCCGCGGTGCTGCAGGTGGCGAAAAGCGCCTCGGAAGCCGCCGCCACCACGGACGGCGCGCGGCAAAAGGCCCAGGAGGGCTCGGACGTGGTGGCCGAGGCGGTGCGGGAGATCGGCTTGGCCCGGGACCAGGCGCTGCGGCTCACGCGCGACATGGCCGAGCTGGGCGCGCAGGCCGAGGGCATCGGCCGGATCATGAACGTGATCACGGACATCGCGGACCAGACCAACCTTTTGGCCCTCAACGCCGCCATCGAGGCGGCCCGGGCCGGGGACGCGGGCCGGGGCTTCGCCGTGGTGGCGGACGAGGTGCGCAAGCTGGCCGAAAAGACCATGACCGCCACCAAGGAGGTGGGAGACGCCATCCGGGGCATCCAGCAGGGCACGGCCAGGAACGTCTCGGGCGTGGAGCGGGCCGTGGACAGCATCCAGAGCGCCACGGGGCTGGCGGGCCGCTCGGGCGGCGTCCTGACGGCCATCGTGGGGCTGGTGGAGCGCGCCTCGGACCAGGTGCGGGCCATCGCCGCGGCCAGCGAGCAGCAGTCCGCCACCAGCGAGGAGATCAACCGCGCCGTGGGCGCGGTGGACCGGATCAGCGGCGAATCCCTGCAGGCCATGCGCGAGGCGGCCGGGGCCGTGGACGCCCTGGCCCGCCAGGCCCAGACCCTGCGCGGCCTCATCGACCGCTTGCGCGGCGGCGGGATTTAGCGGACCGCCACCTCCGCCTCCCCGGCCGCCTCCCCGGCGTCCGGGCCGCCGCCCAGGCGGCGCTCGTAGTCCGCGCCCCACTCGCGCATGGCCAGGAGGATGGGCAGCAGGCTGCGGCCCGGCTCCGTCAGGGTGTACTCCACGCGCGGCGGCACCTCGCGGAAGACCTCGCGGCGCACCAGGCCGTCCGCCTCCAGCTCGCGCAACTGCCGTGTGAGCATGCGCTCCGTGACCTCGGGAATGCCCCGCCGCATCTCGCCGAAGCGCAGCATCCCGGCCCCGGCCAGATGGTAGAGGATGATCGGCTTCCACTTGCCGCCGATGACCGCCAGGGTCAGCTCGAACGAGCAGCGGTAGCGCTTGCCGCGCAGCTCCCTGGCGGCGCAGGGCCGGGGCAGGACGCGCCCTTCGGCGGCGCGGGCGGCCGGACGGCGGTCCCCGGCGGAAGCGGTCGCGGCGGTGTCCGGCATGGTCGTCTCCTCGCTATACTTTTTGTCAGTACCTATCGCGCATCACAGTACTTGCAAATTCATCCTGAAAGGGCAGTATACGGCCACGCGCCACGGGTCAAGGCCGGGCGGCCCTGACGCGCGGCGCGCAACCCGGAGACACGCAAGGAGAACCCCATGTACGCACTGGCCGTCAACGGCAGCCCGCGCAAGGGCGGCAACACCGAGATCCTGCTGCGCCACGCCCTGGCCCCCCTGGCCGAGGCGGGCTGGCGGACCGAACTCGTCCAGGTGGGCGGCAGGAACATCCGCGGCTGCCTGGCCTGCATGAAGTGCCGGGAGAACAGGAACATGCGCTGCGCCGTGGAGAAGGACGTCTTCAACGGCATCTTCGCCAAGATGGTCGAGGCCGACGCCGTGATCCTGGGCTCGCCCACCTACTTCACGGACGTGACCGCGGAGATGAAGGCCCTGCTCGACCGCGCGGGCTACGTGGCCCTGGCCAACGGCGGCCTCTTCAAGGGCAGGATCGGCGCGGCCGTGGTCGCGGCCCGGCGCGGCGGGGCCACGCACGTCTACGACACCATCAACCACATGTACCTGATGAACCAGATGATCGTGCCCGGATCGAGCTACTGGAACCTGGGCTACGGCCTGTCCCAGGGCGAGGTGGAGGAGGACGGCGAGGCCCTGGTGAACATGAAGCATCTGGGGCAGGCCATCGCCTGGCTGGGCGCGGCCATCGCCCCGCACCGCGCCTCCTACCCGGCGGCCGGACCGCGCCCCGCGCCCAAAACGAAGGACTGAGGAGGCCTCAGCAGACCCGCAGCAACCGGGCCAGGGCGGCCTCGGTGCGGGCCAGCGTCTCGCCCAGCCGGGCGGCCAGGGCCGGGGCGTTCGCGCCTCCGGCCCCCAGTTCGGCCTGCAGGGCCTTGCAGGCCTCGCGCGCCCGCACGCCGCCCACCATCATCGCCGCCCCCGCCAGGGCGTGGGCCTGGGCCGCGGCCTCCGCGGTCCGGCCCTCGGCGGCCAGGCGCGACAACGCCTCCAGGCGCAGACGCGCGTCCTCGAAAAAACGGCGGGAGAGGTCCGCGAACCACTCCTTGCCGATGGCGCACTGCTCGCGCACCACGGCCTCGTCCAGCAGTTCCCCGTTCCCGTTCCCCCCGGCCCGGTCCGCCTGCCCCGCGGCCTCCCCGGGCGCGGGCCGGTCGTCCGCGCGTCCGGCCGCGGCGTCCAGGATGCGCAACAGCCGTTCCATGCGCAGCGGTTTGGTGAGGAAGGCGGTCAGCCCGGCCTGCATGGCCCGCTCCTGGTCCTGGAGCGTGGCGAAGGCCGTGAGGCCGATGATCGGCACGGCCGGGTCGAAGCGGCCCGAGACGTCCTCGCGGATGCGCCGGGTGGCGGTCAGACCGTCCATGACCGGCATCTGCATGTCCATGATCACCAGATCGAAGCGGCGCTCCGCCAGGTAGTCCAGGGCCACGGCCCCGTTCTCGGCCTCGGTCACGCTGTGGCCGTGCTTCTCCAGGAGCGGCACGGTGAAGCGCCGGTTCATGGGGTCGTCCTCCACCAGCAGGATGTCCAGGCCGCGGTGCTCCCGCCCGGCGTCCTTGGGCGGGGCCAGCCGCTCCTCGATCTCGCCGCAGAGCACGGTGAAGCAGAAGATGGAGCCCTTGCCCGGCTCGGACTCCAGCCAGATGCGGCCGCCCATCAGCTCCACCAGCCTGCGGCTGATGGACAGCCCGAGGCCCGAGCCGCCGTAGCGCCGGGAGATGCCCGCGTCCACCTGGCGGAAGCTCTCGAAGACCGCCTCGTGCATCTGCTCGTCGATGCCGATGCCCGTGTCGGCCACGGCGAAGAGCAGGCGCAGGCCGTCCCGTTCGCCTCCCTGGCGGCGGGCGATGATCTCCACCGAGCCCTTGGGCGTGAACTTGATCGCGTTGTCCAGAAGGTTGCGCAGCACCTGGCGCAGGCGCTGCTGGTCGCCCGAGACCACGCGCGGCAGGCGCGCGTCCCGGGTCAGCTTGAGGGCCAGCCCCCGGTTCTCGGCGGCGCGCCCCTGCTCGGCCGCCAACCGGTCCAGCAGGGTCCAAAGGTCGAAGGGCTCGTTCTCGATGTGCATGCGCCCGGCCTCGATGCGCGAGAAGTCGAGGATCTCGGTGAGCACGCCGAGCAGGCTCTCGGCCGAGCTGCTGAGAAGCCGGGCGCGCTCGCGCTGCCGGGGGTCCAGCTCGCCGTCGAGCAGCAGCTCGCTGAAGCCGAGCACGGCGTTGAGCGGGGTGCGTATCTCGTGGCTCATGGTCGCCAGGAACTCGCTTTTGGCCCGGCTGGCCGCCTCGGCCGCGGCCGAGGCCCGGCGCAGGTCGTGCTCCAGGGCCTTGCGCGCGGTGATGTCCTGGAACAGGATCTGGAAGACCGGCTCGGGCTCCTCCTCGATGCGGCCCGCCGAGACCTGGGCGTGTATCCATCCGCCGTCCGCGCGGCGGTAGCGGCGCTCCATGCGCGCCGTCTCGCCCGCGGCCATGCGCGCCATGACCGCGCTCAGGGGCAGTTCGGCGTGGTCCTCGGGATGGAGGAAGGAGGCCATGGACATGCCCTGCAGCGCGCCCGGCGGGTAGCCGAGCACGGCGTGGGCGTGGGGGTTGGCGTCCAGGATGTTGCCCGCGATGTCGATGAGCACGATGCCCTCGGCCGCCAGCTCGAACATGGCCCGATAGCGCCGCATGCTCAGCTCCAGGGCCGTTTCCGCGCTTTTCAGGCCCGAGATGTCCAGGGCCGTGACCAGGATGCCCTCGTCCGGCCCCTCCCCCGCCGCCTCGTCGGGCGGGAGCCGGACCGCGGCGGCCAGGACCGGCAGGTCGAAGGTCCCGTTCACGGTGGCCGCGGTCTCGCGCCAGCCCGTTTCCCCAGCGGCCTCGCCCGGCGTCGGCAGGTCACGCAAAAAGCCGCCCAGGGGCAGGCCCTGCAGGTCTTCGGGGCGGTGGCGCAGCATGCGCCCGGCCGCGAGGTTGGCGGAACGGATGGTCCAGTCCGGCCCGGTTTCGAAGACCGCCTCGCGCAGGGTGCGCACGATGCGCTCGGTGTGCCGCAGCGTGGACGCGATGCCGCGGGAGGCCTCGGTGAGGCGGCCGGTCATGTGGTTGAAGGACTGGGCCAGCACGCCCAGCTCGTCGCCCGAGCGCACCGGCACGGGCTGCGAGAAGTCGCCGTCGGCCACGCGCCGGGCCGCGTCCGCCAGGTCGCGCACCGGCGTGAGCACGGCGCGCGAGAGCAGCCGGGCCACGGCGAAGCCCACCAGGAGCGCGGCCAGGCCGGCCACGGACACGGCCCGGCTGATGCGCTCCAGCCTGCCGGTGACGCGTTCCTCGGGCAGCACCGTGACCACGGACCAGTCGCGCACCCCGGCGGGCCGGACCATGGTCAGCACGTCGCGGCCGTCCAGGTTGAACGCCCCGTATCCGGACTCGCCCCGGGCCAGGGCCTCCTCCGCCGTCCTCCAGCCCTCCCCCCGCCCAATCAGGCGCGCGGGCGCCTCCCCCTCCTGCGAGGAGGCCAGCACCACGCCGTCGCTGGCCACGAGCAGGGCCCAGCCCGCCTCGTCGATGCGCGTGGTCCCGAGCAGGCCGGTGACGGCCCCGACCGGCCCCTCGGCGAAGAACACGCCCACGGGCTCGTCGAAATAGGTCCTCACCCCGATGGCGAAGCGCAGCCGGGGCTCCTCGCCCGCTTCGGGCCGCGGCAGGCTGGTGTGGACCATGCCGTGGGCGGCCATGGCCCGGGCGAACAGGGCGGGATCGACGAACGCCTCGTCGCTGAGCGCGCGGCCGCGCATGTGCACCTCGGTGCGGCCGCGCGCGTCGAGGAAGGCGAAGGCCGTGAACGCGCCCGGCTGCTTGACGAAGAGGTCGGCCAGGTGCTCCTGGTTGTGGTGCAGCTTGTACTGCTCGAAGATGGGGCTGCGGGTGAACCAGACCAGGCCCGAGGCCAGATCGCAGTAGCGCCCGGCCACGTCCTTGGCGAGGTAGTCGGCGTGCGAGGCCAGGGACTCGGCCGCGTGCTCGGCCACGATGGCGCGCGCCTTGGTGTAGGCCGCGGCTCCGGCCAGCGCCAGGCAGATCAGGACGATCAGGAAGTGCGAGCCGAAGAGCTTGGCCGAGTGCGGCCAGCCCGAGAAGGGCCTCATGGCGTCCCGTCAAGCGGCAGGCAGCCCTGCGCGCGGATCACCCGCGCCCCCTGGGGGCCGAGGACGAAATCGCGGAACGCCTTGGCCGCGCCGACGGGTTCTCCCCTGCTGACCAGCCCCAGGGGGAGGAGCAGGGGATAGACGCCCGAGGCCAGATTCTCGGGCGCGGGCGCGACGCCGTCCAGGGAGAGGACCTCCAGGCGCTCGGCCGTGGCCTCGGGGAGGGGCAGGTAGACGATGGTCCCGGCATGCCTGGCCGCGGCCCGCGCCAGCTCCTGGCTCGACCCCAGGGTGGCCGCCGGCGGCTCGGCCGACGCGCCGAAACCCGGGACGGCCGCGAGCAGGAGGCGATGCATGCTGTCGCCCGCCTCCGGCCCCAGAGGGTATATCCTGCCGGGCCGCCCGCCCAGTTCGGACCAGTCCGCCGCGCGGCGGTCGTAGATGGCCGCGACGCGGGCCAGGGGGAGAGCGGTCAGGCCGACGCCGGGGTGCGTGGCGAAGACCACCGGGGAGAGGGCGAAGGTCACATGAACGAGTCCGTCCGCCGCCTCGTGCTCCTTGAGCGGCCGGGCCACGCGGGCCAGGGCGGCCCTGCCGGCGGCCACGGCCTTGATGCCGCCTCCCGAGCCCGTGGACTCGGGGACCTCCACGCGCAGGCCGGGGTTGGCCTTCATGAAGGCCTCGGCCAGGGCCGCCACCACCGCGGTGTTCTCGGAGCTGCCGACCACCTTCAGGGGCTCCCCCCAGGCCGCGGGGCAGAACCACAGGACGAGGAGAAACGCCAGGCCGCAGAGGACCCGGCGCGGCGCAAGCCGCGCGAAAGGATGCCGCCCGGCGGCCGGAAAAAGGGGCATGACCGCCTCCTTCAAGGCGTCTCGGGGGGATGAGAGGTGCTATCAAAACCGGGAAAATACGTCAATCTGGACCGGGAATTTCCCCCGGCGGCTCCCTGTTTTCGCGCCTCGCCGGACGTCCTGCCGGGATCGGCCGGGGCAGGGACGATCCGGGCCTCAGCCCCAGCGCTGCCGGATGCGCGCGAAGAGCGCGGGGTGGCGGTCGTACTGGTGGAGCACATGCACGGGCGCGGCCACGTCCCCCGCGACGCCGCCGTCCGGGCAAAGGGCGGGGGGCGCGGCCAGGCGGCCCAGGGTCAGCACCGGCGAGCCGTTGGCGAAGGCCGTGACCGGGCAGGGCAGCCCTTCGTGCAGCAAAAGGTTGTGCACGGCCTGGTCGTACCCGGCCATGCCCTTCGCGCCGCGCGGCGCGAAGGGCAGCAGCCGGGCGCGCATGCGGTCGAGCCAGAGGCGCGCGGCGGGCGCGGCGCCCAGCACCGTGCCGGAGCAGGCCACGAGACGGCCGCCCATGGCGGCCAGGGCCTCGGGACCGAGGTGGCCCAGGGTCCAGCGCCGCATGTGGGGGCAGTCGGCGAGGCGGGTCGAGGCGTCCTCCAAAAAGACGGAGAGGCCCGGCGGCCAGGGGAAGGCGAAGGGGTCGCGCGGGAAGACGACGTCGCGCACGTCCGTGAGCAGCACCCGGCCGGGCGGCGCGCCCCGGGCGAAGAGACCCTCCAGGTGGTCGCGAAAGAGGAGGAAACGCCAGGCGTTGTAGGGCACGTGCGCGGCCTCGTCCGGCCGCGCGAAGGGGATGACGTCCGCCCCGAGCGCGGCCATCTCCTCGCCGCCCCGCGTGGTGGGCGAGACGAAAAGCGCGACGCGGCCCGCGAAGCCGGTTTCGCGCAGGGAGCGCAGGAAGGGCCGCACGTCCCCGGCGTGGTACCCGGCCGCGAGGCCCAGGATCAGGTCGCGCCCGGCCACGCCTCAGCCGCCGTGGCCGCCGCGCTCCCGCGACCAGGCCAGGAGCAGCCGGTCCAGGCTGGCGGCGAAGGCCTGGCGATCGCGCGGGCCCAGCGGCGGCGGGCCGCCCTGGGCCAGGCCCATGTCGCGCATCTCGCGCATGAAGTTGCGCATGGTCAGCTTGGCGCGCACGTTGTCCGCGTCGTAGATCTCGCCGCGCGGGTTGAGGCCCAGCGCGCCGCGCTCCACAACGGCCGCGGCCAGGGGGATGTCCGCCGTGACCACCAGGTCGCCGGGCGCGACGCTCTGCGCGATGTGCCGGTCGGCCTCGTCGAAGCCGCCGGGCACGCGCACCGCGCTGACCAGGGCCGGGTCGCAGCCGTCCAGCGCCACGCGCCGGTTGGCCACCAGCAGGACCGGCAGGGCGAGCCGTTTCGAGGCGCGCAGCACGATCTCCCGGATGGGGCCGGGGCAGGCGTCGTCGTCGATCCAGATGCGCATGGCGGCAAGGGGCCGTCTACTCGTCCCCGCCCTTCTTGCCCGGCTTGCCCGGACGCGGGCGCGGCGCGTGCCGGCCGCTGAAGGGGCCGCCCTCGCCCGCCGCCTCGCCGGGCTTGGCGAAGGGCTTCTTGCGGAAGGGGGCCTTGCCGTCCTTCGTGAAGCCGGTCTTCCCGTCCTTGGCGTATCCCGGCTTGCCGGATCCGGGCCTGCCGTCCTTCTGGAAGGGCCTGGGGCCGTACGGGCGCGGGGTGCGCACCTCGCGGCGCTCGCCGCCCTCCCCGCCCGGCGCGTCCGGATCGACCTCGCCCCTGGGCAGAGCGCGCTTCACGGTGATGCGGTTGCCTCTGATCTGGTTGCCGTCCATGATCCGGATCACGTCCTCGGCGTATTCGCCGGGCACCTCCACGAAGCTGTGGCGGTCGTAGATCTCCACCTTGCCGATGAGCCTGCCCGTGAGCCCGGTCTCCCCGGCGATGGCCCCGACCACGTCCTTGACGCCCACCAGATGCGCCCGGCCCGCGCCGATGAACAGGCGCACCATGCCGGACTCGCCCGCGGCGTCGTCCCGCGCCAGGGCGCGGTCCGCGCGCCCGCCCGGCGCGACGCCCGCGTCCCGGACCTCGGCCTCGGGCCCCATGAGCATCTTGAGCAGGGCCGCGGCCAGCTCCATGGAGGTCGCGCCGCCGCCCTCCTCCTCGCCCAGCCCGCCCGACTGCTCCACGAACTCCTCGACCATGCGCAGCTGCCGCTCCAGGCCGCCCTTGGCGATGGTCTCGCGCACCAATCCCAGGAACTTTCCGGCCCGCGCCTGGGCCACGTCGCCGGGGCTGGGCAGGCGGGCCTGCACGATGCGCGCCCCGGTGAAGCGCTGGATGTCGCGCAGCTTGTAGAACTCGCGGCCCGAGGCGAAGGTGAAGGCGCGGCCCGTGCGCCCGGCCCGGCCGGTGCGGCCGATGCGGTGCACGTAGTACTCCACGTCCGAGGGCACGTCGTAGTTGAAGACCGCCTCCACGTCGTCCACGTCGATGCCGCGCGCGGCCACGTCCGTGGCCACCAGGATCTCGACCTTGCCCGCGCGGAAGCGTCCCATGACCCGGTCGCGCTGCGTCTGGGAGAGGTCGCCGTGCAGGGCGTCGGCCGCGTAGCCGCGCGTCTGCAGCTGCTCCGTGACCTCGTCCACGACGCGCTTGGTGTTGGCGAAGATCACGGCCAGCTTGGGGTCGTAGAAGTCCATGACCCGGCACAGGGCGTCCAGCCGGGCGTGGCGCGGGGCCTCGTAGTAGACCTGCTCGATGTTCGGCACGGTCAGCACCTTGGGCGTGACCTTGGCCGTCGCCGGATCGGACAGGTAGCGCTCGGCCAGACGGAGGATGGGCGCGGGCATGGTGGCGGAGAAGAAGACCGTCTGCCGCTCCCGCGGCGCGGCCCCGAGGATCTGCTCGATGTCCTCGGCGAAGCCCATGTCCAGCATCTCGTCGGCCTCGTCCAGCACGGCCATGCGCACCGCGTCGAGCCGGAGGGTGCCGCGCTCCATGTGGTCCATGACCCGGCCCGGGGTGCCCACCACCACCTGCGCGCCCAGGCGCAGGGCGCGGAACTGGCGGTCGATGGGCTGGCCGCCGTAGATGGGCAGCACGTGCAGGCCGCGCCGGTGCTTGCCGAGCGCGCCCAGCTCCTCGGCCACCTGGATGGCCAGCTCGCGCGTGGGGCAGAGCACCAGGGCCTGCGCCTCGCGCGACTTGACGTCCACCGCCTCCAGCAGCGGGATGCCGAAGGCCGCGGTCTTTCCCGTGCCGGTCTGGGCCTGGCCGATGACGTCGCGGCCCTCCAGCAGCAGGGGGATGGCCACCGCCTGGATCGGCGAGGCCTCCTCGAAGCCCATGTCCTCGATGCCTTTGAGGATCTCCTTGGACAGGGGCAGGGTGTCGAATTTCAGGCTTTCCATGATGCTCCAGTGCCCGGACGGGCGGGTTGCGCGCCGCGCCGCGCGGGCGCGGTCCGGCCCGGCGAGTGTACGCCGGAAGACGGCCAGGGGAAAGGAATGATTTTTTCCGCGCGGGACGGTCTTCCTGCCGCAGAAACGGTCCGAAGGCAACCGGAAAAGGCGGCGCGCGGCGCGCGGCTCAGAGGTCCCGCATCAGCTCGACGCCGCCGGGCAGGAACTCCGTGACGCGCTTCCCGAAACGGGCGGCGAACTCCTGACGGAGCTTCGGGAGCATGCCGTAGGAAACCTCGGGGGTGTCGGGGTTCTCCGTATTGGCGGAGCAGACCAGGAGCAGCTTGGTGGCCAGGAACGAATACCCCATGTGCTTCACGTCGTGCTCGAAGCGCGCGTGGACCCTGCCGAATCCGCCCAGGAAGGCGGCGGTCGGAAAGGGGTTGATCCGCGTGCCCGCGACCTGGTCCTGGGGAGGCATCTCCGCCACCTTCATCCCCCCCGGCCTGGCCAGCGCGTCGAGATTGGCCCGGGTGACTCCGCGACCGAGCAGGAAGGCCGCCCGTTCCACCTTGAGGCCTCCCAGCAGCGCGGTCTCGATGAGGCTCTTCATGGTGAACCAGCGGATGTGCTCCTCGTTCATGAGGCCGCCGCAGCCGTAGGGAAAGTCGCCGTTGAGCAGGGCGTGGACGATGTCCCAGTGCTGCATGTTGGGCGTGACCATGATCATCCTGCCGTCCGGCGCGAGATACCGGCGCACGTGGGAGAGGAAGCTCCAGGGGTCCGGGATGTGCTCGACGACGTCGTGCATGATGATGCGGTTGAAGTATCCCAGAAAGGCGTCGTCCAGGGGCTGCTCCGGAAACATGTTGCCCCAGTTTCCGTCCAGCAGCCCGTCCATGTAGGCGAGCGGCCTGCGCTCGATGCCGTAAAGCCCCCGGCAGCCCTTTTCCCGGTGGAGGCGGGCCAGCAGAACGCCGTAGCCGTAGCCGATGTCCAGGATGCGTTCGCTGCCCGGCTCGATCAGCTCGAAGACCGTCTGCCGTTTGAGCCCTTTCTTGATGACATTCCCTATCACGTCCGCGCCGTCGTCCATCCTCGCCTCCGTTGCCGCCAGACATAGCAAGATCGGGGCCAAGCCCGGCCAGCGCCGACCGGTCGCACGTCCGCCTCCCGTTCTTCCAGGCGGGCCGCGTTTTTTTGGCGCTCCCGGGCGGGACCGTTCCCCTGCCCCGGGGCGCGCCCCGGCCCCTTGCGCCGGGCGCGGTTTCACGCCATGCTCCGCCATCGGCCCGGGCGGCCGGGCGCAGGGGTCCTCCCGCGCCGGACCGCCCTGCCCGACGGAGTGCGGATGCTCGGCGCGGTCGTTTTCCTGTGCGGCGCAGCGGTCATGGCCATCGAGATCGTGGGCGCGCGCATCCTGGCCCCGCACCTGGGGTCGTCCATCGTGGTCTGGACCGGACTGATCGGCGTGGTCATGGCCGCCCTGGCCCTGGGCTACGCCCTGGGCGGCGGCCTGGCCGACCGGCGGCCCGAGCCCCGCCTCCTGGCCCGGCTGATCCTGCTCGCGGCCCTGTGCACGGCCCTGACCGCGGCGGCCAAGGAGCCGCTCCTGCGCGCCGTGGCCGCGTCCCTGCCCGATCCCCGCGCCGCGGTGCTGGCGGCCGGGCTCGCGCTCTTCGCCCCGGCCGCGCTGCTGCTGGGCATGGTCGCGCCCTTTTCCGTGCGTCTGGCCCTGGGCGACGCGGCCCGCGCGGGCAGCACCGCGGGCAGGCTCTACGCCCTGTCCACGGCCGGGAGCATCGCCGGGACCTTCCTCACGGGCTTCTGGCTCGTGGCCCTCATGGGCAGCGCGGGCATCCTGCTGCTCACGGCCGCGCTCCTCTGCCTGGCCGCTGTCCTGGCCGCCCGGCCCGCCCTGGCCGGAGCCCTGCTCATCGCCGGGCTGGCCGCGCTCGTGGGCCTGTGGCTGCACCTGCGCGCCCAGGCCCTGGCCGAGGCCGCGTACTTCGACGTGGACACCCGCTATTCGCGCGTCCTGGTCTACGACGCCATGGAGCGGGACACCGGCCGGATCATGCGCGTCATGACCACCGGGCCGGGCCGCTTCCAGTCCGCGCGCTGGCAGGACGCGCCGGACGAGCTGGCCCTGCCCTACACCCGTTTCCTGCGTCTGGCCCTGCACCTCGCGCCCCCCAACGGACGGCTGCTGGTCCTGGGCGGCGGGGCCTTCTCCTTCCCGCGCCGGGCGCTGCTCGAACGGCCCGACCTCACGGTCACGGCCGTGGAGCTGGACCCCGGCGTGACCGCCCTGGCCCGCCGCCACTTCGGCCTTGCGGACGCGCCGGGCCTGCGCCTGCGCCACGAGGACGCGCGCATCTTCCTGGCGCGCGGCGCGGCCGCCGGGGAGCGCTGGGACGTCGTGGTCCTCGACGTCTTCGACGCGGGCTACGCCGTGCCCTTCCACGTCTCCTCGCTGGAGGCCCTGCGGCTCGCGCGCGGCCTGCTCGCGCCCGGCGGCGCGCTCCTCGTCAACTCCATCTCGGCCCTCGACGGCCCGGCCGGACTGCCCGCGGCCGCGCTGGCCGCCACGGTGCGCCGCGTCTTCGGCAACTGCGCGCTGCACGCCCTGAGCGACCCGGCCGCGCCGTATCTCGTGCAGAACGTGATGCTCACGGCCGGGCGCGACGGTCCGCCGGACGAAGCGGCCATGGACGCGGCCCGGGCCGACCCGGAGCTGGCCCCGCTCCTGGCCCGCGAGCTGCCCCGGGCCGAGGTGGAGCGCATCGCCGCGCGCCTGCCGCCCCTGTCCGACGAGCACGGTCCGGCCGAGTGGTACGCCATGCGCCTGTGGCAGGACGGCGCGGCGCGGTAGATTTGAACCTTGCGGGGATGTTGCGAAATCGACTATCGTCCCGCGCAAGACATCCACCCCTACTCCGAACAGGAGGCGGCATGCGCGTCACCATCCGCACCCGGCTGCTCTTCATGCTCTGCGCCCTGATCCTGACGTTGGCCGCGCTGGCGGGCGTGGGCCACGTCCTCTCGGGCAACGTCCGCTCCGCTGTCCAGCTCTCGAACCTGCGCCACGAACAGGTCGCCCTGACCATGCAGATGCAGCAGCGCCTGCAGGCCCTTCTGCTGGGCGCGCTGAACTCCATCGTGGACCGCGCCTACGGCAGCATCGAGACCGAACGGGCCAAGGCCATGCAAAACGACGCCGAATTCCTGCGCGAACGCCTGCGCGAGCTGGCCGAGGCCGCGGACACCGAGGAGGAGAAGACCCTGGCCGAGGACATCGCCAAGCGCTTCGCCGTGGTCGAGCGCATCGTCCTCGGGCAGCTCCCCGCGCTCATCGCGGCCAGGGCCGAGGACGGGGATTTCGACCGTCTGGCCGACCTCATGGACATGGCCGCGGGCAGGATCAGCCAGGGACTGCGGGCCTTCGCCGACTCGGTGGAGGAGGAGAACCGCGAGGCGGGCGACCTGCTGGAGGAGGAGCTGCGGCGCGCCGGACGCCTGAACCTGGGCATCGCCGTGTCCGCGGCCGTGCTCCTGGGCCTGGGGCTGCTCCTGGTGGGCCGCAGCATCACCCGGCCGCTGGCGCGAGGCGTGGACTTCGCCCGGGCCGTGGCGGCGGGCGACCTGGAGCGCGACCTGGACATCCGGCCCGGCGACGAGATCGGCGATCTGGCCGGGGCGCTGCGCGAGATGGTGGCGCAGCTCCGCAGCCTGCTGGCCGAGGCCGCGGCCCAGGGCGAGGCCGCCAGCCAGGAGGCGGAGCGCGCGCGCCAGGCCACGGACGCGGCCGAGCAGGCCCTGCGGCGCGCCGAGGCCGCCCGGAGCGAAGGCATGCGCCAGGCGGCCGAGGCCCTGGCCGAAGTGGTGGACGGCGTGGGCCGGGCCGTGCAGGAGCTGGCCGGACAGGTGGGCCAGGCCGCCTCCGGGGCCGTGGCCCAGAGCGACCGCGCCCAGAGCACGGCCACGGCCATGGAGCAGATGAACGCCACGGTGCTGGAGGTCGCCCGCAGCGCGGGCGGCGCGGCCGCCACCAGCGAGGAGGCCAAGGCCCGCGCCCTGGAGGGCGAGCAGGTGGTGGGCGAGGCGGTGCAGGCCATCGGCCGGGTCCAGGACATGGCGCGCGGCCTCACGCAGCGCATGTCGGACCTGGGGCGCAAGGCCGAGGACATCGGCCGGATCATGGGCGTGATCACGGACATCGCCGACCAGACCAACCTTTTGGCCCTCAACGCCGCCATCGAGGCGGCCCGCGCCGGGGACGCGGGCCGGGGCTTCGCCGTGGTGGCGGACGAGGTGCGCAAGCTGGCCGAGAAGACCATGACCGCCACCAAGGAGGTGGGCGAGGCCATCCGCGGCATCCAGGACGAGACGCGGGGCAGCGTGCAGGGCATGGAGGAGGCGGCGCGCGCCGTGGACCAGGCCACGGAGCTGGCCGCCGGATCGGGCCGCGCGCTGTCGGCCATCGTCGGGCTGGTGGACGGCTGCACCGATCAGGTGCGCTCCATCGCCGCGGCCAGCGAGGAGCAGTCCGCGGCCAGCGAGGAGATCAGCCGCTCGGCCGAGGACGTGGGCCGCATCGCGGCCGAGACCGCCGAGGCCATGCGCCGCGCCGAGGCAGCCGTGGCCGACCTCGGGTCCCAGGCCGAGCGCCTGGACGGCCTGATGCGCGAACTGCGGTCGGCCTGACCCGGCCCCGCGCCCTCAGACGCCGGGGGTCAGGGGGTCCAGGACCTTGAAGGGCGCGGCCACGCGGCCCATGCGGACGTAGCTCTCCAGGCGGTTGCGCAGCACGGAGGTGACCTCGATGCCCTTGCGCACGAGCAGCAGGCCGGAGTCCGAGAGCACGTCCGCGTAGAGGATCATGCCGTCGCGCAGTTCGCCCAGCGGCGCGTCGCGCACGGCGAAGCGCGCCTCCACCCCGAGCAGGGACTCCAGGTAGTAGAGCAGTTCCGGATCGTAGAGCCCGGCGGACTCCTCCAGGGCCAGGAAGGCCTTGCCCGGCGTCTCGTGGCGGCCCAGCTCCCGGTCGAAGTCCAGGGCCAGCTTGAGCATGCGCCCGCCCAGGGGAATCTCCTCGCCCTGCAGCTCGTCGTGCGGCACGCCCGAGCCGTCGAAGCCCTTCTCCTGGTAGCTGACCATGCGCGCGATCTCATCCAGCCGGGGGATGCGCGCCAGGAGGTTGGCCCCGATGAAGGGATGCATGTCGTAGAGCTGCTTCTCCTCCGGGGTCAGGTCGCGGCCCTTGTTGATCTTCTCCAGCGCGCCCTCGGGCAGGGTCAGGCAGCCGAGCTGGCAGAGCATGGCCGCCAGGTCGTAGCGCCAGGCGTCCTTCCGCAGGTCCTTTTGCTCCACGAAGTAGCGCACGTAGCGCAGGATGCGCTGCGAACGGCCGAAGGCCTCGGGGTTGACCAGGGAGATGATCTCGCTGATCAGCTCGATGGTGCCCTTCAGGGTCTTCTGCAGCAGCTCCCGTTCCGCCACCACCAGCTTGTGCTGGCGCACGGCGTCGCGTAGCGTGGACTTGAGCAGCGGCAGGGGGCAGGGCTTCTCCAGGAAGCGGAAGATGTGGCCCCGGTTCACGGCCTCCATGGCCGTGGCGTAGTCGCCGTGGCCGGTGAGCATGACGCGCACGGCGTTCGGGGTCTGCTGCCGCACCCGGCTCAGGAACTCGATGCCGTCCATGCCCGGCATCCTGAGGTCCGAGACGACCACGGCGTAGGACTCCCCGCCCGCCAGGGCGGCCAGCCCGGCCTCCGGCCCGTCGGCCGTCTCCACCTGGTAGTCCTTGCGCAGGTTCACACGGAAGCCGTCCAGGATGTTGACTTCGTCGTCCACGAACAGGATGCGGTCCATCATCGGTCCCACTTCTCCACCTGGGCGGCGCAGGCCCGCCACCAGTCGTCGATGCGCTCATGCAGCCCGGCCGCGTCCAGGGCGTCGCGGTCCAGCCCCGGGAAGACGAAGCCGGGATTGAGGACCACCTGCTGGTGGTCGATCCAGTCCGCCGCGTGCACCGCCGCGGCCGGGGTGAAGCCCGGCCCGGCGCGGCCCATGTCGTGGTGGTCGAAGACCGCCTGGACCACCTCCGGCCCGATGCCCCACAGCCCCAGCAGGTAGCCCCCGACCTCGCCGTGCGAGACGTCCAGGACCTCGCGCTCCAGCTCCAGCAGGCTCCGGCCGCCCTCCTGCAGGCGGCCGAGCAGCGCGGCGTACTCGTCCGGCATCTCCTGGGCCAGGATGAACTTGCCCAGGTCGTGCAGCAGCCCGGCGCTGTAGCACAGCTCCTGCACGCGCGCGGGCTCCCCCTGGCCGCGCGCGATGATCCGGGCGAACTGGGCGACCCTGAAGCAGTGGCTCCACAGCCCCTCCAGGGAGAAGAGGGTGAAGCCGCCCCGCTCCAGCCGGTTCAGGACGTGCGCGCCCAGCACCAGCCCCTTGAGGATGTCCGTGCCCAGGAGGCTGACCACGCGCTCGGGCGCGCTGACCGTGGCCGAAAGGCCGAAGAAGGAGGAGTTCACCATCTTCAGCAGCGTGGCGTAGAGGTTCACGTCGGCGGAGACGAGGCGGCCCAGCCGCTTCATGTCCGGCTCGGGCCGCTGCAGCTCCTCGATGATCCGGGCGAAGACGTCCGGCAGGGCGGGCAGCACGTTGAGCCGGGAGACGCAGCGTCTGGCGGGCTCGCTGGTCAGGACGCGCTGCAGCTCCTCGATGCGCTCGATGGCCGCGGTGAGCTGCTCCGGCGGGCAGGGCTTGGTCAGGAACTGGTGCGCCGTGCGCGCGGCCTGGAGCACCGAGGAGAGTTCGGAGTAGCCCGAGAAGATCACGCGCACCGCCTCGGGCCGCAGCCGCTGCGCCTCCTCCAGGACCTGCGCGCCGTTCATGCCCGGCATGCGCATGTCCGAAACGACGATGTCGAAGGGCTGCGCCTCCAGCAGGGCCACGGCCTCCCGGCCGCCGGGGGCGAAATGGGGCTCCCAGCGCGCCCGGTGCTTGCGCAGCAGCGCCTTCAGCCCCGCCAGGAAGTTGGCGTCGTCGTCAACGAAGAGTATCCGTTTCATTGTCCTGCCTGGCGTCCGCCGGGTCGATGGGCAGGCGCACGGTGAAGGTCGTGCCCACGCCCGGTTCGGTCCGCACCTCGATGGCGCCCCCGTGCTTCTCCACCACGATGTCGTGGGCCATGGCCAATCCCTGCCCGGTGCCCCGGCCCACCTCCTTGGTGGTGAAGAAGGGGTCGAAGATGCGGTCCAGGTGTTCCCTGGGGATGCCTGTGCCCGTGTCCGCCACGTCGATCAGCACGTCGCCGCCCTCCACCCGGGTGGTGATGGTGATGCGGCCCATGGCCCCCCCGTCCTTGTTCTTCTCGGCGATGGCGTGGGCCGCGTTGACGACCATGTTCAGGAGCACCTGGTTGACGTCGCCGAGGCGGCAGGGGATCAGGGGCAGCTCCTCCGAGAGGTCGGTTGCGATCTCGGCCACGTACTTCCAGGCGTTGCGCGCCACCATGATGGTGTTCTGCACGGCCTGGTTGATGTCCGCGGGCTTCTTCTCCTCGCCGCCGGGATGGGCGAAGTTCTTCATGGCCAGCACGATGCGCGAGACGCGCTGCACGCCCTCGCGGGCGCGGGCGCAGGCGCGCGGGATCTCCTCGCGCAAGAAGTCCAGGTCCGCCTCCTCGGCCAGGGCCGAGACCGCCGCCGGGCCGGACGCCCCCTGCCCGCCCCCGGGCAGGACGCAGGCGTCGGCGATCTTCAGCACCGTGGCGAAGGAGTCCTCCAGGAACTGCACCGAGTCGCCCACGTACTGGATGGGGGTGTTGATCTCGTGCGCGATGCCCGAGGCCAGCAGGCCGATGGATTCGAGCTTCTGGGCGATGGACAGGCGGCGCTCCAGGGCCTTGCGCTCGGCGATGTCGAAGAAGAGCTGCACCAGGTGCTCGCGGCCGTCCACGAAGATGTCGAGGAGATGGCGGGCCACGGGAACGCGCCGCCCGTCGGCGAGGTGCAGCACGCCCTCCATGTAGGTGCCCTTCTCGCTCCACTCGGGGCAAAGCACGCTGCGCCGCCGCCCCTCGGCCACGAAGGCGACGCCCTCGTCGCGGCAGGTCAGCTCGTGCTCCTCGATCCCCAGCAGGCCGAGGGCCACGGAGTTGGCGCTGACCATGGCCCCGGCCTGGGGATCGAAGAGGAAGATGGCGGCCTTGATGCCCTCCAGCACCGTGGAGAGGAAGAGTTTCTGCTCGTGCAGGGCGTTCTCGGCCCCGCGCCGCTCCTCCACCTCGGCCTGGAGGCGGGCGTTGGCCGCCTCCAGCTCCTCGGTGCGCCCCCGCACCATCCGCTCCAGGGCCACGTAGGCCTGCCGCAGGGCGGATTCGGCCTCGTCCTTGGCCGCGGTGCGGGCCTCGATGGTGTCGGCCATGTGGTTGAACTGCCCCGCCAGCCGGTCGATCTCGTCCGCGCCCCGGCCCTCGCCCGCGGGCAGCCGGGGGGCGTGCAGCCCCGCCTCCACGCTGGCCAGCCCCTGGACCACGGGGGCCAGACGGTCCAGCACCAGGCGGCGCAGGACGACGAGGCCCAGGAGGGCCTGGGCGACCGCCGCCATGACCACCACGCCGAGCAGGATGCGGTTGAGCCTGGCCAGGTTGGCCAGCGAGCGGTCGAAGCCCAGCTCCAGATAGGCCGCCCCGGCCCACTCCATCCGTTCCCCGGCGGCGGCCGGGCCCGGCAGCGGGAGCGCGGTCCGGTAGAGGTCGCCCGCGCGCAGGGTCTGCCGCTCGCCCCGCGCCAGGGCGGCGCTGACCAGCTCCGCGTCCGGGGCGCGCGCCGGGTTGCCCTGCGCCGTGAGCCCGCCCGCAGCGTCGAACAGCGCGGCCTGCCGCACCTCCTCCAGGGCGGCGAAACGCTCCGCCAGCTTCCGCAGGGCCTCGCGGTCCGAGGCGGGCGCGTCCCGCCAGGCCAGGCTGAAGGCCGCGGCCATCCGCTCGGTGCGCAGCTCGGCCTGCTCCAGGAGGGTGTCGCGCATCAGGACGTGCGTCAGGGCCGCGCCCGCCAGCGTGACCAGCACGGCGGCGAGGCCCAGCCGGAGGGCCAGACGAAGACCGAGACGTCCGCTCATCCTCCCCTCCCCGGCCGCACGCGCCAAGGCACGACGCGCCCGGGCCGGACGGCCTGGGAAGCTCGGAAACGACCACGCGCCATGCGCCCTCCCGGCCGGACGAAGGGCGGTCCGCGACCGTCGCGGCCCGCCTGCCCGGCGTCCCCACACGGGAAATGGCGTTCAGGATACCCGAACCGGACGGAGAAAGGCAAACCGGAAAGGGGCGGCGCGGCAGGCGCGGAGCGGCAGGAAAAGGGGCCGGACAGGCGCGGCGGGCGCACCGGCCCGCCGCGTCTTATTATTTCGCGTCCCGGCGGGAGGGGTGCTACAGCGCCGGGTCCAGGAGCATGTTGTCGCGGTGGATGGCCTCGGGGTAGAGGCCCGGGCCGAGCACGCGGGCGATGTCGTCGGACTTCAGCCCCATGATGGCCTGCAGGTCCTTGGAGGAGTAGTTGGACAGGCCCACGCCCACGGTCTGTCCCTGGAAATCCAGGACGCGCACCAGCCCGCCCTCGGGGAAGTCGCACTCCACGCGGGTGATGCCGATGGCCAGCAGGCTCTTGCCGCGCTCGCGCAGGGCCGTGGCCGCGCCCTGGTCGATCCAGACCTGGCCGCAGGGCTTGGCGTGGTAGGCCATCCAGAACTTGCGGCGCGAGACCGCGTGTTCCGCGGGCAGCACCCAGGTGCCGATGTCCTCGCCGTCGAAGGCCTTCTCCAGGGCGAAGGGGGTGCGGCCGGAGACGATGAGCGTGGGCACGGCGAGCTGGGCCGCGCGCCGCGCCGCCAGCAGCTTGGAGTACATGCCGCCGGTGCCCGCGGCGGTCTTGCCGTCGCACATGGCCTCCACGTCCATCTCCGCGATGTTCTCGATGACCGGCAGGGGCTTGGCCGCGGGGTTCTTCTCCGGGTTCTCGGTGAAGACGCCCTTGGCGCTGGTCAGGTTGACGAAGAGGTCGGCCTCCACCAGGGAGAGGACCATGGAGGCCAGGGTGTCGTTGTCGCCGAACTTCAGCTCGGCCACGGCCACGGTGTCGTTCTCGTTGATCACCGGGATCACCCGCCAGGTGAGCAGGGTGCGCAGCGTGTTGCGCGCGTTGAGGAAGCGGGCGCGGTCCTGGAAGTCGCTGCGCGTGAGCAGGATCTGGGCCGTGGTCTTGTCGTAGCGGTGGAAGGCCTCGTCGTACTCGCGCATCAGCCGCGACTGGCCGATGGCGGCCACGGCCTGGCGGTCGGGCAGGGTCAGGGCCAGGGCGCACTCGTGGCGGCAGGAGATGGCGCGGCGGCCCGCGGCCACGGCCCCGGAGGTGACGATGGTCACCTCGAAGCCCCGGTCGTGCAGCACCGCGATCTGGTCGGCCAGACGGTTGACCACGCGCAGGTCCAAACCCGCGTCCGAGGTCAGGACGGCGCTGCCGACCTTCACCACCACGCGCTTGCAGTGTTCCAGGATGCGGCGCTTCTCGGCGCGCCAGTCGCGGGCTTGCGTGCGGCTCATGGAAAACTCGCTTGCGGCCTGGGGCCGCCGTTGTCGTCCGTGCTGTCCGGGTGGCGGCTCAGCCCGCCGGCCCCTCCCCCCCGTCCGGGCCGCCCTCGGGCACGGGCGCGGGAGCCGTTTCGGGAAGCGGCAGCGGCTTGGCCAGCCGCCAGACCTCCTCCATCAGCTCCTCCACGCCGTCGCCGCGCAGGGCGGAGATGAAGCGCAGGTCGCGGCCCTCGCTCCGGGCCGCCGCGCGCAACTCTTCTAGCTCTTCGGGCGTGAGAATATCAATCTTGTTGATGACCCTGACCTGGGTTTTGCGGGCCAGGACCGGGTCGAAGGCGGCCAGCTCCTCGTCGATGAGGTCGAAGCCCGCGAAGGGCTGCTCCCCCCGCGCCTCCTCGGCGGCCAGGAGGTGGACCAGGATGCGCGTGCGCTCCACGTGCCGCAGGAAGGTGTGGCCCAGGCCCTGCCCCAGGTGCGCGCCCTCGACCAGGCCGGGGATGTCGGCGATGACGAGCTGGCGGCCGAAATCGTCCTCGACCACGCCGAGGTTGGGGGCCAGGGTGGTGAAGGGATAGGGCGCGATCTTGGGCCGGGCGCGGGAGATGGCGCTGATGAAGGTGGACTTGCCCGCGTTGGGCAGCCCCACGAGGCCCACGTCGGCCAGGATCTTCAGCTCCAGGCGGATGCGGAACTGCTCCCCTTCCTCGCCGGGCTGGGCGAAGCGCGGGGCGCGCATGGTCGAGGACTTGAAGTGCTCGTTGCCCTTGCCGCCGCGGCCGCCCTTGGCCACCACGAACTCCTGGCCGGGCTCGGAGAGGTCCGCCAGCAGCTTCATGGAGGCCGGGGTCTCGTCCTCCTCGGGCTCGTCCGCGCCGATCTCCGCGCCCTCGGGGCCGTAGGCCCCGCCGGGCCGCACCGGACCGGCCGGACCGGCCTTGGCCGCGCCGGGCTCGATCTCGTAGACCAGCGTGCCCACGGGCAGCTCCACCACGAGGTCGTCGCCGCCGCGCCCGTACATCTGGCTGCCCTGGCCGGGGCGGCCGTTCTCGGCCTCGTAGACGCGCTTGTGGCGGAAGTCGTAGAGCGTGAGCATGCGCGGCGAGGCGCGCAGGATCACGTCGCCGCCCTTGCCGCCGTCGCCGCCGTTGGGGCCGCCGCGCGGGATGAACTTCTCGCGGCGGAAGGAGACGCAGCCGTTGCCGCCCTTGCCCGCCCGCACGAGGATGTTCGCTTCGTCGATGAATCGCATGGGATGTCCTTAGCACACGAACGGACGCTGGGATAGCGCCGCGTCCGGCCGGGAACGCGAAAAGGGCGGGCAGCCAAGCGGCTCCCGCCCCGTTCCTCCGCCCTCTCGGCGGCCGTCAGGCGCTAGGCCTGGAGCGGCTCGACGTGGACGCGGGTCTTGACCTTGTTGTTGCGGCGGTAGGACTCGTAGCGCACCACGCCCTCGACCAGGGCGAAGAGCGTGTAGTCGCGGCCCATGCCCACGCCGTCGCCGGGGTGGACCTTGGTGCCGAGCTGCCGCACCAGGATGTTTCCGGCCAGCACCTTCTGGCCGCCGAAGCGCTTCACGCCGCGCCGCTGCCCGGCGCTGTCGCGTCCGTTGCGCGAGCTGCCGCCTGCTTTTTTGTGAGCCATGGCGTCCTCCCGATACCTTTAGGCGCTGATGGCCTTGACTTTCAGGGTGGTGAACTCCTGGCGGTGGCCGCGCTTCACGGCGGAGTCCTTGCGGCGGCGCTTCTTGAAGGTGATCACCTTCTTGCCGCGGCCGTGCTCCAGCACCTCGCAGGTCACCTTGGCGTCGGCCACGTAGGGCGCGCCCACGCTGACCGAGCCGGCCTTGTTGACCAGAAGAACCTTGTCCAGAACAAATTCGGCACCGGTCTCGGCGTGCACACGCTCGACCTTGAAGTACCGGCCTTCTTCCACGCGGTACTGCTTGCCGCCCGTCTCGATAATAGCAAACATGACGTCCTCCAGAAAAGAGAAAGAGGCTTTATCCCTTCCAGCCGCCCCCGTCAACCCCCCGGGCCGGAAAAATGTCCCGGGCGCGGCCGGGGGGACGCTTGGCCGCGCGCCTCCCCGGCCGCGTCATCGTATATGGAAGCGCGCGCGGGGGCGGCGCGAATGATTGGACAACCCGCGCCCGCTCCTGTAGGCTTGATTTTTCGGCAGCGGCGGCGTTTGCCTTCATGCGTCTCGCAACGCCCGCATCCCCGCACACACCACCCATCCGCATGGAGGACATCCCATGGCCCAGGCCAAGAAAGGCGACACCGTCAAGGTCCATTACACCGGCACCATGCCCGACGGCTCGGTCTTCGACAGCTCCCGCGAGCGCGAGCCGCTGGAGTTCGTCCTGGGCGAGGGCCAGGTCATCGCCGGTTTCGAGAACGCGGTGATCGGCCTCGCCGTGGGCGAGACGCGCGCCGTGACCTTCGGCCCGGACGAGGGCTACGGGACCTACGACGACTCCCTGGCCTGCGCCGTGCCCCGCGACCAGATCCCCGACCACATCCAGCCCGAGCCGGGCATGATGCTGGCCTTCACCACCGAGGACGGCCAGCCCGCCCACGTGGTGGTCACCGAGGTCACGGACGAGACCGTGACCCTGGACGGCAACCATCCCCTGGCCGGACAGTCCCTGACCTTCGAGGTCGAACTGGTCGCCATCGGCTGACCCTTCCTCCCGCGCGCGCAGGGAGCCGCCCGGGGACGATCCCCGCGCGGCTCCCTTTTTTTTGCGCCCGGACCGGACCGCCCTCCCCCCGCCCGGACCGGGGCGCGGCACGAAGAGGTTGCATATCGTCCGCCGGGGGGGGTAGAACGGGCGGAACCATCCACCCGAACCTCGCGGACGCACGCATGCTGCTCGACGAAGACAAAAGCAAGGCGCTTCTCGCCGGGGCGAAGATCGCCACGCCTCCCGGCGTCCTGGTCCGGGCGGACGGGCCGCGGCCCGCCCTCCCCTTTCCCCCGCCCTGGCTGGTCAAGGCCCAGGTGCTTTCGGGCGGACGCGGCAAGGCGGGCGGGGTGCTGCCCGCCGCCACCCCGGAGGAGCTGGACGCGGCCCTGGCCCGCGTCTTCTCCCTGAGCATCGGCGGCGAGCCGGTGCGTCTGGCCCGCGTCGAGCCCCTGGTGGCGCACGAGCGCGAACTCTACCTCTCGCTCGCGGTCTCGCGCGACCGCGCCTGCCTGGTGCTCACGGCCGGGGCCGCGGGCGGGGTGGACGTGGAGCGCGAGGGAGGGACGGTGCGGACGCAGTGCATCGACCTGCCCGGCGGGCCGGAGCAGCACCAGGTGCGCGCGGCCTTCTTCGCCCTGGGCCTGCCCGCCGGGGCCTGGAGCGCCTTCCGCGAGCTGGTGGAGCGGCTGTGGGAGGCGGTGCGCGTCAACGGCCTGCTCCTGGCCGAGATCAATCCCCTGGTCCACCTTCCGGCCAAGGACGGCGGCCGTTTCCTGGCCCTGGACGCCAAGTGCGAGGTGGACCCGGGCATGCTGGCGCTGCGCCCCTCCCTGGAGGAGTTCCACGAGCCCCTGCATCTCGGCCCGGAGGAGCGCACCGCGCGCGAGGCGGGCTTCGCCTACGTGCGCCTGGGCGGGAACATCGGCCTGCTGGCCAACGGCGCGGGCCTGGGCATGGCGAGCATGGACAGCCTGAACCTGGCGGGCCTGGCGGCGGCGAACTTCCTGGACCTGGGCGGCACGGCGGACGAGGGCCGCATGCGCCGCGCCCTGGACATGCTGTTCGGCGACGCGCGGGTGCGCGCCGTGTTCATCAACATCTACGGCGGCATTCTTTCCTGCGGCGACGTGGCCCGCGCCCTGGCCGCGGTGCTCGGGGGCAGGCCCCCGGCCCGGCCCCTGGTGGTCCGTCTGGCGGGCAACGGCGCGGCCGAGGGGCTGGCCGTGCTGGACGGCCTCGCCCTGCCCGGGGTCCACGTGGCGGCGGACATGGCCGGGGCCGTGGCGGCGCTGCGCGGCCTCGCGCCCGCCTCCGCGCCCGCGCGCCCGGAGCGGGCGGACGCCCCGGCCCAGTCCGGCAAGGCGGCGCTGGACAGCGACGACGATTCCTGGCCCGCGCCCTCGCCCCTCACGGCCTTTTCCCTGGGCAGGGACTCGCCCGTGCTGGTGCAGGGGATCACCGGCGCGGTGGCGGGCCGCCACGTGGCCCTGATGCGCGCCTACGGCGCCAACGTGGTGGCCGGGGTCACGCCGTTTCGCGGCGGCAGGAGCGTGGACGGCGTGCCGGTCTACGACTCCGTTGCCCAGGCCGCGGCGGCGCACGAGATCGAGGCCAGCATCGTCTTCGTGCCCGGCCACTCGGCCGCGGACGCCATCCTGGAGGCCGCGCGCGCGGGCATCCCCTGGGTGGTCTGCATCACCGAGGGCATCCCGCAGCAGCACATGCTGGCCGCGCTGCCCGTGGTGCGGCGCTGCGGCTCGCGGCTGGTGGGGCCGAACACGCCGGGGCTGATCGTGCCGGGCCGCACCAAGATCGGGATCATGCCCGCCGAGCCGTTCACGCCCGGCCCGGTGGCGGTCTTCTCGCGCAGCGGCACCCTGACCTACGAGGCGGCGGCGCGCCTGTCCGCGGCCGGACTGGGGCAGAGCTTCTGCCTCGGCGTGGGCGGCGACCCCTTCACCGGCCTCTCCTTCGTGGACTGCCTGGGCCTGGCCGCGGCGGACCCGGAGACGCGGGCCGTGCTGCTCATCGGCGAGATCGGCGGCCGGGCCGAGGAGGACGCTGCGGCCTTCATCCGGGCCAGCGGCTTCGCCAAGCCCGTGGCCGCCTTCGTGGCCGGGGTCACGGCCCCGCCGGGCAAACGGCTGGGCCACGCCGGGGCCATCCTGGAGGAAAGCGGCGGCGGCGCGGGGGCCAAGCTCGCGGCGCTGCGCGGCGCGGGGCTCGCCCTGTGCGAGACGCTTGACGACATCCCCGGCGCGTTGCACCCTCTGCTCTGAGCGTTCCGCCCCGGGACGAGGGCGCGGACACACCGGCCGCACGCGGCCATGCGAGGAAACCAGATGTCTGAGCAGAACACCGAGCCCACCGGCTTTCCCCGGCTGCCCGAGGAGGAGCTTCCCCCGCCCCGGCCCAAGGCGCGCGGCCGCGACGGGCTGCGCCTGGCCGTGGGGCTGGCCGTGGCCGCCGGACTGGCCTTCTGGCTGTCCGGCACCATCACCCAGCAGCGCAAGGCCGAGACGCCGCCCGCGGCCAACGCCACGGCGGAGAACGCCACGGGGCAGGCCGCGCCCGGGCTGGCCCTGCCCCCGGGGCAGGGGCCGGGCATGCAGGCGGCCGTGACCCCGCCGCCCGGCGACGCGCCCGAGGCCTTCGCCGAGGACCCGGTGGTCCCCTCGTCCTTCTTCCGGGCCGTGGCGCGCTGGGCCGTGGCCCAGTACCAGCCGCCCCAGAGCCGCCACAACGGCGGGGACAGGCCCCTGAGCCAGCTGAGCGTGAGCCGCCTGAACGCGCGCTTCGGCACGGAGGACGACGCCTTCGGCCCGGGCAGGGGCAGCGGGCCGGAGCTGCGCCGCCGCGTCCTGGCCTACGTCTTTCAGCCCGGCTTCGTGGGCTACCTGGGCAGGAACTCCATGACCCCGTTCCTGGGCTTCCTGCGCGAGGCCGCTGCCGAGGCCCGGCGCGACTACCGCACGGCCAGGGGCTTCAGTTCCGAGGCGCTGCGCCCGGCGGACGCGGCGGCCATGTACCGGCTCTACGCGGCCCTGGCCGCGGACACGGGCAAGGTGCTGGAGGCCACGGCCGCGCACCGCGAGATCACGGCGCGCGTGAAGGCGGCGCAGGCGGCCTCGGCCATGGTGGCGCAGGCCTACGAAAAGACCTGGGACGGGGGCGGCGGTCAGCCGCTCTCCGGGGCCGAGGCCGACGCGGTGATCCGCCAGGCCGTGGCCGAGCGGGCCGCGGCGCGGGCGGCCGCGATCCGCGCGGTGCGCGAGCGCGCCGGGAAGATCGGACTGGACGACGACGAAACCTTCTACGTGGCGGAATGGGCCGTGCGCCGCGCGGCCACGCCGGGCCAGCTGGACGGCCTGGCCGCCGCGGCGGAGCTGCTGGCCGGCCTGTCCCTGCGGCTGGAGAGCCTGGCCCGGGAGAGCGAGGCCCCGCCCTCCCCCGCCCCGGAACCGGCCCCGGAGACCCCGGCCCCCCCGGCGGCGCAGTAGCCCCCCGCATCCGCGCGGAGCCCCGCGTCCCGTCCTCCGGCGGGACGCGGGGCGGGACGCGGGACCCCCTGCGTCGCGCGGCGCCATTCCCTTTGCCGTCCGGCTGCGCTATGCTGGGGGCATGAAACAGTCCGCCCGTCTCCTCCCCGCGCTCCGCGCCGCGCTGCTCGCGGCGTCGCTCCTGGCCCTTTCCGCCTGTTCCCCGCCCAAGACCCCGCCGCCCCTGCCGCCGCTGGTGGAGCAGGGGCTGATCAGCAAGGCCGCGGCCACGGTGCGGGCCATGCGGGCCAACGAGGCCACGGCCGCGATCGGCGGCCTGCTGCCCAAGGCCAAAGGGGCGCTGGTCTTTCCGCGCATAGCCGACGCGGCCCTGGTCTTCGGCGGCGCGTCCGGCGACGGCGTGCTGACGGTGCGGGGCGCGGACGGGCAGTGGTCGGCCCCGGCCTTCTACCGCTTCACCGCGGCCAACGCGGGTCTGGTCATCGGGGCCACGGAGAACCAGGTGGTCATGCTGGTCATGGACGAGGCCACGGCCAGACGCTTTTCCGGCATGACCCTGGATCTGGGCGGCTCGGTGCGCCAGATCGACGGCAACAGGCTGAAGCAGCACGAGGCCACGCTGAACCAGGCCATCGACGGCATCGTGACCTTCACCCTGGGCGACGGCTTCTGGGCCGGGCTGACGGCGCAGGCGGCCTACGTCTCGCCCAAGGAGGACGCGCTGCGCCGCCTGTACGGAGAGAACGCCACGGTCAAGGACGTGCTCTTCAAGGGCGGCTGGCCGCGTCCGGAGCAGGCCGGTCCCCTGTACGAGGCCCTCGGCCCCGCGGCCCCGGAAGAGGCCTTGAAAACGCCGCAATAGCACGGTTTTTTCAGGCGTTCCTCGCGTCCGGCACGGCGGTTGCAGCGGCATGGCCGCAGAACCGCACAGACCCGACGACGCGAGGAAACGCCATGTCCACCGCGCCCATAGAAATCAACGCCTACGGCCCTTCCGGGGCCGCCCGCCCGGCTGCGTCGGAAAACCGGCAGTCCGGCCCGTCCATGGACTTCAACAAGATGATGGCCTCCATGGGCCAGACCATGCAGTACTCCATGGCCAACCAGTTCCTGGCCCAGTCGCTGGGCGAGGGCGGCGAGGGCGGCATGGGCGGTGGCGGGGGCGGCGGCATGATGAACGGCCAGATCCAGATGAACATGATCATGACCATGATGGCCATGCAGCTCGCCGACCGGCTGAACCAGGGCGCTCCGGCCAGGGAGCCGGAGGCGGCCGCGCCCGAGGCGGAGGTCCCGGACGAGGGCATCGACGACGTGGGCGGGCTCTCCAGCCGCTTCGAGTCGGGCCGCGACGGCCCGGCCGCCGTGGGCTTCGACCGCGTGGGCGGGACCTCCTACGGCACCTTCCAGCTCTCCTCGGCCAAGGGCTCCCTGCAGGAGTTCCTCGGATATCTTGAGGCGCAGTCCCCGGCCCTGGCCGAACGGCTGCGCGAGGCCGGTCCGGCCAACACCGGCTCGGCCTCCGGGGCCATGCCCGACGCCTGGCGGGCCATCGCCGCCGAATTCCCCGAGGAGTTCGGCAGGCTGCAGCGGGAGTTCGTGGAAAAGACCCACTACCGCCCGGCCCTCTCCGGCATCCTGGAGCAGCTCGGCATCGGGGAGAACATGCTCCCCAAGGCGCTGCGCGAGGTGGTCTTCTCCACGGCGGTGCAGCACGGGGCCACGGGGGCGCAGAACGTCTTCGGCCGGGTGCTTGAGGACATGCGGGCCGACGGCAGCCTGGAGTTCTACAGGGATCTCATCGAGAAGGTCTACGCCGAGCGCGGCCGCCACTTCGGCGGCTCCACGGAGCGCGTGCGCGAGGCCGTGCTCTCCCGCTTCACGCGCGAGAAGGCCCTGGCCGTGGCCGCCCTGGAGAACGCCGCCGAGGCCAATCTGAGCTAGCCGGGCGGTCCGCCCGGCCCTGTCTCCCGCCCGCGTCTTCCGGCGCGGCTCCGTCCCGTCTCCCGATCCCGCGCCATTTTCCGCCGCGCCCGCCGCCCTCGCGGCCGGACCCGGCCTCAGACCCCCGCCGCGGCCAGCCAGGCCTCCAGGGTGGGGGGCCGTCTCAGGCGGCTGGAGATGGGAATCCAGTCGCAGCTCGCAGTCAACTCCACGCCGTTTTGGATGATCGACACCGGCCGGTCCGAGGAGACCACCACGACCACGATGTCGTCGTGCATGGCCGTGAAGCGCACCGCCGAGTTGTAGCGCGCGCCGCGCGCCCGGCTCTCGCCCGGCACGGTGAGGCCGTCCAGCAGGCAGGCGAAGCCGTGCAGCCGCAGGTCGCCGCCGATGTGCAGCGCGCCGTCCACGCAGCCCAGGGCCTTGGCCAGCTCCAGCGCGCCGGGCGCGGTCAGGTCCAGGGGCGCTTCGGGGTGTTGGCCGGGGATGGCCAGGGGCGACAGGCCCAGGTCCACCACCAGGCCGCAGCCGTGGCCGCCGTCCTGGGCGGCGTGGACCAGGGTCTGCACGATCTGGAAGAGGGCGTGCTGGACCGCGTCGTCCAGGCGCGAGGCCAGGAGCACCTCTTCCAGATGCACCAGGTTGGCCTTGCGCGTGCCGGAGCTGAAGGCCCCGTCGGCAAAGGAGCAGACCGTCTCCTCGTCCAGCCGGATGAAGCCGAAGCTCCCCCGGAAATCCGCCGTCACCGAGCCCGCGGGCTTGTCGCCGCGGGCGATGCCCGCCACGCAGCGGCCGTCCGAGGCCAGCCAGCAGCCGCCGCCCTCGGCGGCCTGCAGGAGCTTGCGCACGTGCTTCACGTCGCGCAGCAGGGGCCGCTCCTCGGCCGGGAAGCGGACCAGCCAGGCGAGGCCGTCCAGCAGGCCCGGCTCCACGAAACCGATCTCGCCGCGCGCCTGGCGGCCCTCCTCGCGCGTCTTGGAGATGCCTAGGGTGGCGTCGAGCAGGGGGTAGATGCGCAGTCCCGTGTCCCAGCCCAGGCGGCGGTTGCGTTCGTCCACGATGTAGTCGCGCACGGCGTGGGGCGCGTACTCCTGCAGCACGTAGCCCGAGGTGCCCAGGGCCACGGCCTCGCGCGAGGCCAGGTCGTGGCCGAGCAGGCGCACGGCGTGCTCCAGCCAGCAGCGCGTGGGGCCGGTGGAGCACATGTCCGGGTGGTGCTCGGTGAACCACATCTGGTAGGCCACGGTGCGCGAGCGGCCGCCGCAGGCGATGAGGCCGGAGAGCGGCGGCGGCGCCACGGGCGCGTGGTCCGCGGGCCAGCCCGCCGCGGGCCAGCCCGCCGCGGGCCAGCCCGCCGCGGGCGGGCCGCTGCGCCACGCCTCGCTGTCGGCGAAGATCTCCTTGAGCTTCAGCTCGTGGCCCGCCAGCAGGTTCTGGGGATCGTGCACGCGCAGCGGGTCGCCCGGCTTCACGGCGTAGACGGCCGCGGCCCGGCTGGTCTGGGAGAAATGCGAGAGCCCGGCGGAAAGGCCGTCGTGGATGGTGATGATGCTCAAGGTCTCGGCCGAGGGCACGCGGACTCCTTGGGTTGCTCTGCCGGGACCGGTGTAGCGCGAATCCGGGCCGCGCGGCAAGGCCGCGGACGGCAAAAGCCCGGGCCGGAGGCAAATCCGGGCCGGAGCCGGGGAGGCGCGGGGGGGACGGCGGCCGGATCAGGCCGAGAGGCGGGTCAGGAGCGCGGCGCGCAGCTCCCGTTGCAGCGCCGGGTCCTCGACCTTGAGGCCGCCGGGGCCGCGCACCATGAAGACGTCCAGGATCTGCCCGCCGTGCGTGGCGATCTTGGCCGAGTGCACCGAGACGCCCGCGTCGGCCAGGCAGGCCGCGATGTCGTAGAGGCGGCCCAGGCGGTCGTCGGCCGCCACCTCGATGACCGTGAAGAAGTCCGAGAGGTCGTTGTCGATGCGCACCGAGGGCTCGCGGCCCGTGCCGCGCGGCGGCCGGACGTAGGGCGAGGCGCGGCGCTCCTGGATGCGGAAGTCCAGGGAGAGTTTGCCCGTGAGCGCCCAGCGCACCGCGAGCGCGGTCTGCGCCCAGATCTCCTCGCGCTCCCGCTGGCTCTCGGCGTCGCCCGCCGGGCACTGGGCCACGAAGACGTCCAGGGCCGTGCCGCCCGAGAGGGTGAAGATGTCCGCGGCCAGGATGTCCGCGCCGTGCAGGCTGATGCAGCCCGCCAGGGTGGCGAAGAGGCGCGGCTGGTCCGGGGCCATGACCGCGAACTCCCAGATGCCGGGCGACTCCACGAGGCGCGCGGTGTGGACCGTGAGGCCGCGCCCCGCGCTCCTGGCCGGGCGGATCTGCTGGTCCTCGGCGTAGGCCGCGCGGAAGCGGTCGTAGAGGTCGAGGTGGCGGCGCACGGCCTCGGGCGGGAGGCGCAGCAGGCAGTCCGGCGGCAGGGCGTCGAGGAAGCTCTCCACCAGCGAGGCCTCCACCTGGGGCAGGGCCAGGGAGCGCACGCGCTCGCGGCGCTCCATGACCACGCGCCCGGCCAGGGGCTCGCCCAGGGGACCGGCGCGCAGCAGGCGCTCCACCTTGTGGCTCAGTTCGCGCAGGAGCGAGGCCTTCCAGCCGCTCCAGGCGGCCGGGCCGGTGGCCATGGCGTCGGCCGCGGTCAGGGCCGTGAGCGCGGCCAGCCTGCCCGTGTCGCCCACGATCCCGGCCACGCGCGAGGCCGTGGCCACGTCGCCCAGGTCGCGGCGCGCGGCCGTGTCCATGAGCAGCAGGTGGCGGCGCACCAGAAAACAGGCCTCCTCGACGCGGGCCGGGGACACGCCCATGCGTTCGAGCGCGGCGCGGGCCGGGGAGACCCCGGCCTCGGCGTGGTCCGGAAGCCCCTTGCCCACGTCGTGCAGCAGCCCGGCCCAGACCAGGACCTCGCGGTCCGGGGCCTCGGCCGCGGCCTGGAGCAGCAGGGGGTGGATCTCCCCGTCCCCGTCGCCCCCCTCCCGGGCCAGGGCCAGGAGCCGGGCCACGCGCAGGCTGTGGCGGCCCACGGGAAAGCGGTGGAAGCCGTCACGCTGCACCAGGTTCTGCACCGCGCCCAGCTCCGGGACCAGCGCGCCCAGGAGGCCCAGTTCGAGCATGGCGCGGCCCGCCTCGCGGCCGAAGGGCAGGGAGAGCACGCGCGGCAGCCAGTGGAACAGGCCCACGCCCCGGCGCAGGCGCTCCGTGGCGGGCAGGCTGCGGCGCACCGCGGCCTGGGCCGAGAAACAGGGCATGCGGCCCGTGGCCGCGGCGGTCTCGAAGAGGGCCAGGCACAGGGCGGGCTCGGCCGCCGGGTCCTCCACGAAGCCGAGGCCGCCGGGCGTGTCGGCCAGCCCCTCGGGCAGGTTCTCCAGGCGGGGGCCGGGCCGCAGGCGGCTGCGCACCTCGCGGACCATGGCCTCGCGCGCCAGACGCACCCGCGCCATGGCGGGCTGCAGGCCGGAGAGCAGCGCGGCGGCGGCCTCGCGGCCCTCGCCCTCGCCCAGGACGCGGGCCACGTCCTCCTGCAACTCGAAATAGAGCGCGTCCTGGCGGCGGCGGGTCACGCGGTGCAGGCCGCAGCGCACCTGGGCCACGCGCTCGGCCGCCCCGGTCAGGGCGAAGAGTTCGCCCGGTTCGAGCAGGCCGAGGTCGAAGAGCGTGGCCCCCTCGCGTCCGGGAAAGAGCGCGGCCAGCCAGCCGATCTGCTGCCAGTCGCGCAGGCCGCCCGGGCCTTCCTTGAGGTCCGGCTCCAGGAGCGAGGCCCCGTCGCCGCGCTCGGCGGCCTTGGGGCCGTCCATGCGCTCCAGCCAGTCGAGGAAGGCGAGGCGGGCCGGGCCGCGCGCCACGTCCAGGAAGGCGCGGCGGAACTCCAGCCAGAGCGGTTCGCCGCCCGGGCCGCCCAGGGGGCGGGCCTCCAGCAGGGCGGCCATGACCTTGGGCTCGCCCCGCGCCAGGGCCAGGGTCTCGGGCAGGGAGCGCAGGCTGTAGTCCAGGGTCAGCCCCAGGTCCCAGAGGGGATAGAAGAGGGCGCGGGCCAGGGTCTCGGCCCCGGGGGGCACGCCGCCCGCGAAGAGGACGCAGATGTCGATGTCCGAGCAGGGCGAGAGGCGGCCGCGGCCGTAGCCGCCCTGCGCCAGGAGGAGGAACGGCGCGTCCTGCGGAAGCGCGGATTCCTCCTTTAGGCAGGCGAGAAAGTAGTCGTCGAAAAGACCGGCGTGGGCGGTCTCGTAGGGCCTGCCGCACTCCCCCCCGGCCGTCAGCCGGGCTCTGGCCTCGGCCAGCCGGACCGCGGCCGGGGGAAGGGTGCGGCTGTCCACGAACGCCCCGGGACCGGCTAGACGGCGGCGTCGCCGGTTTCGCCGGTGCGGATGCGGACCGTCTCCTCCACGGGGGAGACGAAGATCTTGCCGTCGCCGACCTGTCCGGTGGCCGCGGCCTTGCGGGCGGCCTCCACGATGGCCGGGGCGGCGGCGTCCTCGCACACGACTTCGATCTTGACCTTGACCACGAAGTCCACCTGGTACTCGGCCCCGCGGTAGACCTCCTTGTGGCCGCGCTGGCGGCCGAAGCCCTTGACCTCGCTCACGGTCATGCCCTTCACGCCGACGTCGGCCAGGGCGTCCTTGACTTCCTCCAGCTTGAAGGGCCGGACGATGATTTCGATCTTCTTCATGGCGTGCTCCTCGGCTCCCGGACTACCACTGGTAGCCGGTCTCGCTGTGTTCGGCAATATCCAGGCCCTTCATCTCGCTTTCCGGATCGGCGCGCAACCCGAAGAGGGCGTCCACCAGCTTGAGCAGGATGAAGCTGCCCGCGAAGCAGAAGACCCAGGTGGCGACAACGGAGAGGAACTGAATCCAGAGCTGGCCGGGGTTGCCGTAGAACAGGCCGGTGTAGTCGCCGTAGTTGGCGAAGAGGCCGGTGGCCAGCGCGCCGAAGGTGCCGCCCACGCCGTGGATGCCGACCACGTCCAGGGAGTCGTCGTAGCCCAGGCGGGTCTTGAGCAGCACCGCGCCGTAGCAGAGCACGCCCACGATCAGGCCCATGAGGATGGCGGGCATGGAGGAGACGAAGCCCGCGGCCGGGGTGATGGCCACCAGGCCCGCCACCGCGCCGGAGGCCGCGCCCAGGGTGGTGGGCTTGCCGCGATGCCACCACTCGATGCCGATCCAGGCGAGGGCGGCGGCCGCGGCCGCGAAGTGGGTCACGGCGAAGGCGCTGGCGGCCTGGCCGTTGGCGGCCAGGGCCGAGCCCGCGTTGAAGCCGAACCAGCCGAACCAGAGGATGCCCGCGCCGAGGATGGTCATGGGCAGGTTGTGCGGGATGTGCGGCTCCTTGCCGTAGCCCCTGCGCTTGCCGCAGACGATGCAGGCGGCCAGGGCGGCCGCGCCGGAACTCATGTGGACCACCGCGCCGCCCGCGAAGTCGAGCGCGCCCATCTCGGCCATCCAGCCGCCGCCCCAGACCCAGTGGGCCATGGGACAGTAGATGGCGAGCAGCCACAGGGCCGAGAAGAGCAGGAAGGGGCCGAACTTCATGCGCTCGGCGAAGGCGCCGGTGATCAGCGCGGGGGTGATCACCGCGAACATGCACTGGAAGATCATGAAGGCCATGGGCGGGATGGTCAGGGCGCTGTCCTCGGCCACGTCCAGCCCCACGTCCTTCAGGAAGAGGTGGTCCAGACCGCCGATGAGCGAGCCGACGTCCGTGCCGAAGGCCAGGGTGTAGCCGACGACCGCCCAGAGCACGCTGACCAGGCCGAGCAGGATGAAGCTCTGCATGAGCGTGCCGAGCACGTTCTTGGAGCGGACCATGCCGCCGTAGAAGAGGGCCAGCCCAGGGGTCATGAACATGACCAGGGCCGCGCTGATGAGGACAAAACCGGTATCCGCCGCGTTCATACCTGCCTCCCGTGGCAAATTTGTGACTTACGGGGCCTCATCTAGCAATTCATTTTTGTATTGTCCACAAAATTGCAACTCCTGTCGAAATTTTTTTGGGGCAGTGTTACAAAATTTACCAATTATGTATTTGATGATCAAGATTCCTGCCCGCCCCGAAAGCCCGGCGCGACACGGGGAATATCCAGTCATTACACGGGGGAATGGACAGGGTGAACGGCCGTGCGGGAGTGCACGCCGTTCACCCTGTCGACACGAAGCCGCATGATTCGACATGGATGCCGATTTATGACATTATTGTTTTAAAATTATCCGTTTCTGTCGCGCGCCCGCGCGGCGGGCCGGGCGGACGGCCCCGGGCCGGACGGCGGGGAGGCGGAGGGAGCGGAGACGGGCGCGGGGGGGGGGCCGAAAGCGCCCCCTCCCCTGCCCGGTCCCGGCGCGGGGCCCGGAGAGGCCTGCGGCCCGGGCCGCGCGGGATCGCTAGTGTGACGTCCGCACAATACGCAGAGCCGTATTGTGCGGAGGATCGCTCTGCCGAGAAACGTGGTTCTCGGCTCGCTCACGCCGCCAACGGCGGCG